>VBAT01000039.1 GCA_005884665.1 Bacteroidota bacterium
TCATCGTACACAGCTATCACTGATGCAACAGCTTTTGAAACGGCTGACAGATGTTTACTTGCATTGAATGGCGTTTATGATGCCGCACAAAGCGGTCCTTATGCCGGTGGTACAGAGAGAAGGGGCTACCCGTTCGGCTCAGCAAACATTGAACAGGGTGATTGCCGCGGTGAGGATGTCATAAATATCGCCGCATTTTATCAGATCACTTACCAGGCAACTTACAATGGTACGAGCGCTAATTGCGTCGCACTGTGGGATAATACCTACGGCATGATCAATAAAATAAATATTTCGATTGATGGGTTTAAGGGAGCAGGCACAAGTGGTATATTAACTGCTGCAGTAGCTACCCAATATGAAGCTGAATGTCGCTTCCTGCGCGCAATGGGTCACCACGAATTGGTGATACATTGGTGCCGTCCTTACCTGGATGGCAACGGCGATAAGCCAGGAGTCCCTTACAGGGATTTTGCAGTGAACGGCACTGGACCCGTTGATCAACTGCGCTCCATACCCCGGGGCACGGTAGCTCAGGACTATCAAAAGATCCTCGCTGATCTTGATTTTGCCGAGGCCAATCTTCCTGCTTTGCAAACCGGCACCGGCGTGTCTACATATAGAGCAACAAAAGCTGCAGCGATCGCTTTAAAGATGAGAGTAAAAATGCACATGGGTGATTGGAATGGTGTGATCGCTGAAGGCAATAAACTAGTTCCTGCTGCAGGCCCATTCGTTAGTCCAATTGGTGGCTGGACATTGACGCCGACGCCAGATGGAGCATTTAGTGCGTCTTTCGGAGTGAACATTTCCAAGGAAAATGTTTTTTCTATTAAAAACGATCCTCTCGATGCCCCAAGCGTTAACGGCTCGCTCCCCGGACAATTTGGCTCAGCCACTCTTCTAGGCAGAGGCCTGGTAGCTGTATCTCCGATCATCTGGAACAACACTAACTGGAAATGTGATGATAAAAGACGCACATTATTGTACGTTTCAGGTGGAAATGCTAATGCCTCTCAAAGCTATTTTACCACCAAATATCATGACTATGTAACGCGGGGAGATTATGCGCCTCAAATCAGGTATGCAGAAATCCTTTTGACTCTCGCAGAAGCAGAAGCAAGAAATGCGTCAGGCGTTTCCCAGAGGGCAATTGATTTATTAAATGCCGTAAGAAACAGGGCTCTTGCCGACCCGGCTACCCAACAATACACCGCTGCCAGCTTCGCTGACAAAGTTGCCTTGGTAAAAGCGATTTTGTGGGAAAGAAGAATAGAATTCCTGTTTGAAGGCAAACGCTGGGGCGATATTTCAAGATTAGCCAACGACGCCAATTATACAACCGGCGGTATCCCCGCCAAAGCCGTAAACGGTGCAGCTGGTTTAGCAATCTATGCATGCGGCACAGCGTACACACCGGGCCAGGCAGCCATTCCCTATGCAGATTTCCGTTTCTTATGGCCAATTCCCACGGATGAGGTCACTCAGAACCCGATTATTGTACAAAACCCGGGATATTAAGATCATTCCGTTCGATATCAAAAAACCGCTTCCTTGGGAGCGGTTTTTTCTTTCTTTACAGGGGCTTTATTTTTTTCTGAGACGTTGTTTTCATTAAATTCGTGCAGCAGCGAAACTGGCTCAGTTGTCATTAATATGGTTTAGCTCAATGTTTATCAGGTTTTAGCCGAAAAAATTAAGGTTCCGATTATTTTTAGCTGCGCCAACCCAGCATTTCATTTTAACGATTGAACTGTAAAAATTAATGCCCCGGGGCAGTGTGCGCCGTTCCCTATATCTCGTGAAAACCGATTCAGCCTCGTGTCCCAGCCTGTGACGTACCCCAACCCTTGAGATAAGATTCACTTTTTTTAATACACCAAAAAACCAAATGCAAATGAGAAAATTGCTACTCGCACTCACAGCTATCCTGCTATTCGCAGGTCAGTCGTTTGCGCAAAAAACAGTTACCGGCAGGGTGACTGATGATAGAGGGATGCCAATCCCTAATGCATCAGTCGTGGTAAAGAATACCAACACCGGCACTACTACTAAACAGGATGGAACCTATTCCATCTCAGTCCCGTCCACTGCCAGGGAACTGGTCTTTACTGCGGTCGATATGTCGCCGGAAGAAGTCGCGATCGGTTCAAAAAGCGTGGTCAATGCCATCTTAAGAACTTTGGATAAAGTAATATCCGAGGTTGTGGTCACGGGTTATACCCGCGAAAAGAAAAGAGAGTTTTCCGGAGCAGCAACTGTGTTAGGTAATAAAGTCGTGGATGCAGTTCCAGTGCCCGCACTTGACCAAATGCTGCAGGGCCGCGTTGCTGGTCTTACTGCTAACTCAGGTAATGGACAGCCTGGCGCCAGTGCCAACGTCCATATCAGGGGTATTTCCTCGATAGCCGCATCCGGTACTCAACCTTTATATGTTGTAGACGGCGTGCCGCTCAACCCCAATGATCTTGCTACACTCAACCCAAATGATTTCGAATCGATCACCGTTCTTAAAGATGCAGGTGCTGCGGCCTTGTATGGTTCACGTGGAAGTCTTGGTGTGATCGTCATAACCACTAAGAGAGGTAAAGCTGGCGTTACAAATTTCCAGTTCCGCTCCCAGGTGGGTTTTACTCAACGTCCCCAACCTTCACAATTCAACCAGATGAATTCAGCACAGATGCTGAAATATGAAGAGTTCGTAGGCGGATTTGCTCCCGGTCTTGTAGCTCCGGGTTGGAGTTATTCAGCCAATAACCCGGCCAATGCAGGCTTGCCTGCTACATCACCGGCAGGTACTCCCTATGCGCCTTCAAAGGCACGATATGCTTTCCTGTTAGATAGCCTGGGCAGCATCAATACTGACTACTATGATGTCCTTTTCAAAACAGGTATCACTCAAACTCATGAAATGAATATGAGTGGTGGTAATGCGCAGACGAGATATTATTTCTCGTTAAACTATTTCAACCAGGAAGGAACAGACCGTAAATCACAACTGAAAAGATATACTGCCCGTTTCAATATTGATAATACTGTCGGTAAACTGAGCCTGCAATTCAGTAGCGGTGTTGGCTATGGAGTCACCGATTACAATGAAGGCGCTTTCTACGCAGGCAACGGTACAGCCAATCCTTTTGCCATGGTATGGAGAGCGAAGCCTTATGAAAATCCTTACCGTGCAGACGGAAGCGTGATCTTTGGCGCTTCTACTTCAACGGTACCGAAGGCTATTGGCAACCTGATTGAAAGGTCAGACAACTCTACATGGATTGACAAACAAATAAAGGTTAACTCTGGTCTTACCCTGGCTTTTAAACTTCTCCCTTCACTTACACTTAAAAACACTACTGGTGTTGACGGATCGATCAGCTATGGAGAAGGTTCCATTAATCCCAACTCTTATGTTGGTTCTTTGCAGAGCTACCAGTCAGGCTACCTGAATGAATCAGAATCAAACAGGATGCAATTAATAAACACAAGTGCCGCTATTTTCAGCCAGCGCTTTGCCGCCAGGCATTTTGTAGAAGTGGGAGCATTTTTCGAAGCAGTAAGACAGTGGAGCAGGGGTTATGGCTTTACGCTCTACAATCTTGATCCCAGATTGATGCAGACCGGCCAGGGCGCAGGTACGCTTACTACCGGTGGTGCTGCAACCATTGCACAAAACGGAAGCACCGCTAAATCAG
>VBAT01000040.1 GCA_005884665.1 Bacteroidota bacterium
TTTTTACAGCATCCCTTCTTATCTCGGTGCACAAGAACCTGCGTTCAGTACAACCAGCTACGCCGGTTCGTCTATCACAGGTATTGCTCCGGGGCTGTCTAATCCTAACCTAAGAATGGAAACTGTATCAAAGGCGAACATCGGTATTGATCTGGGCTTCCTGAAAAACAGGGTAAGACTTACGGCTGATTTTTACAAGAGCCTGACGAAAGATCTTTTTGTTAACCAGATCCAGGTTGCTACTTCAGGCTTTTACAATACAGGGCTTGCTGT
>VBAT01000041.1 GCA_005884665.1 Bacteroidota bacterium
CGAAGATTCTTTTTTGTCAACAATGCATTTACATAACCAACTTCCACCGGTACATGCTGGTTAAATATTACACGACCAACAGTAGTCTCCACCATTTTAGTTACGATCTCACCATTCTCTCTCACCGGAACTTTTACTTTTATCCATGCATGCATGTCAACGATCTTCTCGTTATAAGCGATCACTACCTCACTCGAATTGTAAAACTTCATGCCTTCACCACGAACTTTTTCAGTTGCCAGCGTCTTCTTTCCTTTAGTAAGATAATACAGACCCAACACCATGTCCTGTGAAGGAAGTGTGATAGGCGTACCATTCTGCGGGTTCAGGATGTTATGTGATGCAAGCATCAACAATTGTGCTTCCAAAACTGCAGCATGACTAAGCGGAACGTGAACAGCCATCTGGTCACCATCAAAGTCAGCGTTGAACGCCGTACACACTAATGGGTGAAGCTGTATCGCTTTACCTTCGATCAATTTTGGCTGGAAAGCCTGGATCGACAAACGGTGAAGTGTTGGGGCACGGTTAAGCATTATCGGGTGACCTCTCAAAATATTTTCAAGGATATCCCAAACAACTGCTTCTTTTTTATCAACTAATTTTCTTGCACTCTTTACTGTTTTTACAATACCTCTTTCGATCAACTTGCGAATGATAAATGGCTTGAACAATTCAGCAGCCATATCTTTTGGTAAACCGCACTCATGCAATTTCAACTCAGGACCAACCACAATTACAGAACGACCTGAATAGTCAACACGTTTACCCAACAAGTTCTGACGGAAACGTCCTTGCTTACCTTTCAACACATCACTCAATGATTTCAATGCACGGCCACCTTCAGCCTTCACTGCATTTGATTTTCTTGAGTTATCAAACAATGAGTCAATCGCTTCCTGCAACATCCTTTTTTCATTACGAAGGATAACTTCAGGAGCTTTGATCTCTAATAATCTTTTCAAACGGTTATTACGAATAATAACACGGCGATATAAATCATTAAGGTCAGAAGATGCGAAACGACCGCCATCCAATGGAACAAGCGGACGAAGTTCAGGTGGAATAACCGGGATGTATTGCATTACCATCCACTCAGGACGATTTACAATTCTTGTATTAGCATCGCGGAAAGCTTCTACAACGCTCAAACGCTTTAATGCATCTGCCTTACGTTGTTGTGAAGTTTCAGTTGCGGCTGCATTACGAAGATCAAATGATAACTGATCCAGGTCGATACGTTGCAACATATCGTGAACTGCTTCAGCTCCCATCTTCGCAATAAATTTATTGGGATCATCATCTGCCAGATACTGATTTTCTTTTGGTAATGCCTCAAGAATATCCAGGTATTCTTCTTCAGTGATCAGATCACCATAATTAAGACCTTTTTCAGCACGAATACCCGCCTGTATAACCACGAATCTCTCGTAGTAAACGATGCTCTCTAATTTCTTAGAGCTTACACCAAGCAGGTAACCGATTTTATTTGGCAAAGATTTAAAATACCAAATATGAACAACAGGCACCACCAGTTTAATGTGTCCCATACGTTCACGACGAACTTTTTTCTCGGTTACTTCAACACCGCAACGATCACAAACGATGCCTTTGTAACGGATACGCTTATACTTTCCGCAAGCACATTCGTAATCCTTTACTGGTCCAAATATTCTCTCGCAAAACAAACCATCACGTTCTGGTTTGTATGTACGATAGTTAATGGTTTCAGGCTTTAACACCTCACCAAAACTTTTTTCAAGAATATTGTCAGGCGAAGCAAGCCCGATCGTAATTTTTGAGAAGGTCGGTCTGGGACGATTGTCTCTTTTCATTGCCATATTCTAATTTCTTGTTACTGTTTTTTGTTTTGTTACCAGCGACATCAACTCTGTTCATCTTTTGTTGCGTCGCACTCTTTTACGTTTGGTTCTCTACTCACCATTCACAACTCATCACTCACTATTCGAATTTGAGATCGAGACCTAAGCCACGGAGCTCATGAACCAATACATTGAATGATTCAGGCACACCAGCTTTTGGAACGTTATCACCTTTTACGATTGATTCGTATGTTTTTGCACGACCAATGATATCATCAGATTTCAATGTGAGCAATTCCTGTAAGATGTTTGATGCACCATAAGCCTCGAGTGCCCATACTTCCATCTCACCAAAACGCTGACCACCGAACTGTGCTTTACCACCAAGCGGCTGTTGTGTAATAAGACTGTATGGTCCGATAGAACGGGCATGCATCTTATCATCAACCATATGGTGAAGTTTGATCACATAGATAATACCAACTGTTGCTTTCTGGTGGAAACGATCTCCCGTTTCACCATCATACAAGTAAGTATGACCAAATTTTGGAAGACCGGCGTCGTCGCAATATTTACCGATCTCGTCAGTAGTTGCTCCGTCAAAGATTGGCGTTGCAAATTTCATCCCGAGCTTTTCGCCTGCCCAGCCAAGAACAGTTTCATAGATCTGGCCAAGGTTCATACGGCTTGGTACACCTAATGGATTCAATACAATATCAACCGGTGTTCCATCTTCAAGGAAAGGCATGTCTTCCGCACGAACGATCTTTGCAACAATACCTTTGTTACCGTGACGACCAGCCATCTTATCTCCCACTTTCAACTTACGTTTTACAGCGAGATAAACTTTTGCAAGTTTCAATACACCTGCTGGTAATTCATCACCGATCGAGATATTAAACTTCTCTCTCTTATAACGACCAAGCTCTTCGTTGAATTTGATATTATAGTTGTGAAGAAGTGTGTTGATCTGTTCGTCCGTTTTCTTTTCACCAGTCCATCCGAGAGGATTAA
>VBAT01000070.1 GCA_005884665.1 Bacteroidota bacterium
TGGAAATTTATTGGATGAGGACCCGATGCATTGCCATACCGTAGCATTGAAACATCCTGTGCTGAATAGTAAGGAACTGGAAAAGATAAGAAGTATCGATACAGGAATTTTCCAGGCCAAAACATTACAAACTTATTTCCGTGCTGATGGTCATCCTGATTCATTGAAGAATGGACTGGATCGTTTGTGCCGCTATGCTGAAGATGCGGTGCATGATGGTTTTGAAGTGCTGATCCTTTGCGACCGTGCACTGGACAGTGAACATGCAAATATTCCTTCGCTGCTGGCAACAGCTGCCGTGCATCATCACTTAATTAAAAAAGGTTTGCGTGGACAGGTTGGTATTGTGGTGGAAACCGGTGATGTGTGGGAAGTGCATCACTTTGCCTGCTTGCTTGCATTCGGTGCAACGGCTATCAATCCATATCTCGCCCTGGCATCTATCCGCAACATGAAAGCAAATGGTTCATTGCAAACAGAACTGAGCTGGGATGAGCTGCGCAAGAATTATGTAAAAGCAGTGAATGATGGTTTGCTGAAAGTATTTTCTAAGATGGGTATCTCTACTCTGCAATCATACCAGGGTGCACAGATCATGGAGATACTGGGATTGAACCAGGAAGTGGTTGATAAATATTTTACCGGCGCCGTGAGTCGTATACAGGGTATCGGTTTGGAAGAACTGGCGAAAGAAGCATTGGTAAAACATTTCTTTGCGTTCAGTAAAAAAGATATTCCTGTTGATCGCCTACCTTTTGGTGGAGTATATCAATGGAACCGTAAAGGTGAATATCATTTATTCAATCCTACAACTATTCACCTGTTGCAGTATTCAACAAGGATGAATGATTATAATACATTCAAGAAATATTCAAAGGCTGTTAATGATCAGAGTGAGAAAGCAGCCACGCTGAGAAGTTTGTTTGAATTCAAACGCAATCGCAATTCTATTCCGATCGAAGAAGTGGAGCCAGCAGAAAATATTTATAAACGTTTTGCTACGGGTGCTATGAGCTTTGGTTCTATTTCATGGGAAGCACATACAACGTTAGCAATTGCAATGAACCGTCTCGGTGGCAAAAGCAATACCGGCGAAGGTGGTGAGGATGAAAGAAGATATACTCCATTGGAAAATGGTGATTCAATGCGCAGTGCTATTAAACAAGTAGCCAGTGCAAGATTTGGTGTGACGAGTTTGTATTTGACAGAAGCGGATGAACTGCAAATAAAAATGGCGCAGGGTGCCAAGCCCGGTGAAGGTGGACAGTTACCCGGGCATAAAGTGGATGAATGGATCGGTAAAACAAGACATAGTACACCGGGTGTTGGATTGATCTCTCCCCCACCGCATCATGATATTTATTCTATTGAAGACCTGGCGCAATTGATATTTGATCTTAAGAATGCAAATCGCAAAGCAAGAATAAATGTGAAACTGGTAAGTAAGGCAGGTGTGGGAACAATTGCTGCAGGTGTTACAAAAGCAAAGGCAGATGTAGTTTTAATAAGTGGACATGATGGCGGTACGGGTGCATCACCTGTTTCATCAATTCGTCATGCAGGTTTACCATGGGAATTAGGATTGGCAGAAACACACCAGACACTGGTAAAAAATAAATTAAGAAGTCGTGTAGTAGTGCAAACAGATGGACAACTAAAAACAGGAAGGGATATTGCAGTTGCAGCATTGCTGGGTGCGGAAGAATGGGGAGTTGCTACTGCGGCATTAATTGTAGAGGGTTGTATCCTGATGCGTGTATGTCATTTGAATACTTGCCCGGTTGGTGTGGCTACACAAGATCCTGAACTGAGAAAAAGATTTGATGGTAATGCTGATCATGTGGTAAACTTTTTCAAGTTCCTGGTGCAGGAATTAAGAGAGATAATGGCTGAGCTTGGTTTTAAAACCGTGAATGAAATGATCGGACAAGTGGATTGTTTAGGAGTAAGAGAAAATATCAATCACTGGAAGTTCAGCAAGCTTGATCTCTCTCCTATTTTATATAAAGAACCTTCATCACCATACATGCCATTGTATTGTGCAGAAGAACAGGATCATCTTTTAACAGAAGTGCTTGATTGGAAATTGCTCGAAGCTGCATTGCCTGCGATACAGGTTTTCCCGATAGATCTTGGGACAAAAGTGAAAAAAGAATTCCTGATAAAGAATACGAACAGAACAGTCGGAACTATTTTGTCAAACGAAATAACAAAAATTCATGGCGGTGAAGGGTTACCGGATGATACGATCCATTTCAAATTCACAGGTACAGCAGGACAAAGTTTTGCAGCCTTTAATACAAAAGGATTAACACTCGAACTGGAAGGTGATGCAAATGATTATTGTGGTAAAGGTTAGAGCGGTGCAAGACTGGTAATCTATCCACCGAAAGGTGCGACTTATATACCGGAAGATAATATCATCATTGGCAACGTTGCTTTCTATGGCGCCACCAGCGGTGAAGCATTTATTCGTGGTAAAGCCGGTGAACGTTTTTGCGTTCGCAATTCAGGTGCGCAGGTGGTTGTTGAATCTGTCGGTGATCATGGTTGTGAGTATATGACCGGTGGTCGTGTGGTTGTGTTGGGTGAAACCGGGAGAAACTTCGCAGCAGGCATGAGTGGTGGTATTGCCTATGTATATGATGTGAAAGGAAAGTTTGGTATCAATTGCAATAAAGAAATGGTTGATCTTGATCCGTGTGATGTAAATGATAAGAATGAACTATTCACCATGCTGCAAAAGCATTATGAATATACCGGAAGTACGATAGCGAAATTTATACTGGAAGATCTGAATAACCAGTTAAAGTATTTCGTAAAAGTATTTCCGAAGGATTATAAGAAGGCGTTGTTACAGAAAGCGAGTGGGGTGAAAGTAAAAGCGGAGAAATAGGCCCCCTTCCGACTTCCCCCGAAGGGGGAAGCCATCAACACACAGCCCTCGCTTTTAGTGAAGTAAAACTATTATAAAGCTTTCCGAAAAATGCAGAATAAAGATTGATAGCTGATGTGGTAGAACAAAAAGTTTATTAAAGATATAAGGCACCGCTCCTTCCCTTTCGGGGAAGGAGAAGGAGGATGGGGCCGATAAAAAAATAGGAACTATGGGCAAACCAACAGGATTTTTAGAATTTACGAGAGAACTTCCTACTAAAAGAAAAGTGGAAGAAAGGGTGAATGATCACAAAGAGTTCATCAATCGCTATACTGATGAGAAACTTAATCAGCAAAGTGGTCGTTGCATGAACTGCGGTGTTCCGTTTTGTCATAATGGTTGTCCTTTAGGAAATGTCATTCCTGAATTTAATGATGCAGTGTATAGGAAAGAGTGGAAAGAAGCTTACGAGATCCTTGCATCCACAAATAATTTCCCTGAGTTCACCGGAAGAATTTGTCCAGCGCCATGTGAAACAGCCTGTGTGCTTGGTATCAATCAACCTGCTATCACAATAGAAGAAATAGAAAAACATATTATAGAAATAGCATTCGATAAAGGTTTCGTTCAGCCAAAGAAAATAAATAAGCGTAGCGGAAAGAAAGTTGCAGTGGTTGGTAGTGGGCCTGCGGGATTAGCAGCAGCCGCACAATTAAACTACGCTGGCCATACGGTAACTGTATTTGAAAGAGATGACAGGCCCGGCGGTTTATTGCGTTATGGTATTCCTGATTTCAAATTAGAAAAATGGGTTGTAGATAGAAGAATTAAACTGATGGAAGAAGAAGGAGTAATATTTAAGTGCAATGCAAATGTTGGCGTAAATATAA
>VBAT01000020.1:0-18572 GCA_005884665.1 Bacteroidota bacterium
CGCATTGTCCCTGAGCAGGATCATTCTTTCAGGACAATCCTTCACCGCTATCTTCTTCGTCGCTGTTGTTGTACATCCTGCAGGACTTGTATAGGTGTATGTAAGTGTATACGTACCTACTGCCGTTGATGGCGGGATAAAGTTGGCCCCCGATACTCCGGGTCCGCTCCATGATCCACCAACAGGGCTTGCAGTCAACGCGATTATCGGATCGCTGATACAAACTGTATCGGGTATACTTCCTACTGCTATTACAGGGTATGGGTTCACTGTCACAGTTGTGCTGGCTGATGAAGTACATCCGGCTGCAGTTGTTGCAGTAACAGTATAGGTAGTTGTGCCTGCCGGGTTTGCATACAATGAGTATGCATTACCGCCAGTATAAGCTGTCGTAGCTCCCGCATTGGTAAACAATCCTGTTGCAGGTGTCCAGGTAATTGTCGGTGTTAATATTTGGTAAGTAAGCGTTATACTCCATGATGTGAGGGTTCCGACATCTAATCCGGCATTATCGCGTAAAGCCAGTATCCAGCTACCGTTGCCCTGTGACATCAGCGGGTTAAAGTTGGTAGCTGTTGCCGGTGTTTGCGGGAATGCAGTTGGCGGATTCGCTGCATTGGCATCTGGTGCGAAAGTTCCTGTGAACGGCGCAGTACCGAGGGCAAGTGACCCAGCACCAGCAGCAGATGTGATGACGGTGCCCGAGAGATTGTCCCCGCTTCCACCCTCCTGGTTGATCAGGTTAAGCACATTTCCATTAGGGGCTTTCAAGTTAATGATCATATCACCAATCCATGTATGCGTCATATTGATCGTTACGCTTATACCGGTTACTACAGCTCCTGCAGGAACGGTATTTACAACCAAAGTATGTGAAGTACCGGCAGGTGTGCCATCGGGAACAGGTACCGAGATGGTGCCGGATGAAACCGCTGGTAGTACAACCGGTGGTGGTGAAGGTGTAAACTGTGTACTCAACAGTACAGGCGTGCCTGCACAGACCGCCGGGTTAGCCGGAGTTATTATCGGCGTTGGCGGAGTGGGATTTACCGTGACAGAAGTAGTAATTGCGTCATTACCTGTTTCAGGATCGACAGGAGAACTGGTAGCAACATTAATATTGTAAATACCGCCAGTAGAGAAATTAAACGAGGGACTTAAATAAATAATCATCGAAGCTCCGGGTGCCAATGTTCCAGTGTTGAGCGTTGCCGTCAACGTGCCTGTTGCTGCACCTGTAATATTAGCAGTTACTGTGACCGGGTAGGTGGCAAAGTTCTGCGGGGTTGTATTGAAGTTCGTAACAGTTGCCTGCAGGAACACATTATTTGTCGGGCAATTCAATGTAGGCAATGTTACAGCCGTTACGCCAACATCTACCAACGGAGCGAGCTTCACACTTACATCATCCAGATAAAGGAATGCCTGGTCAGCCAGCGACATCGCGTGAAAGCCTACGTAATATACACCGCTTGTTGCCGGCGAAAAATCGACAATGACTGAATCCCATGGACTGGCCAGTGCCGTGGCAATATTATTGTTTGTGTAAAGCAGGTTGGTCATTGCACTTGAATGAGCCAGTGTCCCGTATTTAACTTCCAGCCTCTCTGTCCAGGTAGGACCATCTGATGCCTTGATGAAGAATTTCAACCGGTAATTTGTGCCGCCGGTCAGGTTCAATCCCTGCGTGTAAAACCAATCATCAGCCGGGCGGGTTGAATTGCCAGCATCATACAGGTACCGGATCGTCTTGGTAGGCGAAACAAAAGTCTGGACGTTGGTACCCCCATCGTATGTATACCAGGATCCGCCACCGCTATTCGGTACGCTTCCGCTGTTGCCATTCAAATCCTGAACACTTGTACAGGTAGGAGGAGCAGGAACTACGGAAGACTCAAAATTCTGTACATATGGAATGTTGGTTGCATTACACAGCGTGGTTGCCGTCGCCTTTACATTGGCGCTAAAATCAACTCCGGGTACACAAATTCGTCTCACATAAAAATCATAAGCGGTGTTTGGTGTAAGACCTGGCACAGTTATCGGCGATGAACCTCCGAATACCAGTTGACCACCGCCAGCAGTATTGGTTGTACCTGGAATAAAGCCCGGAGCTCCATATTCAACAATAAAGGCAGTACCGGGAGATGTAAAGCTTACAATTGCATCGGTTGGTGAAACAGCAACAGCAGTTACAGCGGTTGGTTTAGGACAGGACGGCGCTGCTGCGATCGTGACATCGTCGACTGCTACTCCCCAGCCAAATAATTCAGTGCCTTCAAATGCGATATAATAGTCGGTCGGGCCGGCAGAAGATGGCAATACCAGTTCTACTTCTGTCCAGGCACCCACATCTGTTGTATACACAGCGCCTGGTATAAGAGTCCATGCGCCCGCTGCAGTAGTTTTATAATATACTCTCAACTGGTTTTGATCGCCCAGCCAATTTTGATTTGCATACCAGAAAGTAACCTGGGCACCTTGTGCAGGCATACCAGAGAAATTTAATGCCGGGGAAACGAGACGGGCAACGCTGCCAGTTCCAAATCCGAAATGTCTTGCATTCACTGTTCCACCATGAGCGGTAGTTACATTGCCACCATTTCCGGCTCCTGCTCCATAGGTCCAGTTTACACTACCACTTACAATGGTAGGTGTCCAACACGCTCTTGTCGGGCTTGAGGTCTCATATGTTTCGGTGTAAGGGAAGCTCGCAATAGCATTACATAATGTTTGGAAAGTGATTGGCCCGGTGTTAGTACTGAAAATACCCCCCACACAAGCAGTTCGTACATATACATCATAAAGCGTATTCGCAGCAAGACCTCCAATCGCCTGTGGAGACGTAGCTGGATTGATAAGTGTACCTGCGCCGGCAGTGGCGCCCGAGCCCGGAATAAACCCGGCGGGACCGTATTCGAGATAGGTTGTACCTGCTGCGGTGAAAGTAACCACAGCACTATTTGCAGTGATTGTTCCGATAGAGACACCTGTAGGTGCAATACATGGTGGAGCAGCTGTAATATTGACAAGATAGTCTTCTGTTTCTCCATAGTTGGTGTTTGTACAAGCTCCTGCTGCAGTATATGCATTATCTGAACCGCCTCGAACGCGCAATCTTGTATTTCCAAGGGTTGCTCCAATAGGTACTACAAAGTTATAGGTAACTGTAGCGCTTCCGCCGGCAGCTGACGCAGCAAGCGCTATATTCTCTGATGCTGAAAAAATTCCATCCTGGTTATAGTCTATCCATGCAGCACTGTATTGCGTTCCATCTGTACCGAATGTAATGGCCAGCGAGTTTGTAGTAGTGCGGGCTAGGTCAAGCGGGGTGTTGTTATACTGCTGGTAGTTCGTTGTCCCGTTTGAAGTAGATGCCTGTATTAATGTTGCACCTGCAGCATTCGTTACCTTAACGTTGGTAACAATATCTATTCCATTAACGAACGTTGTCAACCCTGCATTACAATAACAAGTGGTGGGCGGATTTTGTGTAATCAATAAATCTGTTGAGAACGCATCAGTACCGCTACAAGTCATTTTACGATGATAATAAGTTGCTGATGTTTGCGAAGCAACTATGTAGGTCGTAGCAGTGGCACCAGCAATAGGTGCGAAAGAACCAGGCAAACCTGTGGCTGATGATTCCCATTGATATGTTAACCCGGCACCAAAACTTGCTCCCGTAACTGACAAGGTGAAGGGGGAACTTGGACATGCAGAAGCCGTCGTCGACTGAGTTGTTCCACCACCTAATGATCCTGGCACGCAGGGAGGCGGAGGAAGCCACATATAAGTCAGGCCAGAAGTAGGCATACCCGGCGGGTTAGTTACAGTATTCCAGGCCTGGGTTGAACTATTAGCAGTTCCTGCAGTCGAAGCAGTAAAAGCAGTGGTCGTTGCATTAAGCCTGTTGTTATAGTCTGCGTTGGTTAATCCTCTTAAACCAATTTGGCGGGTGCCCGAAAAGGTTGTGGTTCCAATTATATTTGCCAATGTACCGCCATAAACCACTTTTATCGCATTAGAAGACTCTGCCAGTCTTATTTGAAAATCGAAAACATATCCAGCTGTGGTGGAAGTAGTATACGAGGGTCTGAAATTCGTCCATTGAATGACCATTTCCCTGTTAGGAGCGCTCCCAACTACCTGGTAGCGGATATCACCGGTCACTCCTGCAAGAGTCCATACGGAATTAATATCGCCGCCCCATGCAGCAATAGCGCCATCATAAGTCGTTGTGGCGGAAATCGGCGTATACGAGGCCCCCGCCGGAACGGTTGCACCAAAGGAGATAAATCCATTTGTGTTTATGTTAAACCCGGTATAACCAATGCCATTGAAGGTAAAAGTAAAGGGAATGGTGCCTGCCGGCATCGTGTAGGTATTATCATCAAGTGAACCGGCTCCCGTTGCCGCAGTCGCTGTGACAACGACAGTACCGGCTGTAATCGGAGTATAAGTGCCGCTGGACTGGGCGAAAACATAAGTATTCACCTGTGCATTTGCTCCAGTAACGACAAGTAATAACAATAAAGTGAGAACTGAGATGTAGACTTTTCTCATAAGCAGAGTTTGTTAGTTATGTACGTGGTTGTTTCGGTAGTCCCAGAAGGACTTAATAAAGCTTGAAAGTTATCTATTTTTTAGATTACACCCCTAACTTTTTTAACTGTTTTAGCATAGCACCTATTCTTTTGAGTCACAGGTTGGTAGGTTTATGTTTTTAATATTATCTGAGGATTCTAATACTATCTTAATCGCTGATCCGTTTTATAATTATTCCTGTCCCTTTATATGAAAAAAAATAAACTCCTGGTTAAGACATTATTTACAGGCATGATCCTGTTTGTTTGCACCGCTATTAATTCCCAGATGATAACCGGCGTATGGAAAGGAAAGATCAACCACCAAAAAGCGGAGGTAAAGATCATACAGCGCGGTGATAGTCTTACCGGAACATCCTATTATTACGAGTCAGCTACCAATTACCGCCGCTACAGTATCAAAGGATATTTTGATGCCAACACTAATGAAGCTGTCTGGTGGGATGACCAACTGATCGAAGAAAGAAACGGAAAATACACTACAGCTCCCGGCAAAATACCCCTGTTATCAAGAGCTGATTTCAATTGTCCCGGCGACGGCCGCATGATGCTTGACGGTAAAGCAGGTAAACTGCAGGATGAAAACCCGAACGGTGATCTCCATCTTGATAAGATCGAACAGGGCTCATTTGCTGATGAATGGACAGATGTTATCAATAATTATTTGGCCGGTGGTAATGATCCTGATATCATTGACAGCGTCGAAACTGTTGCAGGAAGACCTGTCGAAAAGCCGGTAGCGAGAGACGAGCCCAAACCGGTCACTATTCATCGGGACGAACCGGTGATAGCAAAAGAAAAACCAATACAGGTTACGCCTGTCGAAGACCCAAAGCCCCAGACAGTGGAAGAAAAATTTGTTTCCCGCAAGAAAACATTTACTAAAGAAATTCCCGTGACTGGCGACTCGATAGAATTACGTTTTTATGATAACGCAGAGATAGACGGGGACTCTATTTCACTTTTCCTGAATGACAGGCTCATTTTCGAGCATATCCGGCTTACGGAAAAAGCCTACACCATAAAGCTGGCAGTCGGTGACCTCAATGACAGCAATGAATTAACTATGGTGGCGGAAAATCTTGGCACCATTCCTCCCAATACTTCTTATATGGTCGTCATGGTTGGCGAAAACCGGTATGATGCAAGATTGGAAAGCACGGAAGGAAGTTCTGCTATGATTAGGTTTGTGAAGAACACGAAGAAGTAAGAACCAAGAACCAATCCCGCCAATTGGCGGGACAAGAACCAAATAAGCACCAATATTTAAAATTTAAATAATAAACCCGAATGATCGGGATGTCCGGTTTTCGGGTTTGGTCATTCGGATTTATTTGGTTCTTGGTTCTTGCTATTTGGTTCTTTTCGAACTTTAATGTCTCGCCTTTACATCCTTCATGATTTCATCAATAGCTTTATCCAACTGCAGATCACGTCCATTCAACTTATCTTCAAACGTATTGACGACAAGAATATCGGGATGGACCCCTGTTGCTTCCAGGTCTTTACCCTCGAGGCTATAACAACCCCAGGCCGGCATGCGTACTGAAGAACCATCCACCAGGCTGATGCCACTGGTAAATATGATCCAGCGATAGGTTTCGTTGCCAATGATCTTTCCTAGCTTCAGCGCTTTGAAACCCTGCGAGGTCATTTCAGCATCGCTTAATGATTGCTCGTTGACCAGCAGGATAATAGGTTTATCGCTTGGTGCAAAATTGGACTGGGTTGTCATCTTTCCTTCCCTGTACTTCCATTGAAGATAGGAACGCTGTGAAAGGAATTTCAAAACTTCGTCATGTACGTTACCACCTGTATTATAGCGGAGGTCAAATATCAATGCGTCTTTATTGTTCAACTCCTGCGTCATATCGATCATGAACTGGTCCAGTTCTCCCTGTCCCATGTTCTTCATATAACCGTAAGCAACGCGTCCATTACTTTTTTCGTCGACCCGTTTCTGGTTGTTGTCGATCCATTCATCATACAAATTGGTAAATAGTGTGGCCTGCGGGTGGATCTTTACATTAACTACCTGCCCGCTTCTCAGGAATGCCAGTCTGAGCTCCCTGTCTCTCGAGGGAACCGTGAAATAATAACTCCTGTCCTTTGTTTTATCAACTTCTTCGTCGTTCACTTTTATCAAAACGTCGCCAGGTTTAACATCGATTGCTTTTCTATCGGCAGCTGATCGTTTAACGACGTATTTTACTTTATAAGGATCCTGGTCTTCAAAGATGATCCCCGTTTCCATTGTTTGATTTTGCAGCGTTATATTTTCATCGTCCCCAAATGTGCCGAATCCCTGGTGAGATGAATTAAGCTCCCCGAGCATATCGTTAAGCATTACCCGCAGGTCAGCTCTCGTATTCAGGTAAGGAACAAACTGGCGATAATAATCTTTTGTTTTTTTCCAGTCCAGCCCATGAAATTTTTCATCGTAGTATCCTTCTTCCATCTGGGCCCAGGCTTCATCAAACATTTGTGCAAACTCTTCTGACAGGTTGCGACGGAACGTATAACTGATACTAATGGCATCCGTCTTGTTGGCATCGAGATTTAGTTTGCTGATGTTGCCGTTATACAAAACATACAATTTGTCGCTTACTTCAACAATACCATACCCGAAAGCGCCATCTGTACCGGTAATCTTCTCTGTTTTATTTGTTTCAAACGGTTCTATCACCGTTTTCCAAAGCGCATTGCGTCCTTCCCCATGATTACTTGAGTAAAGAACGGTCGTCTTTTCCCCTTTTTGATAAACGAATTGAAGGAACTGGGCGCCGAGATTAGGACTCACCTGTTCCAATCTTTCCATGATCCTGTCTGTATCGATCGTGATCAGTTTGGGATCAGGAGCAGCAGTCTTTTTTGTAGTATCCTTTTTCTCTTCTTTTTTTTCTTCTTTAAAAAGCTCGTTGTATTTATCCGAACGATAGGGCTCATCCAGTTTTTCAAGAGGTACCCGGTATACTTTTGCATTGGGCATACCAAATGGATAAGACGGCTTCAACCGCTGGGAGGTGAAGTAAATGTATTTGCCATCCGGCGACCAGATAGGGCCGGTTTCCGTGATACCTCTGTTTGTAAGATTGATCGTTTTGTTTTCCTTGATATTATAAACAAAAATATCCTGCTCAAAACTCCTGTAAGCGGTAAACAACACATATTCATCATTCGGTGAAAAGCCGGGATCGCTGTTTTGGAAAGCCCAGATCTCGTCTTTTACGATCGTCTTGCTTTCGCCAGTTTTTGTATCCAGCAATCTTACTTCATCCCGTCCAGTCAGGTAAATCGCTTTGCTACGATTTTTATTAAGCACAATCGAGCGACTATTTTTTTTATCATGAGTGAGTTGTTTCAGCGAAAGACTGCTATCAGCCCTGATCGTATACAGATTGGTATATCCATCCAGGGTTTGATTAAACAATAAGGTCTTATTGTCTGCCAGCCATTTTACTTCCAACACTCTTTCTGCTGAACCGCGGCGCAACTGTTGCACGAATTTGCCTTCCACATCGCTTACAAACAATTCACCTCTCGAAACAAAAGCCAGTTTTTTTCCATCCGGGGAAACATCGAATGTTTCTATATTTCCTTTTACCTCAAAATCTTTTTCCTTGGGGAGCGTGTTGTTACGAACGATTGAAATATCGAGCTTCTCGGCTTTATCGGATTTTACATCATACAGCCATAACTGGTAATCTTTTTCAAACACCACTTTCCCGCCATTTGCGTTGACCGAAGGGCTTTTGATGGAGGAGGAAAATTTGGTAAGGCCTTTTTTCTTCCCGTTGTCCAAAGTATAAAGATTGTACTCGCCATTGGCTTCATCGGAAATGAAATAGATAGTTCCATTCCTGTCGATGGTGGTACCAAAATCCTTTCCTTCCCAATCAGTATATTTCTTGTATTGCTTTGTCTTCGGATTGTAAGATTGAATATCGGGGTTGAACGGCCCTTTATATCTTTTGCGCTGCGCCTGGCTAATACTTTCCCAGGTATCGTTAAAAAATATTTCACCGGAAGAAGGATGCTCGAGCAGGTTATGGTCATACTGGAAAAAATAGTTGCCAAAGACCCGTACCGGGGTGCCGCCTTCAGCTGAAACCCTGTAACCGGCTACCTGCCCCATCCGGTTGCTGTTAAAATAAATATACTTCGAATCCCAGCTCCAGCTGGTTACATCATCATTACTACTATGGTATGTGACCTGTTTCACATCCCCTCCGTTTATGGGAACTACAAATACATCTGCATTGCCATACTGCCTGCCGGTAAATGCGATCCACCGGCCATCTGGTGAAACTCTTGGGCTGTTCTCATAACCCTGCATAGCTGTCAGCCGCGAGGCCTGGCCGCTTTTGATATCCGCTTTCCACAGATCGCCTTCGAAACTGAAGACAACAGTTTGCCCATCAGGAGTAAGACAGGGATTAGTTAAAAAGAATGCTTTATTGGTTTGACCCGAAACCAATAACGAACAGAAAAAGCTAATGGCAAAAAGTATATTTCTCATAGCAACTATTTAAAACCGGAAATTACGATCCGGCAATATTACTTGGTTACCGCCTGTAAAGAAAAATCCCGCCCTCCCCCGTGAGCTTGTCACTGCGAGGCAACAGAAGATCAATTGAGATAGGTATTCGTTGCCGACGCAGTCTAAAAGAATCTTCAGTTTCTATTTCGTCTAGTTTGCGTCGGTCTGCTGGTAGCTACTTTCGCGTTGCAGAAACTGCCGGCAGCCCTCGCAAAGACGGAAGACTCTGCGAGGCGGTGACGTTCGTTGTGCGGACGGCAATCTCTCTCTGCGAACCGTTACTGCGAGGCAATAGAAGATCAATTGAAAAGGCCGTCGTTGCCGATGCAGTCTTTTTTATGACGGGATGCTTTTTACGAGAAAATATTTCCTTATTAATGGGTGCCAATAACGACTTTGAAAGTCATCTCCGTTCCGTCGCTGGCATAAAACTTAACCATATAAACTCCGGCGGCAACGTTGAGCAAAGTGATATCTGTGGTCTGGCCGAACGATAGACCCGCGATCTGCTGTGACCTCACCAGGGCGCCATTGCTGGCATAAACTTTCATACCAAGCGAAGTATACAGGGTACTGTTCATTTTTATCTTGAACCGTCCATTGTTCGGGTTCGGGAACAGTATAATAGCATTATTGCTCAGTGTTAATCTCCTTTCGGGGCAATCTTCCAGCTTGGCTATAGTTGTAGCGATCGTCGTGCAACCATTGGTATTGGTGTATGTGTACGTAAGTGTATGTGTGCCCGGCGCTGTGGAAGAAGGAACAAAGTTACCACCTGATATACCCGGGCCCGACCAGGTGCCTCCGGCTGGTGTTGCCACTAAAGCTATCGCAGAGTCACTGGTACATATCCTCGAAGGAAGAACAGTGACGATGGTTACAGGAGTTTGGGTAGTTACCGTTAATGTGGCTGCATTGGAAGTGACAGAACCGCAAGTGCCTGTTATCACACTCCGGAATTTATTACCATTCATCGCGTTTGTCGCTCCAATGGTCAGGGTTGCCGAAGTCTGACCCGGTACGTCGTTATAAGTAGCGCCATTGTCTGTGCTTACCTGCCATTTATAGGTCAGCGTGCCGGATCCGGTAGCTGTGACTGAGAAGCTGGCATTTGTACCGCCGCATACTCCCGTATTATTTGGATGAGCGCTAACAGTTACCAGCCGGTTAACTACTAAGGTCACAACGTTGGATGTGGCGCTTGTTAGTCCATTGGTTGCTACTGAACGATACTTATATCCATTCATCGCTGCTGTAGCGGTGAAGGTTAATGTTGTGGAAGTTTGACCGGGAATATCATTAAATGTACCTCCTCCATCTGTACTTACCTGCCATTTATAGGTCGGAGAAGGAGTACCGGTAGCAGCTGCTGTAAAGCTTACACTATTGTTTTCACAAATAGCCGCATCATTGGGCTGGGTTGTGAAGGTGACAACCGCATTCGCAGTTCCCCTGACGAATATGGGATTAACAGTATTGTCAACAAGCGTGCCCGTAGAATTATACAAACCGGCTTTTATTATACCACCACAACCATTTATGTGTATGATATCATCTATATACCATCCCTCGTAAGTTGAGTTGCTGGCATTGGTTGCATTGGTCTGCATCCGGAAGCGTACCCTTATGGATTGACCACTGAAGGATGAAAGGTTGACAATGGTAGTTATGAACTGGTCGCTGCCCTGTCCATAACTTACACCACTGAAGATGCGCTGACCGCTACCCCATGGTGAACCGATGATTGTCGTGGTGTTGTACCCATTTTGAACAATATAAGGACCGGCATCGATCCAGTTGGCACCATTGTCGGTTGTAATCTCTATCCTGCCTCCATCTACTGCATTCTCCAATACATAATAATGTTTGATGGCAAGAACCGAAAGGCTGCCTGCTGTAAATGCATTTGATGTAAGTGTGAAATCGGAAGTAGTAGCCGGGTTGGCAGCGAACCATGAATTGGACGGGCTGCTGAAGCGGGTGTTGCTGGCAGTCCAAAGTGTTGAACCCACTGCTGCTGCCGGTGTCAATCCACCGATACTGTTACCGTCGCGATTGTCATTGATAGATGTATCAACCGAACATCCGGAAGTTGGTTGCAGTGTGATAGAAAAATTCTTCGTCTCAAGCGTATTGGTAAAATTCACCGGAGTGAACGTAACGATATTTCCATTCAATATACCGCCGCCTGTACTGCTTACATAACTAAATCCTGAAGGAATAGTATCTCTTATCACATAGTTATTCGCGGGAGCAAGGCATCCACAGGAAGCAGAAAGATTTACTGTTACCTGTGCGCTCTGGTCAACTACGGCAGGCGTGGTTGTTTTAGCAAGCGTCACTGAAGAAGGAACATCAAAAGCAGCTACCTGGTCGGTTGCGCTATTCGAATTCCCCTGCACAGCGCTATATCCCATACCTCTGCGGGCGAAAGCATTCCAAATCGCACATTTATGCCTATAGTTATATAAAATAGAATCCGCGGCCAGTATTGCATTTCTCGCATCGAGGAACCCCGGACGGCAGGTTTGGAGTCTTAATCCTTCCATCACTAATTTCAGTGCGATGGCATTACCGCCATTACTGGAAGCATTATAAATATTGGGTTCGATCGCTCCCTCCTGCTGAATAATATTCCATGTCATATCCCACAATGCGGAGGTCCATACTTCGCCGATATAATGCGATTCAGGATTTGCCGCGACATCGGTATAAGTGTGCGGGTTCACCGTCATATTGTAAGAGTAAGGATATGTGCGAAGACCGGTACCACTGGGGTTTTGTCCGAGTACATAGGTAGCCATTGAGCGGGACAAATTTCCGTCGGTCAGTTGCGCCGTTGACCAGTTGGTTACCATCATCAGTGCAAAAAAATCGCTCCATCCTTCACCGCCCTGTTCAGCATTTTGCAGGCAGCTCGCATTGGTGCGACCACCGGTAAGACGGTTTGAAATCCCATGGCCGAATTCGTGGCAGACTACACTTGCATCCAGGTCGCCATCCCGGTTAACACCGGCTGTCAGGGTAACTGTTACGTTGTTGTTGATCTGTGCAGTGATGGTATTGCCATCTTCCTGCGAGATCATAACAGCAGGGATCGTGATGGTATTATCGGTACCTCCCATGATAATAGGATCGCCAGGTACATTATTGAGCATGACCACTGCGATAGCTCCGGCATTCTGCGCATTCTTCACCTTATCGGTGAAATTGCAGTTTCCTCTTACAATAACGGCGATCTTGCCAACAATAGAATTAGCAGGAATAACGCAGGCTTCGTGAGTAGTACCGGCAGCATTATCATTATAATATACCAGCGTCCCGCTTACCGGGCCTATATTGATCAGTTTATTGGCTGTGCTGAACCCACTTTCAACAGTGGCATAATCTCCTGCAATAACCGCGGGAGTATTTACAGTCAGGCTGGGTACCCGGGAAAACAGGTACATCTGCATACGGCCGCTGCTTCCGTCGACAGGGGTTGCAAAGTTGGCATTGTTCGTACCGGATGCATCTTGCGCTTCTGCTCTTACAAAATCATTACCTGATCCGCCGCGCCCGAGATTATCGGACTGGAAATTCCCTGAAACTTCATTAAACCCGTATTGATACATTACATCATGCATCAGGTTGTTCCAGTAAAACAAATTATCCAGTGCGAATTTCCTGTTTTGTACAGTCGAAGGCTCATTAGTAAATGTTGGCGGGTTATTAAAGGTAAGAGAGGGTATAGGAGTTGATGAAGTATCCGGGAAATTGGTGCTGCTGGCATTATTCGAGTTATTGATATCGAGATAAGCAAACACATTATTGCCACGGGTAATATCATAATCGGTGACACCATCGTAATGCCAACCATTCGTGATCGCGTTATTGCCGGCTCCCGCCTTCAGCCAGGGCTGATTGTCTACTCCTATTGTTCCGCTTGCCGGGCTTTCACCTGGAAAACGCACAACATAATAACCGGCGTTGGTTATGCTGGTAGGAAGAAGACCTCTAAATGTCCTGTTGTCCTGCCGGGACAGGTGAAACCGGTTTGTAAAATTGCCAGGGTTGTTATTTTTGAAGTTGGAGATGTTTTCATGAACGGTCCAGTTGTCCTTCTCAATAAAAGATCCATTCATAGCATCGATGCGCACGTTCCACCAATCCGGCGAACCGGCGACATCGATATTTACATTCCATGCAAGTTTTACTGTTTTCAGTTCGTCATCTGTCAACCAGAACAGCTCAGCAGTTATGTTTTGCTTGGCAATAGATGCCGGCGACAAAACGATTTTTTTATCCGTGCTGAATTTATTGTCTACCACCTGCAGGTTAACCGGCCTGGCTAATTGCAAATGTTCCGCGGAACGCATCACCGCCTGGTCGGCCGCAATGGACGGAACGGGTTGGCCTGCTTTGCCGGCAATATCATTTACAAACTTGCCGGAAGTATACAAAAGTTGATTGTTCCTAAATACTGCAGTAATAATCGTATTGTAAACCCTGACACCATTCCAGATCTGTTGGATATAGGAATAAAGTATCCCTGTGCCTGGATCGATAAAATAGCTGTTTATAACAACGTTCTCTGCGTCTGCAGAGCTAATGTGTAATTGTGCTGCGTGTGTTTTGACAAGGTCCTGGACTGATTTTTCTGTGACATCCTGTGCCTTTACCTCAGAAACAAAAAAAAGGGCCAAAAAAGCTATGGCCGCAGAATAGAATTTCCCCATGCATAATAGTTTGGGCGGTGAAAATAAGCCAAATTCAGGCTTTAGCCACCTGCCTATAAATTTTCTTGATTGAAAATCATTATCCTTTCTCATATGTATGATATAAAAAACATTTTTACTTTGTTGCCGTGTTGGGAAGTATTGAAATAGAATCCTTAATAGCTGGTCAAATCGACATACTATCGATTAACGGTTAACCACTCATCCAAATTTTCGAGGCTTCTACATTTTTAAGTGAAAACCTGGAAGCCTTGCCTGGCGACCCAGAATCCTGGTTGCTGACTTTAAAACTGCCTTGCCCCTGGGAAAGCGGGGCGCAATTGACAGCGTAGGTGAGGATTATTTTTTATTGGTGTTATAAAATTCGGTAGCTCTTTTAATGATCAGGTCCTCGTTACCCTTGCTGTAATTCAGGTAGGTCTTGTAGCTTGTTTCTTCGGCATATAGTTTTTTATAAGAACCGGAAAGCAGGAAGGGTTCATATTCATTGTCCTTCATCAGTTGCATCAAAACGGTCAAAAGGTCCAGGTCTTTGACTTTACCTGCGCGGTAGGTAGCAATAATAAAAGGTATCATTTCCCGGGCATTGATCTCCAGCATGGCCTGTTTGAAATTAACACCGGCTCTTTTTGTTCTTCCCATACTTTCTTTCATGAATGCGATCACGGAATCACGATTGGCGCTAAGGAACTTTGTTTGTCTTTCGCTCCAGGCATAATGATAAAAAGCATCGGGCAGGTAAGCAAAAATCTTTTTGTCCTCATCCGTCTCGTGAGATTCAGCGTCGGAACTAAGGCTGTATGTTTCTGCATGGATTATGTTATAAGTAAATTTTTCCCGGAGGGAAAGTGCATCGTAGTCCTTCTTGCTTATGGCTTTGTTATCTCCCGCATTCGATTTGGTCTCATTGATCAGGGCCTGGATCTTTGTAAGGCCGTAAGGCGGCACCGTTAGTCTGACCCTTATTGCATGATAAACGAGGTCTCCATCAACATGTCTTTTTCCGCGTCGTTGGGCTATAAGAGAAAGAGAACAAAAAATAAATAACAGGGATAGGGTAAATTTCATGGTAAATCAGTTAATTGGTTAATTAGTTAATCCGTGTTTCCGCCTCACGATTCACCACTCACCTCTTACGTCTCACGTTCATCACACTACTACATTCACCATCTTCCCTTCCTTATATATTATCTTCTTCGGTGGCTTTCCCTCCAGCCATTTTTGCACTACTGCATTTGCCAACACTATCTTTTCAACTTCTGATTCGGGAATGCCCAGGGCCATATCGATCGTGGTACGCATCTTACCGTTGATTGAAACCGGGTATTGTTTGCTGCTTTCTACAAGATATTTCTCTTCAAGTTTAGGAAAGGCCGCGTCTAATATCGTCCCGTTATTACCTAACTGGTGCCACAACTCTTCTGCAATATGCGGTGCATAAGGTGCCAGCAGTATCAATAACGGTTCAAGGACATCTTTCTTGTGCGATTTCAAATCTGTAAGATCATTTACGGCGATCATAAAAGCGCTGACTCCCGTATTGAAACTGAAACGCTCGGTATCTTCTTCGATCTTTTTGATGAGACGATGCAACACTTTTAGTTCGGCCTCGGAAGCTCCCTCTCCAGGTTGCTTCGCTGCGCTCGCAATGGCGGGGGGAGAGGCCAGGCGCCATAATTTCTTTAAAAAGCGGTGTACGCCCTCGATTCCTTTGGTATCCCAGGGTTTGCTCATTTCAACTGGTCCCAAAAACATTTCATACATGCGGAATGTATCGGCGCCATATTTTATTACCAGGTCATCTGGGTTGACGGTATTGAATTTTGACTTGGACATTTTCTCTACTTCAGCGCCACAGATATATTTACCATCTTCCAAAATGAATTGTGCATCCATATATTCACCATTGCGCCATTGTTTGAACAGTTCTATATCCAGTTCAAACCCATCAACAATATTTACATCCACATGCAGGGGATCAACCTGGTACTGTTCTTTCAAACCAGACGATACAAATTTGTTGGTGCCATGTATCCTGTAAACAAACCTCGAAGAGCCCTGTATCATTCCCTGGTTCACCAGTCTTCGGTATGGCTCGTCATGACCGACCCAGCCCCTGTCATACAAGAACTTTGTCCACATGCGGCTGTACAATAAATGACCTACTGCATGTTCCGTTCCCCCAATGTACAGGTCAACCTGTCCCCAGTAATCCGAAGCTTTGCGGCTGCAAAACTCTCCATCATTTTGAGGGTCCATATAACGGAGAAAATACCAGCTGCTACCGGCATAACCGGGCATTGTATTGGTTTCAAGCGCTCCAGCCCCCCCACCCCCCGAAGGGGGGATTTTGGACTCAAACTGGTTGACCCAGTCTTTAATGTTAGCCAAAGGTCCTTCGCCTTCGGGGCCGGGTTTGTAGCTGTCTACATGCGGCAGGACCAAGGGCAGTTCTTTTTCATCTAAAGGATAAGCGATACCATCTTTCCAGGTAATTGGAAAAGGTTCTCCCCAATAACGTTGACGGCTAAAGGCCGCATCTCGCATTTTAAAATTTACTTTCCTTACCCCAATTCCATTTTCCTCAATTTTTTTTATCGCTACTTCGATTGCATCTCTCATCACTATGCCATTGAGAAAATCGCTGTTCTCAAGTATGGCATCTTTTGTAGGATTGGCTTCTTCACCATTGTAGTGGGAGCCGATTATATTGGTAATAGGTATTCCAAAATGCTTTGCAAACTTATGATCACGCTCATCGCCACAAGGCACGGCCATGATAGCCCCGGTACCATACCCGGCCAGCACGTATTCACTGATCCAGATAGGGATTCGCCTGTGATTAAAAGGATGAATGGCATATGAGCCTGTAAACACACCGCTTATCTTTTTTTCCGCCATTCTTTCCCGTTCGTTACGACTGTTTACATAAACGATATATTCATCAACCACTTTTCTCTGTGTGTCGGTTATTATTTCATTTATCAATTCATGCTCAGGGGCGATGACCATGAAATCGACTCCAAAGATCGTATCGGGCCGCGTGGTGTAGACTCGAAGTTTATTGCAGTCGCTACGCCCTGTTTCTTCCCGCTCACCGAACTCGATATCAAAATCAATTTCAGCCCCGCTACTCTTCCCGATCCAGTTACCCTGCATCTCCTTCATCGCTTCACTAAAATCCACTTGCTGCAGGCTCTCGAGCAGGCGATCGGCATATTCTGTAATGCGCAGGTACCATTGACGCAGTTTTTTCTTTACCACGGGATGACCACCGCGTTCACTGAGGCCATTGATAACTTCATCATTGGCCAGCACAGTACCTAACGCTTCGCACCAGTTCACTTCACCGACACCACAATAGGCCAGGCGATATTCCATCAGGATATCCTGTTGAGTCCTTTCGCTAAAACTTTTCCACTGTTGGGCTGAGAAACCCGAAGACGCCAACTCGAAATCCGCATCTTTAATCCCGATGGCTATCGGGACGAATTTCGAGTCCGGTAACGGATGATCTTTATTGCCTTCTTTTTCGAATGCGGCTACCAGGTTTTTGATAGGTTCAGCTTTCCGCGTTTGACGATTAAAGAAGGACTCAAACAATTGGAGAAAGATCCATTGTGTCCATTTATAAAATTCAGGTTTGGATGTATTCACTTCCCTGTCCCAGTCGAAGCAAAACCCGATCTTGTCCAGCTGGCTGCGGAAGTTTTTGATATTGGCAGCTGTAGAAACAGCAGGGTGAATGCCATGGTCCAGTGCATACTGTTCTGCAGGTAATCCAAATGCATCATATCCCATTGGGTGCAATACATTAAACCCTTTCAAACGTTTAAAGCGGCTGTATATATCGGAAGCTATATATCCCAGTGGATGACCTACATGCAAGCCCACCCCACTCGGGTAAGGGAACATATCGAGCACGTAGCATTTCGGCTTCGGGGATTCGTTTGATACCTTATAAACTTTGTTCTCTTTCCACCATTCCTGCCATTTCTTTTCGATCTCCCTGAAATTATATTCCGCTCCACCGGCGCCTTGCGTGGAATTATCAGAAGCACTCTTATTACCTGTTTCGCTCATTATTTACAACCTGTTTATATTTTTGAATTTCCACCTGCACGGTGGCATGTAGTGATCAATGGTCGGGTCAGTAGTGAGTGGGCTGTTCACCTCCCGATAGCTATCGGGAGACCATTCACTTCTTTAACAAATAACTTACAACTTATGGCAATATCAACCTTTTGCAACCGTTAATGAGGGGCAAAAATACTGATTTGTAAAACTGAATTGGTTATTTTTGTGCCTGTCTAAACGGATTATGTTGTTGGGAAATAAAAAAATTTTAAGCTCATCCGCAAGGGCGGGTAGTTTGTTTGGACCCTATTAAATTCTAAATCCATTACTATGGCTAAGATTGCCTCTATCAAACGGGGTAAACCGTCTTACTTCATGTCGATCCTCGGGGTGACCCTGGTGCTGTTCCTGTTGGGTATTATCGGCTGGCTCATCGTCAATGCCAACAAATTGGGTAATCATTTTAAAGAGAACGTGGAGATCCATGCTAACTTACGGGGCGACCTGAGTCCCAACGACAGTGCAGCCCTTATGGCCTATGTTTCCACCAAACCTTACATACGGGAGATCACGTACATCAATAAAGAAAAGGCGAAAGAAATTTGGATCGGTGACGATAATAAGGATTGG
>VBAT01000020.1:18604-20018 GCA_005884665.1 Bacteroidota bacterium
CCCCTGCCCAGCAGCATTGCGTTTAAGGTCAAGGCCCAATACATGAACGTCGATTCGCTCACTTCCATTCAAAATGACCTGCAGCAGCAGACTTTTGTCACCGATGTATCCTATCCCAAGGCACTGGTTGGTGAATTGAACAATAATATCCGCAAGATCAGTATCGGCTTACTGATCGTTGCCATCATCCTTTCCGTGGTGGTAATAATATTGATAGACAATACTATCAAACTGGCTATGTTCAGCAACCGCTTCCTTATTAAAACCATGCAGATGGTGGGAGCCACACGCTGGTTCATTGCCCGGCCAATGAATAGCAGGGCAATTATCAACGGTGCCGTCAGCGGGTTAATAGCGATCGTTGCTGTGTTCCTGCTGATCCTCGTGGCCGAGAATTATATCCCCGGGGTAAAAGTGCTTCACGATAATACAACCCTGGTCCTGCTCTTTGTAGTACTGATCGTCCTGGGCATCTGTATCACGCTGTTCAGCACCCACCGAAGCGTGATAAAATACCTGAAGATGAAGCTGGATGACCTGTATTGAGAGAAAATCCGAAATAAGAATGTCGAAGCACGAATCCCGATGGCTGTTGGGATCAACAGGAAACGGAAGTTCTAAGAAGGCTCTTTCGGATTTCGTTCTTTCGGAATTCGTGCTTTTTCAACTATCTTGCGCCTTCAAATTTAAAGCAAAAACATGGCTGAAATAAAGAATACAACACCGCCCGTATCAACATCATTCTTTTCAAAGGAGAACTATCTCTGGATGGCGATAGGTATAGCGGTGATAGCTATCGGCATGTTCCTGATGTCAGGCGGCGCCAGTACCGATCCCAATGTTTTTTCGGCAGATGAAGTTTATAGCAAACAGCGGATCACTGTTGCTCCCATCCTGATCCTGGTTGGTCTCGTGATAGAGATCTTTGCTATTTTCAGGAAACCCAAAGGATAACTTCTTTCCCTGTATAAAAAATTGAGCGATGATTCTTTCATCGCTTTTTTATTTATTATGTTGCAGCATTATAGTCACTCTTTTTATCAGTGAGCGTAGCGTAGCGACCTGGATGCTGCCTACTCTCTCTCCCGTCATTGCGATCCCGCTGAAAGCGGGAGAAGCAAGGAGAGTGAGCCGGGAGAGAGGCCGTAGTAAAGAAAAACCAACTGAATATGGGTATAGTCGAAGCATTTATAATAGCCATCGTAGAAGGTCTAACCGAGTTCCTCCCAGTCTCTTCTACCGGCCATATGATCATCACCAGTTCTTTGCTGGGTATTGAAAAAGATGAGTTCACCAAGTTATTTGAGGTGGCTATCCAGTTCGGGGCCATACTTGCAGTAGTGCTGTTGTACTGGCGCAAGTTTGTCAATTTCGCCCGCTGGCAGTTCTATGCAAAGCTGATCGTAGGTGTTAT
>VBAT01000020.1:20062-92538 GCA_005884665.1 Bacteroidota bacterium
TGATAAGATGCTGGAAAGCCCGATGACAGTTGCTATCTCTATGCTGGCGGGTGGTGTCGTTTTATTATTTATCGACAGACTCTTTAACCGCCCAACCATTCAATCGGATGAGAAGATCAGTTATCTTAATGCATTTATTATCGGTCTGTGGCAATGTATTGCCATGATTCCGGGAGTAAGCCGCAGCGCTGCTTCCATCATTGGTGGTATGTCTCAAAAGTTCACCCGCAATCTCGCTGCCGAATTTTCTTTTTTCCTCGCCGTACCGACCATGTTTGCCGCTACTGCTTACTCGGTATTCCTGAAAAACTGGCATCACAACGGAGAATTAAAGAAAGGCTATGATATCATCCTGGAATCAAGAGATAATACAATTGCCTTTATCATCGGCAATGTTATGGCCCTCGTTGTAGCGATCATCGCGATCCGGTTTTTTATCAACTACCTGAAAGTCTATGGCTTTAAAATATTTGGGTGGTACAGGATCATTGCCGGCATCATACTGTTGGTATTGTTGCTGACCGGCGTCATAAAAGGCCAACCCTAGGATCCCGAGTTATTATCTTGGCTAAAATAGGGAACTTAGCGCATAAGACCTATGAGGCTTAGCGTGACTAAACTAGCCTCAGCACGTAGCGGTAAGCCTCATAGGTCTTGGGCTTTAGCCCTAGCTAATCAACATTTATGCATTAACCTTTTTTTATGCAGACAGCTTCCAAAAAAGTAATCAATGGATGGGCAATGTATGACTGGGCCAACTCAGTGTACAACCTCGTAATTACTTCCACTATTTTCCCGGCGTACTATGAAGCGATCACAGGAGATGACGACAAAGCCACCCTCGCCGATAAGGTCCATTTCCTGGGAAGGGAATTTGTCAATACAGCCCTGTACAATTATGCGCTGGCATTTGCTATGCTTATCGTAGCCATCATCTCACCATTGCTTTCTTCAATAGCCGATTATAAAGGCAACAAAAAATCTTTTCTCAATTTCTTTCTCACGATCGGGAGCATTGCCTGCGCCTGCCTGTTTTTTTTCACTGGCAAGAATAGTCTCGCAATTGGCGTCATCTGTATGATCATAGCCTGCGTGGGCTATTGGGCCAGCGTAGTGTATTACAATTCTTACCTGCCGGAAATAGCCGCACCCGAAGACAGGGACCGGGTAAGTGCCAAAGGATTTACTTATGGCTATATCGGGAGCGTCATCTTACAAATAATCTGCTTTGTACTGGTGTTGAAACATGATTTGTTCGGCTTTACCGAAGGTGATGGATCACGGTATTCTTTTTTACTGGTAGGCATCTGGTGGTGGGGATTCGGACAGTTTGCATTAGGCCGCCTGCCGAAGTCAGCTCCCGCTGGTACCGGCGATATGCAGCATCACATTCTTTCAAAGGGTTACAGGGAATTGCAAAAAGTCTGGAACCAGCTAAAGCATCTTACCCTTCTTAAAAGATTCCTGTTTGCATTTTTCTTTTACAATATGGGAGTGCAGACGGTGATGCTGGCCGCCACACTATATGGGAAAAGTGAGCTCCAAATACCAACTACCAATCTTATCATCGCGATATTGATCATCCAGCTGATTGCCATTCCCGGAGCATACGTAATCTCAGGACTATCGAAAAGGATCGGCAACATGAAAGCGATAATGTGCTGCGTAGCGGTATGGATAGTTGTCTGTATAATCGGCTATCTTTTACCGGTAGGTGGTATTTACCAGTTCTATGCGCTGGCAGTCGTGGTAGGTTTTGTGATGGGAGGCATCCAATCGCTGAGCCGCTCCACTTATTCCAAGCTGATGCCTGTGACCAAAGACACCGCTTCATTCTTCAGTTTTTATGATGTCACCGAAAAGATCGCCATTGTAATTGGTATGTTCAGCTTCGGATTTATAAACGAACTGACTGGTTCACAAAGGAGCTCGGTGCTCGCGCTGATGGTGTTTTTTATTATTGGATTATTATTACTTTTCTATACGCGTTTAGCTGAAACAAAAAACGCCTGATTTAAACCCGGCACTATGAAACAATTTTTATTGATCACCAGTCTTTGCCTTGGCTTGTTTTCTTTCGCACAGCATACCAACAACAATTCCCTGCTATGGAGGATCGAAGGCAGGGGACTGAATGGACCTTCTTATTTATTCGGCACCATACACCTGCCTCAGAAGAAATTCATCATTTATTCCGATTCCGTATATGACGCTATCCAGCATACTTCTGTTTTTTATAACGAGGTAGATTTTCTTCATCAATCCCTTTTTGGTGACACAGGCATGTTGACATTCTTCAGGGAAAAACTAAAATGGATGGATTCACTTCAAAAAACGGACAGCTGGAAGCGGTTTATCGACAAAATCAACAAGCAGTATAATGTGCATCTCGACTACGACAGCACGGACCAGTTTGTCCAATTCAGCCAGCAACTGCAGGCTCCATTGTACCAAAAAGATGAAGGTGTAAGCGTACCGGATATGATGCTGGCAGGTCATGCCGCTTCCCTGGGAAAAAAGACAGGAGGACTGGAAACCTACCGGCTGCAATTCAATATGCTCTACGATATCATTGAGGCTCGTTTGCGTGACACCGCCCTGAGCCTGGACGAGGAAGGAGTGCTGACAGACAGGCTAAGACAATATTATGTGGATGAAAAAATGGATAGCATCAATTGGAGCATCCAGCACATCAACCCGACCTACAGGACCATCGTTTTTGACAACAGGAACAGGACCATGTCCGATTCGATCGAAAAACATGCGAAGGAGCAGCCTTCCTTTTTTGCAATCGGGGCTGGTCATCTCGGCGGAGCACAAGGTGTCATCGAATTGCTGAAGAAAAAAGGATTTAAAGTAACCCCTGTACACTCTGACAATAAAATTTCACTGCTGGTGGTTCAAAATATGGTCAAAATGACCGAGAGGGCGAGAAAAAGGCACGAAGCTGAGAAAAACAAAGAGGAAACATCTACAATGAAGATTGACACCGAGGGAACCAAAGAAGAGACACCTGAGCCGCCCCCAGGACTGGTCCCGGGAAGAAATATGCCAGACACCATACCTGCGCCCGCGAAATCGAAAACAAAAAAGAAACCATGAACCTTTACACGATCAATACCGGATATTTCAAACTCGATGGCGGAGCCATGTTTGGAGTGGTTCCCAAAAGCATGTGGAAGACCATTAACCCGCCTGATGAAAACAATATGTGTAGTTGGGCACTTCGATGTTTATTGATAGAGGACGGCAAAAGGCTGATCCTGGTAGACAATGGTATGGGCAACAAACAGGATGCAAAATTTTTCAGTTATTATTATTTACATGGGGATGATACGCTGGATAAATCTTTGTCAAAACACGGCTTTCACCGCGATGACGTCACAGATGTGTTTTTGACCCACCTGCATTTCGATCATTGTGGGGGAAGTATTGTGAAGGAAGGTGACAAGCTGGTACCAGCTTTTAAAAACGCCACATACTGGAGCAATGAATCTCACTGGAACTGGGCTATCCACCCAAACGATAGGGAGAAGGCTTCATTCCTCAAAGAAAATATTTTACCAATAGAGCAATCGGGCCAGCTAAAATTTATTAACCATGATTCGAAGGGCAGGAGTTTGAATGGAGATAAATTAAGCCGGGTTTCTTTTGCAGATGGCTTTGACGTAATGTTTGTAAACGGTCATACAGATTCAATGATGCTACCTGCCATCCGGTACAAAGAAAAGACGGTCGTCTACATGGCCGACCTGTTGCCTTCGCAGGGACATATTCCTATCCCTTACGTGATGGCGTATGATATGTTCCCATTAACCACGCTCAATGAAAAAAAATCATTTCTAAAGGAAGCATCTGAGAATGGCTATGTACTTTTCTTCGAACATGACCGGCAGTATGAATGCTGTAGTCTCCAGCAAACAGAAAGAGGCATTCGGCCAAAAGAGTTTTTTAAACTTGCGGATATTTAAATAGTTCACCCCGCAATTGTGCGGGGCAACGAAGACTAAGCCGACTAGATGGCGCATCTTATCACCTTCTCCTGATAAGCGAGGTCAGCGGGTGGCGGATATTCTCATAACCCATCATATCGATCTTTACTTTTCCCACTACGATAGGACTCTCGATACGTACGGGGATATGATTGGCGTCATCGGTGACCCACACGGTCATTTTTTCACCGCCTTCAAAGATGGTTCCTTTAATTAACAGCGGCTTAAACTTAATAGTATTGAACTTCCCATACTGGGTTTTGATCGTTTCTTTTCCCAGGTAGCGGATATACATATTATAGACCTCGTTGTCGAGGAACATCGAAAAAGCGATCTTGTCTTCAGGATTCAATTTGGCAAAATCGATATTACGTGCATAGAATACGGAACTAACGACATCCTGCACACAGGGCGGCACCTTGAAAACCCCATCATTAGTTACAGCTGTGTTGGCTGTTTTATTAAAAGTGACATTTTGATATTTTTTAAAGCCGCCCTCGTTCACATTGCGCACAAACTTCAATGCCTGCATAGTAGTTGTATCGATATAGGTCTCGTATTTATCCCTTACTTTATATACCCAATCATATGAAGAGGTAGTGGCGCCCTCACCCACGATATGATAAACCGGACGGTTGTTCAATGTTTCAAGTGTATTGGTGAAAGTAGCTTCCCCCGCTTTGAAATAAAGGCCGGTAACATTATAGTATACCGTATAAGAAACTTTTTCCCCGGCGCTGAAAGCCACATTCTTAATGGTACATTCTTCGGTGAAAGGCGTTTGTGTTTTCTTGGTAAAAGCCATTAACGCCAGCAAGGACAACCCGATCAGTTTAAATCTTTTCATCATTATTGTTCTTAAAAATTCTTTTTATCCCCAAAATTAATAAACTACCCGCCAGGGCGGGAATTATCAGGTTGATAAACCAGATCGTTACAGATGTCGCCCAGATACCCAGGCTGTTCCCACTAAACAACCCGAGCAGTTGCAGGCTGATTTTGCCTTTAAGACTCAGGTCAGTAAATAAGGCAATGGTGGGAAGTACGGCCATTACCAGGAAAGAAACACTCACTGCCCAGCATCCCTGCCACCACGAAACATCGACATTAAATAAACGAAATAAAAGGAAATATTGTGTCAAAAACACAAAAAATCTTACCAGTGATAAAGACAATATCTGTAAGAGCAACGTTGCATTAAAGTCTTCCAAACCCTTAAGTAACCAGGCATAATTTCTCAGCCTCGGGAGCCGGTCTATCCACCTGATTATCCAGGATAGCCTCAAATAAAATACTGTTAAAACAAGCAGGACAGCCGATACACCATAGACAATGGCCTGTATCCATGCTCCGCCCAGGATATGGCCATTGGTTATTGGCTCCCGGAGCACAAAAAAACCGGTAAGTCCCATAAGAAGGGTAACCAACAACTGGCTCATGCTTCCGGCGATGGTCAGCGAGATCGCCTTTAGCCTGTTTCCTTCATGCATATATAATAAGCGTCCCAGGTATTCACCTACACGGTTGGGTGTCGTGACCGAAAAAGAAGTGCCGGAAAGGATCGCTTTAAAAGCCGTGAGATAACTAACCTGCTGTACCTTTTGAATTGCCATTTTCCATTTAAAAGCTTCGAGTCCCCAATTGACTATCATCAATAGAAACGTGGCGCCGAGAAGCAGCACTTTCGGGCTGCCAAAAGATGTACGTATCATCTGCCACGAATTTTCAAGGTCAGGCTGGTGTTTGATCTGTTGATAAATTGAATAGGATAACCAGGCAAACAATATTGGACCTAAAAAATAGTTGATAAAGATTTTGATACTTTTGTTAATCTTCATATATCGTGTAAAAATAAGTCCCTTTGCAAAAGCCCACTAAAATAATCCTCGGTATTGATCCCGGTACGCTTGTGATGGGACATGGCATTATCGCCGTTAATGGCAACTCGATGCAACTGATCGAAATGAGTGTATTGAAATTATCCGGCAAAAAAGATAATTATGAACGGCTCCAAATGATCCATCACCAGGTCATTACTCTCATAAAAAAATACAACCCGCATGAGTTTGCTATCGAGGCGCCTTTTTTCGGGAAAAATGTACAAAGCATGCTCAAGCTTGGACGGGCACAGGGAGTAGCAATCGCTGCCGCTATTAATGCTGGATTGCCTGTGACCGAATATTCACCAAGAAAGATCAAGCAGTCTATAACGGGAAATGGTAATGCAGATAAGGAACAGGTTTGGAAAATGCTGCAACATATCCTGTCGCTAAAAGAAAGACCGAAACACCTGGATGCAACCGATGCTTTGGCTGTCGCGATTTGTCATCACTTCCAGTGCAAACTGGTTATAGGACCTGTGACAGTTAAAAAGACTGGGTCAAAAAAGAAAAACGGATGGGAATCATTTGTACTGAAACACCCCGCCAGGATCGTAAGTCATTAAACTCGTGGGTGGTCAATGGTGAACCACTCACCACACTAAATTTCCAAGAATTTTCTGTTGTACTTTTTTTAATAAGTCATCAGCCGCCTTCGGTTTTGCCTGCGTAAAATTCAGGTCATTGGAAGAATTGATCGGGATAAGATGAATATGCGCATGAGGCACTTCCAGGCCGATAACACTAATACCACAACGATCGCAGTCAAATGATCTTTCAATAGCCTTTGCTATCGGTCTTGCGAAAACAAGTATTTCCTTTAGGTAATCTTCAGGAAGATCAAACAGATTATCAGTTTCATTCTTGGGGACAACGAGGGTGTGTCCTTCCCGCAAAGGAAAAATGTCGAGAAAGGCAAAAAACTTTTCGTTTTCCGCTATCTTATAAGAAGGGATATCACCCGCTATGATCTTTGAAAATATTGTCATACCACTAGATCCTGGTTATGGAAAATTTTTTGATGAAAGCGTAATTTACACCTTTAGCAAGTTATCATTTTAGGAGATAAGCTGGATGCCAGATGCTGATAACAAGTATTTGCTATTTAGTAACCACCTCTGCGATTCTCCATGGTCCCCTGTAAACCATCAGCTAAAAGGCCACAGAGAGCCACGGAGAATAGGCCGAGAACCGCAGAGGAGTTGGATGATATGAAAATAACTCTGTGGCTCTCCTATCCTCTGAGGCTCTCTGTGGGCTATCAGGCCGCTAAAAAAAAATTGCTCCTTTTTTAGAAGAGCAACACAATATATAATATAGCCCGGCGATCAAGCCGTTATTTTCTCGATCCTGAATTGAATAACACCGGCCGGTGCATTTACTTCAGCGGTATCCCCTACCTGTTTTCCCAAAATTCCTCTACCGATCGGGGAAGTGACTGATATTTTGCCTGCTTTGAGATCAGCTTCTTTTTCGCTGACAATCTGGTAGGTCACCTGTTTCTTTGTGTTGAAGTTTGTCAACGTGACCTTTGTAAGAATAGATACTTTACTGGTGTCGATATTAGATTCATCCAACACCCTGATAGTAGCAAGCGATCCTTCAAGCGCCGCTATTTTTGCTTCCAGCAGACCTTGGGCTTCCTTAGCGGCATCGTACTCCGCATTCTCTTTCAGATCACCTTTTTCCCGTGCTTCCGCGATAGCCCGGCTGGCTGCCGGACGATCTATTCCCTTCATTCTTTGCAACTCTGATTTCATTTGTTCCAGAGTTTCTTTAGTCACGTATTGAAGGTTGCTCATAATCCCTCCTTTGGTAAAAATGAAAAAAATAACAACGCCTCAGAGAGTTACTGAAGCGTTGCATTTATTCATGCAAAGATAACAAACTAATTCTGATTTGTCCAAAACTATCCCCCTTAAACCCAGCCAAGAAATTGATGCTGAACGTGTTTTCCGGTGGCATAATTATTGGAAATTTTACCCTGGCCGCTATGAACACTATTGATTAATCTAAAATGGCACTATTATGAAAAGACACATGTTCCTGGGATCTATAGTAGTCGGCGTGATGATTTTCTTCAGCTCATGCAGTGGTCCCAGTGAGGTTGTGGTAAGCAGCCGACCTGAAACTCCGTATTATGTAAGAACTGAAGCTCCCGGTCCTGGTTATGTATGGATCGATGGAGATTGGAGGGTACGAAACGGACGTTACTACTGGAGAGAAGGACATTGGGCAAGACCAACGACACGAGTATGGATCAGCGGAAGTTGGGAATCCAGAAACGGTGGGTGGTACTGGCGAAAAGGTCACTGGAGATAATTAAAAAGAAATAGCGCTATTGAATCAATGGCGCTATTTTTTTTCTTCGAATAGTTTATCGGTTAAAACTTTAGCCATCTTATAAGTTGCTTCATGGCTGTAACCAGCGATATGTGGTGTAATGATGACATTAGGTTGTTCAAGTAACCATTCCAGTTGTTGCTTTTCCTGGGCGGAATAGGAGTCCAACTTTTCGTTTTCCAAAACATCGAGTGCGGCGCCGGTTATCTTTTTATCCCTGATAGCATCTATCACAGCTGCATTGCTTACCACTTTGCCACGGGATGTATTTAAAAAGAATGGCCTGTTCTGTAACGAATTAAAAAATGTAGTATTAGCTAAATGAAAGGTCTCATCGGTAAGCGGCACATGCAGGCTTATTACATCCGCGTAACGGGCTATTTGTTCGGGGCTCGCTTCTTTGATGTACCCGGATGCAAAACCAAATTTATATTTATCATAGGCAAGAATGGTGACGTCAAACGATTTCAACAGTTTGGCAAAAGCGCTTCCTGTATTTCCAAAACCAATGATCCCAACAGTTTTACCCGTTAACTCGGTGCCGCGGTTCTGTTCTCTTTGCCATTTGCCATCCTTTATCTCCCTGAACGAAAGATCGATCCTGTTCATAAGATTCAACAATAAGCCCAGTGTGTGTTCAGCAACAGCCAGGCGATTTCCTTCGGGGCTGCTTACACATTTTATTCCTTTGCTTTCAGCATATGGCACATCTATTAGTTCCATACCGCTACCCAGCCTCCCTATCCATTTCAACCGGCCTGCCTGTTCCAGCATTACTTTATCAATTTTGATCCGCGTCGTAACAATCAACCCTTCAGCTTCAGGGATGATCTTAAGAAGCTCATCGTAAGTGATAGCAGGATTGTTAATGACCTCGTATCCTCTTGCGCTCAATTGTTCAGGAAGGTAGTTATGCGACCTTCCCGTGATAATAACCTTTCTCATTTCATTTTAAAAGTTAATTCGGCAAACTGCTTTACACTTAACTGTTCGGCCCTTTTATCAAATATCCCTTCAGCCAGTGTTTCTTCAGTAAACAATCCTCTCACCGCGTTGCGTAATGTTTTGCGGCGCTGGTTAAAAGCTGTTTTTACCAGCAGGAAAAAATCCTTTTCAGTCTTCATAAACAGCTTCTCTTTTTTTGGCAATAGCCGTATCACACCGCTTTTTACTTTTGGCGGGGGATTAAAGCTTTTCTCCGCTACATCAAATAAATATTCCACGCTGAAGAATGCCTGTACAAGGACACTGGTAACGCCATAAATTTTGTTCCCCTCTTTAGCAGCGATACGTTGTGCCACTTCTTTCTGGAACATGCCGATCATACATTCTACTTCGTCCCTCCATTCCAGTATCTTAAAAAGTATCTGCGTGGAGATATTATAGGGAAAGTTGCCAACAACAGTAAATTTTCCTGCAAACGGTTTTTCAATATCCAAAAAACTCCGGTGGATGAGCTTGTCTTTAAGACCCGGGTAAGTCTTTAGCAAATACTCTACTTTCTCTTCATCCAGCTCCACAGCCCTAAAATCAATTTCTTTCAGTTGTACCAGGTATTTTGTCAACGCTCCTCCGCCGGGACCTACTTCAATCAATTGCGAAAAAGGATGTTGTTGCAGCGCATCGACAATCTTGCGGCAGATGTTTTCATCCTTCAGGAAATGCTGCCCCAACGATTTTTTCAGCGTGTACATTCTGCAAAGATAACTTGAATTGAATGTAAAGACGATGCCTTCCCCGGGGAGAAGGCATCTTTATAAAGCCACTACACTGTTTTAAGATTATTGAATTTTCAGGATCCTTTGAGTCATCAGGATCTCGTTGTTACCATTGATGATCTGTAAAACATAGACCTGTCCACCCATTTTCTGCATATCTATTTTTATATCACTGGTGCCTGGTTCAAAATTACCAGAACGTTTATACACGATCCTGCCTTCTACATCGGATAAATTTATTTTCAGCTGTGTCTTTTCACCTGCCGATATCCTGACCGTAAAGTGGTCTGAAGCCGGGTTGGGGAACACGGTGATGATTGCTTTCGAAGGATCGTATACGATCTTTATTGTTTTACTATAGATCTCCTTACCGTTCTTATCTACCTGTTTGATCCGGTAATAGTTGGTTCCTGGTTTTACTCCCTGGTCAATAAATTTGAAAGGAGGCGCCGTATTTTTTCCAAGGCTGCTAAAACTATTTCCATCAGAAGATCTTTCGATTTCAAAATGGTCATGCAGCGCGTCCGTTTCGGCTTCCCATGTCAACTCAACGACTCCGCTGCCGATCAATTTGCCTTCAAAGCTCGTAATATAAGTAGGTAGTGTAACACCTGTATATGTGTATTCCATGATAGACCCGGCGTCTCTCGCGACATAGAATTTTAATCCGCTTGGGTGTATCATTATCCGGCGTATACGGTTACCATCGCCCCGGAAATAGGACATGGTATCTTTACCGTTTGGCAAAGTGAGCACATCCGTGCCAGCTGCATTTGGTTTTAGCCTGTATACTTTATCCTGTTTTAAAGACGACACCAAAACAGATTCATGCCAGCCAGGTATTTTATTCTGTCCATAAAAAGCAATAGAAGAACTGGCAATGGTAGGCCACAGGTTATTGTCTGATTGGGCATACAGTGCACCCATGTTACCTGCAGTTTCCGTGAAGGTTGAATAAATAGGATCTACGTACGAAGGTGTTGCGGAACAAAAGGCCTGTTCATTGGGATTGGTCGTCTGGCCGATCTTAAATCCGTTCACATTTCCATCGCAATAACCGGTTACTTTATCCCATCCATAATTCCCACCGGCCTGTATCACGTTGATCTCATCATCACTTCTATCCTGTTGTTCGGAGCTAAACAACATGGGAGTGCCACCTATCGATCCCCACGCAAGTCCCTGCGGATTGCGATGGCCCATTGAATAAACATAATCACGTGGCGTAATGGTTCCGCCGTTATAAAAAGGATTATCGTTCGGTACCCAGGCACCCAAACCGGCATCCCCATCGGATTCTGTATTAATGCGCAATACTTTTCCCTCCATTACATCCACGTTTTGCGCATTCTCAGTGCGAGTTGTATTTAAAAATTGTCCGGCACCCATATCTCCGATCGTATAATATAATCGGTATTGGGTATGCGCCGCATCCGATCCGGATTCTATTGTAGGCCCGATAACAAGGCGGCCTGAATTGTGGTCGGAGCTTCCGGGGATATTATCCAGCACAATGACCGGGTTGGATAGTGTGTTACCATGATAATCGAACCTGACGATCTTGCTTGTAAAAATGCAGGAAGTATTGGTTCCGGGACAACTGTTTCGTTCATAGACATACACCGCGTATACCCACGGCTTCGCATTTCTCACGACAGGATCCGATGAATAAAGATTTGGATGCAGCGCCAGCCCCATCAAACCTCCCTGTGGTTGTTGACCCGCGCTGGTAAAATTGATGGTAAGGTCTGTTGCACGCAGGTCGACCAATACGGTCTTGGCCCCGTTTGCAACATTTACCCTTGAAATGAGGTAAGCGGCGTTCTCCGTTACCCACAATGAATCATTTGGGCCATAAACAACTTCCCAGGCTTTATTCAGACCCGATATCACTGTGCGCTTGGAAAAAGTTTCGAATTGTGCTGAGGCCGTAAAGGTGGCAAGCAGCAGCAAAAGGTAGATTGGCTTTTTCATTGAATCTAGGATTGATTAATGTCAAATTAAAAAAAATTTAAATCAAATCCTTATGACCTGGCCCATTCTTGCCGGTTTTTTGTAAAAAACGCTCCTGGAAATAGTGAATAAACGGTATGCCGGCTTAGGTAGATTACTATCCTCTCCGCTAGCCGACGGAAAAAAAAATCCCGTCTCACCTGGGGCGAGACGGGATCATAACTTATTGATATTGACAATTAATATTTCTGGATCTTAACCTGCTTGTCTACACCTGCACCTAAAACAGTCAGGTGATAAATGCCTGCAGAAAGTTTGGCTAAGTTGACCGGGATATTATTTCTACCTTTTTTCACCTGCACCGTACTTTCCATCACTGTGTGGCCGGCATTGTCGATGATCCTCCAGTGTACCTGGCCATCTGTTACCGCACCAACTGTGATGTTTGTTTTATCAGTTGTAGGGTTCGGGAACACAATTACTTTTGCCGTTACATCAGCTAATGATATAGTTACGATTTTTGAATAAACAAAATTGCCATCTTTATCGACTATTTTCAACCTGTAATAAATAACCGATGATGACAGGGTGAGAACGTCGTTGTCGGTGTAAGAATAACTAAGCGGGCTATTGCTGTTGCCTGCAGCGGCTACGGTTCCGATACTGCTAAAGTTGTTTCCATCTTCACTTCTTTCAACAATAAAGTTGGCTGTATTTATTTCACTGCTGGTTGACCAGTTCAGCAAAGTAGCATTGTCAACAAGGTTGCCGGTAAATGCTAACAGTTGAACAGGTAACGTAGTGAGCAATGAGTTGGCAAAATAGAATGTAGAAAACGAAGAGAGTGAATTGGCTTGCAGTACATATCCGAGCGTACCGTGAGTCACTTTTACGTTGGTAGTGACCGCAGTTGCTGTTCCACCTGACAGCGAGCTTACGCAGGTGTTGTTGCTGTTTTTGAAAATACCGACATTGTTTATGCTACCACCGATACCACTTCCCACACCTTGTGAGTTCAGGGCTGAATTCAGCGCAGTGAATTCCGCAGTAGTAAGATACAGCCGGATCTTTACCGGGCTTACCGGTTGAGTTTGTGGAGTGATCGTGATATTGCGATCGGCATAGAGGCGATGTCCACCGTCTTCACGAACGGTTCCTACGTTGTGGTACATCGATGTTCGGATCGTATCCAGGTTAACTGTAGAATAAATTTCTGCTATCACGTTGCTGTTTGTATCCGTAATAGGTACCCAGATATTCAAATTATTATTAGCTGAGTTGATCACTATCGTATTTGCATTCTCACATTGATTGTTTAGACCAGAGGCGATCTTGATCGTATTTGGGATGGTACTTGATCCGCTACCATTATCAGCATAGCCAAGGAATGTATATTTCTGTACGCAACCTCCACACGCTGGCACAATTGGGTTTCCGGCACTCGGTCCTGAAGAGGTGGTTGATCTGTCCATTACAACGTATAAATCTTTACCGTTCGGAGCAACTGCTACGTCACGGAAACGGTTGGTACTTCCGAAATAACTGATCGTATCTACACCGTTTTCAGTGAGCACCGCTGTTCCGCTAGGTTGCAAACGAATTTTTACAAGACGCCCCCATTTCAAAGAGGAGGCCACCAGTGACTGCTTCCATCCCGGTATTATGGACTTGGTATAAAGATCCAATCCTGACCAGGCTTCCGAGGGCCATTGCGCGTTAGCGCCGGTCGTGGTATTATACAAGTTGGTGATACTTGGGAAGGCTGGCGAACTAGGATAAGCGGAGAAAAGTGGATCCCTGTAAGTGGATCCTATTGTGTTGGCATTCGTCAATTCGTTGCCTATAGTGGGAAGATAAAGAGCCGGCCCGGGTGGGTTCATACCAGGTGCTGCGCCTGCGGAAGACCCATCTACATTGTGGTCGGTTGAATACCCGATCACCAGCGGGTGACCATAGTTCTTGTTAGAGTCGATTATATTAATTTCATCATCACTGTAGGGGCCGTGCGAAGAGCCATATAATATTTTACGGCCTGGATCATACACAAAACCCTGGTTGTTACGAATACCCATAGCCCATACAGCGCTTTGCACACCTAAGGTGGCATTATAAGGGTTCGTATTGGGTATGAATCCGTTTAGACCAGCCTCACCATCAGTTTCTAAGTTGAATCGCAGGATCTTTCCTTCATAGGAATTTTTCATCTGGGCTTTTTCGATACGGTCCCTGTTCCCGAATTGTCCCGCACCCATGTCACCTGCCCCATAAAACAGGTAATCGGTGCCTCCTACGGGTGCAATGATCATACGTTGTGAATTGTGGTCACTACTACCCGGGATCGTATCACATATGGTTACCGGTGATTCCAGTTTACCTGTTGAGGTATTATAGGTAAACCTGACAATTGAATTTGTATAAAATATACCTGTTGGCTGCACACCTCCACCATAATCCTGTATATAAGATGCGTATACATAATTCTTGGGAGTGGTAGCATCCAAAAACAAGGGATGAATAGCCAGGCCAGCCAATCCTCCCTGCGGATTTGAATAAGCTAACTCAAATTGAAGGTTGTATGCCTTGTCTGCCGGAGTAGTAAAGAAATCGCTGTTCCTACCAATATCCAGTACAGTTGTACGGGCGCCTGTATTCGGATCCATTCTCACGATCCTGTATCCTTTGGCTTCGGTTATCCATAAATAGCCATCAGGCCCGTATGTTACTTCCCATGGATCATTTAACATGCCCGCAGGGGACAAAAGAGTTTGACGGAAAATCTCATTCATCCTGCTCGAAGAAACCGAAGGGATGACGGGTGCAGCCGTAGTGACAAGTATGTTGAAGTTTTGACCTACACCAGTAGGTGTCGCATTCGGATTGGTTCCAAAAGCCCCAAATGAATATACGCGGACACGATAGACGGTACCGACTGTAAGACCGGTCGCATATATCGCGCCCCTGTCACCGCAAGCTATGGAAGTTAGTGAACCGCACGCGCCTGAAAACAGTTGCAGCATCGCACCAGACGAAGCAAGTGACGTACCCGCCGCTGAAGGATTTGCCGCCGCATCCGGGTTAGGGTTTACTATGATATTGTGCGTAGAGCTTGTGGCAGTGAATTGAAACCAAACGTCATCGTCAGGAGTACCTAAAGAACAACCTACCGGTATTCCGGCAGATGTGGTTGCCCCTGCTACCCTCGCGGTTGTTAAAACAGTGCCGACTGTAAGGACCGTGGGAGTTCCACACGCATCATTACCCGGAGCTGTGAGCGTAGTCGCAAGACAGATACTAAAAGCCCAGTTACCTATAGGTCCTGTGTTGACACTGCCATTGCTAAATATGCGGAAATAGTATGTCGTACCAATCCCCATATCTGTAATGGTAAGCCCGTTTTGACGTGTCGCAATACCGATCGAAGTGGCTGTTGATATAGCTGCGCAGCTGGCAGCGTTGAATGCCTCGATATAGGTATTTGTATTAGTGATGCTGGCACCGGTAGCTGACAATGATATTTGAACGGAATTACTGGTTTGTACCAGACGTCATAAGTAGGTCCGAACCCATTGGCTGCAAGACCATCACTAGAAGCGAGGTAAAGCGATTGACCAGCGACGGCACCACAAGTGGCAGTTACCGGAAGGTTGGCCGCACCCGCACAAAGATTATTTACAGGTTGGGAAAATACTTTAAGAGATACAGAAAAGAAAACGAAAAACAGCAAGTGTTTTAGACGATGGTGGCATTTCATAAATAGTGGATTTACAGGCGGCAAATTATCTCCTAAAGCAGATTTACACAATCGCAGTACTACCCGATTATTTATAGTATATCCCCTTACAATTTTTTAGGAGATTACCTATTGCTCCAACACATGGTATTTACTTATTTTGATGCATCCATCATCCTTGTATGAACCAAGAATCCAGACTTATGAAGAAAATTCTACAAGCACGTATCCCATCTACCTTAGCGGCGCTATGCGTGTTTGCATTCGTACTTTTTCCCGCATTGCTGAAAGCGCAGCCTGTAAACAATTTATGTAGTGCGCCAACACCATTGGTATCCACGCCAGGTGTTTGCGGTGTTGCGACAAATGGAACACTGGTGGCTGCAACATATACTGCGATTCCGGGTGTCTGCGCGGGTTCCTTACAAAAGGACGTATGGTATACATTTGTAGCGACCAGCCCCAATCCAACTATTACAACAACCGGTTTGACAAATCCGGCTATTCAACTTTACACTGATTGTGCGGGGACACTTGCACCGGCTCCAAACTGCGTTACCGGTGCCTCACTTACTGCAACCAGTCTTACACCCGGCAGTACTTACCTTATAAGAGTGTATTCTACTACCGGAGTTTTATCTGCATTCACTATTTGTATCACCGACCCTAACTATGATCTTTGCGCGAATGCAATTGATATAGGTTCCAATCAATCCTGTATAAATATTCCCGGTAACTTTTTCGGCACTGGTGTGAGCGCTACCAGTTATACAGGGTTTAACTGTTTAGGTGGTGGTATCACGAGAGACGTTTGGTTTAAATTCACGGCCCAGACTACCAACCCTACCATCAAGTACACTGGTGTGGGAGCATTTGCTTCAGCCAGTGCCGGGATACAATTAGTTTCCAACAGCTGCGGTAGTAATTTCACATCTTATTATTGTCAAAATGTGACTGCAGGCGTTGCCATGATCAGTGCAAACTTTCTAACTCCAGGAAATGTTTACATGATCAGGGTATACTCCACGGGCGGCGCACCACCTGCAACACCCGGCGCCGCAGCATTTAATATATGTGTTACCGATCCTATTGTCACACCATCAAATGATGAGTGTACAGAGGCTGTAAATATTTCAGTGATGAACTCGTGCCAGGCAGTGCCGGGTAATATAGCTGGCGCTACTCCATCTACTACTCCATTAGGTGGAACCTGTGTGGCGCCTAATATGTATGATGTGTGGTATAAATTTACCGCCATCGCTACTTCATCGACTATTACTGTAACCCCCAATCCAAACCCGAATAATTTTACTAATGGCCGCATTGAAGTGTTTGCTACTACATCCGGTGATTGCAGCACGCTTACTTCTATTTCCTGCGGAGCGAGCCCACTAAATACTATTGGATTGATTGCTGGAAATACCTACTATGTCAGGGTATATTCGACCACCGGACCTCCTCCCGACGGTAATGCAAGGTTCGATATATGTATTACCAGCCCATTGCCTGCTGTCCGTTATGGTAACAGCTATGTGAACATGTCCAGGAGAACAGGTGGTGGCGTTGTTCAAAAAGGAGATACACTGGAAATAAGGATGACATTCCAGTATTCACTTGCGACAAATAAAACCAATATACGGTTCGTGGATAATGTTCCTACGAAAACGGCCATGCTCACTACATCTAATGATTCGATCCGTATCATTACCAATGAAGGCTTGACTTATAAAAGATACACGCTCGGTGCGGGAGATGATGCCGCTACCTATAAAGCTGTGCCTGGTTTAGGCGAGTACAATATACGTTTGAATGTAGGGTTCGCCAGTAACCCTGGTATTCCTGCAAACAACACCGCTACCGAATTCGCTTCGGCAACCGGTACGATGAACAAGACTAACAAGCCGACGCTGTTCAATGGCTCGGTACTTTTTGCCATTGCTTATCGCGTAAAAGTAACCGGCAACCCCGGTGATACAATTGTCCTGAATCCCGCACAATTTATCTATAGAACCGGCGGTCTTCTCGATACGACATTGACTTCCACATCTTATAAGATACTTATCACAACCCCGCTGTCTTTGTGTTCCAACAGTATTGGGTTGAATAACGCGGAAGAATTTGGCGGAACATTCGGTTCAGGGACTGCTATTAACCGAACCACCGACCTTACCAGCCCGATCCAGGGTTATAGTTTCGTAAACGATATAAATGCTTATAATAGCTTAGGTGATGGCCGTTATGCTCTCGTAAAAAATATCAGTCCACGCAATAGCACCAACAAGAATGCCAGCAGGGCCTATAATTGTGGAACACTGGCCTGGAACGATCCGATCAACTGCAACAACAGGATGCACGGCGGACACTGGTATATTGACGGCGACCACACAGGTACCGTCAACGCTGCCGGTAATGCACCTCCGGGTGCGGGTACAAGCGCAGGTTATATGCTGGAAGTAAATGCCGACTACGTGCCTTCAGAAATTTACAGGCAGACGCTCAATAATCTTTGTCCGAATACCTATTATGAGTTCTCAGCCTGGTTCAGGAATATTTGCCCTACCTGCGGATCCGATTCAATAGGTCAACAGTTTGCAGGAACGCCAACGGCCCCGGCGAGTGGTTATCCCGGTGTGTTGCCTAACCTGTCATTCGCGCTTGACGGTCTTGATTATTACAGTACCGGCGCCATCGATACGGTTGGATGGTTGAAAAAAGGGTTCGTTTTCCGTACGGGAATTTCCCAAACGAGTGCAACTTTCTCGATCAGGAACAACGCACAGGGTGGTGGTGGAAACGACTGGGTAATGGATGATATCGCTGTAGCTACCTGTCTACCTACCATGAGCTATTCACCGACTATCAACCCGAACGTATGTCGAAGCAATCCTGTCACTATTGCCGATACGATCAGCTCATTCTTTAAGAACTATACTACGTACAAATGGCAGCGCAGTACAAACAGTGGTACAAGCTGGACAGATATAACTGGTGTTACCACCATACCCGATACAAATTATTATATCACGACCTATACCATACCACCGTGGAATACCTATATGTCAAATAGCGGTGACCTCTATCGTGTGGTTGTGGCTACAACGGCTGCAAACCTTACAGATCCCGATTGTAATATTTCCGATGGGGTAACCATTACCCTGACGGTCATCGACTGCGGTATCCCGCTTAAGTCAGACCTGCTATCCTTTAATGGCAAGCTGGTAGCGGATAAAGGAAATCTATCCTGGACCACATCGAAGGAAACGGAGCCTGTCAAATTCAATATTGAACGAAGTACCGACGGAACGAATTTTACGCTGGCAGGAACTGTAAATGGTCACAATGATAATTCATCGGAGATCAACGCATATTCATTTGTAGATCCCCAGCTGGTGACCGATAAAATATTTTACAGGTTGGTGATGATAGATCCGGCGGGCACTAAAAAATACTCACGTACGATACAGCTGAGCAAAACGGGAAGCGATAAGATGGGCCTTGTGAATGTTATCAACCCATTCAACCAGTCTCTTGATTTCGATGTCGCAGCCCCGGGTGATGCTAAAATTGAAGTATTGCTGATAGATCCTTATGGCAAGGTTGTTAACAAGAACAGTTACCTTGTACATGCGGGTATCAATGCCCTAAGCATTCCTAATACCGGGAATCTTCCTCCAGGCACATATATATTCCGTATCAGCAATAATGATACGATCATCAACCGTAAAGTCCTGAAAAAAACTCTTTGATCTATAATTAATCCGTACTCTATGACCGCCTTTATCTAAAGGCGGTTTTTTATTTAAAAACAGTACTTTTATAACTTATTTCATGAGTATGACCCCAATTCCCAAACCTGTGATCGGAATTTCCTGTGGCGACCTGAATGGCATCGGCCTCGAGCTGATCATCAAAACATTTTCAGACACCCGTATCCTGGAATTGTGCACTCCCGTGATCTTTGCTTCAAACAAGACCATTAATTTTTACCGGAAATCAATGCCGGACATAAACTTTAACTACCAGCATGCCAAGGAGCTCAACCGCCTGAATATTAAACAGGTCAATTTATTTAACTGCTGGGAAGAAGAAACAGCGATCAACCCCGGCCAGTTAACAGAGTCTGCTGGCAAATATGCCATGCTTTCATTGCAGGCTGCCGTGAGCGCATTAAAGCAGAAACAGATCGAGGGGCTTGTAACAGCACCCATCCATAAAAAAAATATACAGTCTGCCGAATTCACTTTCAGTGGTCATACTCCTTATCTTAAAAATGTATTTGGCGTTAATGATGTCGTTATGATGCTTTGCGCCGGCAATTTCAGGGTGGCACTGGTGACCGAGCACATACCTGTAAGTGATATCGCCAAAAATATCACCCGTGAAGCGATCGTAAGCAAGCTGGTCATCATGAACAAAAGCCTGCAACGTGATTTCGGCATTGATAAGCCACGTATAGCTGTGCTGGGTTTGAACCCGCATGCAGGTGACGAGGGACTGGTTGGTAACGAAGAAGAAACGATCATTAAACCGGCTATTAAAGATGCCAAGAACAATAATATACTTGCAGTAGGTCCGTACAGCGCCGACGCATTTTTTGCCAGGCGATACCATGATCGTTTCGATGCCGTACTGGCCATGTACCATGACCAGGGATTGATACCTTTCAAAGCGCTGGCCACAGGAGAAGGAGTAAATTTTACAGCAGGCCTGCCGGCAGTGAGAACATCCCCGGACCATGGTGTAGCCTTTGATATTGCAGGGAAAAATAAAGCTGATACTTCGTCATTCATTGCAGCGATATTTGAATGTGTTGACATCATCAACAGGCGGAATGCCTATGATGAGAACAGGGCAAATCCCGTTCGTAAGATCACAGCCGAATCTTTTGCCCGGATGGAAGACGAAGAGATCAGGGAAAACTGAAGAAGTTACAATCCGCCCGGATTAACCAACTAACTTATCCTCTTTTATGAAACAACTGATTGCTTTTATTGCACTCTGCCTAACAATCAACTCAACAACCCACGGCCAGTCAACCACGCGTCTTTCGGGTAAAGTTACCAATGCCCATTCGACTCCTGTTGCCGGCTCTACCGTTTACCTGTTAAATAGCAATACGGGCACCATTTCCGATGACCAGGGAAATTTTAGCTTTAGCAACCTGCCAGCCGGTGAATACATTTTACAGGTCTCATCGATCGGCTATGCTACAGTTTATAAAGATATCGTCATAAAAGGCGGAGAGAATGAATCGCTCACCGTACAATTGCCTGAGGCAGGTGTTCAACTGGATGCCGTATGGGTCAGTGCACAAAAAAGAGAGGAACTGTTGCAGCGGGTGCCTCTAAGTATAACTGCCCTCTCATCACGACAGGTACAACAATACCGTTTGTGGAACAGTAATGAACTTACAACGATCGTTCCGAATTTATATTCCGCTAATTCGGGTGACGACAGGAATGTTACTTCCATCCGGGGCGTCACTACTACTTCATATGATCCGGCGGTTGCAACTTATATCGATGGTGTAAATCAATTTGGGCTGGATACTTATATCGCCACCCTTTTTGACATTGAACGAATTGAAGTGCTGAGAGGACCGCAGGGAACATTGTATGGAAGAAACGCAATGGGCGGTGTGATCAATATTATTACCAAACAACCCTCTAATTCCACCAATGGCTTCGCCGAGTTAAGCTTTGGTAATTATAATCAACAACGCTATAGCCTTGGATTGCGTGCCCCTCTTATCAAAAACAAGTTGTTTCTCGGTGTTGCCGGTCTTTATGACAAGCGGGATGGGTTTTACACGAATGAGTTCAACAATTCCTCGTTCGATAAACAAAACAGCTTTACCGGGAACTACTACCTGAAATACATTGCTGGCGGCCATTGGGATTTTACAATGAATGTAAAACATCATAATAACCGCAACAACGGCGCTTTTACACTTGTCAATGGAGTAGACGAGGCCCTGAAGAATCCTTTTATTCTCAACCAGAATGCGGTCGCTAAAATGGTGGATGATATTTTCAACAGCTCGCTGATGGTTAAATATGCGGGGTCGTCATTCAACTTCAGCTCACAAACAGCCTGGCAATCGAATCACCGTTATTATGACAAGCCACTCGACGGTGATTTTTCGCCGATCGATGGAGTCACTATCATTAATAATTATGGAAATGACTGGAACAATGTAAAGGTGTTCACCCAGGAATTTAAATTCTCCTCTCCTGCTTCGTCGGTCTCCCGGTTGAAATGGACCGCGGGCAGCTATCTTTTTCACCAGGATAACCCGGTAAAACAAAACACTCATTTCGGCAATGACGCCATGTTATTGGGCGCGCCCGATGTTAATTTTGGACTTATTAATACCACGAAGGCTAAAAGTTCAGGAGTTGCTTTCTTCGGTCAGCTCAGCTACGCAGTAAATAAAAAGCTTGATATTATTGGAGGCCTTCGTTATGACTATGAACATAAAAACTATAATGTACTGGGAGAATACCAGAAGGATCCTAATCCAAACCCCATTTTTGAAACCAGGCCGGATACCAGTGCCAGCGCCAATTTCAGCGCCGTTTCACCAAAACTGGGACTGGCTTATAAACTGTCAGCCAACAGCAACGCATTTGCCACCTATAGCCGTGGTTACAGGACCGGTGGATTCACACAATTATCATCTGATCCTTCGCAACCGCCGCTCTATCCTTACAAACCCGAGTACAGCAACAACATTGAGCTGGGTATAAAAAATAATCTCTGCAATGATCGCCTGCGCTTGAATGCAGCCCTGTTCCTTACACTTGTGAACGATGCGCAAGTGCCTACGCTTGTATTGCCCGATGCAATAACTGTCACTCGTAATGCAGGAAAATTAACCAGCAAGGGAATTGAGCTGGAGATGTCTTCAACACCTGTAAAAGGATTACAGGCCGATTATAATTTTGGTTATACCGATGCTACTTATAAAACGTTGAAACTATCTCAAAACGGATCGACAGTCGACCTGGATGGCAAAAGACAGGTCTTTACTCCCGACGTAACTTCTATGTTAGCGTTGCAATACGGTTTCGATCTCGGATCAAAACAACAATGGAAGCTGGTTGTCCGCGGAGAATGGCTTTATACCGGCAAACAATATTTTGATCTTTCCAATAATATTTCCCAGGATGGATATAGTCTATTCAACACCCGGTTTGGTGTTTCTTTTAAAAAGGTCGAATTAATGTTCTGGGGCAGGAACCTGGCTGATAAAAAGTATATCGCTTATGCATATGATTTCGGCGCTGTGCATTTGGGAAACCCCAAGACGTACGGTGTTACACTAATTGGCCGTTTCTAAAAAAATTGAAGACCCTATTTTTTGAGGAGCGGAGGAACAGAGCGAGAGCGGTTCAAAATATGAAGTTCATTTGTACTTCGTATCGCTCTCGCGCTGTTTCCCACTCTATTCTTCTTCGCTCTCCGCTCTGTTTCTCTTTCCCATTTTGTTTCTCGCTCTGTTATTTAATCTTCATCAGTTTTCCCTTCTTCGTATCACTCCCCTGCTGTGCAGTGATCACATACGTTCCGGGTTTCCAGGAAGGCTGGCTTTGGATATAAATTATGTTTTGTCCTTTGTTCACAGTTTCATGAATCGTCGAGATCACTTTACCATTGACATCAGTTATCCGGATGTCGACCGTGCCGCTTTGCCTGGCATCGTACTGAATCGAGAAATTGGAGCTGGCCGGATTAGGCATTATTATCAATCCATTGCCCGGTGTTACCAGTAACTCTTCATCCTTTTTGGCGATAAGTACCTTAACAACCTCGGAATATTTGAGAACATCTCCAGTTTGAATCATCTTGAGGCGGTAATACGTTGCTCCGGGGATCAGGCGATCGTCATAGAAACTATATTCTTTGTTGCCAATTGTAGTTTTTGCATCCTGCCAGTTGATCGGGAAGAAATTGATCCCATCGAAACCTTTCTCCAGTTCAAACCCCGAAATTTCCGGTGCCTGGTCAGTTACCCATTTTACCAGGTTCCTGTCGGTACCTTCCTGTGTCACGCTAAATGTGCGCAAAGCAAGTCTTATTCTTGAAGCCACGCAATGGGGGAATATCTTCGAAGAGTCCATTGTGTACAGGCCGGCAGCATCGGTAACTTTCAATTTGAATAGCCAGTAGTAATCATCTCCATTGCAACCGATCCTTGAAACCGAACCAAATGTATTCCTGACCGTATCGATAGGTCCGGGATGCTCGTGGTTACCATGTCTCAGGATTTGCTGCCATTCATATTTTAACTGTCCGGGGTTATGTTCTGCATCTGTAACCGTAGCCGTGAAAGCATAAATTGAATCCGGGCCAATCTCATACAATGAGTTCTTGATCGGACTGGTAATATTTACAACCGGCGGTGTATTGTTTACCGAGATAATGATGCTGTCAACAGCTGTGGCATTCACTGAGTAAGCGTCACGACAAATTTTGTTGGCACACCCGCCGGAGCTGTAAAGCTGTGAACCGGTGGATTGGCTGCGGTGCTGAGAGCAGAACCGTCTCCGAAGTTCCAGGAGTACGTCAAACGTCCTCCTTCGGGATCATACGAATTGCTGCCCGTGAATGTGACATTAAATGGAGCAGGCCCATAGATGCCGTTTGACGTCATTTTCACAACGGGGAACTGGTTGCCACCATAACTGATCCTTCTTACTGCATTTGTTTCCACGTCAGCATATACCAGTGTACCATCCAATGGGTTTTGCGTCAGGCAAACCGGGCTACTCACATCTGCGAAATGCTCTACTTTTTGCAGTACATCGGTGAAGTTGATGGTAAGCGCTTTAATGAATGATCGTCCATAATCACCAAATAAAAATGTATTCCTGAAATTGGACGGGAATAAAGTACCGGTATAATAGCAACCTCCTGTATTCGCATTACCGCGGAACGGAGCACTTGGAACGCCGGATGCCGGGGTACCGATCGTTGCTACTGTTGCCGTATTGCCACTAAAGATACCCACCCTTGCGACGTCAGCATCATGCTTATAATCTATAATTGGACGACGATGAACATACCGGTTGCCTGTTCCAATGGGCTGCGAAGGATTACAGGGATTGTATACTGTCTTTGCATTATCGGCGGTTACCTGTTTAAACATATCCTGGAACGTGTAATACTGCTGCGTGCAGCCACCTGTTCCGAATAAAGGATTCGGTTCGTCCTTATTTGGTACAGGGTTCGCGAATTGCGGTACCACAGCCAATCCTTCATAAAGCGGCCAACCGCAGTTAGTGCCAGGTTCTTTGATGATGTTCAATTCTTCCCAGGTACCTACGCCTACATCTCCAACATATATTTCGCCTATATCACCTGCATCCGGGTTGGTCGAACCCGTTCCCGGTTTTATCGATATCCTGAACGGGTTGCGCAAACCAAATGCATACGTTCTTGATTTTGCCGAACGCGGATTGGCAGCGTCATAAAATGGATTGCTTGGCATGCCATCACCGGTAGCTGGATCCAGTCTTAATATTTTACCGTTGAGACTGGTAAGCATTTGTGACCTGAATGAGCCGACATTTTCGTTTGGCCTAATGATACTATCGGCTAATGCCTGCACATAATAAGTTCCAGCTGTGCTTCCCTGGTCAAAATCAGAATAGCTTGCAGCATCACCACAGGATGCAATCAATGTACCATCTGCTGCGAATGTGAGTGTTCCGACACCATGCGAATCATATAGGATCGGAATACCGGTTGATTTAGTTTCTCCAAGCAAAATTTTTCTCGATGCAAGATTTGCAGTGATAACACCACCGTTGTTCACAGTCTGGTAGCACGTAATTCTCCCGATCGTAGCTTTTTGTGCCGAAGCATTGTCACCGGGTGGCGGATCATACAGTGGTGTACCAAAATTTAAGAGATAGTGCCTGTCGACGATATAGGATAAATAGATCAATCCATTGGTTTCCCAGTTAGGATCTATTGTAAAACCCAAACATCCCATATCATTCCAGTTTCCAACCTCGGCTGAGATATCCAAAACAGGAGTAGCTTGTTTGTCGTAGAGTTGTGTAGAAACATTCCTGTTACATACATATACCTTTCCTCCTTTTTCCCATACAAACAGCTTCGAACCATCTTTTGTGAACGCCACCCCTACCGGCATGTCCCAACCGGAACCTAAATTAGTCACTGGCCATGTTACCGGAGGCGCAGCCAGTACTGAAAGGCTGACCGGTAATGTATGGATAAGAGCACCGCTTGCGCCCTGTACAGTGAAGTTATAATTGCCGACAGGCGTTGATGCCGACGTTGTAATGGTGAGTACAGATGTCAATGGCGGCGTTCCGGACACCGGGTTACAGACAGGCTAACAGGGCTCGCAAAGTTTCCGCTCTTTGTGACATTGATAAAATAAGATGTACCGCTTCCGACCGCAACCGTCTGAACAGATGTGGTCGAATTCAATCCAAAATCATCTCCGCCGTTTACTACCAATGTCGCCTGCTGTGTATGAACAATGCTTTGACCGGTAGCAGTAAGAGTTAATGTATACACTCCCGGTGTGGCGTTCGTTGAATTGATGTTTAATTGAGTTTGCCCGGCGCTCGTCATTGGATTAACGGGATAGTTGCCCGAAACTCCAGCAGGCAGTCCCGACACGGATAAAGTAATATTACCGGTAAACCCGTTGAGATAGCCAATGCCTACTCCGAAATTGGTACTGTCTGTCGGATTAATATTGCGTGTACTATTTAATAATGTAAATGAAAAATCAGGAACGATCGTCACAGTCACGCCTGTCGATGTAGTATTGTTACCCGCGGCATCTCTTGCTCTTGCAGTAAGTACATGATTGCCTGCTGTTGCACTCACTGTATTCCATGACACGGAATAAGGTGCCGAAACATCTTCCGCTCCAAGGTTTACTCCGTCTAACAGGAATTGAACACCGATCACACCGATATTATCAGAAGCATTCGCTGTCACGTTAACTGTACCGGAAACAGTGCCCGCAGCTGGTGCCGTGATACTTACGGTAGGCGCTGTGTTGTCAGCAGTAACACCCATTGGTGTGTTCATATCAGAGTTAATTTCTGCCAGCGTCAGCAACCGCCTGTAATATCTTACTTCGTCGACAGCTCCGTTCAGGTATTCGCCGAATGCCTGGTTAGAACCAACCCTTATATTGGTTGGATTAATGGCTACAAGTGTTCCGACAGATGAAACGTCTGTACGGTTGGTGACATCCACACCATTTACATAAATAGAGAAACGGTTATTTTGAGGTTGACTTGCATCGTAAGTAATAGCTACATAACTCCATTGACCGGCTGTCAGAACGTTATTGTTACTGTGCGCACCCAGTTTATTACTTCCTCCATTGCTCCACCAGTAGACCGATAAGCCATTGGTAACAGGGCCACCGTCGGGATCGCTTGTTGTATGAGCATAGAAATAGAAGAAATTGTTTCCATCAATGGTCTGGCTCCAGACTGTGCTCCATTCTTTGAAGCTTGTATTTTTTACCCAGGCGCTCCATGTATAATTTTGGGCAGGGTCAAGTGTGAAGTCATTGTGATCAGCAATGTTTACGTAATTGCTGGTACCATTAAAGGTTAATCCCTGTCCGTATTTGCCTGCTCCCCAAACGGGAGTATTCACCAGGGTTCCCGGGTGATTGGCGCCGGAGACATCAGCGGTTGTAGTTCCTGATCCTTCATTGAATGGAAGCGCCGTAAATAAACTGGCCGCATTGGCGATCGTGACATTCACATCAGTTGAGGTTGCAGTATTGCCCGCCGCATCCCGTGCCACAGCAGTCAATGTATAGTTACCATTCGGACTGGTGGCCGTGTTCCATGAATATGAATAAGGTGCGGTCAGATCTTCGGTGCCCAGGCTGGCTCCATTGAGTTTGAATTGAACGCCCACAACACCTACGTTATCGGCAGCATTAGCCGTGACATTGATCGTACCTGAAACATTTCCTGCAGCAGGCGCGGTAATACTTACCGTTGGAACCTGTGTATCCGGTGCATTGTTTACTGTAACAACTACATCGGCAGAACTCATTGTATTGCCTGAAGAGTCGCGGGCAACAGCAGTTAATGTATATGGACCATTCGCTGTTGCCAGGGTATTCCAGGAAACTGAAAAAGGTGAACTTAAATCTTCAACCCCCAGGTTGGCTCCATTCAGTTTGAACTGAACGCCTTTGACTCCAACATTATCGGAAGCATTCGCAGTTATATTTATCGTACCCGAGACTTCTCCGGGAACTGGAGCCGTAATATTCACAGAAGGAGCTTGTGTATCGTTATTGACGTTAACAGCTACCCCGGTAGACGTGGTTGTATTACCCGCTGCATCCCGGGCAACAGCTGTTAATGTATAAGGGCCGTTGAGACTGGTCAATGTATTCCAGGATATCGAATAAGGCGAACTGAGATCCTCTGTTCCCAGGTTAGCTCCATTTAGTTTGAATTGGACGCCTACGACACCAACATTATCTGCAGCGTTAGCTGTCACATTGATCGTACCGGCAACATCTCCTGCGGGAGGAGCTGTAATATTTACCGTAGGGAATTGGTTGTCTATTCCATTGATGACATTTACAAACACTGTATCGGAGGTTTTCGTATTTCCTGCAGCGTCACGGGCTATAGCCAATAATGTATCAGGACCGTTGGAACTGGTCAATGTGTTCCAGGAAACGGAATATGGCGCACTTACATCTTCTGCTCCAAGATTAGCTCCGTTCAATTTAAACTGAACGCCCGAAACACTAATGTTATCAGATGCGGTCGCAGTCACATTCACGGTACCTGCAACATCGCCGCCATTTGCCGGCGCTGTGATCGCAACTGTAGGATTGATAACGTCAGGAGCGATTGGAGTATTCATATCCGTTTGAATCTCTGCTGCAGTTAATGCCCGATTATATACCCTTACTTCATCGATCAAGCCAGCAAAGTACTGGGCTCCCAACGCAGTACTGCCTCCTATACGTAAGGGATTTGTGGTAACGGTCATGCTGGCTGTCACCGCTACAGTGGCTACCTGTACCCCGTTTTGATAATAACGAAGTGTTGTTCCATCGTAAGTACAGGCCAGGTGCGCCCATGTGTTCAGTAAAAGTTTGCTTGTGCCGGTAATGGTGGTCGTCGTGCTTCCGCTTCTTATACGCGCATTCGGACGTTGGTTGGCAGCGCCGGATGTATTGTTGTTGGCGGAAAGAACATAGGCCAGGTTACTCGTGCCGTTTTCTTTACAAATAATCGTCTTATAACCGGTCACATTAGTTGGATTGACCCAGGCTTCAACGGTCATTCCAGTTGTGAGATCCAGTGAATTTGCATCAGGTATGTTAATGTAATCATCGGTGCCATCAAAGGAAACTGCCGCACCAAATTTGCCGGCCGCTGACCAGGTGGGTCCATTGGTGAGGGTGCCATTATTGTTGTTTCCTGAATTATCCCCGGCCGAAGTGCCAGTGTTTTCGTTAAAACCATATGCCGCCACAAGATTAACATTCGAGACAGTAACGATTACACCTGCAGAAGTTTTTGTATTCCCAACCGCATCACGGGCACGGGCAGTTAATGTATAGTTACCATTTGCCAGTGCGACGGTATTCCATGAAACGGAATAGGGCGCGGTTACATCTTCAGCGCCAAGGTTGGCACCATTCAACAGGAATTGTACGCCTGCAACTCCGATATTATCGGTAGCATTTGCATTGACATTTATAGTACCGCTCACAGTTCCACCCGTTGGCGAAGTAATATTTACGTTCGGAGCAACAGAATCCGGCACATTATTTACATTGACCGCGACTACCGCCGAGGTCGTTGTATTCCCGGCTGCATCTCTTGCTCTTGCGGTGAGGCTATGATTACCGTTTGTTACCGGAATTGTATTCCATGAAACCGAATATGGGGATGCGATATCTTCAGCACCCAGGTTTGCCCCGTCCAGCAAAAACTGAACGCCGGTAACGCCTACATTATCTGCTGCATTTGCCGTAACGTTTATTGTTCCTGAAACATCTCCGGCCGCGGGCGCTGTAATGTTTACGGTTGGAAATTGTGTATCCGGAGCATTCCCTATATTCATATCCGACTGTATTTCGGCCAGCGACAAAAGTCTCCTGTAATATCTCACCTCGTCAACTGATCCGTTAAGAAATTCTCCAAATGGTTGGTCCGAAGCCACCCGCACACTGTTAGGATCAATAGCAGCCAGAGTTCCTGTAGAAGACACATCGGTGCGATTAGTGACATCTGCTCCATTTACATAAATCGTAAAACGACTGGCCTGGGCCAGGCTTGCATCATAGGTCACGGTTACATAACTCCATTGGCCGGCTGTAAGTACATTATTGTTGGTGTGAATGCCTACTTTATTAGTTCCACCGCCGGTCCACCAATACACAGAAATGCCATTGGTAACGGGACCACCATCGGGGTCATTGGTTGTGTGAGCATAGAAATAAAAGAAATTGTTTCCGTCAATTGTTTGGGCCCAAACGGTGCTCCATTCATGAAAATCGGTATTCTTTAGCCACATGCTCCAGGTGTAACTCTGCGTCGGGGTCAGGGTGAAGTCGGCATGATCCGCAATATCGACATAGTTGTTTGTTCCGTTGAATGTAAGTCCCTGTCCGTATTTTCCAGCTCCCCATACCGGTCCGTTTACTAATGTGCCCGGGTGGTTATTGCCCGAACCGTCAGCGGTCGTTGTACCTGTTCCTTCGTTGAATAACAGTTCAGCCGTGACGCCCGTGGCCGGGAGTTGACGATATTCAGGTAAATAAGCGCTGATCATACAATAAAGTATCGCGACCGATACAATCTTGTAGAGCTTAGATCCGCTGAAATATGTATTTGCTCCATTTTTGGTGGGAGTTGCCATTTGTCGATCCTTTTTAAAATAACCAGATCCGTTCCTGATCTATAATAGTATATGCAGGATTGTTGAACAGTTAACCCTGGGCGGTTTTGCATGAATACTAAAATGAGTCTGATTTTTTAAGATAGGAAGATGGCAAGGTGTAGGTTATACCACAGGTTGGAAGGAGAGAACTAAAATTAAACAGTTTGAACTACTTAAAAAAAAAAATCACATACCACTTTCGGGTGATTTTGTAAACGGTCAGGCCCAGCTTATAAGGCGGCTATTACACCTATATTATTGAAATACAGAATCAGGCACACCCTTGTTGATGATATAGCTTGAGTAGGTTATTTCCACTTTTCCCTTGCTATTTTTAACCTTATTCTTATCGTCTTTTTTGGTGGTACCATCATCATAATCAAAGGTTACTCCCTTGGGTAACTTGTAATCCTTGGTATTGAATGAAAAGATGACCTTATCGGCCAGGCCGTATTCCGCATACTTACCGTATGTCATCTCCAGTTCGTAAGTTCCATTGTCCTTGGTCGTCGTCTTTGATTTTTTTATGAGTGAATTGGTTTCATCGATATATAATGTCGACAATACTACATCGGCATTTTCATCTTTAGGCAACAGCTTGATAACACGAAGATTAGTTCCGCTCTCCTTTCCCAGGTCGATAACATCATAAGATGAGGGCCCGTTTAGGAAAATATTGTTGAGGTTGATATTCATCGAACCTTTGGGAATAAATGAAATCCCGCTTTCATTATGGATACGGAGCTTGTTGGGCTTTTTGAAATATATTTTTACAGAAGCAACGGGCGCTTTAATAAAAACCACGTTCGTTTTCATTTTGCCTTTGGCTTCATAATCATTCACTTTTTCCAGTTTTGCCCTGACTTTCTGTAGTACCTCTTCAGCCGTTTGTGCTTTGGCAGAAAAACATGCCAACAGCATGGTTAAGGAAAGCAGCATATATCTATAGCGTTTCATCAGCTTAAAATATTTTTTTTCCTGAATGCCCAGGCAGCCATTGTAAGAAATATCCCGGTATAAATGACCAGTATGGCGGCACTTTTTATGATCGCCCTGATATTGCTGACGGAACCCAGGATCGTTTCCCCATCATGGGCTTTCACATAAAAAAAGCCTTTCCATCCCAACATATGGGTCGTGAAAAGATATGGCTTGATGGTCTCATCATAAAAAGGGATCTCCATCTGCATCAGGATGGTAAAAATAATGACTATACAAACTGTAGCCACGATCGGTCCTATCGAATTATCGGCAAATACAGAAAACATCAGCGACATAGAGGCAATGGTCGTCATTGCGATCGCTGCAAAACCAAATGCTGCAAAATACCTCCATAATATATCTGACGGCATTATGATATTCGCTTCCAGTTCTTTTGGTACATAAATCGAATTGGTACCAAAGATCAGAATGCTGACCAGCAGGGAAAGAATGGCGACCCAGATCAACAAAACAAGGGTATAAAATACAGAGGCTGTAAATTTCACCATCAATAACTTTGTCCGGCTGATCGGTTTCGAAGCCAGCAGGCGAAGTGTTCCCATATTGGATTCCCCAGATATCATATCTCCAGCTACCAACGCGACAAGAATGGGCACATGTACCAATAAAAGGTTAAGGATAAAAAAACATACAAAATACCCATTGAGCATTTCATCTGGATTAACTTCGAAAGTTTCATTCATGGCGCTCATCAGCATGCTCACATATTCCTTACCCCCAAACCTCAACCCGACCTGTATCAGGAAAATGATAGCTGCGATCACTACAAAAGCGATATAGGTGCGTTGCCGCTTGAATATCTTATAAGTTTCTATTTGTAATAAGCGCATCATAGCTGTTGTGCTGTTAAGGATAAGAATAGATCTTCCAGCGAATGCCTGGGTTTTAATGACAACACATTAATCCCGTTTTCGACCAATGTCCGGTTCAATTCCGGTATCAGTACTTTATCCATCTCGAATAAAATATGTCCATCGTCGCTATTGTCATCTAAAAGATAACGGCTCCATTGGGTAGTTTTTATCAGGCTGATCGATTTCTCCCTGTCGTCAGTGATCAGTTCAACCTCTGTTTTAACCGGGTTCAGTAGTTCCCGTTTGCTGCCTTCGGCCACTTTATGGCCTTTGTTGATAATAAGTATCGAATCAGCGATCACTTCTATCTCGCTCAACAGGTGAGAGGATACAAACACGGTTTTGCCGCGGTCATTACTGAGATGTAAGATGAGATTACGTACGTCGGCAATTCCTTGCGGATCCAACCCATTTGTTGGTTCATCCAATATGATCAGGTCAGGATCATGTACCAGGGCTACTGCAATGCCCAGTCTCTGCTTCATGCCCTGTGAAAATGTTTTCACCCGGCTGCGAGCTCTTTCAACAAGACCTACCAGGGCCAGTTGATCCATCAGTTGTTTTTCAGAAAGCTTTACGCCGCTGATGGCAGCAAACATCCGGAGATTCTCAATTGCCGTTAAATATTTATACAGGTCAGGTTTTTCGATTATAGCCCCTACTTTTTGTAATATTTCATGCCGGCGTTTTTGAAGATCCATGCCGAATATTTCAATCGACCCGGAGTCAGGTGTGATAAGAGTCAACAACATCCGGATCGTAGTAGATTTACCTGCTCCATTCTGACCCAGGAACCCATAAACCTGTCCTGCCAGCACCTGGAAGGAGAGATCATTTACAGCCTTAATTTCCCTGAAATATTTAGTGAGTCCCTTAACCTGTATAATCGTTGACATCGCCCGCAAAGGTATTAAACGATGAACCTTTTGAAAGGTTGATTTGATCCTTTGTAAAAAATTTTCTCCAAAAGATTTGCAAATACAGGGACCCGGTATTAGGTTTGCAACAGTTCGGAAAACACGATTGGATATGCGGAAAACTACGTGGGAAAAGCCGTAGAAAGTGATAGTTGCCTGATGATCAATGTGGACCGGACCGAATAAACAGACAAGTCCGATTTCTATGGGAAGCCTGAATCATTTTCAGCAAACCCTAAGAAACTAACGTGACAAGATTAATTATTTACACCGTTACCCTAAGCATGATCTTCCACCAAACTGTATCTGCCTCTTTTAATGTAACGCCTTCCCCATTCAACTGCTTCGCTTCACCCGCAGTGACGTTTTCAAACGCGTCCGCGAGGCCAAAGATCATCAGCTTCAACAGCAACAGCAATAAAGGAAAGATCATCCTAACCTGGTCGATCACAGACAACCAGGATGTCGATCGTTTTGAAGTAGAAAGAAGCCTGGATGGAAAGATCTTCGAGACAGCAGGACTGGTATTTGCAAATTATAAGAGTGGTACTGACAGCTATCAATTCTTCGAAAAAGAAAACAAAACAAAAACATATTACTATCGTATCAGGATCGTTGCCAAAAATGACTCTGTTGATTATTCGCAGGCTATTATGGCGGGCCCGGATATTATAAAATAACTATCAACCTGGACGGTTTTTTAGAAAGATCATAATCGATCTTACATACACTTAGAGCACCAAAACAGAAAGGCCCTTTTTCTAGAGGGCCTTATTTTATTTTGAACCTGCTGATCGGTCACGGTCGTATAATCTTTAATCTATAGGGTTAAACTTTCGCTCAGCGGCCAGGGCACCGCATATGGCGGGACAAGTTGTGCTGATACCGTTATTTGGGCACCTGCATGCTCCAGCAATGAAGTCCACCTCCATTATGATTCGTTTTTGTGGTATTTATCTGATAAATTTTTTTTAATGGAAAGTATTGCTGTAGTATTCGTCTTGCTTCTTCATCCTTTTTCTTAGACGTTATCGGTTGCCCTTCTTCCCAATATTTGGCTTCAAAGACAGTTCGGTTTGTAATTAGAAAATTTAAATAACTACTTGACGAAACAAAATGAACGGTATCTCCAACTGAAAAGGTCTTTTGTTCATAAAGAATTTGCTGGGAAAGAAATCTAATTTCGGCAATTTTGCTTGCTGTGTCCAATGCGAAAGTCATGTACTCAACATCTGGAACCGGCATTTTAACAATTCTAAATGGCTTTCCGTTCTGGTCGGTAGCATTTTTCAAGATGTCGTAATTTATCTTCATTCTTTCCCTTGTTATTTTTTTTACGGGGTCATTTGCCGCTTCAAGAGAATCAGGATAGGCGAGTAAAATAGTATTTTCATTTACAAATCGGCAAAACTCATCTAAGTGTCCTTTCACGCCGATCCCAAAATAATTCTTTGTTATCAAAGTACCCCAGCCGGATGGATCTTCTGCAACTCCTTCTTTTAACCAGATTATTTTTTTCGCATTAAGAACCCTTTTTAGCTCCGATTCCTGCATTTCTTTGGGCATGCCCGGATTTCGTTGCATATTTACTGACTCAACTTGTAATATAGTTCCTTTTCCATTTGTTTCAATTGCTCCGCCTTCATTAACCATGGGGGAAGAAATTTGCAAATAAGGAAACGTCTTTAAATAGATGGATGTATATAACTCTCTCTTCTTTTTGTCCTTTTCTATAAAATCTTTAATAGTTGAGTCAAAATACCAGCCATACATATTCCAGGAAAAATTCACTACTCTTTTTTCATTATTATTATTTTTCATGAACATTATTCCATCTCTTTGAGCATAACTAAAATCTGATGAGGAGTGCAAAAATTGAACACTGTCTAAATTTATCCCAAGCATTAATAATTTTTTACTATACAATGTTTTCGAAGAGTCAGCCATGAGGCAAAATACTTTCATTTCTTTTGCAAGCTGGCTTGTCATTTCAAAAGTCGCAGTATCATCAAGGCTGCCTACAATAATTCCCGATTGCGGTTCCCATTCTGCCGGAAGATAAAATTCAGTACTATTTTTTTGGTGACACGAATAAAGCAAAATGATTAAGTAAAATAGCTTACATAGTTTTTTCATGTCTTAATAATATTTAATAGTGATGTCTTTAAGTTGCGCCAACGACAGGGGCCTGCTGCTCCCGCTAGCGGACAAGCTTTGCTGATATGGCCTGCGGCAATCAGGTTCCGTATCAGTTCAGCCCTGTAACTAAAGATAAATAGAAATGATGAAGCTGAATAACTTCAATTGGTGTTGCGAAGACAAGTCGCACCGTGACGCAGCCGATGGGCGGGACAGAAAACCCGGTGTTAGTGATAGCTTTTCTTCTCCTCAATTTCATCTTTAATTCTTTGTCTTATATCAATTTTAGCACCTGTAAAAATAAATATCGAAGTTCCAGATTCTCTTGCGTATTTATTCTCTATTGAACCAGCAAGAGCTGAATTTTGAAAAAATGGCGATGTTTCATCAAGTTCGGCCTTTGCATCTTTTTCTTCTTTCACCCGAATCAAATTTTCATATCGTTTTGATAAGTCGAACCAGTTGATGTAATCCGCACTAAATGAAACTGCCTGTAATTTTTGGTTTGTATAATAATTTATTGCTCCTGCCTGTCCATAATTGTCGCACAGAATAAGTGTATTGTTCCTGTTTGGCAAATTTGAATAAACACTGTCTACTTTATAGGCTAATTCTTTCCAACCAAGCATATCTGCAAAATCCTGTGGCAACAAATGGTCTTTGCCATCCTCCCAGCGTAACAATCCAAATCTTTTATATTTTTCTGAATTTCGAATGATGTATTCCGGGCTTTTATTGGGAAAACCAACATTGTAAATGGGAATAAATAATAATAGGGGTAATGCTATAAGTACTGGTTGCAAATATCTTTTCCAGCCATTATTTAATATTTCTCCAAGATAAACAGAGCCAAATGCGATATAAATTGGATAAATACCTATGGCATAATAGTCTTTTGCTTTGAAATACATAAATGTAGCCAAAGTGAAAAGTAATGACCAAAAGAAAAAACGATATGGTTTAAAAGGTTTATAAAAAAGAAGAGAATATAATGATGAAATAATTACCAATATAGAGCCTATAAAAAAAAGTATTTGAGATCTTAAAAAACCCATCCTTTCAACGTTTACTAATTGTGTTTCTGACAATCGTTTTAAATGATGAACTATGGGAAAGTTATTATTGTATTGCCATAAAAGATTAGGTGCGACGATAAAAAGGCTTATTACTGCCGCAATATATAGTTTGGGTTGTGCAAAAATCTTTCTTTGACCGGTTATAAGCAGGGCAGGGACCAGACCTATTAATTGAAAAACAATATTGTACTTATTCAAAAAACCGATGGCAAACATAATTGCACCGATGTACATCCACTTTGTATTTTTCGTCTTTACGTATTTCAGTAAGATAAAATATATGATTGTCCAGCTCAATACGTCAAAAGAATTGGGTTGATACAAAGTATTTAACCTTAAAAGAACAGAAAATAACATACAGGTAGCACCTAAAATCAAAGCAAATAGATTTCCATTTAATTCTTCAATGGCTTTCCAGACAACATAAATTGTCAAAGCGCCATAAACTGCCGGGAAAAACTTAATCCAAAAAATAGAATTGCCAAGTAAATGAATAATGTAAGATGTCCAGGAAGTAAAAGGAGGAACGGATACATAACCCCATGCCAAATGGTTGGCCTGGTCAAGATGCAAGTATTCGTCCCGTTGCAGATCATATTCGGGACTTAGCAGTAAAAATTGCAATAAGAATTTTATAGCAATGAACCCTATTAAAATTATTGTCTTTTTTGTCATTCTCTTTGTGTTAGTCAAAATATGCCCGCATGCAAGGTTCAGGGCTTTAGGGGTTGGACTAAGGTTGTTTATAGGAACTAATGGATTTTTCTAAACTGTCCAATTTCTTCCAAATTTTTATAGTCATCATAGACTTATGGACTTCTTGCTTTAAACTGTCCATATTAATTGGATAGTTCTTTTTTTTAATTGAGTCTTGAATTTTATGAAAATAAGTATATAAAGCATCTACCTGGGCTTTAGTAGCCTCATGCCTAATATCTTTGAAAAAATATATAATCGACACAATTAAAAGAAAACCTATAAGAATAATTGCTATGCGTTTCATTGACGTGGAGAAAAATTTAATCGTAAATGATAATAGTAAGGCCCTCAAATTGAACCTTAATTGATCAAGATTAATTTTGTTTCCATTATTATCGGATGGGGATTAAATTGCAGCTAACGGTCAGGGCTTTCTGAGGCGCTCATATCTGTGCCGCTTCAGCCCGGTAACTAAAGATAAAAATAAATATGAAACTGAATAAACCTCGATTGATATTGCGAAGGCAAGTCGTATCATGATGAAGCTTATAGCGACATGTTGAACAGCTTATATTCTTCGGCAAGAAAAGCAGAAAATTCCATGTTAGGCGCACTGGATGTTTCTTCTCTTAAAGTCCTAATCTGCCTAATAACTGTTGCACTTGACGGAAAAAGAGCACGGGACTCGGCAATCGGTTTACCCAGGAGATCAACCAGTGCGTTTCGGATGCTTGTGTTGCTGATGCCAGCTGAAGTAAGAAGAAGCTTCATAAATTACATCCTTTCGTTTGACCTGATCATGCACCCCGGACCATAGATGATAAGCAAACGAAACGATGAGGATATATTCTCTGCCAAGGCGCTTAATGTTAGCTGAAATACATTACAGCTTTGAGAAAGAATCGTGCAGAAGTCCGGTTGACTTTGGGGCCGGTCAATTCCTCAACCCATCAAGCTTCACATTTAGCTCGTCACTCTTTAATTTATTATTAGTACGGGAATATATCTCACGCAGTCCAATCATTACATTCCGATAGGTAACCTTTTCTTCAATAGTAAGTTGGGAACTACGTTCATCAAGCAACGAGTATGCCGATTCGAAGTGTGGCTGCGCCTTTGCAAACAATGCGGTCCGTTCGGCGAGCAAGGCATCATATCTTTTGTTATCCTCCGGTGTTGTCCCCTTGATATTGATCATCTGTTTGATGATCTGCGAGGCAGACTCATAGTAAAGTACACCAAAATTATAGTGATAGTCAGCATTAGACGTGCTGACGGCAATAGCATTCTGGTAGGCCGTCTCTGCTTTGGAGAATAGGTCGCTGAAGTTGGCTGGACTGGCCATAGCAATTCCTGCCGCGTTTTTTGGAAATGCAGCCCGTTCATAGACGTTACCGAGATTAAATAGCAGCTCTGCATTTCCAGGATCACTCTTTACAGCGGCTTCAAGTTTGTCAAGCAAAACATCCTGCCTGCCAGAATTGATATAATAGTTGATCTCAATGTTCCTGAACGCCGGATCATTTGGGAATATGCTGCGCGCCTCTTTAATGCTTGCCAGTGTAGCAGCCTCATTATTCTGCCTCTGGTAGATCTCAATGATCGACCGGTATATCGTTGGATCCATACTGCCTGTATTCTTCAACTCGGTAAATAGCGCCAAAGCATCCTTATCTCTTTTTCCGGCGACTGCAGCATACGCAGCATTAGTCTTTGCGCTGGCGAGCACCTCCGTAAATTCCTTATCGTTGATGAACCGCTTTCCGTCACCTGCTTTATAGATCGTGGCGACTTTCATAAACTGGTTATAAGCGGCGATGAAATCCTTGTTACCATAAGAAGCCACTCCCAGGTTGAATGTGATGAGGGCTTGTGAATATAAAGCAGGGTTGATCTCGCTATTGTAATCCGGTTTAATTGTAAGCGCCTTCATGAGAGAACTGTAACTTTCTCCGACCGCTTCCGGCGCATGGGCGCTTGTATCGAGTGCCTTGAGAAGGTAGGCCGTGCCGCGCACAAACCACGCCTCCGCATTATCTTTTGTTTCAGCATTAGCCACTGCTTCATTAATTGCAAGTATAGCTTTCTTGTAATTTTTGTCAGCTAAATAATCCCTGGCTTCACGGATCTTAGATTTTTGTGCAAAGGCAGAAAGGCTGGCACAAATAAGGGTGAACAGTACGATCGATCTTTTCATGGTGCTGATTTGATATGTGAATATTGTAGTAAAAAAACATCTGTTCCACCACGAATTGAAGATACCTGTTTAAGCAATAGAAGCAAAATCTAATGCCAGGCGAAGGGGGTAATTGTTCTTAAACTGTTTGATCACATCAATCTATCCGGCCTCCTTTAATTTTTGTATCTGCACACTCAGGTTGCCCGCAGTGGAATTTGTCTGTTCTCTCAGGAATGTGAATTCACCCTTCGCTTAAAAATTATACTTGACAAGGCCGATATCACTTATAATTCTGCTTTTGAAAAAACGATATGCAGCCTCAGTCCATTCGCCTCCCATGGCTTGCAGGCCAACATAAGTTAGTTCACTTTTTTGGAGTGGGGTCTGCCACGTTATTATCAAATCCAATGGGTCCTTTTTTTGAGCAATTCGGGTATTTCTTTGATAAAATGTAAAAATGTATGTAGCTGGATAAACGGACATCGTGCTTGATGGCGGATTAATGTACCTTTTTGCAGACATCGGAAGATCCTTCAGGAGACTATCTAGCGGTTTACCAATATAAAAATTCTTTCGGGAAATTATTTCCTCTTTGATATAACGTAGTGTATCATTATTCAAAGCTTTCAATTTTGAAGATAATCTGGTGTTGTCTTGGGCCATTAGAGTTTGATAAGAAAGCAGTAGTGTTAGTGTAATAAAGAATTTATTTTTCATTTCTTAAATTTTTTGAATTGAGTTTGATAGTGAACCCGGAGGCTTCATTTTATTTTTTCACGAACAATCTGCGTTTTCAAATAGTGGATCACCGTATGAATTAACTACGGGAACGCCATTTTGCATTTTTGCTTTGAGACCAATTTTTTTGAAAGTATCAGAGCCTGAATTTGCTTTTACCATGGTCACACCAGCCTCTTTTTTCATTAGATAAGCAGTCGCCCTCTCATAAGCATCGGCCTCCGTATATCCTTGATCGCCTAATGTTGCAACAATAACAGCCCATCTTGCTCCAAAAGCTGAACTTAGATTAACCTGACCGTTGGTAGAGATGGCACCTGGATTGGCGGCAACAAAAGATTGCAGCTGTGAATAACTGCTAATTACTATCGCATATTTAGATCCATTAAAGGCTATCACATAATTCATTTGGAAATTAGAACCAAAATTCCCTAAACCAAAGCAATCTGCAACGCTCGGAGAAGGAAACCCGCCGAAAGGATGTGTGTGCACTACCATGACCGTATTGCTTGTAACACCTTGCAGAGACCCGCCTGTGGTGGGAAGTGTCTGTATTGGGCCAGGCACATTCGAGCCATTTGACTCATTTACTAGAAAATATTGTTCTGCCTGGTTGGTTACGTTGGGATCAAAAGCGGTAAATTGTTGTACTGTGGGCTTAAGACCAATGAATTGCAATGTCGCCTGCGCACCAGAATTGGCATCGGTTGCATCGCAGGGGTTTTCTGCCTCAATAGGCACATCTATTCCAGGTGGCGTCCACCCCGGACCACAGTCCTCATACTGATTAACTCTTCCTCCTGTTGGCTCCTCACAAACAGGCGGTTCCCAATTATTCCATCCACCACCGCTACCTCCGCCTGCCGGACCTCCGTCACCACTCTCGCTCCATTCACCGGAGCCTATATCGTAGTAATACGTCCAACAAATAGATGATACCAAATAGCAGGGATTGGTACTACTAACACAGTTCATATAATCACAACCGCCGTGCGGACCACAGTAGTCCGGCCATGGACATACGTAAGTATTAAAACAGACTTCGACTTCATAGTCAAGCGAAACTCTTTGTTGGCTTCCAAGTCTTCCACCGGAATTGCCCACTCTTATCTCTCTACCTGCTGAATTTGAGTTTTGCAACGATCTGAATAAATTAGAATCTGTTATAGTAAACCGGTCATACCCAAAAACGTTCCTGTCTTGCATGATAAAAAGCAACGCAACGTTTTCTGCGGCAGAATCAACTGAGGGAGAAGCATAAGGCCGACTTTTATATTGCCAATCGGCAATTAAAAGGAAATTTGTATCAGATGGGCTTGTTTCTACAATTAATGTAGTGTTTACAGTTTTTGCACTATCCAGTACAAAAGGGATAAAAATTGTATTCGTAGAATCGGAATCAACACGGCTATTTGCTCCTGCTCTCCTGGGAGCAACGATGGCTTTGTCCCAATAAGGATACCCGATTTTTTTAATTAGTTCATTTACAAACTGGTGCTTTTCATTTTCACGTTTTACAAAACCCAAAACAGATTTTATCAGTGGATCGGCGGGTGTATGGTTTGTGAAAAACTTTGATTCCCTCGCAGTTGCTGATGTTTTCTCAACAATTTGATCAGCCTTTTTACAGTTAATAAGCGTGATGGCCAGTAAAAAAAGTAAAAGGCACAAATGGGTAATGTTCCCAAATGGAGATTTTGGAATGGACATGGTTTAATGGTTTTCTTCCCTTAAGGTACACGATTTTCTTAGCAACAATAATTTTTCTTTTTCCATTCAGAAATCTCTTTGCTTTCTTATGCAAGAGGTTTACGGACCGCGCTTTACCTATTGACACTTAAATATGACTGCAGGTTCTTCACATACACCTCAAATGCCTTAATCCCCGGCGCAGTTATCTTACAAATTGTTTGCGGGTAATTGTCTTTGAATTGTTTGATCACATCTATATAACCGGCTTCCTTTAATTTTTGTATCTGTACGCTCAGGTTGCCCGCAGTGGAATTTGTCTGTTCTTTCAGGAATGTAAATTCAGCCTCCTTTACACTTATCAGGAGTGACATGACTGCTAACCGGAGCTGTGAATGCAATATAGGGTCGAGATCTTTAAACATTCGTTCTTACCTGTTCCTTTTTATATTGACGATATTCTTTTTCTATGATGATACCAGGATACAGCCAGGCCATCACCGCCGAAGCCGCCATTAATAAAAAATCAATCTTTACATTGGTAAAGAGGGTAACCACGCAGCAGACCCAACAGAAAATTCCACCCCAGAACATAGGCCTGAATTTGCAGGCGGCCCCGGTGATAAACGTTGGCAAGCCGTATAACATCAGCAAAAGCGGGGTGCTGAATTCACGAAAGGAAGTGGCTTTGTTATTGGTCAACTTTCCATATTCTACTGCTACCGGTTCCCATACATTGAAGATCACATTAAGGATAAATATCAACAGGAAAATACAGATGCCAAATGCCAGCCAGATATAATCCATGTAAGGATCATCGTAGGATTTGACCGGCCGCTCTTTTTTTTCTTTTATAGAAATAAATACCTGGGGAATGATAGCCGCGAATATCAGCAGGAAGATATCAAAGGGCAGGCGGTAGCCGAACTGCAGCTCAGCCAGTTTTTCCAACGAACAAACGGCAATGACCGCTCCCCACATGATAGAACTGACACCCGTGTCATAATAAGCGTTCTTTGCCTTGTTGATCATCATGGCAATGAGATCAAGGCTTTCTTTTTCGGTGAGTTGTTTTTCCTCTGTACCCATAAAAAGCTATTATTGGTTGGCGAATTTGTTTTTGTGCCGCAACATATAGGCAGGAATGATATAGCTCACCAGGATAGCTCCTGCCGCAAACAGCATCTGGTAGTCATAGTCCACGAACGTAGAACTGACCGCCAGGGCGAAGGCCAGGATACCTCCAACAACCAGCGGCCTGAACTGGATGATATTGCCTGAGACAAAAGTGCCAAGCCCATACAACATGATAAAGAACGGGAATACAATTTTATCCCAGCCATATCTTGACAGGATCATGCTCAATACAAAATAGGCTATTCCCATACCGATCCAAAGATATTTTATGCTGTCTCCTACATAGGTCCTGACCTTTTTCTTCTTGTCTTCCTTAGTACCGTACCATGCAGAAAAAACTATTCCCACTACAACAAGCCACCATACCAGGTAATGTTTTTCGTAATCAAAAATATGCTTGAGCACAAATTGCCCTGTACAGGCAATTAAAGTGATCCAGCCCCAGACCAGGAAATATATGCTGGAATCGGACAAATCTTTTTTTGTCTTACTGATCATGGATTGAATAAGGTGGATGCTCTCCTGCGGTGTGAAATTTTCTTCTGTCATGATGGTAGATTGAAGAATGTATAAAAACGGCAAAGCCCTGTAAGTGTTACAGGGCCGGCCGACTAGCTTATTGACATTGTTTGACCATTTCTTCCGCCTGTTGCTGGCCCCACCGTGGATACAGGTCTTTAGGTTTTGCCTGCTTATATAGTTCGACCGCCTTTTCAAATACGGGTTTGGCTTTTGCCTTTCCTCCACCAAATTGTTCAGGAGTTCCAAACAGGCTCATACCCTGCAAATAATACAAACGCGGGTTATTGGGATCGAGCTTGATAGCTTTTTCAAGCACCTGGTTTGCCGTCGCTCCGTAGCTCATATATCTTGACTGAGGATCTACCAGCATCTGCTGGGTAGCTGCCATATTGCGAACTGATAAAATTTCGGCTTTATCGGCATCGGCCGTTGCTATAGATTCCGCTTTATCGCAAAGTGCATTTATTTTAGTTGCATTACCATCTTTGTCTTTCAGGGTGGGCATCCAACCAGCCGTTGTCAGGGCTAACCCTGCATAGTAATAAGGGAGCCACTGTGTTTTTTCGGCGTCTCCTATACGTTCAAATGTATTGGCCAGCTTTGTAAAATCTTCTGCTGTTTTTGCCGAGTCAAACATCGCAAGATTTTTTTGCATGGTTGCAGCATATTTATCGCTTTGGGCAAACGTAGCTGCCTGTAAGCTAACTGCTGCCAATAACAGGAAAATAAACTTTTTCATATTACTTGTTTTGAGTTTGATTTAATAATTAATATCCAGGTTTATTTCACGCGGCGGCGCGAAGACGCAACGTTTTATTATCAGGTTCGTTCGTCGTCGTGGCGTGAGTATTTCGTGAGTATTTATTTTCAAAATGAAACCACCGTTTTATAGATTATTATTTATAGCATCCTGGGTCCGGTCTACACCCCAGCTGATAAAGCACCCGATAAAATAAAAACGTTTAGCAGGCGGATTGATCTCTGATTTTGTAGTGCCGCTAAACGAGTAGTTATATCCATACACCTGCTTTTGCCCGAGGATATTGCTCACGCTGGCAAATAATACAATAAAGGATTTTGCATTTTGTTTGCCGAGGCTGGGTACCCATTCACCACTAAAGCTCATGCTGTTGTAGGCTCTTGTTTTGCCCTGGTCGGCCACATAAAATTTGTTACCTCCATCGGGCAAAATATTATAGTAAGGTCTGCCCGAAGCCCAGCTATAGGTAAGGTTAAAACCTGTCTTCAGTTTTGTAAAGAACTTTTTTGTAACAATAGATGCAGTATGATTGGCGACAAAATTGGGCTGCATAGCGTCGGGGTAATTCAGGTAGTCTCTCTTTGTATCGATATAAGAATAGCTGATCCAGTAGTCGAAGTCTTTGATCGTTTTCTTGTCGCGGAAGAAGAGGTCAACACCCTTTGCAAACCCGTTGCCGCTGTTATTAAATGAATAAAAATTGTAGCCAATGGGCACTTGTTTTATCAGGTCTTCGTATTTCTTATAATATCCCTCGATCCTCAACGTTCTCTGGTTGTAGATCCTCTGGTAGTTCAGGATATAGTGTACGGACTTTGTAAAACCAACACTGGTAGGCGCATAGTAAAGTTGCTGTGTCTCGGGTTTTTGATAAAATATTCCCCAGGCAAATGATACCTGTGAACTTTTGCCAGTCTTATAAGCCAGTGAAGCCCGCGGTGCGAAATCCGACCTGTTGATCAGTGATGAATGTTCAAACCTTCCACCAACCTGGGCGGCAAGGTCTTTAGACAGGTAAATGCTTGCCTCGGCGAAAGCGGCCGAATAATTATCGATTTGATTGAACAGGGTATCATTGTATTTAGGACGGTAGTCAACATGCCAGTATTCACCACCAAAACGGAGGGCACTAAGACCTCCCAGCCTTTTTTCAAAAACAGCTCTTCCTAATGTGAGATTTTGCAGGTTGTCGAGTTTAAAATTTTTGGCATTCATCCAGAATGTTCCCGGTGAAAATTGTTTGGGCTGATTATTCTGATCCTGTACCTGTTGTTCCATTTTATCAAGGTTAGTGCTGAAACTGGCGCCCAGCGTCATTTTCCAGCCAGCGCCGATATTTTCCCGGTAGCTCAGATTATTATACCAGTTGCGGTTTTTTAATGAAAAAGCGTCTTTAAGATAAACGCTGTCAATATCAGCTCTTCTCAAACCCAGATCGCTCAGAGAAAGAGTCGTATAGTATTTGATAATACCGCCATTCTTTGTCTTGATACGGAAATTGCCGGTTGCTTCATGAAATTCCGGCATCCGGAAATAATCCGGTGTTTGCTGTACCGCGGCAAAATATAAACCTACGTTCACATAATTGTACGTAATACCATACGATGATTTTTTATTCTTTGCCAGTTGCTGAGTACCGGCGCCTACGATGATAGGCGAAATGGATGCATCTATTTCAGACCTCTCCGGGAGATCTATCGACTCGAGCAATAAAACAGATGCCAGAGCCTGTCCATACAAAGCGGAATAACCGCCAGTGCTAAAAACAGTTCCTTTGAAAAGAAAAGGTGAAAAACGGCCCCGGCTGGCGATATCAGGCACGCTGGCGAAGTAAGGATTGTTGACAAGATTACCATCAATATACTGTTTGGTTTCATACCCAGCTCCTCCCCTCACGAATAATCCTTCCTGTTCGCCTACCTGTTGCGTTCCAGGCAATGTTTTCAGGGCAGCTGTGATGTCCGCATTTGAGCCGGCTGTCGTCGCTACATCTAATGAGCTCAATACTGCCGCTCTTTTTTTGTCCCCCGCCTCGAATGTGCCGGCGCTGACAATTACAGCGTTCAGTTCGGTCACTTCTTCCTTAATATTTATATCGAGTGAAATTGGCTGGCTGCCCAGGGTGATCTTTTGTTCAAATGGTCTAAAGCCTACTGCTGTCACGACGATAAGCTGCTCTCCTTTTTCACTCGTGGTAAACCTGAAATTACCGGACGAATCACTTGTCGTGCCATCATAAGTATCTTTTATGGTAATGCTGGCACCAGGCACCGGGTCCTTCTTCGAAAAAACTTTACCGCTTATCGTTGTTTGTCCAACCAAATTGTCAATCCCTGCCGCGAGTATAAAAAGCAGGATGGTCATGGAATACTTTCTCATAATACCGTGATTTCATCACAAACATAAAGTAGTTTATATCATAAACCAAATTTATTTTCGAAAAAAAATCGGGCCGTAGATGGGCCCGACTAAACACACATGACAACAAGGAAATTATTTTTTTATAAACTTCTGTTGGACAGATTCTGAGCCGCAGCTTGCCTTGAGCAGGTAAAATCCATTTGCAAGATCTGTTACGGCAATTGTTTCAGTCTGACCAGAAGCGCTGTTTTGCATTGCTTTCATTTTTTGGCCATTCAGGCTATACACTTCAAGCATGACCGGTTTATTCTGCCACGCGGAAGGAACGGTTACTCTCAATTCACTGGTTGCAGGATTGGGATACATGACCAGGTTGAGCAAATCACTTTGTTTGCCCGGCCGGATAATGCGGATCTGGGAATACAGTGATTTACCATCTATATCAACGGAACGAAGCCTGTAATAAACGATACCCGTTTTTACATCTGAAATATCGTTGACAATAGAGTAAGTTTTATTTTCAGTGGTATTCCCGTAAGCAAATACCATAGCCACCTGGTTAAAGTTGACACCATCGGTGCTTCTTTCAACATCAAAATGACTGACATTAATTTCGCTGGCGGTTACCCAGTTCAAATCCACTTTATTGTTATTATTCAGTGTTGCGGTAAAAGAAACAAGTTTGACAGGAAGGCTTATCGCGTTGGCATAATTAAATCCTTTCATATACAAACTGAACTGGCGATCGACAGATGGAGAAGCTATGGTAACTGCACCCATCTTCACTGTAAAGGAAGAAACATTTGCTTTGCTAACAGTGTACATGTTTCCTGTCGATGCTGTGTCAAGACCTGAATGCTCAATGCCAAGGACATTCAGGCCCCTGAATTTTGTTACCAATAATTGCAGAACCGAAATTTCCAGGCCAACGTTACTATAAGTTGCAGTACCACCACCCATATCCATTTCTACCATTTCTTTCAGTAAAAGATTACCATCTATGTCCACTGCAGTTCCCTGCACACTGTTCATTACCTGGGATGCACCAGTGAGTGAATCCTGGAAACTGATAGTAAATACAGCATATGACGAGCCCGAACCCGCGGGAATCTTGATCTCAGGCTGGAAAGCAGCAGTATAACCCAGGCCAACTGAGTTATCATCGATCTTATTTACTTTGGCACCGTTCACCAGGCTGTCAATTTTTACAGTAGCATTGACTTTCGACTTTACTCCTTTGAATAAATAAATTGCTCCAACTTTCAGATCCGTGGTGGCTGCTGTGATAAGCGTCGGGTTTTTAAAAACCAGGCCCTGGTTTAGGTTAGCGTTGGCCTGTGAATGGCTGTCGACTGATAGAACAAGGACAGCAACAAATAATGTAAGGCGTACAAATGTTTTCATTGCTCGAGGTTTTAGAGTACAGATTGTTTTGCTAATCGCACACATTTGATAAGCCCTTTGAACCAAAATAAACCGAATGGAAAAAGCCGGAAGGAGGGAATAACTAATAGTTCTGTAGAGTAAAGTTCGTTTCATGATCGGATTAGATTGTTTTCTTAGGGATTCTTCGAATTAAACACAAGATATTACGCAGTGTTTATACCTGCAAGTTTTACGAGTAAATTTTCCCCGAAAAACACGTATTTTCCCTATGCAGGAATTTTATTTAATTGATGGTCAATAAATTTATTATGAAAAACTTGTTGTTCTTAACATTCGTATTTGCTTGATACCTGGAAAAATAAAAAGCCGGGTAGTTACACCCGGCCGGATAGCCCCTTATGCAAAAATAGTTTTACTAAAAATTTTTAAAGCGAGTATAGAAGTTTTCGAAGATACCTGTTCATAGAATTGGAAATCGAAACAACTTGGAACGGTTTACTCCAGTAGCCCTCCTTTTTTGGATTAAAGAAGGTCTCAAAACATCTCCTTTGAGACCTTCTTGATCTGATCCAGCCCTGTTATGATAATTAGTTTTTGATGAGTCGTTGAACAGAGTTTGTGCCTGAACGCTGGTCTGTCATATCCAGCAGGTAAATTCCCTGGGGTAACCTTTCAAGATCACGCACAGTTGTTTGCGAGGTGCCCCTTCCTACGGCATGATTGAAATTACGGATCAATCGTCCATTAACATCCATCAGTTTGATGTTGAAAGTAGTCGCATTGTCAGTAGTTATGTTTATCGTGATAGACGATTGGAATGGATTCGGCCATGCAGCTACCTGGATCTTTGCAGATAACCTTACCACCGTTACATTACTGTAGGTGATCCGTCCATCAATGTCCACCAGTTTTACCCGGTAATAGATGGCTTTATTCTGCATGAGATCGGAAATATTATCAGGCAACTGGTATTCTTTTTTTACCGAACTGTTACCTGCCGCTTTAATACTGCTTCCGGTAACGCTCCAGCTCACATTGTCGATGCTACGTTCAACAATGAAATAACTGGTATTTTGTTCCGAGAGTGTTGACCATTTAACTGTCGCGACATTGCCATTCAGCTCTGCTATTGCTGTAAGACGATCTGCAGGCAGCGGCACCAGCCACATAACACTGTAAGTTGCGGGACTTGGGTCCTTCATCATTGCCGCATCCACATAAGAATACCTGAAAGTAACAACGCTATCTCCTACCGTTGCCGAAGTGATCCTCATGTTGAATACTGAAGGATTAAAGTTGCTGAACGATTGGCCGTCTACAACCAGTGCACCATTATAATACAATTCAGCATTTGTGGGCACCTGGTCAATAGTAACTGACTTGGTAGTGAGCACGCATCCTGCCACACAATCTTCAGGATCCGAACCACTCAGCACCGGCGGGTTCATACCGCCATTCAGCGTGATAAGCTGGTTAATACCCGGGTGGTTGATCGATGTAAGATAACTATCCGAATTAGGCAAACGTTGTATGCCGAAATTAACATTCGTTACAGACAGCGTACCTGTTTTAACGGCTATTGACGTATTAGATGTCCCGGCTTCATTACCTGTACCGGCCATGTTATTTGTACCATACCCATCACCTACCGCGATCCAGATGGCTGCAAAACCGCCTGGGGCCGGGGCATTATTTCCTAACCCGATATTGGCAGTAGACAGGAGTAAGGTATAATCGGTAAGAACTTCAGCTAATGGGAATGAATAGGCGCCGGTAGCGCTGTTGACTGTAGTCTTAAAGGCTACTTTATCCTGGTAATCCAGCAGGTAAGCGTACACAGTAGCACCGCTCGGTGAGCCCATCGCTCCACCATTGACAACTCCATCCATCAGGCCATTCTTATCATTGTACAGCGTACCGCTGATAGTGACATTCGTTTTAGCCAGGCCAAAATCAAACTGGGAAGCACAACTTCCTCCACTCGAAATTGTCATGGTCTTACTGGTTACGGTAGTAGTGGTATAGTAAGAAGGTACAGAACTCATAGCTACTGCCGTAATATAACATTGTGGATATTTCAGGTATTTGATCGAAACATGGCCAATGTAAACCGAATCATTGTCGTCAACGTTAGCGTTTGTTAAAAACCGTATGATCGTGTTGTTTGAAGCAAAAGATGTAATGTCCTGGTTATATACCGTTACATAACCTGCATCAGCTGTGCCATCCCCACTGATCGTGTAAATAGTTGTATAAGAAAATCCTCCATTCAATGAAGCCTGGACAAGAACATCTTCTCCAGCCGACAAGGAATTGCTTTTCCTCCGGTAAGAGAAGGTAAGGAATGCTTTGACTGCTCCATTCAGGTTTATTGATCTCCTGGCCGACACATCGTGGTCCTTTAAGCGCAATCCCCAGCCAAAGGCTCCGTCTTTAACTACTTCAACATCTGTATTGAAGGCAGATTGGCTACTATTACAGAAACCTACCGAAAGATCATTAGCATCAGACCAGTTGGAAGCCCATGGAGAATCTCCATCGTCACCGGATGAGCACGTGCTGGCACCGGCTGTACCCTCGAAATCATCTGCCACAGTCTTTTCCGGGTATTTCGTAAACTGGTAATAACCGGAAGTATCCACGGTTACCGAATCGGTCAATTCATTTGAATTGATAGTACCGCTACAGTTACCATCGGTATACAGGTAGACCTTTATACCAGGCAAACCAAGCCCACCATCATTATTGATACCATCTTTATTTCTGTCAATAAATACCTGGCCTGAAAGTACGTTCTGGTTACCGTTTGAAGGACAGGTGCTGATCTTAACGATCACCATCGCATTGTCGCAAACAATCGGTGATGGAGTAGAACATACGCGATATTCAAAAGTGTCCTGGCCTGAAAAACCAATATTCGGTGTATAAAGGATCGTACCATTTGAATTGATACTGATCGTACCGTGTTTAGGTTGTAATAAACCCAGTGTTGTAACGCTTAACGGGTCTATTGTTGCGGCAAAACCGAAATCATTATCCAGGATCGTGATCGTTACTGGCTGGCTCACGAGTGTTGTAGCGAAATCGTCACTGGCAACTACCAGCTTTTGTTTACAGAAAGGTTGCAGTGTGGTACCTACGTCCCAGTAAGCGCTGTTACCGGCAGTAGAACCTGTAGGATCTTCTCCATACACTGCAGCGATCTTGGCGCCATTACAGGTGAAGATGGCTATACCACCCTGGTCATTGTCGGTTGCATCTTTTATCTTGATATAGTTAAGTGCATTTACATTGTAAGAAACATCATAACGCAAACCACAGGGGCTCACTGAACCAGTTGCGCCGTTTACGTTACCATCATATTTTACATAGATAGTTGTATTGGCAGTTGGTGTAACCCAAACAGGATTACCGTTTACATCAGGCTGACCATCGCTATTCAGGTCGAGCCCACCAGGTGCCCAGGCAACCGTTGTATAATCGGTCAAACGAGCTTCAGAGATCAGGTTGAATGCCCAGTCGTAAGCAGCGCCGTTGGCGCCACCACCACCCGGCGTATAAGAACCTACCATTTCAATGGCGGTAAATGATTCGCCCGTTGGGTTAACAAATTTATAGGTAGCAGTCGTTGAATAAGCAAGAGGGAAGCGAACAGCCGATTTTGCAGGGATCGTGATCACACCAGTAGCAGGTGCACCTGAAGACCAGTTGATATTGATGCTTCTGTTCAAACTGTTATAAAACATGACCGCAGAAGTATCCTTTGGATTATCAAAGGCATTATCCGAGGTCGGAACAGGTGTATAATAAGTGTTGGAATACCATGTAGCCGGGTAAATTGGTGCATTGCGGATAGAATAGTTGTCTACTCCACCTGAGTTCAACTCCACACCTACCGGTTTTGTACTGGTAACAGTTGCGCCTGTTTTAACTCCGCCATTTACCAGGTATGACTGTCCTTCATTTAATGTAACGACTGTTTCAAGCGTACCGTTGTTGTCTTTATCTATGCTTACAACAGTATTATCCTGTGAAGCACGGATAAATAATGCAGTGTATTTAAAGTCCTGGCTTGGGAAATCCTGGCCTAAAGGAATGGTGAAGGATTGTCCAAAGTCATATGTAGAGGTAACGTTTGTTTTGATAGCCTGTACGGACATGATAGAAGGTTCACCTGTGACCTGTGTAACAGCCAACTGCCCGTTGGAAGTTATTTTGTCCTTTCCATCATAATAAATAGTAGCAGGGTTCCTGGGATTTGCATTCATCGTGTTGTCCAGAATGATATTACCATTTGCCGGGATGATATCACTGGGATACCCGGGAGCAATACCATTATAAGGATTACCATCACCCCATACTTTGGTTGTTGACTGCGTAGGATTCATGGCATTGGCTTCATAACCATCTTCCCATTCATCCCAAACGATGGTCATACCTGCATACGGTATTTTGATACTGATAATCGTTCTCAGGTTGTTGCTGGGCATTGCAGGACTTCCTGAAGCCTGTAATGCGTCATAGGCGTCGTTTTCAGGATAAGGGATATAATAGGTATGTGTCTTGGTAGCATCAGCGCAAATATCAACGATAAGCGGGTCAATTGTAAGGAACACGCTGGCTGTTGCGCAAAGACCGGTTAAGTCGCATATCTGGTAAGTAAGTGTATCATTTCCCTGGAAAGTACCGTTAGGAAGATAAATGATAGTGTTGTTAGATATATAGGCTGAACCGTTATGCGGTTGACCCGTGATCGTCAGGGTCGCATTGTTGATGTTATTATTAGGATCATAGTCATTTGCCAACACGTCAACAATGATAGGATCGCCACCTGCGCCATTTGAACTATCGTTCATAGCAACAGGAGAACAAACGGAACAAATCGAGTAGTTGGTAGTTAGAGAGTTGGTTACAGTATTTTCATACCCTTCTTTCCCGGTAGCCTTTATTATGTAGTTGCCACCAGTTGCAGGAGTGCTCCAAACGTATTCAAATGTGCGGGTACAACCCGAGGTACCTACGGGTGTAGCCGTGAAGGTGCTGCCTGTAGGAGTGATCTGTACATCCAATGAAGTAATATCTGAAGAACCAAATGGGTCGGCTACAATAGCACGGATGTACTTGGTAGTACTGCCGGTACCGCTGATCACCTTTGTACCGCCGGGATAAGCCGCGGTATAAACGTCAACAGAAAGAACGTTGATATAAGATGAAACAGGAAGATCGATCCTTGAAGGTTTTGTCTGGCTGTCGAAATCAATTCTGAAGGTAACCCCAGGTAAAGCTGTTGTCACCTGTAAAGAGATCGCCTGTCCTGCTGGCACCAATACATCGGCCGCAAGGTTACCCGTCCAGGTCAACATACCGCCGCTATACGTCGGGTTGCTGAGGGTAATAATGTTTGTACCGCCATAACTCAATACTGCTGTGATAGCTGGATTGACCGGCATGGTACCACTGGAAATGGTAACATAAGTTCTTACCGTGATAGCACCGGTTTTTATATTTAAGCTATCACATAGAACCGGGTTCATGGTAAACGTAGTAGAACTGGTACCGATTGTACTAAGTATTGTTGTGCTGGATGTGGTGACGTCGCCGGTAGCTACCGGGTCAACACGATCCAGGGCCTGCGAAGGGTCAGAAAGATATAATTGTTTAATTACAACATTCGAGTTAATGATAACAGTATGCGTAGATGTCGTAGGACCGTTACAACCGGCTGCGCTGGCTGTAATTATTGTCGTACCGCTCCACGAAGCAGGGTAAGTAACATTACCATTAGCAGCATTGATCGTAACGCCACCAGCGATACTTGCTGCATCCAGGCTATAAGTTATTCCTGTTGAATTCGTGGCGGTAGCGGAATAAAGGACAACCGCTGCTCCCTGCATTCTTGAAGACGAAGTTCCCAAAGCAAAAATAGGTGTACCTACTGATGGCGTAGTTGTAACGGTATGTGTTGCTGTTTTAGGACCATTACATCCTGCAGCACTAGCAGTGATCGTTGAAGTGCCTGACCAGGCGGCCGAATAAGTTACAGTACCGGTTGCACCATTAATGGTATTACCACCAGCCAGACTGGTTGCATCCAGTGTATAAGTAATGCCCATTGTATTAACGGCGTTAGCGACATAAGTAACGGTTGCTGCTGCCTGGCAACGGGTAGTAGAAGCTCCCGCTACAAATAAAGGAGATCCAACAGAACCTGAAGTGGTAACTGTATGGGTCGCAGTTTTAGGCCCGCCACAACCTGCCGCAGTTGCGGTGACAGTGGATGTACCTGACCAACCGGCTGCAAAGGTTATAGCACCTGTAGAAGCCACGATGCTGTTACCACCTGAAAGGCTGGTTGCATCGAGTGTATATGTTATACCTGTCGCGTTGGTAGCAGTTGCTGAATAGGTAACGATAGTTGCTGCCTGGCATCTGCTGGATGTTGCACCCAGAGCAAATACAGGCGTTGCTACTATACCATTTACAGTGACTGTGTGGTTAGCTGATTTTGGACCGTTACAACCGGCTGCTGTTGCAGTAACAGTTGTAGTGCCTGACCATGCTGCCGAGTAAGTCACGTCACCTGTTGAAGCATTTATTGTATTACCACCTGCAATGCTGGCGGCATCCAGTGTATAAGTGATGCTTGAAGCGTTAGCTGAATTCGCGGTATAAGTTACAGTACCTGCTCCCTGGCAACGAGTAGACGTTGAGCCCATTGCAAAATTGGGAGTAGATACTGCTGCATTAATAGTAACTGTATGTGTAGCCGTTTTCGGACCATTACATCCAGTGGCAGTTGCTGTTATTGTTGAAGATCCAACCCACAAAGCAGAAAAGGTCACTGTACCATTTGCTGCATTGATAGAATTTCCTCCTAATACACTGGCACCATCAAGACTGTAAGTAATTCCTGTGTTATTGGTCGCAGTCGCTGTGTAAGTTACGCTACCAGCGCCAAGACAACGGAAGGAACTTGAACCCAATGCAAAAACGGGTGTTGCTACAGACGGGTTGATAGTTACTGTATGTGTGGCTGTCAAAGGGCCGTTACAACCAGCAGCTGATGCCGTGATTACCGTGGTTCCTGACCAGCCCATTATATATGTTACTGCACCGGTAGACGGATTAATGGTTACACCACCGACAATACTGGCAGCATCTAAACTATAAGTAATGCCCGTTGTATTCGTAGCGCTTGCAGTATAGCTTATCGTTGCTGAACTTTCACAACGGGTAGAAGAAGAACCCAATGTAAATACAGGCGCACCTACCGACGGTGTAATAGTAACATTGTGTGTTGCTGTCCTGGGACCATTACATCCTGTAGCAGTAGCTGTGATGACAGTTGCACCTGTCCAGCCTGCTACATAAGTTACATCACCGGTAACAGCATTGACCGTGTTTCCTGCAGCTAAGGCAGGAGCGTTCAGGCTATACGTGATGCCGGTATTGTTAGTTGCAGTAGCGGCATAGTTAACAACACCAGCGCCCTGGCAACGGGTAGAATTTGCTCCAAGAATAAACACGGGTGTTCCCACAGATGCGTTGATGGTAACCGTGTGATTTGCGCTTTGAGGACCACCGCAACCTGCAGCAGTCGCAGTAATAACTGTCGTGCCTGTCCAACCCGCAGCATACGTTACCGCACCGGTTGTAGAGTTGATGTTATTACCGCCTGCGATGCTTGCTGCATCTAAGGAATAAGTTATACTTGTCGCATTGTTTGCCGTGGCTGTATATGTAACAGAACCTGCGCCCTGGCAACGAGTAGAAGTTGCACCCAGGGCAAAAACCGGCACAGCTACGATGCCTGCCACTGAAACAGTATGTGTTGAAGTTGCAGGACCGCCACATCCGGCAGCGCTTGCCGTGATGATCGAATTGCTAGTCCAACCAGCTATGAAAGTTACAGATCCGGTAGCAGCATTGATAGTATTACCGGCAGCTAAGCTGGCGGCATCAAGGCTATAAGTAATACCGGTTGTGTTGGTTGCAGTAGCTGCATAGGTTAAAGTCTGTCCAAGATCACAACGGGTAGAAGAGGCACCTAATGTAAACACCGGAACCGTTACATCGGGCGTTACAGTTACAACAACACTACCAGCACCACTGCTCCAGTTTAATGTTGTATTGTCCTGTGATCTGATATAATAAGTACCTGAAGTATTAACTACATAAGTTGATCCGGAATTGGCCGTGCTTGTACCGTTAGAACTCGTTTGCCAATACCATGTTTCGCCAGCAGGTGCAGATCCTGTGGCGGTAAGAGTAACTCCCGGGTTAGAACATTGAGGTGAATTAGAAGTGGGATCTGCTGGATTTGCAGGTACAACAATTTCTGTACCACCCACTGCTACATCATCAAGTTCGAACGATGTAGTGTTATCCTTGATCAGTGTGATATAAAACCGGAACCTGGCCGAACCGATACTGTTGAATCCGGCGGGTAACGATATAGAAGCACTCTGTTTAGTATCATTCGTAAGACCAGATGCGATGTTGCTGGTATAGTTATCGAGGTTTGAACGAAGAGTCCAGCGGGTAAGCCCGGTTCCTGATCCGCTACCGTTCTCACTCACGCGGTGAACAAAAGAAAGAGTAGAAAGATTCAAACCATATCCAGTATTTGCTGTGATAGAAAATTCATAATATTCAGTGAGGTCAATCGAGCTACCTGAGTTTAAGTTCCTAAAACTGAAAATATCTGCCTGGGAAACGCAGGTTGCGTTGACTGCAGAAAAACTGCTGAATATAGAATTTGCAGGTTGAGTTGTGACATTCGGATTCTGATTGGGACAGGCGCCCGCACCGGTAAACTCATAAATCCCCAACTGGCCCCACGCTGAAGTCGTGATAGCTGCAGTGAATAAAAACGCAAGTGCCAGGCACTTTACAGTTTTTGCAGGAACACTGTGATTGTTTCCCTGGTCACACTCTGATTTTTTAGCAGGTGTAAAAAATCTTCTCATTGTTTTCATTTTCGGGTTAAGGATTACCTCGAAGAGATTTCCTTTCGGGAATCATCCCTATGATTACAATGAAAGCGACTTATTAGAGTGAAACCGGCCGGGAGTATTTTCCCGTGTTAAGCGAGCGGGTTTCATGGTCGGATTACGTTGTCTTCGTAGGGTATCTTCGATTCGAGGACAAACGTAATACTGAGATTTTTTTCCCGCAAGCTTACGAGGAGTTTTTCGCAGAAGTAAAATCAGTAAAATTACTATGGCATATGATAGCCAACCAGATAGAAAGGTTTTTCCTCAAGATTTATTTTTAGAAACAACGTACAAATTCGAAAAAAATGGAGTTTATGAATCATTGGATGTCATGTTCCAGTAGGTGAATGTATAAAGTAACCTATAAGTGTTTTCCAATAGCATCAAACAAAAAACGGCCGGCAATTAGCCGACCGTTATTCATTTAAAAATAAAAACGAGATTATGCTTTGTATTGTGGGATGATCGATTTTGCCAGCTCCACCATTTTCTTTAAACCATCATCCGGCAAATTACCTTTTTTAAATTCTGCCATCACATCCGGTAATTTGTTCTCCATTTCCATCAGGAAGTGTTCTTCAAATTCTTTCACTTTTCTGACCGGAACTTCCTTTATCAACCCGTTTGTTCCGAGATAGATAATAGCTACCTGTTTTTCTACAGGGAAAGGAGAATACTGGGGTTGTTTTAATATCTCAACGTTACGGGCTCCTTTATCCAATACATTCTTCGTCGCTGCATCGAGGTCGCCACCGAATTTGGAAAACGCTTCCATTTCACGATATAATGCTTGGTCCAGCTTCAGGGTACCTGCCACTTTTTTCATTGATTTGATCTGCGCATTACCACCCACACGGCTAACTGAAATACCCACGTTGATCGCCGGGCGTATACCCGCGTTGAACAGGTTATTCTCAAGGAAGATCTGCCCATCGGTGATCGAGATCACATTTGTAGGAATGTATGCGGATACATCACCTGCCTGTGTTTCGATGATCGGGAGAGCCGTTAAGGAGCCACCACCTTTTACCAGGTGTTTAATGGTATCGGGCAGGTCGTTCATATTCCTGGCTACCGCATCATTGGTAATAACCTTGGCGGCTCTTTCCAATAAGCGGCTATGCAGGTAGAATACATCACCGGGATAAGCTTCACGACCGGGAGGCCGGCGAAGCAATAATGATACTTCCCGATAAGCGACGGCTTGCTTGGAAAGATCATCATAGATGATCAGTGCCGGGCGTCCAGTATCCCGGAAAAATTCACCGATAGCTGCTCCTGCGAAAGGCGCATAGAATTGTAAAGGTGCAGGCTCAGAAGCAGAAGCTGCAACAATAACCGTATAGTTCATAGCTCCCGCATCCTGCAGGGTTTTCATCACACCCGCGATAGTAGATGCTTTCTGTCCAATGGCAACGTATATGCAGTAAACGGTTTTACCTGCCGCAAAAAATTCCTTCTGGTTAATGATCGTATCTATAGCGATCGCTGTCTTACCGGTTTGGCGATCACCGATGATCAACTCACGCTGGCCACGACCGATGGGGATCATTGCATCAATAGCTTTGATACCGGTTTGTAAAGGTTCTTTTACCGGCTCGCGGAAAATAACCCCGGGCGCTTTACGCTCCAGTGGCATCTCATAACGTTCCCCGGTGATTGGCCCTTTACCATCAATAGGCTCACCCAGTGTATTTACAACGCGGCCAACCATTCCTTCTCCTACTTTAATAGAAGCGATTTGGCCGGTACGCTTTACTTTGGCGCCTTCCTGTATACCACTGGTCTCCCCCATCAATACCACACCTACGTTATCTTCTTCAAGGTTCAATGCGATCGCACGAACGCCATTTTCAAATTCTACCAGTTCCCCGTAACGAACATTACCGAGGCCGTATACACGTGCAATGCCATCGCCTACCTGCAATACCGTACCTACTTCTTCCAGGTCAGCACTGACATTTACATTGCTCAACTGCTGGCGCAGTAACGCACTTATTTCATCTCGTTTAATATCTGCCATATATAATCTGTTTGTTGTTATTGATGAGTGGTGATTGGTGAGCCTGTCTGCCGCCAGGCAGGTTTACTATCTTATTTTATAAATGAAATCATTGTTCTCAAACTGTTTCGCAATGGCTTTCAGGTCATAGGCAATGCTGGCGTCAACCAGCTTGTCTCCCACCTGCAATACAAAGCCCCCGATAATATTCTTATCTACTTTCTCTTCTATTTCTATGTTTTCAAAACCGCCAGTCTGTTTAACCTGGGCAATGATCGCATTCCTAAGTTCGTTAGTGATGGGCGTTGCGGTAGTGAGTTTGAGGGTATGGATCTTTTTATGTTCTTTATACTGGCTGATAAATGCTGATGCAATTTCCGGCAGGTTGCTTTCCCTCCCCTTTTTTACCAGGAGCGTAGTAAAACCCGTCGTTATTTTGTTCATTCTGTTTTCCGTCAGAGCGTCCAGTACCTTTAATTTTTTATCCCCGGGAATGACCGGGCTCTTTAGCAGGTTGACAAAATCACGGTTAGATTTACTTACAGAATGGAACCATTGCATATCCGCATATACTTCTTCCAGCTGTCCTTTCTCAATGGACAGATCAATCAATGATTTTGCATATCTGGATGCTAAACGTGGATTCGGCATAATTAATTTGAAAATGAGTTAATTTGAAAATTTGAAAATTGCACCTCACTTTCCCGGACTTTTTCAAATTCTCATGAACCCGATTAGTTGAGTTTTACTTCGTTAACCAATTCCTTGATATGAGCTTCCTGGGCGTCTTTGTTCGCCAGCTCTCTTTTCAACAATTTTTCCGACACTTCGACGACTAATTTTCCTACCTGGTTCTTTACTTCCGTGAGCGCAGCCATCTTTTGCGTATTGATAGCTGCCTGTGCCTCGGTAATAATCTTATTAGCTTCTGTTTTCGCCTGCTCTTTTGCTTCGTTGATGATCTTGTCCTTTGTTTCTCTTGCTTCTTTCAGCAATTGAGCTCTTTCTTCACGGGCTTTAGCCAGCAACGCTTCGTTTTCATTCTTGAGCTGCGCCATTTCCGCTCTTACACGTTCGGCTGTAGCCAATGAATCGGCGATGCCCTGCTCTCTTTGTTTCAGCCCCTTTACAATTGCTGGCCAGGCATATTTTCCCAGGACAAAGAATACAACGAGGAATGCCAACAGTGTCCATATCAATAGTCCGAATTCAGGTAATAAAAGATCCATGTACTAATTTGAAAATTTGAAAATTGATCAATTTGAAAATGACTGCATCCTCCGCCCTGTGCTTTGGATGCAGTTTTTCTTTTTTAAAGTACCATCGCCAAAAAGCCTACGATGATTCCAAACAGTGCAGCACCTTCAACAAGGGCCGCAGTCAGGATCATGTTTGCTCTTATGTCGTTCAATGCTTCCGGCTGACGGGCAATAGCCTCAACAGCTCCCTTACCGATCTGACCGATACCGATACCGGCACCGATGGCGGCGAGACCTGCGCCAATTGCACCCCCTGCATTCGCATTGGGAACAGTACTTAAGATTACATTCAATAAATCCATAATTGTTTTTTTATGTTGGTTTAAAAAACGCTATATCATTACCGCGTCATCGTGCCCGACAGTAGTATGTTCATCCCCCGCGTGGTGTTCTCCTTCTCTTGCCTGGCCAATAAATACTGCCGTTAGCAGCGCAAAAACGAAGGCCTGGATAAATGCCACCAGTACCTCTATGAAATAGATAAATATGGTAAATGCAAGGGACACTGGCGATACACCATAACCGACTGCAGGATTTAATTGCCCGAAAATGAATATCAGCGAAATGAGACAGATAATGATAATGTGGCCTGCTACCATGTTCGCAAAAAGACGTATGATCAATGCCATGGGCTTGATAAACACACCCATGAATTCAACCGGCACCAGGATAAATTTTACTCCAGTTGGGATGCCCGGGGGGTTAAAGATATGGCCCCAGTAATGCTTGTTGGAACTTGCCAATATCACTACGAAAGAGATAAGGCCAAGGACCATGGTGAAAGCGATATTACCCGTTACGTTCGCAGTCCCTGGTACCAATCCAAAAACGCTATTGATGAGGATAAAAAAGAATACCGTCAGCAGGTAGGGAAGGTATTTATCAGAATGCCTTCCCAAATTAGGAATAGCCACCTCATCGCGAATAAAAGTAATGATCGGTTCAAAGAATCCCTGGGCACCATTCGGCGCTGACAGGACACCTTCTCCTTTTTTATATCGTTTAGCTATCTTCAGCATGATCCACACAAAAACCAGTAGCATGATAAGCATCTGCACCACGTTCCTCGTTAAAGACAGGTCATATACTTTTACTGAAGTGTCTATTTCGCCTTTATCATTCACCGCTACGATCTGCTGGACACTATATTTCTTTTCATCCAATCCATGCTCCCTGATGTATTCTTCAGTAAGCAGCCGGTAGTTTTTATATGGATGATGACCGTGCTCAAATTTGGATGACATGAAAGCTTCAAGACCGCGGCCAGGAGAATAAATAATGACCGGTAGCGGGATGCTGATGGGATGCAGGCTCCCGTCTTTCTTTTTTATATCCAGAAAATGAAACTCGTGGGCATTTAGGACGTGACCAAAAATGATCCCCTTGGCGTTAAAACCATCCTTCTTAGGTGCGTTTGTAGGTTCTGGCTGTTCCCCATCTCCGCCATGGGGCTGGGCAAAAACAGAACCCGTAAAAAAAGTAAAAATTATAATGAAAGCCGCTGCTGCAAAGGATTTTAAACGCCTGAGTACCATGCCCTTTTTGAAATTTGCCGCAAAGATAAGGGTGGGAAGGCAAAAACGAGCGCGGATTGCGCTGATTAAGAAGATTGATGCGGATTTTTTATTCCCATTGCCGAAACTCTTTCATATGGGGGTGATTACTAAGAGCTACCGCAAGTAGATCCTTTATCCGCGACAAAAGATCAGACCGTCAGCTTTTGATGCTTATCAAACTGGAGCTGGTGTAATTTGAAGTAAAAGCCCTGCTTTTCAATTAATTCCTCGTGCGTCCCGATCTCTTTGATCTCTCCTTTGTCGAGCACAATTATCTTGTCGGCCTTCCGGATCGTGGACAGGCGATGGGCGATCACAATCGCCGTTCTGCCTTTTATTAATGTGTCGATCGCATGTTGTATCAGCAATTCACTCTCTGTATCTACGGAAGACGTGGCTTCGTCGAGGATAAGAATGGATGGGTCGTACAGTAGCGCCCGGATAAATGATAATAGCTGCCGCTGCCCAAGCGAAAGCGTAATGCCTCGTTCCATCACATTATAATCATACCCTCCCGGTAATCGCATGATAAAATCGTGCATCCCGATCAGTTTCCCTGCCTCCACCACTCTTTCCCTGGAAATCTCTGTGTTGCGCAACGTTATGTTATCCATTACGGATCCTGAAAAAAGAAAAACATCCTGCAATACCACACCTATATTTTTCCGCAATGTCTCGAGATCGAATTGTTCAATATTGATATCATCGATCCTGATAGCCCCTTTTTGTATATGGTATAAACGATTCAATAAACTGATGATGGTAGTCTTGCCGCTTCCCGTATGTCCCACAATCGCTATCGTTTCGCCCGCGTTGATAGTAAAGCTTACATCCTTTAGCACATAGTGTTCATTGGTGTATGCAAACCAAACCCTTTCGAATTCTACTTTGCCCTTTAATGGACCGGAGGGTTTGTATAACTCATTTTGCGAACCGGTGACTGGCACTGGAATAAAATCTTTGTTATCGAGCACTTTAAAGACCCGGTCGCTTGCCACGATACCCATTTGCAATACGTTAAACTTGTCCGCCAATACTCTCAACGGCCGGAACAGCAGGTTCAGAAAAAGCATAAACGCTATCAATGTCCCCTCCTGGCTCTTCTGTAAATGCAAGGCCTCCCTGGATGTCCACCAAACAATGATGCCTATGGCCAGTGCGAGCACGATTTCGACGATCGGGAAAAAAACAGAATAAGCAAATATGGCGTTGATATTTGCATTACGGTGCTCCCTGTTGATCGATTTGAATTTTTTGAACTCCCTTTCTTCGGCAGAAAAAGCCTGCACAACCGGCATACCGGTAAGGTGTTCCTGTACAAATGCATTCAGCTGCGCTACAGCGTTGCGCACTTTAAAAAAAGAACGGTTGATACTTTCCTTGAAATAGTAGGTCGCGAAGATGATGATAGGAAAAGGGATCAATGCGACCAATGCAAGCGCCGGGTCCATCCAGAACATAACGCCCAGCACGCATATAATGGAAAGCAGGTCGGCGATGATCGGTACCAGGCCATCGGAGAAAATATCATTGATCGATTCGATATCATTGATGGTCCTCGTTGTCAAAGTGCCGATGGGTGTGGTATCAAATTGCGAAAGATTCAGCCCTAATATCTTTTGATAAACTGCTATCCGCATATCTTTTACTACCGACTGTCCCAGCGAAGCGGTAAGAAAGGAGAAAACAAATCGCATGGCTGTTTCTGCCATTATCAACCCGATCTGGATGATGGTAATAGTGATAAGCAAACCCTGTTCTTTGCTCGCGATATATTTATCTACGGTAAACTTGATGAGCAAAGGGCGGGCCGGTGTGACAAAGGCAAGGATAATGGCGAGCACGACCGACCAGTAAAATTTTCTTTTATAAGGAGCGGCATACCGGAATACGCGTCGCAGTAAAGCAAAATCAAAAAATGTTTTTTTGGGGTTTGACAAAATTCACCGGTTGAAAAAACAAATCTAAGAGATTACCAAGAAAAGGAGCTCGAAGAATGACGAATGGTCGCATTTTACGCCATGCAAACTATCTGAGTCCCGTCATTTTCAAATTATCAAATTGTTGAATTTTCAATAGCAATCCTGTACGCTTTGATAAAAATCGCTCCCAGGTTTTTATAGGGAGGTATATAATCCTCAAATCCCTCCTTATCCGCTTTCTTTTTAAACTCACGCCAAAAAGGGATCCAGTCTATATTACTACCGGCCCGTAGCTTATCTGTTAACAATTGGAGAAAGGGTTTGTTGATATCCCGTTTGCCTATTTGTTTTGAAGCGATAATGTGTGCATCAGGAGTCTTTCTCAGGATCAGGTCTATGAGATGAAACCCGCCACAGGAACCCATGAATACTATTCTCGAGTTGGGCGACATGTATTTGATCGTGGTTTCCGCGTGGTAACTATGCCCCCGGTTAATGGTGATCGTGGGATGAATGTTATTTGCCTCCAAATAATATCCCAGTGCTTTCTGCGCTCTCTCATCACCGCTGGTTTCTTCGTCCAACGGGATATTAGCATACAGGGAAACATGTTTTCCTTTAACCGATTTTATCACGACCCACTGGGTGTCGGTTTTATTGATCTTCCAATTTTTGTCTTTAAACATATTTAGGAAAATAGAATAATCCATTTTACCGTCATCATCCCCGTAAAAGAACAACTGGATGACCACTTCCCCGCTATCATTGACCAGCGAGTTAAAAGGAACATTATAGACTGGCGGTATGCCCAGTTCTTTGGTGAGGTTTATCTTTTTGGTAGAATCTGCAGAAAGAAAGAGCTTATTCAGAATATTGTAAATCGCTATGCCCTTGGGGTTATTTTCTGCAATATTCCTTTTATAATTCTGCTGAACATTCTTCAACATTTCGGCGGCCCGTGGTTTTAGCGTTTCGGCGATGCTGGCATAAGAATCGGCTACGTCAACGCCGTCTTCAAGTCCATCGGCTTTTTCAAGCTTGCTTACGAAAGCTTTCATCAGGTCATCTGCGTCGGATGGATGAGGAAATGAAGAAAGGAACTCACCCAGTGTATTATATGCCGCCGCCTGGCTGATGAATTTCCGGTAGTGATCAAAATGAACGCTGATCAGCAAAGAATCGGCCTTGCCATTGATCTTTTTCATCATCAAAGGATAAACTCCCCTTGTATAACTGGAAGTGTAGATCAGCCCGTCGGTCGACACCGCGACATAATATAATTCTTCTGCCGTCAGCGGTTGAATACATTTGAATCTTACCTCGTCCGGCTTTTCATGCAGGCCATTAATTGTCGTCGCAAAAACCTCCCCGGCTCTCTTCTGGATTTTTGCCAATAGCTCTTTATAGGCAAAAGCAGTGTCACCATTCAGCATCCGCTCTGTATAATCCAGTTGGGTGCTTACCAGCAGGCGGTAATACAATAATGAATCATTCATCACGCTGTCTACCCCTTCAAATGTCATTTTTCCTTTTACGATGTTATCCAGGAAAGGAAAATATTGCTGGCCGCTTTTGCTGCTGGCCATTCTCACTACCGAACTGATAAAAACATCGTCATGAATGGTACGGATGATCGTTCCCAGTTTATTATTCGCCTGGGCATAATCATACAGTTGCTGTGGATATGTCCTGGCCACAGAACGGATCAAACTTTCGGCAAAAGGAACATCCGGATTTTCGCGCAAAACCGAAAAGATCTGTTGGGGATAGAGGATACAATATTTATATATGAGCGAGATCCTGGCAGGCCTGAATCCGGGGTTTTTATCAAAAATGCCCGCGGTCATAAGGGCAGCGCCCGCTTCGTAAGGAAGTTGGTTAACGACGGTGTCAATTGACTCATTGGTCCTGTCCCTGGCAACACATTCCCGGTAGGCAAGAAGAATGGAGGGGAGATATACGGGATCCAGTTTTTTATCTGAACGATTCTTCCAGTTCTGGCGATAATAATGCAAAATGTTTTCCAGCCCTTTCAGGTAGTTTACTTTCAGGCGATGATCAAACACGCTGTCCGTTTCAATATCGTATTGAAGAAGATCGACCTGTTTTGTGAGCGCCTGGGTGAGCAAAAAATTGACCTCATCGTTGACGGTAGGAATAAAAAACCTGTCTGCCTTCCCATCTGAATTCAGAATACCTGTTTGTTCCGCGTCAATCAATTCGTGATTCCGGAGCCGGTTAAATTCAGGTTTATAGTCGGCGGGGATCTTTGCAGTATCGGGAAGCGAGGGGCCCTGGGCGATGGTTGATTGGCAGGCCAGCAAAACGAGGCTAACGATAAGATATCTGGATAAAGCAGGAATCATAAGGGTCGTGGGTGTAAAGGTAATACCGGCCTGCTTAATTTAAAACCCTCTTTTTTCCTCGTCGTCCCCGATTGCCTTTTTATAGGCTTTTATAAAAATGGCGCCCAGGTTTTTATAGGGGGGTATATAATCTTCAAATCCTTCGGTACCAGCCTTTGACTTAAATTCTTTCCAAAAAGGAATCCAGTCTATATTACTCCCGTTTCTCAGTTTTTCTGTCAGCAGCTCAAAAAACGGCTTGTTGATCGAGGTTTTACCAATTTGCTTGGAAGCGATAATATGGGCGTCTTCCGATTTGTGCAGGATCACATCAATAAGATTGAATCCGCCGCAGGAGCCCATGAAGACGATTTTGGAGGAAGGCGCCATCAGTTCAATGGTGCTGTTGGCAAAATAGCTATGACCGCGGTGAATCGTGATAGTTGGTTTCAGGTTATTATTTTCCAGGTAGGCACAAAGCGCTTTCTGGGCTTTTTCATCTTCACCCGTTTCTTCGGGAAGAGGGACATTGGCATAGATGGAAACCGGTTTGCCTTTTGTGGACCGGATAACCGTCCATTGCTTATTACTGCGATCGATCTTCCAGTTAGCTGTGCTGAACATTCTCGTGAAGCCACTATAAATTCCCTTTCCATCCTTATCGCCATAAAAAAATACCTGTGCTATCACGGTGCCGCTGTCATTGGTGAGTGCTGAAAACGGAATATTATAAACAGGTGGTATTCCCAATTCCTGTTATAGACAGGCGGTATTCCCAATTCCTGGGTCAGATCTATCCTGCTGTTGGAATCGGCGGAAAGAAAAAGTTTGTTGAGGATATTATAGATCGCAATGCCTCTCTGGTTATTCTCGCCGATGTTCCGCTCATAATTAAGCTGCACATTCTTCAACATTTCCGCCGCTCGCGATGGCAGGGATTCCACAATGCTGGCATAAGAATCAGCTACATCCACGCCATCCTCAAGGCCATTTGCCCTTTCCAGCTTGCTGACAAATGCTTTCATAAGGTCATCTGCGTCGGAGTGATTGGAAAACGATGAAAGAAAATCACCCAGCGTATTATAAGCTGCTGCCTGGCTGAGAAATTTCCGGTAATGATCGAAATGAAGATTTACCAGTAACGAATCTCCCCTTCCGCCAATTTTTTTCATCATCAGCGGGTAAACACCTTTGGTATAGCTGGATGTATAAATAAGACCATCGGTCATTACGGCGAGATAATATAATTCTTCTGCGTTCAGTGGCTGAATGCAGCGAAAACGTACTTCATCCGATTTTTCGTGGAGGCCGTTAATAGTTGCCACAAATACATCGGCGGCCCTTTTCCTTATTTTCTCTGTAAGCTCCCGGTAACCGAAAGCCGTATCCCCATTTAGCATCCGGCCCGTGTAATCCATCTGCGTTTTGACAAGCAGCTTGTAGTATTTTACGGAATCATCCCGTATTTCATCAATTTGTTCGATCGTCATTTTCCCGCTTACGATATTATCCAGGAAGGGGAAATATTGCTGGCCGCTCCTGCTCCTTGCCATTCTCGCTATGGTGCTTACAAACACATCATCTTTGATATTCCGGATTCGATTTCCCAGCCGGTTATTGGCCTGGGCATAGTTATATAATTGCATCGGTTCTTTCCTGGCGGCCACCTTTATCAGGCTATCGGCAAAGGGAACATCAGGATTGTCCCTTAATATGGGAAACACCTGCTCGGGAGATCGTTCGCAATACTTAAATACAATAATATTTTGGCAGGGACGGTATCCAGGGTTTTTTTCGAAAGTCACGCGGTCGGCTTTCACCACCGACATTGCAGTTTCATAAGGCAGGCGTTCAATCACATTGACAATAGACCGGCCAGCCACGTCAGCGTCCATACAATTGTCATAGGCTTTCAGAATTTCAGGCAGCAAAACCGGGTTCACTTTTTTGGCTGACGTGTTCGCTGCAAAAAACTTCAATACATTTTCCAGGCCGCGGAGATACCTGATCTTATCCTGCGCAGAGATGGCGCTGTCGTTTTCGATCTTGCACTGCAGGGCATCTACCCTGCTTACCAGGGTTCTTGTTAATATGAAATTGACGTCGTCATCAGTGGAAGGAGTGTATTGATTATCATTTTTGCCGTCGGAACGAAGGATCTTTTTTTGTTCCGCATTGATAAAATCATGGAACAACTCCCGGTTTTTTGGGGGTTTACAGTCGGCGGGGCTGCCCCCGGTATTGATATCGGAGATATATGAAACCTGTCCTTCTGCCCAATATCCTGGTAAAAGACAAACAACTAACACAAGGATTTTAATCTTCGCTATCATAAGGATCGTTCTGCAAAGGTAGCACGAATGGTGAAATATTCGCTTCCAGCCTAATATGGATGATTTTGGAGGCTGATGTGCTGGTTCAGGGTTGTTAAAATTGCAGCCAGACTTTGTATTAAGTTATTATTAAGTCTGCATGAACAAAAGAAAGCGATTTTACCAGCAATCAATTTCCAGTTAGGTTTGTCCAAAATTTCACTGCATGGATAGTAAAGCCCGTAAGGTGCTGATCGCAGATGATGAACCGGATATTCTTGAAATCCTGAAATACAATCTTTCCAAAGAAGGCTACGAGGTTTTTACAGCGAAAAATGGAGATGAAGCCCTTGAAAAAGCCCGGAGGACACAGCCTGACCTGGTTATACTGGATGTCATGATGCCACAGAAGACAGGTGTGGAAGTGTGCCAGGTGCTACGGGCGCAACCTGCTTTTAAGGACACGTTGATCATTTTCTTAACTGCTATCAATGACGAAGGAACCCAGATTAGGGGGTTGGAAACGGGTGCCGATGATTACATCAGTAAACCCATCAGCCCGAAAGTTTTTCTGAGCCGGGTAAATGCCCTCTTCAGGAGGTTGAACAAGCCTATCACTCAAAAGCTGGAACTGGATGGTCTTATCATCGACCCGGAACGATTCATAGTGCAGGTAAAGGGCAGCGATGTTGTGTTGGCAAAAAAGGAATTTGAGTTGCTGCACCTGCTTGCGCTCAAACCGGGCCGTGTTTTTCTCCGCAACGAAATACTCAACCAGGTATGGGGCAACGAAGTGATCGTAGGCGATCGCACCATCGATGTGCATATTCGGAAGATCCGCCAGAAACTGGGCATCGACTGCATAACCACTGTAAAAGGAGTTGGATATAAGTTCCAATTGTAGTTGCCGGTTACGGTTACAGGTTACCGGTAACCAGTTAACTTGCGTGTATGTTCTCCATTAAAAATATTTCTCCCCGCCAGCTTTCTTTTTTTACCGCGCTGGGACTGGCTGCACCGATCAGCCTGATCATTTTTATTATTGAAAAAACATGGCAGCCGGTCGTTATCAGTTTTGTTTTTGTATTGCTTGGTGCTTACTGGCTGATCCATTTTATACTGGAGAAATTCATTTACCGCAAGATCAAGCTTATTTACAAATTTATTTACCAGACAAAGGCTACCAAGAAAGAAGAAACGTATTATAAATATCTCCTGCCCCAGAAAAGCATTGACGAAGTAAGTAAGGACGTGGAAGAATGGGCAGAAGAAAATAAACAGGAGATAGAATTGTTGCGAAAGAATGAACAGTTCAGGAAAGAGTTTTTGCAAAACCTGTCCCACGAATTCAAGACGCCTGTATTTGCCATCCAGGGCTATGTAGAATCGCTGCTTCAGGGAGCGCTGGAAAACCCGGAGGTGAATAAAAGATTCCTGGAAAAAACAGCAACCAATGTTGAGCGGCTGACCAATTTGCTGAATGATCTTGACGAGATATCGAAACTGGAGAGAGGTGAGCTAACTCTTTTCAAGCAGAATTTTATTATCCAGGAACTGGTAAAGGATGTGTTTGAAAGTATCTCTATCATGACGGAGCAACGCCGCATCCGTTGTGTCATCAAGAAAGGTTGCGAATCACCACTGACTGTTTTTGCTGATAAGGAAAAGATCAGGCAGGTATTGCTGAACCTGGTAGAGAATTCAACCAAGTATGGCAAGACAAACGGCACTATCACCGCCAGCATGTACAATATTGATGGTAAATCTATCCTTATAGAAATAAGCGATGATGGCATCGGCATTCCTGAAAAAAGCCTGCCCCGCATATTCGAACGGTTTTATCGTACTGAAGAAGGCAGGAGCATTGACCTGACGGGTAGTGGTCTTGGACTAGCTATCTGTAAACATATTATTGAAGCGCATGGGCAGACCATTCATGTAAGAAGTACAGAAGATGTAGGTACGACGGTGGGTTTTACCCTGGAAAGAAGAAAAGATCAATAAGCAATACTCAATAGAAAAGTGATTCACCATAACACTACCGTTTTTTTCTCCAATTATTCTGTGTTTTTCCTATGGTTCTGGCTTCACCGGGAGTGATATTTGTAATGACATGTATGCATTTTAGTTGAACGTTCAGATCATATCCGTATTTCTAAGAATTAGATGAATTTGCCTCACAACTGGTAATGCTGGTGTATTCAGCTTGATCAAGCCTGTCCCGATAGTCCTGAGCGAAGCGAAGGATCGGAGATATCAGGAATGATTTTTATCGTGGATTATCCAGTCCGCGATACGGTCGTGGCGGCGGGGGAGCGCGCCCAAGGGGCGTGTTGGTTGAGGGCAACAGTGGCAACGCATTAGGCACATCGCATGTCGCTGACCACTATGCTGGGCTATAGCGGCGAACTAAGCGTTATCGCTGGATGCAACTTGCAAATATCAAAAATGAAGATGGACAAAATGTTTAATAACCCGATCGCTTTCTTTACAATTGTAATTATCCTTGGTGCATGCACAATGCAAGTCCCGGCAAATTTTATTGAGTCTCCGTCGAGACGCTATCAATTGAAAGTTGACCTGAATAGAGATAAATCAGATGAGAAAAATTACAATTGTGTAGCGTTGGCCATTTGTGATACTTCGTACAGAGAATTATCAAGACTTCAAACCGGCGCATCTAATAATATGAAGTGGGCTGTTGGTTGGTATCCGGTCCATGATACCCTTATCCTGAATAGCAAAGACATTGGTGTGCATGCCTATAAAATTTCAGAAAATCATCAGCTTCTCAATATTCCCGTTGGAAAAGAAATTGAACAACAAGCAGAAATAATTTTCACAAGCAAGTATGCAGACAAATGATGATAACCTCACTCATAAATCTTCTTCATTAAATGGCTAACTTATCCTATCTGATTTTTGAATCTTGACATCTTGCCTTTTACATCTTACCGCCTACACATAACATTAAAATAATTATGCGTTAATGCCTAATTCATATTGGCTTTCTTTCTTTGTGAAACCGTTACACAATGAAAAATGCTGTAGCCTGCTGTTTTATCCTCCTGTTATTCCAATTTACAGGACGTCTTTCGAAAGCAACAATCATTAAAAGCAATATCACCCCAGCCGGCAATATTTTTATCATCACTCTTGATGGATTTCGGTGGCAGGAAGTTTTTACCGGCGCCGACTCCGTTCTTATCAACAATGAAAAATATACGCCCGATACAGCAACTATGAAATCGCTGTATTGGTCAACCGATGCAGGAGGCAGGAGAAAAAAACTCCTGCCTTTTTTCTGGAATGTCATCTCCACAAAAGGCCAGCTTTATGGCAACCGGAATTATGCCAATAACGTAAATGTCGCTAACCCTTACTCCAGGTCCTATCCCGGTTACAATGAAATTTTTACCGGTTACGCGGATCTTAGCATTTCCTCCAACAGTAAAAATCGAAACCCCAATATCAACGTGCTTGAGTACCTCAATGGGAAAGAATCTTTCAAAGGGAAAGTGGCTGCCTTTACCTCCTGGGATGTTTTCCCCTATATTCTCAATGGACAAAGAAGTCATTTGTTGATCAATAGCGGTTATGAAAAAATGAATGATCGGGATGCACAGATCGATCTTATCCAGCAAGTGCAGGAAGAAGCGGTCTATGATAAAACGAGCACACGTCATGACCAGCTGACCTTTCTTACAGCCAAAGAATATATACGTACCCGGCGACCCAAAGTAGTTTTTATTGGACTGGGCGAAACAGACGAAGCGGCTCATGATAAGCGATATGATCTCTATCTCGAAAAAGCCGCTGAAGCCGACAGGTTTCTTGCGGAGCTATGGCATTATGTACAAACAACACCGGGCTATAAAGACAACACGACATTTATCATTACCACGGACCATGGACGGGGGAAAAATGCAGGCAATTGGTGTGATCATGGAATGTTCATTGCCGGATCTTCTCAAACGTGGTTGGCTGTAATCGGTCCTACCATTACACCGGCTGGTGAAATAAAACAGGAACAACAACTGTATCAAAAACAACTTGCGCAAACTATTGCTACTTT
>VBAT01000020.1:92560-95334 GCA_005884665.1 Bacteroidota bacterium
TTCCAAATAAAAAAAAACGAACCTTTATAGGGTGAGAAACAGATGGAAGAGAGAAGGGAAAACGAAGGAAAAAAGGAATAATAGCTAGCAAGCATCGCTCCCGCACTGTCTCTCCGCACTTCTCTTCGCGTCACAATTATTTAATGCCATCCTGGGGGTTTCTCTTTATAATTTATTCACATAATCATCACCTTCTGTTAACGGTTTAGTCACATGTGTTATTGACATTTGTAAAACCCTCTGAATGCAAAAACGAGTCATCGATGTAGCGGTATTGTCCGATCTCCACCTCGGAACTTATGGCTGCCATGCTAAAGAGATTGTCAACTACCTGACAAGCATTTCCCCCCGTCTATTGATTCTCAATGGTGATATCATTGACGGCTGGCAATTCAATAAAAGATACTTTCCTCCCGCTCATATGCAGGTGATCAAGGAGATCATCAGCTTGCTAAGCTCAGGCACGCGGGTAATTTATATTACTGGCAATCATGATGAAATGCTTCGCCGCTACAGCGACATAGAACTGGGAAATTTCCAGCTAACTGACAAACTCGTGATGGAATTAAATGGCAAAATGACCTGGATCTTTCACGGTGATGTATTCGATGCAAGTACCCGCGGCAGCGCAAGACTGCTCGCAAAATTCGGCGGTCACGGGTACGATATGCTGATCCTGCTGAACCGCTGCATCAACTGGTGTCTCCACCTGGTGAAAAAAGAAAAAATGAGCTTTAGCAAAAAAATAAAGAACGGTGTAAAGAAAGCCGTGAAATGGATCGGCGATTTTGAACAGACAGCAGCCGAACTGGCAATTGAAAAAAAATATGATTATATCATTTGCGGTCACATACACCAACCGCAGAAAAGAGTGATTGAAACCAAGAATGGAAAGGTCACTTATCTCAATAGCGGCGATTGGATAGAGAACCTGACAGCGCTGGAATATGTAAACAATGAATGGAACATCTATCATTATGATGAAAAGGAGTTCAGCGGGGCGAAAGTAATAGATATGAATAAAAAACGGCCACCGGTGAATGTCGTGACCAATGAAGTAGGGTTATTTATCAATTCGCTAACCAACAACCTGATCGCTCATTGAAAAACCAAATCATCTCTATCCATGAAAATTTTTTATGCCGTACAAGCCACTGGCAATGGCCATATCAGCCGTGCAATAGAGCTTCTTCCCCACCTGCAACGCTATGGTACGGTCGATATTTTTTTGAGCGGAAATAATGCTCACCTGCCGGTCAATGCTCCCGTGAGGTATCGCAGTAAGGGTCTCAGTCTTTATTATAATCCAACCGGCGGGTTGGACTACTGGAGGATCCTTCGGGGATTTCATCCACTCCATTTGCGAAGAGAGATCAATGACCTGCCGGTGGAAAATTATGATCTTATCATTAACGATTTTGAATTCATCACGGCAGCTGCCTGCGCCAGGAAAAAAATAGCTTCGATCCAGTTGGGTCACCAGGCCAGTTTCCAATCGGATTTAACACCACGGCCAGCCAAGCGCAATATACCTGGCGAATGGATCTTGAAAAACTATGCGAGGGCTACTCATTACGTCGGCCTTCATTTCAAAACATATGATGATTTCATTCTACCGCCAGTCATCAAGCAGGATATCCTCGATGCAGAACCGGTTGACAAGGGTCATATCACCGTCTACTTACCCTCCTGCTCCGGTGATTACCAGGAAAGGATTTTTCAATCTTTCCGCCACCTGTCGTTTCATATTTTTTTAAAAGAAATAAAACAAACAACTGTAAAGGAGAATCTCACGCTATTACCGGTAGACAGAAAGCTTTTCAATAAAAGCCTAATTGAATGTCATGGCATCATTACCGGTGGCGGTTTTGAAACGCCGGCCGAAGCGCTTTGTCTTGGAAAAAAGATCATCGCCATCCCAACAAGAGGCCAGTATGAACAGCAATGTAATGCAGCCGCATTGAAACAAATGGGTGTCCGTAGCATCCGGCAAATCGACTCGTCATTTGCAGTTACCCTGGAACAATGGCTGGAAACAGGCGATACACCGCGGTTAAACTACTCCAATAGCATTCCGCAACTGATCGACCGGTTGCTCACTATTCACGAATCAAGCAAAATGCAAACCCGCATAACAAAGGGAAGAATCAGGTGCACTAATGAACCGGTTTTGTCTGTCTGAACCTCGCATTAAATGATAACGAAAGGGCGGGACAAAAAAAATCCATCCCGCGACCTGTCCAGGGCGGGATGGAAACTGCACGAGAATCTGATTGCAAAATAACTTGCTAACCCATTTTGCGATTCTGGGAACGACGAATCTGGAAAGAACTGGTGTAAAGATGAAAGTCTAATATTACAGGATAATTACCTCAAAATTATCTTACTGTTAAACAGGAGCGGATTACTGTAGGTAATTGGCACAGAGAGCCACAAGGGGAGACACAGAGTCATTCCATAGTTTGATTTTTTTTAGATTGCCTCATTCAATTCCATCTCTGCGGTCCTCTGCCTCTTCTCCCTGGCTCTCTGTGGGCTTTCAGCCACTATATTTCAGAATGCCTAACATTATCAAATCATTAATTTTTATTGTATCTTTAAAGACCTCATGAAAAAACGCTTTCCTATAGTAATTCTCTGCGCGATGGTGCTTGTCTTTTCCGAGGCTAAAAGCCAGTCGCTTCAAAGAGTGCAGTTCGATTTTTATGGGGACACTTTACAACTTCCTTTTGAATCGGCTTCATATGTCGATTTTACTGGCGCTCTTTCCGAAA
>VBAT01000020.1:95352-98111 GCA_005884665.1 Bacteroidota bacterium
CAGTCATTTCGAACCTGTGGTCAACGCTCTTCTTGAAGCAAAAGAAAAAGATAAACTGGATGACTGGTTGTATTACCAGCTTATACGAAAGGCCGCTCAATCTATTAGTCCAAAGGCGACCAATTACAAGCGGTACATATTATACAAGTGGTTCTTCCTTTGCAAGTGAGGATATGATGCGATAATTACGATACACGAGGATAAAGTTCTTTTTTATGTGCAGAGCGATGAGCTCATTTATAATATTCCTTACCGGGTAAAAAATGGCAAACAATACATTTGTCTCAACTACCACGATTACGGAAATATTGATTTTACCAAAACCAGTTTTGAGGTCGTGCCCGTTGTTGTGCCGGAAGCAAAAAAAGCTTTTTCTTACCGGATCACCCGCCTTCCCAATTTTAATTCAAATGACTACCAGGAAAAAGATATCCAGTTTACCTACAATGAAAATGAATATCATTTCCGGGTGAAGCTGAATTCGCAGGTTAAGACCATTTTTGCCAATTACCCGGTCGTGGATTATGGTACGTATTTTAATATTCCACTGAGCTCGGCTACTTATGGCACACTGATCCCATCATTAAAACAAAAGGTCAAAGGGCTTAGTGTGAAAACAGGGGTAGATTACCTGATGCATTTTACCCGCTACGCGTTCTTGTTTAAACCAGATGAAGAAGTTTTTGGCCAGGAAAAAAGATTGAGTCCCGAACAAACACTCCTGTATGAAAACAGCGATTGTGAAGACAGGGCCGGTTTATTCTTCTACCTTGTAAAAGAAATTTATAACCTTCCCATGATCGTCGTGGAATATCCTAAACATGTGACGATCGCCGTCAAATTTGATAAGCCCTATGGCAATACGATTACATACAACGGCATGAAGTTTTCGATTTGTGAGCCGAGTTCTCAAAAAGAAGACCTTCGCATCGGTCAGCGTTTGCCTTCATTGCGGCATACTCATTTCGACATACCTTATTCTTACTTTCCCCAAAACAAATAAAAAAGGCGGAACAAATGTCCCGCCTATATGAAATCCGAATATTTAATTTCGAAACTCGAAATATCGCATAGGCAGCCTACTGTTCCATTTCGGATTTTTATGCTTCGAATTTATTTCTATTACCTGCTCCACACAGCCCATCCCGTAGTCCAGTCTGTAGTACCATCAAAAGCGCCGCGATAACTTACCGTCGTAAAGAATGTTTCCATCAATTGTGGAAGATCGAATTTTGCTCCCGTTAGCGCAGGAGAACCCGCGGCTGGTTTCAAGTTAGGACTACCGTTATTGAAAGGATCAGTTAATCCAATGGCAGCTACAGTCGTGTTCAGGCTAAAGTTGGTGGTTTCTGTTTTAGTCTGCAGTGTTGACTGGTCGAGGAAGGTTCCGGTACTTCCAACCTGGTAAGGATTTTGAACAGCGTGCAGGAAACTATTGTAAAATTTGCTGATGCCCTGGTTGTAATAAGATCCTGTTGAGTCCTGTTCCACATCCAGCCCGGCCTTCGATGCACCCATCACGATTGAATTTGCCAGGATGAATTTGCAGCCTCTTCTCCAACGCATCCCATATCCATAATCAGAACTGGTACCGCCCGCCCCTGGCGCATTGTTAGGACCAATGGCTGTAAAATTGGACAAGATGGGGAAAGTGATTGGTGTCCTGCTTAATAAGAATCCATTTGCCGGGTTGACATTATCTACTTCAAAATTGTTGGAGATATCACCGGTTGTTCCTTTATTGTCTGTAAAAGCTTTGTCTTTAATTGAAACAGCAAACTGGATCCTTCCCCTGTACCCGTCGTCCATATCAAAATCGTCATCTGCACAATTGTAAGCAATCAGGTGTTTGCAGTTCACAGTACCTCCAAAAAACTCGAACGCATCGTCCAGGCCTCTTACGATCTGTACATAATCTATTGTAGTGCCGTTGCCAACTCCGTAAAGTGATAATCCATTGACTTCATCACCTGGATTTACTGCTTTGCCGGCATATTCGATGCGGACATAACGGATGATTCCGGAGTTATGCGCATCATTAGTTCCACCAAAAGCACTGTATGCAGGATCCAAACCGCCTTCCATGACAGCGTGATTACCATTGCCACTAGCCTGCCCAGCTATAACGACGCCGCCAAAATCACCCGGTGCCGGGCTTGTTTCTGCCGAGGTAAACACGATCGGTGAGGTAGACGATCCATCTGCCATGATCTTTGCATCACGATAAATCACTAATACACCGGCCGAATCTTTATTCGAAACGATCTTGGTTCCGGGCTCGATAGTCAGTGTAGCTCCATCAGTCACATAGAGATACCCGCGTATCCGGTAGATATAGTCTTTTTTCCAGGTCTGGTCAACACGGATGGTTCCTCTGACATCTATAGTGCTTCCAGGGGGAGGAGGATTTCCACCACCACCGCCCGGAGTGGGCTGATCGTCACTCTTTGAGCAGGAAGTTGTAGCGAAAATGATCCCGGCAATCAATGCCCATGATAGTTTCTTCATAATGTTTTTGTTTGTTGCGAAACTATTTCCGCAGTATTAGAAAATTGTTACCGGAGCTTTACCAAAATGTTATTTACCGAAGTTGTAGCGGAGCTCTAATGACAGGCTGGTACCAAACTTATACGAGTTCAATATCCTGTCTGTCGCTGCAGCATAATTTGTCTTGGACGGATCCGCGTCGTACTTGTAATACCAGGTAAACGGCTGGGCAAAAATATCGCTGATGGTAAACTTCGTCTCCAGCCTCTTAT
>VBAT01000020.1:98143-98681 GCA_005884665.1 Bacteroidota bacterium
ATCCTGACCTGAACTTTAACCGCTGACCGATCCGGTTATAAAGAACGTTTACCGAAAAATTATCATTGTCCGAAGCGTAGCTCAGCCCGCCATTCAACAGGTAAGGCGATTGTCCCTGTAAAGGAGTATTTATCGTTTGGCCGTTGAATTGCACTGAGCCTTTCATATATGCCCCATTGGCATAAACGATCAGGTTATCAAAAAACGAATTGTTGAAAAAATTCAGCCGCTTCCTTATTTCTACTTCAGCTCCATATACAGTAGCATTATCAGCATTGGCGAAGCTCAATACATCATTATTAAGATTTGTCTGCTCGATCGGGTGTATGAAATACTTGTAAAAAACGCTCCCTGAGATTATTTCACCTGCGCCGGGGAACCATTCGTATCTCAGGTCGGCATTTGTATTTTTGCTTCTCACAAGTTTATCATTGCCCTGGATGATAAATGCGTTTTCATAGTCATAAAAACGGTAGACGGCCAGTTCCCTGAATTCGGGCCTGTTTACGCTTTGAGAGCCGGCCAGGCGAATATTCGT
>VBAT01000020.1:98705-106359 GCA_005884665.1 Bacteroidota bacterium
TATCCAGTGTCAATTTGTTCTTTCCTTTAGCCGTTAACTCCTGCAGGTATTTTTCTGCCCTTACTCCCCATGTCAGTTTTATCTTATCAGAAAATTTATCGTCAAGCATTACATACCCACTATTCAGCAGACCTTTTCCATCATAGTCTGTCGAGTTGTTGGGAATGTTTCCGTAGATGATGCCATACTGATCAATGTTTGAAGGTGACAGCAACGTACTATAAGTTGTATTTTTTGTTTCATCTATCTGGATACCGGAAGCCGAAGTAGTAGAAAGACCGAGCGCATCTACCTGCACGGTCCTGTCGCGATAATAGTTTTGAGTACCGATCTTCAATTTCTGTGGCTGTCCTTTCCATTCAAACTGTTTGGTAACGTTCAGGTTGGCGCCATAAATATTTTCTGTCAAATAGGAATAAACGCGGCCCACCTGTGTGGGATCGGGGGAATTTTGGTTGTTCAGCTTTATAAAATAATTGCTGCTGTTGTCCGCCGTGCGATAAGTAAGGATCCGCTGATCGGGCTGCCAGCGATAGGTGATACCAAAAGATCCGTTCCAGTCAACGGTCCATCCTTTGTTGAGACTGTGCAATCCTTCAAGTACAAAATTTCCAACGCCATTGGAGGAAGCTTCTGTATTCTGGCTCTTATAATGAAAAGGAGTTACAGAGGGATCTGTCAGAGAAACACCGCCGCTACCGGCTGTTCCATTTCGGATAGAAAGACTATTCACAAAATCATTATTGTACAGGTTCTTCAGCGATATCTTGCTTTTGCCGTAAGAGTATGAGATATTGAGCAAAGCAGAGAGCGTCGCCCTCATATCGTACGAAGTAGTATTGTACATGTAGTTGTGGTAATTATAGCTCTCGTATTCATCCCTTGTACGCTCTACTACTCTTCTGCCGGTTGCGTAATTAATGGAATAAATAAAACCGAGCTTATTATTCCCGATCAGCTTCGTATTGCCGCCACTGTAAGAAAACCTGAAATTGGGATGACTTTGATTGGCAGTCTGTGCACCATACGTGTTGGGGAATTGCTTGGTGATACCGAGCTTGGTTGCATTGTCAAGGCTGGTATAGGCTGCACCCCGGTTGCGGTAGTAAGACCCGGGTATCAATCTTGAATCGTCAAAATAACCCAGCCAGTCCAGCTTTCCATTTGGATAGCCTTTGTAAAAATTCTGAAAAGTAGTTTTTGTATTATAAGTGATAGATAAGGAAATCTCGCTCAGGCTTTTCGCAGGATAATCCCGGGTGCTGATCTTAACGGCTCCGCCGGCAAAATCTCCAGGAAGATCGGGGGTCGGTGATTTGTAGATCGTAATATTATCAATCAGTGAAGAGGGAATAATATCAAAGGAAAAAGCCTTCTTATCAGGCTCGGTGCTTGGCAGAATGGAATTGTTGATCATCGAAGAGTTATAGCGCTCACTAAGACCCCTTATGACAACGAATTTATTGTCCTGAATTGAAGTCCCGCTTACACGCCTCAATACTTCACTGGTGGTTCGGTCAGGCGATTTTTTAATTACTTCGGAGGAAATGGCATCAGAGATAGCGGAACTACTTTTTTGAACGGCATATAATGAAGCGGCTGTTTCTCTCCTGACGGTCGTTTTCACCACGACACCACTCATTTGGATGTCGGCCTTACTCAAAGCAATGTTGATCACCGATCCATTAATTTCACTTGCCTGTATATCAACAATTTTAGTTTGGTACCCCACGCTGGTCACCTGTATAGAATAGTTCTTACCTTCTTCTGCTGACAAAAAGAAATTTCCTTCAACATCGGTCCTGGTACCACCTTTTGCATCCATCATGGTCACAGACACTCCTACCAGCGGGTTGCCTGAGGCTGAATCGGTGACTTTTCCTGAAATTTTTGTGCTCTTGGTCTGTGCCGCCAGAAGAAACGGAATAAAGCCTGTCAAAGCGCAAAAAAGAAGTTTTTTCACATTAATAGTTTTGGCAAAGGACGGCCTGCAGCATTATCGTTGTATTACCCCAGAATTAAGGAATTGTAATCCCAATGTTACCGAATTGTTACCTTGCGGTCATTCGTGATCGGGCGCGAGGATATGTAACGGCTTTTTTGTAGGCATAAAGATTAGCTAGTTCAAAGTGTATTAAGGAATTATTAATTCTTACATAAACCGGATCACCGGGAGGTGAAGCCTTAATTTCGTAACCAGTTAAAACATTTGTAATGGCAGGACTCAATTCATTTCTCCAGATTTTCATGCCGAAGAACCGGGTTTTTTTCGAATTATTTGAAAAAGTATCAGATAACGGGGCCAAAATGGGTACGATACTAAAAGACGTCGTGGCTGAGACCGATTTTGACAAACGGGCTTCGCTGATCAGCCAGATCGAAGATCTGGAACATGCCAATGACGAACTCACGCATAGCATTTTTACCGAATTGGGCCGAAACTTTATAACGCCATTCGACCGGGAGGATATTCACTATCTCGCCAGTTCGCTCGACGATATTGCCGATTACATATATGCAGCGGCTAAAAAGATCAACTTTTATCGCGTCAATCCTAATGATATGGGCATGCAAAAGCTTGCCGAGCTGATAGAGCAGGGAGCTCACCAGATCCGGCTTGCCGTCAGGGAACTGCGCAACATGAAAAACATGCGCAATATCACTGAGGCGCTGGTGAAGATCAACAGCATCGAGAACCAGGCCGACGATATCTTTGATATGAGCATCGAAAGATTATTTGCTACCGAACCTGATGCCAAAGAGGTGATCAAGAAAAGGGAGATCTACCAGGTAATGGAGATCGTGACGGATAAATGTGAAGATGCCAGCAACGTGATCGAGTCTATTATTATTAAATACGCCTAAAATAACCGATATGCCAATTTGCAAATGTGGTGGAATGAGAACGTCATTTGCAGGGTTTGTTTTCATTGGCAGATTGTAATCAGCACATTGAATTATGTCGACCTTTTTGATTGTCATTATAGCATTAGCCCTGGTATTCGACTACATTAACGGCTTTCATGATGCTGCCAATTCTATCGCCACGGTTGTTTCCACCAAGGTGCTCACTCCTTTCCAGGCTGTATTGTGGGCCGCCCTGTTCAACTTTGTCGCCTATTTCATTTTTAAAGATCATGGAGTAGCTAACACGATCGCCAAAACTGTAAAAAGTGATTTCATTACACTGGAGGTAATTTTTTCAGGCCTGATCGCCGCGATCATCTGGAATCTCTTCACGTGGTGGCAGGGCATTCCATCTTCTTCCTCGCACACGCTGATCGGCGGTTTTGCCGGCGCAGGTATCGCCCATTCAGGTAGTTTTGATTCCGTTAATTCAGGACCAGTTATACAAATAGCCAGTTTTATTTTCCTGGCACCGCTTATCGGTATGATCATGGCTTTCGTGATTTCATTGTGGTTCATTTATTCATTTCGCAAAGGTTGGGGACCCAAGATCTTTTCAACCCTTGTCATCATTTGCGTTATTGTCTTTTTATGGTTCATGCTGGAAAAAGACCCGGCAAAGCTGAAATCGCATTATGACAATTATATCTTAAAGGTCATCTTCCATTCGCAAAATTTTAAGTGGATACTGATGAGCCTGATCATAGTCGTGATAGCGGTCTTTTCACTTTATCTAAGTAGCCTGAATTCGCATAGGGCCAATGCCTGGTTCAAGCGCCTGCAGCTGGTCTCTTCGGCGATATTCAGTATCGGTCACGGCGGTAACGATGCACAAAAGGTTATGGGGATCATCATGGCTGCACTGATTGCCCATGATCCTATCAAATACAGTCTCAATCATATGGTAGGTTGGGTGCCGTTTGCCTGCTATACTGCTATTGCCCTGGGCACAATGAGCGGCGGATGGAAGATTGTAAAGACCATGGGAACAAGGATCACGAAAGTGACACCTTTTGAAGGAGTGGCAGCCGAAACAGCAGGTGCATTGACATTGTTTATTACCGAATCATTAAAGATACCTGTCAGCACAACTCATACTATTACTGGCGCTATCATGGGAGTAGGTGCTACCAAGCGGCTTTCCGCGGTGCGCTGGGGGGTTACTGTTAACCTTATCTGGGCCTGGATACTCACTATTCCTGTAAGTGGATTATTAGCCGCTGGCGTGTATTATGTTGTTCATCTTTTTACATGATTCTGCTCTTGGCGTTCTTTATTATGATGCGATAATTATCGGATCGGGATCTCGCGAAAAAAATGGCTACTCTCCAATCCCGTCCTCCTGGTTTCATTTCAAAAAAATTCCTGACTTTTGCCGCAATTCTTATGGCTAAAATATTAGTGACCGGAGGTTGTGGTTATATTGGTTCGCATACCATTGTTGATCTTATTGAGAACGGTTTTGATATTATTTCCGTTGATAACATCTCGAGATCAAACCCACGAATATTCGAGGGAATCGAAAAAATCACCGACAGGAAAATAAAGAATTATAAAGTTGATCTCTGCAACTTCGATGATACATTCGCCATTTTCCAGGAGAACAATGACATCCAGGGAATCATCCATTTCGCGGCATATAAACAGGTGGGTGAATCTGTTCAGAAACCTTTGATGTATTTTGAGAACAACCTCAACTCGGTCATCAATCTTTTGAAATGCGTGCAGGAATTTAATATCCCCTATTTTGTTTTTTCTTCCTCCTGCACTGTCTACGGCAATCCTGACCATATTCCTGTGACGGAAACAACACCGCCCAAACCGGCCGAATCGCCGTACGGTTATACCAAGCAAATGGGTGAACAGATCATTAACGAGTTTGCAAAAAGCACCGGCATCCATTGTATACTGCTTCGTTATTTTAACCCGGTTGGCGCCCATCCATCGATCAGGATTGGTGAAATGCCCATAGGCCAGCCACAAAATCTTGTTCCGGCCATTACACAAACCGCGATCGGGAAACTCGCTAAGATGTATGTATACGGTAACGATTATGAAACGCGGGATGGATCCTGCATAAGGGATTTTGTTCACGTGTCGGATATAGCTCATGCTCATACATTAGCTCTGGCCTTCCTGCAAAAACAAAAAAGCCCGAATCTCTGCGATGTGTTCAACCTCGGCACTGGCAATGGTGTTACGGTGCTGGAAGCTATCCATTCGTTTGAAAAGGTTAGCGGGGTAAAATTGAATTATGAAATCGGTCCCCGCCGAAATGGAGATGTGGTAGCCATCTATGCCAATAATGACCTGGCCAAAACAAAGCTGGGCTGGGAACCTCAATACTCTTTAGATGAAATGATGCGCACTGCCTGGGAATGGGAAAAAAGACTCAAAGCAGATGATACGATCTTTACGGGCATCCCCGCCGACCTGAATTGAGCCAGGAGTTTAAAAGAGGAAAGGAGAAAAAGAGCGGTCAGTTCCTCCTCCTGGCTCCTCGCTCCCGCTCCAAACAAATAGCCATCTCCTTATCTCGTTTTCTCCTTCAAACTCCTGGTCAATCTCCTTATTTCCTTTCTCTCTCCTTAACTCTTTTTCTCCTTTAAACTCTTAGCCCTTACTTTTGCCCGACGAAGAATTATCATTATGCTCAAAGAGATCCAGTCAACAGGAAATAAAGATACCCGTAGCGGTTTTGGGGACGGTATTGTAGAGATCGCCCGGAAAAACCCAAACATTGTTGCGCTCACAGCCGATTTGGCCGGCTCCATGAAGCTTCAGCAGTTCATAAAAGAATTCCCGGAACGTTTTGTTCAGTGCGGTATCGCAGAAGCCAACATGATGGGCATCGCGGCAGGACTAACGATCGGCGGAAAAATTCCTTACACAACGACCTTCGCCAATTTCTCAACCGGCCGTGTGTATGACCAGATTCGTCAGAGTATTGCATATAGCGGAAAAAATGTAAAGATCTGTGCTTCGCATGCAGGTGTGACGCTGGGCGAAGATGGAGCAACACACCAAATACTGGAGGATATCGGCCTGATGAAAATGCTACCGGGTATGACTGTGATCGTTCCCTGCGACTATAGCCAGACAAAAGCAGCAACGGTTGCTGTCGCAGAACACGTAGGACCGGTCTATTTGCGTTTTGGCCGCCCGGTCTGGCCCATCTTTACAAAGGAGTCGGATTTTAAGATCGGGAAGGCTCAATATTTTTCCGAGGGAACTGATGTGAGCATTTTTGCCTGTGGCCACCTCGTATGGAATGCAATTCAGGCGGGGATTGCCCTGCAGGAAAAAGGTGTCAGCGTAGAAGTCATCAATATTCATACAATAAAACCGCTGGATGAAGAAGCGGTTATCAAATCGATTAAGAAAACGAAATGCGCTGTAACAGCTGAAGAACACAATATCATTGGAGGAATGGGTGACGCTATTGCTCAATGCGCAGCCCGTAATTTTCCGGTTCCCATCGAATATGTAGGCACAAAAGATACATTTGGTGAAAGCGGTACTCCCAAAGATCTCCTCAAAAAATACGGTATGGATGTACCGGATATCATCGCCGCTGCTGAAAAAGTGCTGAAGAGGAAATAGGATCCCGGTTCGTGCAGCATTTTTGAAGGGCACGTAGTCTTTTCCGAAGATGAGAAATATTTTTATCTGTCTCGCACTGGCTGCTCTTAGTTCATGCACCATTCAAAGGAGAATTTATTCTCCCACAGAGATCAACAACCCCTCGTTACGGCAAAAGAACGATCATTCATTTACACTCGCATACAGCGGCCCTTCAGGGTTTGACTTTACCGGCGGCTATGCGATCACCGACCGCCTCGCTATCATCGGCGGAGCCTACACTTACCGGAACAACGATAATCAATCGGATAATTCGATCTTCTCTAATTATACGGCCAGTTCCCAACTGCTGTATAAGCACAAGGGATTCCATGGCGGGCTGGGTTTTTATTTTCCTCTTTCAAAACATGAAAAAAACAGCTTTGCCTCTTTCTTTACCGGTTATACAAAGGGGAATTTCCACATGGACGATCACTATGTCAGGTCTGACAATTCCGGTCCAGGAACAGTTACAACTGTCAACGATTATTTTTACAAAAGCAATATCGGCCGCTATTTTCTCCAGGGAGCTTTCAATGCTTACATGAATCGTTTCGAAGTTGCAGTATCGGCGAGATATAATTATGTGACGTACTCTAACGCTACGACCAATTATACGGCAAACGAACAGTTCGATTATTCGCTGCCGCCTAACGGTTATTCTAAAAATTCCCAGTTTCTTGATATTGGTTTTGATGCCAGGTACTTTTTTACTGATAGCCGGAAATTCGGGATGATGTTATTTGGCGAGGGTACAACCCGGTTGGCCCGTAAAGAATTCAATTACTATTACTATGGATACCGCTTTGGTATCGGCGTGGTGGTCAAAAATCCTTTCCAGAAGAAATAGTTGTATTTTGGCCTGAATAAAGGGCTTGAATTTTAAAATTCAACTTGCTTTTTTACTTTTATTGAATAAACTAGTAAAAAACAGGCGTTCCAAGACAAAACCATCAGCATGTCGCTAACCTCAGCCAGTGATAGTGAATTATTGATCCAGTTCCGAACTCCCGCTACAAAGGAAAAGGCCTATACTTCCATCGTAAAGAAATACCAGGAAAAATTATACTGGCATATCCGCAGAATGGTAGAAGATCACGACGATGCCAACGACGTCCTTCAAATT
>VBAT01000020.1:106393-106862 GCA_005884665.1 Bacteroidota bacterium
ACTCGAAAATTTCCAGGAAGATAGCCAGCTTTATACATGGCTTTACAGGATCGCTACTAACGAGAGCCTGACCCACCTGGAACAACAAAAAAAGAAGGCCTCCGTCAGCCTCAGTGACGTGGAAAGTGGCTTGAGCAATAAGATAAAAGCAGACCAGAATTTCGATGCCAATAAACTAGAATGGAAACTCCAGCTGGCCATACAGCAATTACCTGAAAAACAACGGATTGTATTCAATTTGAGATATTACGATGAAATGCCCTATGAGGAAATGAGCAGGGTATTGGAAACCAGTGAAGGAGCACTGAAAGCCAGCTACCATCACGCTGTAAAAAAAATAGAAGATTATATGCTAAATCATTAAACTTTTTGAGTCAGATGGCGTCTCATATATCGTAAAAATGGCACAGAAAGACAACATATTACAAGAGCTGAATGAGTTACAAAGCAGCCTGGCAACCACAGGTTT
>VBAT01000020.1:106868-110909 GCA_005884665.1 Bacteroidota bacterium
CCGGATGGCTATTTTGATGCTCTTCCGGAGCAGCTATTGAGACGGATCCGGGCGATGGATGCCAGCAATGCCACAGAAGAATTGGGTTATCTATCTCCCTTGTTGAGCAGTGTTTCTAAAAAAATGCCTTACACCGTTCCTGCCGGTTTTTTTACTGACCAGGAAGAAAGAATAATGCAGGCGATAAAGAATGATAGGAATGAGTTGACAACAGACGAAGAATTAAAAGAGTTATCGCCACTGTTGAGCAGTTTAAAAAAGGAAACGCCATATAGTGTTCCGCAAGGCTACTTTGAAAAATTGGATACGGTAATCCCACGTGAAAAAGAAAAACCTGCCGCCAAAGTTGTCTCGATCACAAGGCAAAACTGGTTCCGCTATGCAGCGGCCGCTGTATTGATCGGAGTTATTGCCATCAGTGGACTGGTGTTTGTTAAGAATAATGGAACAACCAGCAATGATCCCGAAGCAATAGTGAATAAGATGATGAAAAAAGTAAGCAACGATGAGATCCATAATTTTGTTCAGATGACAGAACCTGTAACCCCTGTCGCTGATGAGCAGGCACCGGTAATTGCACAGGCTGAGATCAAAGACAAAAAAGAGGTACAGGAATTGATAAAAGACCTTTCGGATAAGGATATACAGAGTTTCGTGGAAGATGCGCAGTCGGTAGAAACGGAAGATAATGATGACGCATCAATGAATTGAGTAATGAAAAAAATGTTTTTCATATTGAGTTTTGTATTTGTCAGCAGCGCCAGGCTTTTTGCCCAGGATGATGATGATGCAGGCAATGAGAGCAACAGCGATAAGATGCGGGACAAGATGAAAGAGTTCATCCAGAAACGCCTGGATCTTACGAAGGAAGAAACAGAAAAATTCACACCGGTTTTCATTAAATATTTTACCGAATGGCGCCAAACCCTTAAGGAAGTTAAAGGTCTTCCTAAACTGGACCGGCAGCAGCGCCTTCTTGACCTCCAGTTGCGTTACAGGACTCAATTCCGCGAGATCATGGGACCAACAAAAGGAGACCAGGTATTTGAGCACCAGCGACGGTTTATCCAGGAGGTTATCCGGATCAATAATGAACGGGCCGGGAATATTCCGGCACGCCCCCTAAGACGTCGTGGAGGATGACCGCATTATTCTAAAAGGATTTTACATATCTTTGAAATGGTGTTTTTCATAGGTTAGCAACGGCCGGCTCTTTTCAGAGCAGGCCTTTTTTTATTTTATCCCTGTAGGATCAGCAGGCGTGATGTGGTTTCCCCGGTTTATTATAAAATCTAATTTATAAACATGCACAAAACAAAAGCGGCCCCGATGGGAGCCGCTTTTTCCGCTAAGCAGTTAGTGAGGCGGATACAAAACCAACTTTTTACGACATTTATTTATGAAGCAGGGTATGGCTAAAAACGTTTTTGTTTCGCGATACCGGAATATAGACAATCGGTTGTCACACGTTGCTGCATTATTTCAAAAAAAAAATTTCCCGGTATAAATAAAAACGGCAGCTTTTGAATAAAAGCTGCCTGTAAAAATCTGTGTGTTTTGCCATTTCCCCGGCTGGTAAACAATAAGATATTCATTTACAGCAGGTATCAGCCAGTAATATTTGTTAATCAAACCCTCCGGGACACCGGTTTAGGTTTCCCAAGCCATACTTTTTTGCCCTGGAGTGCTCTACCCAGGTACATTATTCCTACAAATAAAAAGAAGAAAGGCCCTAAAAATCCAAGTAGCGCTATCCACTTGGTCCCATAAAATTTTGCCATTGGCCTCCTCAACCTTTCAGAGATGATATACATGCTCGGTACCATCACCAGGGTCAGGAAGAAAGAGAATATGAGACCGAAAATTATTGTCCAGCTTAGGGGACCCCAGAATACCACGCTGTCACCGCCAAAAAAGATATGAGGATTCAGGTGCGTAAACAGTCCCGCGAAATCGATATTGAAACCAACTGCCAGTGGTAACAGGCCGAGGATAGTGGCCACTGCAGTCAGCATCACCGGGATGATCCTGATCTTTCCTGCCTGTATCGCGGCCTCCCTTGTTCTTACACCTCTTCCCCGCAACTCATCTGTAAATTCTATCAGGAGAATCCCGTTTTTGATAACTATACCGGCCAGTCCCACGATACCAACCAGCAACATGATTGTCGCTATCGTCATACCTGTGATCGCATAGCCTAACAATACACCGATCACGGAGAAAAATATCTCGGTAACGACGATGAACGGTTTACTCATTGAATTGAACTGCAATACAAGTATCAAAAAGATCAAACCAACAGCGATCGCAAAAGCAGTACCAAGGAATGCCTGCGTCTCTTTTTCCTGTTCGCTTTGACCGCTCAGCTTAATGGTCACATCTGCCGGTATCTTTTCTCTTTGCTTAAAGTCGTCGATCTTCATTTGGAGATCTGCATTCACTTTCCCTACCATTGTAGGATCTGGAACATTGCTTTGCAACTGGATCGTGCGCTTTACATTTTTTCTTTTCACTCCCCCGGTACTGTTTGTATAATCAACTTTTGCAACGGCGCTCAGCGGAATTGATTTGACGTGCATGGTATTCATATCCATAAACGTGATCCGCATGTTCAACAGGTCGGTTACATTATTGCGAAGCAGATCGGTGTACCGGAGCTGGATCTTATACTCGTCCTCACCCTGTTTCAACTTACTTATTTCCTTGCCAAATACAGCAGTGCGAATCTCGGAACCCACCTGTCCCGTACTTAATCCTTCGAGCATAGCTCTTTCGCGGTCTACATTGACCGTTATTTCGGGATTATTCAGGTCCACATCCGCCTGGAGATTCTCAATTCCCTCCACCCTGTTCGTGTCTAAAAAATTATAAAGGTTCGTCGCCACCCTTGCAATACTTTCAAAATCGTCTCCCGAAACTTCGATGTTCACAGGAGGATCTGTGGGAGGACCATTGTCTTCCCTGTTTACTTCAACACTTGCACCCGGGATACCTTTCATAGCCTGCCGTATCTGATCAAGATAAGGCCCGGTACTCTTTCCATGTCTCTTTGCATATTCTACAAACGATACCTGGATACGGCCGAGGTTAGGTTGTGTACTCCTGTTATTATCCCTGGGATTATTGGCACTTACCGCTACATTGGCAATGATGCTTTCTACAATGCTTCCTTCTGTTCCAGGCTTTTCTTTTTCCAAAACTTTCTCGACTCTTTTTTCAAGCACGCGGGTAATACTGTCCGTATACTTAACATCAGTACCGGCTGGCAATTTCAGGTATACATAAACAAAATTCGGATCACCGCTCGGAAAGAATGTGGACTTGGTCCTGCCTGCCATTACACTGATCATTAACAATATCAGGGAGATGGCGAATACACCGAACAATGACACAAAAGCCCAGACCGGCCTCTTGCCTTTCAATATCCATCTCAATAATTTTTCGTAACGGCTCATTATTCTCGGCAGTACTCTTTTTTGGAATGCGTGAATAACGTCATTCAACAAATACGAATTCAATACCATTAAGATCGCCATCAGCAGAAGGAAATTGGCAATACCCGTCTGGCCGCCCAAAAGCAGCAACACCCCCATTATGAGAAAAGTAAGGAACCATTTATTTCTGAATACAGCTTTTTTAGGTTTTTCATGCTCCTTGCCTTCGGGTCTCATGAAGCTTACAGCAAATACCGGGTTAAAAATAAACGCTACGATCAATGAAGCCGCCAGCGTAAGAATAAGTATCGTTGGCAGGTAGATCATGAACTTCCCGATCAACCCTTTCCAGAACAGCAAGGGAAAGAAAGGCGCCAGCGTTGTGGCAGTACCAGCCGCCACCGGGATGAATACTTCACCCGCCGCCTCCTTTGCACTCCGGACTATTGGTACTCTTCCGTTGTTGTAAATGCGATGCGTGTTCTCAATAACAACGATAGCATCATCAACGATAATACCCAGGCCAAACAGTAACGCAAATAGCACAATGAAGTTCAGAGTCACAGTAGTGCCAATGATCGCATTAGCAATCGGCAGGAACATAAAT
>VBAT01000072.1 GCA_005884665.1 Bacteroidota bacterium
AGATTATTAAAATGAGATAATAACCGTAAGATATTTTTGGGATATGGTAAGTTCAAAATGGCCCCGCTGATGCGGGGCTATCTCATATTATTTGCCTGGCAACGAAGAAAAAAATTTGGTCGATGAATGCAACAGTCAATCAAATTAAAAAGCACGATGCCGGCTATATTTTTGAAAGTAAGGGAAGGTGTCACTATTACGTTGAATACAAGTGTAAATTAAATACCGGCCAAAAATTGTCCCTGTATATATTCCGCTACACTTTTTAATGATTTTGATTGTTCAAAGACAGCCAACTGCCGGTCAGCGCCGGTGCCTTTCTCAAGCATCTTATGCACAAAGGCTACACGATGGCGACTACCCAGGTGATCCAAAACGGGATCCAAAAATTCAAGAAGCTCATAAATAAGTGCACGCGTATTTACTTCTTCTTCCTTTCCAAAATCAATCATGAATCCATCAACGCCATAGCGGCTTGCCCGCCATTTGTTTTCATTAAGCAAGGCTCTTGAATATTGAATAAAGTTTAGATTTTTGGAGCGCAGCATATAGATGCGGGCACATATCGCCTGGAACAGGGCAGCAATGGTGATGGTTTCATCAACAGTCATGGGTATATCGCAAATACGGAATTCAACGGTATTAAAAAATGGATGAACCCGCAGATCCCACCATATTTTCTTGGCGTTATCAATACAATTGGTTTTAATCAGCAGCTTGACATAGTTGTCCTATCAAATGAATCGGGTATACCGGTGCGGGGAAATTTATCAAATACTTTGGTGCGGAAAGATTTATACCCTGTCATCCTTCCTTCCCAGAAAGGAGAGTTGGTGCTTAACGCAAAAATATGAGGTAAAAAGTAACGGGTTGAATTAGCGATATGATTAGCCATTTCACGGCTTTGCATACCTACATGCACATGCAAACCAAATATCAGGTTACTTCTTGCCGCTTCCTGCAGTTCATTGACTATTTCATTGTAACGGGCATGATCGGTGATCAACTGGCTTTCCCAATGGCTAAAGGGATGTGTGCCCGATGCCCCCATGGCAAGACCAAGGCTTTCTGCAATGCCTGAAATAGTTTTTCTTAAGGTAGATACATCCGTAAAAGCTTCATCGGCATCAGCGCAGATATCAGTTCCCACTTCAACTACGGCCTGGTGCATCTCTGCTTTCACCTTGTCTTTGATCACTTTCTGTCCTTCATGTACAATCTTTTGCTCATGGCTTTTCAATTCCTTTGTTACAGGATCCAATACCATGTATTCTTCTTCGACACCAAGGGTAAAGCTTTTGTAGTTTAATATCATAGCAATTCAATAAAATTTCTTTTCAACATTCAATTCCAATGCCGACCGGGACAGTATTAAGTGAACACTTAAATAGTATTATATCAAAGGAACCTTTGTGCTGCTTCTTTTAACGTATTCACCCCAGGTAAGGTTGTCACCATTTTCATTATTGCTTAACGCTTTTTCAATAGCATAATTGGCTGCCGTTTCCACTACCCATTCAAAATTTTCCTCTCCTACGCTTGTTCTTTCAGCATCCGGCGCCGGATTGCAAAAATCAATTGCATAAGGTACTCCATTGCGAAGAGCAAGTTCGACTGTATTGAAATCATAACCCAGGTAATGATTGATCCGTAACACGATCTCCGTCATTTGATGGAGCCGTTCGGGAGAAGGTGAAAAATCGGCTACATAACGCAGGTGGTGCGGATTGCGTGGCTCATATGGCATGATGCGTACATACTTGCCTCCGATGCAATAGCAACGGTAATATTCATCAAAAACAATTTCTTCCTGCAGCAACATCACCAGCTGACCCGTTTCACTGTGTTTCTTAAAAAAATCTTCAGCGCTATCCAACCGGTAAACATGTTTCCAGCCACCGCCTGCAAAGGGTTTCATGTAAGCGGGGAAACCTACATAATTGAAAACACTCTCCCAGTCGAGCGGATAGGCCAAATTGCTGAATGATTCATCGGACGTATCATGCGGCAGATCCCTGGAGGGTATAATAGCTGTTTTTGGTACAGGCACATCTATTTTTGTCATCAGGCAGTTGTTAAAATATTTATCATCTGCGCTCCACCAGAATGGATTATTGATAACGGCGGTGCCGGTAACAGCAGCGTTCTTAAGCCATGTTCTGAAAAAGGGAACGTCCTGCGAAATGCGGTCAATGATTACTGCATAACCGCTGGGCATACCTTGCATAGCTTTGTCTATTCGCACTGATTCAGCTACCACATCAGGTACATTTTTACTATTGATTCTGGCAACAAATGCTTCCGGGAACGAACGTTCTTTGCCGTGCAGGATTCCAATTTTTTTCATAAACAGTGGTTATTAATTGTGATGATTGATAATGGCTATTTGTAACGCCCGCGATGCTGTACCAGGGTAGCCCCTTACCAAATTTATTTTTTCAAAGCCACATAAACAAATTAATAAAATGCTTTTGGTGACCACCGGAAGGAATGTTTGAAACTTACTTTTCAGCATGAATCCTTATTTTTGAAAGTATGCAACCGGTAAACACGTCTGGTATCCTTGTAGAAAACAGATCCCTGTTATCTGTATTTCTGGGTAGAGAAGTAAAAATTGATTTTTATCTCCCCAAAAATGTGGCTGATCCTTCGGAAATGAGTCTCTTGCTACTTAACGATGGTCAGAATATGAAGGAAATGGGATTTGCCGGCATACTGCAAAGTTTATATAGTAAAAAAGCTATTTCACCATTGCTCTGCGTGGCTATCCACACGGGGTCTCAGCGAAAGATGGAGTACGGTGTTGCTTCTCAAAAAGACTATCTTGGCCGGGGAGCTAATGCAGGATTTTATACTTCATTCATATTGTGGGAACTATTACCCTTTAACAGGGATACTTATGCTATCACTTCATTTAAAGAAAGGGCATTTGCCGGTTTTTCTTTGGGAGCGTTGATGGCGCTGGATATTGTATTTAATCACCCTGAAAAATTTTCCAGGGCCGGCTTGTTTTCAGGTTCTTTCTGGTGGCGCAGTATTGACCAGACAGAAAAGGAGTATGACGATGATATGCATCGTATCATTCACCAGGAAATAAGGAATGGCAGTTATAAACCGGGAATGAAATTCTTTTTTCAATGTGGCAATATGGATGAAACAATGGATCGTAACAATAATGGTATCATTGATTCAATAGATGATACCCTGGATGTAATAAAGGAATTATTGGCAAAAGGATATAGCGAAAAAGACATCTGTTATTATGAAATGCCGGATGGCAAGCATGATATTGCTACCTGGGGTCGGGCTATGCCGGTATTTTTGAAATGGGGATGGGGAAGAAAAGAAGTTTGAGATTTGATGCAGAGGCTATCTTGCTTTATTGCTACTATCATCGCTCCTTGTGACACCACATTAAGGATTCTGATCGCTACTCAACATCTGCGGAATCTAATTTATCTCAGAAATAGTATTCCAATTGAGATTTTAATGAAATAGGCTGAAGTCTCCATTGAATAGTTTTTAAATAATGAGATTTTACATCTTCTGTCTTGTTAGATAAATTTTAAGATCACATAGGGGTATATTCCTGTTCAGTTGTTTTACTGGAAACAACTTTTGAATGACGATCAATGCGCATACAGGCAAAGGAGAAATTCTCCGACTTAATTACTTGTCAAAACATATTTTCTCAGATTTTCAACTTTTAATGCGCGTTCATTTCAATCAATAGTTCCCAACGAGTTTATTGGGTACTCCTCTAGTTTAACAGCCAGCAACCTTATATATGAAACTTAGATTCCCCGCCTTTTTATTTCTTTTATCATTTTCGTTTTTTATCGCGGCACAGCCGGCCCCTTTGTTCACTCAAACCATCAGGGGAACCATCACCGACAATATTTTGCAAACGCCGATAGCCGGGGCGACCGTTGCATTGCTGGGCACTGATCAGTCTGTATTAACGGATGCTAAAGGAAACTTCAAATTTCCCCGGGTACCATTGACAACTCAGCAGATACTCATATCACATATAGGTTATAAAGAGGCATTGATTCAAAACATTATCGTTAATGCAGGTAAGGAGACCGTGCTAACTATTTTAATGGAGGCAAGTATACATACAGAAAAGGAAATTGTTGTAAAGACCAACACAAAAAAAAACAGGCCACTTAATGATATGAGTGCGGTTAGTGCCAGAGCGTTTACCGTAGAAGAAACGCAGAAGTATGCGGCAGCTGTCAATGATCCGCTCCGGATGGCGACAGGCTTCCCGGGGGTGATGGCGGCGGATGACGGCAACAACAGTATTGTCATAAGAGGTAATTCTCCTGCAGGTTTATTGTGGCGCATGGAAGGAATTGATAT
>VBAT01000021.1 GCA_005884665.1 Bacteroidota bacterium
CAAAACGCAATCGTGTAATGATTGACCAACCCAAGCAGCGCAACCCAATTGCCACCCTGCATGGATGTATCCAGACCCAACACACCGCCGGCAATATAATATAGCATCTTATCGGCAAACTTGCCGGTCCTGATCCATTGACTGATATAAGCTGCCGTAAGATCGGCCGTCCCGGCAAATAACCAGGTAAGAATGACTGCTTTCCAGAACCGGTTCATGTTTCCAGATTTTATAATGAAATAAATCGAACTCGACTCCTGCTCTGCGCCGCCTGTCGACAGGCGGGTTCTCCGCTCTTCGCTCTGTATCCCCCTCTGCCTTCCAACCATCCACTCATATCCTAATACGACCAGGCTCATAATTATTCCAGGCAAAATATCTCGCGATACCGCTAATTTCACAGTCAAAAGGCGTTCAAAAAAATTCAAAATGGAGATCAGCGTCCGAACGGAGCGTGATTGGGTAAAAATCTGCATGGCTGAACTTTGCCGCAAAGCAGGTTTTGCTGATTGCCACAACCTGGTACAACGCGATCTTGAATTTGTATCCGAAAGCATCGAGGCAAAAACCGGCGTGCTGATCAGCCTTTCTACCATCAAGCGATTACTGAATGGCCAGTTTTCCCGTCAACCTCAGGTAGCCACACTAAATGCCATTTCGGTTTTTTTAGGTTACCAGAACTGGCAGGATTTTAAACAGGATAAGAGCCGGGAAACAGCGGCGACCATTTCATACGACAAGCCGATTGAACAAAAAACAGCTTTAATCCATCCAAACAACCATAAATTTTCTTTTAGCCGATATATATTGATCGGTGGTTTGCTGGTAGTTTCCGTCATTGGCTTACTCGCTTTCCTGAAATCCGGTAAAACTAAAGCAGGCAATTTCGACAAAGCACAGTTTTCGGTTCACCGTACTACGACCAGCGATCTCCCGAATACAGTTGTATTTGATTATAATATTGACGATGTGATCGCCGACAGTTTTTTTATCCAGCAATCCTGGGATAAAGATCGCCGTGTTCGCATCGATAAAAAAAGCCACACACTCACAGATATTTATTATGAGCCCGGCTATCATGTAGCTAAGCTGATAGCCAATGACCAGGTGATCAAAACCATGGACGTAAGCATTCCCACTGACCGATGGTTTTTTTATGCCAGGGAAAGAAAACCGGCCAGCCTGCCCGTATATATTACTACCACCGGAATTAAAAACGGAACTCTAACGACCAATAAAGACGACGTGCTAAACAGCGGCATTGACATTGGCAAAGAACAACTATTTCTGCAGGTCTACTTTCCTACAAAGATTGAGTACAGCAGTGACAACTATATCTTGCATTGCCGTGCCCGGATCAATGAGGTAAAAAATAACTCCTGCCCTTTCCTTATGTGCGAAGTTTTTTGCCAGCGGAACTTTATGTTTTTTAAAAGCACTCCAAAAGGTTGCTCCAGTGAAGCAAAGGCCCAGTTTGGCGAAACGATCTTAAACGGCAAAACAAATGATCTCTCGAACCTCGGAATGGATGTAAAGGAATGGCAGGATGTGGAAATCATTGTCAAAGACAAAAAGGTAACCATTCGCATAAACAATACGGAAGTTCTTACTACTCAATACCAGCAATCCTCCGGTATGATCACCGGTCTAGGGTTTATATCGAATGGTTTGCCCGAGGTAGATTCGGTAAGTCTAAAAACTCTGGACGGAAAAGACATCTATCTAAATGATTTTCAAAAATAGTCCGGTGTATCTCGAATCGTGCTCTTATTTTATAAATGTGAATGCCATGGGAAAGAGAACATTATTCTCCAAATGCACATGACGATGAAGGTCTTCTTCAAAAGCTTGCAATTCGCCGAGACTTAACCTGAAAGTTGTACAGGCCCCGTACGGTTCTTTATAGTTATGTGTAAGCTCGTGAATGCATTGCATGATCTCACCAGCTGTATCATGATCTGATTCCATGACATTCACAGCCCTGCTAATAATCGCTGCTTCGTTGGCTACACGATTGCGATTCCCGAATGCAAGTTCCGCCCTCTTAATGGCCGGAAACAAAACGAGTTCCTCTTTTTGCATGTGCAGGTTCATATCCTTTTGTAATTGGTCAAACATAGAAAATACCGCTACCATTTCGGGAAACCGGTCGCCATGTTTTGTTGCCACTCTTTCAAGATGACTATAGATGAGCGGCATTGCCTGCTTTACATAAGCATGGTGGCGAGTAACGACATAATCGATCAGTTGCCCTGCAGTCATGTTTGCGAATGGGGTTACACAGCAACTGTCCGGTTTATCGGCTGATTGAAGTTCTAAGGTGATTTCTGCAGCCGAAAGCCCCTTTTCTACACAGGCTTCCTCCAGTGTCCTTTTTCCTTTACAGCAAAAATCAAGTTGATATTTTTCGAGTACAGCGGCGGTACGGTGATCATTTGACACGATACCGGCAAGCGTTTGTTGTGCGAGGTTTGTCATTTTCATTTTTTTCAAAGCTCGCTATTCATTTTCCCCGGCTTTATGAGCTGAGTCATATCGGCTGAATTGTTGACCCACGTTAATTATCATCATCCCGGATAACAGCACCGTGGCCGCTATCAACAGCAATTGATTTATAGAACGTATGGGTGTATATTCCAAATCGGCAATTCCCTGTATCATCAGCAACGCTTCATTAAAAATAATGCCAGCCGTGAATACAGTCACCCCGGTCCTGGTTGTTTTATTCAACACAATGAATTTGCGGGCGAAGGCATATGCAATAATAAACAAGGTTATTACCCCAAGTAGTACAAGATGGAGGTATCCAATGATTATCGGCCGGAACCCAAATGCAAGCTGGCTTAGCGAAGGGATTACTGAACCGGCCTGGAGCAGTAATTTGATGGTGAAGGCTGCCGCCGACAAGATCAAAAGCGATCGCGAAAATGGCGCGAAGTTCTCCTTTATTAATGGTAGCGCTTTTCTTATTAATAAAACGGCGAGAATCCAACCTGCTAATTGTATGAATACGGCGATCACGACCAGCAAATAGATCACCCGGGGGACCGGCAACCACAACGCAGATAAAAAATAAGCAGGTATGCATGCCGTCACAAAAAGTAAATAGATAATCTTCTGTTTTGTTTCGGTTATTCCAAATCGATTCAATTGATGTGACAGCAGACCCATGCAGGAAAAAAAGAACCACCCGTTATATTGAAAATGAAGAAAAAAATAAACAGATGCCAGGTACCTGTTGGGTTGTATATTTTTTGTTGCCATCATATAGGCAAGAGAAAATGCTCCCAGCGACGAAATGGCGTTAAACAGTACGGCGGCCTTAAACCACCTATTAGCTGTGCTTTTTTGTTTTAATTTATCCAGGTCTCTCCAGTATTGGATCGCGAACCAGTATGAAACGAAAATGGATAGTGTCGAAAAAATAATTGATAACAATGCATAACCGGTGAAGGGAAATGTAAACAACATCCCATAAGCGGTCAGTAAATTAGCATACAACAAGGGCCGGTATTTTGCAAAAGCAATTTTATTCCCTTTTTCAAAGAGATAGTAAACCAATAAGCTCATTATTGCCTGTGTGATCCATCCCGCAAATGCAAAATGAGAGTGTGCATGCAACAGGTTTCGCTGATCTACAAAAGGCAGAGAATAAGCGATCTTATACCGCATGATCAAACCTAGCGTTGCAACGAGCAATAAATTAAAAAGGGAAACCCGGAGCCATTTTCTCAGATCTGGATGCATTGGCCTGTTTGCGACAAAATAACTACGAGGCAAAAGCTCATTTTATGACCCGGATCATAAATTAACAATAAACCTTCCCTTTCTCAATGACCAATGACCCTTTATGCTGAAGATTTTTAATGGTCCGGATAACAGTTTCTACCCGCAGGCCTGTCATATCCGCAATCTGCTGGCGGGTAAGCTGAACGCGGTTACAATCGTGGCAAATATTTTTTTTCGATTCTTTGAAATAGGAAAACAAAGTTGAGATGCGGTGTTCGGGGTTGTTGCAGGCAAGCTCTTTCAATAATAAGAACTTAAACCGCATACGCTGAGCCATTGACCGGCTGAAAGCAAAATGAAGTTCGGGCTCTTCTTTCAGCAATTGATGGAATGTATTCTTTTGGAGCCGCAGGACAATAGATTCCTTATTGGCAATGGCAGACGAAGCATATACGTCATCATCAAAGAGAGGTAATTCTCCAAAGCTTTCTCCGGGATCGATCATGTTCTGAATAAACTCCCTGCCGTCGTCAGTAATGCTGACCCACCGTACAGATCCACCAACCAGCTGATAATAAAAGTGCCCTTCTGAGCCTTCACGGAATATCATTTCTTCCGGAGCTAATTTTCTGTAAGTGGCTCCCCAGGCGAGTAATGTTTCTACAGGAATAATCATATCAAACAAATCAGGTTCTAATCCTCAAAACTATTCCGTTCATGGGTGCAAAGGTATGACTAACAACAAGCACATAGCTGACGAAAATCATATTCATTTGCTCACTCCAGGGCCTTGTTTGCCTGATTATCATCGCCTTTTCGAGAAACGAAAAAGGAAATGCGCCCCGATTTATGATTGAACGCATAAAATTCATTTAGCGACAGGTGTAATCTTGCGTTCTAACTTAAAAACTTTTATTATGAAGAAATTACTTGTCTTATGCATAATCGCCCTGGGTATCGCAGCCTGTGGCGGAGGTGATAAGGATGATAAGAAAGAAACGACTACCCCCACATCTTCTACGGAAGAAAACGAGAACCCTTCTTATGACCCCAAGCGGGGCGCGGGAAAATTCACAAAGGTTGATGTAAGCCCGACCCTGGAAGTTGCTAAAGCCGATGCAGGCGAAAAAGTGTATTCAGTTAAATGCGGCGCCTGTCACAAGCTGACGCAGGAAAAATTAGTCGGACCCGGTTGGAAAAATATCACCGGCCGCCACACTGCTGAATGGATCATGAATTTCGCTACGAACCCGGATGAAATGCTCAATAAAGACCCGAAAGCACAGGCTATGCTTGAAATATGTCTTGTGCGTATGCCCAACCAAAATTTGTCTGATGACGATGCCCGTAATGTTTATGAATTCATGCGTAAAAATGACGGGGTTAAATAATGCAAGCCTCAATTTAAAAACACATTTATGAAAAATATAGTGTCCCTGGTGGTAACAGCTGGAATTCTCAGCTTGTTATTGACCGTTTATTCATGCAAACCAAATAACGCCGCGAGTGCAGTAAGTGGAGACGCTGCTTCAAAAACATATGTGCCGCCAGGAAAGTATGATCAGTTTTACAATTTTGTATCGGGTGGTTTTAGCGGACAGTTAAGCGTGTACGGTTTGCCATCGGGACGCCTGTTGCGCGTGATCCCCGTATACTCGGTAGATCCCGAAAAAGGATATGGCTACAGTGAAGAAACCAAGGCTATGCTGAATACCTCGCATGGTTTTGTACCCTGGGATGATCTGCATCATACCGAACTTTCTCAAACCAACGGAGAAATTGACGGCAGGTGGATCTTTGGCAATGGAAACAATACACCAAGAATTGCCAGGATAGATCTTACAACCTTCAGAACCGCAGAAATACTTGAAATACCGAATAGCGCCGGGAATCATTCCTCTCCGTTTATCACGGAGAATACAGAATATGTCATAGCAGGCACACGGTTCAGCGTACCACCGGACAATGTAAATGGTGATGTACCCATAAATACTTATAAGCAGAACTTTAAAGGATATATTAGTTTCATCAGGGTTGATAAGGCGACAGGCGCAATGGACATTGCTTTTCAATTACAAGCCCCTGCTGTCAACTTCGACCTCAGCCACGCAGGAAAAGGGAAATCGCATGGTTGGTTTTTCTTCTCCTGTTATAATTCAGAACAGGCAAACACACTACTTGAACAAAATGCTTCGCAGAAAGACAAGGATTTCATTATGGCGGTTAACTGGAAAAAAGCGGAAGAATATTTGAATGCTGGCAAAGGAAAAAAAGTACCCGTCAGGTATGCGCATAATGTGTACAATGACAAAACGCATACCGCAACCTCTGAAATAAGAACGGAAGTAATCGTTTTGGATGTAAAGGAATTAAAGGATATCTGTTACATGATACCCTGTCCAAAGTCTCCGCATGGTTGTGATGTTGATCCGACCGGTGAATACATCGTGGGCAGTGGAAAGCTGGCCGCATTGATCCCGGTATTTAGTTTTGACAAAATACAAAAAGCAATTGCTGCAAAAGATTTTGTTGGCGAATATGATGGGCTGCCAGTGATAAAATATGAATCGGCTCTTTATGGCGAAGTACAAAAGCCTGGCCTGGGCCCTTTACATACGGAATTTGATGCAAACGGAAATGCTTACACTTCTTTCTTTGTGTCAAGCGAAGTAGTAAAATGGAATATTAAAGATCTTAAGGTCCTGGACCGTGTTCCCACTTATTATTCCGTGGGTCATTTATGTGTGCCTGGTGGCGATACACGGAAGCCTTTCGGCAAATATATGATCGCTTATAACAAGATTACCAAAGATCGTTATCTCCCAACCGGTCCTGAGCTGGCACAAAGCGCCCAATTGTATGATATCACTGGTGATAAAATGCAGTTGATCCTTGATTTCCCGACGATCGGGGAACCCCATTATGCACAAGCGATGCCTGCTGATCTTATCAGCAAGAAATCAGTCAAGTTCTTTAATATTGATGAAAACGCAAATCCCTTTGTGGCAAAAGGCGAGGGTCAGGCCAAAGTAGTACGTGAAGGAAATAAAGTACATGTGTATATGACCGCGATCCGTTCACATTTCGTCCCCGATAATATTGAAGGAGTGAGAATGGGTGACGAAGTGTACTTCCATGTTACCAACCAGGAGCAGGATTGGGATGTTCCCCATGGATTTGCTGTCAAGGGAGCTAACAATGCTGAATTATTGATCATGCCGGGGGAAACGGTTACGTTAAAATGGATGCCTGACAGGACCGGAATATTTCCTATTTATTGTACCGACTTCTGCAGCGCATTGCACCAGGAAATGAGCGGATATGTGCGGGTGTCACCTGCCGGGAGTAATGTACCATTGACTTACAGTACCGGTAAAAACCAGCCGCCAGCTGATAGCACCGGAACGAAATAAGAGTAAGTGCGGAGAGCGATGCTCCCTATGTTTTTCCCTCCGCTCTTCGCCCTGTTTCTCGCTCTTATTTGCGCGAGTTTCATAAAATGAAAAATCATGAAAAAGGACATCGGTATTGGCATCAGGATACTACTCGTGGTATGTGCTTTGTGTTTAGCCGCCGTATTATTTGTTCCCATGTGGAGAATAGATCTTGACGCCCCACAATACCCGGAAGGATTGTACATGTTGATCCATCCCAATAAATTATCGGGCAATATTGATATTATCAATGGCCTGAATCATTATATCGGTATGAAAACGCTACATGCCGATGATTTTATTGAATTCACCGTCTTACCGTACATTATTTGTTTTTATGCCCTGCTGTTCCTGGCTGCTGCAATCGTAGGAAACAGGAAATTTCTAAATATTGTATTCATTTTATTTCTTGTATTTGGAATTATAGCGATGATTGACTTCTGGAAATGGGAATATAACTACGGCCACAATCTCAATCCCGAAGCTGCCATAAAAGTTCCGGGGATGAGTTACCAGCCGCCACTCATCGGGTACAAACAATTGCTCAATTTCAGCGCTTATTCAATGCCCGATATCGGCGGATGGCTATTCCTCGGAGTTGGCGTTTTAGGACTAACCTGTGTCTCGCTGGCCTGGAGGGCAAACCGGAAATTGAAACAAACCCATCGTGTAGCAATAGCGACGACTGCCGTTTTGATAATGATCAATCTCAGCTCCTGCAATACATCACCGGAATCCATTAAAATCGGGAAGGACAATTGCAGCTTCTGCAAAATGACCATTACTGACGCCCGGTACGGTGCAGAGATTGTGACGAAGAAAGGAAAAGTCTGCAAGTTCGATGATAGCCATTGTATCGTATCCTACCTGAAAAAAGAGATCAAGGAAAATGAAGTGGATGAAATATACTTCACTGATTTTAGCAGCGATCATAAACTTATCAACGTAAAGAATGCATTGCTATTTAAAAGTAATGGGCTGAATACACCCATGGGTGGAAATGTAGCTGCTTTCAGTAGCAAGGAATCACTTCAAAATCTTTCTGGGCAATATAAAGGCGTTGAAGTTTCATGGGCTGACCTGAACAAGTAAATGAAGACCCTTCTTTATATACTATCTTTTACGCTGCCCGCACTCTGTTGTTCCGCAAAAACAATCCGAGTCGGGAAGCAACAGCCATTTACTACTATCAGGGAGGCGATCGCGGCCGCCGAAAAAGGAGACACGATTTTAGTAGAAAACGGGACGTATAGAGAAAGGAACCTTGTCATCAACAAACCTGTCTTCCTAAAAGGGATTGGGCTACCCGTACTGGATGGAGAAAAAAAATACGAGATCGTTGCGATCAAAGCAGACAACGTAACCGTTGAAGGATTCAGGATCGTTCATTCCGGAAATTCAAGTCTTGAAGACATCGCAGGGATTAAAATTTACAATAGACACAATGTAATTATCAGGAATAATACGCTTGAGGATAATTTTTTCGGAATTTATTCCCTGTATGGCATAAACTGCATCATTGAAAATAATTCGATTACCTCGTTCGGTACTGCCGAGCTGCAAAGCGGTAATGGTATTCATTGCTGGAAAAGTGATAGTATGAGGATTATCGGCAATAGCATTTCCGGCCATAGGGATGGCATCTATTTTGAATTCGTCACAAATTCTGTGATCTGGCGAAACGAATCGTATAATAATATCAGGTATGGCCTGCACTTTATGTTTTCACATAATGACGCATATGCCTGTAATATATTCCGGGAAAATGGTGCGGGTGTCGCAGTCATGTTCTCACATGGCGTAAAAATGTTCCATAATTTCTTTGAAAAAAACTGGGGTGATGCCGCCTATGGCCTGTTGCTGAAGGAAATCTCTGACAGTCGCATTGATGGCAATTATTTTACCGGCAACACCAGCGGCATTTATATGGAAGGCACCAGTCGCATCCAGGTTGAAAAAAATGAGTTTAGTACCAATGGTTGGGCGATGAAAATCCAGGCCAGTTGCCTCGATAATGTGATCACGGGTAATAATTTCCTGGCCAACACATTTGATGTAGGTACAAACGGCTCCCTTGTGCTGAACACCTTTGATCATAATTATTGGGACAAATATGAAGGATATGACCTGGATAAAAATAATACCGGAGACATTCCTTATCGTCCAGTTAGTCTTTATTCAATGATCGTTGAAAAAAACCCGGCAGCAATGATGTTGTTCCGAAGTTTTATGACATCGTTGCTTGACAAATCTGAAAAAGTCATCCCCACACTTACGCCGGAGAACCTGAAAGACAATTATCCAATCATGAAACGCTTACACTTATGATCATTGCCAGTAACGTTTCTAAGAAGTTCGGCAGGCTCAGGGTATTGAACAATATATCAGTGACCTGTAACAAAGGAGAATGTATTGCACTGATCGGCCCCAATGGCAGCGGTAAAACGACATTTATTAAAAGCATATTGGGAATGGTCGTGCCGGACAGTGGTTTTATTACTTTCAACGGAAAGAACATTTTGCATGACTGGTTATACCGGAAACATGTCGGCTATATGCCACAGATCGGAAGGTACCCGGATAATATGACGATCGGCCAGGTATTTAATATGATGAAAGATATCCGTGCGGACAAAACGAGTAAAGCAACAGATGAGTGGCTACTGGAAGAGTTTGGACTAAACCAGGTGATGAGCAAACGGATGAGAACATTATCAGGGGGAACCAGGCAAAAGGTTAGCGCTTCACTGGCCTTTCTTTTCAATCCCGATATACTTATTCTTGATGAACCCACTGCAGGACTTGATCCACTGGCTTCGGAAAAACTGAAGGAAAAGATCATCCTGGAAAAATCTAAAGACAAATTGATCCTTATAACTTCTCATATTCTCAGCGAACTGGACGAACTGATCACTCATGTTATGTACATGCAGGAAGGAAATCTGTTATTCCATAAAAAACTGGCGGAGTTACAACAAGAAACCGGGGAACAAAAATTATCCAAAGCTATTGCTGCCGTCATGTTGAAAAAATAAACAATGACCAGGATCATCAAATATGTTTTTACAGATATTCTCCGGAACAAAATAGTCCTGGGTTACACCGCGTTTCTACTTCTGATCTCCCTAAGCGTATTCACCCTGGAAGACAATACCTCCAAAGGCATATTGAGTCTTTTAAATATTATACTGATAATTGTACCGTTGGTCTCCATTATCTTCTCTACCACCTATATTTATAACAGCGCTGAGTTTATAGAACTATTGGTAAGCCAGCCGCTGAAAAGAAAACATATCTGGAGCAGTTTGTTTACCGGGTTGGCGGGATCTTTATCATGTTCTTTTTTCATTGGAGCGGGTTTACCGATCCTCTTTTTTGCACCGGCAGCAATCGGGCTGATAATGACAGCAATGGGCTTGTTACTCTCCATAATTTTTGTGGCCATCGCCATGCTTGCGGCAGTTATGACGAGAGACAAAGCGAAAGGCATTGGCATTTCCATTTTCCTGTGGTTGTATTTTTCGTTACTATTTGATGTGTTTATCCTCTTCCAGTTCCAGGATTATCCGCTGGAAAAATTTATGATCATCGCCAGCGCCTGCAACCCGATTGACCTCAGCCGAATACTGATCTTACTTAAAATGGATATTTCGGCCTTAATGGGATTTACCGGTGCGGTATTCAGAGATTTCTTCGGAACCCAACCGGGTTTGGCAATTGCATTCCTTGTATTGGGACTTTGGGTAATGGTGACCTTTTGGCTTTCACTGAGAAAATTCAACAGGAAAGATTTATAAATCAATATCGCAGATGAAAAGGGATATCAAGACAAGAGGAGATATTGAATTACTTGTAACAACTTTCTATGATGAGATCAGGTTCGATCCTGTCATCGGCCACATCTTTACCCGGGTGATTGGAGCGAACCCTGAAAAATACCTTCACCTCATGACCAACTTTTGGGAAAACACATTGTTTTATACCGGCTCTTATACTGGTAATCCCATAGAAACACATCGACGTTTGAACAAAATATTTCCCTTGCGCGATGAGCATTTCCGGCGGTGGGTGACCCTTTTTACTTCTACGATAGATAAATTGTTCGAAGGACAAAAAGCGCTGCTGGCCAAACAAAGAGCTTCGGCAATATCAACTATAATCAAAACAAAGATCCTCCAGTGATAATAATCCCGGTGGATTATGGCGCATTAGTTGTTCTTGCGATTGCCATGGATTCACGGAAAAAAAATGAAGGCATCTTTGTAATCCAGAATTCCCAGACTGCTGAAAAATAAATTACGCAGTTTTTAAATAGAATTAATGTCAGTTGTCATATTCAATTTCCTATCAATTTACACCTGACACCTCACCAACTAATCCGTGTACCCGTGGCAGCTCCCACCTATAATTTTCATATCTTTCCTTTACTTAAAAACACATATGAAAATTATATTTTGTTTCGTGGCCGCAGTCCTGGTGAGTGCGGGAATGATATTTGGACAAGCCGGCAAACCAAAGCCATCCCTTAATCATATTGCCGTCTATGTCGTTAACCTGCAAACAAGTACCGTTTTCTATCGTGATATTGTCGGTCTCGACACCATTCCCGAGCCTTTCCATGACGGGCATCATACCTGGTTTAGCGTTGGTCCTAAAAGTCACCTTCACGTGATATCCGGCGCCACACAACAAACCGCACACGACAAGAATGCTCATCTTTGCTTTACAGTTCCTTCGGTCATCGATTTCATTGACATCCTGAAAAAAAATAATATCCCCTTCGAAAGCTGGGCAGGTGAAAAAAATACCTACACCAATCGCGTCGACGGGGTGAAGCAGATCTATTTTAAAGATCCAGATGGCTACTGGATAGAGATCAATGACGCACGCGAATAAGAGCCAAGAGCGACAGCGAAGAGCGGAGCACTCGCTCTTCGCTCTGTTTCTCCGATCTCAGCGGGCGCTGGATGCCGTCATTGCGAACGGAGTCACGCAACTCACGACCCGCCACCGCCAGGCAGTCGCACAACTGACCACTCACCCTGACAACCGGCAACTTCCTATCTTTGCCCCCCTTAACGAACATTCATGAAATTCTATAATCTTGTCATTAAATATCGCCTCTGGATAGGCATCGTGTTGGTCGCAGTAGGCGCTTATGTGAACTATGCAGGCGGCTTTTGGCCTGCTTTCCCTTTATATCTTGTTGGCGTGATATTGATCGCCGGGCATTTTTTCTTTGGGCCCCTTCGCCTGATACAGGAGTACATGGAAAATGGCGATATGGATGGAGCAGAAAAAGTACTGGCCTCGATAAAATTTCCTGGTCTGCTATATAAGCCGATCCGCTCCGTCTATTATACATTAAAAGGTAATATCGCGATGATGAAGCAGGATTTTGATGGCGCCGAAAAAATGATGAAGAAAGGTCTCGATCTCGGTATGCCGATGAAAGAAGCCGAAGGAGCCAGCATGTTGCAGATGGGTATGTTGCATATGCAGAAGAACGACCTGAGACAGGCTGAAAGCTATATCCGCAGTGCTATCCGCAAAGGGCTACCCGATAAAGAAAATGAAGCAGCAGCTTACCTGCAGATGTGCAGCATCATGATGAATAAAAGAGAGTTCAGGGCCGCCAAGGATTTTTTCCGCAAAGCAAAAGCACTAAAGCCGACTACTCCACAGATCGTGGACCAGATAAAACAGATAGAAAGGTATATTACCAGGATGCCAGGGTGACCGGAGTACAGAGTCGATAGGCCGGGGTCGATAGTTTATAGTGGGAAGTTAAGAGCTGGATGCTGGATTCCGTGCACGACATTATGAGCGTAGAGAAGGAATTGGATGCTGCTACGCTCCCTTTCCTTTGGAGAGGGAGAAGGAGGGAGAGGCCGGATGTTACTATCACTCCCTCGTCATTATGAGCGTAGCGAAGCAATTGGATGCTGCTACACTCCCTTTCCTTTGGAGAGGGAGAAGGAGGGAAAGGCCGGATGTTACTATCACTCCCTCGTCATTGCGAGCGTAGCGAAGCAATTGGATGCTGCTACACTCCCTCTCCTTTGGAGAGGGAGAAGGAGGGAGAGGCCGGATGTCACTATCACTCCCTCGTCATTGCGAGCGTGGCGAAGCAATGGATAGGTATCCACCATTCGTGAAATAAATTCCAACTAATTTCTGCCATAAATTTCCACAGCCTGATATTATGATTAAGGACAACCTGTAAGCCTATAGGTTTTATTTCAATTTTCACCTCTATTTGCTGGCATAATTTTTTTACTTCTTTACCGTAATAAATTTTTTTATTCAAACTTCATTTTATGCGTGAAAAAAATAAACCCGGTAATGTAGCACCTCGTAAGGGCAACACAACATCCGGTTCCCGGAAGGGAATGAGAAGCGGCCAGACTAACACCAGCAATGATACCGGTGAGATCAACCGCGGCAATACAATGAATATCGGCGGCAACACGAGATCCGGTGAGCTCCATACAAAGAAATCAGTCAGCGGCTCGGATTCAGACGGGCAGGCAGAATAGGCCGTGGCCGATGGTCAGAGTTAGGGGAATCACAATTCTACAAGGCCGGTAAGAAATACCGGCCTTTCCAGTAACTTGAGCCAAAGTTTGCAATATGAAAAAAGCTTTGCTCATCTCGCTGGCTATTTTGTCCGGCATTCTATCTTATGCTCAGACCGGCGCTAACAGGATTTCTATAATTCCCCAACCAGTCTCCATAGTCACTGGCACAGGAAACTTTGTGCTGCCTTCCGACCTGGCAATCATCACCGGCAACAACGAGGACGTGAAAAGAACTGCCGGATTTCTCTCTAAAACACTCTCTTCGTTAACAGGAATCAATGTTGCCATAAAGGAAGGAAGCGGAAGCACTTCAAAATCCATTTTCCTGACTCTCGGCGCTGATAAGACGATCCCAAAAGAAGGATATCGTATGAAAGTAGCGGCTGATGGTGTATCAATCATTGCATCCGATGCGGCCGGTATATTTTATGGGGTGCAGACTTTGTTACAGTTGCTTCCCAATAACAATGCAGTGAGAGAATGGGTAATACCTGCTGTGACAATCACAGATTATCCCCGTTTTGGTTGGCGAGGCCTCATGCTCGATGTATCCCGCCATTTCTTTACCAAGCAACAGGTAAAAGACTATATCGATGAAATGGTGAAGTATAAATTCAACCTTCTTCACTTACATCTCAGCGATGACCAGGGCTGGCGAATTGAAATAAAAAGTTTACCAAAACTCACAGAAGTAGGCGCCTGGAGAGTTGATAAGACCGGGACGTTCGGCCGTTTTTCCAATCCTCTTCCGAATGAACCCAAAAATTACGGCGGTTTTTATACACAAGACGATATCCGGGAAATCGTGCAGTACGCAAAGGATCGCTACGTTAATATATTACCTGAAATAGACATGCCGGGACATAGCCTTGCCGCTATCGCTTCTTATCCGGAACTGACCTCCACTCCCGGCACCTATGCTGTGAACTCCGGTGAGCAATTAATGGTTTGGCCCGGTGGCGGCCAGCATTTTTATGGTTTAATTGACAACTCTCTTTGCCCCGCTAAGGAAAATGTCTACGATTTTATCGATAAAGTATTTACCGAATTAGCCCAATTGTTTCCTTTTGAATATATACACATGGGCGGCGATGAAACTGCCCGCAACTTCTGGGAAAAAAGCGATGACATAAAAGCATTGATGAAGAAAGAAAAACTCAAGGACCTGAACGAAGTGCAGAGTTATTTTGTTAAAAGAGTAGAAAAGATCATTAATTCAAAAGGGAAAAAACTGATTGGTTGGGATGAGATACTTGAAGGAGGCCTGGCTCCAAATGCGGCCGTGATGAGCTGGCGTGGCATGAAAGGCGGTATTGAAGCAGCTAAGCAGGGTCACGAGGTGGTAATGAGCCCGACCGATTTTGCTTACCTGGATTATATGCAGGGAGATGCGGCCATAGAACCGCCCGTTTATGCAACGCTTCGCCTGAAAAAAGCATATGAATTCGAGCCGGTACCTGATGGAGTGAATGCTTCGCTGATAAAAGGTGGTCAGGCTAATCTCTGGACAGAACAGGTATATAACATACGGCATTTGCAATATATGATGTGGCCAAGAGGATTTGCGATCGCCGAAGCGCTTTGGTCACCCAAAGACAGGAGAAACTGGAATGATTTTGCAAAAAGAGTCGAGTCACATTTCGGGAGGTTGGAAGCGGAAGGAGTTAATTATTCACCCAGCATCTATGACCCGATCATCGAAGCAACCAAACAAGATACAACGGTGGTTGTAAAATTAAGTACGGAAATTGAAGGCTTATCTATTCATTACAGTTTTGACAATTCATTCCCCGACCAGTTCTATCCTAAATACACGTCACCGTTAACAGTTCCAAAAGATGCATCGGTGATGAAACTGATTACTTCAAGAGACAATAAGGTAATAGGAAGGTTGATCGTTATACCGGTTGCTGACCTGCGAAGAAGAGCAGGAATCAGATAAATCCGAAGATTTAAATGTCGAAATTAGAAATTTACTTCGGACGCTCACTTGCAGATTTTTGAATTCGGATCTTCGAAGGTTCAGGTTTTCGGGTTTCGAATTTCCATCGGATTTTGTTTTTCATGATTCGAATTTTTTAGAGAATGTCATTTAATAAAGAACGATTAGAAAAAAAATTCCTGAGCGACTACGAGCGGCTGAATGAACAGCAGCGTATCGCCGTGGATCATATTGACGGACCGGTAATGGTGATCGCCGGACCGGGAACAGGCAAGACACAAATTCTCGCGGCACGAATCGGTAAAATATTACTGGACACGGATGCTACTCCGTCGAACATACTTTGTCTCACTTATACAGATGCTGGTGTTATTGCGATGCGTCGTCGTCTTTTGGAATTCATCGGGCCTGATGCTTACAAGGTCGGTATCTATACTTTTCATGCCTTCTGCAACGATGTGATACAGGAAAACCTTTCCCTGTTCGAAAAAACATCGTTGGATCCCATCTCCGAGCTGGAACGGGTAGAATTATTCAAACAACTGATAGACGCATTTCCCAAAAATCATCCCCTGAAAAGATACCGTGGCGACGTATACTTTGAAGTCAACAACCTGCAATCACTTTTCAGTACGATGAAACGCGAAGGCTGGGCACCTCTATTCATCAATCAAAAGATCGATGAATATATCCATAGCCTTTCCACCCGTGATGACTTCATTTATAAAAAGAAATACCGGGAATTCAATGCCGGCGACCTGAAGAAAGATAAGCTTGAGGAAGAGAAAGAGAGAATGGAGAAACTCCGGGCGGCCGTCAATGAATTCGACCGCTTCCAGGCATTGATGCGGCAAAAAAACCGGTATGATTTTGACGATATGATCAACTGGGTGATCAAAGCCTTTGAAGAAAACAGGAACCTGTTGGCCAATTACCAGGAAAGATTCCAGTATATCCTGGTCGACGAATACCAGGATACCAGTGGCACACAAAACCGCCTGGTGGAACTGTTGATCAGCTATTGGGATAAGCCCAATGTATTCGTGGTTGGCGATGATGATCAAAGCATCTACCGTTTCCAGGGAGCAAACGTAGAGAACATGCTACAGTTTGCTGACAGTTATAAAGCCGACCTTCTCACCGTTGTACTGACCAATAACTATCGTTCTACGCAGCCTATACTTGATATCTCAAAAACATTGATCAACCGGAATAATGAACGCCTGGTAAAACAATTGCCGGACCTGAGCAAAGACCTGCAGTCATCACACCCTTTGAGAAAAGACCTGGATCATTTGCCCGCTTTGAAAGAATATGAAACGCAGAGGCAGGAGATGATCGGTATAGTTAAAGAGGTTCAGTCTTTACTTTCCTCCGGGACACCTTCCGGCCGGATCGGCATTATCTATAAAGAAAACAAATACGGCGAAGAGCTGGCCCAATATTTTAAACTGCTGAACATACCGGTTTACAGCAAAAGACATCTGAATATTCTTGAGCTGCCGCTGGCTCAAAAGATCATTTTAATGTTCAAATACATAGCCGCCGAACATTACATCTCTTTCAGTGGTGACGAAATGTTGTTCGAGATATTGCATTTTGACTGGTTTCATATTTCCCCGATCGATATTGCCAAGCTAAGTGTTGAAACCGCGGAAAAAAAATATGGTGACCCAACAGCTTCGCTTCGCCGCTTCCTCCATGATAAATCCAAACAACCCGCGAAAGATCTTTTCAGCGTCAACCTGCCCGAAGGATTGAAGGAAGCTTCGGAGATCATTGAACGGCTGATCGCCAAAGCGCCCAATCTTACGCTACAGCAATTATTTGAAAATATTATCCGCGAAGCCGGTGTATTAAATCATATCATGAAAAGTGCGGATAAACACTGGCAATTGCAAATATTGACCGGGCTGTTTGAATTCGTCCGCGATGAAACTCATCGTAACCCATTCCTAAGCCTGCAGGACCTGGTGAAGCTGATCGAACTGATGGAAAAAGAAAAAATTGTTTTGCCCCTGGTCCAGGTGAGCGGCAGCGACAAAGGTGTGAACCTGATGACGGCTCATGGGTCAAAGGGACTGGAGTTTGAACATATTTTCCTCGCCGGTTGCAATGCAGCTTTCTGGGAAAAGAAAAGAAAGCCGGGTGGTGGTTATAAATTACCCGACAACATTTTTACCTCGCATCCTTCGACTGGTCGCGATGCTACCGACGATGAGGAACTGAGACGTCTGTTTTATGTGGCATTGACAAGGGCCGAAACGCATCTCACTATTTCTTACAGCAAATTCAAAAACGATGGCAAGGAAATGGAACCATCCATGTTCATTGCCGAAATACTCGATCAGCATCAGCTTTCGATAGAAAAAATGATTCTTGACCAGGACACCCTTTCTGAATTCGCCGCCCTGCATTTTGGAGAGGCCGAAGCTCCGGAGATCGGGAAGATCGAAGAGGAGTTTATTAGCCGGTTACTGGAAAAATTCGTAATGAATGCTACGGCGCTGAACAACTACCTGAATTGCCCGCTTGAATTTTATTTCAGGAATCTTATACGTATCCCTACACCAAAAAACGAAGCCACCGAATTTGGTTCCGCGGTACATTATGCATTGGAAAAACTTTTCCGCAAGATGCAGGATGGAGGCAAAGAAACCTTCCCATTGAAAGAGGAGTTCATTGGCGATTTTGAATGGTACATGAAACGGCACCGGGAGAATTTTACCAAAGAACAATTTGACCGCAGGATGGAATACGGGCAGGAAGTGTTGGGTAACTATTACGAAAAATACATTAACAGTTTTAACAGGATAGTAGCTATCGAGCGCAACATTCGGAATATTGTTGTGAATGAAGTACCCTTAAAGGGTAAACTGGATAAGCTGGAATTCGACGGTAAATCGGTGAATGTCGTGGACTATAAGACCGGCGATCCCGATAAAGCAAAGGACCGGCTGAGAGGCCCATCGGATAAAGAACCCAACGGGGGTGATTACTGGAGACAGGCTGTGTTTTATAAGCTGCTTGTCGATAACAACGAGCAGAAAGGATGGAAAGTGGTGAGCGCGGAATTTGATTTTATTGAACCGGATAAAAAGAAAAATTATCGCCGGGAGAAAATCCTCATAACACCGGCAGACATTACAACTGTGACACAGCAGATAGCTACCACCTGGCAAAAGATCAGGGATCGCGAATTCTACATCGGCTGCGGGAAGGAAGATTGTCACTGGTGCAATTTTGTCAAAACAAACAACCTCGCAGTAGCCCTGCACGAGCTGGAAGAAGAGACCAGCGATTTAAATGATTGACGGGTCGGATGTTTTATGATTTTAAAAACAGTTCTTACCTGCAAAGCATTTAAGTTTGCAGCTGTTTATGAAGTTCAGCCCTTTTATATCATTTCTCTTTTTCATTTTACTTATTTCAGCCTTTTTCACAGGTAATATGGGCTGCGCGAACATCGTCCCCCCGCAGGGTGGATTCAGGGATTCGCTTCCCCCAGAGCTGGTACGGGCAACACCGGCTGATTCAACGATCAATTTCACAGGCAACAGGATCAATTTTTCGTTTGATGAATATATAGATGTCGACAATTTCCAGCAGAACGTCATCATTACTCCCATACCCAAAGTCCAGCCCACCGAAATTCACAGGCTGAATACGATTTCCTTGCGATTAAAAGATACACTCGAGGCTAATACAACCTATACGATCAACTTCGGCAATGCGATCAAAGATGTTAATGAAGGCAACGTGATGAAGAACTTTGTTTATATTTTCTCAACAGGACCGGCGATAGATTCTCTTAGTTTCCGTGGAAATGTATTGCTGGCGGAAACAGGCCAGGTGGATTCCAACTTAACTGTTATTCTTCATAGAAATCCGGATGATTCAGCGGTAAGAAATGAGCGGCCACGCTATGTGACCAAATTGGACCACCAGGGAAACTTTGTTTTCAGGAATCTTCCTCCAGGCACTTTTTATGTATATGCCCTGGAAGACCAGGGAAGACAATATCGTTACTACGATACCAAAAATTTATTTGCGTTCGCCGATTCACCTGTCATCGTCAATCACAATACAAAACCCGTAACGCTATATGCTTATGCAGAAAAGAAAGCAAGTGAAGCTACCGGGACATCTACCAGCACGACAGGCAGAGCCAATGTAACTGACAGGCGCCTGAAGTTCCAGACAAACCTCGCTCATGGTAGCCAGGACCTCAATCAAAAATTCAGTTTTGTATTTGAACGCCCATTAAAGGAATTTGATTCGACGAAAGTTCGCTTTACGACTGATACTACTTTTACTCCAGTGACTGGCTATTCGTGGACGATAGACAGCAGCCGTAAAAAAGTCACGCTTAACTACAATTGGCCGGAAAGCACTTTATACCATCTTATATTATCAAAGGACTTTGCAAAGGATACATTGGGCTTTCAACTGCTCAAAGCAGATACGATAAAGTTCAGGACCATGGAAAGATCGGACTATGGCCAGTTGGCAATCCGGTTTCGCAACCTCGATTTCTCTAAAAATCCCGTCGTGCAATTCGTCATGAATGGCGAGGTTACCGCATCCTATCCGTTAACCAGCGCCAATTTTTCCCAATCATTGTTTTCTCCGGGAGAATATGAACTTCGAATTTTATATGACGCTAACAGAAATGGAAAATGGGATCCGGGACATTTCTTTGGCAAACATCAACAGCCAGAGCTCGTAAAGCCAATTACCCGAAAGATCACCGTAAAAGCCAATTGGCAGAATGAGTTTGACATCTAGAGGCCGATGCCGGATACTGGATTCAACCATTTATAGGGGTTCTACCACAATCCAGGATCTGCCATCTCGCATCCAGCATCTAGCATCCATTTATTATCTTTGTCCAATGCAGTTTTCATCTTCTTTACTTGAAAACGCCGTTAGCGAGTTTGCCAAATTGCCAGGTATTGGCAAAAAGACAGCTTTGCGCCTGGTATTACACCTGCTCAAGCAAAATTCAGGTGATGTAACCAACTTCAGTGAAGTGATCGCCCGCATGCGTAGCGAAATAAAATTCTGCCAGCGTTGCTTTAATGTTGCTGATGCCGATATCTGTTCTATTTGCGCCAACAGTATGCGCAAACAGGAGATCATATGTGTAGTTGAAAGTATACGTGATGTCATAGCGATTGAAAGCACGCAACAATATAACGGAACCTATCATGTATTGGGTGGAGTTATTTCCCCATTAGATGGTATAGGACCTGACCAGTTGAATATTGAGTCGCTGATCAATCGCGTGCAAAAAGAAACAACAGCAGAATTGATCTTTGCACTTAATCCCACCATACAGGGAGATACAACCATTTATTATATTCAGAAAAAAATTTCCGCGGGTGCCGCAACACTTAATCTTCGCATCACCACTATTGCAAGAGGCATTGCATTTGGCGGCGAACTGGAATATGCAGATGAAATGACATTGGGACGAAGTCTGCAGAATCGTTTGCCCGTTGAAAATTATGTAGCGAATAAATAACATTCGGTAGTGTATTTAATTCCTCAATTCTTAGCCCACTCTTCAATCCTTTAAGCTGATTCCTGCTTGCATGAATTTTGTGGCTTTTCCACAAAGCTTTTAACCATTAACCCATGGAGGATCTGTCCCATATCAAACTCTCCGATTTATTCGATATGCTTGCCGAATACACGGACCGCTATATGAAAATGCTGTCTGATGGAGCCTCCCGTGAAGACTTTGATAACTGCCGGGAAATGATCATCGATATCCAGACCGAGATCCAGTCAAGACAGGCACACGGTGAGAATTCTACTGCCGATAGCGAGAACATTCCTTTTAACTAGCCCTCCGATTCCCCGAACCATGGAATTCATTAAAACTACTTGCCCTTTGTAATTAATAATAGATATAGTAGCTTTGCAGTCCACAGGCGGATTTGTTTATTGTTCGGCCTGAAACCCCGGTGACCGGGGAACTGAACTAATAAACGTCAAAGAAACTCCTCTTACGGTTTCCCAGCGTTTAATAGTTTAGAACTAATGATGATACCAGCGATCGTAAGCGGTGTCATGGTCTTATAATATGAATCAACAATGGAGGTAATTATGTCAAACATCCGCGATGTATTAAACAAAAGGATCCTTATCATCGATGGTGCAATGGGTACCATGATCCAGCGTCATAAACTGGTTGAAGCCGATTACCGCGGCGAGCGGTTCAAGAACTGGCATTCCGATGTGAAAGGCAATAATGACCTTTTAAATATTACCCAGCCACAAATTATTACGGGCATACATAAGCAATACCTGGATGCCGGGGCAGATATTATAGAAACAAATACATTCAGCAGCACATCCATTGCCATGGCCGACTATGATATGCAGTCGCTGGCTTATGAGTTGAATGTGGCCGCAGCCAAATGTGCCAGGGAAGCAATCAGTCAATCGGGCAAGCAGGCCTGGGTGGCGGGCGCTATCGGACCATTAAACAAAACATTATCCCTTTCTCCCGATGTAAACAATCCGGGTTTTCGGGCAGTGACCTTTGATGAGGTAGTAGCTGCCTATTATGACCAGGTCAGGGGATTGATGGATGGTGGTGTCGATATATTATTGATTGAAACGATCTTTGATACATTGAATGCCAAGGGAGCTATATTCGCGATAAAAAAATATTTCAGGGAGCATCCTGCTTCTTCCCGGCCTGAAATCATGATCAGTGGTACGATCACAGATGCATCTGGCCGTACTTTAAGTGGTCAGACCCTGGAAGCATTTTATACTTCGGTCATGCATGCGAGACCATTAAGCATTGGACTGAACTGTGCATTAGGTGCAAAAGAAATGCGTCCGTATATCGAAGAGCTGTCGCAAATCGCGAGTTGCTATGTTTCTGCTTATCCCAATGCAGGGTTACCCAATGCAATGGGTGAATATGACGAACAACCGGAAGATACCGGGCATTACCTGGAGGAATGGGCCCGCGAAGGTTTTGTAAACATCGTTGGCGGATGCTGTGGTACTACGCCAGATCATATCAAACATATTGCGGATCATGTAAAAGATATAATACCAAGACCGTTACCTACGGTCGAACTAGCTTATTAAACCACAAAGACACCAGCCACCATGTATTCAAAGCGTCCTGGTGGTTCGAACAGAGAAATATATGACTACAATTAAGCCCTATTTACGTTTATCAGGATTAGAACCGCTGGTTGTCAGGCCTGATACCAATTTTCTGAATATCGGTGAAAGGACCAATGTAACAGGTTCCAAAAAGTTCGCCCGTCTTATCAGGGAAAACAAATACGAAGAAGCGTTAAGCGTAGCCCGCCAACAGGTAGAAAATGGTGCGCAAATACTGGATGTGAACATGGATGATGCGCTACTCGACGGCGTACTGGCCATGACAACTTTTTTAAACCTTCTTCAAAGCGAGCCGGATATCGCCAAGATCCCCATCATGATCGACAGCTCCAAATTCGAGATCATCGAAGCCGGTTTAAAATGCGTACAGGGCAAATGCATCGTAAACTCTATCTCGATGAAAGAAGGCGAAGCCAAATTCATTGAACAGGCTTTTATCTGCCAGAGCTATGGAGCTTCCGTAATCGTGATGGCTTTCGACGAACAGGGACAGGCCGATACAAAGCAGCGGAAAGTAGAAATATGCCACCGCGCCTACAAAATACTGACCGAACAGGTTGGTTTTGATCCGCAGGATATCATTTTTGACCCGAACATTTTTGCCATAGCTACCGGTTTGGAAGAACACAATAACTACGGTGTGGATTTTATCGAGGCTACGAGGGAAATAAAACAATTGATGCCATTGACAAAGATCAGCGGAGGCGTCAGCAATCTTTCGTTTTCATTCCGGGGTAATGAGCCCGTACGGGAAGCTATGCACTCTGTATTTCTTTACCATGCCATCAGGGCCGGTATGGATATGGGCATTGTGAATGCGGGTCAACTGGTAGTATATGATGAAATTGAACCCGAATTGAAGAAATTATGCGAAGATGTGATCCTTAACCAGAACAACGAGAACAATGAGACTACAGAAAAGCTGATCGTTTTTGCAGAAACCGTAAAAGCAAAAGGAAAAGTAGAAAAGAAGGACGATGTATGGAGAAGCACTTCGGTTGAAGAACGGTTGAAGCATTCGCTGGTCAACGGCATTACTGATTACATTGAAGCCGATACAGAAGAAGCAAGGTTAAAATATCCAAAGCCCCTGGATGTTATCGAGGGACCGCTAATGGCTGGAATGAACGTGGTGGGCGATCTTTTTGGCGCCGGCAAAATGTTTTTACCACAGGTGGTTAAGAGCGCCCGGGTAATGAAAAAAAGTGTGGCTGTTTTAACACCCTATATTGAAGAAGAAAAAAGGAAGAACCCAAAGGCTGGCGATGGCAATGCTCCAAAAATATTGCTCGCTACTGTGAAAGGCGATGTGCATGATATCGGCAAGAATATAGTCGGAGTTGTACTGGGATGTAACGGCTATAACGTGATCGATCTTGGAGTCATGGTACCTGCTGACAAGATCCTGGACACCGCCGAAAAAGAAAAAGCTGATATCGTTGGGCTAAGCGGGCTTATCACTCCTTCACTGGATGAAATGGTGCATGTGGCACATGAGATGAAACGCCGGGGTATGCAACAACCGTTGCTGATCGGTGGCGCCACAACTTCGCGTATGCATACGGCTGTAAAGATTGCCCCGCAATATGATAATGGTGTATTACATGTGCTGGATGCTTCAAGAAGCGTAACGGCAGTAACATCCTTACTGAATAAAGAACAGAAGCCTGGGTTTATGAAGAATGTTGACAAAGAGTATACAGACCTACGCAACCAGTTTTTAAGTAAGAAAAAAGACAAGGCATTTATACCTTACAGTGAAAGTATCATAACAAAGGAATACTTCGACTGGAAAAAATATAAGAAGACAACTCCAGCTGTACAGGGCACCAAAGTTTTCCGGCAATTTGACCTTGGGACCATCGCAAAGTATATCGACTGGGGTCCTTTCTTTATTGCCTGGGAAATGCCGGGACGTTTCCCCGAGGTGCTATCGGACAAAATATTCGGCAGCGAAGCCACCCGCCTTTATAATGACGCACAAAAACTGGTGGAGAAGATTGTAAAGGAAAATTGGTTCAGCGCCGATGGTGTAATTGGTTTTTGGCCTGCGACAAGTAATAATAAAGACACGATAACCCTTCAAACCGAAAATGGCGAAGTAAAACTGGAATGCCTGCGCCAGCAGCTAAAGAAAGCTGTCGGGCAACCGAATTTTTCCCTGGCTGATTTTATCTGTCCTGATGAATTGGGTACTGATTACATGGGTGCATTTGCCGTCACTATCCATGGTGCAAAAAAATGGGTTGAGAAATTTGCCGCTGAAAACGACGAATATAACAAAATACTGGTCCAGATACTCGGTGACCGGTTCGTAGAAGCTTTTGCAGAATGCCTTCATCAAAAGGTAAGAAAAGAGTATTGGGGTTATGAAAAAGATGAAAAGCTGACAAATGAACAATTAATAAAAGAAGAGTATAAAGGCATACGACCGGCGCCTGGATATCCTGCCTGTCCAGATCATACCGAAAAAATAAAATTGTTCTCGTTGCTTAACACGACAGAAAATATTGGTATCGAGCTGACCGAAAGCCTGGCAATGAACCCACCCGCTTCTGTTTGTGGCTGGTATATCGCACATCCACAAAGCCATTATTTCGGGCTTGGAAAAATTACGAAAGACCAGTTGGAAGACTATGCCAAACGAAAAGGAATGAGTATTGAAGAAGCGGAGAAATGGTTGAGACCGGTGCTGGAATAATTATTTGCCACCCGAAGCACAATTCAATCAGCAGCATCCAATATTTTTAGTTTTACCAATTCTTCCCTGAGCTGAGCTGGATTTTGAAAATGGATGCCTTTTATTCCAACAGCTTCCGCTCCTTTTACATTCCGCAAACTATCGTCGATAAACAGGGCTTCGGAAGGGTTGACATGATACCGGTCCAGGAGTATTTTATAGAATTCTGGGAAAGGCTTTCTTGTTTTCTCTTCACCGCTTACCACTCTCCCATCAAACCAATGCAGGAAATTATAGCGTACCAGTGCAATATCAAAAAGACCAGCCTGCCAATTGGTCAAAGCATATATCTTATATTTACCGCTTTCCTTTAACTGGCGAAGTATTTCAACGGTTTCATGAACAGGTCCTTTCAACATTTCTGTCCAGCGACCGTAAAAATCACGGATCGGCTGCTCCCAATCGGGATGCTTTTTTACCAGCTCTTCGGTAGCTTCCACAATAGATCTTCCTTCGTCCTGCTGCTCATTCCAGTCAGCGGTGCAGATGTTTTCGAAAAAATGGTTACGCTTTTCTTCTGAATCAAAATAGTCTTTGTACACGTACATCGGGCTCCAGTACACAAGCACATTCCCGAGATCGAAGATAATAGTGTTGATTGCCATTGAGGTGTCTGTTGTCGGGTGTCTGTTATTATGCGCCGGGCAGTGCACAGCTGACACCTGATATCTATCTGTATTCTTTAAATTTTTTTAAATCATTCGCTGTAGCAGGTAGCAGGCTAATAGCTGTTCCACCACCCGGTGCTAATTTCAATTGCAGCGAAGTTGCTTTATCCACGATAAATTTATCAATAACGTAGGCTTCAGGATTATCATTCCAGCTGGCATTTTCGGCATCATGATAAATAGTCGCTACATATTTTTTCCCCGGATCCAAAAAATCAAGGGAAGTGGTAAAGTTTCTTGCATTTTCATCCGTAATGGCTCCAAGGAACCAACTGGCTTTACCTTTCGCTTTCCGTGCTATGATGACATAGTCGCCCGGTTCCGCATCCAGTATCCTGGTATCATCCCAGTCAACAGCCACATCTTTGATAAACTGGAATGCATCCATATGAACTTCGTAGTTTTCGGGAAGATCAGCAGCCATCTGCAGCGGACTGTACATAGTGACATATAATGCCAGTTGCTTGGTCAATGTCGTATGTACCTGTTCCTTTTTTTCGGGGTTATAATAACTCATCTTGATCTTGAAAATACCGGGTGTGTAATCCATTGGTCCGCCCATTAATCTTGTAAAAGGAAGAATCGTTTCATGATCGGGGGCATTGCCGACACTCCAGGCATTGAATTCATTTCCCCGGGCCGCTTCGCAGGCCAGCCAGTTCGGGTAGGTCCTTTGCAACCCGGTTGGCCGCACAGGTTCATGCATATCTACCATGATATGATAATTCGCGGTCTTTTGCGCTACGCGTACGTAATGCCTGATCATCCATTGACCGTCATGATGCTCGCCACGCGGGATAATTCTTCCGACATAGCCCGTTTTCACTGCATCATAACCATATTTCTTCATAAACTTATAGGCAGTATCCATCCATCTTTCATAATTGGTAACCGAAGCCGAAGTTTCGTGATGCATAATGATCTTTACACCTTTCGACCTTGCATAGGCCGATAATCCTTTTACGTCAAAATCAGGGTAAGGCGTGACGAAATCAAATACATCTTCTTTCCAGTTGCCAAACCAGTCTTCCCAGCCTGTATTCCATCCTTCCACCAACACCGCGGGGATTCCATTCTTTGAAGCGAAATCAATATATCTTTTGACATTGGCGGTATTGGCGCCATGGGGAACCCTGGTCGCCTGTTGGGATCCAACCTGTCCACCGCTATAATCCCAGCTCGATTTGCCAACATGCATTTCCCACCATACACCTACAAACTTCTCAGGCTTGATCCAGGAAACATCTTTAATCTTTGAAGGCTCGTTCAGGTTCAATATTGTTTTTGAGGCAAGGATATCGGTTGCCTTGTCGCTGGTTATGATCGTTCGCCAGGGAGTGACAGCAGGTGCTTGCAAATAAGCCGCATTACCCACGGCATCTGGTACAAGATGAGAGCGAAATGTATTGGTAGACTTGTCGATGATGAGATTCATAGCGGGATAATTCACCAGCGCAGCTTCGTGGATATTGATATATAAACCATCATCCGTTTTCATCATCAGCGGTGTTTGCGCAGCATTCTTGTCATAAAACGTTTTGGCGGAAATTTCCTGCGCTTTTCCTCCACCAGTTGCATCGATCCCGCTGATACGTGTCGTATAGTAAGCAAACTCGTTTGTGTCATAATCACCCGGGATCCAGAACGTCTTGTGATCCCCTGTCATGGCAAATTGTGTGAATTCATCAGCTATCACGAAATAATTCAATTTATCCTGCTTAGGAAATTCGTAACGAAATCCAATGCCATCATTAAAGACCCTGAATACAATTTTCAGCATAATACCGGAGCCTGTACGGTCTCTTACCTGTAAGACCAGCTGTTTGTAGTGATTACGTATCGAACTCAACTCGCCCCAAACCGGTCTCCATGTTTCATCGGTCGAAGAAGAATCAATGGTAATGATATCGAACCTGTTTAATGAGAGCTCGGGCAATTTAAATGCAAAACCTAGCTGGGAAGGGGCTATTACCGTCCTATTTTTGAATGAAAGATCGTAGACAACACTACCGTCATTCTTATTATTTACCGACAGACGGATATTGCCATCCGGTGACCGGATAACAACAGACTGGTCGGCATAGGTGGTGTTTAAAAAAAGAACCGTGCAAAAAATGACAGGCAATTTTTTGAATAACATAAAGCGGAATTTAGAATGAGGCGAAAGTTAGTCTAAAAGAATACACGAATTCGTTTATCGCTTTTCAAATAGCCACCGCAAACGTTTTCTGGGTTTTATTTTATAATTAGTAGTGATATACGAGCGTATATGTTCTATTGCTTCGTCCTCGTTGTCTGTCAGCAACACCAGCGACATATCCTCTTCAGCAATGGTTCCCTGTTTGGCCATATCGATGATGGCTTCCATTAATTCCTTGTAATAGGCTTTGCCAAAAAGCACGATAGGAAACCCGGTAATTGTTTTAGTTTGTACGAGTGTGAGGGTTTCAAAGAACTCATCCATAGTGCCAAATCCGCCAGGCATGATAATAAATGCATACGAATATTTCACCAGCATGACCTTTCGTAAAAAAAAGTATTCAAAAGTGATGGAGCGATTGAGATAAGGATTGGCTTTTTGTTCAAATGGCAACTGGATATTGCATCCAACGGATATTCCATCAGCTTCAAAAGCCCCGCGGTTTGCTGCTTCCATGATACCGGGTCCTCCGCCTGTCATCGTTGTAAAGCCTAATTGAGCTATCCGTTTACCCATCGATCTCGCCTGCTGGTAATAAATATTATCTTCTTTGAATCTTGCCGAGCCGAATACGGTGATACAGGGTCCCACGAAATGTAATGTGCGGAATCCTCTTATAAATTGCCAGAACACCTTCCAGGCAAAGGTTAATTCATATCCCCGGCTCTTGGGTCCTTCCAGGTAAACATGTTCCTTTGGTGGGATAATGGGCGCTGCCTTTTCCGTTGCTGCTTTCATACTTAAATGTAAATTGCCTGACAATTTAATCATTAATACAATGCGCATCGTTAGTTACAATGTTAATGGCATTCGTTCAGCGATCAACAAAGGCTTTTTAGATTGGCTGAAAACAGATCCCGCTGATGTTATCTGCCTGCAGGAAACAAAGGCAGCAAAAGAAAATGTAGATCATGACATCTTTAGCAACCTTGGTTACGAAGACTATTGGTTCAGCGCACAAAAGAAAGGATATAGTGGTGTTGCGGTATTAACCAAAATAAAACCGGACAATGTACAATACGGAACCGGGCATAAGGTAAGCGATGATGAAGGGCGTGTTTTACAACTTGATTTTGGCGATACCAGGGTTATCAATGCCTACTTTCCATCCGGAACCACGGGAGAAGTAAGGCAAAATTTCAAATACGTATGGCTGGATGAATTCTTTGTCTACCTCGCGGAATTAAAAAAGAAATATCCTAAACTCATACTTTGCGGCGACTATAACATCGCACATAAAGAAATCGATATCCATGATCCGAAGGGCAACAAGAAAACATCCGGTTTTTTGCCGGAAGAAAGAGCCTGGATGGACAAATTCTTCAGCCATCAGTGGATAGATGCCTTCCGCAAATTTCATCCTGAACCTCACCGGTATAGCTGGTGGAGCCAACGATTTCCTACTGTTCGTTTGCAAAACAAAGGATGGAGAATCGATTATATTAATGTTACTGAAAACTTAAAATCATCGCTTGCTGATGCCGAGATATTCCCGGATGTGAAACATTCTGACCATTGTCCGGTATATTTAAAGTTGGAATTATGAGTTGAGCGAAGATTGACATTGGGATTATGTACAGGTTGCTCTTACAATTCGTGATGCATTCACAAAAAAATTAAATCATCCGTGCATCCGTGGCAATTTTATAGCGTGGACTAAGAGACTAATTAACCCGTGTCGATCTGTGTGCATTCTTCACCAAAACCAATTTGTATGGAAGGTTTGATGCTTCTTGTCATACTCATTCCACTTGCCTTTTTTATTTTACTATTCGTCATTCTTTCTAAAATCAGTTCAAACCAGGAGACCCTCGATGTATTGAGAAAAAGACTCGGCCAAATGAAGGACCAGTTGTCTGATCTCGATAAACAATTAAAAGAGCTGAAAACTCGCCAGGAAATTGAGCTGGTCACTGGAGAGCAGGAAACTAAACCTAAAACGGATGTGCCGGCAATCGATAAACCCGGACAAGAACCGCCTATTATCGAAAATAGGGCATGGCGCCCCGGGAAAACATTTGCCCATGAAGAGAAAGAATCGATCCCAGCAAAGCAACCCGTTATTCCCTCACCTGTTGTGGCTAAAGAAGAATCCACGCTGACAGAGGTTGAAGAAAAAGAAACAACACGCACAGATTGGGAAAAATTCATTGGTGAAAACCTGGCAAACAAGATTGGGATCGCCGTTTTAGTGCTGGGTATTTCGTTCTTTGTAAAATTCGCCATCGATAAGAACTGGGTCAATGAGGGGGGTCGTGTAATTATCGGGCTGATCAGCGGTGCTATCCTTATTGGCTTTGCGCATTACATAAGAAATACTTACCGGTCGTTCAGTTCGGTACTGGTAGGTGGCGGGCTAACTGTTTTTTATTTCAGCGTCGCCTATGCTTTCCACCAGTATCATCTTATTAGCCAGGGGGCCGCATTTATCTTTATGGTGATCATTGCTGCCTTTGCAGTATTACTTTCTATTTTTTATAACAGGATTGAGCTGGCTGTACTTGCCACCATTGGTGGTTTTGTGACGCCATTCCTGGTAAGCACAGGCCAGAATAACTATGTGTCATTATTTACTTACCTGTGTATTTTGAATTCAGGTTTGCTGGTATTGTCCTGGTTCAAGCGGTGGAAGGCCATAAACATCATTGCACTTTTCTTTACTATTATTATATACGGAAGCTGGTTGTTCAGACAGGTTTATTTGATAGATGAGACCTTCCCCTACCGCTGGGCGATTTTTTTCGCAACCATGTTCTATATCCTGTCTGTCGCTATCAATATTATCAATAACCTGAAGTTACAGATCCCGTTTGGAGCCTTTGATTTCATTCTGTTACTTTCAATCAACTTTCTTTATTACGCGGCGGGTATGGTGATCCTGCAGTATTGGGATGATGGAGCAGCTAAGGGAGTGTTCACTGCATCTCTCGGCGTAGTCAATCTCCTGCTCACTTCTTTTTTCATCCGGCGAAAGCAGGTAGACAGGAATTTTATTCGTCTACTGGTCGGCCTGTCTATAACTTATATTTCTCTCGCAGCGCCCGTACAATTAAAAGGCAATCATATTACGCTTTTCTGGGCTGCAGAATCTGTTGTATTATTCTGGTTATACCAACGTTCACGTATCGTCCTGTTAAAGACAGGCTCCCTGCTTTTATTATTCCCTTTGCTGGTTAGCCTCTTCATGGACTGGTCACAGGTGTATGGGTCGGGATCAGCAATAATCCCATTGTTCATCAACAGGGGATTTGTAACCACGTTTGTCACCGCTGCTGCTTTCTTCTTGTATTATAAATTAATGAGGGCAGAAAAAGACGAGCCTTATTTTCCTGCCGGCCTTTCCAACAAGGCAGTCAGGACCGGCTTGCTTGTTGCCGCAATACTTCTTTCCTATTCAACAGGCGCATGGGAGATCAATTACCAGTTTATGAGCCGTTTGCCTGGCACTTCATTTTATGTAGTCTACCGGGACTTATATACTGTATTGTTTATCGTGCTGATTTTATACTTCTTCAGACGGGCACGCGGTTTTACCCTCCTGAAATTCCTCCTGACTATGGGTGGGTTTATTTTGTATTGTTATGATCTTTCATCAACCAATCTTATTTCTGGGGAAATACTTTCTAGCGGCGATCATAAAACCCATTTTTTAGCTCACTGGGCGGGTTCGGTGTTGCTTATCTGGCTATTTTATGACCTGGTTGTGTATTTCCGCAAGCAGAAGGAAGTTGTAAAGGACTATGGCGTTCCTTTTGCCTGGATTGTAGCCGGCATTATCATTTTTATTTTAAGCGCAGAGATGTATCAAATCATGCTGTGGACGACCTATCATAACGAAGAAGACCAGGTATACTGGCAAAACCTTTATTATAAAGCCGGTCTAAGTATCCTCTGGGGTTTATGTTCCTTTGGTATGATGTGGCTGGGAATGAAGTACAGTTTTAAGGCGCTCCGAATTATTTCACTCAGTTTATTCTCTGTCACGTTAATTAAATTGTTCGCTTATGATATCCAGAATATTCCACCGGGAGGAAAGATAGCCGCGTTTATCCTGCTGGGCCTGCTGTTGTTGATCATTTCTTTTATGTACCAACGACTGAAAAAGATCCTTATTGGAGACCCGGAAAAAAATGATACTATAGCCAGGACCTGAAAATTCATGATATGATCGTCTTTAATATTTCCATGAAAGTCGAGCCATCCATCGAGATGGAATGGGTATCCTGGCAAAAGGAAGAACACATTCCGCAAATTATGGCAACGGGCCAGTTTGTCGATTATAAATTCTATCGGCTGCTGGAAGAACAAACCGATGCACCAACTTATATCGTACAGTATTTCGCGCCCGACATTCAGCATTACAACAAGTTTATTGATTCGTTTGCAGCAGATCTTCGGAAGAAAGCTTTTGATAAATGGGGGAATAAATTCGTTGCATTTCGAAGCGTCATGCAAGTTGTGAATTGATTGTGCAAAAGAATATTTTCATTATTGTGCAGTTGGTAAACAATTGTATATTCCCCGAAATCCTTGTCCCGCCTGCATTTCAGCTTGCATACGATGAAACCCGCTACAGTAAAGGGTTTCAGAGGAATCAATTTAAAGGCCTTTACTTTCTTCAAACCCGTAAATCCCGCAAGACCCTTGCCTGACGTGGCTTCGGTGAAAATGGAGTGTGCTGAAAAAAAGAACATTTTTTTTTGCCAGCAATAAAATCCGTCTAATTTTGAAGATGTTACTCAAAAACATATAAAATCAACATTATGAACAAAGCTGAATTAATCGCAAAGGTTGCCGATGATGCCGGTGTAACCAAAACCCAGGCAAATGCATCTCTTGATTCTTTTATCGAAGCAGTTACAAAAACATTAAAAACCGGCGGGAAAGTCACTCTTGTTGGTTTTGGCACTTTTTCAGTTTCCAAAAGAGCTGCGCGCAATGGCCGCAACCCTCAAACTGGTGAAGTAATCAAGATCAAAGCTAAAAAAGTAGCCCGCTTTAAAGCAGGTAAAGAATTAGCAGCTAAGCTGTAACGGAAACCCTTACGTTATTAAAAAGCTCCATCTCGCCAGGGACGGGGCTTTTTAATTTGCAGAAGAAGGTTACTTTTGCAATTCATTAATTATAAACCTGGTTATCCGGTACGTATGATAACGGATACTCACTAAAACAATTTTATGGGAAGAGGAGATAAAAAAACGGCCAAAGGAAAACGCTTTAAAGGATCATTTGGAAAAAGCAGGCCAAAAAAGAAAAAAACAATACCTAAAAAAAAGAAGGACTAATCTGATAAGTTATGGTTAGTCTCCGACTAACCATAACATTATATCTTATCTATCTATTTTCCGGATCAACTGATCGCGTTCTTCGGCTGCCATATTCAACATACTTTCCAATTCCCCGATACGCTTTAGCTGTACCTCAAGCTTCTTATTAGCATCCGATACCGCCTGCAGATCATTGTTCAGCTCTTCAAGGTATGCTACCCGTTTCTGTAGTTGTTGTCTTTGGAAATTCGCTTCGCGTAATTTCTCTTCTGTTTCCAGTAGATGAGCCTGTAATTGCTGGTTATCTGACCCCAGGCTGGTAAGTTTTATTTTCTGTTCCTCAAATTCACGACCCACCTTCCGGTAACTCTCCTTGAGATCCTCGTATTCGAGGCTTAACAATTTGGATGAATTGGCCTGCGACTCCAGCTTTTGCATTTTGCTTTGCAAAACATTGAATTCGCTATATGCATTATCCAGCATCGAGGTCATTTCTTTTGTCAGCACTTCTTTTTTCCGGATGCTGGTGATCTCCTTTTCTTTCTCAGCTAGTTTCAATCTCAATTCAGTGATCTGTAACGAGAGATCTTCATTGCTTTTCAACACTTCCCTGTTCCTTTCTTCTGTCTCTTTGAACATGTCAATATTATCCAGTAACTGGTTGATCTTTTCATTGTGGTCCCGGAGACTCTCCTGGGCCAAACGCAATTGTTCAAAATAATCGGGCTTTTCAGAAGGTGGTGCCAAAGCGGTTTTAGGAGCATTGCTGATTTCAGCCATCAACTTTTTGTTCTCCTTACGCATCTCTTCTGCTTCGATTGAATAAATGTTCAGGTTTTCTTCAGCTTCCGCCAGTTGTTCTCTTAAGTTGGCGAGCTCCTTATCTTTTAACTCAACATCGTTGAAGTAACGCAGCTTCCATTCATCCCTTATTTTAGTTGTTTCATCTTTCTCCGTCATAGATGACCGTAGGCTGCGGCGACTGGTGATCGTAAAGTGAATAGTTATCCCCAGTATGATCGCGCCAAAGCATAGCAGGCTGATCTCAAGCACAGACAGTGAGAGGTTAAGGATGAACATAACTCACGGTTTTAACTGAAAATAGGGAAAAAATAGAAACGAGCAATTCTTAATTGTTCACAGAAACCCCGGTGGGCCTGCAACTCAGCTGCGCACCAGTGTTCCAACCTTTTCGCCAGTGACCACGCGTCGTAGATTCCCGTCTTTATTCATATCGAAAACGATAATGGGTAGATTGTTTTCCATGCAAAGGGTAAAAGCTGTCATATCCATTACCCGGAGATTATTGGTAAGGCATTCCTGGAAAGTAATTGTATTGAACTTGGTAGCCTTGGGATCTTTTTCGGGGTCAGCCGTATAAATGCCATCGACTCTTGTCCCTTTTAATATTACATCGGCGCTGATCTCGATTGCCCGAAGTGAACCCGCTGTATCGGTAGTAAAGTAAGGATTGCCGGTGCCCGCACCGAATATCACCACCCTCCCTTTTTCGAGATGGCGGATGGCACGCCGGCGGATATAAGGTTCGGCAATCTGTTCCATTTTTATGGCACTTTGCAAACGCGTATAAACGCCTGCTTTTTCCAATCCTGCCTGTAATGCCATCCCGTTTATCACGGTCGCCAGCATACCCATGTAGTCGCCATGAGCCCTCTCAATACCCGTTTCTGCTTCATTCATTCCCCTGTAAATGTTACCGCCCCCGATCACTACAGCCACCTGGACACCTAATTCAACAATTGATTTTATATCTAGTGCATACTGGCCAATGACAGTAGAGTCGAGACCAAAATTTTTGTCGCCCATCAATGATTCACCGGAGAGTTTCAGCAGAATACGTTTATACTTAGGGAGCATGCAGTTTATTTGCGGCGCAATATACAATTATTGGCCAGCAATTATTCAATATAAACCACAAAATGGCCTGCCTTCTCTTCTCCACCAGCTGATCCCTTATGTACCCGCGATATCTCCTATTTCCCTGCAACCCAATGCAGTAGCCCCGGAGTGATTGTTCATTTTTTCAGGGCTTTAATAGAGTACACCATCGGTATCTTTCCTTCCATTCCTTTTATTTGCCATTTACCTTTTTCCGTCTCTAACGAGCTATTAAAGTTGGAATAGGACGAATACATGTATTCATTAAATGAGGAGATTTCCAGGCCCGCTCCTATCAATGAATTGATCACTTCGCTGAGCCCATGATTCCAGCTATACTCTTTTGCCTCGATGATACCGCTACTGCCAGTATAGGTGGGTTGGTTTTCAGTGACGATCATTTCCTTATTCTCATAGTGATATTTGATACGGGTAAAATCGTCATCGAACATCCATACTACCGGGTGAAATTCGGCTATATAAAACATACCTCCGGGTTTCAGGTACCATGCAATAGTTTCAGCCCATTTTGCGAGGTCAGGAAGCCACCCGATAGTTCCATAAGAAGTGAAGACGATATCAAAGCTACCGGGATCTATTCCTGTTTTTAATGGCTCAGCGTTTCCAGGATGCAAATCATATACATTGCAGCAGATAAATTTCGCATCCAGCTCCAATTCTTCATTGATTTCCCGGGCAAGCTTTATTGCATCATCACTCAGATCGACTCCCGTGCATTTTGCACCTAAACGGGCCCAGCTCAGGGTGTCAAGCCCAAAATGACATTGCAGGTGTAGCAATTTTTTTCCTTTTACATTACCCACTTCGCTTAATTCTATCGGTGTAAGTGCATTGGTCCCCGTCTTAAAACCTGCCAGGTCATAAAACGAGGAATCCTTGTGAACAGCGGTCCGCTTATTCCACAGCTCTTTGTTGGCTTCGAAATACCTGTCGTAGTCTTCCATGATCCTGCAAACATAAAAAAAGCGTCCGTAGGGACGCTTAATATATAAATGAGTTCAGCCTGATTATCCTAATGCAACTCTCTTAAACGCGATAACTTTTACATCACCTACGCTCTTTAGATAATCGGCAACGGTCTTGCCTCCATCTTTTACAAATGCCTGCGCGGTCAAAGTTTGTTCTTTAAAGAACGCATTCATTTTACCGGCTGCGATCTTTTCCAGCATCTCCGTCGTTTTACCCGCCATCTTCGGATCATTCTTTAGCTGTTCGAGAGCTATGTCTTTTTCGCGGGCGATGACATCGGCAGGAACACTGTCTGCGTCTACTGCTACAGGGTTCAGGGCGGCAATTTGCATAGCCACATCTTTTCCTGCTTCTGCATTGGCCTTATCTAATCCCACCAGTACACCGATACGGTAAGCTCCGTGGATATAGGAAGCTACATATGGCGCATCTATTCTTTCGAATTTAGTAACGCCGATCTTTTCACCGATAGAAGCCAATTTATCGTTTACCAGTTCCGCAACTGTAGCATTTCCGGCCTTTGTTGATAACAGCTCTTCGAGTGTTTTGACATTATTATTGATAGCTGCATCGGCAATGGTTTGACCAAAAGCTACGAAATCAGCGTTCTTTGAAACGAAATCTGTTTCGCAACTTACACAAACAACGATTCCTGTTTTGTTATCAGAAGTCGTTTTAGCGATCACTACACCTTCTTTTGCTTCACGATCACTTCTTTTGGCCGCAACTTTTTGTCCCTGCTTTCTCAGCCAGTCGATAGCTGCTTCAAAATCGCCATTGGTTTCTGTTAATGCTTTACGACAATCCATCATCCCTGCGCCAGTGGCCTGGCGAAGTTTATTTATATCCTGTGCACTTATTGTTACTGTTGACATAATCTTATTTCAAATTGAAGATTGAAAATTTTGTTTACTTCCTGTTCTACATAAGCAGCAGGAATTCGGTCAGTTTACAATCGGCAAGTCGTGTAATTATTATCTCCTGCCACCACCGCCACCTCTTTGGCCGCCACCACCGCCCTGGATACGACGCCTTTGTCCGCCGCCGCCCGGAGGTCTGCCGCCACCGCCGCTACCGCCCCTGTTACCACGACCACCTTCGGCCTGTGCTTCAGCTTCAAGCCTTGCTGCTTTTCTTTCTTTTTCATCATCAGTCATCTCGTCTGTTTCTTCTTCTTTAGCAGCCTGTCTTTCCGCCAAACCTTCGGCAATAGCAGCCGTGAGATAATTGGCAATGATAGCGATCGATTTGGTAGCATCATCATTCGCGGGAATTGCGAAATCAACTTTATTTGGGTCACAGTTGGTGTCTACAACACCGAATGTAGTAATGCCTAAACGTTTTGCTTCAGCAAGAGCTATATGCTCATGGCCGATATCAACAATGAATAAAGCAGCAGGTACACGGCCCAGTTGAGCGATACCACCCAGCACTTTTTCCATTTTTTCTTTATCACGGCTTAATGTCAGTCGTTCTTTCTTTGTAATGCTGTCGAATGAACCATCTCCCAGCATTTTTTCAATGCTCTGCATTTTCTTTACGCTCTTACGAACTGTATTGAAGTTGGTGAGCATGCCACCCAGCCAACGTTCTGTAACGAAAGGCATATTGATCCGGCGGGCGCATTCGTTCACGATGTCCTTTGCCTGTTTCTTTGTACCCACGAACAGGATCTTTTTACCGCTACGGGCGATCTGTTTCATAGCCGCAGCTGTTTCCTGCAGGCATTCGACCGTTTTATTCAGGTCGATGATATGGATGCCTTTTTTCTCGGCAAAGATGTAGGGCAACATCTTGGGATTCCACTTCTTTCTCAAGTGACCGAAATGAACGCCGGCATCGAGAAGCTGCTGTTGTAACGAAGTGTTGTTATTTTCCATTGTATTTTTTTTGCCTCTCCGTGCCCCCAATAGGATGCTTCAGAGATTCATGTGTTATAAAAATTTTATTATAAACGACCCAAAGTCCCCCCTTGGGGGGTCGGGGGCTTTAACGCTTACTGAACTGGAAGCTTCTTCTTGCTTTCTTGTGACCGAATTTCTTACGCTCAACAGATCTCGGGTCACGTTTGAGCAGGCCGGCTGCTTTCAATGCAGGACGAAAATCAGGATTAATGTCAACGAGCACACGGGCAATACCGAGCATGGCTGCTTCTGCCTGTCCTTTGGCACCGCCTCCGGCTGCATTGATCTTTACATCATATTTTCCAACGGCATCGATTGTCTTCAGCGGACGTTCAACCTGGTTTTGTAAATAAACCAGTGGGAAATACGTTTTGTAGTCCTTGTCGTTCACTGTGATCTTGCCCTCTCCCTTGGAAAGGAAAACTCTTGTCACAGCTTCTTTACGACGACCAACTCCGGTTCTTTGTTTTTCCATATTTATTTAAAGCTTTGAGCTTCGAGTCCGGCTCATCGCCAGGCTCAGGAGCTGGTTTAGAATTTTAAATCTTTAGGTTGTTGTGCAGTATGCGGATGTTCTGCCCCAGCATACACAAAAAGTTTTTTATACATCTTGCGTCCCAGACGGTTCTTCGGAAGCATCCCCTTGATCGCTCTTTCGATAACGGCTTCGGGACGGCGTGCCTGCAGGCTTTTTGCAGTTTCCTGTTTCAAACCGCCGGGGTAGCCGCTGAAAGTATCATATAATTTTTCTTCGAGCTTGTTGCCGGTGAAAACAACTTTCTCGGCATTGACCACAACGATATAATCGCCGGTGTCAACATGGGGGGTGTAGTATGCTTTGTTTTTGCCACGTAAAATCGCGGCAATCTTTGCACACATACGACCAACGGTTTGATTAGTACCGTCAACAACATACCAGGTACGTTGGACGGTAGCCTCGTTCGCGTGTTTTGTTGTAAAATGTAGTTTGCTCATTGATTACTTGTTTTAAATGTTGCCGCTATCCCGGCAACTGATTTTTTTTAAATGGGGTGCGAAGATAAGTTTGATGAGATTATTAACCTAAAAACCTGGAAGAATTTTTTATCGTGCCGTCATAATACTTTGATTTACAATAAAAATTTTGTCTGTTTTAAAAACCATCTCCTAGAAGTTGGCAATTTACCAACTCTGTTTTAACTTACACTTCCAATCTCCAATTGAGATCAAGTTTATCACGTGACGATAATCGTTGATTGAATCAATCTAGTAGAAAAATGGCAAATCAACATTTTCTTAACTCTAAAGAGAGTCGATATGATTATCGTTTATTTAGAAAAACTAAATCTGTTTGGAAAAAATCATGCTAATGCCAGGAAAAGCCTGGCAACCTGGAAAGCAACAACGGAGCGGGTTATATGGAAAAATAAACAGGATGTTCTGTCAGATTTTCCAAAAGCGAAAATGATAGCCAACAACAGGGCAAGATTTGAAATAGTACATAATACTTACAGGCTAATTGCTCATATAGATTACGATGATCAAATAGTGGAAATTCGGTTCATCGGGTCGCATAATGAATATGACAGGATAGATCCTGCAACAGTTTAAAAATTAATTTATGAAACAGTGGTTTTTAATAGAAAATGAAGAAGACTACGGAAAAGCCACCAATCGCTACGAAGAAATCCGGGAAGCCAAGAAGGGGACTGAAGATCATAGGGAAAAACTATTGCTTGCTTTCCTTATCAATGAATACGAAGAGAAGCAGTGGAGTATTCCTGAAGTCGATCCCATCGAGATGATAAAGATCAGGATGGAAGACTTTGGTTATACAGCTTCCGACCTGGCAAAACAATACGGTGATAAAGGAACTATAAGCAAAGTGCTTAATTATAAACAGCCGCTTTCTTTAAATATGATCAGGATATTTAGCAAAATGCTCCGGATCCCATCGGATGCCTTGACAAAAGAGTATAAGTTGAGAGCTTAACCATTATTCTCCCCTTCATATGCCAGTCTCATAAAACTCTCCACCTCTTTATTAAGGTCCTCCTTTCGCATCATCCTGAAATGGTGATTGAATTGCTGTTGTCCCGGCACCTGCGCGATCTTATGAAAACAAAGATTGTCCGGGTAATTCTTTGTAAAAGGAAAGGTAATGTCTACAAAATCCTTTCCCAGCCTTGTAACATATGCGATCCGGGTCCTGCCTGCAAAAGCGATCATGGATTTCGTGGGATGAATAGTAACCTTGCCAATCTTTTGATATCGCTGTACAAAATGCCAGAATAAAGAAATGGTATGCTCTGATTTGCCCTGTAAAAAATCTGTCAATGTCTTGTCGTTGCAGGAATGAACCTGGTTATTGTTGACAAACTGCTGGGCACATAGAGGGCAGGTCCACATATATCTAAGTTTGATATGACTAATCTCAATGTTTATTAATCTACTATAAATACCTGGTCTGTAACAACTTGATCGGCTTGCTGGCTGAAGGTAGTTTTTTAACTACAATTAATAGGTAAGTATCACTATCGTACATGAGCAAGGGTTTTTAAACCTTTGACCCGTTATAAGTAACAAATAGCCACCACTATGAGGAAAATTACCATTCTAATCACCGAAGATCATACCTTAATCCGCCAGACCTGGAATTTCCTATTAAATTCAGACCCTCGTTTGCAGGTAATAGCCGATTGCGGCAGCGGCGAAGAATCGGTCGAGATCGCAAGTAAAATGCGGCCTGATGTCGTAATTATGGATATCAACCTTCCGGGAATGAGCGGTATTGAAGCCACACCCCTGATCCGCAAATACTCTCCCGGTTCCAAGATCCTTGGTGTATCCCTGCATTCTCAACCAGCTTATGCACGTAAGATGATGCAACAGGGTGCCATGGGCTATGTCACCAAAAACTCTTCAGGTGAAGAAATGATAAAGGCCATTATCGAAGTGTACAACAACCGGAAATATATCTGCGACGAAATAAAATCAATCTTATCCGACCAAATGGTAAATGGCGATAGCCCGGCCGAAGGATTAAACTCCCTCTCGAAAAGAGAAGTAGACATCATCGGCTTTATTAAGCAAGGCATGTCATCAAGGGAGATTGCTGATGCGATCAACATTTCCGTAAAAACCGTTGAAGTACATCGCTACAATATTCTCAAAAAACTAAAAATGAAAAATGTCGCGGCACTGGTAAATTATATCAATAATAGCCAGCTGACATTTTAATTAATTCCACGCAACGACGCAACGCCCTTAATCGCACATACATTGCCCTTGCAATTTGCCACGGATACACGCATAAGAAGCTAACAAAGCCTGTCATCCGTGTATTTCGTGGCAGTCTTGTCATCCTGACGGCACAACGTTCATTAAACGCAGACATTACCAACCGTCATGTGTCCGTGGCAACCTTGTGACGTTAATGGCGACACTTTCATTAAACTGAGACGCTAAAGAACCATTAAACCTTTAAACCCTTCAACCCTTCAACCCTTCAACGTTTGAGGAAAATTTCAAACTGAGCCACTACTCCCATTCCGGTCAATAATTTTAAAGACAGATTTACTTATCTTGCTACAATAACTATCTGTTTGTGGCAACACATACTCTTAATCGCAACAGCTTCGGCGACCCCAAAAATGCCGGTAACTTACTATCCATCGAAGAAGCCCATGAATTATTAAATGAATGGGTTCCCAACGATCGTCTTCGCCTGCATATGAAACAGGTGGCTGCGAATATGAAAGCCTGGGCGCTTGAAAAAGAACAGGCCGATGAAAAAACTGCCCTTAAATGGGAATTGGCCGGCTTACTTCATGATGCCGATTGGGAAAAATACCCGGATGATCATTGCCGTGTTATTATTGAAGAACTGGAGAAAAGAAATATCGATCCGGAGATCATTCACTGCATTGCCTCTCACGGTCCCTCCTATTTCGGAGTAGAACCCATCAGCAAAATGGATAAAATGATCTATGCCATAGATGAACTGTCCGGGTTCATTCACGCCGCCGCCCTCATCCGCCCCACCCGTTATGAAGGTCTGGAAGTAAAAAGCGTTTTGAAAAGATTAAAGACTCCTTCTTTTGCCGCCCAGGTCAGCCGGGATGATATAAACGACGCTGTGTCAAGGATTGACACCCCCCTTGAAGAGCTGGTACAGTTCATTATCGATCACCAGAAAGATATATCGTAGTATTCCTAACCCTTTGGGAAATTAAATTATATTACTTTTAAACCTACTGCATTAATAGCAGTCCTTAGCCTGACCCCGTCCCCCTGATAGCAAGTCCTGGAAAAATTCGCGCACTAAACACTCTGTTATGAGAAAACTTCTTGTATTGCTTGCCGGGGTCGCCTTTGCATTAAGCAGCCTGCCTGCTCACGCAAAATCTTCCAGCCCGGATCTTGCCAATTTTACATTTGTTATCAACCCGCCTAACGCGGTTGTATTTACCAATACTTCCACTATTGGAAGCGAACCAGGTGATCGATGGTACCATTGGTCCTTTGGCGATGGCAGCCAGCAGGTGATAACTAACCTGGATCCTGTCACCCATCAATACCCGGGGCCGGGTAACTATACTGCCTGCCTGTACATATATCGAATACGGCCTACTATTCATGACACAGTTATAACGGCACAAATTTGTAAAACAGTAATTATTGAAACTGTTTGCCAGGCAAATTTTGAAACTGTCGCCTCTACATCAACAGCTCTTGGAAAATATTTTGTCGCGCAGCCTTCGCATAGCCAGAATAAAAAACCGGTCCAGGTTTGCTGGAATTTTGGCGACAACAGCGATACCTGTATTCAATATTCGACAAGCTATACCGGTACTTATAATGTATATCATCTATACACTCAAGCCGGCGCCTATAATGTTTGTGTGAGAATAGTCTATGACGGTGGTTGCGAAGCACAGCGATGCCGGCCTATCACAGCCGGCGAAAACGATAGCTGCCGGGCTGACTTTGAACGGATAGCACCGACCGCAACCAACAATCCCCTACAGGTCTCATTGAAAGCATTGCCCTGGCACAATCATGATAAAAAACCTGTACAGGTTTGCTGGACCTTTGGTGATAACAGGGATACCTGCATCCAGTATTCAAATACTTATCCCGGGCCATACACAGTAAACCATACTTACGCAAATGCCGGCAACTACCAGGTATGTGTGAAAATTATCTACCAAGGCGGTTGCGAGTCCACGAAATGCAAGCTTGTTGAGGTGCATTTGCCGGATAGTTGTCGCGCCAATTTTGAAAGGGTGCCAATTGTTTCCGTCAATAATCCTTTGCTGGTCGGTTTCCATGCCATCCCCTGGCATAATAACGGTAAGAAACCATCGAGGATCTGCTGGACCTTTGGTGATAACAAGGACACATGTATCAACTATGGCCAGGATTATAATGGTAATTATTCCGTCGCACACCTGTATCCACATGCTGGCCAGTACCAGGTTTGTGTAAAGATTACTTACTATGGCGGTTGCGAAGCTCATTTTTGTAAGCCGGTTGGCATCGGTGAAAACTCCGGTTGCTCAGCCAACATATTCGAGATCACGCAATCAAACAATAGTCTTGAAAGGAATTTCTATGCAGCTGTAACGTCAGTCCCACCTCATCCGGTAGAAAGTATTTGTTGGCGGTTTGGCGACGGAACGGATAGCTGTGTCGGAGCAACAGCAAGCACGCCTCCCATCCTGACAATGCACCACGTTTACCCGGGACCGGGAGTTTATCATGTTTGCATAAGAGTTGTATTCCAGGGTGGATGCGTAGCGGAAAATTGTAAAGACATAATCATCAACAGCCCTAACGATCTCTGTGGCGGATATATGACCGACTCATTGATCGCTCCACGTACATTTAAGTTCAAAGGATTTGCTATTCATCGTCCAAACGACCCGGTCATCAGTTTTCATTGGACATTCGGAGATGGCACTGCCGGCAATGGACCTGAAGTGACGCATACGTATGCTAATGGAGGAGAATACAGGGTTTGTCTTACCATTGTTACACAATCGGGCTGCGAGACAAAAATATGCAACACAATAAGAGCAACCGGCGGCAATCAAACTGGCCTGGTAATAACTCCAAACCCGGTACAAAATATCTTACACGCATTGTTTTATTCAACGCAGAATGAATTGGTGACAATTAAGATCGTAAATGCAACAGGCGTGGTAGTAAGAACCTATACGAGAAATGTAACGATCGGCGCTAATAACTGGGACTTTGATGTTTCCAGCCTGGCGCCGGGGCCTTACCTGTTTAGTGTTCAATCTCCAAACCAGTTGGCAAGTGCGTTGTTTTTAAAGCAATAAAAAATCTTGCAGATTATAGAAAAAGTCTCATCAAACATGAGGCTTTTTTTATTTGGGGCTTTTATCAGCGGTCATATATTTCTTACTGATCTCGTCATACATCTTAAGGTAATCGTTGGACTTGCCATTATTGTCAAAAAACTTCTCCCAGGTACTCAGTGGTTCCCAGATGCAAGTACCTTTTCCCCTGCCACCGGCTACTTCAAAAGCGATGCTGTTGACTTCATTTTTAAGCGCTGAGTATTCCACCACGATGACATCTTTATTATACCTCCGAACCAGGTCATTGAGATTGTCCCGGAGATCATCCAGCGTACCATGCCATTTGGGATAATAAGATTCGCCGATCACATCAAATGCAACGCCTCTCGCGATCATATTATCGATAAAAAAGACCGATTCATTGTTTTGGCCGCCCAATGCTACATGCAACATAATAATAACAGAAGGATCAACTGACTTCACCGCCGCCACACCTGCATTGAGCAATTGGGCGAGGCTATCGAGGTTGCTTACATTTCCTTCCGGCCAAACAATACCATGATTGATCTCATTACCAATCTGAACCATATCAGGCGAGGTACCCTGAGCTTTTAACTCTTGTATTACCATTTTCGTATAATCATACAGCGCTTTCTTTAATTCATCAAACGATAATCCTTTCCATGCCGCGGGTTTGTATTGCTTACCAGGATCAGCCCAGTAGTCACTATAATGAAAATCGAGCAGCAACTTCATTCCTGCATTTTTTACACGTTTCGCCATTTGCTTTGTATGTGCCAGGTCGCAAAAACCTTTTTTGGGAGAATACCCGCTGTCCCTGGAAGGATCATTGAATATCCGCAGGCGTACATAGTTAAAACCATGATCTTTCAGGATAAGGACGGCATCTTTTTCAACACCACTGTCAGAAAACTTCATTCCCCTGTCTTCCAGCTGCGGCAAAAAAGAAATATCTGCGCCAAGCATCTTCCCCACTCCCGTTTTTCCAGTAGTGGCTACCGCATCATATTTTTTATCGATGCTCACAGATGAAACGCTGCCGGGGGAAACGGTAATGATATCTGTTGAACCAGTCCAAAGGCCCGCGGCCTTTGCTTCAAACCGGATAGTACCCGGATTCCTACCAGCCTGTACAATCACCTGGCATTTACCATTGAATAAACTTCTCTGCCAGGCGCCTTCGATACATTTATCGGGTTCATGACTGCTTGGATCACCGTTACCCACTCCAATTATCCTGGCGTCACCAGAAATGAAGAACTGAATTTTATTGTCAGCATCCGGAACTTCACGGCCCTGTTGATCGACTACACTAACATTAATTACAGTAGCATCTTTACCATCCGCAAGCATGGTTGTCTTATATGGAGTGATCTTTACTTCGGTTGCTGAGCCGGTGGTTTCAACCTTTGTAGTTAATTTTTTTCCATTCTTATAGGCCACTGCCTCCAATGTACCCGGTTCATAATTTACGGTCCATTGCAAATGGCTGTTCCGGGGCATATCTTTTTTTCCCTGGCTTTTTCCATTTAAAAACAGTTCTACATTATCGGCATTGGTGTTAACCCATACATCAATAGGCTTCCCTCTTTTGTCTCTCCAGTTCCAATGGGGAGAAATATGCAACACATCTTTGTCGGTCCACCAGGACTGATAATAATAATAGATGTTCTTGGGGAAACCGCACATATCCATGATCCCAAAATGCGAATTGATATTTGGCCATGAATAAGGTGTAGGTTCGCCGCGATAGTCAAAGCCTGTCCAAACAAAACCACCTAACCAGAAATCATTGGGCGCTGCCAGCGTCCACCACATTTCAGCGGTACTTGCCCACCAGGGAAAAGTGATATCCTGGTCGGGAACATAAGCCCTGATCGAATCTTTTTCATAAATGCCTCTTGTGGTAACAGTACTTCCCATTTCTGTTCCCATGATCGGCTGATTGGGATGATCGCGATGATAATCGGCAACAAATTTTTCGCGATAGTTAAAGGCACGAACGGGAATAACTTCATTCACGCCGCGATAAACATTACCAACATCTGCTGCATACGTACATGTTCTCGTCGGATCGAGCTCTTTTTGCTTTGCAATAAATGTTTGCGCAATTCTTTTTCCTGTAGTCTGCGTATGTATCCATCCTTCTTCATTGCCGATCGACCACATAAATACACAAGGCCTGCTACGGTCACGTTTTACCAATCGTTCAAATTGGCTAAGATATTCAGGAGAGCTATTCAGTAATCGTTGTTCGTCGAGGACCAGTATACCGAGGCTGTCGCAGGCATCCAGCAATTCGGCGGTTGGCGCGTTGTGGCTGGTGCGATAAGCATTCACCCCCATATTCTTTAAAAGCTGAATACGGTAATATTGAATATAGTCAGGCAAAGCGCTACCAAGTCCAGCATGGTCCTGGTGGTTATTGGTACCATGCAGCTTGACATATTTCCCATTTAGAAAAACTCCATTTGTTTTGATTTCAACAGTGCGGATCCCAAAACGCATGATCTTCTGGTCAATAGGCTTACCATTTGATTTTAATTCAACAATGACCCTGTACAAATAAGGATCATCCAGTGACCATAGTTTTGGATTGGTAACCGGTAAACTTTGCTTTATCGTCGCCGTCCCGTTTATACCCAATGAAATGGGCTGCTCTTTTGATCGGGCGATAATATTTCCGTTCCGATCCATCAACGCAGAAGAGATAGTACAATTCGCTGCAGAAGGGTCCTGGTTTTCTATTTCAGTACTAATGTTGACTGCAGCTTTACCAGCCTGCACATCCGACCAGGCAAATACGCCATCATGAGCAAGGTGAACATTATTATAACGATTCAGCCAGACATGACGGTAGATACCAGCGCCTTCATAAAACCAGCCTTCGTATTGCGTTGCATCTACTCTCACCACGATCACATTGTCCCGGTCAAAATTGATAAAATCAGTAATATCGTATGCATTGCCGACATACCCACTCATATTATTGGCCAGGTAAAATCCATTGATCCAGATATTGGCATTGCGGAATATGCCATCAAACTGTAATTGAAACCGCTGACCCGAGTCTGCCCTTGCGATCATAAAATGTTTGCGATACCAGCCGATGCTGGTTTCAGGAAAAAGGCCACCGACAGGTTTATACCCGTGAGATTCGACATCACGATTGTCAACATTTACAAAAGGCAGCTCGACAGCCCAATCATGAGGCAGGTTTAATGTTCTCCACGCACTGTCTTTGAAACGGGGTTCAATTGCTGTTCCCCAGGCACCGCCCGATTTGGAAAATATGGTTGAAAGGCTGTAGTTAAAATCTTTTTCGGGATTAGCAGCATGACCGAAATGAAATTTCCAGTTATCATCAAAATTAATATGCTGCCGGGGAGACTGTGCAACGACGGTTTTTGCAAGACAAACAACAAGCAAACAAAAGACAAAACGATTTATATTCATACGAACTGCGTTTTAAAAATTATGTCTCGCAACCCCGCCATGGGGCGGGACAAAGGCGCAACGTTGACATCTTCTTATTCGCCGCGACGTGGCGCCGTGGCTGATTATTTCTCCAGCCAAATTGCTGCAATGTCAATGTCTACAGGCTTTCCTTCACCATAACAAATGACCTGGAATTTTTCTGTCTCCGCTATATTCAACTGGCCTATTGTATTTGACTTGAACCACAGCGGTAAAAATCCGGGATACGGTCTTGGCAATAATAAAAACGAATCCTGCTGCATTCTTGTCAAAGGTATCCTGATCTCAGCCCATTCCTTGCCTGCATTGAAGTCCCCCGAAAAGCAAAGTGCATCCTTTGTTATCAGCGCTAACCTGGCTTTGACCGGGTTTTCTGCATGAACCCGCAATACCAGTTTGGTAAACGAGGATAATTCAGTCTGCCTTCCTTTCAGCTTATCTCCGAAATAAAACTGCAGTCCCATCATTTGCTTATCCGTTAAGTTCTTTGCCGTGATCTTTACAGCCAGCTGACTTGCTTTATCTGAAGGAACAAAACGGAATGTGTTGTTTCGCCAATCGGGATTGTATTGGATGAGATTGGCCCGGTCGGTATTGGTATTAAAAATTTCCAACCCTGCTTTATCATCGGCCACTATCGTTTGCCAGGTATCGTTGTTGGGATTGTCCCACGCATAGGGATTACCTTTATAATTGCCAGGGAAAACGTAATATTCATTATTCGCTTTTTGAATAATAATGCGATAGTTTAATACCCCGGGTGTTACTGCATCAGCAGGCACTTCGGCAACATATTCACCGGCATTTTTCTTTTGCATGGAAATGTTTCGCCATCTTGGCGTCGACCGGAGCTCAAGAGAAATTTTATCTGTGCTATCGTGAGCTATATCTAGGTAATTATATCCTTTCTGCCAAAGACCCGCAATTTTTGCTGAAACAATAAATGGTTTGTTGGCTGACACTTCCTGAAAAGGCGTATGCGAAAGAAACAATTCGTTTGAATAAGAGTGCGGAGCATCAAATTCCAACCTACGAAAAAAATCATAGTTGCCATTTCTTGTCTGTAGCAAATAGACCCCTGGAGTAATATAAAATCCATCGGTACCATCAAAGTTTGCGCCATCCGTTGTTTCATAACTATTGCCTTCATTCAAAGCTTCTACCAAGAACCCTGGCTCAAGTTCGGAAAGTAAAACATGCATCTTATTTCTGCGCCATTCTATTCTTGTTACTTCTTTGCGTGGCGATGCCCTTTCAAACGGATCTCTAACCTGGATTATATCGGGCATGACTTCGAGCCTCCAGCTTCCATCTTGCAACTTATCTAAAAAATAAGCTCCTGTCCCCTCATACTGCACAACTGGCGAATTTCCTGCACCTGCAATATGTTTCAGCTTCGAAACATCTTTGGGTTTCGTGTCAGTGGAATTAGAATAATAAAACTCTTCTTCGCTGTTCATTTCACTCAACGAATTCCTATAGCTCACCCGGAAATCATCAAACAAGGTATCCGTTGGAAAAGAACCATAGCTTTTTAACCTCGGCACCTTATGAAAAACTTTTGAGGCGATCAATAGGCTGATGGCCTTTGAAGGTGTGTAGGCAAGATTCAGGTAATGCGTTTGGTATTCCGTATTGGCATAAGCCGTTGCCATTGGATCATACGCAAACTGTGTACACCATTGAAAACCGGCAGTGCGATAGCTTCTCGCCATCGCCGGGTACATATAGGATTGCAATATATCCGCTGCATCGAACTCGTACACCATTCTTGCTTTATTACGATAAGCAGGCACACTATCGAAGGGAATCGTATAACGATCAACGTTTGGCAAAAAATTTCCTTTCTGCTCATGTCCTGCCACCAAACCGCTGGGATACCATTGAAAACTATGACCTTCTACATTGGCTTTCGCGATCGCATCCGAATAGAAAGGAGATTCACTGATATTATAAAAGACCGGTTTGGTCCAGCCCGTGCTTCTGATCGCTGCGGCGAGGCGGTTCACATATTCGGTTGTCTTTTCCTTGGGCCCGCTATGATGAGGTTCATTG
>VBAT01000073.1 GCA_005884665.1 Bacteroidota bacterium
AATATGAACTTTCTCATTGCTGCCACCTTCCAGGTATAGTGAGAATTGATCTGTACTCGGATTCGGGAATACTTTCACATTGAATGGAACAACTTCCATCGTTACTTCACTTGTGACGGTCCTGGTTGTAGCCGGAGCAGTTACTACTTGCGTTAATACTGCAGATGAACTTTGATTAAAGTTTGCATCGCCACTATAAACCGCCGTTATTGGATGATTTCCTGTAGTCAGCGAAGAAGTGGTAATTGTTGCCTTGTACAATGTGCCTACTAAGCTTACACTACCCGTACCTAGTGTTGTTGCGCCATCCTTAAACAATACAGTTCCTGTAGCCGGCAATGTGCTTGAGCCTGGTGAAACTGTTGCTGTAAATGTTACTGAATTACCAAAACTTGAAGGATTCAGAGATGAGGTCAGCGTAGTTGTAGTAGGCAAGCCAGCAGAAGTTGAACTTCTAACCTGGATATTACCACCATCTATCGGCACTTCATTAGTTATGGTACCCGACCAGTTACTTGAATACAACAACGTATTGTTATTGCCCCAGATTGTTATAGCATACGTGTCAACATTAGCGCCAGGCTCACCCTTATCATCCATCTTTAATTCCATGGTTCCCTGGTCACCAAATTGAACTGTAGCACCAGTCGCTGCATCAGTCATGTTAGCTTTTGCCGTTAATACCGCTCTCTTATTATTAGGATCACTCGTATTTACACTCAGAGACCCGTTACTACCGCCTACGATTCCTTTCACCTGGTAAACTTTGCCGCCACTCCTGATTATGATATTTACGTTGCCTTGTAAATTGGTCTTGTTCTTATTGTACTTCACATTGAATCCCCAGTTTGTTTTGGAATTATCAGATGACTTATAGAAGCCGCCTGATTTGTTGTTAGCACCTGCACCGAAATCCAAATGCCCACCACCGGTAATAAAGTCATCCAATGTTTTAGCAACAGTAATTGTTATTACATCAGATGTTCCAATGTACCAGCCGGTTTCGCCTACTTCAATTGTAATATCAAAGATCTTAGCGTTACAAGATCCAATATTGAAAGTGTAAAGTTGAGAGATAGTTCCAACCGTAAGATCTGACAGATTAATCAATGAAGGACTGACCCAAGAAGTATAAACTACTGGTTCAGGAGTCATGGCCATATCGCAACCATACGGTTGAATTTTAAACCGAACTTTTGCCTTTCTTATATCCCCACGGTAAACATCCGGATTATCAGTAATAGTTGCGGTTAAATTGATAGTTGCGGTCGTAGCTGTTGCACTACCTGTACTTCCGAACTCTGCACCTGTGTATTGTGTAAGTGCATCTTCTTGTTTGATCTCAAATGAAGTTGAAACCGACGTTGCCGCACAGTATGGACCGTTACCTGCATAAGATGTAACAACTGAATAACCTGTGCCTGGCGCCTGGTTAACAGTAATACTCGCATCTGCCAAGCCATTTGCATCAGTGCCTCCGCCAGAACCGCCATAAGTATCGCTTGCTGATTGAGATCCTAAAGTAAAGCTAACTGTCTGATTAGCGATAGGTGTTCCAGGTAACCCGCCGGTTATGTCATACAAAGTTGCCTTCAAACTAGCAGGATCAGAGTATTGCTTAGAAATATCCCCACTATATACTAGTTTAGTAAGACGCTTACTAACTGTTACAGTTGAAGTACAGGTTGCTGTATTACCACAATCATCTGTTGCTGTTAATTTTACTGTAAACGCTTTACTACAAGTCGCAGTTCCTATTTCAGCATCAGTAAAGGTGTACTTATCAAGCGACAGGCTCAGATTAGCATCGCAAATATCATTTGAGCCATTGTTCAAATCTGCTGCTGTAATAGTTACAGAACCGCCAGCACCAAGTGTAACACTAACACTCTTACAAATTGCATTTGGTGGTGTTTTATCACTTCCTGAATTAGAATAAGATTGATTGGCCAGTGTATTACCACATACATCTTTTACACTAAATGTATACGTCACGGTCCATGCACAATCTGTCCCTGCAACTGATGTACTGGTTAGCTCTGCCGTTACTGCTCCACCACAATTATCACTGTAACCCTGTTTTGCATATCCGGCACTGAATGGTGCTGCTGTTGTCGCATTACCCTTACATGCATTAGTGCCTGTTGTACCTGTGTAAGGACTTCCGGTTAATGTTGGTGCAGTTTGATCACTTCCTTTGTTTGAGTATGATTGACTAGCTAAAGTGTTTCCACATACATCTTTCACTGAGAATGTATAGGTCACTGTCCATGCACAATCACCACCTGACACAGTTGTATTGGTCAGTGTTGCCGTTACTGCTCCGCCACAATTATCAGTATATCCTTGTATTGCACTAGCAGAGTTGAATGGTGCTGAGATTACTGCATTTGCAACGCATGCATTGGTGCCTGATGTACCTGGATATGCAGTACCTGTTAATGCTGGCGCTGTTTGGTCACTTCCTTTATTGGAGTATGATTGGTTAGTCAGTGTATTACCACATACATCTTTCACACTAAATGTATAGGTCACTGTCCATGCACAATCTCCCCCCGTAACTGATGTATTCGTTAATGTCGCTGTTACTGCTCCACCACAATTATCAGTATAACCCTGTTTAGCATATGTTGCGCTGAATGGCGCTGATGCTACTGCATTGGCCATGCATGCATTGGTGCCTGTTGTTCCTGTATATGGACTTCCTGTTAATGTTGGTGCTGTCTGATCACTTCCTGTATTAGAATAAGATTGATTAGCCAGTGTGTTACCACATACATCTTTTACACTAAATGTATAGGTCACTGTCCATGCACAATCTAACCCCGTAACTGAAGTATTCGTTAAAGTGGC
>VBAT01000074.1 GCA_005884665.1 Bacteroidota bacterium
AGCATAGCCTTGTATTGCATTAGCCGCATTGAATGGTACTGATGATACAGCATTAGCCACACATGAATTGGTGCCCGTTGTACCTGGATATGCAGTACCTGTTAATGTTGGTGCAGTTTGGTCACTTCCTGTATTAGAATAAGATTGGTTAACCAGTGTGTTACCACATACATCTTTCACACTAAATGTATAAGTCAGTGTCCATGCGCAATCTGCTCCTGTAACTGATGTGTTCGTTAATGTAGCTGTTACTGCTCCGCCGCAATTATCAGTATACCCTTGTTTAGCATATGTTGCACTGAATGGCGCTGTTGTTGCTGCATTTGCCATACATGCATTAGTACCCGTTGTACCTGTATACGGGCTTCCAGTTAATGTCGGTGCAGTCTGATCACTTCCTTTATTGGAGTATGATTGATTAGCCAGTGTATTACCACATACATCTTTCACAGGTCACTGTCCATGCACAATCTGTTCCCACAACTGATGTGTTCGTTAATGTCGCTGTTACTGCTGCACCACAATTATCACTGTAACCTTGTTTAGCATATGTTGCACTGAATGGTGCGGATGATGCTGCATTTGCCATGCATGCATTGGTGCCAGTGGTTCCTGGGTATGCCGTACCTGTTAATGTTGGTGCTGTCTGATCACTTCCTTTATTTGAGTATGATTGGTTAGCCAGTGTATTACCACATACATCTTTCACACTAAATGTGTAGGTCACTGTCCATGCACAATCTGTTCCTGTAACTGATGTGTTCGTTAATGTAGCTGTTACTGCTGCACCACAATTATCAGCATAACCCTGTATCGCATTTGTTGCATTGAATGGTGCTGATGTTACGGCATTTGCCATACATGAATTAGTACCTGTTGTACCTGTGTAAGGGCTTCCTGTTAATGTTGGTGCTGTCTGATCACTTCCTTTGTTGGAGTATGATTGATTAGCCAGTGTATTACCACATACATCTTTCACACTAAATGTATAGGTCACTGTCCATGCACAATCTGTTCCTGTAACTGATGTATTGGTTAGCTCTGCTGTT
>VBAT01000124.1:0-474 GCA_005884665.1 Bacteroidota bacterium
TACTGGCGGCTGTTGGCCAGCCGCTGTCCAGCAATTGATAAGAAATCCGTCCAAATAATGCGGCATCCGCCGTATCGGTAATGCTACAAACAAATTCTAAATTTTCTTCACCTCCAATAAAGTTATCAAATTCTCCATTCGGACCGGCCACAAAACCATCCAAAGAAGTTTGAACAATTAAAGTTAATTCCCGCATTTAAATAATTTTTTTCCCTGGTTATTTATTTGACCCTTATTTATGTATTGCGAACTTAGGAATAGATTATATGATTTAAGAGGTGTGGGGCGACAATTTTGGGGGTGCTTTGCGGCATATTGGTACTAACGAAAGGGCAACTTTATTAAGCTGTGGCAGGTGTACCGGCCTGGTGGACACGATAAAAGTTCGTTATATTTAATTTGAATATGAAACAGAAATCTTACTCCCACGGTTTAAGCCTGCATCAACTGCTTGGTGAAACAATTGGTGAAAAT
>VBAT01000124.1:548-2042 GCA_005884665.1 Bacteroidota bacterium
ATTATTAATTCTGGGAACAGGTAACAACCGCTGCAAAAGCATTGCTTGCTATCAATGTACAGAAAGGAGATCGACTGGGCATCTGGTCGCCCAACCGTTATGAGTGGGTAGTGATGCAATATGCCACGGTAAGGACAGGAGTAATACTCGTGAATATAAACCCTGCTTACCGCACATCGGAATTGGCATATGTGCTGGGACAGTCTGGTGTAAGTGTGCTTTTTTCAGCTTTATCGTTTAAAGGAAGCGACTATAAAGCAATGATAGAAGAGTCAAAGAGTCTATGTGAAAACCTGCGGGAAGTGATTTATTTTGATAAGGATTGGGAACATTTTCTTAGCAAAAAAGATAATGTAAGTAATGAGCAACTGGAATCAGTTGAAAACAGCATCCAGTTTGATGATCCTGTAAATATTCAGTACACTTCCGGCACAACAGGGTTTCCAAAAGGCGTTACACTTTCGCACTATAATCTTTTGAATAATGGGTACTTTGTTGGTAAGCGGCTTGGCTATACCGAAGATGACAGGGTGTGCATACCCGTTCCATTCTATCATTGTTTTGGAATGGTTATCGGTAATTTATGCTGCACATCGCATGGCGCCTGCATGGTAATACCTTCAGAAAGTTTTGAGCCGCTTAAGGTTTTGAAAGCAGTGCACAAAGAGCGTTGCACTTCCCTATACGGTGTGCCAACCATGTTCATCGCTGAACTGCAGTTGCCTGAATTCGACCAGTTCAACTTGTCTTCTTTAAGGACGGGTGTTATGGCAGGTTCGCCCTGTCCGGTTGAAGTAATGAAAAAAGTGCAATCACTCATGCACATGAAAGATGTACAGATCTGCTATGGAATGACGGAAACATCCCCGGTATCCACACAAACCACTGCAGGAACACCTTTTGAAAAACAGGTGGGAACCGTTGGTACCGTCCAGGATCATCTTGAAATAAAGATCATCGATCCCGAAACAGGCGAGGTGCAGGAATGTAGCAAACCGGGGGAGCTCTGCACACGTGGGTACTCAGTAATGCTTGGTTACTGGAACAATGCTAAAGCGACTACTGAAGCAATTGACCAGGCGAGGTGGATGCATACGGGTGATCTCGCCACGATGGACGAGGAAGGCTTTGTGAATATTGTTGGCCGCATAAAAGACATGATCCTGCGCGGGGGCGAAAATATTTACCCGAGAGAGGTTGAAGAATTTCTTTACACACACGAAGCAATTACTGATGTGCAGGTAATTGGCGTACCCAGCGAAAAATATGGCGAAGAAGTAATGGCATGGGTGAAAATAAAAAGTGATTGCAGTGTATCCGCCAATGATCTTATCGATTTTTGTGGTCAGCAAATAGCACACTACAAAATTCCGAAGTACTGGAAATTTGTAGATGGCTTCCCTATGACGGTTACTGGCAAAATACGAAAAGTAGAAATGCGTGAAACCGCCATTGAAGAACTGGGATTGCAGGAAATAGCAAAGATCAGGACTT
>VBAT01000124.1:2136-3236 GCA_005884665.1 Bacteroidota bacterium
TCCAACCGGGTATTGTCATGGTGACAACAGGTTTTGCAGGTTTCAATCCCGCATTCTTCTGCCATGATTCCATTTCAGAAGCCGACCAGTTGCCGGATGCGCTGATGACAGAAAAATAAAGTCCCGAAGCCGATGCAATTACGCCCCCTTCACCTGGTTTTTCCGCACGGATAAATTCACCAATGATATAAATGCCACCCGGTTTTAATGCACGGGCTACTTTTTTGGCAAGCACATTGTTTTGTTCTCCGGTAAAATGATGCACAACATTATTGATCATTACGAGATCGTATAATTCTGAACCCAGGTCATCAACGAGTGCATTACCCGCAATATAATTTACCCGTCCGGTGGTATCGTATCTTTTTGCAATGGCCCGGGCACTTTCGATGGCGGCGGGTAACTCAAGAATCGTACTTTTTAATCCAGGATATTTTTTACAAAGCTCAATAGAATACAACCCATGAGAGCCGCCGATGTCAAGCATGCTGGTTGCATTTTTAAATAGTGGAATTTTACCGGCCAGTTCTTTTGCTGCATTGACGGAAAGATCCCGCATGCCTTCCTGGTACAGCTTCCATTCCTTTTCATTTACTGAGCTATGTAACTGCAATGTTTTCCCGGTGCGAACATATTCTTCCAGCATAGCCATCCAATTCCATTCTACTAACTGAAACCGAAGTTTACTTACCAGGTTTGATTCACTTTCTTTCAGCAACCATTTGTGGTATTTTCTTTTCAGTGAATATTTTTCATCATTCCAGTTTAAATAACCAATGCCTACGAGGCACTTGAGTAATTGGAAGGTAGCATGTGCATTTGTATTGCATGCGGTTGCCACTTCATCAGCAGTCTTTGATTTTTTCCCGAGAGCTTCATAAATCCCCAGCTCGGCGCCCGCCATGATAGCTCTTGCCGTATTAAAGGCAATTTGTGTGTCAACCAATGGAGTGGGCGCAAGATTCATTTTCAAAGCGATCCATTCCAATGGATTTTCCGGCTGCAGTTTTATTTTCATTTGTAGAAAAGTTTAATGGGACCAAGGTAATTTGTTTTGAATTTTTAGAAATCAAAAACGTTACACCGGGGCAGCTGTGCTG
>VBAT01000022.1 GCA_005884665.1 Bacteroidota bacterium
ACACATTTTTGCTTTTGTACGGGACAATATGATGTGCACCGACCACAACGCCACTGAAATTAAGCAGCCATTAAAGAATGCTTTAAAAAGCCGTAATGGAAATGTAGCAGAAATAAACCTGCTTCTCGTCGCCATGTTGCTTAAGGCGGGACTGGAAGCCGACCCCGTACTGCTTAGCACCCGTTCGCACGGTTACACATTGGAAAGCTACCCGCTGCTAGATCGATTTAATTACGTGGTGGCGCAAACGGTTATTGACGGCAACACCTATTACCTGGACGCCAGCGAACCTGGGTTGGGTTTTGGTCACTTGCCTTACCAATGTTACAATGGGCATGCAAGGGTTATCAATGCGGAGGCAACCCCGCTTGATTTTACATCGGATTCCCTGCTGGAAAAAAAAGTGACCACTTTCTTTGTAGTCAGCAACGAAAATGGAAATCTTTCGGGGAACGTACAACAAATACCGGGTTATTATGAATCGTGTCGCCTGCGTAGCGCTGTAAAAGAAAAAGGGACACCAGAACTCGTCAATGAAATAAAGAAAGGTTTCAGCGGTGAAACGGAGATTAAGGACTTGTTTATTGATTCGCTTGCCAACTACGAGGGACCGGTTACAATACGGTATGATTTTGATAGTAAGATGGCTGCCGACGAAATCGTTTATATCAACCCGATGTTCGGAGAAGGGTATAAAGAAAATCCTTTCAAATCCGTTGAACGTTTTTATCCTGTAGAAATGCCCTATACCATAGATGAGACTTTCCAGTTGCAAATGCAGCTACCGCCTGGATATGAAGTAGACGAGTTACCGCAACAACTTGTTGTGAAGCTTAATGAACACGATGATGGTCTGTTTGAGTACAGGATCACTGAATCGAATGGTACAATCTCGCTTCGCTCACGGCTGCGCATAAGACGCTCTCTTTTTGAGCCGGATGAATACAGCAAGCTCCGCGAATTCTTTAGTATCGTAGTAAAGAAGCACAACGAGCAAATCGTACTTAAAAAGAAAAAATGATTGCAAAACGCCAGGAGAAATTTATGAATAAACTATCGCTGTTTTTTATCTGTTTCCTGGTCATTGCCATTGGTGCCCGGGCTGGTGACGGCGACTATGCTGTTTCGAAAATAGATCCGTCGTTATTGAAGAATGCTAGCGTGGTAAAAAGGTCCGAAGAGCAGCGCTTCGAGATCGGGTCGTATAGCAGAACAGTATTGTATAAAAAGTATGCCCTTACCATATTGAATGAGCAAGGTGAAGAATTGGCTTATCTCTACGAGTTTTATGATAAGCTCCGTTCGATCCGGTCTATTGAAGGCAGGTTGTACAATGCAGAAGGCCATGAGATCCGCTCGCTCAGGAATAAAGAGATTGAGGACAGAAGCGCTGTCAGCGAAATCAGCCTGATGGAAGATAGCCGCGTAAAGGTCCACAATTTTTATTACAAGATCTATCCCTACACCGTGGAATACGAGGTCATAATGGAGTTCAACAACACTCTCATGTTCCCGCATTGGTTTCCTCAGCCTTTTGAAAAATATGCTGTTGAAAAAAGTACGTTATCGATTAAATGCCCTTCCTGGTTTACATTCCGCTACAAGTCTTTTAACTATAATGGTGATCCCGCGATCAGCGAGGCTGATAACAAGAAAACTTATGTATGGCAGGTCAGTAATTTGCGGGCGATATTAAAAGAATATGCTGCCCCTGATTTTCCTTATCTCACCACCTGCATTTTTTTTAGTCCTGACAAGTTTGAGCTGGGTAACTATAAAGGCGCATCGGCTACCTGGCAGGAGCTCGGCCAGTTCCAGGTACAGCTTAATACCGGAAGAGATATTTTACCGGAAGAAGTAAAGCAAAAAGTGCATGCGATGGTAGATGGGGTAAGCGACAAACGTGAAAAGATCCGGTTGCTTTATGAGTATCTCCAAAAAACTACCCGCTATGTTAGCATACAACTGGGGATCGGTGGCTTTCAACCCTTCGCTGCATCATATGTTGCCTCAAAATCTTATGGCGATTGTAAAGCGCTGAGCAATTATATGTATGCTTTGTTGAAGGAAGCCAATATCAGGTCCTGTTATACACAGATCAGGGCGGGAGCTGGCAAGTATTTCTTTATGCCTGATTTCTCTACGGACCAATTCGATCATATCATTTTGTGCGTACCACTGGAAAAGGACACTATGTGGCTGGAATGTACTGACCAAACATTGCCCGCCGGTTATCTTGGTAGTTTTACCTGCGATCGTTATGCGCTGGCTATTGATGAAAACGGGGGCAAGCTTGTACATACACCTGCTTACGGCATGCAACAAAACACGCAATCCCGGAAGATAAATGCAGTATTGCAGGAAGAGGGGAACCTTGAACTGAAAGCCTTTACCCGTTACCAGGCATTGCAGCAGGACAACATACATGGGCTTATCAATAATGTGTCGAGGGATAGGGTAAAAGAATACCTGCATGAAGAACTGGATTTACCTACTTACGAGATCAATAATTTTGATTATAAAGAAAACAGGTCTTCCGTTCCCAGCATTGATGAATCACTGGATATCCTGGTAAGTAATTATGCAACGATTACCGGCCGCCGGCTGTTTATTGTTCCTAATATCATGACAAAAAGCTATCGCAAACTTCCATTTGATACGGCAAGGAAATATCCTTTGGAGATGACAATGGCTTACAAAGATGTAGACAGTGTCGAAATAGAAATTCCGAAAGGGTACAGCTCCGAAGCCATGCCACAGGACATTTCAATTGATTCAGAGTTTGGCAGGTACAATTGCTCGGTCAGGTTAAAGGATAATAAACTTTATTACAATCGCAGTATCGAAAAATATAACGGTAATTTTCCCGCGAAAGACTATAATGATCTTGTAAATTTCTATGATGCGGTCTATAAGGCCGACCGGAATAAAGTTGTATTGATAAAAAGTGAATAGCTTCCCAATTTGCCCACAGAGGACCTCTGAGAAAGCACGAAGGACCACAGAGAAGGAAAGTTCTGTGCCTCTCTACTTCTGCATTGATGTAGTAGTCATGTCGAAGCAAAGACGGTAGGGCTGAAATTTTTCCTCTGTGCCATATTTTTCAAACAGGGACACCATCTAATTTTCCTTCAGGTGAAGTTTGTGAAATAACCGGTGAATAGCTGGCAGCAGCGCAAATCCCATTGTTCCTACAAATACAATTCCACTGAATAGCGCATAAAAAGAAGAGAAAATCTTGCCGCCCGATGTAAATCCTTCTGTGATCACGGGTCCCATGCCACTCAAAATCATAGCTGCATTATGCATGGCATCCAGCCAGGGAGTGAACGGATCGGTGGCACAATGATAGCCTAGCGTACCAATCACCATCATGACGACAATTACAATGCCGACCCAGACCAGGTTGCGTGCAATCCTTCTATAATAGACATGTCTTGGGGCAAGAGGCTCGGTTTTTCTTTCGTATCTCATAAACAAGTTTTACAGGCTAAAGAGTTATTTCATTGTACATCTCTGTGGTTCTCCGTGTGGAGCTAAAAGGCCACAGAGAACCACTGAGGATACACAGAGGACCGCAGAGATGAATTGTAAGAGACATAAAAAACTCCGTGGCCCTCTGTGGGCATTCTCTCTGTTCCTATTTGCATGTTGACGGGATTTGTTGATCGATTACTTTTTTCAATCCCATATGCGCATCGGCTTTTTCTTCTCCCAACAGGTTTTTTACAAAAACGCGCAGAGATGAATTGTAAGAGATATAAAAAAACTCCGTGGCACTCTGTGTGGTCTCTGCGGCTCTCTGTGGGCATTCTCTCTTTTCCTATTTGCATGTTGACGGGATTTGTTGATCGATTACTTTTTTCAATCCCATATGCGCATCGGCTTTTTCTTCTCCCAACAGGTTTTTTACAAAAACAATATAGGCATAACCCCTGCAGAAATCAACCATTGGCCAGGTGCCGAATAATCCCGGGCTTGCCAGGGTAGTAGCTTTACCGTCTTTTTGTTCGGCTGCCCAGCTTCCCAATGCGTAGCCAAAACCTTCTGCCGCTTTCGGGACATACGCGATCTTCATGGAATTGGTTTGAACCAGCTTCAATGTCTCCACAGATTGCTCGCTGAGTACCTGTTTGCCATTAGCTTTCCCCTTATTTAATAACATCATTAAAAACTTCATGTATTCCTCGGCTGAGGAAACTGCGCCGCCCGAAGGGTTAACTGCGCTGCCATCCAGTGTGGAAAAACTGGTCCTTCGCATGGCCAGGGGCGCGAATAATTTTTGTTTGATGAGGACATCAAAATTCTTTTTGCTGATTATTTCGAGAATACGCCCAACTATGTTCAATCCAATATTGCCGTACCAAAAATCTTCCCCGGCATTGACACGGATATCCCTCGCTGCAAAGCTGTTCACCTCCTGCTCCAGGGACGAAAATTTTCTTCGTTCAAACATTTTTTTTAAGAGAGAACCTTCATCCTTAATCCCCGTTTCATGGGAAAGACAAAGCCGGACCGTGATATAACTCTTACCATACCGGTCAAACTCGGGCAACCATTTACCGATTTTATCATCCAGCGATAGTTTACCCTCATCTATAAAGATCATAACCAGGGCTGCCGTCAGCCATTTGCTACAACTGGCGATTGGGGCCACGGTTTTGGCATTAAAATCGCCGGCCTCTCTCTTGAACAGTATCGTGTCTTTATTTGAAAGCATGAAGACGGCATCCTTACCCAGCTGTTTTTGACGAGACTGCCATTCCTGGTCAATGTCGTGGAAATCATATTGGGCGAAAACAGGCTGAAAGAATAACAGGAGTCCTCCGAGGATACTGCTCTTGAGGCAGGATAAATAAAATTTGTCTGACATTCTTACGGGGATTTTTGGCTTGGAGTGTTATTTGATATTAGGGTTTAAAGTTATTTGAATTTTTGAACTGGCCGGCAGATTTTAGGGTATAGCCAAACCGCCCCGATTCACTGCAAACTAACGCCGGCGACCCACTAATCATTATAGATGCAATTGAATTAAAACAATATTATGAACTTAGGAAATTTTACCATAAAAGCGGCTGAGGCCTTTCAACAGGCCCAGCAATTGGCTTTCAACGCCAGGAATCCGAACATTGAAACGGAACATATCCTTAAAGCGTTGCTGGAACAACAGGATTCACCTGTTGAATATTTATTAAAGAAGAACAATGTCACGGTCAACGTTCTCGGGACAAAGCTTGATGAACTGATCGCTAAATTACCTTCTACCTCCGGGGAACCGGCACAATCGATAAGCCGGGATGCTAATACCGTAGTATTAAGAGCAGGTGCCGCACTCAAGCAATTCAACGATGAGTTTGTGACGCCCGAACATTTGTTGCTGGCTATCGTAGAAGGTAGTGATGCAGTAGCCAAACTTCTCAAGAATGCAGGTCTTACCGAAAAAGGCCTGATCGCCGCTATCAAAGAATTGCGGAAGGGAGAAACAGTGACTTCACAAACCCAATCGCAGGAATTTAATGCACTTAACAAATATGCCAAGAATTTAAATGAGCTGGCAAGACAGGGTAAGCTAGATCCCGTGATCGGTCGTGATGAAGAGATCCGCAGGACCCTGCACATTCTTTCGAGAAGAACAAAGAACAACCCGATACTGGTAGGCGAACCCGGTGTGGGTAAAACGGCAATAGCGGAGGGAATCGCTCATCGTATCGTGAACGGGGATGTTCCCGACAATTTAAAATCAAAGATCATCTATGCCCTGGATATGGGATTGCTGATCGCGGGAGCAAAATATAAAGGCGAATTCGAGGAGAGATTAAAAGCAGTGGTAAAAGAGGTCGGTGATAGTGATGGCGAGATCATCCTGTTCATCGATGAAATACATACATTGATTGGCGCCGGTGGCGGCGAAGGGGCGATGGATGCGGCAAATATTTTGAAACCTGCCCTTGCAAGGGGTGAGTTGAGAGCTGTTGGTGCTACAACATTGAACGAATACCAGAAATACTTTGAAAAGGATAAAGCATTGGAGCGCCGCTTCCAGAGGGTAATGATCGATGAACCGAATATTGAAGATGCAATATCCATCCTGCGCGGATTGAAAGACCGGTATGAAACACATCACCACGTACGGATAAAGGATGATGCCATCATCGCCGCGGTAGAACTTTCTACCCGTTACATTACAGACCGTTTCCTTCCTGACAAGGCTATTGACCTGATTGATGAAAGCGCTGCCAAACTTCGTTTGGAAATGAACTCGATGCCCGAAGAACTGGACAGGCTCGAACGACAGATCCGTCAACTGGAAATTGAACGCGAAGCGATCAAGCGGGAAAACGATGAAGCAAAATTGAAGGAACTCAATACGGAAGTTGCCAACCTGGCCGTTGAGAGGGACACATTAAAGGCAAAATGGAAAGAAGAAAAGGAAATTGTTGAAAAAATACAGAACGCTAAGGCCGCTATCGAGCAATTGAAACTGGAAGCTGAACAGGCTGAAAGAAATGGGGAATATGGAAAGGTGGCGGAAATACGCTATGGGAAAATAAAGGAGCAGGAAAAAACTATCACTGAATATACTAAACAATTGGATGGTTTAACTGAAAAGCGGTTGCTGAAAGAAGAAGTGGACGCCGAAGACATAGCGGAGAGTATCGCGAAGATGACGGGTATTCCGGTGTCAAAGATGTTGCAAAGCGACAAAGAAAAATTATTGAAACTTGAAGAGCATCTTCATGAACGGGTGGTTGGCCAGGATGAAGCGATCACAGCTGTAGCCGACGCGATAAGAAGAAGCCGGGCTGGATTGAGTGATCCGAGAAAACCAATTGGCTCGTTTATATTTCTTGGAACAACCGGCGTAGGTAAAACAGAGTTGGCAAAAGCGCTCGCCGAATATTTGTTTGATGATGAAAGCATGTTGACCCGTATCGATATGAGCGAATACCAGGAAAAACATACTGTATCGAGACTGGTAGGGGCACCTCCGGGCTATGTTGGCTATGATGAAGGTGGCCAGTTAACAGAAGCGGTTCGCCGCAAGCCGTATAGCGTGGTATTGCTCGATGAAATTGAAAAGGCTCACCCGGATGTGTGGAATGTTCTTCTGCAGGTACTGGATGATGGACGGTTAACGGACAACAAAGGTCGTGTAGTGAACTTCAAAAACGCTATCATCATCATGACCAGCAATATCGGTAGTCATATTATCCAGGCGGCGTTTGAAAAAGTGAGCGAAAAGAATGTTGAGCAGGTGACGGAAACGGCAAAGCTCGAGGTAATGACCTTGCTGCGGGAAACCATACGTCCTGAATTTCTGAATCGCGTAGATGAGATCATCATGTTCCGCCCATTGATGAAGAAGGAGATCAGGAATATCGTAAAGATCCAGCTCGAACAGTTGAAAAGGCTGGTGGCTAAGAATGGCATACAACTGGAATTCAGCGATTATACCCTTGAGTTTTTAGGCGAACAGGGATTTGATCCACAGTTTGGTGCAAGACCCCTGAAGCGGTTGATACAAAAAGAAATCGTGAATGCATTGAGTAAAAAAATACTGGCTGGCGAAGTTGATAAAGATCACCCGGTATTGGTGGATGTATTTGACAATACGGTTGTATTCAGGAATGAGGCGCAGGAGCATGAGATGGCGAAGGAGAATGGAAGGAAGACGTAAGTTGATGCCAGATGCTGGATGCTCGCCATTGCGATCCGTCGAAAGGCGGAGAAGCAACAGGATGTTGTCATTGTAAGCGGAGCGAAACAACAGATGCTAGAACCTGGATGCTGTCATTGCGAGCGGAGCGAAGCAATCACCCATTTTGAATACCTGTCCAGTATTTTCTGCGGCGCATACGTATACCAGCCATAGCCATCTCTTCTTTCCCTTTCCACTTCGGCTAATGAATACACTACTTTGCTATCGCGGTTGCAAAAAAGAGGGCGGTGCGTCTTCAATTCATAATACCGGGTCCAGATAGGAGGGGCGGTCGAATCCCGTACCACAACCTTATCTGTTTTCGAAATAAGGTAGGGAGTGACCAGGTCAGGTGCTGCAATGGTCTTTACTCTTGTATTCATGATCTCGGATTCCCTGAACCAGGCCACTGCGTTTTGCACGGCCCTAATGATCTCCGGGGAAGGATGGTCAATGCTCATCAGGAATGCAACTACTTCGACACTTTCTCCATTACATATTGAAGGGGGTTCAAACTTCCTTGCCCATGCGGGTTCCAGTGTCACTTCATTGTATTGCTGGCACCAGGCTGTAGGTTTGCCGTTGTCATTGATCTGTGTCCGAAGGATACATTGCAGCCCTTTTTCATAGGCGCTCTTTAATTTCTGGCGATGATCAGTATCTACGAAGCCGTATTGCGGCTTACCATCTGTTATATCTTTTAACAACCACATGATGCCACTAAAAACATCATCGTTGTATGTAATGTAACGGCTATAGTTATTCTCCAGCGGGAAGTATTGCGGCCAGCCACCATTGGCATATTGGGATGCCAGTATGTAGTCGAGTCCTTTTAGCGCGCCTTGTTTATATTTTTCATTTTTTGTTACGTAGTAAATCTTTGCCAGGGTCTCGACATGCGAGTAGGTTGTCCGGTTATCAAACGTGGTGTTCAAAACGGTCTTATCTTTTACCAGGCTGTCTTTCTGCTCAGGCGTTAGAATGGCCAACATATCATAGTTCTTGGCCCAGCCGCCATTGTCTTTTTGATACAGCAGGATATTGTCCCCGATAGCTTCCAGTTCTGTGGCTTTATAACGCGGCTGATTTGGTTTGGGTTGAATCACCCTGTCTTTTTCATGCAAATCATACCAATGATGCGAAGCATCCTGGAAAATAGCAGTGTCAACCACCCGGAACTCACTAGCTATATCTTTTTGTGCGTGTATGAATTGACCTGGCAGTATTGTTATAACCAGGAAACCAAGGCGAAGCAAGGGATGGAGATCAAATAAGAAACGCATAGAGTAAAGATAAGCATCGAGAAACCAATTCCGCCAATTGGGGGAACAAGAACCAAGCTCCAAGAACCAAATCGCAAGAACCAAATAAATTTCAAAATTAAAACCTCATCGGTCGTGACTATTAGCGTCCCTTTTTTTCAAAATAGCTGTAAAGATCAAAAAACGAATTCTTTCGCTCCTATTTCTCGTTCTTGGTTCTTTCCCTTTTATAATTTATTTGGCCACCGATATCAGAAAATAATTAGTGGCCGGTAACGGAAGATTATGTTGAATTGTCATTCCGCCCGCAAATGGAGCGAAGCGGGAAGCAATGAAGTTGAGCGCAAGATGATTCAGTTCAGAAAGATCAAAGGTTAATCTTGAAGCGTTTGCCCATCTCAATTCTCCCGTTGCCTGTAAGAAGGATCTCTCTCGAATTTTTTATTTTTCTTATCCAGTCTTTGCTGATCATAGAATCCAGCAACGCGGCTCCCAGGGCTCCGGCGAGGTGATGATTTCGTTCACTCCAGTCGAGACAGGGATAAGCAAACTTCCTGTTTTCCTGTCGGGTTGCAGAAATATCGATATCCAGGCTTTCAAACAATCTTTGACCTGCGGTAGATAATTCGTAGCGGTCATCATGAGCAATCAGCCATTTGTTTTTCAGAAAAACTCCTGTCACATGTACTCCTAACTTACCGGCGAGGTGATCATAGCAGGTGCGGGCGTACCTTATTCCAGCCGTATGCTGTCCTGCTGCTGACTTCAATGAAACCGATACTGGCATTAGCGCAGCAATATTTTCGATAGCCTGCGCCACGCGGTCGTTTGCAAACCGGTAGTATTTATGTCTTCCCTGCTTTTCCGATCTTAACAAACCGGCATTGATCAATTGCGAAAGATGATTACTCGCCGACTGAAACGAAATATCGGCGCTGGTGGCCAGCTCGGTAGCGGTGTAAGCGCGACCGTCCAATAGATTCCATAGCATCATTGCTCTCGATTTTTCCCCGATAAGCGATGCCATATGCCCGAAATGTTTTTCTATTTCTTCCGGTCGATCATTCATAAATTCCTTTTGACCATTTCTCTGAAATTATTTTACCTTTTTCATAGTCATCCACGACAAGGACGAGTTGATTACAGTGATCGCTGTACTGAACCAGGATATTGATCCCATTTTTAGCCATCAGGCTGCATATCATTCCCAACTGTCCGGGTACATCCTGCTTCAGTTTTTGAATAAGCACATCGTTAATCGACGTAACCGGAATACCTTTTTGTTCCAGCGCTTCCTTTGCTTTCTGCGCATCTTCCACCAGGAAATGAGCAATCCCTTTTCCCTCATGTACAAATACGCCGCCCCCTTCCAGGCTTATCCCGGCTTGTCCCAATGTTTCACCCATTTCTGCGAGTGCACCCGGTTTATCCTGTAAATATATAGTTATGTCTTTCATATAGTGTTTCTTTAGTAGTGTCTCGATTTAATAAACCTGTCGCCATTAACATAACAAGGTTGCCTCAGATACGTGGATGAAGGGAATGTTATCAATTTCTTACCCGTGTATCCGTGGCAACGACAACTTCAATTTTCGTTTTAACTGAATTGGCAATAAAGCAATTCTCGTGAGCCAGCTCATGCAGGTGACGAATTGTTTCCTCCGATGGAACGTGTTCTCCTTCGAATTGTACTACCGGGTGAAGTTTTACGCCGATGATTTGCTTTTTGCCATCCTCACCGGAATCCAGGATGCCTTCTGCCCGGTCTTCATAACCTTTTATAACGTATTTCTGCCTGGCACAAAATGAAAGAAAAAAAAGCATGTGACAGCTTGCAATAGAAGCGATGAATGCTTCTTCAGGATCAACCAGGGAGGGATCAGACTGGGGAATAGGCACAACGTGCGGCGAAGCCGATGCATCCAGTTCTGCTCCACCATCAAATTTCCAACGGTGCACACGACTGTATTTGCCATCGACAAAAACTTCACCAGCAGTTCTTGTCCAGGTGATTGTTGCTGTGTGTTTCATTTTTCGAAGTTTACAAAACAAAACTAAGCGGCCGGAAGCAGCGAAAGTTCATTTTAGAATGAACTGTGGAATTATTTTAAATGTTGAATGAGAAGTAGTTCTTTCGACGACCAAGCTTTAAAATCAACCTTGGATTATACTTCAGATGCAAATAGTTAAAAGTTAAGAGTTTAATTTCAATCTTTGGGAAATGTTCATCATTTAACATTCAACATTTAACATTCAAAATAGTCCTCGGGTCTTACTTCGTTGAAAAATTATACATTTAACTATGGCAAACTATCGTTGGAGCATCTGTGAACCAGATAATCCCCAGGTAATAGAAAAGGGACTCATACGAAAAGAAGAGGTCAGGGAGACCTTTGAACAATTTCCGTGGATGGATCGCCTGCGGAAAATAGCAAACATGCGGAATGAAGATATTTGTTTCTCTCCTTCTCTCGAATTTGAGAACCTGGATACAAAACAAGGGGTTACATTTTCTATCGTTGGAACGGTACTGGAGCATGAATTTTATATTTTTTATAAGCGATCTGTGACCGTTAAAACACTGGGTCTGTTCAAGCGGCAGGTAGATAATCATATTTCCGATATAACCGGGCAAACCACGGAGGACGCGGTCAGGTTCCTTGATGCATTCTTAAATAATGACAGCGATTATCTGGAAGCAAAAATGAAAAGTAGATGAGCTATTTTTAGTTTAGAGCTTGCCTACCGGCAGGCAGGTTAAGAGTGTAGAGTTTAGAATGCAATTTCAATCTTTGGGAAATGTTCATCATTCACATTTAACATTCAACATAATCTAAAATGATCGTAATGAAAAAAATAGCTTCATTCTGTTTTGCCATTCTGCTACCAATTTTATTTCTACGTGGTCAACAGACCGTTCAGGAAAGACTGGGTTATTCAAAGGACACGAAGCTCCTTATTATTCATGGTGATGACCTGGGTGTAGCTCATTCGGAGAACGCCGCCACGATCAATGCCCTGGAAAAAGGATCGGTCAGTTCAGCCAGTATCATGGTGCCGACGCCCTGGTTCTCTGAAATCGCGGCTTACGGAGCAGCACATTCCAAAGCGGACCTTGGGTTGCATCTTACGCTGACCAGCGAATGGAAATATTATAAGTGGCGTACATTAGCCGACGAGACGCCAGGTTTGAACAATAAGCAGGGCTTTATGTTTTCAGATGTAGATTCGGTATATGCGTCCGCCACCATCAGTGAGGTAGAAAAGGAATTACGAAAACAGATTGAAAAGGCAAACCAATCCGGGATAGACGTTACTCACTTCGACTCACATATGGGTACTTTATTTGGAAGACCCGAATATCTTAAACTGTATATCCAGCTGGGGCGTGAATATAAAGTGCCGGTAATGTTGCCAGCAGCATTAAAGGCGCCACTGGGATCATTCCTTACCGATAAAGATGTGTTGGTGGATGCTATTTATGGCGCAGGTCCTGATGATTTCAAAAAAGGAATGGCGAAATACTATAGCGGCGTACTGGATACGCTGAAAGCCGGGCTTAATGTCATGATCATCCATTTAGCTTACGACAACATCGAGACACAGGCAATGACCATCGATCATCCCGAATGGGGAGCTGCATGGCGGCAGGCTGATTTCAATTATTTCACAAGCGAGGATTGCAAAAAATTGCTCAGGGACAGGAATATCAAAATCATTACGTGGAGAGAAATAAGAGATAAACTGGTACGGAACTAAATCCTGGATGCTAGATACTCGATGGCATCCTACAGAGTGACCAGCGTCCAGTATCTGTATCCAGAATCGTTCGGCGTTAGTCTTTTACAAAAAGTGCTTTCAGTTCCAGCGCATCGTCAGGTTTCATTTTGCCGCCGAGGATCAATCGAAGTTGCCTTCTTCTCAATGCGCCATCAAATAATTTTTTTTCTTCGTCTGTCTCGGTTATAAGTTGAGGTACGGGTTTGGGCTTATTGTCGGCATCAAGTGCTACAAAGGTATAATACGCTTCATTGCTTTTGTATTTTACCTGTCTCTTCAGATCTTCACACCATACTTTCATATGCACTTCCATTGAGGTAGTAAAGGCGCGGCTTACTTTGGCTTCGATGTGTACCACGTTACCCAGCTTAATTGGATTTTCAAAAGAAATATTGTCGACAGATGCGGTAACAACTGCGGCATTAGAGTGTTTTTGTGCCGAAAGTGCCGAGGCTATGTCCATCCAGTACATGAGACGGCCACCCATCAGATTGCCAAAGACATTCGTATCATTGGGAAGCACGAGTTCTGTCATGATAATAATACTGCCGGATGCTTTTTTATCTTCCATTCTGAGTTTTTGTAAAGTTAAGCGGTAATCATCTCATAATAGGCGGATAGCTGAACACATGAACGTGGCAATTTGATCCCGCCTATAGGCGGGAGAGAATTTGAAAATTATGAGAAATTTCCCCGCATTTTTCAAATTAGTTCATTTTCTCCCGCCACGCGGGCGGGAAATTATCTTCTATTCAACCTTTAAACGTTTATATTACATTTGCGCCTGCTATGGAGCCATATCCCGTTATCTCTTTTGACAACACAGAATTTGCATTTGAATACAAGTCGGAAAGCCAACTTAAAAAAGCGAAATTCCTTTTCTCTTTGATGGGGAGACCGTGGATTGTAAAGATCGGAACAAGGCTCGCTCCATGGTCGATCAGGGCCGGGTTACCTGTAAAAGGCGTGATCCGGAATACCATTTTCAAACAATTCGTGGGTGGAGAAACCCTGGAAGAAACAGCGCAGGTTGCCAAAAATCTTTCCAAATACCATGTCCAGGTAATTCTTGATTACGGGGTAGAAGGCAAGGAAGGAGAAGAGGATTTTGATCATGCCCGCGACGAATTTATCCGGGTGATCAACTATGCTGCTACGCAACCGAACATACCTTTCATGAGCGTTAAGGTTACCGGCTTCGCCCGGTTTGCTTTGCTGGAAAAGCTCGACGAAACCATGGACAATGGCGAGCTCACGCTGATGAAACGGTATATGAGAGCAATCGCCGGGTTGTCGGCAGATGAACAGGCAGAATTGGAGCGTGTACGCAAGCGGATGATGAGTATCTGCGGGACTGCTGCTGAAAAAAAGATCGGTGTAATGGTCGACGCCGAAGAGACATGGGTCCAGGATCCAGTAGATGCATTAACTATCCTGATGATGGATACTTTCAATAAGCAACGGGTTGTTGTTTATAATACAATCCAGCATTACCGGGTTGACAGGCTACAGTTCCTGAAAGATTCCTACCAGGCTGCGACGCAAAGGAGTTTTATTCTCGGGGCCAAGCTGGTGCGTGGCGCTTATATGGAAAAGGAAAGAAAAAGAGCCGCGGAAATGAATTACCCTTCGCCTATTCAGCCAGATAAAGAATCAACGGACCGGGATTTCAATGCAGGCATTGAATTTTCCATTGCGCATATTGATCGTATTGCTTTGATCGTTGCCTCTCACAATGAATACAGCAACCTATATGCTACCCGCCTTCTTAAGCAAAAGGGATTGCCATTGAATCACCCGCATGTTCACTGGAGCCAACTATATGGTATGAGTGATAACATCACATTCAATCTGGCTCATGCAGGTTGCAGTGTCAGTAAATACCTGCCCTTTGGTCCCATTAGGGATGTGATCCCTTACCTCATGCGCCGGGCCCAGGAGAATACTTCGGTGAAAGGGCAAACTGGGCGAGAGCTTGCACTAATAAAAAAAGAATTGAAACGCAGGAAGGCCTGATAGGCTAAGACAGTATTTTTACTGATGCCCGCTCATACAGGAAGACATTAGTATTTTCCAAACTGTGAATTAAAATTCCTCTAAAAAAAGGCACGGAGTTTCTTTTGGTATTATTATTGTCGCAAGGCGGGCGATCCTTCTTGGTATTACCTATTGAACCATTTACCTAATTAATAACCTGACCCTTGAGAACACTTCTACCCGCCGTTTTCTACCCAGGAGCAAATCTCTTTCTGTTTGTGGCGGAATCAATGAGTCAGTAATTAATTATGCCGAAACTTTACTCCAAAATCAAATAACATGCTATTTGTTGCCGGACCCGTGCCCGAGATATTGCGTTTTATCCAGGTGCTTTGCTGGATCATTGTGCCTTTGCTCATTGCTGCTGTGACCATAACCGCTTTTCTTCATTATCGAAAAGGAAAAAAAGATGAAGGAGAACACGCCCAAATGGAAGGAAAGCTTCGTGAATCCGTGTCAGCGCTGGTGGGTTATACCAATGGAAATGGTGAATACGTTGTGTTTGATAATTCTGTGCTCATACAACAATATAAGAATAAGCTCTCTTACAATCACGCCCGTTATACGGCCCTTCAGCATGATTTTGCAAGGATGGAAACAAAATATGCTGCACTGGCTTTATATGCCCGTAACCTGTTTGTAAAACCTAAAAAAGAAGTCATGGAAAATTCAAACGAACAATTACCAATGCCTATGCAGGCTGACATTAACCGGTTGGCAACGCAGCATGCTACAGAAAAGAAAGAATTGCAGGATAAGCTGGCGCAACTGGAAAGATCCTGCCGGCAACTGGAGCAGGAAAATAAGGTGTTGCAGGAACAAGTGCATATGAGATCGGCTACTGAAGATGAGAAGACGGAGATCATCAATAAATGGAAAGAAGAAAATGCAAGCTTGAGAGACAAGGTCTCCGATCATGAATACCTGGAAGACCTGGTGGAAGAAAAGAAGGCACAGGTGAACTTTTTGCAGAACCAGATAGAACAACGGATCAAGAATCTTTACCAGTCAGAACACCAGCGACTACAGGTAGTTGCCGAAATGAAACAAATAAGAGAAGAAAAGGAAGCCGCAGAGAAGAAGATCGAATTGCTGCAAAACGAGTTAATGCTGAAACAGGACCAGGCCGATAAAACCCAGGTTGTCATCTGCGGTAAGGAGGAACAACTTGCCGAAAAAGAACAGGTCCTCAACGAAAAACTTGAGCATATCACCCAGCTTGAAAGAATGTTGCAGGAATTCAGAGAGCAGAATGAATCAATGAATGTTTCGATAGCAGAAGCCAAAAACATGGCCGGCGCATTGCAGCAGCAGTTGGCCGATGAGCAGGCTAAGGTAAATTTCCTTGCCCAAAAGTTGTCGGCCCATAAGCAAGCGATCCGGCGACTGCATAAAGAATTTTCCGAATTCATTGATGATGCCGAAGGATCTCCCGTTATCGCACTAAAGCCTGAATATAGCAACGGGCACGAAGCCATTTAAAAAGACAGAGCGAGAAAGAGTGCGGAGGGCGCCCCAGAATGCCGCTCGCTCCCGCTCCGTTTCTCGTTCTACTGCTCGGCATCCAGCATCCAACATCTGGCCTGGAATCGAGCTTCTCCAGGGGACACAGTGGTGTGTAATTTCTCCGCATTTTGTATCTTGTAGTAAACCTTCTTACACCACCCAAACACAGCCATTATGAAAAAAGCTTTTTTATGCCTGGCCATAATCATGATCAGCCTGAGCAGTTTTGCCCAGGATGAACTTGACAAAATTATCGAAGAAGGTATCGTTCTTCATGACAGGGGAGATTATGCCGGGGCCATTAAAAAGTACGACGAGGTGTTGGCCAAAGATCCAGGTAATTTCAGCGCTAACTACGAAAAAGGATATGCTCTCCTGATTTTAAAGCGTTATGACGAGTGCATTGCCATCAATAAAATGCTGAGTGAAAAATATCCTGATCATTCGGAGATGAAGAATGTCTGGATAAACTGGGGAAGTGCCCTGGACGACCAGGGAGACCATGAAGGAGCTCTAAAAATCTATGACAAAGGTTTGGTAGCCTTTCCTGAATTTTATTTATTGTACTATAATAAGGCGATCACTTATGCCCGGGCAAACGACAGGGACCAAAGTATGAAGGCCGCCGAAGATGCATTGCTGCGAAAACCACTTCATCCTTCTTCGCATAACCTGCTTGGATTGCTGATGAAGGGGCAAAATAATATTGCTTCTGCATTGGCTTCAGTTGCTTTCCTGTCCATTGAAGCTTCAGGAAAGAGAGCACAGGGTAACATGGAGAGCCTGGACCTGATATTCGGGGGAAATGTAAAAAAAACAGGTAAGAACGAAGTCACGATCAACATTAACTCGGCAATGCTCGATACAACGGGTAAAGGTGATGACAATTTCACCAGCGTTGAACTGGTTATTACATTCGCGGCCGCCCTTGATTCGGATAAAAAATATAAGAAAGAAACAAAACCTGAACGGTTAGAAAGGAAACTAAAAGAAATGATCACCATGATGGACGAAATAAAAGAAGGAAGGACAGGTTTCTTCTGGAAATTTTATGTCCCTTTTGTGATTAAAATGAAATCGCGGAATTATCTCGAAACGTTTTCTCACATTGCATATTCATCCGCTGGCGATAGTGATAATGACAAATGGCTGGAGAAAAACGCCGATAAGGTGAATGATTTTTATGGCTGGGTAGAGAAGTATGATTGGGATTGACATGGTGAGTGGTGAATGGTGAAGGGGGAATAGGATCAGAGTTCAGTTCCTTCTCGGCCATTGGCGGGTTGCAATGATAGCATCCAGCATCTAGTATCTAGCATCTAGCATCTAGCATCCACCGTGCTGCCTTTTTCGTAACTTGCGCCCATGCAACAATACCTCGATCTGCTTCAACATATTCTTGATAATGGTGTTCAAAAAAGCGATCGCACTGGCACCGGTACCATAAGTTGTTTCGGGTATCAAATGCGTTTTGATCTCCAAAAGGGATTTCCACTTGTAACTACCAAGAAGGTTCATCTTCGGAGCATCATTCATGAACTGCTTTGGTTTTTGCGGGGAGAGACCAATACCCGGTATCTTACGGAAAATGGAGTGAGCATCTGGGATGAATGGGCCGATAAAAACGGGGAATTGGGACCTGTGTATGGCAAGCAATGGAGAAGCTGGGAAGGAAAGGACGGTAAACCGGTGGACCAGGTTTCCGAGCTGCTTACACAGATAAAAAAGAACCCGGACAGCCGAAGGTTGATCATCAGTGCCTGGAACGTGGCCGATCTTCCCGATATGGCACTGATGCCCTGTCATACTATTTTTCAATTTTATGTTGCCGAAGGTAAACTGAGCTGCCAGCTTTACCAGCGTAGCGCCGATGTGTTCCTCGGTGTCCCTTTTAATATTGCTTCGTATGCATTATTGACATTGATGATAGCGCAGGTTTGTGACCTGGAACCCGGTGAATTCATCCACACATTCGGCGATGTACACATATATAATAATCACCTCGAGCAGGTAAAATTGCAACTCAGCCGTAAGCCCTTTCCATTGCCGGCTATGAAATTAAATCCTGCGGTCAGAAATATTTTCGATTTCAAGTTTGAAGACTTTACACTGGAAAATTACCAAAGCCATCCGGCTATTAAAGCTCCAGTAGCAGTATAGCCTGTCTATGTTATCTTTACTCCCGACTAATGACTATCGACTCATGACTATCTCTCTCGTCGTCGCTGCTGCAAACAACAATGCCATTGGCAAGGACAATAAACTATTGTGGTGCCTCCCGAATGATATGAAATTTTTCAAGAACGTGACCTGGGGAATGCCGGTGGTGATGGGAAGGAAAACGTTTGAAGCATTGGGCAAACCATTGAAGGGAAGAAAAAATATTATCATCACCCGGCAAAATAACTGGAATGTAGAAGGAACCCTCGCTGTTAAAACCCTCGACGATGCGCAGTTCCTGGTAAAGAATATGGATGTAAAAGAAATGATGGTGATCGGAGGCGGAGAAATATACCGGATGGCCTTTGAAAAGGCGAAACGTATTTATATCACAAGAGTAGATGCCGAGCTGGAAGGGGATACTTATTTTCCGGTCATTGACCCGAAGGAATGGAAATTAGTGAGCAACAAGGACAATGCGGTTGATGACCATCACAAGTATGCTTATTCGTTCCAGATTTGGGAAAGGGTGTTTAAGTGAAAAGAACCAGATCACAATCCCGCCATTTGCGGGACAAGAACCAAATAAATTAGAAAAAAGATCCCGATAGCTATCGGGACGAATATCGAAAATATCTGCGCTATCTGGATTTCACGTTTAGATATCGACGCTTTGCTGATCCCTGCAATTGCTCCTTGCAATTTAAATACTTCCTGTCTGGAATTCGAATGCACCCTACAATGTTCGGGTTTCGCGCTTTCTATTTCGGATTTTCTATTTAAATATTGGTGCTTATTTGGTTCTTGCTATTTGGTTCTTGGTTCTTTTAAAAAATTATATTCGCAGTATGTATGGCAGGCTGCAGTTAGCATCGAAATATCTTCAGTATTACCTTAGATCCTCTAATGGCAGGGGGCACGGTGTTCATTCTCCCTTCGTGTTTGAATTCATAACAAAAGTTCTAAGCGATAAAACGAATTACCCGGTTTATGAAGAGGTGGAAGCATTGCGGCGGCAATTGCTGAAAGATCAAACTTTATTAAGCGTCGAAGACATGGGTGCCGGATCTACCCGGTCAAAAAACAGCCAAAGGACTATCGCTTCTATCGCAAAAAATGCAGCCAAATCAAAAAAGTTCGGGCAGTTGCTATATCGTATTGCAAAGTTTTATCAGCCGCATATCATACTTGAATTGGGGACTTCTCTCGGCATCACCAGTTCCTACCTGGCAAAAGCAAGACCGGAAGCTAAAGTAGTTACGTTGGAAGGAGCAAAGGAGATCCTCACGGTCGCCAAAGATAATTTCAGACATCTTCAGCTGGAAAACATAGAAACTGTTGAAGGAAATTTCGACGATACATTGCAATCGGCGGCAAGCTCATTACAATCATCAATCGATCTCGCATTCGTCGACGGCAATCATTGCCTGCAGCCAACCATCCAATATTTTGAATCAATTCTCACCAAAACCAATAACTTTTCCCTCGTTATACTGGATGATATACACTGGAGCCACGAAATGGAGCAGGCCTGGGAACATTGTCAATCCCATGCATCGGTTACATTAAGTATAGACCTGTTCTTCATCGGTATCCTGGTCTTCCGCAAAGAGATCATGGAAAAACAACACTTCGTTATTCGTTTCTAATTGAGATTCCCGATTTCGAGATCCGAAATTCGTCCCGGTAGCCCTGCCTACCGTCAGGCAGATATCGGGATCGAGCATAACCATCATTCTGTTTATGAAAATTAGTAGTTTAATTTTCCTGCTGCTGCTTGTTACATCCCTGGATGCTCAGGATCTTAGTGGCTATCAAAAGGAGATATTCACGAACTCCAAAGGCAATTTGCCTTATCGCATATTATTCCCGGATTCATTTAATTCAACCACCAGCTATCCATTGCTCATTTTCCTGCATGGCGCATTTGAAAAGGGAAATGACAATGAAGCGCAACTCCGGATCGGAGGAAGATATTTTTTGCGAGAGGAGAACAGGAAAAATTTTCCGGCAATAATTATATTCCCTCAATGTCCTCTGGATGATAGCTGGGCCTGGTTCGATACAGGAATTGATTCAACGACCGGTCTTGCGAACTCCTGGGATTTTCCATTCCGGAAACAGCCGACCGGGGTCGCTGGCTTACTAAAACAACTACTCGATAGTTTATTGTCTATGCATTTTATAGATAAGTCCCGCGTTTATATCGGCGGATTATCACAGGGAGGCATGGGTGTATATGATATGATAGCCCGTTACCCTGATGTGTTCGCTGCTGCTTTTTCCATCTGCGGAGCCGGGAAGATCAGCACCAGCAAGCAGTTTGCCGGGAAAGTGGCCCTGTGGATATTTCACGGATCAGATGATGAAATTGTCCCCACGTATTTTTCGCGTGATTTTTACAGGCGACTCACCCAGCTCAATGCAGATGTAAAATATTCTGAATATCCCGGTGTCCATCACAACAGTTGGGTCAACGCGTTCGCCGAAAAAGATCTCCTGTCATGGCTTTTTAGTAAGTCAAAGAAGCGATAAAACCTTTACTTTTGCGAAGCTGAATTGGTGCATCAGATCAGATCATCAATACATTCACAAAACCTTCATAGTTTAATGACGATAGGTCTTCTCAAAGAACCGGGCCATGAAACAAGAGTATCGCTTCTTGCTGAAGCTGTCGCCACTCTCACAAAAAAAGGGATTAAGATCCTGGTAGAAAACGGGGCTGGCGATAAGGCTTTTTGCAGCAATATGGATTATGAGCAGGCCGGCGCTGTGATCAAAGAAAAAAAAGAGGTACTCCAGGCATCCGATATCATTTTAAGTATTCATTATCCTCTTCAATCTGTGATGTCTGACATCCAGTCGAAAATTCTTATCGGCGTTTATCAGCCATTGTACAATGCGGGATTGATGCAACAGTGGGCTAACCAGGGTATCACTACTTTTTCGCTGGATATGTTGCCTCGTACCACCCGTGCACAAGCTATGGATGTATTGAGTTCGCAGGCCAATATCGCCGGTTATAAAGCTGCAGTCATGGCCGCTCAACTCTATCCTCGCTATTTTCCTATGTTTATGACCGCAGCCGGAACGATCAAGCCGGCCAAGGTCCTGATATTGGGTGCAGGTGTTGCCGGTTTACAGGCAATCGCTACTGCGCGAAGAATGGGCGCTGTCGTTGAAGTATTCGATACAAGACCGGCTGTGAAAGAAGAAGTGGTTAGTCTTGGAGCAAAGTTCATCGAGGTAGAAGGAGCTGCCGATGCGAGTAAGGCCGGTGGCTATGCGGTAGAACAATCGCAGGAGTTCATGCAACGCCAAAAAGCCAGGATAGCTGAAAGCATTGCGAAAGCCGATATTGTTGTTACCACCGCTCAGATACCCGGGAAAAAAGCCCCGGTGCTGGTAACGGAAGACATGATCAGCGCCATGCGCAAAGGTTCGGTGATCATAGATATTGCTGCAGCCACTGGAGGCAATACACCCGTGACAAAGAACAACGAGACGATCGCCTATCATGGAGTCACCATTGTTGGTAATTCGAACTTACCTGCAACTATGCCTTCAGATGCAAGCCGGATGTATGGAAAGAACGTATTGAATTTTTTACAACTGATAATAAATAAGGAAGCAGAGCTGAACCTGAATTGGGATGATGATCTTGTCAAAGGAAGTTGCGTGACGCATGGAGGCGAAATAACGAATGAAAGGGTAAAGACATTGGTGGGGGTGAAGTCGGATGGATTTGGTGAGGTATAGCCTCACCCCAAACACGGCCTCCCCAAGCCCCTCCAAGGGAGGGGTTTTGAGACCCCGATTATTTGACGGTTGTCATTGCGACCGCGAGTGGCACGAAGCGGGAAGCAACCTGCGATTGCTAGTTGAAAAATTATGATGCCAGCTGATGTTCCCTGAGCGACTCTGTTGCGACGCTCCGTTCATCGTTCGGTACGCTACTCAACTATAAAAAATAGAAAATGGAATCATTTTTAAATTGGATCACCGCAAACCAGCAGATCATTTACATCGTGATCCTGATGATATTTGTAGGTATCGAGGTTATCGGCCGTGTACCAAGTGTGTTGCATACGCCCTTGATGAGTGGTGCCAATGCTATTCATGGCGTTGTGATCATCGGTGCGATCATCGTCATGGGTAAAGCTGAAGATGATAATTACCTGGCATTGATATTAGGGTTTTTGGCAGTTGTATTAGGTACATTGAATGTGGTTGGGGGGTTTGTGGTGACGGACAGAATGCTGGAGATGTTTAAGAAAAAACCCAAGAAGCAGGAACCGCCCTCTAAATAAAAAACCCAAAAGACAAGAAACAATCCCGCCAATTGGCGGGACAAATAAATTAAAAAGAAAAAGAACCAAAAAAAGAGCATTAGGAACCAAATAAACTACAAGAAAAACGAAAATAATCGGTGAAAAGATCATGAATTCCGAAATCGTAATGTCGAAATTCGAAGAAAAAATTCGAAGATGGGAATATCGAATTTCGAACAGGACCATGAACGACCTGGAGAGGGTAACTCAGGGGGGAATCAAAAGAAAAAATATGATTTGGAGGAAAGAACTGAAAAGTTTTCACTGAGGATAAGGGATTTTTGCCTAGGTCTTAAAAAAGATGTGATTAACATAGAATATATTAGGCAACTGGTGCGATCGGCGGGATCGGTAGCCAGTAACTATATAGAAGCAAATGAAAACCTTGGCGAAGGTGATCTGAAATTCAGAATCAAAGTTTGCCGAAAAGAATCAAAGGAATCGAGACTTTGGCTAAAGCATATTCTTGTCTATGGCGACCAGGATATGGAGAAACAAAGGACAGAATTGATCCAGGAGGCGTTCGAACTGGAAAATATCTTTGGAGCTATTTTACGAAAGCTCATTTGGAAAGAAGGATTAAAAACCAAATAGAGCTGCTAGGATTTCGGTTTTTCGAATTTCGAGTTTCTTTTTTCGAACTTCAATCTTCGGGTTTCGATTTTTAAACTTTCGGATTTATTAAAATGGAACTTAATATACTTACGCTTTGCTACTTAATTGGCTCCGTCACCTTTATCCTCGGATTAAAGATGCTTTCCAATCCTGCCACAGCAAGAAAGGGAAACTTAATAGCAGCAGCAGGAATGATAATAGCTATTCTCGGGACTATCTTTCTGTACAAAGATGAAGCTGGCAATAAACTGCACAATTACGGATGGATATTCGGAGGCATTGCAATTGGTGGTGTTATTGGAACATTGGCTGCAAAGAAAGTAAAGATGACGGCGATGCCAGAGATGGTGAGTATGTTCAATGGAATGGGAGGGGCCTGTGCGGCATTGATATCGATTGTAGAATTCAATCATCTTATAAAGCATCCCCATTTAGACCAGGATGGATTTACCCTTTATCCGCCGCTTTCATCTTTAGGAGGACATGGGGCAAGTTTAACTGGTTATATACCGGCAACCGAATTGGTTATTATCATGGCCGGACTGATCATCGGTTCGGTTTCATTTGCAGGAAGCATGATCGCATGGGGAAAGTTGAATGGGACTATAAAAGATTTTTCATTCAAAGGACAACATATCATAAACTTAGTCTTGCTTGCAGCAGCAATCGGTTTATCTATTGTTATCATTTCAAAAGCTGGCCATTTCGGTGTTGAGGCAAACCTTTCAGGCAATGACTTTCAAACAGTGACATTTAATTCTCATTTTCCCATCCTGATATTCTACGCTGTTTTTGCTCTCGCGCTATTATATGGCGTGTTTTTCGTCATGCCTATTGGCGGTGCAGATATGCCGGTCGTTATTTCCATACTGAACTCCTTTACTGGTGTGGCTGCGGCTTGCGGCGGTTTCTTATACGACAATAAGGTAATGCTGACTGGCGGTATCCTCGTGGGTGCGGCAGGCACTTTACTGACCATACTGATGTGTAAGGCTATGAACCGGTCATTAGCTAATGTATTGATTGGCTCATTTGGTGGAGGCGCTAAAGCAGGACCAGCGGGAGCCAAGCAACAAGGGGCGTATAAAGAAATCACTTTGAGTGATGCAGCGGTATTGATGGCCTATGCAAATAAAGTGATGATCGTTCCCGGATATGGATTGGCGGTTGCCCAGGCGCAGCATGCATGCCATGATCTTGAAAAATTATTGGAGAGCAAAGGTGTTGAAGTGAAGTACGCCATTCACCCGGTAGCAGGACGTATGCCCGGGCATATGAATGTGCTGCTGGCTGAAGCGGATGTGAGCTATGAGAAACTGCTGGAAATGGAGCAGGCTAATGAAGAGTTTCCTTCAACGGACGTGGTGCTGATACTGGGCGCCAATGACGTGGTCAACCCTGCTGCCAAAACTGATCCTTCATCGCCGATCTATGGCATGCCAATACTGGATGTGGAACTGGCAAAGAATGTAATCGTAAACAAGCGAAGCATGAAGCCGGGTTATGCCGGTATCGAGAACGAGCTTTTCTTTCAAAAGAAGACCTCCATGTTGTTTGGCGACGCAAAGAAAGTATTGCAGGATTTGATAGGAGAGATCAAGAACCTGTGACCCTTCCCCGGTCCGTCATTGCTATCCAACGAAAGTCGAACTCAAAAAAATAACTGTTGCCTACGCAATCTTTGTCCTTCCTGCTTTGAATGTTGGGTATGCCGCCGCGACTTTGAACATTGAATGTTGCCCACATGTCGATAAAGGGGAATGTGGTAAATTGATCTTCGATACTTGATGATAGATGCAATATCTATGAATTGTGGATAGAACTAAGAGGCTAAGGCCGAAATTGCCGAATAGCAATGAGGTTGAATTGATAGTTGCAAAGTTTGGAGGAACACTGCTATATCGTCCCTCTCCTTTGGGGAGTGATAAGAGGGTGAGGCCGGATGCTGGTCTGTCCCAGAGGGACAAGATACCGGTAGCCTGATTACGTGATAATTCCCCAGGCGCGCCGTAGGTGCGCAATATCGTTGAGGAGAGGACGGAACCCTGAATGGAGCGCCTGCTCAAAGCGGGACAAGGGACGATGAGCAGAGTTGTTGTCGCTGGGTACAAAAAAATAAAAGTCACACACATGAAAAATTTGATCGTTGTTTCAATGTTTCTTTTCTCTTTCAATTGCATGCAAGCCCAGAAGCTGATGGGCTTTGCCGAGGCCAATGCAGTAAAAGAAACCGAATGGGAAAAAAAATTCGATGCGCAGCTGGATGCAAGGAACCTTGACACCTGGATGAAATTTCTCAGCTCGCACCCACATCATGTAGGCAGTCCCCAGGACAAAGCGAATGCTGAATACATGGCGAGCCTGTTCCGCTCCTGGGGTTACCAAACGGAGATCGCGTCTTACTGGGTATTGTTTCCGACACCAAAATCAAGGTTGCTGGAACTGACAGGTAGCAAGCCTTACAAAGCAAAGTTGCAGGAATCTGTATTGAAAGAAGATAAAACAACTGGTCAACTTGCCGAGCAATTGCCTACTTACAATGCTTATTCAGCAGATGGGGATGTAACGGCTGAACTGGTATTTGTTAACCGTGGGATACCTGCGGATTATGAAGAGCTCGAAAGAATGGGCATTGATGTAAAAGGAAAGATCGTGATCGCGAAATATGGTGGATCGTGGAGAGGCATTAAACCCAAGGTGGCCTATGAACATGGCGCAATAGGTTGTATTATTTATTCCGACCCGGAAGATGATGGTTATACGCAGGGAGATGTTTATCCCGAAGGTCCGTTTCGCCGTGCCGATGGCGTGCAGCGGGGATCGGTAATGGATATGCCGGTGTATCCGGGTGATCCGCTTACACCTGGTGTGGGTGCAACAAAAGATGCAAAGCGCCTGGACAGGAAAGATGCGATAACGATCATGAAGATACCAGTGCTACCTATATCTTACGAGGACGCATTGCCACTGCTTCAATCACTGGGAGGACAAACAGTGCCTGCAACATGGAGAGGCAGCCTGCCGATCACTTATCATGTAGGGCCAAGTAAAGACAAGGTGCATTTAAAACTGGAATTCAACTGGGACCAGAAGCAATTGTATGATGTAATCGCCAAAATGCCGGGAAGTGAATTACCGGATGAATGGGTGATCAGAGGCAATCACCATGATGGATGGGTGAATGGAGCCGCAGACCCATTGGCAGGAATGGTTGCGGTGATGGAAGAAGCAAGAGCGATCGGCGAGCTCGCGAAGCAGGGATTCAAACCCAAACGAACAATTATCTATTGCGGATGGGATGGTGAAGAGCCTGCCTTGCTCGGTTCAACCGAATGGGCGGAAGATCATCAGCAGGACCTCAAACAAAAAGCGGTTATCTATATCAACTCAGATGGGAATGGAAGAGGTTTTATCAATGCTTCAGGCTCGCATACACTGGAAACATTTTTTAACGAGATAACCAATGATGTTACCGATCCACAAACAGGTGTTTCGATCAGGGAAAGAAAATATGCCAATGCAGTCGTGAATGCTGATAAGGCGGCCAGAGCAAAATTGCTCGGCAATAAATACATCAAGTTAGGTGCTTTGGGCGCGGGCTCCGATTATTCGCCTTTCCTGCAGCATCTCGGTATCGCTTCCATCAATCTCGGGTTCGGCGGCGAAAACCAGGGAGGGGAATATCATTCGATCTATGATTCATATGATCTTTTCACACGTTTCAAGGACCCGGGTTTCCAATACGGCATTGCATTATCAAAAACAGCAGGACGAATCACGCTGCGGATGGCAAATGCCGATGTACTGCCTTTTGATTTCAACACATTTTATAAAACGGTAAACGATTATGCGACAGAGATAAAAGCTTTGCTGGAAAACACAAGAACGGAAACAGAAACAGAGAATAAGATCATCAACGACAAGTTATATGATCTTGCCCGTGACCCAAAGAAACAATTTAAATCTCCGGCTGTAAAAGAAACAGTTCCTTTCTTAAATTTCAGCAACCTGGAAAACGCGTTGACCCGGCTTAAAGATAGCGCCGAGGCATTCCAGAAATTGTATGGCAGGGCATCGCAACTATCCGCTGTGAAACAGAAAGAACTGAATAATATCCTCTACATGGCCGAACGAAGCCTGGTATATGTAAATGGATTGCCACGTCGCCCCTGGTATAAGCATGAGATATATGCCCCCGGTTATTATACCGGATATGGAGTAAAAACCCTGCCGGGAATAAGAGAAGCAATCGAACAAAGGAACTGGAAAGAAGCACAGGAAAGTATTGACATCGTCGCAAATGCCCTGCAATCGTACACTGACCAGGTAAAAAATGGGATGAGCTTGCTGAAAGAGCCGAAAGCTTATTAGCATTAACGGAATAATTATGACCAGGATAAAAAGATCGCTGCTGGGTTTTTGGGTATTGATAGCTATCGTTGTTTTCCATTTGCTCTTTCTGTATATAACTTGCCGGAATCTAAGAAACATCCAGGGATTTAGCTTTGACAGGTTACCCTTGCGCTTTTTAATTGTAGAATTCATCGTTGTAGCTATTCTCGTGGCAGAAATTATCACTTACTGGTCATACCGGTATAAGATCAGGAATAAATGGTGGGTCCGCCTGCACGTGTGGCCATTGGTTTCATTTATGGTATTGTTCCCGTTGCTGGTTTTGTTTTTTAATTTCTCTATGGCCCGGCATTATAGTCCCGGAGGATATGGGTCTTTCAGCGAGTTTCTTCTGAAATTGCGGGTGTACCTCTTCTGGACAGTGATACCTGTTTCTCATATCTTTTTTATTGTTACTATTGTGCAAAGTTTTAGGCCAGTAAAACAACCAGTCAGCGATGAAGCTCCCGGACTCCTTGATGAATTCATTAACTAGCGTCGTCGGTTTTGACAGGGAAGCATTTGAAAAGGTGCATGCTTCGGACGAACAGGTCACTTCAATACGGATCAATCCCTCTAAATTATCTGAAGCGCCCCTGCCCCCCGAGGGGGGGATTTGGGACTTCGCCGTCTCGTGGTCGCAGTATGGATATTACCTAAATAAACGTCCCTCATTTACTTTCGATCCGCTTTTTCACGCCGGGTGCTATTATGTACAGGAGGCCAGTAGTATGTTCCTCGAACAGGCGCTCCGACAGACTATGGATATTTCCGGTTCGTTGAAAGTACTGGACCTTAGCGCTGCACCGGGAGGAAAATCAACCCATATTCAATCGTTAATATCAAAGGAAAGCCTGTTGGTGAGTAACGAGGTAATACGATCAAGGGCAAATACCCTAAAGGAGAATATTATTAAATGGGGAAGTGATAACGTGATAGTGACGAACAATGATCCAAAAGATTTTTCAAAGGTGGAAGATTATTTTGATGTGATCGTTGCCGATGTTCCCTGCAGTGGCAGCGGTTTATTTCGCCGCGAACCGGAAGCAATCGAAGAGTGGAGTGAGAATAATGTATCGCTATGCAGCCAGCGTCAACAAAGAATATTGGCGGATGCTCTACCTGCCTTGAAAAAAGACGGTATACTTATCTATTCTACCTGCTCTTATTCAAAGGAGGAAGATGAGAAGATCGCAGAATGGCTTACCGGTACGTTGGCGGTAAACGATCGTGGGCCCACATTTGAAAGTTGCCGTCTGTCGATTGACAAATTTCCGGGGATCATAGAAACAATATCCGGCAATGGTACTTATGGCTACCGTTTCTGGCCGGATAAAATAAAAGGGGAGGGTTTTTTCATAGCCTGTTTCAGGAAAAGAGGAGGAGGGGAGACAGAAACCAGGCACAAGGCAAGAATGATGAACCCCGGGAAAAAAGAACTTGCGACGATCGGCAAATGGATCAGGATGGGCGATCACGAGTTGATAAGGCGTGAAAATACAATATATGCATGGTCCAGCTGGTTGTCTGACGACATGAGCTATATTTTATCGAAGTTGAAAGTTATCTACTCAGGCGTCCGGGTAGGCGAGCTGATGAAAGATAAACTGGTGCCGGATCATGCCCTGGCCATGAGTAAACTGGTGAACGATTCGGTTGAACGGGTAGAACTCAATTATGACCAGGCTATTCAATATTTACAAAGAAAGGACCTGAAGCTCGAAGGAGTTGTAGCAGGCTGGAAACTGGCTTGCTATCAAAATCATCCGCTGGGATGGATGAATGTACTGGCTAACCGGATCAATAATTATTATCCGAAGGAGTTGAGGATATTGAAAGAAAGACAATAAAAAATATAGTTATGCTTAGTTTTAAACCAAGCATAACTATAACTTTTCTAAAGTGAGGCCGAAACAGCCTCGATCTTCACTGCAGCCTTTACCATCTTAATATCATACAACTGGTAGTCCTTGATCACTCTTAACAGTTCAGCGACCGCACAGGCATGTGCAATGCATCCGCGGGGATGATAGGGCGGTTCTGCTTCAAAAACTTCAGCTATACTTCCTATGCAGGTTTCATTCAGATGATATTTGAAGTTATTGATCACTTCGAGTGCCCTCTCGCGGCCATTTGTTCTCATGATCGCATCGACATAGGGACCGAGCAACCAGCTCCAGGCCATTCCATCATGATAAGAAAGATCACGGATCTCACCTTCAGGGTGGATTGGTAGATACTCCGGATCGGCGTTAGGCAGGGTCTTTAATCCTACCGGTGTGTATAAATGATCGGTCACCTGTTGCAATACAACTTTAGCTTTATCACCTTCTATTAACGGGAAAGGAAGGCTGATAGCGAAAAGTTGATTGGGCCTGAATTCGGCGATCTTTTCGCCTTTCCTGTCGATGTTATCATACAAATAATTTCCTTCGACATACCAGAACTGTTGACCGAAACTTTTCCTGACCCGGTCAGCGCTCATATTCAACATGCCGGCATCATCTTCCTGTCCATTCAATTGAAGTAGTTCGGCAAAGATGCGCAATGCATTATACCAAAGCGCCTGGAGTTCTACAGGCTTACCGATACGAGAGGCGATCGCCTGGCCCATCTTCGCATCCATCCAGGTCAACTGTTGTCCTGGTTCGCCAGCCATAAGCAATCCATCATCGGTGACGCGGATACCATGCCGGGTGCCGTTATAATGCCAGTCAATGATGTTTTTCAGTACAGGTAACACTTCCGTCAATATAAAAGTTTTGTCGCCTGTTACTTCAAGATATTTATTCACGGCAATGAAATACCAGAGAGTGGTATCTGCACCATCAAATTCCTGTTCCTGGTCTGCGTCGTTAAAATGATTGGGTAGCATTCCCATGCTGACCGATTTTGCAAAAACAGCCAGTATCCTCTTGGCATCTTCAAAACGCCCGGTGCTTAGACAAAGGCCCGGTAAACTAATGAGTGTGTCCCTGCCCCAATCGGTAAGCCAATGGTAACCGGCAATGATCGTTTTAAAAGACCCGCCTTTCTTTACAATAAACTGGTCTGCAGCGAGCGTCAGCAGCTCAAATGTCTCATCATCCGGCTGATGACTGATGAGCAGCTGTCTGCGCATATTTTCTTTCGTTAACAGTTCGTGTGCATTTTTGCCTTCAGGGTTTTCAGTTGAAACAATAATTCCCAGCGAATCGCCTTGTTGCAACTCAACGGAAAAGACGCCGTGATTAAAAAGATCTTCGGTATGATCCAGGCCGCGGTATTGTTCGACGATATATTGAAAATTATGATACCATTGAGGTGAATGCCTGTATGCCGAACCCGGTATGCTAATAAACACATCTGTTCTTCCATCAGGCTGGTTGTGAAAAACTCCATTTTCAAAATCAACATGCCAGTGCATCTCCGGTCCTTCGTGAGCGAGTGAATGATGATCCCTGCCAGCCATTAGTGGCAGAAGTTCAAGGGTGAATGGTTGTGGGGCTTCCAGTACATCATAAATGATCAGCACTGTATTTTCGCCATGAACCATCGCAATGGTCTTTTTTAATTTTATACCGTTTACTTCGTAATCCCATTGCGGAAATAATTCCTTGCTGAAGCCGTCGAGATAATCATTGCCATTGGGCTGAATTGCATGATTCGCATAGAGGTTTACGCCAAGTTCATAACGGGATTCATTGCTATCACTGTTGTCGGGATCACCAGGCTGGACGGTAACTATCGTTTCGTCCATTTTAGAGAGAAGTACCATTCTTTTTGAGAGAGAGAGATCAGCGGCAACCAATAAACCATGATAACGTCTCGTATTCGCGCCGATGACGGATGAACCGGCCCATCCGCCGAGGCCATTTGTTTCCAACCATTCATGTTGAATAGCTTCTGCAAAATTTTGCAGAACGGTTCGGTTTTTAGTTAGCATAAAAGAATTTTTTAATTGTGAAGGCTTATGAGGATGGCATAAGCCTTCCCCACATAATATTGGCCATAACAAAGTTCAACAGTTGGTTGCTAACAGGCGTTAGAATTAAGCACATTTTGTGCACCTTATGGCCACGGAGCTGTCTGCCGGCAGGCAGCGAGCCACAGAGCAAAAACAAGGGGCCTTGTCGGCTTGCTTCAATGGCTACACCACGGCAAGAGCATAGAGTCACAGAGTTTTCTTTGTCGGGGTCTTCCGTGTTTCTCAGTAGTCGTGTTTCCAAATTAAAAATGAGATACTTCTCCGAGTTTCGGGTTTACTTTTTTCGGATTTATTTGTCCCGCCAAGTGGCGGGATTGTCATTTGGTTCTTGGTTCTTTGACCTGTTAAGAAACGTCTCGCTTTTATTTTCCTGTAATATTCAGCTTCATTCCATTACTGAGAGTAAGTGTTGAACCCGTTGAAAGGATAATACTGTGAACGGAAACATCAGTAGTGATAACAGGATTATGACTTGCACCAGCAGGTAGGATCACATCGGTCCTGGAATCCGGTACATAATTGCAACTCCAGTTGGAAATGTCTGTCCACTCATCGCTGATACCGCCTTCCCATTTGACTGCAAATTTCAGTTCATATACGGGGCCAGTAAGTGGAACGCCGTTTTTGATAGCGACACAGCGATATTTATAACCATAACACGAAGTGGGAGGAACATTGAGCCATAATGTATCTGTAGCGGCACCTGAGTAGGTGGCACCATTTGCGAGATTCAAAAAGCCCGTACCTGTTGAATCTACCTGCCATTGATAAGTATAGCCAACGCCTGGCTTAGGCAGGCCGAAATAAACTGTTTCGCCGGGGCAAATTGAGCGGGGTCCGCCAGAGCTGATCGTCAACTGCGTGCCTTTGTTGTGAAATACCCGTAATGTCTTTGTGGCCAGGTCGATCGTCCATCCCGGTGCATTAAGATTGGTTCGACGGGGTAAAATGATACCGTCAGCCATTACAGTGACCGGGTCGAAATTAATGTGCAACACTTCCGCCGAACTTGAATCATAAGTCGTGTAACTAACATTGTTTATACCATAGCTGATATTTTTTATCACTGAGCTGCTGCGCAATAAATGGGTTTGATTAAAGGGAACCCATTCCGGCGCCGCTGCCAGTCCCGTCATGAAATGGCGTATATAATCTCCATATCCGTCACTAAACCATTGATTGTTTACATCGGGGCCATCTATTACAACACCATTGCTGCGGCACATATAAGTTGCCCAGTTGAAGGCCCGGTAGGCTTTTTCTTTGGCGGCAAGATCACCGGTTTTTTCAAACAGCAGCGCATTCACCGAAGCATAACGGGAGGTATGACTGCCCATTGCATAAAAGAATTCTTCCTGTTCCCTGATCGTCGTTGCACCCATACTTGATTGCCCGAAATTAGTTTCTACCCAGGTGATCAATCCACGTGCATGAGTTTCCCAGTTTGCATCAAATTCAGGGTGTTCCAGCAGGTACCGTGCTACCATCATAGCGTTATACTGGTTGCGATTGTTGTTATAACTGGATTGTATAGGAACATCTTCGAAGTATTGAGCCCATACATTGTTTTGCATGGGGAAGTTCATCATCCATGTCCATGCAGTATTGCGGGCATTTTTGTAAGTAGTTGTATCTCCCAACCCGGCAGCAATCAAATTATCGAGCAAAGAAATTGGCGGGATAATATTGGAACAATATTCCTCCCGGATGGCACCCGTATGCGCATTGACGCGAAATGGCCAGGGAGACTGGTTAACGGTACCAGTCCTGATCTTGCTGCTCAATACATTTGCTGCCTGTATCGCAGCATCCCTGAAGCGTGTATTACCTCCATACTTATATAATTGAAGCCAGGCATTTCCCAGTTCACCGATCTTATCTGGTTCGATGAATCCATCACCATCGCCCTGCCCGTTGCCATTGCCAACATCTGCTCCATTGTAAGTTAATGAAGCGACATCACCGCTGGCATAAGGAACGTTAGGCCAGTTATCGGTAGTCGATGTCATTCCATGATCGAGATGCCAGAGCGCAACATTGGTTGCAAGCTGCATTACAGCCTGGTTGCCCGAATATCCATAATATTTTATTGCAGATTCAGTAAGCATGCCGTACAAACCGGCTGGATTGTGAGGCCAGACGACCATGGCCTGCGTATTCGGATCCAGATAACTACGGCTGTAATATGCAGGCTTGCCAGTCGATGGATCATTAGGGACAGAGTTCAATAGATAATTCCAGGCCAGTTCCATCACAGTTCCATAGCCATCCGCAGGATTTGGTGTCCACGGAATGATCTTGTTGGCAGGATAGGCAAAAACTGTATGTTGATTCAATGTGCCTAATGTAGAAGCAAGACTCGCCGAAGTGAAAGTATTATCGCCAGAAAAGCTGGCACCGGTTACATCAGTAGAAACAACCTGGTAATGATATAAACTGGCTGGCGACAAACCGGTAAGGGTCGTGGAATGCGAAGTCACCATTGCCGAATCCGTCAAAGTCGACAGCAAATAAGACGTTGTAGCGTCATAGTTGACTTTTGAGCTGGCGGGTACATTTGTCGTCCATGTAATAATGGCTGAATTGGCCGTGATCGAGTTAACTGAAACGCCACTGATCGATGGCGGGTAATTTATAATAACGTTGATGTTGACAAAAGCTATTATGGACATATTGCCGGCCGCGTCCCTTGCCCTCGCGGAAAGGATATGATTGCCTGCGGTGGCTGTTGCCGTATTCCAGGATATGGCATAGGGCGCGATCACATCTTCCGCTCCCAGGTTACCACCATCCAGGAAAAATTGAACTCCCGCTACAGCAATATTATCGCTGGCAACCGCTTTTACACTGATTGCTCCTGTAACGTCACCAGCCGCAGGAGCAGTTATATTTACTGTTGGCAATTCTGTATCGGGAATATTGTTCACATTAATGGTAACAGCATCTGCAGTAGTGATGTTTCCCGCGGCATCTCTTGCCATAGCTGTCAGGGAGTAAGTTCCATTGGCTACAGAATAAGTATTCCACGAAAAACCGTAAGGTGCTGTCAGATCTTCTGCGCCAAAATCAGAACCATTCAAAAAGAATTGTACGCCGACCACGCCCACATTATCGGTTGCATTGGCACCAATATTTATTATACCTGCGACATTGCCCGCCAAAGGGGAACTAATATTGATGACCGGGTATTGAGTATCTGGAGGAAGATTCAACACAGTTACAACAACAGGGTCTGATAATTGAATATTACCGGAGCCATCTCTTGCTCTTGCTCTCAATGTATAATTTCCGTTGGCAATGGTCCGGGTATTCCATGAAATTGAATAAGGAGCTGTGATATCTTCAGTACCCAGGTTGCTGCCATTTAATAAAAACTGTACACCGGCAACGCTGTTGTTATCGCTTGCATCGGCCAATATATTGATTGTATTCGAGATGACACCTGCCAATGGTGAAGTAAGTGTAACTGTTGGGGATTGGGCGTCATTCCTGACTGTAATGATCACATTGGCCGTTGTGGTAATATTTCCGCCAATGTCCCTGGCGCGGGCTGCCAGGATATAATTTCCGTCAGGAACAGCAGTCGTATTCCAGGGAACAGAATACGGTGCAATAGTATCTTCAGCTCCGAGATTCACGCCGTTCAGCAGGAATTGAACTCCTTTTACAAGAATATTATCGCTGGCGCTGGCATTTATGTCTATCGTGCCTGCAACGATGGCGCTGGCCGCTGGTGATGTCAGGTTAACTGAAGGGAATTGTGTATCCGGGTTATTATAAATAACGATGTTGACAGGAGTTGTAGTAGCCTGGTTCCCGTCTATGTCCTTTGCCCTGACAGTCAAAACAAACTGCCCATCGGTAAAAGCTGTCGTGTTCAATTGCATTGAATACGGTGCGTTAAGATCTGTGCCGAATACTGCTCCGTTTAATAAAAATTCAACGCTTGCAACAGCGATGTTATCGCTTGCTGTAGCAGTCACATTAATATTGCCAGCAAGCACAGAATTGGCCGGGGGTGAGATCAGGCTGACAGTAGGCAGTTGAGTGTCCGGGTTATTATGTACCGTAATGTTTATACTGGCCGTTGTCCTGTTGCCGGCGGCATCCCTGGCGGTTGCAGACAATGAATATTGTCCATCCGCGACCATGTTGCTGTTCCATGATAAAGTATAAGGAGCTGTCAAATCTTCCGCACCAAGATTTACTCCATTCAATAAAAATTGTACGCCAGCAACACCTATATTATCATTCGCATTCGCATTTATGTCAATGGTACCGGCGATAAATCCCGGGGCAGGCGATGTAAGACTAATAGTTGGCGGTATTAGATCGTTGTTCACATTTACTGTAATCACGGATGAAGTAGTTATGTTTCCAGCAAGGTCCCTGGCTTTTGCAGTGAGACTATGATTGCCATCGATCGAAGCGACTGTGTTCCAGGACACAGAGTAAGGAGCGGCCAGGTCCTCTGCACCCAGGTTGACACCGTCAAGCATAAACTGGACACCTACAACTCCAATATTATCCGATGCGTTTGCATTTATATTAATGGTACCATTTACCGATGCACCATTCGCAGGACTGCTGATGCTAACTGTTGGCGCAGTATTGTCAATAGGAGTGTTCATGTCCGATGCAATCTCAGCGTCTGAAAGCAACCTGGTGTAATATCTTACTTCATCGACAGCTGCATTCAGGAAATCGCCGAATGGCTGGTTAGAACCGATCCGGATATTGGTCGGGTTAATAGTTGTGATAGTGCCGGTGGATTCCACATCACCCCGGTTTGTAACATCTGTCCCGTTTACATAGATCGTAAACCGGTTCGATTGAACAAGGTTTCCGTTATAGGTAATAGTTATATAGCTCCAATTTCCCGTAGATAGTACGTTATCATTGCTATGAGCGACCAGCCTGTTTGTTCCATTGTACCAGTAAACCGATACGCCATTTGTGACAGGGCCCGCTTCAGCATCGTTAGTCGAGTGAGCATAGAAATAGAAGAAATTATTGTTATCAACAGTCTGGCTCCATACGGTTCCCCATGAATTGAAATCTGAATTTCTTACCCAGGCACTCCAGGTATAGCTTTGCGCGGGGTTCAGAGTATAGTCATTGTGATCAGGTATGTTTACATAATTGCTGGTTCCATTAAAGCTTAAAGCCTGGCCGTATTTACCGGCCGTCCAGACGGGGCTATTGACTAATGTACCGTTGTGCCCATTGCCAGATAGATCGGCAACACTTGTTCCGCTGCCTTCATTGAAATTAAATTGTGTGACTACGCCGGGAGCAAAAGGTAATCCGCTTGTGCACAGGATGGCGAAAACAAGACAGATGATGATTCTGGACCCTGTTTGAAAAGGATGGTATGTACGAATGAATTCCTTGAATAACATGAACAAGCTTTACTGGGCATAGAGAAAGGATCACTTGGCCTGTCTGTGATAGGAATTGCAATTCACGGCTAGTCAAAGGAATAAAGGGGAAAAAATCCGGAAACCGGAAATGGGATAGAGGCGTAAATGTACACTCTATTTTTGGAAGAACGAAGGTTTTGGACGAATTAGTTGATACAAAAAGTTTTGATTATGAGGCGTTCATAATAATATAACATCAAAATGGGTTAATAAAAGCCCGGTATGTGAAGACATTTCACAAAGGAATAAAATGCAGAACATTGCAGCAAACTAGAGAGTGCGGCCTGTTCGGGACACTCTTGTGAATAATCAAAGATTGCCTTGTCCTTTTGAGGGCAGATATTCTATTCCTTTTTCCAATTGCAAATCAAGATTTGGGTTGATGGCTTCAGGATATATGTCAAATACAATACCCGTGGCATTTTTAGAGTGAGAAACAGAGCGAAAGAGCGAAAGGAATACAGAGCGGGAAACAGAACCTTCTTAATCTTCTTTACTTCCTTCTGCGATTGTCAAATATGTTATACCGCAAGTATATCTGTACTGCCTGGTTTTTATCCTTTACAGGTAACACGGTATTGCCTGATTTGGTATTTATGTAATTATTAAGACCAAAATTGTACCTGATACCGATATTAAATCTTTTCCAGCTATAGTTCACTTCAAATAGAGCCCGCCAGTCTGAACTACGTATATTCTGTGCAGCAGTGTCAACCTGCGTAAGAACCGCGGTAGGGGTAGTACCACCAGTGTTGCCATTACCGTTGCCGTTCCCATTACCGTTACCATTGCCGTTCCCGTTTCCATTCCCGTTTCCATTCCCATTCCCATTTCCATTCCCATTTCCATTACCATTACCATTGCCGTTACCGTTACTATTGCCGTTGCCATTTGCGTTACCATTTGCGTTACCATTCCCACTACTCTTGCCGTTGTTTGATTTTACCTTTACATCCTTTTGAGACGAGGTCTTTACCCAGCCGTTTGTACCATTTTCCCACGTAGCAATTTCATCAGTGAAGATGCTTTTTCTTAAATGGGAGTATTGAATACCCACACCTATCGTTAGGTTGGGCAACACCGTGTGATGTATGGAAACAGGGATGTTCAGGTAATAGAGCTTATTTAGCCATACCGCATTTTCCTCCTTTTTATTTGGGTCAATATCTTTATACGCGGCCGCAAGCTTATGATTGGAAGTGTATTGTGGAGAACTAAACTGGAACTCAGTTTCAGCGTACCAGTTTTTGGAAAAATGATATTGTACGTAAACAGATGGAAGGAAATCTATCAATGTATTCTTCTTTCCATTTAGGCTTACGGTACTCATTTCCTGCCGGCTGACAGGTATATTGTAATTAACCGAGATGCCGGCCACCCAGCCTTTATTTTTGTTTGAATGTTTAGGCTGACCAGCAACCGGACTGCCTATTAAAGGGTCGGGCTTCAATGAACTATCCTTGTTCAGCTTTGCAATATTGCCCCGGGTTACCTCTTTTGCAGGTTCAATTTTTTTATCTTTTTGAAGCGTCTCTGTTTTGGATGGAATAATGTTATTTGAAGCTCGTGATTTATTTCCACCTTCGACGGTTACATCATAATACGGGGAGAGATCAAGATCTATCTTTCGCGAAGTTGCATCACTTGCCCGGAAATCCTTTTCGTCAGATATATATTTTCCGGCATTATCACCTGGGAGCTGAAGAGTATTAATTGTAAACTCTGCCTTATACTTTGATCGCAGAATACTCTCAAAAGCGTTTCTGGTAATTGTTATCGGCTCGCCGGATGCAAAATCACTTGCTGGGTTTAATTTGATGGAATGAATATATGGCCATCCCGGAAATGCTGCAGACTGTTTTCTTTATCAAATTATTTTGTGCATGATTAATACAGAAATATAACAGTGACGCTATCGTTGAAATTGACAGAATAACAAACAACAGGCCAATGCGGTTGCTAAACCAAAAGAGGCCTCTTCGCTTCTTTTCCTGAGGCATTTCTTTATCCAGGATATCCTTCATATCAGGCCATGTAGTATTCATGTCCGGTAGTGAAAGTTCGCTGAACTTGTCATTTAGTATTGGGCCATATGTTTTATTCCTGTTCATCATGCTATCGCCTTCGTTTTTATTAATTTTGCCAATTGGTTCTTAGCCTCGCTCAAATGCCATTTGCTGGTCCCATCACTTATATTGAGAAGTTTTCCTATTTCTTTATGATTATGTCCCTCTATAACATACAGGTTAAATACGATAGCTGTAGTTTGGGGTAATTGTTTCAAAAAATTCATTATTTCTTCTCCCGATTTATCAACCAGGACACTTGCCTGGATTTCGGGTTCAATCGCCTCTGTCCATTCTACTTCCTGTGTCATCGGATTTTTCTTCCTTAAAAAATCTATGGCAGTTCTTACCATAATTGTGTGTATCCAGGTAATTAAAGCAGATTTCTTTTCATCATAACTGCCGATGTTCTGGAAAATTTTCAGAAGTCCTGTGTGCAACACTTCTACCGCATCCTCCCTGTTTCGCACATAACGGCTGCAGAGTGCCATCATGGGGTTGTAGTATCGTTTATAAAGCGCCTCTTGTGACCGGCGGTCATTAGAGGTACAGCCGTGGGCAAGCTGTTTATCGCTTATAGCATTTTCAGATACTGACATTTTCGAAGGTTCGGATTTTTACTATTCGGCTTAGGCCGATCAAACAAACCTATGGTCTATTTTCTGAATATGCAATCTTTAACCCCTGTAAAACCACGTCCGTCAACAACTTGTCATAGAAGTCAAATAATAGATGGATTCGGTGCTGGATATTAGTGATTTACAATAATCTGTAGCCGGCTTTAACCCCGGCTACAGATATTAGCTCGTTGTGGAGTAAGTTTTTAGTCAATGTGGGCTTCTCCAGAAGAGAATTGGACTTTGGTTTTTCTTTCGGCACGGACTTCAATTGTTGTTTTACATAAGGATTTTGATTAAGTATCAATGATCGGATCGCTGTTTTAACAGGGCTGGATCAGTCATTGATGATTTTAGATAATTAGATGTTTGGATGCCTGGACGGTTTGGCTTTCATGATTTGGATGGTTTTTTCAAAGAACATTAGCCATTGGGTATTCATAAGATTCGGAATTCTTTTTTTGGATATTGGCTCTATTAGGTTATACGCGGAACGGCAGGCAGGGGTTGGTAAAGCTGAAGGTTTTTTTGGAAAAAAATGCAAGATGCTGGTAAAGAATGAGAAACAGAGCGAGAAAGAAAGCGAGAACGAAGGGAAAAATGGGAAGGGGAGGAAATACTGTTCCTGGCGCTGTTTCTTCATCCTTCTTTTTCATGTCTGGCATATTATATCATAAATTAGCTGGTTAGCGCAACCTAAGTTTTTTTAGAGTATGAATTTTTTTAAAAAAATATTTCCCAAGGGAAATACTAAAGAGAATAAAGATTCCGAAGTAAAATCATTTGAAGAAATCTCAGGTAAAATATTTCCCTATTTCAAGCAATTTTCGCCGTCAACCGAACCAACGTATCCTCTACCTGATGATTTTAGTAAAATAGACAAAACTAAAACATACGATGCAGCTGGAGTAAGCATAGTGTTCTCAAACATATGCGAGGATCTAAATTGCCTTTATGCAATTGACACTGGAAACAGTTTTGAAATTATTCAGGATAGACATTTAAAGGATTGGAATATCAGTAAAGAGAAGCTTCACCTAATAGCAATCGAGAATTTCAGATCACTCATTGTCCAAAAAATGACGGCAAAGGGTGACACAAATGCAATCATGTTTATAGTCGATGGCAATCTTGAAGCGGGCCTCGTTTTAATTGATGAAATTTGGCTTCAATTGGAAGATCAAATTGGAGAACAGGTCGTGATTACCGTGCCGTCGAGAGACGTGATCATGGCAACCGGCAAATCCAATAGAATAATGATCGATAGATTCAAAGAAAACTCGAAACAAATATTATTGACCGGAGATCACCCATTGTCTAAAAATATGTTTATTAGGGAGTCAGGACATTGGAGGTCATTTGAGAAAATACTATCCTAACAATGCTGCACACAATATGAAGGCGAACAAATTCACGGGGAGTCAAATCACATTCCGCTGTGGCGGCTAAAGAAGATAACTCACGTATTATATTTTTATTCACAATCAGTTCTCGTAAAGAAGGTAACTTTGTGCCCTGACAAAGTATCATTTGGTAAGTATAATGCCAACCTGCGGATATCCGCCCTGGATTGTTCAAAAATCTATGACCCTGTTAAGGAAAATAATGAGGATGTTCAGGAAAATGCTGTTTCCTAAAAAGAGTTGCTGCGATTAGTGACGTCTTGTGCGTATACAAATGTTCCGGGCGACTTTAAATTTCGTAATTATCCTTTTACCTTTTACATTTGCAGCCCCAAGCAATTGAGGACTGCCCGGGTGGCGAAATTGGTAGACGCAGCAGACTCAAAATCTGCCGTCCGCAAGGATGTGCTGGTTCGATTCCAGTCCCGGGCACAGAATCCGATTAAGGCAATCTTTTTTAAGATTGCCTTTTTTCTTTTTCTCCAAAGCCTCGGCGTGTAGCCATATTTTCAGCAAAATTTGAAAGACAAAAAATGAATAATTTTATGACCTGCCCCGTTAGAACTTTTATATTGTATTTTAAAACGAACTTAATATGAATCGAAGAGCCTTCATCAGGGATACTGGCAAGACA
>VBAT01000071.1 GCA_005884665.1 Bacteroidota bacterium
AATGTTAACTCCGCCATTATACCCGTATGGAGTCCCGTACCGGAAATACTCACCACAGAATTTAAAGTGTGTTGTCTATCAGGATTGAATGCTGCGGCGGCAGCTTTCCCGGTATAAGGTTGTTTCTCGATTGCAGGATTCATAACAACAAATATAAGAGAAAACTGTGTAGTCTATAGTCGCTAGTCCACAGTCATTAGTCCACAGTATTTCGCTTGTAATTTTCCTCCAGTTGGGCGATTCCCGACTATCGACTATCGAGTAATGACTATCGACTACAACCGCTGGTGTATTTCATTTTTTTTCGCTGTCGAATAATCTTACCTTCTGCGTACTAAAAACCTTTGTTATGAGAAATGCAGCGTTACTCCTCTGCTTCGTTGCGTTCGGATATGCAGCGAGGTCACAAAAATTCAGCTTACTTCCACAGGTAGGGTTTGAAAATTCAAAAACAAAAATCAATTACAACGATGGCAAATCTTTCTCCCCGCTTGGCGTGAGATTTTCTCCCCAGGCCAGTCTTCGTTTAACTTATTCTTCCAGGAAAGGACACGGACTCTTTCTAGGGGCAGCCACTAGCCGCACAATTATCTCCTACAATTTTGCTGATGCGGAAACAGGCCAGAATAATTATACGGCTACAGCCGGAAATATGCAGGTCAGGCTCGAAGGGGGATACCAGTTCAACACCAAACCAATAACCCTCGGCCAATCAAAACGAACAACGACAAATACTCCCGCCAAAAAAAGCTGCGGTGGGTCTCATCATTGCTGTTCGCGTGGTGGTAACAAGAGCCAGTCGCAGTCAGGCTCCCGGGCAACTTCATGGTTACGTATTCAGCCATCGTTGGGCATGGCCTGGGTCCCTGGAATCCCTTCGGACGTGCTTACCAAAACACAAAATGGGCAAACAACTTACCAGTACAATGCCGGTAACTGGAATACCGCAGTTATCGCCGGAGCTGGCTTCGAATTCGGGAGAGGCAGTACGCGCCAGTTTACTGTTGGGATCAACTATGTAAAAGGCATTGGTAACCTCGACCAGAAAACGTTCTCTTCCGTTTCATCCGGGAAACTGGTAAATACCAGTCTCTCCTCATCAGTCTCAGCATGGAACCTTAGGATTGGGATACCTTTTAGCCTGAAAGCAAAAACTAAAAATAAACCTGTGCAACAGACTCAACACAGGAACTCAGGTTGTAGCCAATACCGCAGCATGTATCGATGCACACGGATAAATTAAATTAAAAAAGAAGCCACGCAATTGCGTGGCTTCTTTTTTATAGGTGCATAACGCGTTTTTAGTATTCATCTTCATTGAAAAGAAAATCATCCTGTGTAGGATAATCGGGCCAGATATCTTCGATGGTTTCATAAACATCGCCTTCATCTTCGAGCTCCTGTAAATTTTCTACTACTTCAATGGGTGCGCCGGATCGGATCGAATAATCGATCAATTCATCCTTGGTGGCAGGCCATGGGGCGTCTTCAAGGTACGAGGCCAGTTCTAGCGTCCAAAACATATCACTCCGATGGTTTAAAGATTTCTGGAATCAGGTTTACGGAAATCAAGCAACTTCCAAATTTTCCGCAAATGTAGCTGTATTAACGAATTTTCCAAATACAGAGTTGCAAAGGTGGTTTTTAAGTATTTCTTAAATTAGGCACTTATTTACCGTTTTGATGATCAATGCTATTTGCGGATATTTGATTTCTCAAACATTTATTTGGTTGCATGCTAAGCGGAAGAAATATACATAAGCGGTTCGGACCTGTGCAGGTGTTGAAGGGAGTGGATATTGATGTTCAGAAAGCCGAGGTAGTATCGATTGCCGGCCCGTCCGGATCGGGAAAAAGCACCCTACTGCATATCCTGGGGACCCTTGACCAGGCCGACACGGGGACAATAAACATGAATAATACTGAGATCAGCCTGTTGTCGCCAAAAAAAATGGCCGCTTTCAGGAATAAACATATCGGGTTTGTTTTTCAATTCCATCACCTTCTCCCGGAATTCACTGCCCTCGAAAATGTCTGCATACCAGGCTGGCTGGCAGGCAGGAAAAAGAATGAAGTGAAAGAGGAGGCCGAAAAGCTCCTGAAACTGCTCGGTCTTTCGCAGCGACTGGAAAATAAACCTAACCAGCTATCGGGTGGCGAACAGCAAAGGGTCGCTGTGGCGAGGGCGTTGATCAACAGGCCCGGCATAATCATGGCCGATGAACCTACCGGCAACCTGGATTCGGCTAATGCCAGGGAACTCCATCAGCTATTTTTCGACCTGCGCAAGCAGTTCAACCAAACTTTCTTAATTGTAACCCACAACGAGGAACTAGCTCAACTCAGCGACCGGGTACTGCACATGAAAGACGGAAAGATCGTGTGAGAAAAAGAACCAAATGACAAGAACCAAGAACCAAAAAAGCACGAATAATTAAATACGAAATCCGAAAACGTGAGATCGGGATGCTTCTGGTTTAGCACTTTAATTTATTATTTATTTGGCCTTGAAATTTGGTTTTCTTTTTAATCGTCACCACCAGTGAGGAATTAGCCCAGGTCAGCGTCCATGTACTACACATGAAAGATGGAAAAATCGTTTGAGTTCAGTGACTGATCAGTTCCGCTATTCCTTTAAAATCTGTGTCTTTCAAAATTATTTGCAGCAGTTCGTTATTGCATTCAATACGAATCGATATGTTCTGAACGGTGAGATGCGAAACATTTTTCGGAAAACTATTCACCAGGTAGAAGCTGGAGCCTCCGCCCGGTTCCGCTCTTAATGACGGCTCTTGATTTCCGAAAACGATCAGGCAGGCATCCATCGCATTTTCCTCGCCTCCGCCGGTGAGGGCGGAAACTTTTGGTCCTCTCACTGCATAAACAGCTCCTGGTACAGGCAGGACTTGCTGTCCTCCTTTCATAAAATAAATGGAATGACTGACATTATTTATTCGCACAAGGAATCTTATATGAATGGAATTGTTCATCCGGTACATCAGGTCTGCAAATTTTTTATAGCTGTCCTCTTTTGGATTTTTCATTTCTTCCATTTGCGCCTGGTATTTTTCATACCAGTTTTTATAGGTTAGCGACTGGGGCGCAAGATCGATCTTGAAATCGTAGCTGAGACTAAAGAAATTCTTCTCCGTTCCTTTCCCGACTTCTTCCAGTTTTTCAACGGCTGTATCGCTGATGATCCAATCGGCCACGGGAAAATTTGATAAGGTCTTTCTAAAAGCATCGCGTATAGCTGCTCTTACTTTCCAGTCAAACTGTCTCTCACACTCAGAGGGAGAACGATCGGGAGCATCTGCGGGAAGAGTATTAGTTACTGTATTATCGCAATTAATGCCGGGTAACTTGTCGGTCACCGGTTTTTTTGTGGTCGTTTGAGCTGACAGTTGCAGACAAAAAATTACTGTAAAGCAGGAGAGGATAATTTTCATATAAGCTGGTTTATGTCTGAAAGATCCAAGATCCAAGAACCAAAAAAATCATAAGTTAAAATACTAAATCAGAAGCATCCCGATATCCCGCTTTCGGATTTCTTATTTCGAATTTATTTGGTTCTTGTAGTTTAGTTCTTATTCTATTATTTTTTTACAAATTCAACTCTCCGATTATTGGCTTTTCCTTCCAGCGAATTGTTGTCACTGATAGGTTTTGTTTCGCCGTAGCCTTTGGCTGTTAGTCGTGAGGCGTCGACGCCCATTTTTATGAGCTGATCCCTGACCGCATCGGCACGCTGTTGGGAGAGTTTCAGGTTATAATCATCGGCGCCATCGGTATCGGTATGACCGCCGACCTCAAATTTTATATCGGGATTGTCTTTCAGGATTCCAACAATCATATTCAATGTGCCCATGCTCTCGGGTTTGATGGTCGCTTTGTTGACATCGAAGTTGATGCCATGGGTAATGATCTTTGACTCAGTGAATTTTTTGCCGATCATGTTCATATTACCGCCCGATGCGATCCGGATGTTTTTAAATACGATGGGATTTTCTTCCGCTCCAATTCCGCCGAAACCCACTGAATAAAAATCGGTCTTGGTGTCGGGAACCACCAACACCCGGTATTGATCTACGTAAACTTTTAGCTGGTGATTTTTGTAAGCGATGGCTACATGATGCCATTTGTTGTCGAAGTTGGTTGGCTCTGCAAAATCGTTAGCATAAGATTTATTAAGTGAAACCGGTCCCTCAAAT
>VBAT01000001.1 GCA_005884665.1 Bacteroidota bacterium
TTTATTGACTAAAGGTTCTCTGTGGCCGGGCTGTCGGTTAGCGATAAATTGTTTATATTAGTTAAACCTTAACCAAAAAAAATCGCTATGAATGTTCCTCTGCCAAAGCCGCCGGATCCCACATCGATCATTATTACTTATAAAACACTTCGCAGGTGGGTAGGTTGGTTGGGTATTACCCTTCCTCCCGTATTAGTACTGGGATCATTTATAATTGATAAAACCTGGCACGTACAGGTATCGGTAAGTGCATACTACCATACAGGCATGCGCAATGGCCTGGTAGGGGTCTTGTGTGGAGTCGCATTGTTCCTGGTATCGTACCATGGATACAAATGGTATGATTCACTTTTGAGCAAAGCCGCAGGGGTGTTTGCGCTGTGTGCAGCCTTTTTCCCCACTTCGCCTTCCGAGGTTAAGGATGATCTTATTAGCAAACTGCACTATATCACTTCGGGGGTTTTCTTCGTGTTGCTTGCCAGTATGTCGATTTTTCTTTTTACCAAAAGCGAGGGTATCAAAACGCCGGAAAAGAAAAACCGCAATCGTCTTTACCGGACTTGTGGTATTGGCATGCTGATCTGCGTAGCCGGCATTCCCATTGATGGCCTGCCCGGCATTCACGATCGGATCATACATCTCAAACCTACGCTGGTCCTTGAAGCGGCCGGTCTCATTTTCTTTGGCGTTTCATGGCTGATCAAAGGAGAAGGTATATCCCCATTGAATGATAAACCCGCTGATATCCGCATGGTAAGTAAAGGACTGGAAGATGATCCCGATAAGCAACCAGCGAAAGCGGTGGTCGAAACCAGGCAATAATTACCAGACCTGGAATATCTCTCTTGAACCGGTAAGATACATGTCGGTATACCCTTTCATTTTCTCCTGCATCTTTTTCATTTCTTCGGTGTTCTCTTTATACTTTTCCCAGCTTTGCTCATAAGCGGTGAGACTATCAAATTTTGATACCATAATAACTCGGTTAAACTGACCCGTCATATCGGTCATGATGTTAACCAGTTCACTATTGCCGGCCATAACTTCCTTGAACAATTTTGCTACTTTGGAAGCGTTACCTGGCTTGCAAACGAAAATATCATGTACGATGATCATACTCGTAAATTTTGTTTAAAGGTAAGACTATATGAAAGAACCAAGAACCAAATAGCAAGAACCAAATAAATCCTAATTTTTAAATCCGAAATTCGAAAATGGAATCTCGATCAGTCGGGTTATGCAAATACGCCGATGGGCATACTATTTGTAAAATTCGATGGGTTAGTATAAAGGCAATTAATAAATTATTCGTGAAATGCTTCAACGTCTCATTCTTTCGACAGGTGAATCAGTTCCCGTAATTGGTATTGGTTCGTGGTTAAGATTTGATATTGGTGAAAGCTCATCAAAACGGAATGAGCTCAAGCAGGTTTTGGCGCTGATGCATCAACATAAAGCCAGTGTGATCGACTCATCACCGATGTATGGAAGATCCGAACAGGTAATCGGTGAACTGACCGATGAAACGGGATTGGCCAATGAATTCTTTTACGCAACCAAGGTTTGGACCAGCGGACGCCAGGCCGGGATCAAACAGATGAACGAGTCGATGCAAAGAATGAGACGATCAACGATGGACCTTATACAGGTGCATAACCTGGTAGACTGGCAAACGCATTTGGGAACATTGCAGGAGTGGAAAAAAGAGGGACGGATTCGCTATACCGGCATTACGCATTACCAGGTCTCGTTTCATTCTCAATTGGCAAAGATCATTGAACAAGGGGCGGTTGATTTTGTGCAATTCAACTATTCGATTGCTACACGCCACGCCGAAAAAAACTTATTACCACTGGCGATGGAAAAAGGAGTAGCGGTTATCATCAATGAACCACTGGAAAAAGGCGCTTTATTTCAAAAAGTAAAATCGAAGCCTATACCGTCCTGGGCGGCTGATTATGAAATTAAAAGCTGGGCTTCATTCTTTTTAAAATATATTATCTCGCACCCGGCTGTTACCTGTGTTATCCCCGCCACTGGCAATCCATTGCATATGAGAGACAACCTGCTATCAGGCGAAGACCCATTACCAGATGAAAAAGGGAGAAAGAAAATGGCAGACTACTTTGATACTTTATAACGGTTGAAAAGTCAGGTCTTATTTTCAATCTTGCTTTGGCAATTTTATACTCTTCACCACCGGCTCCAGGTTTTCCAATGATCTTTCCAGCTTTCTTTTCATTTTCTGTTTCTTAAAAAACTTAAACAGGAGTTCGTCCATTGCATTTTTCCTGATATAGTAGTCAATTGTAAGCCTGGTCCTGGTTTCAGTGATCTTTTCGAGGGTAAAGTAAGAAGCGGATTTCTTGTCCTCATCTGTCTCGCTGAAAATGATTTTTTCGGGTGAAAAAAAATAACTGCTTGCGTAGATGGTCTCTTCACCATTATCGGATATGCGGCGGCAGCGCATACCTACGCGGGGAAGAAAATGGGTTAATCCTTCAATTGATTTCACTCCTTCCTGCCATTGGCTACGGTATTTAAAATCACCTGTAGCATGAAACAGCGGGATGATCTCTGCGTCGTACTCTCTTGTGACGTTTAGTGCCTTTACTCTTTCCGATAACTCCAATTGCAAAGGCGGCTGGGCTGGGAGTTCATTTCGCAGCGGACCGAGTTGTGTGTAGTGAAATGTTACTTCGCCGCTTTCGGTTTTTTTGGCGCTGCTATCCCATTTCATCCATTGCTTAAAACCGGCAGGCTGATCCCCGGGCAAAACATTACTGGTCACAAGCCAGTATTCATGTTGGTCAATATCATTCTTGAGCAGTTGATGGGCAACTATCACATCCTTTCCGATCAGCTTGTTGAAGGTTTTTACATTATACCCTGTGAACTCGCCATAATGCGTGATGACTTTCAGGCTTAGATTGATGGCTGACTGGCAGGCCTTACATTGACAGAAACGGGTAACATCATATATACCCAGTTGCCGGTGAAACTCGGTAAACATTTTTTCCACCTGCTGGTATAGTTTGTCAAGACCCGGCGACTCCCCGAATTTATAAAACAGGATCGCGTCTCCTTCTACCTCTGACACTTCAAGCCCGATCTGGTTGGCATTGATCAGTATTTCCAGTAGTTCCTGGATGATCAGCCGGCTATGTTCGATATCCGTCTGGTTCACAAACTGCGTGAACCCGCTGATGTCGGGGATAAAAAGCAGGCCCTTGTTTTCCAAGATTTTCTTTTAAAGTTACAAAACTAAAATTGAGAGTTTAAGGATATGCGTAAGTTCCATAAGGATAAAATGACTATGAATTGGTGCCGGGTGACTCAGTTTCAAAACTGTACTTATCTTGCCTTTGATACTTATCGCCCGTAAACAAGGTTATGGATCAATCCTCGAAAAAAATAGCAAAGGAAATATCGCTTAGGCTGGTCATCGAACTATTGCTGTTCCTGGCGTCCTTATTTGTTTTCATAGTAATTACTGATGAGATTGTGATTGAAAAAGAAGGAGCAGTTGATGACTTTGCTTTTAAAAAGCTGGCGGCAATAACTTCTGCGCCGCTCACGCAAGTGATGCGGGTTATAACTTTTTTTGGCTCCTGGTATTTTTTATTACCTGCTTACCTTCTATTGATCGGTTGGTTGTTTGCCAGTAGAAAGAAAACAGCACTTTGGCTTGATATTACTACCATCGGTATTACAAGCACCATCGTGCTATTCTCAATCAAAGCAATTTTTCAACGCCAGCGTCCATTGGATCCCATCCTGAACAAGGTACCGGGCTTTAGCTTTCCCAGCGGTCATTCTTTTTCTTCATTTGTCTTTATCGGTCTACTCACCTATATTATCTCCGAATTAGCGATACGTCGTAGACTGAAATGGATTTATGGCATTCTGCTGTTTTTCTTCGCCTGGCTGATTGCCATTAGCCGCGTATATCTCCGCGTTCATTTCGCCAGCGATGTGGTTGCGGGTTTTTTCCTTTCAATCATCTGGCTGGGCGTTTCATACCGGGTGCTGCATATTGTAAGGCGAAAGCGTAATTCAATTAATGCCATTCCATCAAAACCTGCGAATGGAAAACCGATTCTTTAAAAAACATAGACATTTGGCGATTTGCTCAAATTAAAAAAGCTAACACTTTCTTTGTTAATAGAGTAATACAAGATATACGTCACCCTCACCCGTAATACATAGCAATCAATAGATTATACCAAACTTTATTGTTTAAACAAATTTGATTACTTTTACATCATGACTCAGGAACTTGATATCATAAAAGGTATTCATCCTGGATTTATTCTGGATCGGAAGATTAAGGAGAAAAAACTCAGGAAGGGGCAACTTGCTTTATCTGTTCGCGAATATCCTCAGACCATTACCACTATTACTAAAGGTAAACGAGACATGAATACTTCACTGGCTCTCAAACTGGAAAAAGAGTTGGAATTGGAGGAGGGATATTTCATGTGCCTTCAGGTTTTCTATGACATCAAAAAAGAAAAAGAAAAACAGTTAAAATCAACTCCGAATCTTTCAAAGTTGAGACCTGTTATATTCTGGGACACGAAGATGGACTCCATTGACTGGCTGCGTCAGTACAAGGCCATTATCAAGAGAGTATTTGAAAGAGGAAATCAGCGTGAAAAAGACGAGATCACCCGGTTTTATGGACAGGACAAAATAGATGAAGTACTGAAAGTAAATTACAATGTATTTTAACACGGTCGCTCCTCTATTACGCGAAATACTAGAAGCCTCAATGAACGACGCCATTTTCAATCCATTCAGATTGGTGGGCGGAACTGCTCTTAGCCTGCAGCTTGGTCACCGCGAATCAGTCGATATCGATTTATTTACCGACGCTGAATATGACACCATCAAGCTTCCGCCTATCGATCATTTTTTTAAAAGTCACTATAGTTATGTTGATACCAATGCAGGCCTTCACATTGAATCAGGCGTCTCCTATTATGTGGGAAATTCTGACACCGATGCAATTAAAATAGATATCTATCATACAGAGCCATTCATCAGACCTGTTGTCGAAAAAGAACATATACGGATGGCTAGTCTGGAAGATATTGTTGGGATGAAACTCGAAGTCATTGGTCACAGCGGGCGTAAAAAGGATTTTTGGGACATACATGAATTACACGACCACTTTTCCATTCCCATCATGACCGCCCTGTATTTAGAAAAATATCCATACGGTCATTCTGCTGCCGAAATCCGGAATAAATTAACAGACTTCTCCTACGCGGACGACGATTTCGAGCCCATTTGTTTGAAGGGAAAACATTGGGAGCTGATCAAGCTAGACTTAATAGAATGGGAAAATTCTGAGAAGTAGACTTTCTATTTTTCAGCCGGCAAGTGCAACATGATTCAGGCTTTCGAAACTGTATTAAACATCACCCGAAAATTCAGACAACAGAATGCGGCCGGCAGAAGAACGCAATAGTACCGGTTTACGTGTAAATATAAATTCATAAACCACTCCCCAGAAAGCCCCAAACAGAAATCCAAACAGTACTTCACCAAGTGGTACATTAAGAACGGTAACATTCCCATAAATTCCCAGTTGCCACCAGGCCTGTGCTGAGGGAAACAACAGTAACCAGGCAAATAAAATTGCCATATATAGTAAACCCCAGAAACATCCGGAATATAAAAGCCTCCGTCGAAGTGCCGGTTTCAACCAGGCTATCAGGATACAACCGGTAAAAAGAGCCACTGGGAGACTGATCATCATGTTGACATTTATGAAAAGATGCAATCCGAGCGATATCACCAGCACAGGAATAAGAGTAAAAACATTCTTTAGATCAATAATATTTACTGCTTCGCTTCTTTTATCCTCTTCTGCAGGATAAATAACCGCTGCTACGCCTCCGAATGAAAATCCAAACAATATTCCTTCAATACCAACTGGCATGGAGAATAGTGTTTGCGGGTGCCAATAGGAGGGTTGAGAATAATAATCAAAAAATGCAAAAGGAAGAACAGCCAGGCTCATGGTTAACATTTTTTGCCGCTCCTGTTTGCGGAATATAAAAAAGATTAACCAGGCAGACACCCACATAACTGCTAATGCAAAATACGGTGGCATTCTCTTTGGTTGATTCGTTTGGTGACAACTGCTGGTAAAATACTGATAACCCGCCAGCATTCATAACGCCGGTGACGGCAATTTATCGCGGTATGAAATATTGCATCACATTCTCATAGCCTCGTGTTTTTTCCCCGTTTGATCCAGCGCTGCTTTTAATCCCCGCGCAAGTTGCTCGGCATTTCCTACGCCCCAATAATGGAGAAAAAATATCTTAGGTTGCTCGTGCACCATATGATTGTGAACGGCGACGACTTCAACACCATTTTCAATAAGTGCTTTGATAACAGGAGCGACTTCATCTTCAAGCATGGTAAAATCTCCTGCTACTGCGGCATGATCAGGACTACCCTGGAAAGCAGCCCAGGTATTGAACCCGGCATAGGTAGTTATCGTTGTTCCATGCTCTTTTAAGGATACATCGGGGCGCCCGATGGTATATTTATAAACGCCTTTGCTCATCTCACCCTTATAACCTAAAATATCATCCAGCTTTTTGCTGTCGAGGCTATAGGCAACATCGGCGACAGAAGAAGAAGCGGGATTGTGACCTCTCGATTCCGCAACTTTATCTAATACCGCTTTTGCTTTCCTGGCCATTTCATCAGTAGACCCGGTTCCTCCGATATGCATATAAAGAATGTTGGGGTGATTGCGCACGAAATGATTGTGAATGGCTGTAATAGTCAATCCCTGCCTTATTACTTCCTGTTGAACCGGTTTAAGGTCATTCTCAGTAAGGACAATATCCCCCATGATCATCGTTCCATTTTTTACAGGAGTAAAAACTATCCAGGTACCCAATCCCATGGGAGGAATGATCTTAAATCCATCGACTTCTACATTGAGATCGTTTTGCGGTATGGTGATCTTGTACTCACCGTTATTGTATTTACCCTTTATGCCGGTAGTCTTTTCGATCGCGAGCGTATCTACCCCGGGCGACTTCTTTTTTTGACCCATGACAGGCAAAACAGCAATAAAGGTCAAACTATAACAAATGGTCCGTAAATGGTGGGAAATTTTCGTACGCATATTCAATCACGGTTTGTTTTCGGGTAATAGTATGTAAAGTTAGTTCAGTTTCCGCTAGCAATAATGTATTGATATTTCCCCTGGGACGCAGATGATTTTAGGGTTAGTAATATCCTTGTGATCGGCTGGTTGCGCCAGGTCGCTTTTATTCCCTGGTCTTCTTCAGTGATTAATGGAACCAATTCCTTTGTAGCCTGCCATTCTTTCCCATATTTCAATGAAACTTTTTTTCCGTGTGCGGTTGTAAAAACGATCAGTCCCGATGTGCTGATGTCTGCTTCACAAACGGTCATGAATGTTTGAGCGACTGTTATAGCGGCTTTTGCCTGGAAATTGTCATTGATGATCACCTTCTCTTTCCCCGCGGTAATCGTTCGCTTCCATGTTCCAAGCCCTGCTCCGGCCGAATATGCCGGGGCTATATCCATTTCCAGCATTGCTGTATTACTATCTTTTTTATATAAAACATTACGTGCGGCGAATTTCGGTCCATCTGATTGCTGCACGCCATTTAAAATGGGCAGGTTGTGATAGGCAGATGTATTAAACCAGATCGTGTACCGGTCTTTTGAGAACGTTTTTGCCGTGTAGGTCCCGGAACCGACATCAATGATCACGGGATCACCGCTGGCATAAACGATAAAATCGCCCACATCGTTATGGTTATGGCTTTCCCCATTATTTCCACCATGCGCAGCCACAAATAAACCATTGGACAATCTCAATTGAACATCCGGTAGCCATGACGAAATATTTTCGTGAAATACTCCTGCGGCAGGTATAACCGATGCAAGATGGACCATGTCATATAATGCCCGGGACCGATGAAAACTTGGGTTGATGTTATTGGCCCCATTGCGGAAAAGCCAGGACCCAAAGCTGGTAAGTGTTTCATCCTTTACTAACTTTCCAAATCTCCAGACCATTATTGCTTCAGGGTATACTTCCGGGTGTGAATCGGCAACATCCACATAATAATTGCCGCTGATATGTGTGCGATAAATGTAGGCGCCCATATTCCGGATGATTGCCTGCTGGTAAATATCAATGCTGCCATTACTCGCACTGCCAAGCAGGTCCAATACATCAAGAACACAACCGGTACCGAATGTCCAGTAATGCGGTCCTTCTTCACATCCCCCATCATCCCCAATACCATTTATATACTGGTCGGTGAGTTTAATGGCTTTTGAAACATATTCTTCTCTCCTATCCTGATCTTTTTCTAACAATAATACCGTGGAAAGATAATTGGACATGATCCAGGGCGTCCAGTTATTCAGTTTGGCGCTCGTATCACCATAATGCATCCATTCATATTTTGCGGTCTGCATCGGGATAAAAATTCGATGATTCACTTCGTGATAGATGCGGCGTCGAATCAATGGAGAAATACTGTCGAGTTGCGGGCCGACAAAATAATCTGCAAATGCCAGGGTGGCTGCTGTCTCTGCCGCAAAGAGATCTACAACAGGATCTTCCACGTCAGGCAATCCTGTGCCCGCTTTTTGTAAAAACAAATGAGCGCTGGCGCCCCAAAAACTTTCTTCCGAGATTGACCAGATACCATTGATGATCGCATCGATAAATCGTTTTTTCCCTTCAATGGATTCTGCCAGTACAAGGTTCCAAAGCCGGTTGCGTTTGGCAAACACAATATTTTCATAACGGGTCCTGTTGCCATTCCGTGAAAAATCAAGTGTAACCGAAGCAGGGACATTGGGAAACTCCTCCTTTAATGCTGCTTCGCCGTTTTTTACCAGCACCTGGATCATACTGTCTGGTAAAACCGTCTTCCATTGCTGCGGGGTTTGTGGAAAAGGATGAAAGCTATTTTGCGAAAGTAATACCTGGTGTAGCCGTCCCGGTGGGCAATTCTTTTGCAACAAATTGCGCGGTGTTATTTGTGCAGATACAAGGATAGGTAAAAACAGGATGATGATACATTTCCAACGCATAATAGCCAGGCATTTTGTAGAAATACTTTTAAAGTTAAGAAACCAATGGCATGAAAATTCAAAGCCCTCGACAATGGCCAGAGGGCTCAATTAATCCAAGTTTGTTTCTTATCTAAAAAGGCTTTTTAAATTAGGACGAACTCGCGGAACCTTTAAATAAAATCGTCCCGGGGAACCGGGACGAATAACATAGATTCACTGTTTAACGTGCCAAAACACAAAATGATTGAAGCAATATGAACATTCCTTTATGCCAGGATTATCATCTCATTAATTCATGTCCTTTTCAGAAAATATACCTGAACCCAAGCTTACAATTCCCTTAATGACGCTGTAGACACTTGTGCCTTCAGTAACCGGAAACCTATTTAAGTTACCTCCTTGTATGGAGGTTTTGGCGGAGCAATACCCCGGAGTGAAGCGTTTACCCGTAATAGTCACAACTGCATTTTTGCGGATCGCATTCATGAAAGACAGTCGCATAAACAGGGTTTTAATTGATAATTAAGGAGTTCAGAGCGATTACCCCAATATTAAATTTTGGCGGGTAGGCAAAACTTAACATTGCACATTTTACGGGGGTATTATTTTTGTGTTATCAAAATATTACCAGGATGAGTAACAAAAAAGCCGCTTCGAAAAAGACAATCCGCAAGGAAGCCCGCCAGAAAATATATGATAAGCTGGCAGCAGCTCTGGCTGAATTTAAGACAGGGAAGAATGAGAAGAAGTTTGAAAAGAAACTGAAAAAAACCAGCAAGTTGTTTGCAGTTGATATCGTAAAATCAGTATACGGAACCGGAGTTAAACCCGTAAAAAAGAAGATCGAGCAACCAACAGAATCGCACATTCATAAGACGGCCTAATGTCTTTTAAACAAAATTTGCAAAGAATGCTTTCCCAGCGTTCTTTTTTTATTGTTCAAAACGATTCAACTCCTCGACAACTTTCTTGTGCAACTGTGCGCTGATGTTCCTGAATGTTAACCGCACTGATCCGTCTTCATTTATCCGGCATTCCACCACTGCATTTTCGTGGATGAGCTCTTTTGCGAATTCAGATAACTGCCGGTTGATATTTACTCTATGAGATCCTTCGGCAATGGGATCAGCGGGAAATCCTTTCGCATACCTGAACTGGATGTTTATCATGAATGGGATTCAGCGATTGTCGCGGACAGTTTCAACCGGGCAGGCCGATTCCTGCACCAGGTCTTTAAGTCTGAAGCTGGTGACAGCAAGAATAAAGCTCTGATCATATTCGTCATCAAGAAATAATATCTCTGCTTTTTTTGTAAACCCCAGCAATTCCTTCAACGACGGGTCTTCCAATTCCCGGGTATCTACCGAAACATTTTTCCCCTTGGCCATATCAGCGAAAAGATTAACCTGGGTATGGATAACATTCAGATTATTTTTTTTAGCATCGGTCTTATTGAAGACATTCTCGGCAGGATCGATATCGCTGGGAAACACGTAACCTTCAGGCGGTTCCTTGGCTGAGTGAATAAAAAGACCCAACAACCCGCTATTATTTTTTGCCGCCCAATCTATGGCACGACTGGCATGATAGTCATGAAACTGGATACCATTAAAAATAACAAGTCCTGCTTTCATATTAATTATAATTAGTACGCTGATTAATATGATCGTTAAGATATCCGCAGATCATATTTCATCATAATCATCTGCGTTCTCTCTCTCCGAAGTTCTTCTTTAAATTACTAACAGTTGAATTATTAAATTGTTACGCCAGGATTACCGGAATGTTACTGTGCACAGGTTTTCAACGAAATCATTACCGGAATATTATGACAACGTTACCGCCGGGTTAGTATTCACAAGTAGAGAGTGTTATTCCCAAATTATCCTTCTTTCAGACTGCCTTCCCTTCTTTTGACAATTCACGCTGTATGCCCAGTTTAAGCAGTGTAATAGGAATTTCCTGAATTTTCTGTTCCATGGCCGAAAGGCAGCAGTACTGCACAATATTCATAATGTTCGCACCGGAAAGTTTATAACGTTGCGAGACATAGAGAAGGTCGCCCTCAGAAGCTGGTTTAAGCTGGCGGGGAAAAGCTTTCTGCCAGATCTGCAATTGCTCTTCCGGACTTGGATAGGGAAAGTAAATAATGGATTGAAACCGCCGGGCAAATGCTTCATCAATATTTGTTTTCAAATTACTGGCAAGGATTACCAGGCCTTCAAAGCCTTCTATTCTTTGCATGAGATACGATACTTCCTGGTTGGCATAACGATCGTGCGCATCCTTCACCTGCGTTCTTTTACCAAAAAGAGCATCCGCTTCATCGAAGAAGAGTATCCAGTTTTTATATTCCGCTTCATCAAAAAGCCGCGCAAGATTTTTCTCCGTTTCTCCAATATATTTGGATACAAGATTCGAAAGATCAACCCGGAAAATGCATTTCCTGAATTCTTTTCCCAGCAAACTGGCACAAAGTGTTTTGCCGGTGCCGGGAGGACCAAAGAACAAAGCCCTGTAACCTGGGTTTAGTTTCTTTTTCATTCCAAACCGGTTCATCAATTTCCTGCTATAAAAAAACCATGACCTTATCTCGTGTATCTGTTGCCTGACGTTAGGATTTAATACCATGTCATTCCATTGCATGGATGTGTGCAGTTGATGAGCAGGGAAATTGGAACTGTAATGAGGAAGATATTCACGGCCTGTTGTAAAATAAGTAACCAGGGATGGACTTATTATCAGTTTGCCACTCATGAGTGGCTCCCCATCTGGTGGAGCTTCCAGCCATACTATCCTCTTTTTTGCAAATAGGTGCTCGGGCCCAAACAAACGATGAAATAGTTCCTGGCAGGCACACCAGTTTTCTCCAGCCAGTAGAAACAATACCGTTTCACCGGTTGGCAAAAATCCACGGAACTGCTTGCCGCGAACACCCCCTATTGCAGGGAAATCACCGGGCTGTGGTAAAGCTTCCTGTATCTTCTCGTCAAAAAATTCCGGACGAACATGCGGAGTAAGTGCGATGAGAAGAAGATAGTGCTCTTCGATGGTGAGCTTGTTCTTTCTCACAAATCGTGATAGAGGGTCCGTTCCATGATCAAATGCTGGCAGGAAATAGGTCGAACTTTCTTTAATGCCAGCAAAATGCGCTCGCACGCGGGCCTGTATAAGCTCACCCAGCATATCGAAATAATAATTGATATCCGATAAGGACGGGTCTATCCTGGCAGACGCAGGTTTATAATGCACTTCGGGTAACATATTTATAAATTGTATCTCAAGATCCAAGAAACAAGATCCAAATAAGCCACAAAACTTAAGTTAAAAATCAAAAAGTTGTGTCGGAGAACGCAGTTTTGAAATTTTTGATTATTATTTCTAATTTATTTGATTTTTGGTTCTTGTTATTTGGTTCTTGGTTCTGATGCCTGGTTTGTTTATCCATTCTGTTGCACAATATGCGCTAATTCATGGGCCAGCAATTCTCTTCCTGACAACGCTTCGGGATTGTACATTCCTTCATTGAAATAAATATCATGGCCATGCGCAAATGCCAATGCATGGATCGCTTCACACATTTCGCCTGCTTCTTTATCGGTATGAATGCGTACATCTTTAAAACTGGTCCGGAACTTTCCTTCCATGTCTCTACGCAGTTCATCCGGTAACGCGAAGCCCATGCCTTTTCTTTTTGAAAGCAAGCTTTCAAATGAAGGCGCGGCATCGTCCTGCATTTCCACATCATCCCCCATCGCCGCTTTCTGTATACGGGGATCTGTTTTTGCCTGTACTGGAGCTTCCTCTTCCTTGTCGGCTTTTTGAACAGGTTTATCTTCTTCTTTTTTATCGGCCTTTTGTACCGGCTTTTCTTCTTCCTTCTTTTCCGCTTTCTGCACTGGCTTTTCCTCTTCTTTTTTTTCTGCTTTCTGTACTGGCTTCTCTTCTTCTTTTTTTTCCGCCTTGCTTACTTTTTCATCCTCTTTTTTTTCTTCTTTTTGAACGGGCTTTTCCTCTTCTTTCTTATCAGCCTTCTGTACCGGCTTTTCTTCTTCCTTCTTTTCGGCTTTTTGCACCTGCATTACATTTTTCGCAGCCGAATCGGCTTCTTTTTCCGCCGGGTCACCTGGCTTGCTCACATTCAATTTCCGTTGAATTGAATTAGCGCTGAAGAACGTAGGTTGTTCACTGTTTTGTTTATCAAAAAAAGGTCTCTTCCTTTCCGGTGGTGGTTTGCGTCTTGCGCGGGATCTTCTTACACCCATAAAATCATTTTTTAAAGTCATTAAATAGTTGACGCAGCTGCCGGTTCCTGTTTCGGCGGATTGGCTGCTTCCTGTTTTTGTTTTTCGATCGTCCTGAGCTCTTCAATAAATGCATCATAATCCCCGGGGGAAATGCGGGCACGGAACATTTTAAACACCATCGCTCTTGCTATCTTTGAGTTCAGAGGCATCTCAGATTTTCTCAATTCGTTTTTGAGTTCATCAAACTGTTCATATTCCTGGATTTTTACTTCTTCTTCCACGGAGTCCATGATGAATGCTTTCATATCTTCGTCTTCCTTGTATTTTTTCTGCATTTTTTTGGCATATTCTGTCGGCGAGAAATCATCATCACCGCGGGCTTTGCGCATATCCTCGGCGATTTGTGCCCGCAATTTATCTTTAGCGAGTTTGCGTTCTTTTTGAGCTTCGCCATTGATACCTCCATCGAGCGCAGCTTTGCCCTGGTCGCCTGAGAAATCAGGTTTTTCAATATTCAGTTGTTCGAAACCGGGCCTGATAAGATCTCCATTTTCATCAAATTTCAATGGGAAATTAACTTTCAATGATAAACCACTGAGATCTGCCGATCCTTCAGCCAGTATCCATTCCTTATAATACAGGTTGATGGTCGTTAGCCATAAATCAAGATCAACACTGATGCTGCCTTTCAACCGGAAAATAGCTTTCGGGTTTACCGATACAAATGCATTGATCTCTTTTAGTTGCAATCCTTTTTCATTGTTCCAGGTAGCATCCAGCTTTCCACCCGCCTCGGCTTCAACTCCAATACCTGCATCTCCTGCCAGTGAACCCTTTATTTCCGCTATCAAAACCTGGGCGCCGAGTGAAGCTTTTATTTCCATATAAGCTTCAGCTACTGCTTTTGATCCAACCTCACCATGAATATTTACCTGTGCGGTTTCTAACTCATTTATATTCGTTTCGGTGAATGCGATTGTAAGTTCTTTCAATACCAGGGGATCCCACTTGAAATTGAAATAGGCTCCGCCACTGATCTCAAAAAATATGCTGACACCGGGAACACCGACGATGGGAATTTTGATCGCAGGAAATTCAACTATCTTTTTGTGAATATCGACTCCTTCACCAAATGGTTTGAGGTCTTTCACGGTGAAGCTACCGGCAACAAGGAATTGTTTATCCGGCGTTATCCTTACACTAATGGTACCCTTGCTTCCTTTGAAAAGATCGACGGTTAACTGGCCAAATCCGTAGATCACCAGGTCGCCTTTTTGTGGTTCTCCCTGTGGCTGTCCTTTTTCATCTACTGCTTTGTTGGTAACACCCAACTCAACCGTGCCATCGAATCTTCCTTTTTTATAATTCACTTTGGCATTAACGTCAAAGACGCCATCTTCATAGAAAACCTTCAATGTGATATCGCCTAAGCCCGGCACAGGTGGAAAATCAGGAACGGCTGTACCGGATAAGCCTAAGATGACGGGGCCATCGGCCTTATTGAAGATGGTTACTGTTACCGATCCCGATTTAATTCCCGTCATTTTCTTCAGTGTTGCCGTAGCCGTTAACTTGAACCCGACTCCTTCGGTATAACTGCCGGCAAATACTACCGAATCAACTCCGGGTACATCCAACTTACCATCCCCGTTGAAGCTAATAGTAGTGCCATCATACTTAACAGTCAAATGGGCTTCCTTCACACCTTTGACAGCGCCGGCGGCCACACCAAGATGCCCTTCGATCGACCATTTACCATCGATATAGCTTAGCTTGACCTGGGCGGGATTGAATGTTTTGCTATCGAAATTGAATTCACCTTCAAATTCGACCTTACCCTTGCTGTTAACCTTGGCCCTTATAGAGCCTTCTCCCACTTTCTCAATTGAAAAATTGAGATAGCCTTCAAATTCAATGCCTATCGTTCCGGCCCTGATTGCAAGACTAAGCCCGTTGATCTTAAAGGGAGAAGGAACTTTTATTTCTTCCGCTGTAAAAACCTTTTCGAGGTAAAACTCATTGCCACGAACGACAAATTCAATGTTGGCCTTGTCAATTATAGGAATGGTAGGCAAAATTTTCGCGCGCATCACTATTCCATCTTTGTCATCAACGTCCAGTTGGAGGACTTCGATCGGGCTGAGTCCAGCCACTTCAAATCTTTTTTTGAAATCTTTACTCCAGTCCTGTGAATTTAAATAACCGACGTTTGGCAAACCCTGGAGAGAGTATACATCCACAGGAAACTCTTTAGGTTCGCCTTTTTTTGTCTTTAATATCTTATTGATTTTATCTCCATCCTTAAACACCTGTACCTTCATGGTACTTCCGCTCTTTATTACCCCATCATCGCCTGTCTTGATAGAATCTTTGGTTGCTATCAGGGAAAGGCTTCCAACCCTTATCACTGTAGATCCATCCAATTTTAATTTATAGGGTTTACCACCGCCCTGGCGCAGGAACAGTGTAATTTCATCTTTGCTTCCGTCTACTCCCAGCTCTTTAAGATCCTGTTTGGAAGCACCTTTGAGGTTTTGGATAGCAGCACCGCCGGTAATATCTTCTTTCTTGTATAAATCTTCTCCTTCCTTTGGCTCTGGTACTCCTTTTAGATCGCCACCCTTTTCCTTAAAAGTTACCTTGTAGCGGCCACCCCCTTTTACTTCATCCACATCGGGTTTTGCCTTTTTCCAAAAATTACTTTTTTTATGGGCTTCGTCTATAAGAGCTTTGATCTTCTCATCCTTTTCTTTTTTGACTGCTCCTCCCGATTTTATATTGATCGTGGCGTCAAGCAACCAGAAATTGGAGTAATCATCAGGGCCACCCAACTGGAACTCGTGGATATGGTCAACATGAAAAGGATGACCTTTTCCTGCCCCATCCCAAAATGGTCTTGCAAGCTTTTTCTTTAATTCTTCTTTCGTACCGATCACCCTACCCCCCTTATATTTAAAAACATAAATGTCTTTTTTTTCACCGACCGGTGTAGTTTGCGCAATCAGTTTCTCTACCATGTCGTTCAATTTCCCGCTGTTCTCCGCAAGCATCTGGGTTTCCCATTTTTCCACCTGCTTATTATCCCTTTCTACCGTCGGGATTTTCAAGTTTTCTTTTTTGGTATCCTTCAGTTTAAACTTCGGTACATTGACCTTTGCCACTTCCAATTCATAAGTGTTCCCATTGCGAGTTACTTTTCCTGCCTTGCCTTCATGTGGATTTGTTTCACCTCCCGCTGTGTCATCGCCTGGTTTCCGTTGCACACTCTTTGCGGGGGAAGCGCCCTGCTGCACCGTATGCGTTAGTTCATGCGCCAGTAAATGATCACCTGAAGATGTGCCCGGATTGTATTCTCCTTTATTAAAATAGATATCATTGCCATGTGTGAATGCCTTTGCGCCGATCTGGTCACTCATTTGGGCGGCATCTTTATCCGAATGGACTTTCACGTTACTGAAATCAGTATCAAAGCCGGATTCCATTTTTTCTCTTGTATCATTTGGCAGGGATGTACCCCCACCCCTGGACGACTGGATCGCTGAATCGATGGAATCAGCTTCGCCTGATGTGGAGCCATCCTGTGCTTTACGTTGCAGAGGCATTTCATCACTGGGTGAAAGATTAGCCGTATTGAGTTCAAGCGGTGTTGGACTTTCAAATGCTCGCTTTCTTTGTAAACGACTAATCTTATTATTCAGTGATGTCGCTTTTATCCTGTTGTCGCCATTATTGTTGGCGTCCTCGGGATTAGCGGGTGGCGTTGAATGCTCATGTTGCATAACCTTATCGGCCATCGCATCCGCTTCTTTTTCATATACGTCATCCGAAGGATTTATTTCGAGTTTGGATTGTACGGGGAAAAATGGTGTCGATCCTGGTTGATCCTGGCTATGAGACTCTCCTTTCGTTTTTGAAAAAAACGATCTATTATCATTGTCCCGCGAATGCCGCGAACTCGAACTGGTCTTTTGCTCGGATGATTTCATTAAAAGCTCATTCTTTTATCACTAATTGTTCCTTGCGCAATGGCGGAGTATCATTTTTTAAGTAGTTTCCTGAGTATCCATATCAACAGCAACAGGAGTAACAGCATTATGATCCAAATCGACCAGGCCGGTAAACCCATTCTTATCAGCCAGCATTTGATTTTTTGCCACAAACTGGCATTCGGACCATAACAGCTGATATTACCGAGCTCACCTTTATATATTGGAACATCCAGGATGGAAATATTTACATTTTTGCCTGAACTCCCCACAATTTTTAATTGATAACTTCCATCACCCATGTCAATTACATCCTGGAGTACAACGTCGGTACCTGTTACTGAGAATACCTGGTGAAACGCGGGACCGACCAGGAGGTGCTGGTTTGTCATAGGCGTTATTTGCAGGACCCAGTTGTTACCGCTACCGGTCAATACAGCATTTGATGCTGACAGGTCAATATCGGAAAACAGAACATACAATGCCTGTTCATCACGACGCTGGACTATATCGCCGTTGGATAAGGTATCGCTGATAAAAATGATGAGCCGGTATACTCCGGAAGTATCCAGTTTTCCGCCCGAGGCAGTGTAAGAACCGTCGCTGGTATGAGCTAAATCGAATGATTGTTCTTTAGGAAGCATCTTAGCTAAAAAAGCGGGGTCATTCAGCAATTGTTCATATTTTCTAACTCCAGCGGATGAAGTGTCGAGTCCTGAAACAGGCGGTATTGCAATATTTGTTGTGGCTAATAAATTTCCCAGCGTTTGACCGGGCTTTAAGAGGATTGCATGCACATGTGCCTTAGTAATGGCAGTTGTACCGTGACTAAGTTTGACAACAGGTTTAAGTTCATCCCCTGTTTTGAAATTTGTGGCGCCTGTCGAACAAGTATAATCGAACCAGTGATCATCAGTGATAGCGACCACCTCAAACGCGCCCAGAGCATTACCGGTGCCGGCGACATTGACGGAGCTTAAGTTAATTGCTGTTCTAACCTTTACTTTCCATTTACCGCCAGGTTTTAAAGTGGTATCCGAATGCGGGAAATTATAAACATATATTCGGTAGTCGGATCCGGTTCTTACTAAAGAAGGCAGAACAACTTTATTATTCTTTTCGATACTTACCTGCAATCTTCCCGAACCATATACTTCGAAAAGCAGTTTGTCAGTACTACTGTTGCAATTGAATATTACAGAATCAGACAGCTGGGTCCCGGTCAGCTGACCATTGTAAGTGCCAAGTATCTGGGGACTGAACTGGGAGAGTATAGAAGCAAATGCACTGGTAAAGTCGGTGACAAATGCGCCGTCGGCACCTGTTTGTGTGGTCCAGAATCTTCCGCGGTTAGCTGAGGCTATTGCCGATAAAACGAGCGGCAATGAGCCTTCCGCACCAATTCCTATTGTATAGATTTTGATGCTACCTGCACTGCTACCCGGGCCAGTATTAATGGCTGTTCCATCACCAAGCTTATCGCCTGTAGCCGCTACGAGTCTCGCCGTGCCGTACGGATAATTCTGTTCGCCATCCGTAAAAAGCAATTCAATTCTTGTTTTTGTAGTAACAGTAAGTTTTGCCTTAGCATCAATCACTCCTTCTCCCATTGCAGTTGCTCCGTCCGGTCCATGTTTTCCAAGGCTGCTATCCACCTGTAGTCTCGATGAGGGTGCGGTAGGCCTGATACTGATAAATGGTTCTGCACCCGTACCAAGTCCATTTTGCACGACAGTATGAAAATAACTTATGCCAATGCGATCACCATCTATCCTGAATTCTTCAAATTTGTCTACAAATGCCTGTACAGCTTTTACGAGGGCCTGCCAACGCGTAGTTGAACCTATTGTGGTTGCGTCCATACTCCCCGATTTGTCCAGCACAAGCACCAGGTCAATTGGTTTTCGTATTGTAATTCTTACGAGTTGTGTAACTGGAGTTCCTCCTGCAACCACAGTAACATTCATAGTTATAGCCGTTGACGTATTGGGGACAAAGGATAATATACCAGTTGTAGCGTCAATCGCTATACCGGCTGGACATGCCCCAGGCGAACAGGATATCGAACTTGCCGACCAGGTCGGCGATCCTGTTCCTCCTGTATGATTGAAATCGACAGTGTAGGTTGTACTACTTTCCGCAATTGTTGTAATATAAACATGCTGCGTGCCACCAAAACCATCGTCTTCCGTAACATCCTTATATCCGGCGGGCAGATTGATCGTCTGAGCCTGTAAAAAAACCGGCATCAAACTCAATAAGATCAAAGAAGCAACCAAATAGTTTGCAACTTTAAATGAGCGTTTCATGATCGTGTAGGTTTATTGATTAAAAAAATATTTACTTACGCTTTAACACCAGGGTTTCTCTACAAATATCCCTGCCATTCTGTCCTCAACATCTTTGTCATCCACGGCAATTTGATCGTCCCAAAACCCCATGGTATTTTTTGCAGCAGGATGTCTATAGTTTTTGCTTCCACTTCGAGTAACCAACCCGAAACAGGTTGCTGGTTATCGATAGACAATTTGCCGTTGCGTTCGAGAAAGCCTTGTTGAAGTGCATCTGCACTGCTTCGTCCCAGGGCAGACCAATGCCTGACCATT
>VBAT01000075.1 GCA_005884665.1 Bacteroidota bacterium
GTTGAAAATGGATTTAGGCATCAACGAACTGAAAGGAAAACCAGGCTCCTTGGTGAACGATCAATTCTGGCAAAACGACCAGGGTGATCTGCAGCAATGGGGCAATTTGAATGATCCTATGTCGTATGGAAATACATTACATCCTTTTACGCAAATACAGATAACAGATAAAGGTTTGGATGAATTGGCTCAACTTGTAGAAAATGTAAGAAATATGTTGGGTTATGATATTCCGCTCTCTTCCGATCATTACGGGCATTTTGATGTGAACAATGCTATTCGTTTGGGTAGACGATTGGAACGATACCGCCTTGCCTGGCTGGAAGACGTGATCTCGTGTGAATATACTGATCAATGGAAAATGTTATCGGATGCACTGGAAACACCCTGCCTTACTGGTGAAGATATTTACCTGCTCAAAAGTTTTAAACCGCTTATTGATAATCACGCAGTGGATATTGTCCATCCTGATCTTGCAACCTCGGGTGGCTTGCTTGAAACAAAAAGAATAGGTGATTATGCAGAAGAACACGGCATCGCGATGGCCATGCACCAGGCTGGTACACCCATTTCATTTATGGCTGGTGTGCATTGTGCTGCAGCCACGCAGAATTTTTTGGCATTAGAACATCATTCCATTGATCTGCCATGGTGGGAAAGTTTAGTCAAAACAACCGACGGAAGAAAGTTAATTACAAAAGGCTTTGCGAATCTTCCTTTATCAGCACCGGGTTTGGGCATTGAATTAAATGATGAAGTGGTAAAACAACATTTGCATCCTTCAGACAAAACTTATTTTGAACCAACGCCTCAATGGAATGACAGACGTTCGCATGACAGGACGTTTAGTTGAACAAGCCCTCCTAAATCCTCCCGATCATCACTATGGTTTCAGTAAAAGATAGAAGCTTTATTCAAAACCAGGAGTTATCAAAAGTTGTAACACAACATATATGAAAACTATTTTTTTCATATTTTTTTTACTAGTCACATCGATCGCCTTCGCCCAAAACAATAAAGAAAAACGTTTACAGATCGCAAAGGAAATAGAAAATTCCATTCAACATGAAATGCTTAATAAATGGTATCCGCAAAATAACGACACGTTATACGGCGGATTCATCACCACTTTTACTTATGATTTCAAACCAACAGGAGATCAGGATAAATTTATTGTTACACAGGCAAGGCATACATGGTCGACGTCAAAAGCAGCAATGCGTTATCCTGGTGTTATTTATTACAAAACGCTTGCACAAAATGGTTATAAGTTTTTGCACGATGTAATGTGGGATAAAACTTATGGTGGTTTTTATACGATGGTCGGAAGGAAAGGGAATGTAATTGATTCAACAAAGAATGCTTACGGAAATGCATTTGGCGTTTATGCACTTGCAGCCTATTGCAAATTATCAAACGATCCCAATGCACTCAGTTTTGCACAGGAAGCATTCATGTGGCTAGAGAAACACAGCCATGATCCTTTGCATAAGGGTTATTACCAGCATATGCAGCGAGACGGCACACCAATACAGCGAACAGCAAATACTCCGGCAACTGCTGAAACAGGATATAAAGATCAAAACAGTTCTATTCATTTGCTCGAAGCATTTACAGAACTATATGCTGTGTGGCCAAACGACCTGCTGCGCGAACGCTTACGTGAAATGCTGTTGCTCATCCGTGATGTCATGATAGGCAACAAAGGTTATCTTACACTTTTCTTCCAGCCCAACTGGACGCCGGTATCGATCCGCGATTCCTCTGATGCATACATTATGGCGCATCACGGCCTCGATTATGTTTCTTTTGGGCACAATATCGAAACAAGTTACCTGCTGCTCGAAGCTTCGCATACATTAAACCTACAAAATGATACTACCACGTTGCGCATCGCAAAACAAATGGTGGATCATGCACTACAGAATGCGTGGGACGATAAACCAGGTGGTTTTTATGATGCAGGATATTATTTTAAAAATAAACCTCGTCTTACTATTATCAGTAAAGAAAAGAACTGGTGGTCGCAGGCAGAAGCAATGAATTCGCTGCTCCTGATGAGCGCTCTTTTTCCGAACGACCCCATGCATTATTTCGATAGATTCAAGCAACAGTGGAAATATATTCAAACATTTATGATAGATCATACTTACGGCGACTGGTATGCCAACGGTATCGATATCGATCCGAAAATTAAAACTGCATTAAAAGGACATATCTGGAAGGGAAACTATCACCAATTCCGCTCGATGATGAATTGTGTTGACAGGTTGCGGGGGAAAGAGTGAGCTTGCTTCATGTTTTTTAACGATCAGTTTAGTGAGCAGCCCTATGATCTATTTGAACTTTCTGCTCGGAATGCAAAGTCCGGAGCACCATCACAAACTCTTACTAACATACCTGCACAAATCAGCCAAAGAAATATTTCCACCACAAAAGATTAGAACTAGTTTGCTGTCCTGGTTGAATTGATTTTTTAATCGTGAAGCCGCGGCCAGTGTGCAGGATGCTGCAGGCTCCGTTAAAATTTTCAACCGTTCAAGAATAAATTCTAAAGCTTGCAGTGCTTCTCCATCTGAAACAACCAGTACTCCTTCTAAATGCTCGCGGGCTAATGCCAGGGTTCTGTCTGAAACTGAAGGAGCACCAAGTGTCTTTGCAATTGACGTGATTGACTCAAGTTGAACGGGGCGGCCGACTTCGAGCGCTTGTGTCATTGCATCAGCACCTATAGTTTCAACTCCCCAAATTCTCACGTCGGGTTTCACCGTTTTGATGGCAGTCGTCACACCGCCAGCAAAGC
>VBAT01000023.1:0-45140 GCA_005884665.1 Bacteroidota bacterium
GGAAAAAAACCGGCCCGGAAGGGTGAAATTTTGTCCAATTGCAGCACTGGATTTTCTTTTTTTACCCTGGTTTAAAACTGTCCTTTCAATGACCAAAATACCCCGAGGTTAGTTTCCCTTTAGCCCTTGTAACACTAACTTCTTGCCAAAAACAACAGGATTGCTTAGATGAGTTGGATGAACGGTGACGAATTAGGATCCGGTACCTGCCTGGCGGTAGATAGGGGTATTGGAATTGAAATACGAATTCAAAACAGCGAGACTATTGAACTATAAATCGAATTAAATGTTAGCGCGAATTTTCCTGGTTCAGAGTGCCTTTTCGAATTTCGTCCCGATAGCTATCGGGAGCAGCATTCAGATTTTTAAAGGTTATGATCCTTTCAACTTCTTAACCGCCTCAGTAAACTTCGGAACGACTTCAAACGCGTCCCCTACAATTCCATAGTCAGCCGCTTTGAAAAATGGAGCTTCGGGGTCTTTATTGATAACAACGATGACTTTACTTCTGTTCACACCCGCCAAATGTTGAATGGCACCTGAGATACCAATTGCGATATAGAGATTCGGCGCAATAGCTATACCTGTCTGGCCCACGTGTTCGTTATGTGGGCGCCAGTGTGCATCAGCGACAGGACGGCTACATGCAAGAGCTGCATGTAAGGCATGAGCGAGATCTTCAATCATACCCCAATTTTCCGGTCCTTTCATACCTCTGCCTGCACTCACTACTATTTCCGCCTCGGTCAATGGCACTTCACCGCTGGCTTTAGTGACATTTGTAACTTTTATCTTACCGGGTTCAACATTCGTAGTAAACGGAACAACTTCCGCGCTTCCTCCACCAGTCTTCACCTGGTAAGCATTTGGACTAAGCGCAATGACCTTAATAGCTGTATTGATGGTTATATTGGCAAAAGCTTTTCCGGAAAATACGTTCTTCTTTACAGTAAAACCATTAGCTGTATCTGGCAATGCAACTGCGCCAGAAACCAAACCAGCCTTCAGTCGCGCCGAAAGTCGGGGAGCGATGGCTTTGCCGTCAACATTGTTAGAGAAAATAACGACGGCGGCCCCGGTCTTTTCCGCGACCTGGGCAATGACTTTTGTATAAACCTGAGCATCGAAATGATTCAATACATCATTATTGACATGGTGGATCTTTTTTACGCCATATTTTCCAAGGGCCGAAAGATCTTCGGTCACCGTTCCGAGGGCCACGCCTTCAGCAACAGTACCCAGTTGATCCGCCAGTTTGGCGCCATAGCTCATGACTTCCAGGGAAGCTTTCTTTACATGACCTTCATTTGTGTCGATGAATATTAATACAGACATTGTTGAATGTTGAAAGGTTTAAGGGTTGAAAGATTGAAAGGCCTGCCTGCCGGTAGGCAGGTTAGAAAGCCTTTGCTTCTTCGTGTAATAATCTTACCAGTTCTTCCACATTATCCGGCGATACAAGTTTTACTCCTGCTTTGGCAGGTGGTAAGCCAAAGCCTGAAACATTGGTAAGCGGAGTGACTGAAGTCGGTTCAACGACTTTCAGTGGTTTTGTCCTGGCCGCCATGATCCCTCGCATATTGGGTATCCTTTGTTCAGCCATTCCTTTTTGTGCACTGACAACAACCGGCAGCTCTACTTCGCAGTTTTCTTCCCCACCTTCAATCTCCCGGGTGATCGTGGCTTTTGTTTCGCTCAATTCAAATTTTGTCGCCAGCGATACATAAGGAAGATCCAGCAGTTCTGCTACCATACCTCCAATGGATGACCCGTTGTAGTCAATCGTTTCCTTACCGGTAAATACCAGGTCATAGTTGCCTTGCTTCGCGACTTCAGCGATCTGGGAGGCAACAAAGAAACTGTCATGGCTGTCCGCATTTACTCGGATGGCTTCATCGCCACCCAGTGCAAGCGCTTTCCGGATGATTGGCTCCGCATCTGCGCTACCTACATTGACGAGATGAATTACAGCAGAACTATCTTTTTCTTTTAATTCGATCGCACGAACCAGCGCATACCATTCGTCGTAAGGGTTGATGATCCACTGTACGCCATTGGTATCGAATTTCGTGCTGTTATCGGTGAAAGCTATTTTTGCCGTGGTATCCGGCGTTTTACTGATACAAACTAATATCTTCATCGGCATTCGTTTAAATTCCCTGAAACAAGGGGAGATAGATAGTTGTTTATGCAACTAACGCAAAGATAGGGAAGGGATTTAATAATTAATAATTCTTGTTTAATAATTTTTACCGTGGACAGGATCGACAAATTGAAAGAATTTTTGAAAGCAGATCCAACAGATAGTTTTGTTCAGCACGCCCTGGCATTGGAATACATTAAACAGGGTAATGATGGAGAGGCAAGGAGATTATTTGAAACGATCATTGAGCGTGAACCGGGCTATGTAGGTTCGTATTATCATCTCGCCAAACTTTTGGAAAGGAACCGTGATAACGATGGCGCTGTTAAGGTTTATGAAAAAGGCATGGAGGAAGCGAAGAAACTTGGAGATAACAAAGCATATGGCGAGTTGAGGGGAGCGTATGAAGAACTCATATACTAGACAACAAATCCAAGATCTCCCAGGAAGCTGCGGCAAGACCAAGGACAATTATCGCTGCGATTCTTTTTTTATAAAAATAAAGCCAAATCCCTGCAGCCAGGCCAACAGTCGTAGCCACGCCCTCTTTCATCTGGATAGTAGTTGCATCGTACAAAATACTCTGGGGAATAAGCGGCGATATGAGTTGGTGATGGGTTAAGAGAAAAGAGAAATACCCTTCCGCGATCAAATAGAGATCAAGGGTGATCAGTATCCTGCAGGCCCATTCTTGTCATGTTGGCTTTTCTGATATTTCAGGCATAATCAAAAATACATTTTGTTTCTTTGTTGATTATCGTGGTAATGAAATTACTGGAATCATTTAAAAAGGTTATCGCACAACACAATCTTTTCTCTGCAAAAGATAAATTGCTGATTGCTGTCAGTGGGGGAGTGGACTCTGTTGTGCTGTGTGAACTTTGCAAACAGGCAGGCTATGATTTTATTATCGCCCATTGCAATTTCCGGCTAAGAGAAGAAGAAAGCTTAAGAGATGAGAATTTTGTAAAAAAATTGGGTGAACGATACCAGGTTGAGGTTAAGGTTATCAGGTTCGATACAGCGAACTATGCTAAAGAAAAAAAACTATCTATCCAGGAAGCCGCCAGGGAATTGAGATACGATTGGTTCTTTAAGATAGTACAGGAGCAAATGCAACAGTCCAAACAGGAAACTGGCGCCGCCGCCAATAAATCAGTACCCGGCTGGCATGTTGCGGATCAGCGGTCCTTTGTTCTGACAGCCCATCATGCCGATGATAATGCTGAGACAATAGCTATGAATTTTTTTCGTGGTACAGGATTACATGGTTTGACTGGCATACCCATGGCTGGAGACCAGGCAGGCAACTGGAACCTGCGTGCATTTTTCCTGCGCAGACCGCTGCTTCCTTTTTTTAAAGAGGAACTGTTGCAATTTGCCGGGGAAAATAACCTGGAGTTTGTAGAAGATTCATCCAATCAATCTTCGAAATACACCCGTAATTTTTTTCGCAACGAGATCATTCCGGCGATCAGTAAAGTTTATCCCCAGGTAAAAGACAACCTGCTTGATAATATCAATCGCTTCGGTGAGATCGAAAGACTGTATAAAATTTCAGTAGGACAAATAACGAAAAAGCTCTGTAGGCAAAAAGGCGAGGAGATTCATATCCCGATCAGGCAATTACTTGGATACAATAACAGGGCGCTCATTTATGAAATTATTGCCGCTTATGGTTTTTCAGAAAAACAGGTAGACGAGGTCTTGAAGTTGGCTGGCGCCGATTCCGGCAGTTATCTCGATTCACCTGCTGACGATCTCAGGATCATTAAGCATCGGCACTGGTTTATTATCAGCCCTGCATTATCGCCCTTGGCAGAGAATATTATTATCGAAGAGAAAGACGGCAAGATTCAATTTTCCGAAGGAATTCTTAGAATTGAGAAGACCGGTAATCAGGAACCGGTAACCAGTAACCATACTGCCTGCCTCGACGCGAAGGATATCCAATTCCCCCTGCTATTGCGCAAATGGAAATCCGGTGACTATTTCTACCCGCTAGGCATGAAGAAAAAAAAGAAGCTGGCCCGTATTTTTATCGATCAAAAATTATCGAAAACAGCCAAGGAAAAAACCTGGGTGGTTGAAATGAACAAAAAAATCATCTGGGTAGTAGGAATGAGGATCGACGAACGTTTTAAAATCACCAAAACCACAGGCCCTGTATTACAGATAAGTTTCCATCCAAATAAATGACCCGCAACTGCCAACAGGTTAGAACGCAGATTGATATGATTGTTAAGATTTTCGCTGATCATAATCTATCGTGTCATCATGATAATCTGCGTTTTTACTTGCATTTTCAAATTAAACGCCGGGATTTTCGCTGATCATAATTTATCCCGCCATCATGGCAATCTGCGTTCCCCATTCGAAGTATCGGAAACTGCCATCCCATTTTCAAATTTTCAAATTCAATGGCAATACGCAGGAATAAACGGTTCATCCGCCGCCAATTGTTGTTTGAAATTTTCGATCAGGTCCAATTGCGCCATTGCATAAATGAGAGCGATTGTAAACAGCAGGCCATATATGGCTCCCCATAAATGGGCCCCGTGATTGATATTGCTGTCACCACGCCTATCAAGATAAGCGGAGATGATAAGATACAGCACACCGAAAATGTAACCGGGTATTCTAACTCCCGGAATAAAGATAATACCTACACCCACTTTTGGCATGACAACAATCGATGCAAAAATGACCGCCGAGACCGCACCCGAAGCACCCAAACTCTGGAAATGATAGCTATCCTTGTATTTCATCAGGTCGGGTATGCTTGCTGCCGCCAATGCAGATATATATAAGATCAGAAAGATCAATCTTCCAAGATTGCCAAATAAACAGTTGGCATCAAATACTTTTTCCACGGCCGTGCCAAAAGAATACAGGGCGAACATATTGAAGAAGAGATGAGGAATATCAGCGTGTATCAATCCATGTGTGATCAGGCGGTACCATTGATTGCGCTGGCTGATAGCAGGGCCATAAAAAATAAGATCACTCATGATCTTATGATTGTTGAAAGCGCCGATAGAAACAATGCAGGTGATTATAACAATGACGAGCGTAAGCGAAAAATCCATGGCTATTTTTTCAGATCATCGAATATAAACTTTTTATTGATGATGGTATTTCTCATTTTTTAAAATAGTACACGCCCGATAGACCTGTTCTGCAATTATCAATCGCACCAGTTGATGAGGAAATGTCAATTCGGATAAGCTCCAGGTATGATCAGCCCGTTTTAATATCGCCGAATCCAGCCCGAATGCGCCGCCAATTATAAATACCAGCTTTTTCCTGCTCTCATTCGCTCTCGCCTGTATGAATTGTGCCAGCTTAATAGAAGTAAATTGCTTCCCCCTTTCATCCAACGCCACTACATAATCATCTTTGTGCAACCATTCAAGGATAGTTTCCCCTTCCCGTTTTCTCAGGTCCATCTCGCTTAACATGCCAGCATTCTTTGGAACCGGTATAATATTCCAGGCAACTTTGAAATACTTATTTACCCGCGCCGTAAAATCCTCTACACCAGTTTTTACAGACGGTTCATGATTCTTTCCTATCGCCCAGAATTCTATTCTCACGTTAACTTATTAATTGGTAGACTAGTTGATTAGCTAATTCAGCAGAAGCAGTCAACTGATAAACTGACCAGCATTTTCAAATTGTCTAATTATCAAATTAAAACGCTTTCTTCACATCTTCTTTAATTTGTACCTCTGTGACGGGCCCATACTTCTCTGCTATCTTTTTTATCTCTGCAGATTTACCCACCATCACGAATTGCAGTTTATCTTTTGGAAAATACCGGGCAATGATCTCTTTTGCTTTTTCTACCGTCAATCCATCTACGTTTTTCTGGAAATTATTGATGAATGACTCGTCAAAATTGTACCAGAACATTTGTGTCAGCAAACCGGCCAGTTGTCCCGAAGTTTCGTAACGAGGAGGGAACTGTCCTTTGACATAGTTTTTTGCAGAAGCCAGTGAAGTTTCGTCGATGCCATTTTGGTGCAGTTTGTTCAGCACCTCGACCGCTTTATCTATTGCAGGCTCCGTTGTCCTGGTAGCGGTAAAAGTGGTGATAACGAAACTGCCACCATTTTTTAAAGGAACAAAGCGGCTGCTCGCTCCATAGGTCAATCCTGTGTTTACACGAAGTTCATCGTTCAGCATGGATGTAAAGCGTCCGCCAAATAAGGTATTGACCACTTCGATAGACACATAATCCGGATTGTTGCGACTGATGCCTGGAGCACCGATATAAAAAGTAGTTTCCTTTGCATCATCTTTGTTTACCAGCAATACACGATTTGCCGGAGGAACCGGTAACGGTTTTGAGGCCAGGTTAATGCCAGTTTGTTTTCCCTGCCAGTCCGAAAACAATTTAGTAGCCAAAACCTTCATCTCCTTTGCATTGAAATCACCGACAATCGCAATGGCTGATCCAACCGGAACATAATTTTCTTTGTAAAATTTTTTCAGGTCATTCACGGTTATTGCGGATACGGTAGAAACCCTTCCCTGTACTACATTGCCATACACGTGATCGCCATACAGGAACTTGTCAAAATAGGACCCTATCACCGATCGTGGGCTTTCTTTTGCCTGCTCCAGGCCAACCAGCACTCTTTTCTTTTCTTTGGCAAACTCTACGGTATCAAAAACCGGTTCGGTAAGCAATTCTTTGATAATCTCCAAAACCTTGTCCTTATCCTTAACAGCAAATTTTGCAGACAGGCCAGCTGATTCCTTTGAAGCGGATGTATTAACGCTGGCACCGATAAAATCCAGTTCTTCGTCGAGCCTGGCTTTGGGATAGTTTTTAGTTCCGTATTTCAGCCCCGAAGCAGTAAGCGATGCAAGTCCCGCTTTCTCTCCATCATAAATAGCACCAGCCGGCAGAATGACCGACACATTCATCATCGGCACCTCGTGTTGTTCCATGAGGTACACCGTAAGTCCATTCTTTAATTTGAATTTCTCATAAGGGGGAAGCTTATAATCCTGGGCAATGGATTGAACAGATAAAGCAAGGCCCAGCAACAATGGGATATATTTTAAATTTTTCATGTTATTATTCTTCTGTGTTTGATTTTAAAACGCCAACGGTCCGGTTGGATTTAATAAAATATTTGTTAGCCACACGTTTGATATCTTCAACAGTGACTTTATTGTAGAGCGCCGGCGCATCAAACATTTTCCGGTAGTCTCCAAAGAATACTTCATAGGTGCCGATATTGTTTGATTTGCCGTTGATCGTTTCTACCTGGTTATAGAATCCAATGACTTCCTGGTTTTTTACTTTCTGCAGTTCTTTTTCCCCGACACCTTCTTTCTTGATCTTTTCTATCTCTTCGTAGATGGCTTTTTCCACGTCATTCTCATTAATGCCCTTACTCGCAATCGCATAGAATCCGAAAAGGTAAGGATCGAAGCTTTGGCCAAAATCCGTGAATACCTGTGTAGCCAACTGTTTCTTATCGACCAGCGCGGAATATAAACGGGATGATTTACCGCTGCTCAAAATATCGCTGAGCAGGGTCAGTGCATAATAATCCTCATTCTTTGAGTTGGGAGTATGATAAACTATATTCAGGTAGGGCGTTGCAACATCTTTTTGCATCACGATCCTTCTTTCCCCAGTTTGGGCAGGTTCAACCGTATGAACTTTGGGAGGATCGGGTTGCGCCGGTATTGGCTCGATATATTTTTCAGCCAGGGCCTTTACTTCATCGAACTTTACGCTTCCAGAAACAACTACCACGCAATTGTTGGGTGCATAGTAGGTCTTGAAATATCTTTCGAGGTCGCCTTGTTTCCAGTTTTTCATATCATCTTCATAACCGATAACAGGCCAGTGATAAGGATGCTCCTGGAAAGCTTGCGCCACCACAGCCTGACCCAGCATGTTCCAGGGAGAATTTTCAAGTCCCGTGCTTCGTTCAGACAAAACAACTCCTCTTTCACTTTCAACCATTTTGGGATCTATGCTAAGGGTTGCGATACGGTCAGCTTCCAGGTCAAAGATCACTTCAGTAGCCGAGGCAGGGAACAAGTCGGTATAAACTGTTACATTCTCGGTGGTGTAAGCATTGTTAGAACCGCCATTAAATTCCATCGTGCGGTCGAATTGTTTCGGCCCGTATTTTTTGGCGCCATTGAACATCATATGTTCGAAAAAATGGGAAAGTCCTGTTATGCCCTGGTATTCGTTTCGAGATCCTACGCGGTAAAACAGGTACATGTTGGCGTTGGGAATGGAATTGTCCTCGATAACGAGGAATTTCATCCCATTCTTCAGGATAAATGTCTTTACATCATCGGCCTTCATCTGTGCCTGAGATGCCAGGTAAAGACAGGAGAAAACAAAAAATAATAATTTTTTCATGTCAGGAAGATTTTTAATAACTGGATAAAGCTAAGCAAAGGATCATTTAAATAATTATCCGTTGATGGAAAAACGGTATAAAACTCAGGTTTTCCTCGCGGTTACCACCGTGAAAACAGGCCAGGATTGAATATATATTTTGTTTAGCTTTCATACATCATTGCATGAACCTTTTGGAAGGTTTGTGTACCATTCTCATTAAACCTCAAATATTTTCTATGGACAAGCTTACCACGGTAAAAAAAGGAGCCAGGACCTTAGTGAGCGTGCGGGCCTACCAGGGTGATGCCATGACACTTCTTGCCATCTGACCAATCGATTGTAGATAATTTCACCGGGTTTACAATCCAGGTCACACCTCCCGGCACCAACAAAGCGCCTTTCTTTCTTTTCAACAGGTTTACTTACGATAAAGCCGTATGTAAAAAGAATAACCTGGATCCTACCAAACTGGAAACACGACTGACGGATGTAGCGCCCCTCCAGACTTTTCGCTGGGTACATACGCCCAAGACCAATCATGATATTAATGACATGGTGTTTGGAACTTACCAATATGATGTGACGCCACGATACATGATCAATGACGTTTTACAACCGCTGGATAAGACGCTGACAGTAAGTTTTCCTTTCGAAGTAACGCCTTACAAAACCGGCAATCTTCAAATAGGTTTTACCCGGGGATTTATCGAATCGCAGGCATATACCCGGCATTTCGGATCTAACAACAAGACGAGACCGAATCAAACGGACCTGGTCTTTGACACCAATTTAATATCAGGGCCTTCCGATAAGGATAAGCAAAAAAATCCTGAGTTGAAAGACTATACTTTCGAATTCCAGCACAAATGGCTGGGATGGCAGGCGAGACAGCGGGTTATTGAGATGTTTAATGAAACGATTGCCAATCCAAAGATGAGCATGGATGTTTTTGCATTCGACCTCGACGAACCGTTTATCTGCAATTCTATCATCCAGCTGGCGAAGGAGGGGAGAGCCCGGGTCATCCTGGATGATTCAAAGGACCATAAAAAACCGGGGTGCTTCGAACAGGAATTTGAAAAGCAGTATAAGCAGCAGGCCAAGGATAAAAAAAGCATAGAACGCGGACATTTTGGTTCACTGGCTCATTCAAAAGTATCTATTCAAAAATTGAATGGAAAGCCGGTAAAAGTGCTGACAGGTTCAACCAATTTCTCCACCAATGGGGTTTATATTAATGCCAACCACGTTATTATTTTCACTAACGATAAAATTGCCGCTTTATATGAAAAAGTATTTGATAATTCCTTCGGACAGGCGCTGATGGACAAATTTGGCGACACGGATGAAGCGATCAATGACAGTGTTCTCAAAGAGGTGAAATTGCCGCAAATGACTATCCGGTTTTCACCACACCAGAAAAAAATAGCCGAAAAGTTCTTTGCGCTCATCAAGACCCGGATCCTCGGTGCAAAAAGCGACGTATTATTTGCTATCATGAATGATCATAGCGCCAGTGACATTCTAAGCGCGGTACAGGAGCAGGTAAGATCAGACAAGATCTTCACGTATGGCATAACCGATGTGATTGGCGATAAAACCGAGATATTTCTTTACAAACCGGAAAGCAAAAGAGGCATACGTGTGGCGGGAAAGCCCGGGCAATTCGTATTGCCGCCGCCATTTGAAAAGGAAAGCAACATACCCGGCATCAGCGTGCATCATAAATTTGTTGTTGTTGATTTCAATTTCAAAGGGAAAAATCCTGTGGTGTATTGCGGCAGCAGTAATCTTGCCTTTGGCCCGGAACAAAACAATGGCGATAATCTTATTGAAATAAGGGATAAGGACGCTGTCACCGCCTTTGCGATAGAAGCTATCCGGCTGGTCGATCATTTTCATTTTCGCAATGCACAGTTTATGGCCCAGCAAAAGACAACAAATGGGAAGAAAGATGAAATCCACTTACATGGAACAAAGGAAAAAGCGTGGATAGACAAGTATTTTGACAAAAAGGATCTCAGGATGCTTGAACGGGAGTTGTTGATTGGGTAGCGAATTCTTGTAAGTTTAGAGTTTAGAGTTGCAGGTTCATTTGTAGTTATATAATGATAATTGCCTGATGTGAGTGACCAATGGTCCCATCGGGACCCAAAGTCGGTAGCAACACGGCGCAACGTCACCATTCGCGCCATAGGTGCGAAATGTTACGCCTATGTTGATGTTTTCTGTTATTTAAAGCGAGCTTTCAAACATGACACTGTGCGAGGCAGGAGTGTCTTTGCAATTTTGAACGTTGGGTGCTCAGTACGACTGGACTACACCCTTCCTGTGAACACGTTCTTGCGAGGCAACAAAAGTTGAATTGAAAGAAGTAGTCGTTGCCGACGCAATCTCAGCCTTTCGTAACGCTGCCAGGATTCATCCGATAATTGTCAGGAGAGCTACGGCCCTCACTATTTTTTGATTGAGTGAATTATCTCCCCACATAAACCACCTAAAACTATAAGATTCAAGGAATGGCCTTGCGGAATGATTGTTGTGTTTAGTTTAAAAAACAGTAACATGAAACATCTATTTAATATTAATATTGAACAATCAGTTCTCGATGATCTGAAGAACAGGTTAGCAAATACACGCTGGACAGATGAAGTAGAAAATACAAAATGGGAGCACGGTACAAACAAAAATTATTTACAGGAACTGTGTGACTATTGGCAAAATGCATTTGATTGGAAAAAACGGGAAGAATATCTGAATTCTTTTCCTCATTTTAAAACAACAGTTGATGGTATCGGGTTGCATTATATTCACCAGAAAGGGGAGGGACAGCATTCAATACCTCTACTTTTAATACATGGATGGCCTGATTCGTTTGTACGGTTTCTAAAGATCATCCCCTTACTAATAAAAGCAGACGAAAATGGTTTTTCGTTTGACGTAATTGTTCCTTCTATACCAGGTCATGGGTTCTCTGATATTCCAACAAAACCTGGAGTGAATACTAAGCGTCTGGCCAAACTTTTCACCCACCTGCTGACCCAGGAATTGGGTTACAAAAAGTTTGTAGCACATGGCGGTGACCTGGGCTCCACTATTACGGAGCAAATCGCCTTATATCATGCCGACTCATTGCTGGGTATTCATTTGACCGACATCCCGTATCATCACATCATTGCGGCAGATCCCGACAAATTAGATAAGGAAGAAAAGAAATATTCCAAGGCCGTACAAAAGTGGCAAATGATGGAGGGAGCTTACAATATGATTCAAGGCACAAAGCCACAAAGTTTGGCTTATGGATTAAATGATTCGCCGGCAGGTTTGGCTGCATGGATCATAGAAAAATTTCATAACTGGAGCGATTGCCATGGAGATATAGAAAGTTGCTTTACAAAAGATGAATTGCTGACCAATGTAACTATCTATTGGGTAACGCAAACCATTAACTCCTCATTTCGGCATTATGTTGAGGCCTCGAAGGACCTCATGCAAACCATGTATAACCCCCTAAAAAAAATTAACCCTTTTGATAAGACGGGAAACAAGGTTGAAGTGCCGACAGCGGTGGCAGAATTCCAGACAGATCTTTTACCACCGAAAGACTTTGCAAACAAATATTTTAATGTTCAGCAATGGACAAAAATGCCTAAAGGTGGGCACTTTGCCGCTATGGAACAACCTGAACTTCTGGCTGAAGACCTAAGAAAATTTGTAACCGATGTGCTGGCTCACTCGCAGATTGAAGAATCTTTAGAAAGTACTTTAAGGTAATGTTATGCTTTGACCGTGGTATGTGTACGGGTGTATCCTGACAAGCGACGGGAAATCTGAATACTTCTTGCCTGTTTCGGGACGCACTATTCAGTCGAGATAGCGGGCATCCCTCGCAAAGACAGTAGACTCTTCGAGATGGGAAACACCAACAAAGGCGCTAAGAAAAGGCTGGCAATATTGCCAGCCTTTAGTGACCCCGTCAGGATTCAAACCTGAAACCTTCTGATCCGTAGTCAGATGCTCTATTCAATTGAGCTACGGGGCCTGTAAAAAATTCCGATTTAAAAGCAGTTACCTGTTCTTCTGATCCGTAATCAGATGCTTTATTCATCCGATAGCTATCGGGAGAGCTACGGCCAAACCTTCATACCGGGCGGCAAAAATAACGGAAAAACCGCATGGGTCAAAATCAATAAATGTATGCCGCTAGCGCTTTCCAATTTCGAGCTTCGAAATTCCAGTTTTCGAATTTCCTTTATCTTGACATCGTGAATACGAAGAACAGATTACAAAAACTATTACTGCTTCTTGTTTGCTCTCTCCTTGTTGCCACCCTTGGTGCCCAAAACACCATTGGAATTCCCAATATCGTCAATTATACAAGGCAGGCCTATACTGCGGGAAGCCAAAACTGGAACGTGGTGCAGGATAAAAATGGCATCATGTATTTTGCCAACAATGATGGTATGCTGAGCTTTGACGGCAGCTCCTGGCGTTTATATAAACTGCCGAATAAAACAATTGCCCGTTCGATAGCTATTGGTGAGGACAATCGCATCTATATCGGCGGTCAGGGTGAGATCGGTTATTTTTACCCGGGCCCGACCGGTGAACTCGAATACACTGCTTTGAACAACCTCCTTTCTCCTGCGGATAACGATTTTGCGGATATCTGGAATATCTGTTTTTATCAACGACATGTTTTTTTCAGAGCAAATAAAAAGATATTGGAGTACGATGGTAAAACTGTGAATGTCTACAGCAGCTTCAACTGGGGCTTTCTTGGAACTGTGAATGGCGAACTGCTGGCCAATGAACATCAAAAAGGACTCGTCAGTTTCATCCATGGTCAATGGCGGCCAAGAGTCATATCGGGTGAACGATTTGATGGCGACAGGATGATGATCCGAACCATTTTACCAATGGGTAGGGACAGTGTACTAATCGTTTCATTGATGAATGGATTGTTCCTGCTTCACCGCGACACCTGCACTGCATTTGTTACCCCGGACATAACAGCAATAGCCACAAAAAATATTTCATCGGCCTGCCTCTTATCTGCAGACCGCATCGCCCTGGCCACTAACCTCGCGGGCTGCATCATTATTAATAAGCAGGGCAAATTTATCCAGCGCTTCACTAAAAAAGAAGGAATACAGAATAACAACGTGCTGAGCGTAATGATGGACAAGGATAAAAACCTGTGGATGGGACTTGATAACGGAATTGATCTCGTCACTTACAGTAATGCTATCAAAAATATTTTTCCCGACCAGGAAGACAGGAACTCGGGGTATACATCGATCATTTATCACAATAACCTGTACCTGGGCGTCTCCACGGGTCTCTACGTAATAAATCTTGATCCGGACTCCAGGGATATTAGCTATACCAACGGATCTTTTGAGTTTATTGAAAATACCAGGGGACAGGTATGGAACCTTTCAACGGTAAATGGAAAACTATTGATGGGACATAACAAAGGAGCTTTTATTATCGAAGGAAACAAAGCCATCCCGCTCGAAGAAAAAACGGGTTTCTGGGGTTTTCAACCATTGTATAAGAGCGATCCCTCTTCCCTCGTAGTCACTGGGACTTATGGGGGTATAAGTTTTTATCAATATAAGAACGACAATTTCGCGGAAGCCGTTTCTTACTCAAAGGTAGAATCCGCCCGGTTTGTCGCTATTGGTAACAACGTGATCTGGATCGCTCATCCATACAAAGGAATTTACAGGATCGAGTTTGATGCGAACGGTCCTGGTATCGCTTCAAAGTACAAAGACACAAAGGGAATATTGTCATCCAACCATAATAAGATCTATAAACTGAATGACAGGATCGTCCTGACAACCGACAACGGGATCTTTGAGTATGATGAAAAACAAAAGGATTTTACCCGCTCTGCCTGGTTGCAAAAACTCCTCGGCAATAACCCGGTTAGCTATTTAAAAGAAGATGCGACGGGGAATATCTGGTTCTGCCGTGATAAAAAACTCGCTGTCATCGACAGGTCTTATGATGAACCAAGGACTGTCCTTATCCCCGAATTAGACGGGAGGATAATGGGAGGCGGATTTGAAAACATTAATGTGATCGACAGTAATAATGTACTGGTAGCGGCCGAAAAAGGATTTTTCCATATTAACTACGCCCTCTATAAAAAAAACAGGGAATCACTTCATGTGCTGGTAAGAAAAGTACAGTCAACGTTGCAGGAGAACGGACTTATTTATGGCGGCTACAGTTCATTAAATCGAACTCCTTCAGTTAAACATAAATACAACTCTCTTCATTTCGAATGTTCTTCGACATTGTTTGGCCAGGAACAAAACACGGAATTCAGCTATTACCTCGAAGGATTTGATAAAGCCTGGTCGCCATGGACAAAGAGAACCGAAAGAGACTATACCAACCTGCCCGCCGGTGACTATGTCTTTAAAGTAAAATGCCGCAATAACTCCGACAATGAATCTACAGTTTCCAGGTTTTCATTCTCTGTGCTGCCGCCCTGGTACCAGACCTGGTGGGCTTATACATTATTTGTTGTCTTAGGCACCGGCATTCTCTATTTCTTTTATAAAAATCAACAACGCAAATACAAGCTGCAACAGCAACTGGAACTACAGGAGCAAAAACGGAAATATGATGAAGAGCAGAAGCAATTGCAATTGCTGCATCAATTGGAGAAACAGGAGAGCGAAAAACAGATCATGCAGCTAAAAAACGAAAAGCTGCAATCAGAGGTCGAACATAAGAACTCTGAGCTGGCATCCAATGCAATGAACCTGGTTCAGAAAAAGGAAATGCTATCCAGGCTGAAGGATGACCTGGTAGGGTACAAGGGCACACCTGACCCTGAAAAAGCGACAAAGGAATTTCACAAGATCATCCGCCTGATCGACCGTGAACTGGACCATAAAGAAGAATGGGAACAATTTGCTATTCATTTTGACAGCGTTCATACAAACTATCTCAAAAAGCTAAAAACACTTTATCCTTCCCTCACCATTTCTGATCTGAAGCTGGCAGCTTACCTCAGACTTAACCTGTCGACCAAGGAAATCGCGCAGCTAATGAATATCTCAGTCAGGGGCGTTGAAACCAGCCGGTACCGACTCAGAAAAAAGTTGGGCATCGATAATGAGGTTAATCTTTACAGCTATCTTATTGACATCACAGGCCGGGAATAATGAATCCACCCCACTTAAAACTTACAACTTATAACGCTTAATCCTTGCTTCTACTCGCAAAGACGTAGTTAGTATAGAAATTAAATATTTGAAAATCAATAGTATTTTTTCAGACTGTAGAGGTTTTGGCGTAGTGCTTTTTTTGGTTCAACACATCGCGGGCAGCAACTTTGGTTTACAAAAACTGCTGCTATATGAACGATCAATCTACTTATTGCATTCGCGGACTACTGCGTTACAGGTGGTCATTTTTTTTATCTCTCATTCTTATATCCAGCCTGGTGACCGTCCAGGCGCAGGCTCAAACAAAAAAGATAGAAGGGGTCGTCACCAGTTCCAGGGGAGTGCCACTGCTGGGAGTAACGGTTACGGCCAGGGGAACTGACACGTCGGCTACCACAACGGACAGTAGAGGCCGTTATTCCATTTCTACCAGCATTGGGTCTACCATTACATTCTCCTCAGTAAGCTTCCTGAGCAAGGATGAATTGGTTGATGGCAGGACTGTGATCAATGTTTCATTGGTCGAAAACCCTCAATCACTGGAAAATGTCGTGGTAATCGGCTACGGTACCCAAAAGAAAGTAAATCTGAGCGGCGCTGTATCCCAGATCAATGGTAAGGAACTCGAAAACCGGCCGGTGGCCAATCTTACTGCGGCATTGCAGGGAATTTCGCCGGGACTGACTGTTTTAAGAAGCAGCGGTGAGCCTGGGAGTGAGGGGTATGCTATCAGGATACGCGGTTTTACATCTGCTAACACCGCCTCAGCACTGGTACTTGTTGATGGTATTGAACAGGACATCAACCTGCTTGATCCAAACGATGTTGAATCCATATCGGTGTTAAAGGACGCATCGGCTTCCGCTATTTATGGAGCCAGGGCCGCTGCAGGCGTGGTACTGATAACGACTAAACAGGGCTCCGCCGGTAAAACACGTATAAATCTCACAAGCTCTTACGGGATCAATATAACCGCGCGGCAACCAGAGCGGCTTAATTCCTGGGATGAACAAACGCTGATCGATGAGGCACGTTTCAACGCCACTGGCGCTAAAGAATACAATGATGAACAATATGAATGGCTGAGAAATCCCAATTTCTCCTATCGTCCCAATCCCACCGCTGACCGCTGGGAATACTATGGCAATAACAACTGGATAAAAGAAGGAATGGATAAGATCAATCACCAGCAGAATTATTCCATGTCGATCAGTGGCGGCGAACAAAAATTGAACTACCTCGTCTTCGGGAGCTATTATAAAAGAGACGGGGTGTTACGCTTTGGCCCTGACGATAACTCGCGTTACAACATTAAGGTAAATCTCAATTCAGAACTCAATAAATATATCAGCGTAAAACTGACCGCAGGATATATCGGCTCATTTACCGAGGAAAATTCATTCGGTACTGACCAGATCATCAACAGGCTTTACCGTAGCCGTACCAGGCAGTCATTACATACTCCGGCCGAAGATGTGACAGGCCAGCCCTATAACGGCGATCTGCAGATAAACGCGGTTGATATAGAAAAGAATGCCGGTATTGAAACGCGCAACTATGAAACGTTTACCGGTAAACTGAATTTGCAAGTGAAAAATGTCGTGAAAGGACTGACGCTCGATGTGATCGGCTGGCGAAACCAAAACTATTATGAAATGCAGAATAAAAGCCGTACGCTGATATGGTACGGCCGCAGCACGAATACTATCCGGTTCAGCGTTAACCAGCCTAATTCATACACGGAAACGAGGAACCGTGCTTATCAAAACAACCTGCAGGGTTATTTGACTTATAACTTGAAGTATGGGAAGCATTCATTTCAATTGATGCAGGGAGGATCTTACGAGGAATACCGCAAGGTGGAATTCACAGCTTCCGCGCAAAATATGATCACCAATGATTTCTTTGGTTTCAATTTTGCCGACCCTTTGACAAAGACAAGCCGCGATCTTATTCAGACCTGGGCCCTGGCTTCAGCATTTGGCAGGTTCAACTATAGCTTTAGGGATCGCTACCTGTTTGAAGCGTCCTATCGTTATGATGGAAGCTCACGACTCGCACCCGAGAACCGCTGGCAGGTTTTTCCTTCATTCTCTGCAGCATGGAAAGTAAGCGATGAAAGCTTTATGGACAAGCTATCGTTTATCAATACAATGAAGTTGCGCACATCCTGGGGGCAGCTGGGAAATAGCGCCGCGATCGGTTTGTATGATTACATTCCACTATTGACAAGCGGCAACAGCCTTACATTTAATGGTGTTCGCACCACCTATTTCTACCAAAACCAGCTGGCTTCACCCGAAGTGACCTGGGAAACCATCCAGCAATTCAATGTCGGCGTTGATTTTGGATTTTTGAGAAACAGGCTCATGGTAACGGCTGATTATTACGTCAAACGTAACAAGGATATGCTGGCCACTCTTGATATTCCCAATATTATCGGCGTCAACGTGGGTTATGTCAATGTAGGTGAATTGAAAAGCTGGGGAAAAGAGATCGATATAAAATGGAGGGACAGGACCGGCAAGCTCGATTACAACATCGGTTTCAACATTTCAGATGCACAGAATAAAGTTGTAAAATATGATGGCAAGAACTCGATTGGCGCGGGCGGAGTAATACCCATCATGGAAGGTTATTCCCTGAACACCCTTTGGGGTTATAAAACGGCTGGTTATTTCCAAAGCCAGGCTGAGGCAACCGATTACAAATCGCACGTCACGTATCCATTCTTTACCAATCCTTCAGCAGGTGATATAAAATATCTTGATCTGAATGGGGATGGTGTGATCAATGGAGGAGATGGAACGCCGGCGAAACCGGGGGACCTTGTTTATCTCGGTACCATCAATGCCCGTTATACTTACGGGTTTGATCTCGGTGCTGAATGGAAAGGTTTTGATTTCTCCATTTTCTTCCAGGGCGCTTTACAAAGAAAATTCCTGATCAGTGAAGAAACGCTTTCACCGATATTGGGTACGGCCGATATGCCCTGGACCATTCATATGGACCACTGGACACCTACCAATCCAAATGGTTTTTTCCCGAGAATGTACCAGACCAGTGCACATAATTTCAAGCCCTCGGATAAATGGGCGCAAAACGGAAGCTACGTACGCTTAAAGAATGTGCAATTGGGTTATAAGGTCCCATTGAAGAGTAAATATGTCCGTGAAATAAAGGCCTACGTTTCGGGCCAGGACCTTTGGGAATCGACAAAAGTGCTGAAAGTATTTGACCCCGAGGTAGGAAATAATGTAAGCGCAACAGCCTATCCATTCTATCGCACCGTTGCATTTGGTCTTAATGTTTCATTCTAATCAAAATTGCAAAATGAAAAAGTTTAAACATCTTTCAATATACTTCCTCACTGCAATAATTTTATTCAGTGCATGCAAGAAAATAGATCGTTTACCGGAAACCGATTTCAGCGATGCAGATTTCTGGAACACGGAGAATGATCTTATCAATGCCGCTAATCGTCTATACCAGGAGTTGGATGGTGACTGGATCGATAACAGGGCCGACGATGCTGTCAACCAGGGCGGTCCCAACGAGATCAGCACTGGCAATCGTTCGGTACCCAATACAAGCGGTGACTGGAACGATCGTTATGATGAGATCTTTACCGCGAACAACATCATTGAAAAAGCGCCGCGGGCAAAAGTGACCGATGCTATTAAGAACAGGTATATAGCTGAGGCAAGATTCTTCAGGGCTTACGCCTATTTCAAGCTGGTAAAAGTATATGGCGATGTGCCGTTGGTATTGCACACACTCGATATTAATTCACCTGACCTGTATATGGGCAGGAAGCCTAGAACAGAAGTCGTTCAGGCGATCTATGATGATCTTGATTTTGCCGCACAATGGCTGCCCAGGAGATCTGAATTGCCGGCGGCACAATATGGACGTGTTACCAAAAGCTCGTCCTGGGCGCTGAAAGCAAGAGTGGGTCTCTATGAAGGAACAAGAGCCAAATTTCATAATGTAACCGGTATCAACTGGCAAAATCATTTGAATATTGCAATAACATCCGCCCAAAGCGTAATGGGAGAGGGGCATACTTTATATTCCAACTATGGTAACCTCTTTACACAAACAGGCGAGGGCCCGGCCAACACTGAAAATATATTGGTGAAGATATACGGCGTCAGCAACTCTAACGTGATCATAGCGCATAATAACTCAAGGGACCTGGAAAACGGTCGTATGGCGCCAACCCGTAATCTTCTTCGCCAGTATTTATATAGTGACGGATTACCGGCATACAATGTTGACAATACTCCTTCAACTACACGTTCGAGCTTTTTTGTAAATGAAGCCAACGAACCTAGCTATAACACTATCCTCGACAACAGGGATCCACGTGTTGCTTTCACATTTTTCAGAGCTGGTGATGTAGCTTACCAGGGCCCCTGGGTGCCCAAGACTTCTCTGGGATCAAGAACTGCTTATGCACCTAAAAAAGGGTTTAGTGTGGCTGACCAGACTATTAATGGAGCAGCAACTACTGACAGGATCCTTATCCGCTATGCTGAAGTATTACTCATCTACGCTGAAGCAAAATTCGAATTGAACGGAAGTATTAGCGATGCAGATCTGAATCTCTCGATCAACCTGCTGCGTACAAGGGTTGGGTTTGCTCCGAAACTCACAAATGCGTTCGTGACCACCAATAACCTTAGCATGCGCGACGAGATCAGGCGTGAAAGAACTGTAGAACTGGCGCTGGAGGGCTTCCGTTATGATGACCTGATGCGATGGAAGCTGGCTGAAGCTCTATTACCGCAAAATTTATTAGGTGCCAAGTTCATCGCTTCAGAATGGGTAGGCACCAATGGAAACAGCCTGAACCTGAATTCCGACCAGGTATTGATAACAGAACCGGCCAGTTCAAGGCATTTCCGTCCCGAACGGGATTATTTGTATCCCGTCCCTATCCACGAGATCACTACCAGCGGAGGCAACGTGGTTCAAAATCCCAATTGGCAATAAACCTGCCCGCCAGCCGGCGGACTCTAAAACCTATCAACCATGAAATCTTTAAAATATATAGCAATTGCTTTTCTCTCGGTGATGATAATGGCCTCATGCGAGAAAAAAGATTATCCGAAAGGAGTAGATGAACTGGCGCATCATTACTATGCGATCTTTGTACCCAATACAAATACAGGCGTGACCGTGTCGCGGTCACAGGCAGCCCTCGTAAAATTTCCCGTACAGTTTTATTCAACTTTCGTGCGGGACTACGATGCAGTAGCCCGGTACACGGTAGTGACACATGGTAATGGCATTACTTCACCGGCTATCGTGGGCCAGGATTTTAATATCGTCGATAAGAATGGTAACCCGATCTCTTCGCCGGACAGTACATATTCGATCGTTTTCAAAAAAGCCGTGCAGGCCATGGATACCATTTATATTAAATTGCTGAATAATTCCACCCCAGGCACCCGGAAAATGGAAATTCAAATAATGGATAATATCACCAGCCAGTTCGAAGTGGACATTTTTTCTACTGCCTACAGGAGACCGGTTACCATTAATTAATGATTGCCACGGATACGCGGATGTGCGAAAGAGCGAATTAACCAATTAACAAATAAAAGCAGTCGTAGTTTCATATTAGCAGTTAGCAATTCACTTCATTATTGAAAAGCGGGGCTTTGGCATAACAGCCGGGCTCCCTTTTCATAATGAAGAACTTTGACTTTACTGATCAAAACAATTTGAATTCCGAAAAAATAAATTCTTGAGATTTTTATTTTCCCTCTATATCGTTTTATTGCCGGCCCTTGCAGTTGCACAAACCCATTCCAGGATCGTAGTTAAGATCAATGAAGGTTGGATCTTTTCAAAAGAAATTAAGGGTGGTAACCCGGTGCAATGGCAACCCATAACTATTCCGCATACCTGGAATTTGCAGGATGTGGTAGATGATATACCGGGTTACTACCGGGGTGTTGGAGTTTACAAAAGAAAATTATTCGTTGATAAAAAGTTACAGGGAAAACAGCTCTATCTTTTTTTTGAAGGCGTCAACCAGGTTGCTGAAATTTATATAAATGGAAAAAAAGCCGGGAATCACATAGGCGGTTACTCAGGTTTCTATGTGCCTGTTACCGCACTTATCATGGCTGGTGAAGAAAATGAGATCGTCGTAAGGTCAGATAACAGTTTTGACAGGAATATCGCTCCCCTTTCCGCCGATTTCACTTTTTATGGGGGCATTTACCGGGATGTATTTCTTGTTGCAGTTGAACCACTTCATTTTTCCATGAATGAAAATGGGAGCAATGCAGTTTACATTTCTACACCGTCCGTTACCAAAACTTCGGCGAAGGTTCACATTAAGGCTATCGTGTCAAACGAAGGAAAAACAACAAGAAAGATACGCATCTGGTCAACCATATTTGCCAGATCCGGAAGGATCGTGGCGGTTAAGACGACGCGTGCTTTCGTTGAGCAGGGAGATGACAAAACAATTCTCCAGGAAGTAACGATCACTCATCCTGATCTATGGTCGCCAGAGGCGCCGCAATTATACAGGATGGTTACTGAGATCATTGATGATGAAACGGGGAAGCTCCTCGATGCTGTCAACAACCCCCTGGGATTACGTTGGTTTCATTTTGATGCAGAGAAAGGTTTTTTCCTAAATGGGAAACCTTATAAGCTGGTTGGTACGAGCCGTCACCAGGATTACCAGGGCCTGGGCAATGCGGTTCCCGACGAAACGGCGGTCAAAGACGTGCAATGGTTGAAGCAAATGGGTGGTAATTTTTTAAGAATAGCTCACTATCCCCAGGATCCCTGCATACTAAGGGCATGTGATAGCCTGGGTATACTGGCTTCGGTAGAAATACCTATAGTCAATGAGATAACGGAGTCCGACTCTTTCACTATGAACTGCCGGAACATGCAACTGGAAATGATCCGCCAAAACTACAACCATCCTTCGGTGATCATCTGGTGCTATATGAATGAAGTGTTGTTGCGCCCGCACTACAATGATGATAAAATTAAGCAGGGCACCTATTTTACTTCAATAGCCAGGCTTGCCCGTATGCTGGATAGTATCACTCGCGCCGAAGATCCACATAGGTATACCATGATGGCTCATCACGGCGATTATAATAAATACAGGGACGTGGGTTTGCTGGATATTCCCATGATTGTAGGGTGGAACCTCTATTCCGGCTGGTATGGAGCGAAGCTCAGTGATTTCCCGGCTTTTCTCGACAGCTTTCATAAAAAACATCCAATGACGCCATTAGTTGTATCTGAATATGGCGCCGATGCCGATCCGCGCATCAGCAGCCTGGAGCCTGTGAGATTTGACAAAAGCGTTGAGTATACCACCCGTTTTCACCAGTACTACCTGGAAGAAATGCTGAAGCGCCCTTTTGTATCCGCTGCGATGGTTTGGAACCTGGCCGATTTCAATTCAGAAACAAGGAATGAATCTATGCCGCATATTAACAATAAGGGTTTGTTGACATGGGACAGGATACCAAAAGATGCATATTATTATTACCAGGCCATCTTATCAAAAATTCAGTTTGTCAAAATTCTCGGCAGGAAGAAAATGGCAGGCGTGATCGACAGTATTGGTAATTGTTGCACACGATCGATACAGGTTGCCAGTAACCTGCCTGATCTTTTATTAAAATTTAATGGTAAAGAACTGGGCTGGCAAAAGAATAACAATGGACTATTCGAGTGGCGGATCTCGTTTGTTGATGGCCCGAACGAGGTTGAAGTAAAAGGAATGAAAAATGGAAAGACTGTAATGGACAAATCTATTATTCAGTTTGACCTGCAACCCGAACAGCTGGCAGAAGGACCCGTAAAGTTTCGGCAACTGAACATCCTTCTCGGTTCAAAACGGTTTTTTACAGACAGCTGCCAGCAAGTGTGGATTCCAGACCAACCTTACAAAACCGGTAGTTGGGGGTACATCGGTGGGCATTCATTTAAAGCTCCTGGTAACAACCGACTGCCTTATGGTACTGACAAAAACATTATAGGCACTGATGATGACCCGGTTTATCAAACGCAACAGACCGGCATACAAAAATATAAGCTGGACCTGCCTGCAGGCGAATACGAGGTTACATGCTATTTCGCAGAACTATCAGGGAGTACTGTCAAAGGGCTGCCGTATAATATAAATGATCCCGATAGGATCGAGCCAAATGGAAAAAGGATATTTGATGTGTTTGTCAATGATTCCCTTCTATTGGATAAATTCAATATCGCCGCAGACTATGGCCCTGCGACTGCCGTCTCAAAAAAAATAAAACTCAGGGTAACCAACAGCCGGGGAATTGAAATACGATTTAATGCTATCGAAGGCGAGCCAGTATTGAATGCGCTGCAGGTGAAAAAACTGGAAGCCGGCGAACATCCAACGGCATCAGCCGTTACTCCCGGCACAAGCTCCGGTTATTAACTCGTCCTGTTTTTGTGGAAAATTTGTTTTCCGCGAAAAAATCCCAACCGCCGGGATTGCATAGTTTTAGTATGCCAAATTATATGAGCCACATCCAGTCCTACCAGTTACCCGATTTCGCCAGGGTTTATACTGTTCATGTATTAACGACAGGTGAGATCATTTCTTCTCTCGAAGATTATCTCAAGGTCAAGGAAAGGTTCGCCTGGGTCGACCAGGCCCAAATCATCTCCTCTATCTTTCGCCTGAGACGATTGACAGAAAGTCCGAAAAAATCGGTTATCGTGATCTACGAAGAGAACCGCGCCATCAAAGAGTATGTCAACGTAGAAGAGAACTTCAGGCCTCTTATTTTTAGTTAGAATGGCCACAGAGAGCCACCGAGGAAAAACAAACTCTGCCTTGCTTCGACTGGCTACATCAAGATAGCAGTAGAGAGCCACGGAGCCTCTCTTCTCTGCGGTTCTCCATGTTTTCTCAGCGGTCCCCTGCCTACCGGCAGGCAGATCTGTGGGCAAATTCAAATCCGATACCTGCCTGTCCGGTAGGCAGGGCCATCGGATGAAACACTGCCCGATTCCTTTATCCCCGAAAATGGGGATAAGCTTCGGTATATTTGGTGATATGCAATAGGTCCTTCCTGTATCATTTTTGCGTCTTACTTGGTAACCAAAATTTCATCTATGAAAAATATGTTTTGGGTGATGGCAGCAGCTGTTATAGCTTTCAGTGCCTGCAAAAAAGAAGATTCCGATACAAATAACCAATCAACTGAATCCATCGTTATAAAAGGTTCGGGTGATATCCACGATAAAATAGATGCTTTTCGTCATTTGCTGGGTGACCAGTTGAATACAACTCCCGGTGCAACCGGTGGCCGCCGTGAAGTCAATTGGGATGGCGTACCGGATTCGCTGGTTGGCAAAGCGCTTCCTTTCGATTTTTTTAATCCAACAGGAGCAGGCGCGCCGGCGGCGAGACAAAGAGGTCTTGCTTATGCAGCTACCGGCGAATTCCGTGTAAGCAATGCCAATTTTGTTGAAGTGAATAGCCAGGCCGCCGCACAATTTTCAGCATTCAGCGGCAATAAAACTTTTGCCAATATTAGCAGCAATTTATGGGAGGTCGGTTTCCAGGTAGCCGGGGAAACGACAGCAGCTTCTGCAAAAGGTTTTGGTGCTGTCTTTTCGGATGTCGACCTGGGGAATTCAACTTCTCTTGAATTTTTTAATGGTCAGAAGAGCCTGGGAAAATTTTCGTTCCAGCTCATGACGCAACTACAGGTTTTTCATTTCTCGGAGTATATTTTAAGAATAATGAAGTCATTACCAGGGTCAGGGTAAGTCATGACGGGATGCTGAATGAAGGGCAAAAAGATATTTCAGACGGAGGATCTCATGACCTCGTCGTCTTCGATGATTTTTTATATAGTGAACCGGTTAAGAAATAACTATAGATAACTTGCGAGAAACCAGTTGCTTCGTCTCCGTGCTCCCCGCAATGACGGAATCCAGCATCCTGTAGCTTCCTGCCACGCTCGCAATGATGATTGCAATTCTGATCCTAAAAACGTAATAGGACATTCCCAGTAAGGGATTGATTAAATTTATGGCTGAATGCTGCTTATGAATGCAGTTAAAATTTTTGTGGCTATTTTTCTTTCCGTCATTTGCAGTTTTGTTAATGCGCAGCAACCTTATTTGTATTTCAACAAGCTAACGGTCCAAAACGGTTTATCCCACAACAAGGTCAATTGTATTTTGCAAGACCAGCGTGGTTTTATCTGGTTCGGTACAGATGATGGTTTGAACCGGTATGACGGACGCTATTTTACTGTTTTCCGCCATGAACCCGGAAATTCCTCAACCGTATCAGGAAATATAATTAGCAGCCTGCTCGAAGATGAAAACGGTATTCTTTGGATCGGTACTGCCGATGGCGGACTGACAAAATATGACTACCGTTTGCCCGCGTCTAAGCAATTCAAACAATACAAGCATCTGCTGAATGATTCTACTTCGATACCGGATAATATTATAAATGACCTGTTGCAGGACAGGAAGGGTTACCTCTGGATGGCTACAGGTACAAAATGGGTGTTACGGTTTGACAAGAACACCGAAAAATTTGAAATGCCTGCTTCGGTGGGCACAAAGAGTGCTCTCCGATTGTGTCTTGACCGTGATAATGTGTTATGGGTTGGACGACAGGGAGGAGGTTTGCTGAAAGTAAACACAAAAGATCTCTCTTTTGAAATTGATAAACGGTACAGCGATCTCTATGCAAAGGTTCCGCATGCTACCGTCACCTCCTTATTCAGGGACGGGAATGACAATATCTGGTTCGGTTCATGGGACAAGGTTCTCTACCGGTTTAATGTGGACACCAAAACCGAAGAGGTGTTCCAGCAAACCGCCAAGGAAAACTATGCTTTCCCCAATGATGAAATACAGGATTTTGCCGAAGATGGCGCCGGCAGGCTGTGGATGGGCGGACGGTATTTTGGCCTGACGATCTATGATAAAAAAGAAAACAGGTTTTTTAATTATCGCTATGATGTTTCGCGGGAGGGTACCATAGCCGATAATCATATTAATTGCATTTTTATAGACCGCTCAGGTGTAGTGTGGATCGGTACTGGTAGAGGAGTAAGTGTTTATAATCCCGCGCAGCAACCATTTGTGCAAACATTTTTGCCCGGTAAAAGTGAAGACATCACCATTTATGATTTTTACAAAGACGAAAAGAATACGCTTTGGATAGGCACGAATAAAGGGTTATTTGTGCAATCAGCCGGTAGCAATTCTTTCGAGCAGCGGCCACTTTCCTACAAAGGACACCCACTGGCTGTTTCGCGTTTTTTTAAAGATGATGATGGAACATTCTACCTGGGCACTAATTTTTCATTGTTTATCTATGACAGGGTCAAAAATTCAATCTCGCTCCTGCCGAATACAGAAAAAGACGCGGTAGTTTATAATATCATCGATTCAAGGATCGTATCGATAATAAAAGATACGATCGGTGGTCATTCCTCGCTTGTAGTTTCACCGTATGGACACTACCTCGCTTACTACGATCTTGTGGACAAAAAATGGGTATCAAGAACCGATACGCTACTGAACATACTTGAGCGATTCAACCTGCGGGATAACCTGCTCCGGAAGATTTACAAAACAAAGGAGGGGGAGATATGGCTAGCTACCGCAAAATCGGGCCTGGGTGTATGGCAGAAGAAATCGTACCCATCTTTGAGTTACCTGCGCAATGATCCCGCCTCTGACAAATCAATCAGCAATGATAATGTATACGATATTGTTGCCGGCACTCAGGATAACCTTTGGATAAGCACTTATGGCGGCGGCCTGAATTATTTTGATTGCACTGGCAAAAAGTTCAGGCATATTTCTTCGACCAATAATCTCCTGGAAGGTTTGCAGACAGACGAGGTAGGAAACGTCTGGATGGTCAGCAACGGCAACTTGCATAGGTATGATCCGCGGGTCAATACCTATTTGTCATTCATGCTGCCCGATCTTGAAAAATCCGGTGGTGTAAAAGGAAATATCTATAAGGATACGGATGGAAATATGTATGTAGCCGGCAGCAACTATTTTATTTGTTTTAAACCGGGCGCCGTAAGATCACTTGTTAAAGAGCCGCGTGTATATTTTACCGATTTTAAAATATTCAACACTTCCTATGGTGAACTTTTGCAGGAAAAATCAGCCAGGTTACGTTATGACCAAAACTATTTTACCATCAATTTTTCGGCCCCGGACTTTTATGGTACTCCGGTTGAATATTCGTATATGCTGGAAGGATTTGACAAGGATTGGATAGATGCTGGGGACAGGAATACAGTAAGCTATTCCAACCTGGATGGAGGCAACTATACTTTTAAAGTAAGGACCTCTCACAAAAAAGATAATTCTCACAGCCAGTATGCGGCCTTTAATATCAGGGTCATTCCGCCTTTTTGGAAACAGTTTTGGTTTTTTGCTTTGTGTGCCATGGCTGTTGCCGGAGCTGTATATACTATTTACCGGTATCGCATCAATGAATTATTAAAAAGACAGGCGATCCGTAACAAGATCGCGCAGGACCTGCATGATAATGTGGGCTCCACGCTGAGCAGTATATCGGTATATAGCCAGGTGGCCAAGATCTATCACCAGCAAAAAAAATACGATGAATTGCAGGGGACACTGGAGAAGATTGGTTCAACTTCCAGCGATATGATCTCCGAAATGAGCGATATCGTATGGACGATCAACCCGCGGCATGATGACCTGAAACAGATACTGGAAAGGATGCAGTCTTTTGCCAGTCCTTTGCTGGCCGCCAAAAACATGCAGTTCGATCTTGAATACGACGAGGAGCTCGAACATCATTCGCTGAACATGGAAAAGCGGAAGAATTTTTACATGTCTTTCAAGGAAGCGATCAATAATGCAGTCAAATATTCAGAAGCGACGCTGGTAAAGGTGGAGATTAAACTGACAGATCCGCATCATATAAAAATGATTATAACTGATAATGGAAAAGGTTTTGACGTTCATCAACACCGCAAAGGGAATGGTATTTGGAATATTGATTATCGTGCCCGTGAAATGAAAGGTAAATTTGAAGTCAAATCTTCTCCCGGCAATGGGACCACCCTTGTATTGGAGTTTCCAATCCCCTGATTTGGGGATTGCTTATATGGTGAAGAATCCGAAATTTGTATATTATGAGTCTTCGCGTAGCCATTTTTGATGATAACCGGAACATCAGGGAAAGTATTGAAATGCTGCTTTCCACGACAGGTGATATCGAAGTGGTCGGCTCATTTCACGATGTGATCTTTTGCATAGAAGATATAAAAAGCTCCAGGCCGGACATCGTCCTGATGGATATCGAGATGCCGGGTAAAACGGGAATCGATGCGGTAAAAGAGATCAAGAAGGAATTCCCGCATGTACTGGTGATGATGCAAACGGTTTTTGAAGACGACGAGCGGGTATTTGATTCTATTTGTGCGGGCGCTTCAGGTTATATTTTAAAAAATCATATCAATACAAAACTGATCGACTCGATCAGCGAATTGCAGTATGGCGGATCGCCCATGTCTCCCTCTATTGCAAGAAAAGTATTGAGTAAGCTCCAGCAAATACCCCAAGCAATCAAACCCGAACAGGCCCCGGACTATCATCTGACACCAAGAGAAAAAGAAGTCCTGTCGTGCATCGTCAATGGGCTTGCTTACAAAATGATCGCTTCCCAGTTAAATATAAGTTATGAGACGGTCCGCAGCCATGTAAAAAAAATCTACGAGAAGCTGCACGTAGCGTCGTTAACTGAAGCCGTTGCTAAAGCAATCAACCAGCGAATTGTGTAGTTTACTGGTTTATTGGTTTATTAGTTGATTAGTTTCCTAATTTCGGGATGCTTCTTACACTATTTAACCAATTAACTGGTTAACTAATTAGCAAATCAACTAACCAATCAAAATGGCGAAAGTATTTATTGAAAACCGTGAAGTACCCTGGGAAGTGATAGAACCGGGGTTAAGAAGAAAGATCATGACCTGGGATGAGAGGCTAATGCTGGTAAAAGTTGAGTTCGAAAAAGGGGCGATTGGCACTCCCCACAAACATTCTCATACCCAGATCACACATGTAGAATCCGGGATTTTCGACGTAGAGATCGGCAACGAACGCAAAATACTCACGACTGGTGATGCTTTTTATGTCCCGCCCAACATAGTGCATGGAGTCGTCTGTCATGAAGCCGGCACTTTGGTCGATATATTCAGCCCAATGCGGGAAGATTTTATAAAGAAGCAATCGTAGCATGCCTGTCCTGTCGCACATACTCGAGCATAAGATCATTGCGATCCTTCGTGGGGCCGATCCTTCCGATGTTTTGAAAATTGCATCTGCTTTGTACGATGGGGGCGTCAGGGTACTGGAAGTTACATTCAATTCACCGCGTGCAATGGAAATTGTGCATGAGCTGGCAGTAAAGAAAGGGGACCAAATGCTGGTCGGCATGGGAACAGTATTGGATGCCACTACAGCGCGGAATGCAATTGAGAAGGGAGCCAGGTTTATTGTATCGCCCTCATTCGATAGCGAAACCATTAAGGAAACAAAAAAGCATGGGGCCATCAGTATTCCGGGAGCATTTACACCCACAGAGATCGTCAATGCATTTAATTGCGGAGGCGATATCATCAAAGTATTTCCCGCCTCAGGAAACGTGAATTATATCAGGGAGATCAGGGCGCCCTTATCTCATATACCTTTAATGCCAACGGGTGGGATCAATTTGGAAAACATAGGTGAATTTCTGAATGTCGGGGCTGTGGCATTTGGGATTGGAACAGCTTTGGTCAACACGAAAGAAAAAATGACTGAAGAATCTTTAGAGAAAATAAAAGTTATGGCTGAACTGTTTACTAAAGCAGTTCGTTTATAACCCAGGTGAATGGTGAGTGGTGTCCCGATAGCTATCGGGAGGTGAATAGACTCTAAATCTTTGACACTAATCTTAATTCTTAAATTTAAACTGTAAACTCTTAATTCTAAACATCTGCCGCAATGGACAAATTCATCAGTTGCGACTGGGGCACATCTACGTTGAGATTAAGGCTTGTTGATTCAACGGCTGCAACCATTCTGGCGGAAACTACCAGCGAGGAAGGGATTGCCATGGTATTTGAAAGATGGAAAGAAATTGAGAAAGAGAAACTGAGCGAGAAAGAGAAAGAGGAAGAGAGGTTAGCGTTCTATCGTTCGGTTCTTTCAGATCAAATCGTTAAACTTGGTGGACAGGCCGGCAGGGACCTGGCGGGAATACCCGTGATCATCTCAGGTATGGCTTCTTCCAATATTGGAATGGTCGAACTTCCTTATAAACAGGCTCCTTTTGATCTCAATGTAAAAGGGCTCAATGTCAGACTCGATATAGCACCGGCTGGATTTGATCATCCGACCCTGTTGGTGTCGGGAGTCCGGACCGTAAAAGATGTGGTCAGGGGTGAAGAAACTCAACTAACGGGATGTATCAACGATAACGAAAAAGGAGAGCGACTGTTTATTTTTCCTGGAACGCATTCCAAGCATGTGCTTGTACAAAACGGCAGGCTCGCCGACATCAGGACCTATATGACGGGTGAATTTTTCGGGCTTTTATCAAAGAAAAGTATCCTCGCAAATTCTGTCAGGAAAAGCATGTTTCGACCGGAACAGTATCAGAAACAATTTGAAGAAGGCGTGTCGGATGGTTTGAAGACCAGCTTATTGCATAGCGCCTTTTGGGTGAGGACCAATGACCTTTTTAATGAATTATCGAAGGAAGAAAATTATCACTACCTGAATGGGTTGGTGATATCCACTGAATTGAAAGAGCTAATCAATGTAAACCTTCCAATAACAATCGTTGCCAGTAAACCCATGCTTAGTTATTATTGTTTAGCCATGGAAAAGATCGGTATGCTGCTAGTGGATACACTGGACGCATCAGAAGCGGTGATTGCAGGGCAGAGAAAGATTTATGAATTGTATAGAGATGATGTAAGAAATTCGAAATTTTAAAATATGAAATACGAAAAGTGAATGCGGGCATCTTCTGGCTACATGAAAAAGCACCAAGAACCAAAAAGCAAGAACCAAATAAATTAAAAATCAAAATATCCAATTAGAGGCATCCCGATCACTCAGGTATTTTTATTTAAATTTTGAAACTTTTTTGTTTCTTGGAATTTAGTTCTTGGGATTTATTTGGTTCCTGGTTCCTGTTATTTGGATCTTTTTGGTTATAGTGACGATCGTAACGTAAGATAGAAGGGTATAGCCACGTGCTCCGTTGACGATTCAAGTATCATTTCGGCTGCTTTCTCACCCATCATCTGGAAATCGGTTGAAATTGTTGTGATCCCGTTAAGGATGATCTTTTTCAAAGGTGTTTCGTTGTAGGATATCACTCCTACATCCTTGCCGACTTTTAAGCCGGTAGCCAGGATCTTTTCTATCAGGATGACAAGATCGTTTTCCATCAGGTTGATATAGACTTCTCCCTTCCTTATTTTTTCCTCTTCGATATTGTGCACTACCTGGTAATTGAAAGCATATTGCTGGCAATATTTATAAAACCCCTCCAGGATTTCTTTTGGGTGATAAGTATATTCCGGGAAGATGATCTTTATTGTATTGTATTTGCTTAGTTTATCATTGGCCTGTTCCAGCGCACTATAAATATCCCTTTCAAAATCTTCGTAGACCGCGGCATAGTTGCCCTTCACTCCCGGCAGCAATTTATCCATTAAGATCAGTTTATCTTTTGGTAGCGTGTTCACGATCTCATGAACATTCTCGCCGCCTTCCAGGAAATGGGGTATGATTACATAATGAGTATAATCTCCTTTTTGCTGGCTGATCAATTTTTTGAACAGTAGAAAATCGTTGTTGTAAATATAGAAGTCGATAGTCGCCATGTCGCCCAGTGAGGCCATAAAGGCATCATAGATGATCTTTTTATGCGGGCTCAGCTTATTGAAAAGGAGGAAAATCTTGAGTTTCTGGTCGAGATTCGCATTCTTAACAAAATAGCCCTTGCCCGGGACGGATCCCAACACCCCGGTTTTTTTCAGGTGCTTGTATCCTTTTTCAGCTGTATCCCGGGATATTTCGAACTCAAAGCTTAACTCATTGATGGAAGGCAGCACGTCGTTTTCTTTTAGCACACCCTCTGCAATCGCCTTAACAATAGAATTGGCCAATTGCAGGTATTTGGGGGTAGCTGAATAATAATCAATAAACAGGTGTTTGAAAATGAGGGGTTGCTTCATGATGACAGGCCGTTCAATGGGCTCAAACATACATTAAAATGGTGAGCGGTGTTGCGTCGCTTCGCTCGCAATGACGGTCAATGGTGAATGGTGAATGGTGAGTCGTGAGTGATGAGAAGGGACTTACCACGATATGAAGAGGTTGCAAAGTTTCGAGGCCTCTGACCACTCACCATTCACCACTTTTTCGCTACCATGACAGTGCGGGACAGGCAAAAGGCCAGATAAGTTATCTTTAATTTTCAATTGCTTCCATACGAAAATTGACTAATACATGGGCGTTATTCTTGGCGTAATCTTCCATTTCATAGGCGGTTTTGCCTCCGGCAGCTTTTATATCCCCTACAAAAAAGTAAAGGGCTGGCATTGGGAAAGCTTTTGGATCGTTGGCGGCCTCTTTTCCTGGCTGATCGTGCCGCCACTGGCAGCCTGGCTGACCGTACCCGGTTTTGCAGAAGTTATACGGCAAATGGATTTCACAACACTGGGACTGACGTTCTTGTTCGGAGTTCTTTGGGGTATTGGCGGTTGTACTTATGGATTAGGTGTCCGTTATCTCGGCGTAGCCCTCGGTAGCAGCATTATCCTGGGTCTCTGCATGGTGTTCGGTTCCCTGATTCCGTCTATTTATTACGATGTCTATCCAAAAGAGGGCAAGGACACTTTTAGTATGCTGACCAGTTCAACCTGGGGCCAGATCGTTTTGGCAGGCCTGGTAGTCTGCGTCATCGCGATCATCATATGCGGTAAAGCGGGTGTGTTAAAAGAAAAGCAGTTAAGGTTATCCGATGGAAATGATCCGCACGGCATGAAGATGAGGACAGAATACAAATTTGGGTTGGGCTTATTTGTAGCCATAATATCTGGTGTATTAAGCGCGTGTTTCAATTTTGGACTGGAAGCAGGCAAACCAATGAGTGACGTGGTAAACGAAGCATGGAAAGTCTCTCACCCGGTGCTGGCGAAACAAGGCGAGGAGTTCTTGTTCCGCAACAATGTCACTTACGTTGTATTGTTATGGGGAGGACTTACCACCAATTTTATCTGGTGCATGATACTAAATGCAAGGAACAGGAGTTTTGGAGACTATGTCAACCGGAAGACGCCGTTGTTACGCAATTACATTTTCTCGGCGCTGGCTGGTACTACCTGGTTTCTCCAGTTCTTTTTTTACGGGATGGGAGAAAGCAAACTCGGAAATGGCGCCAGTTCATGGATACTCCATATGGCGTTCATCATCCTGGTGGCCAATATGTGGGGGATCGTATTGGGCGAATGGAAAGCCGTCTCCAAACGGACAAAGACAGTTATTGCAATAGGGATCGTTACCATCATAGCTTCTGTTTTGCTGGTTGGAAGAGGTAACCAGTTACATAGCAAGCAGAAGGATAAGGAGAAAGATCAAAATCAAGTAACTTTAGTTGGAGGACGATAGCCATTGCAAACGGAAAACGATCATTAATGTGTGATTTAAAAAATAATTATGAGCGCCCGTTCTAAATCAAATCATCAGCCTTATGTTGATGTAGGTGAATTCAAGCATGTGAGCTATTTGTGGGATGAAAAAAAAGCCGGCGAGTTGGAAGGCGACGAAGTCGCATTGCTTATTTACCGCTCCAACCTGTTGGGGGCCGATCTCCGGCTGACCAATTATGGAGGTGGCAATACATCCTGCAAGGCAATGGCAAAAAATCCATTGACTGGAGAACAAACAGAAATAATGTGGGTAAAAGGATCCGGTGGCGATCTCGGCACTTTGAAAAAAAGCGGGCTGGCTGCATTATATGTTGACCGTTTGCGGAGCCTGAAAAATGTGTATCGCGGTATAGAATTCGAAGATGAAATGGTGGAATTGTTCAATCATTGCATCTATGACCTGAACTCGAAAGCTCCGTCCATTGATACGCCTTTGCATGCGTTTCTTCCTTTTAAACATATTGACCACTTACATCCCGATGCAGCTATTGCTATTGCCGCTGCAAAGGACAGCGAACGTATCACCAGGGAATTATTCAACGGAACTATTGGATGGGTGAAATGGCAAAGGCCCGGTTTCGACCTTGGACTCGAGTTAAAGAAATGTGTGGATGAGAATCCTGGTATCAGGGGCATCATATTGGGATCACACGGCCTGTTTACCTGGGGAGATACAGCCTATGAAAGTTATGTGAACACATTGGAAGTAATCGAGCGTTGCGCCGAATACCTGGAAGATAATATTGGTAAAAAGAAACCCGTGTTTGGTGGCGCTAAACTTACCTCTTTACCAAAAGAACAAAGACTCGAACAGGCGGCTGTCCTTGCGCCAGTGCTAAGAGGATTATGCTCCTCTTCCCAAAACATGATCGGCCATTTTACCGATGATGACAGGGTGCTGGAATATATCAATTCAAATGACCTGGAAAGACTGGCGCCATTGGGTACCAGCTGTCCCGATCATTTTCTTCGTACGAAGATCAGCCCTTTGGTACTTTCTTTGTCGCCGCAGGAAGACCTGCAGGATGCAGGCGCTGTGAAGACAAAGCTTATACCTGCTTTTGAGACCTATCGTGAAATGTACGCCGACTATTACAATCGCTGCAAACACCCGAATAGTCCCGATATACGTGATGCTAATCCCGTCGTGATCCTTTATCCCGGTGTTGGAATGTTCACTTTTGCCAAAGACAAACAAACCGCCAGGGTTGCGGCTGAATTCTATATCAATGCCATTAACGTGATGAAAGGGGCGGAGGCAATTTCTGAATATACTTCCCTGCCAAGACAGGAAGCTTTTGATATCGAGTACTGGCTCCTCGAAGAAGCCAAGTTGCAACGAATGCCCAAGCCGAAAGCTTTATCCGGTAGAATTGCATTGATCACTGGAAGTGCCGGTGGAATTGGTAAGGCCATCGCCAAAAAATTCGCTGACGAAGGCGCTTGTGTGATCATCAATGATGTCAACGAGGAGAGATTGGGAGAAACAAAGAACGAGTTCCAGAATCTTTACGGTAAAGATGTATTTGCTGCCGATATCCTCGACGTGACAAAAGCCGGTACCATACAGCAGACAATAAAGACAGCTATATTAGCTTTTGGGGGTCTCGATATTGTAGTTAATAATGCTGGCTTGTCAATATCCAAGTCAATCGAAGATCATAGTGAAAAGGATTGGGATCTTTTGTATGATGTATTGGTGAAAGGCCAGTTTTTGGTCACACAAATAGCAGTCGAGATAATGCGCAAGCAGGGACTTGGCGGCGATGTATTAAATATTGTCAGCAAAAATGCATTGGTAAGTGGCCCCAACAACGCGGGCTATGGATCAGCTAAAGCGGCGCAATTGCATTTATCGAGATTAAATGCGGCCGAATTGGGAAAAGATAGGATAAGGGTGAATGCAGTAAATCCTGATGCGGTGATCGCGGGTAGCAATATATGGAGTGGGGGCTGGGCGGAAGGCCGGGCAAAAGCCTATGGAATTTCGGTAGAGGATCTGCCGAAATATTATGCCAGCCGTACGCTGCTGAATGAGGTCATCTATCCCGAGGATATCGCCAATGCATGCTTTGCGCTGGTAGGTGGGTTATTGAAAAAGTCGACAGGAAATGTGCTGAATGTAGATGGCGGTGTATCCACGGCATTTGTCAGATAAAAAAATTAAGAACCAAAAGGCAAGAACCAAATCAAATAGGTTTAATTTAAGTTTTGAGATTTATTTGGTACCTGGTAATTATAGCAGGACTCAATCTGTAATAATAGGCATTTCAATTCTTTCTCATAAGCAGTTAGTTTGACGAGCAAAGCTGGTTGTTTCTACAGCCAGCTTTCATTCATCTAAAACAGGGTTATGGCAAGAGTAGCATTTAAAATGAAATTAAATGAGGGATTCGAGGAAGAGTATAAAAAAAGACATGACGAACTCTGGCCCGATCTTGAAGCGCTGCTTAAGGAAAGTGGGATCACTGATTATTCCATTTTCCTGGATAAGGAAACAAATTTCCTTTTCGGAGTATTAAAGGCCAGCGATCCATCGGCCCTGGACAATCTTCCTTCCAGGCCTGTGATGCAAAAATGGTGGGCCTATATGAAAGACATCATGCAAAGCAACCCGGATAATTCGCCGGTAAGCGTTCCTCTCAAAGAAGTTTTTTACCTTCCCTAAACGATCTGATATGAAACTGGCAAAACAACTCATACAGGAGCACAACGAAAGCTTTCTCGCCGATCACAAAAAGCAATTTGATTTTATTGCAGGAAACACGAGTGATGTCAAAGAGGTGATTCAAAAACTGGTCGATTTCCAGGTAGCAGTACCCAGTTGGGCGCTTGGTTCGGGTGGAACAAGATTCGGCCGTTTTCCCGCGGGTGGGGAACCCAGGAACCTGGAAGAAAAAATAGAAGATGTGGGTTTGCTGCATGCATTGAACCAATCAAGCGGCGCCATTTCTTTGCATATTCCCTGGGACATTCCCAAAGACGCCCAGTCGATAAAGACGCTTGCCGCCATGCACGGCTTAAAGTTCGATGCAGTGAATTCAAATACATTCCAGGATCAGCAGGACCAGGCATTGAGTTATAAATTTGGATCCCTGCAGCATGTCGACAAAGCAGTAAGGCAGCAGGCTATCGATCACAACATAGAAGTGATCAGGCACGGGATCGACCTGGGATCAAAATCATTAACTGTATGGTTGGCGGATGGCTCCTGTTTCCCCGGTCAGCTAAATTTCAGGAAAACTTTCCAGCGCACGCTGGAAAGTTTGCAGTCCATTTACGCGGCTCTGCCCGGTGATTGGAAAATGTTTATCGAATACAAAGCTTTTGAGCCTAATTTTTACTCAATGACCGTTGGTGACTGGGGCCAGTCCTATTTATATGCCAGCAAACTGGGTCCGAAAGCTTTTACGCTCGTCGATCTTGGACACCATCTTCCCAACGCGAATATTGAACAGATCGTTTCCCTGCTTTTGATGGAAAATAAGCTGGCAGGTTTTCATTTTAATGATTCTAAGTATGGTGACGATGACCTGACCGTGGGCAGCATTAACCCTTACCAGCTTTTTTTGATCTTTAATGAGCTGGTAGAAGGCATGGACGCCAGGGGAATGAATCACGCTAATGATCTCGGCTGGATGATCGATGCTTCTCATAATGTAAAAGACCCGTTGGAAGATCTCCTGCAATCGGTAGAAGCTATCCTGATAGCGTATGCGCAGGCGCTGCTTGTAAATAAAAAAGAACTGAAAGCAGCCCAGGATGCCAATGATGTGGTCAAAGCCCAGGAGGTTTTGCAGGCAGCTTATCGCACTGATGTCCGACCCCTGATCGCCGAAGCAAGATTGCGGGCAGGAGGGGCGCTGCAACCATTGCAGATATTCCGCAATTTGAAAGTAAGGGAACAGCTCATAAAGGAAAGGGGCAAAAAAACGGTAGCAACGGGATTATAACGGTGAGCGGTGAGTCGCTAGATTTGACTCATTTGACTCATTAAAGCTTAAATATGTTCTTAAAGACCTGCTCACACAAAACTGGACATTTATCAAATTTCCCAGGCGTTGGTATTAAACTGCTATCAAATAACGAAATTGTTCCCTAATGAGGAGAAATTTGCTCTGGTTCAGCAAATCCGCAGAGCTGCCATATCGGTTCATTTGGATCTGGCCGAAGGGTGTTGCCGAATATCTATGCAGGAAAGAAAACGGTTTTTTGAAATATCCAGGGGTTCGGTAATTGAAATTGATACGGCGTTTGGTCTTGCGCATAATTTATCTTATGTTACCGCAGGCCAATTGAAACCGCTTGAAGAAATCATTACCAGAACATTCAAAATCTTAGGCGCCATGATCAAAAAGAGCTACTCCCAGTCGACAACCCACTACTCACAACAGGCTACTGACTACTCATCACTCACCACTCACCCCCCTCAATGAGCAAACTTGCTGTCATACTCGTTTTCGACGTTGGCAAGACAAACAAAAAATTATTATTGTTTGACCAGCACTACAACATCGTGCACGAAGAAAGCACAAAGCTCGAAGAAATAAAAGATGAGGATGAGTTTGAATGCGAAGATGTAAATGCATTGACAGATTGGATACGGAATTCCTTTGATAGATTACTTCGCGACGATCGGTTTCATATCCGGGCAATCAACTTCTCTGCTTACGGAGCCAGTTTTGTTTATTTGGACGAACGGGGACAGGTGATAGGTCCTTTATATAATTACTTAAAACCGTTTTCCAAACAACTGCAAAACCAGTTTTATAAAACTTATGGAGGCGAAAGCCTGGTCGCGAAACAAACAGCTTCACCCGTTTTGGGCAATTTAAACTCGGGGATGCAGCTATACAGGCTCAAATATGAAAGGCCGGAGGTATTTGAAAAAATAAAATACGCGTTGCACCTTCCTCAATACCTTAGTTATATTCTTTGTTCAAGAATAAATTCGGATATCACAAGTATTGGATGCCACACCAATCTCTGGCATTACCAGCAAAACAACTATCATCGTTGGGTAAGAGATGAAGGTATCCTGGAAAAGTTGCCGGCTATTTTACCCTGTACGGAACTGGCGATGGAACTGGGGGATCATATTGGTTTTGGAGCGGGCCTGCATGATAGTTCGGCGGCACTGATTCCCTACCTGGCTTCATTTCGCGAACCATTCGTCCTTGTTTCTACGGGCACCTGGTGTATCAGTCTCAACCCTTTCAATCATAGCCAGCTTTCAGACTACGAACTGGATAACGATTGTCTTTGCTATTTGTCCTATGAAGGAAAACCGGTAAAAGCGTCCCGGTTGTTTGCAGGATATGAACACGAACAACAGGTGAAACGGCTGTCTACCCATTTTAATAAGCCGGTGGATTATTATACAACCGTCAAGATCGACCCGGCCCTGGTACAAAGAATGAACACGGAAAAGAAAGATATAATCGAGAAGCAGGATAGCCCAATGGTTGGCCAGTCAGCTTTTGAAAAAAGAAAGCTGGAAGGTTTTAAGTCATACGAGGAAGCTTATCACCAGTTGATCTTTGATATTGTCGTGCAACAAGCACGCAGCACCAATATTGTTCTAAAAGGTACTCCGGTGAAAAAGATTTTTGTAGACGGCGGTTTTAGCAGGAACCCCATCTATATGCACCTGATGGCCCTGTTCTTTCCAGGTATAGAAGTTTATGCCGCGTCCGTTGCCCAGGCTACTGCTATGGGCGCCGCTCTCGTGTTACACGATAAATGGAATACCTCGCCGGTTCCTGCCGGTTTAGTCGCTTTGCAACAGTGCAAAATAACTGACGGTATTAATACAATTGCTTAATCACGCTGGCTGCCGGTTGGCAGGTCTTAGTCTTGCTTCTACTTCTTTGGAATCAAATCCCGCAAGACGCCGGCATGTTGTAACTACACTGCATCGTTGCATCGTGGCGTCGTGGCGCGAGATTAATACAATTGGCTGATCACTTCTAATTCTTTAAATTTAGATTACCCTGCCCACTGCATGAAATACCTTTTATCCTTCATCGTTACGATCAGCCTGGCCATGACTCTCATGGCCCAGGATAAATGTGCTACGGATGAACAACATGCGTGGTTGATGACCCATAATCCCGAATATGCCCGGCAGATGCAGAACAAGCTCCCAGCTAAAGGCCCTTACATTAATGCAAGAATAAACGGTGTACCCGACACAATTCCGGTGGTTGTACATATTGTATATATCACCAATTTCCTGGGAACCTGGGGCAATATTTCCGACTCAGAGGTTCATAGGATGATGGATAATATAAACCGGGGCTTCAATGATAATACACCGGGAAGCGCTAATGTTGGGCTGTATTTTAAACTGGCGCAAACAGACCCTAATTGTCGTCCTACTACCGGGATTTTACATATCGATGCCTCGGATGACCCGATTTATGTCAATGAAGGTGTGAACTCATCCTTGATCGCTGGCGGGATCCAACAGGGAGACCTGGCTGCCAAGAGTTATTGGGATAATACCAAGTACCTGAATATCTGGATAGTTCACAAGATCAATGGTGCAGCTGGATTTGCATTTTTCCCTTCAGGAAATAAAACCATTCATGATGGGATCGTCATTACCTACCAGTATTTGGGCGCTGCCGTGCATGAACTGGGACACGCGTTTAATTTGCAACATAGTTTTAGCGGATCTTCCGGTACCGGCTGCCCTTTAAATAACAATTGCAATATAGACGGTGATCTTATTTGCGACACACCACCAGTGCCCCAAATTACTTCCGGCTGCGATATGCAGGCTATTAATCCCTGTACAAATCAACCCTATGGTAGTATTGTCAACAATTATATGTCGTATAGTTGCCAAAAACTTTTTACTCCTCAACAGGCTGACAGGATGATCAGCGCTCTTTATACATACCGGAGCTCATTGTTAACCGCCAATACCGAATGGCCTCCTCCCTCTGCACCTTCCGTGACGATAAAGTCTGATGATGCAGATAATATTATTGATAAAGCCCAATTGGTAACATTTACTCCAACAGTGATTGGAAACCCGGCGATACAATATCATTGGTTAAAAAATAAGTTCGAAGTTAGAACCGGGTCTGTCTATAGCACTAATGATCTTGCCCACGGCGATGAGATCGTTTGTATGATCGAAGACCCTTCGCTGGTATGTCATGTACCCGTTCGTACATATAGCGATCCGATCAGGATTTCACTGCACCAGGGACATTATGTCGATGTATATCCCAATCCTGTATACGATATGCTCACAGCCTGGACGCCTTCAGATGATATTAAGATCAGTACCGTCAGGTTGTTCTCTGCAAATGGACAATTAATGGATGAAAAACAGGTAACGCCTTCCAGCCGCATTCAGTATTCTTTAAAAAACAAACCAGCAGGTATCTATTTCATTGAATTCACTACTGATAAGGGGAGAGATTTAGTCAAAGCGGTAAAGGTATACTGACGGAAAGAACCAAATCTCGAGATCCAAGAACCAAAAAAATCCGAATCTGTAAATCCGAAAATCGAAAAAAAGACATCGGATCATTCGGAGTTTTTATTTACATCTTTGGGTTCTTAGTTTAAAAGAAATCGAAAATAAAAATATTTAATCAATAGCTCCCCTACATTCAAATTTCGGATTTCAAGCTTTTTATTTCGAATTTCTTTGGTTCTTGTCATTTGGTTCTTGGTGCTTTCAATAAATAAACTTCGCTGCCAGCAAGCAAGAAACAACCCAGACCATAGTCTTCAAAATCCGGGTAATGATCATAGGCAACTGGCTGCCCGTCTTTAGGTTCCTTACCTGTTCCCTGAACATATCCCAGCGCACCATCGGGATGTACACATTCTTTAACCAGGGCATTCCACGCTTTTTGTACTGCCGGTAAATAAATGTTACGGTCGATAATATTGTTGTTGATGCCCCAGGCCATACCATATACGAACAAAGCTGTTCCCGAAAGTTCTTTTCCTCCAAAATGATCTGGATCATGCAGGCTTACGTTCCAGAAACCATCTTCCCGCTGAATAGGCAGCAGGGCAGCCAGCATGTCCTTATAGTCTTGCAAATATTCACCATAATGCAAATCGGTTTTAGGCAAGGCAGAGAGAATTCTGACCAGGGCGGCTACAACCCAACCATTCCCACGGCTCCAGTAACAATTTTTCCCGTTAGGTTCTTTATATGGCGGAACGAAATCCTTATCCCTCCACCAGAGTTTATCGACGGGATTGTAAAGACCATTTCCTCCATGCTTATATTTTGTAAAAGCATACATTTCGTACATCCTTCTGAAATAACCGGTGTCGTTGTAAAGGTTTCCCAACCTTACAAACACAGGCATCGCCATTTGTATTGCATCGACCCAGTTCCAGTCGTCCACTTTGCTCGTCAGCATCATCGAATCAACAGATATTTTAATGTCTTTTACCCGTTCCGGGTGTTGTTTATTATCGAGCAAATACAAATCAATGTAGGTTTGACTGCAGCATTGATTGTCGGCATTCCTGGTTTTTACTCCGCCCCGCAAGCCCCATTGATGTTTCTCGCCCCATTGCACTGCATAATCGTAATATTCTTTTTTGCTGTCAATGGAATATAACGCCATCAATCCTTCATAGTATACTGCCCGGGTCCAGATATTGCTGGGTCGTTCTATATTGGTAAAGATCGTCTTACCCGCATCCGGCCATTTGTCCATGAAATATTTATTGGTCAGCCTCATGACAGTTAAAATTTCATTACTGCCAGAACTTGTTTGCGCTTTTTTAGAAGACGTGCAGCCGCTGATCGTAGCGACGATTGCAATGAGGCAAACCAATTTTAATTTTTGCATCTTGACGTTTTTAAAACATTTTTTTCAATCCTTCCCATCTTACTTTCCATTTCCCATCCTTCGGAATTCCAGGGTTAACAACTTTACTTCCTTCATAGCCGGCACACATCATGGCTATGGCCGCAAGCAACCCCCCATTGCCAGGCAGATAAATAGTGAGCCTGTTGTCCTGGTAATTATGTCCATTGTTTAAATAGGTATTTGTTTGAACAGGCATCAACAGAGCGTCGATTGCTTTATCAGGCATTCCGAGTCTTGTTGCAGTCATTGCTACCATAGGGAAATCCCAACCCCAGGTATCTTTCCATGTCCAGTTGCTCCAGATCCAGTCAAAAGTATTCTTCATAATAGTCATGTCAACCAGCGGAGTTCGCGACAACATGCCTAAGGCGCCAAATACTGACGGATGATCCGTTTTGTATTCCGGGTTTGTATAGGAATCGGTAGCGCTTTCGGTAAACAAATATTTATTATCCTGTACCGGCAAAGGCGAAAGCTTTTTCAACAGTTCATCCCATTTCTCATTTCGCGGAAGGTTCAGTCGCTCTCTCCATTTTTGCGCAAGATTCAATGCCCAATGCCAATACACCAGCTCGTAGGTTGGATTAAAAGTTTCTTCGGCTTTAAATCGCTCTTGTGCAGCAATAACACCTTTACCCAAAATATACCTTTGCTTTATTGGGTCATAATAAGCATAGGATGCCATAAAATCGGCTGTCGCAAAAACCAGTTTTTTGTATTTGTCCAGTGTCCTTGAATCGGGATGGTCCCGGTACGCCAGCTCGGCAAAATAGATGATATGAGGTTGTTGCCATATTAAAAAAGCACCAACTGAGGAGGGACTTTCTTCTCCTTCGTTATCGGTCATTTTTTGCCATCTTACTCCTTCGTATCCCTGGCGCCTGGCTATTTTCTCTGCTTTGTCATACACCTTAATATACCACTCAAGGCTTTTTTCAAGTAACTCTGTTCTTCCCCATAATGCAAAATGAATTCCATGCCACCAATGCATTTCCAGGTGCGGTTTTCCATACCAGCTATTATAAGTGAGACCTGTTTCCTGCGGGGGATAACGACCTGCGCATTGTACCCTGGTCAAATATTGCGAGAGGACGATCCTTCTCTCAAGTTCAAATGCTCTTTTATCGGTACTTCCTGAAAAATCGATGGCGCCTCCGCTTTGCCAGAATTTTTTCCAGGCATCGGCATTTGATCGTAATGTTTGATGAAAAAAAGAAACAGCGGTCGGCTCATTAAATAAAGGATGTTCACCTTGCTTGAATTTTACTCTGACGAAGAAATCATCCTGCTTACTACTTGGGCTGATAAGATAACAATGTGATTTTACTTCCGTAACAGCAGCTTTTCCGCTCCAGGCCCATGAAGTATAGTAATAAAAACCGTCCAGCTCGTGTGATATTTTAACCCCTGTTGGAGAGTAACCAAATATTTCCGACTTATGTTTATCAACGGATGATCTGTTAGTTCCGACATCCTTCCAGTCACCGCTTGGGTAAGGAAATTGCAAACTTATTCTTAGCCGGCCTGTCTTGATGAGAGAAGATTTTACATGTACAGCGATTATATCCTGATCGTTATGACATATTGTGGACACATTTACCATCACACCTTCGACCGAGAACCGGCTTTTAATCTCGCCAGTCCACATATTAAGCTCCTGGTGTATGTCACGGATATCATTTATCGTGGCAGGAGAGCCATTTTTCTTTATGATATCAAAACCTATATTGCCCAATTGTAAACGATGGGGGTTTTGCCGAAAATATTCCACTGCATTCCTGCTCCTTTCCG
>VBAT01000023.1:45180-69125 GCA_005884665.1 Bacteroidota bacterium
ATAACTAACATTCCTGCCATTCAGTTTATAATCTTTCAGCGTTTCATTGAAAGTGTAATTTCCGGTGTTTGGAAAACTATGCCATCCCCATTCGCTCTGGGTTCCCAGGGGTACTCCGCGGGCATAGAAATCCGGAAAGGTTTGGAGACCGGTGGCGTCTACTGTAAATGCAAACCGGCCATTGCCTACAGTAAGCGATGAAAGAGAATCAAAACTTTCGTTGACGACAGTATGTCTTTCTACCAGTTTTTTCCTGTCTATGGGCTGCGCTATGATAGCCTGCCAAAAAAGTAGCAGGCAGGGGAGGAGAAAGATATTCTTTAACTGCATTACCGGAGATAATTCTTCAATTTACATTTTTTAAGATCCTTTATTCCTTCTACTACTTTTTGTGCATTTAGTTCCGCACCTTCTTTATTTGTGTGTGTATGATCGGCCGGGAAGAAGCCGTTAACTTTCGCGGTGTCCATTTGTTCATAAGCTACAGCAATCCGGTCATTCAGGTCAATAAAATAGGCGCCGTTTTCCTCGGCTATTTGTTTTGCCCAACCGGTATATTCTGTCCGCCTTATTTTTCCATCCTTCCAGTTGTCCCTGGGTACTGGCGAGCAAACGATAGGAACGGCACCCTTTGCTTTTGCTTCATTGACATATTTCCGCATGTACCACCCGTAACTGTGTACCATCTCTTTCATCTTGCGGATGGGATTATATACTTCTACGCTATCCATTCCAACGCCTTTGATCGTTCCCCGGGCTCTTGCGGTATCATCAAGCGGACTTGCGTCATTGTGACCAAATTGCATGATGACAAAATCGCCCTCGTGCAATGTCTCCAGAATTTTGTCCCAGCGCCCATCTGTTATAAATGTGCGGCTACTCCGCCCGCCAATGGCAAGATTGCGTACACTGATCTTTGTAGTATCAAAGTGGGAATCAATTACAGTTCCCCAGCCCCATTGATTATTTCTCCCGGTACCATCTCCGTTCCGCACGGTGGAATCACCGATGATATATAACACTGGTTTTTCTTTTTTCAACAGCGTAAAAGAAACACCTGCAGTGGCGATCATCGCCAGCAATATGTATGATCTCATCTTATTTAGCATTGCTTCTAATGATTTGAATGTTTGGCTTTGGCGGCATTTGCATTCCCTGGCCCAAATAGAAACTGGTATGCGGAGGCTGATTATAGGCTACATTTTGCCAGGCAATGCTAAGCCTGTATTGAGGATTATGCATCAGCGTATGCAATTTGATGTTGGTAGGAATGGTAGTTGTAAAGATCCGTAACTCTTTACTGTCAGCGGTCCTGCAAATTATTTCCTCTCTCCAGTCGCCAAACAGGTCTACGCTAAGGCAGGGATTGCTTTTTGTACCATTATTGCTTACACAATCGAAATTCTTGCCGTTAAATATTTCTTTCATCGAACTATTCGTGTAATCCCATTTGCTGATAGTGACTCCATTTAGTATCTCACTCAATTCATCACCATCCCAATAAATTCCCATATTGCAGGGCGGAGTGTTTTCGGCTATCTTATTCCCTTTGCAATCGAATAAACCGGTGATGCCTGCCCCCGCTACCCAGCATTCAAAACCGGGATAACGCGGGTCAATATCCAGTGCACAGGCCCTTCCCGGCCCTTCGCCGTCATTGCCGGCTTTGACAGAGGCCTTCTTCCAAATAACTTCACCGGTTCTCGCATCGCGAAAATTAGCTCCAGCATCATCAAAACGTTCCTGCGTACTAAATACTTCCAGTCCGGGTCTTGAAGGATCCAGATCACTAACATGCATGGCGTCTGCATGACCGATGCCTGTTGAATATAGTCCTTTTCCATTGTCATCGATCGTCATTTGCCCATATACGATCTCATCCTTACCATCATTGTCCACATCAGCAACACTTAAATTATGATTGCCCTGGCCTGCATACGGTTTATTGCCCTCGTCATTGGAGTCAAACACCCAACGCTTGATCAATTTTTTTCCCTGAAGATCCCAGGCAGCGAGAACTGTACGTGTATAATAACCGCGGCACATTACCAGGGAAGGGTGTTTCCCATCGAGATAGGCGATACAGGCCAGGAACCTGTCCATGCGATTGCCATAGCCATCGCCCCACATGGCTTTTAATTCTTCTGTGGTGGGATTCAAGGAGGTTGGGTATCGCGGTGGATCATAGCTAACGGTTGAGATCGCTTCACCCGTCATCCCATTGAACACAGTAAGGAATTCAGGACCCGATAAAATATATCCTTTATCGTTGCGATAGTCTTTCGTGCTGTCTCCAATCACGTTTCCTTTTGCATCGATAGAGCCATCGGCTGTCTTCATGGCAATTTCTGCCTTACCATCGCCATCCAGGTCATAAACCATGAACTGTGTGTAGTGTGCGCCTTCGCGGATATTTTTTCCAAGATTGATCTCCCAGAGCAATGTTCCGTTGAGTTTGTAACATTGAAAAATAGGAGAGGTAGTGGTGCCGGCCTGCGAATTATCTCTTCCCCTGCCAACCAGATGGATCACGATCTCATATTCGCCGTCGCCGTCCATATCGCCTACACTGGCATCGTTGGCCGAGTAGCCGGCAGGTGTTTGCAATGGTATTGATAAATACGGTTTCGCATGGGCGGCATAATTAAACGAAGCGCCCTGCTTTTCTTCTTTACCGTTTATTATTGCTTTGACAGTATAACGGAAGGATTGGGTGGAATCGATTTTTCTATCAACAAAATTTGTTGTAGCAATGATGGAAGTTTTATTAAGACGGGCGGTCTTACCGTTTGTTGTCTTATATAAATTGAATCCCTGCTTGTAGTCTTCCGTTCCCAGTAGTCGCCAACTGATGAAAACATCCCCATTGTTATCAGGAGTTGCCACCAGCCCACGATCGAGGTATTCCATTGGTCGTTGCGCACTGGCTGCCAGCGCAAAGAAAAACGAAAGTTGAGTGATCGCTGTTTTTATTTTCATAAACCGGGATTAGTACTATTTTAGTCGTTCTGCATTTTCAATACCTTCTTCTTTGAGCGCGGCTTTTTTCCTTACTGTGCTATATTTTACATTATTGAATTTCCAGTCTTTTGTAAATTCCATCGTTCCCAGCAATACCGATGAGATTGTACAATTGTTGTAAACAAAATTGCTTAATACGGACTGTTCAAGACCATTTGCTTCGAATGCTTTTCCTGAGTTAGTGGCAATGATATTATCGATGTAAAAATTCTTTGCGTGAGGAATACCTTTTTCAACAGGCGTAACTTTTTGAAGCATGGATTTCCAGTGTGCTGGTATCGTTTCATAGGTATATCCTTTTGGCAACTCCGAATAACTATAGGCCGGGTACCAGTTAAGGTTATATTGAAAGACGTTTTTTACAGAATCCATCCGGCTGTTCCGGAAATAGATATCCTCGATAACACCTCCTCTTGTGGTGGCCGATTTAATTCGTAAGCCATTGTCTGTATTTCTTGCAGTAAGATCAGTAGCTAATACATGACGGATCCCACCCGAGGTTTCGCTTCCCAGTGTAACAAGACCCGCGCCGCGACGGGCGAGGCATTTTCGGATCACGACATATTCCGTTGGCTTATTTACCCGCAATCCATCCCAGTCGCGTCCGGCTTTGAGGCAAAAATTATCATCGTTACAATCAATATCGCAGTTTTGAACCAGCACCCAGCTTGACGAATCTATATCTATACCATCGGTACTGGGACCATGCCCATCTTCGTTATTGTTGATAGTGACGCCATCGACCGTAAGGTTTTTCGAATACAACAACTGGACTGTCCAGAAACCTGCATTCTTAAATGTCAATCCTTTCAATGTAATGTCTGAAGAATTCTGAACGAGAAATGTTCTTACTCTTTTTGCATCGTAGTCAACTATCCATCGAAGACCTTTGGCATCATATTCTTTTCTCATTGCCCAGTATTTATCCCAGCAGAATTTCCCCCTGGCATTTACGATGCCTTCGCCTGTAACGGCGGCATTTCTTACCCCGATAACATTAATGAGCGCGGCCGGCCATTTCATTTCTATACCGGCAATCCGTGTATCGATCTCGGGATAATCATCAAAATTTTGTGAACCCAGGATCAAAACGCCTTTGTCGATCTTCAAATGAACGCCAGTCTTGAGAAAGATAGAGCCAGAAACGTAAGTTCCGGGCAAAAATGTAACGATGCCGCCACCTTGTCGTGCGCATTCATCAATCGCGCCCTGTATGGTTTTAGTGACAACCATTGACGTGTCGCTGTTGGCGTTTACTTTAAAAATCTTTTTGCCTGCTGGGAATTGTTTGGCCCCGACTTTCGGGACCCAATCTAATTTAGGAACCTGCGCATTGAGATAGCTTGTAGCGAAGAATAAGATTACGACTATTGTTAGTTTTTTCATTTTCCAAAAAGTTGAATAGCGAACGGGACGATAAACGGAGTCCCGCTTAACCAGCGGGACAAGGAACGATGATCTGTGTTACTGTCGCTGGTATCAAAAAATCTCTTCCCTATTGCATTTAATATTTTCTTTTCAACCATTCTTCCGGCACTGGAATGATGCAAATATTCATCGTCCGGTTGTCTGCCGATAACATCGCTGATTGTATTTCTATTTTCGTTCCATCCGGGCTCATTGTCGGATGTGGATGATCCGCAGCTGTTGCCTTGTGACCAGCAGATAGCAGCATCATCTCACCTGTATGCCGGTCGATCAAATAAATATTACGTGTGAAATCATCACCGACCGCCCATCTTCCATCAGAAGACCCATTGACATGCCAGAGCCCGCTCCCGGTCTTTGTTTGTCCAACGATCATCATTTCCCTTGTACGAAGATTGACAATACCTAAGCCGGTTGGTTTTTCCCTTGTCCCTGAAGGTCCCCAGGCAGTTTCCTGTCCAGGGTTAACGCCAGCGACCGGTGTTCCGGCCTCCACCTGTTTATTTGTTCCCGGAATTTTGCGATGACCCATGATCGCAATGGCGACCTCATCTTTTGAAATAACGGCTTCATGAGTGACCCACTCATATTCAGATTCTGGATATAAGGGACGTAATCCTGTTCCATCCGACATAACTGTCCATGTACGTTGCGGAGATTTACCGCCCGTCTCCCAGCAAAACACGATCTCACCTGGCACCCATGGGTTGGTTTGAATATGCCCAACCTGGAAGGGAACGGAAACCACGTATTTGATTTCTCCTGTAATTACATTCATGGCTGCTATGCCAGAAGGTCCTGCGCCCATGTTGCGAGGCCCAAATGCTTTTTCAATTTTGGTACCCGCAGGCAAATGTTTTGTCGCTTCTTCCCTGCCAACCCGGAAATAAGCCCATTGTTCATCGCCATCGAGAGCCATGTCACCACCTGCTCCCAGTTCTGTAGGCGTAGTACCACAAACGCGCTGATAGACTGTAGCTGGCTTCAATGTACCGGCCTTGCTATCGGCAAATAATTTTTCGAGATCCACTTCGATGATTTGCATGGGTGAATTGACGAATCTTCTTGTCGTGTCACCTGTCCGCGATGAATCGCGATTGGGGTAACGCATGAAGAACAGTCTCATGGAATGGCGGGCAATATTAAGCATGCCAGTATATCCTCCTTCGGAAACCTGTACTATCTCACCTGTCTTTTCATTTACCGCCATGGCTTCGCCTCTTACACGGTTGGAGCGAAAGATGACCCATTGACCATCGGCGGTCCACTGGTTATGCGTCTGGTAGATCTTGGAATCACCATTAGGGGTGCTTGTTAAAAAAATAAGCCGGGCGCCGGTTACAGGGTCAGTTATTATCTTTTTTTCAGATGGGAAACGCCTGCCTATTTGCGCATGCATGGTATGCTGTACGAAACAGGCGGCAAGAAGTACAACAGTAAACGTATATTGTTTTAACGGCATAGCAATCCTCGCATTAAATATATCCTCTTAATGCGGGACAGCTATCCTGAAGTATCCTGTAAAAGATCATTTCATCAATACATCCAGTTCCTGCTTCGTAATGGCAAGAACAGAGCCATGCCGGATGCCGGCTGGCATTCTTATTTTATCGGATATGTCTTCCCATTTCACGAGGTCCTGGGATGTAACAGCGCCGTATTTATGATCCCGGTATTTGTCGAAATAAACGAGCCATTGGTCGCCGATCTTGATCGCTGTCGGTCCTTCTGCCCAATAGTTGCCGGTAATGGGCATGGAGGGAAAACTGAATCCCTCTGTCAGTTTATTACTGGTAGCGACACGAATATTCTTTTGCGGTGGGTAACGGGTCTCATCTTTTAAAAACATAATGTAACGATTGCCGTCAGGAACAATGCTGGCATCTATGACATTAAAACCCTGGTTGTATAAGAGTTTGGTTTTACTGAATTTTTTAAAATTCTTTGTCGTGACATAATAGATGCGGTGATTATAGCCCCGCTCCACCGCGGTGTCTGATGGATACATGCCCGCGATCGTGGTGGCCCAGTAGATCATGTATTGTTTCTTTTTTGCGTCATAGGTTATCTCAGGAGCCCAGCAATTACGGGCAGAGTCTTCATCGGCCATAACAGGAATGTATTGTTGTTCGCTCCAGTGCACGAGATCAGTTGATGAGGCATATCCAATGCCCTTGTCGTTCCAGCTTACTGTCCAAACCATGTGAAACAGCCCATCAGCACCGCGGATGATGCAGGGATCACGCATCAGGCTGTCATTACTTACGGCTGGCGCCAGGAATGAACTATCATGTTTTAAAGCAGTATAACGGTAACCATCCTTGCTGTATGCAAAATGCAATCCATCCTGGCCATTGTCTTTGAAATAACAGAACAGGTACACGGTTTCGGTTTGCGCGCGGGCAACCCATGAGACGAGCAAAAAACCAAGTAGTATAAGTGTTTTTGGCATCGGGTTTATTTTTCGTATGGGAATAGTAGCCAGTCCTTATTTTTTTGATGCGCTTCTTTCATAAGTTCTTCAATCTTTTTTACCATATCGGGATAAAGAGAGGCGATATTTGTTTTTTCGGATGGGTCTTTTGAAATATCATACAATTCAATTTCCCCGGGTTTATTACTGCTGACATCCAGTTTTACCGCCTTCCAGTTTTTCCATAAAACAGCCTGCTTGCCGCCTGCCTCATGAAGTTCCCAGTACAAATACTCATGATCCGGCTGTGGCTCGTTAAGCAGGGCAGGCAGTATTGAAATGCCATCAATATTTTTCGTGACTGGTATATTAGCCAGTTGTTGAAACGTCGGGAACAGGTCCCAGATTGCCGACGCGTGGCTGTTTTCTTTGCCGGGATTTATTGTTCCTTTCCAGTAAATAATGAAAGGAACGCGGATGCCACCTTCATAGAGATCCCTTTTTATTCCGCGGTATTGGCCGCTGCCTGAAAAGAAGTCCGGGTCGCCACCTTTTTCCCGGTGCGGGCCGTTATCACTGGAGAAAATGATCACGGTATTCTCAGCCATGTGTTTTTCATTTACCAGGGCCACAATTTCACCGACATATTTATCCAGCCTGGCTACCATGGCAGCGGAAGCGGCATGCGGGTAGAGCTCGATAAATGTTTTATTTAAATTTCTCTTATCCGTTTCTTTCAGCGGTGGTTCGTTGAAGAGTTTGACATAGTGATAATAAATACTATCGTGTGGTGGTGTCAGGTCAACATGCGGTAATGTATATGGCAGGTACAGGAAGAAAGGTTTACCAGCTTCCTGCTCCCTGATAAAAGCCATTGCCTGCTGGTGAATAAGATCCGCGGAATAGACTGTGTTTTGTTCAGGATTACGCGGGAATTCAATCCGTTTGTCATTGCTCCACAAATGATCGGGATAATAATTATGTGCAAGCGATTGACAATTGTATCCAAAAAATGTATCAAAGCCTTTTCGGGCAGGAGATCCGCTGGTTGTGATGAAACCGAGGGACCATTTACCGAACGCTCCTGTGCGGTAACCCGCCTTGTGCAATTCCATGGCGATAGTGATGGTAGAATCGGGGAGTGGTGACTGTCCTTCGGGGGTCAGCGTTTTATTTCCCCGGACCGGTGTATGACCCGTATGCAAACCGGTCATAAATGAAGCTCTTGATGGAGCACAAACGGTGCTGCCGGCATAAAACTGCGTGAACTTTAAACCCGACTTTGCGAGTGCATCTATATTCGGTGTTTTTATTTTTTGCTGGCCATAACAACCAATATCACCATACCCCAGGTCATCAGCCAGGATAAAAATAATATTGACAGGCCTCCAGGAATTTACCCGCTGAGCCCGGACCATCGTGAGCACGAGGAAAAAAAGGATGCAAAAAAACAGGATGCGTTTCATGGTTACTGTTCCCTTACTAAAGTTAGCGCCATTAATCCGACGATCACGTCGTTAGCGATTGTTTCAACCGTTAATGATTTTAGAGTTTTGTTTTTGTCCAACACCATATCCAATACAGTGGCAGCTCCGCCTTCAATAGCAAAGTTGCTGAATCCCCTGATCGTTGTATAAGAATCAGCTTTCTTGCCGAACCTGCCTTCTTTTAAATACAACCGCTCAGGAATTTCATATCCCGCTGTAAAAGCAAATCCATCGATATAATAATCCTGTTCGATCGGCCACCAGTTATCAGGATTTTTTAGTTCGAGCGTATCGGTAGTTCCATCGGTATAATTAACGGTTACTATGCCATTGACCATCCTGCTTTGCATGGGATTTGTGCTGCCGGCCATTAGTAAATAGATCTGTGAAGCCTGCCCAGAAAGCGGTATAGTCACGGATTTGGGGAAATTATCCCATTGGGAAGTGAATACAATATTATTCCGGGATGGGTCAGATGGCGTAGCAAAAGAAATTTCATCGTCAAACCGAATGGAGTTTTTTGTTCCAGCCATTCGTCTTACACCACCGTCATCAATATTTGCTATTGTTAAAGGATAGGTCCAGTTGCCGATCCCCTGGGTAGGTAGCTGAAGCGTTGGGCTTGTCGGCCGCGGGGAGAGATATTCATGTTTAAAAATATTAGAGACTTTATCATTAAAATACCCCTCCATCTTGATCTCCTCGAAATTTGTCGATCCACTAATGGAAACGGTTCTTATACCGAGATTTTCAAAACGGGGCACTTGGGGAATTATCCAAAGATGAACAGGAAACCACCAGGAAAACCTGCCTTGATTCACCTGGATAAAAATTGTTTTGGCGCCGGGATTGTCTTTGGCAGTGGCACGGAGCGTGTTATCTTTTATTAAAATGCTATCTATCGTATCCTGTGGATCGAAGACTTTTAGCATTTTCATTTCCGGAAGGGATATGGTAAATCGTTCGCCATTTGCCACTCTCGTTCCATGACCAGCAGCAGTTATGGTTTTTCCTTTCCAGTAAACTGAAATTTTATATTGTTTAGCAGAAGGAGCAACAATTAGCACCATGGGTCTGCCTACAGATTCTTTATCGAAAGCCTCATCAACTTTAACGCCATTAATTAATATTTTTTCAATATCATCTTTATAAGCTGGAATAACCAGTTTCAAGTGTAATGGCTTCCTGAAAAATGAGCTAATAACATAATTATCTGTGTTGTTGGTTCTTTTAAAGTCGAACTGCACATCAGGTGTCTGGAGGCTTGCATAGTCCCATGTTGATGGAAATCCCGGTTTGATTGTCAGTGTATCGTGTAGTGCATCGGGTTGTATACCAAACAGCCCTTCGACTAATGTTCTTCCAGCCACGCCGATCGGATCGGCAAAATCACGATATAGTTCACCACGTATGGCATCATAGAAGCTCAACTGTTCGAACCCCCCGGGGCTTGCGCTCATGTACATGCTTTCAATGATTGCGCTTCTCCAAAGGAGATAAGCGTCTTCGTTTCTATCACCCTGCCAGTAAGCCAAAGCTGTGTTTAAATTTTCTGCGAGCGCAACATTATTAATAGACCATGTGTAAGGTTGCCAATTGGTAGTGCTCAATAAATACAATCCTTTTTCATCGAACCCTTTTGCTTTTATGGGTATATGGGGAATATACCCATCGACATACCTGAGATTAAGATAAGCCTGGAAAGCATCTGGAACCTTTGAATCGATCGCCTGGTAGATCGTCCACAAGCCAGGGGAGGGGTGAACCAGTTTATTTCCCAATAGATCCTTGTATTCCGCGTACGAACCCTGCCTGGGCAACCATAGATTTTTTTGTATGGCAGCATAAATTTTATTGGCCTCATTTTTATAAATCGTTCCATCTTCCCCGATCAGGGAAGCCAATTCGGCTGCTGTTTTATTTGCCCGGTAGTTGTAAGCTGAAGTATGGGTAACGCCACCTCCACTATATTGTAAGGCATCACTGGCCCAGATTGCGGCATAGGCATCGTATAAACCATCGTCATCTGCATCAAAGTTCCGTTTCTCCCAGGCAAGATGTCTTTTTATCAGCGGCCACATCTGCCGGACATAACTGGTGTCACCAGTCCAGTTGAAATGATTCAATAGCTGGTCAACGAAAACCAGGTTCATATCATAATGATGGGCGCGGATATCGCCATTAGGGTTGCGACAGATATAACCATCGCTAAACAGCGCCGTCCCGATTTTTTCAAGATGACGGGCCAAATGGAGAGCAGTGTCCATTTCCACACCAGTTTCCGCGGGAGTGGTAACCTGCGATAAAGCATAGCTGGAAAAATGCTTTCTTGCCCGGTCGTGCCAACCAAGTAGATCGGCTACATAAGCACCCCGCCAGGCATTCAGGTGCACACGCCAGGCCACCGCACCATGCAAATAAGAAGGATCTTCCCAGATAGCGTCGGCAGCAATACTCAACGCACCACCGATCGTGTTGATATACTTATCCGGGGTATTTACTTTTATCCTGCCAGCTATTGTCTTTCTCGCTTTCTCAGCATCTTCAAAATACGATTTTAAGACCTCGTAATTTTTTGTTACGGATGAATCCGCATTTTGAATAAGAAAATAGCTTGCCGTGTTGCTTATTTTTATTTTGCCCGTGACTACCGGTGACAATGAAACAGCCGATCCATATAAACCAGTAGGTGATTGTTGTGCTGCAGCATCGGCAAGTTTCAGGGAAGAACCCGGGAGGAAAACTCCTGCAAGTTTTTTCAGATTCTTCTGCCCCGAGTTATACAGCAGATGAAAGCTGTTGTCGTGGATTGTGAAACTGTTGTCCGCGCAATTTTCTTCCTGCAGGTAAAAGGAAGATTCCGGGTCGGCACCGATATCGCCGTCCCGGGAGAATTTTTTTCCGCTGGCTCCCCCGAAGACCCACATCAGTTCGATGTTGCCGGTGACATTCTTAAAATTTGTTTGAATGATCATCCCCTCGGCGTTGGCCAGGGCAAGGACCGTTATAAACATAGCACCATTGCCGAGCATTTCATCCGTGATCTCGTATAACATAGAGCCGGGGCGATAGGTTGCTTTAATATTACGTGCATCGGTCAGCCATTTACTCTTATTACCATCTATAATACCGAATTTAAAATTCCCTCCCATTCCCGGCATATACAGGGCGAATTCAGGAAGATCGCCCGCCTCAACCCGAAAAGCTGTGTTAGTGCCATATAATGCCCTTACAAATCTTCTCTGTCCATTGGTAATAATAAAATCTGAACCTGAAGGCTGGTAGCGGAGGTTTCGTTCTTTGCCATGCCATATTACCGTATCGCTAACGGGCTGAGCTTTTGCCCCTATTAAGAGAAAGAAAATGAAGAGTATGGAGATTATTTGTTTCATTCTGTCCAATCAAAGCAGCTAAAATACATCATCCTGTTTGGGCCTGCTATATTGTTCTTTCGTATCATTTGTCTTTGGTAGCCCAAAATAGAAATAAATTGTATGATTTCTCGACCCGCTCAAATGATTGAGCTCGCTTTGCGGACCATAAACTTTTGTATTGGTAGTAAGACCCATCGCCAGTTTGGTGCCTATTGGTGGAATGCAATCTAAAAAGGAAATGTCACCGGGCGGTAACTCGGGATGCGGCTTACCGGCGCTACTCAGGGCATAAAAATCGAAAAGACGGACAAACAGATTTCCATCAGGACTTGCCATGTAGAATTTCCCTTCGACCGTGTTCAGTTCCATCCAGGAGACTTCGCCATAATAGCCTTTGAATTCAGGATAAATGATCGGCGAATAACCAGTATGGGTGTTGTTATATAAATTTTGCCAAACATTTACTTCCGTTCCGGCTAAACGGTTTTTCCATTGGCGGCAGGGGCCTTTGCCAAGCCACCGGGCTGATAAGACATAATTCTCAGGATAACTAAAGCTGATGCCTGCAAAGGGCTGGTCGCCTTCCAATCGATATTCGTATTCAAGCTTCGTCCAGCCGCCGGCATTGATTGTCCATTTCACGGATCTCATGTCACCACCATAAGTAAATTCAGCAACCTGTTCGCCATCTTTTTTATAAGCTTTCGAAGAAATGACCGAAGCGATACCTTTTACTAACTGCGGCCCATTGTTGAATGAAAGGACATAATCGTTTGATGTGTTTTTTGTCGTTACCAGTCTTCCAGATCGTTTGTCGATAACAACGCTTACTTCTCCTCCGGTCAAAGTATAAGTACTATCCGTTTCTTTCAGGGAGGTAGAATCGGGTTTTGTTGTTACAAATCCTTTCAATAGCCCATTTCCTGATTTTATTTTGAATATCCATTTATAAATTTCCCTGTCAAAATTGTCCCTTGCTACAATGACAAGTGCGTCATAGTTTTGATAATTGGCCGATATTTCAAACCCGTATATACCTTCTTTGCCCGGAGCTATATTCCCCGAGCGTATTTTTCCCTTCTGCCTGACAATATATCCATCAAAACGGTCAAAGGGCTTGCTATAATCTACTAATGCCCATTGGAAACTACATTGGCTGGTATTGAGAAAATGAAAACGATTTTGGATAGAGACCTCAAAGCTGTGGTTGTTTTCGTTTAGTCCATCGAAATCGGAATTATGCCGGACCAGTTCCAAGTGAATCGGGGAAAATATTTTACGCAAAGCATAAAAACTGCCTTCTTTTTCCCGGTGAGGACCCAAAATTCCATCATTTGCATTCAGTCCATTCGCATCAAGTACATTGTTAAGATCGGTCCTCATAACCGATTCATCGATCATAGCCCAGATAAAACCGCCGGCTGATCTTTGGGATTTCCAATGCAGCTCCCAGAAATCTTCCATCGCGGCGCCACCGCCACCATCGTCCTGTGAATGTAAAAACTCTGTGGGCATATAGATCAGCGAGTCGTCCAGTATTTTCTTTGTGCTGTAATAATCCTCATAATGATTGCAATCAATGCCATTGAATTGATTTCCGGGGCGATGATGCGGATGAATGACAGGCCGCTTCTGAACGTCCCAGCGCGTGAAATCATCGTCGAGCTCTTTATTAGTTCCTCCTTCATTTCCATTATCCCAGAAAATAATAGACGGATGATTCATATCCCTCAATACCATCTCTTTTACCAACGGTTCGCCAGCTCTGGTGCTATAAAATTTTTGCCAGCCAGCTAGCTCATCAAGCACATAAATGCCGAGACTGTCGCAAAGCTGCAGGAAATATTTATCGGGTGGATAATGACTGCAGCGAACAGCATTCATGTTCATTTCTTTTATGAGCGAAGCATCCATCAATTGCTCATCATTGCTGAGCGTCCTTCCCGTTTCCGGCCAAAAGCAATGCCGGTTGACACCTTTGAACTTTACCTGCGTCCCGTTGATAAATACTCCCTGGCCGCGCCTGATTTCGATGGTCCTGAAACCAAACTTTTCGATGTGCTCGTAGAGCTTTTTTCCTGAAGCATCCAATAAGGTGATGTTAAGTGTATAAAGGCTGGGTGTTTCGGAGGTCCAGGGCTTAACATTCTTAATTTCTGTTCCCACCGTCAGTGAAGTATCCGTTCTTGCGGCTGCTGATTCTAATACCGATATCCTTTTATTTTTATCATCGCTGACAATGGCACGTAATTGCATTCCCTTACTTTCCCCTTTTATCGCAATCGCTACTGAAAATTTCCCATCTGCCCTGGCATCTATGCCGACGTAATCTATATACTGTTTAGGCATGGCTTCCAAATACACTGGTCTGAATATGCCACCGAATATCCAGTAGTCGGCCAACCGCTCTGCATTGTTTACGCTGGCATCGGCGCTCATCTTGCTGACCGTAACTTCCAGTGTATTGGGTTTGTCGAAGTATAACAGGCTTGAGACATCGTATTTAAACCGGTAGAATGCTCCCTGGTGAATAGAACCCGCGGACTTACCATTGATCTTTACTTCAGTATCCGTCATGCTGCCTTCAAACACAATGTTGATCACTTTATTCTTCCAGGCGGCCGAAATTGTAAACTGTAGCCTGTACATTCCTTTCTCATCATAGAAGCGGCTGTTCTTTCCATTGGTTTTGTAGTCCCGACCATAATTGTAATTACCAAAGCCCTGTTGTTCCCAGCAGGAGGGAACCTGTATTTTCGTCCATACACCGCTTTTGCGGCCGCCAGTGCAAAGAAAATCCCAGGTGGCGGTATGTTTGGCATCGGTGCCAGATAAATATTGTACCTGTTTTTGTTGTGGAAAACAAAGCGGGGCTGACAACAGGAGAACAATCGTCACAATTATACGCATGAATTACTTTGTTTTCAGTTTGATTGTAAAGGCTGGTCGCGGTCACAATTTATTTCACCGTTAATGTAGGTCAATTCAGCCAGTTATATGATACTTCGCCTACCGGTCTATCCACATAGTCATCGAACAATGATAAATAAACAGATTAGTTTCATTCGGTCCTGACGGGGGTTAAGGTCACTGGTCCCAATAGGCCCGATGGGAGAGGTTTCCAATCAGACGCGTTGAACAAACCATTCTTGACGTTTTCTCTTCTCCTGGCCGGCATATTGGTGTTATAAAATATTTTCCAGGGGATATTATTCCTGTCCATGTAGGCAATACGGTTTGCCATGAGGTTGGCAACAATAATTTCCAGTTTGTTTGTTGGTTGGAGAACGGATGACGGAATGATGCATTGAAACGTAGGCCCAATCAGGCTCGCGATCTTTTTGCCGTTCAATAGCACCTCTGCCGTCTCTTTAACACTTCCAAGGTCGAGATAATATATTGATGCATTACCTGCAGGTTTATCAAATAATATTGAATAACTGGCCGTACCAGAAAAGTTTTTTACATCTTCACCCGCTAATACCGTCCACGAGCCTAATGTATCAATTGCAAGTTTGGAGGGGATAACAGGGCCGCCATTTAAAAATTCAAGATTCCAACCGTGATCAAGTCTGATTGCGGGACGGGTCAGCTCATAATATACGAAGGCAGGAGAGTTCTGCTGTTTTTTTGGATAGAGCTGAATTATTACTGATTCATAGGACTCAAGTGCAAGGAAAACTTCGGTCTTGCCATTTTGACCAACTCGTGTCGTTGCGAGGCCATCATCGCCCGTCATTGGATCAAATAATCCAATGGCATTTGGTTTTTCGTCCAGGATTATCGAACCATTAAATGGTTGGTTCGTTCTGTTATTGACGAAATACATTGTTCCATTGCTATTCCTGCGTCGCAATACGGAAAGTCCTTTATCTGCAAAATTTTCTTTTCGGGCCTGGGCCTGCTTCATTAAAATTTCCAGGTCATCGCTGACGATAAATTGCCCTTTGCCTTTCGCAGCTCTCCTGGCACCATTTACTTCTTTAAAATTCAGGTGACTTTCCAAAGGATAATATTCTAACCAATCATCCCTTCTTATACTCATACCCGGTGCACCGTCCGGTAGTTGTTTGTAAAAAAGAATGATGGCGCCTTTTTCAGCAAGGCTCAATAGGTTTTTGGCCGTAGCAGGAGGAATCAGTTTGTTGGCCGGCAAAAGAATAGCCTTATAACTGTTGCCACCGGTCCAGATTTTATTTCCTGAGAAACTAAAATTCTGTAGTTGCCTGTCAGAGAAAAAATCAAAATCATATCCTTTCTCGAGCATCCATTTCGATACATGCTCAAAATCGGTATTCTCAAAATTTCTTTCCATCCCATCAAAATGCTGTAACAATGCATTGCCCGGCTCCGAATAGCGATCTGCGATCGGGTAATACAGTAGAATATCGTTGTCCGGCTTGCTACTTTGCAGGAATGATTGAACCCTCGTGATGTATGCATTCAGGGTACCAAAATCTTTCCATTGCGGATTAGTTGTTTGAAAATGAACGGCCGCATAAAATAACCACCCCGGCCACGGCGCATCCTTTGGGGAATAAGCGGAACCATGATAAAAAATATGATTGACACCACCGAGAAAGTATAAATCAATAGCTTTTTTTACATCCCCCAATGAAGAGAGGAAATGTTCATTCAACCACGTTGCCGATTCGGAAGAAACCAGTTTTTTTCCAGTCACGTTAGCTGCTGAAGTTGCAAACTTAAAACGAAGAATATCGGTTCCTTCTGTTTCTGGTATATCAACTACGCTATAAAGATCGAGAGTATTGGCCGGTGATCCGTGCGATTGGTTACGTACTATTTTGCCTTTGGATGCTCCCCATTTCTTCCATTCCTGTGTAAAATTCTCCAGGATCAACTCGTCGATCACTGACCGATAATCATAAAATATTTCCCTGGCGCTATCCGAATTACTTTTTCCAAAAAGCTGGGGTAGGTATTCTTTCAGATCATAACCTTTCCGCTTTCTGAATTGCTCAAAAAAATCACTGGTCCAGTTGGCCTGGCCTCTTGCGTCATCTACTTCATAAGAATCATTGAAGAAGCCACGTAAATAGGAGAGATCATATCCTTTGAATGCTTCATCGAATTTTTTGAAATAATTCCTGGCTGCAGAAGCAGAGAAATGATCAATCGCATACCCTTCGCCGCCGGGAGCTGCTCTTTCCACCATTTTGCCATGGAGTCCCTCAAACAATGCATAAAGTGTCCATGTACCGCGGTCGGTGGGTGCTGTCCAATTGAGTTTTCCATTTGCGTCGATCTTATCGGTCAGGTCTAAAACGTTTTTTAGTTCTGAATAAGCCATTAATAATCGCAAAGGCAACTTTCCCGGATACTGTATCTGGTCCAGGGCAAGCGACTGCAGGTTTTTGTTTGCAGAGACGGGGTTCAATATCGAATCAATGCCCGCAGGTTTGTTATTGGCCGTTCTGACCATGGCTTCCTGTTTGTATTCAATGATTTCCTGTAATTTTTCACCGCTATGTACAGTGTAAGTTTTGCAGTAGATCGTCTTACTGGCATCGGCATTTGAGACCCAGGGTCCGCCAAAGGGCCAGCCCGTTGCATTGGCCAGGTCGACTCCAAGCCCCAGACGTTTGGATTCACTCAGAGTATGCACCAGCATTTGCATCCATTGGGGCGAGAGAAATTCAATGAATTCTTTTTCGTGGCCATACACACCGTATATCGGGGTTATTTCAACACCGCCAAGTCCGGCTTTTTGATATTGCTCTAAATTCCAGCTTAGATCTTTTTTATTGACTGCGCTGCCTTCCCACCACCATCTTGTCCATGGTTTGGTTGTGTTTGTAATGGCTGGCCATTTGATTTGTGCTTTGGATGAGGCGACAAGTAATACGAGGCAGGCGGCAAGAATGATTTTTTTGTGCATTGTGGACTTTAACAATTATCAGTGCAGAAGTATAGAACGCTGATCAATATGATCGTTAGAACGCAGATCATTATGATTGTTATGATATTCGCTGATCATAATTTATCCCGTAATCATAACAATCCGCCTTTTCTCTCAATTTCTCATGCTGATTGATGATGCGTTTGCGCTTTCTTTAATTTCAACGGCATACACATTTTCTATTCCTTCAAAGTTAGCGCGGAATATCACCCATTTCCCATCTGGGCTGAAATGCACATTGGGCTCAAGTTTATACCCATGATGTTTCATATTAACCAGTTTGGTCGAAACAAAATGGTCTCCTTCGGGTTTGAACAAATAGATCCATTCCCCATCCGGGGCCTTTGCAACCTGTCCCGGGTCTCCGCCATCACCACAGAACATTTTCTGATCCGGCGATATATTGAAGTGAATGGACCATTCATTGCGTTGTAAAGCGTACTTGGTCTCCTTGCCGGTATTTACGTCAGTGCCGGCAACAAAGAAGGCTACGCTTCTCGGTTGTTGCAAGTCAAACCAGATCGTCTTTCCATCAGGACCTATCCATTCATGCCCGGCGATCTCCATATCCATGGTCCGTTTATGCATAAGCTTGATCTCTTTTGTATTTACATTGATGGTCCAGATCCTGTCGACCTTATGCCAGGGACCTTCATGGCAAAACATCAGCAACGAAGGATCGGTGGGGGAGAACTGCACATGATTGAGCCAGGCGCTATCGGTAAATATTCTTTTGAGCTCTTTTGTCTTCGTGTTGATCGTAAATAAAGTCCTTGGCAATTTTGCTTCGTAGATAATATTGAAGTAATCTTTCTTTTCGGGGTTTTTCCGGAACAGATCTTTTTCTTTGTCTTCAGACCAGGCGCCGGATAGCAGGGTGCCATCTGCGTTCACGGTTGTAATGCTTGCCTTGAAATCTGCAGGAAAGATGTAGACCAGCTGCTCTTTTTTTGTATGTGCATTAACACAAAAGATACTGTCCTTGACCTGGTAAAAAATATTCCCGCTTTTATTGTGAACGATCTCGCCATTCATCGGTGAAGACTGGTGTGTCAATTGCTCTGATTTGAATGTGGTCAGGTCGAGCAGCCAGATCTGTTTGTTTCTTGAATTGTTGCTATAGATTTCCTGCTTCTGATCGCTAGCTGGGTTTTTACTGCTGCTATAAAAAACCATCTTATTCCCGATAAATGGATTGTTATGAAAGTAAAAGCTCAGGTTGCTGTTGCCTTCAATCCTGGAAAGACGGACGACCTTATGTTTGGTGTCTTTATCTATCCATTCATCCGGCATTTTTTGCCCTCCAGTTTCCATAACGGATTGGGCAAACAATACACGTGCATATAGCGTAAGCGCGGCAACAAGGAGGCAGATCAGTAAACGAATGGAAATCGGTTTCATAAGAGCAATCTTTAGAGTATAAAGTAAGGATTTTAAGGTCTCTTGCGTGTCCTGTACAGTCCTGAAAGGAAGAGAGCCCACGGAGAGCCGCGGAGAATACACAGAGGACCGCGGAGAGGGAATTAAGCCAATTAACTTTTTGCGCGAGTCGCCCCGTATTCAGTTGTTGAAAAAACATTATTTATGGGGAAATATAACGCGGGCAGAGGACCTGATGAGTTTAGTTTTGGCTGATAGCCCAAAGCGAGCCGTGGAAATGGAATTGAATGAAATAACAAAGGTGATAATCGGAGGTGCCATTAAAGTGCATCGGGAACTGGGTCCCGGGTTGCTTGAATCGGCCTATCAATCGTGTTTAAATTACGAGCTAAGTAAGACTGGCTTAAATGTCCAACAGCAACTTTCTTGTCCACTGATCTATCAGGGTCTTTTTATGGAAACTGGTTATAGGCTGGACTTGCTGGTAGAAAGTAAAGTTGTGGTCGAGATCAAATCCGTCGAGACATTAAACGAGGTTCACGCGGCCCAGGTTCTTACTTATATGAAATTAATCAAAGCACCAATAGGGTTATTGATAAACTTCAACGTACTCAGACTAGTCGATGGTCTAAAAAGATTCATCGCAAGGAAATAACTCGGTGGCTCTCCGCGTCATCTCTGAGGTCCTCTGTGGCCAATTATTCTTGCTATTGATATCTGGCTGTACTACATCTAAGCAACCCTGCACATTCATGAAAGGCTGATAGCCCACAGAGAGCCGCTGAGAAGAAATTAAATGAGATTCATTTGCAAGGAAAGACTCGGTGGCTCTACGCGTCATCTCTGAGGTTCTCTGTGGCCAATTAATGCTGCTACGGCATCTGGCTTACCACTCAAACTTCAATAATATGACTCCCTGCCGGCGGATATTGACAGTGTGATTTATTTTCTTGCCTCCAGGAAGCTTTATCCCATCGGAATATTTTTGCAATTGACCTGAATTCTCAAGGATCTTCATCTGTTTGTCGTCAGGGTTTTGAGGAGATCCCATGCTCTTCCACATTTCATAAGAATTGCTATAGGCACTGTCGACATTGTATTGCGTCAGAGTAAGCCTTTTTGAAGGTAGCCCAACCAGATTTAGTGTTACTCTCTCGGCCGGACCGGTTTTATCTTCATCGTGATAATTCCAGATCATTATCGTGAAAGAGCGATCATCTTTTGCAGCTATCGCGCCGATATCAGGTAGTCCTCTTACACTTGAATCCACAAAGGTTTTCAAATCATACATCCGGTTACCTGTTACCCGCGCCCGTTTCCCTTTCATCATCCCAAACATCCGGAATACATTCAGAACCGGTTTGTCAATACCGTTTGTAGCGAGATCACGGAAGCCGGCAAACATGGGCTGATTCTCGAACTCAAATGACCAGGATACTGCACCTACAAGATTTACATTAAATGAATCGGCGAGCAGGTATTTTCTTGCAAACGTGGCGGCTGTATAACTCGAATACATTGTCCCATTGCGGTAGGCATTCTCGGGATTCGTGCTCATGCCACAAGCCGCACATCCCTCCGGGTCCGATTCACCAATAACCAGTGGAATATTTTTGATTTCTCCGAAAGTGTTTACTGTAGCAAATGCATCCCGGATATTTCGCATTTGTGTACCGGCATTCATCACCACTTTGCCATCGACAACCTTAGGCTGGCCTTTTGCGTGAAATAAAACGATATCGAGCGGCGAACCTTTTTTACCAGTTGCATAGTTGGTACCCGTTAAACAATGAGTTAGAAACGTGTCCAGGAATTTAGATCCTCCACCGGTAATATCACATCCGCCGATCCTGGCTGTAGGTAACGCTTTTCGCAAACCATCGGCAGCATAATCATACATTTTGCAATATTCTTGTAAGGTTCCCTGCCAGTATCCGATATTCGGTTCGTTCCATACTTCCCACCACCAGCTTTCAACTTCTTTTTTTCCATAGCGCTCAACACAATGCTTTGCCCATTGGTAAATAAGTTCTCTCCATTTATCGTAATCTTTTGGAGGATAGGCCCAGCCGGTGAATACTTCCTTATAAGACGCGCCCGGCCGCCAACTGTGCTTATAAGGATGAGGATTTGTTGATAGCGCTTCCGGCATAAAACCAATCTGCGCCAGTGGTTTCATTTTCCTGGCGATATAAGTATCAAAAATGCTATCAACGATCGTCCAGTTATAAATGGGATTGCCGTTGCTGTCTTCCGTATACGCATTGGTAGATCCCCATTTTAAAGCTGGTGTGCCGTCTCCGCTCGTTAATAAATTATGTGTCCTTACGAAAACAGGAACGGGACTTAAAGCGGCAATTTCCGACAACAGTTTCTTCCCGTTCTTCATGTAGGTATAATTCGGCTCATCATATCCAAACCAGGCCCAAATAGGTTTCATATCACCTATTTCTTTATTGAAATCAATATTGATGACTGGCGATTGCGAGTAGACAGTTGAACACAACAATAGTAAACCGAGGAGTTTTTTCATGGCTTATTCCTGTTTTAATTGGATCGCACTGTCATTCATTTCAAAATTATAGTTCTTAAGCATGGTTATTATTTCAGCGCCGGCCAGCAAGACAGGCCCATAGCCATGTGCGGCAAATACATTAACGGGACGGTAATAATAAAACATCGGGTCGAAGGCCATGCCTGTACCTACGCAGGTCCCTTCTACCTGTCCTTTACCATTCACTTTTGTTGCCACCGCATTCCAGGCCAGCAGGCACATAGGACCGTAGGCTTTTGCATCTACCCATTTTTCATTGATCGCTTTGGCAATACAAAAAGTATAGATAGCAGTGGCCGAAGTTTCGAGATAAGTATCGTTTCTATCGAGCAACTGGTGCCAGAGACCGTTATCCGTTTGATAAATTGCCAGGCCGCGGATGTGTCTTTGCAACTGATCCAGCACTTTTTTATAGCCGGGATGCGTGGAAGGCAACACATCGAGCAGTTCAGTCATGGCCATCAATGCCCAGCCATTGGCCCTGGCCCAATGAAATTCAGGATGTGGATCCATTCCTTCTACCCAGCCATGCATGTAAAGGTTGACGTCCTTATTGAACATACGGTCGGAGAACTGCAATACCTGTTTCACTGCATCATCATAGTATTTTGTCTCACCTGTCAGCTTGCCCATTTGCGCCAGGGCAGGAACGCTCATATATAGGTCATCCAGCCATAAAGTATTTGTCTGAGGGCGGTTTCTTGCCAGGGTACCGTCCTTTAGCCGTTGCTGGCCGTTAGATATATAATTAATGTAGGTATCGATCATCGGGCGAAGGGCCATGGAGCCACCCGCACGCAGCATCTTGATCGTTGCCCCGCACATGGCCCCGCAATCGTCCAGCGCTTTGGGTTCGATCACCTGTCGTAAAGGATTTGAGTTCTTCGGTGTCTCCTTGTAAAGTGTGCGGAAAGCGGGAATCGAATGTGCTATTAGCTCCAGCCTTTTTTTTGCGTAATCAAAATACTTTTTATCACCTGTAGCATTACTAACAGCCAGCATAGCTCCATAGGTCACTCCCCATTCATAACTTGTTAGCCGGAAATCACCGGGCTTGAGTATAATATTTGTATCAATCTCCGTGATCTTTATTACATCGGTTTTTGAAGCCCGGTTAAAAAATACTGGCGGTGTTACCGAATCCAGGTAGTGAAAGACGCGGTCCAACACTTTTTGCACGGAACCTTCATCAGGAACTTTATACGGAATCGGATAAGCAGGAGGAATGGCATGCAGGGGCGCAGTAACATCATTTCCTTTTTGCTGTGCATTTGCAGATACAGCCAATAAAACAATGGCGAAAAAGCTGTTGATTTTTTTCATTGTAGAAAGGTATTTTTTTTACGGCATCATTCCAGCATTTTGGTGATATTTCAGTTTTGAAAATAAATCTCACGCTCCGGAATTGAAGATCGCCACGGATACACGGATGAGTTCATTTCTTTTTCCGTGAATCCGCGGCAAATCGAAAGCAACGCACGTGCCGTCACAACAAGATCGTTGCGGGAAATCAAAATGGGACATTCCTCTTTTTTAATGAAAAAGACCCCGAGAACGGAGCCCTTTTCTGCTTTGAACGATTGCTTGCGGAAAAAAGTTTACTATTCTAATCAATAACCAGGGCTTTGGTAGGCCGCTTTTGCCGAGGCATCGAGTAGCTTGCCATTCTGGTCCGCTTAAAGTTTGTTATAATCAGAGAATTAATCGTCCTGCTCTATCCTGTCTTTCAGCCCCCTGGGATAAAATATGTGTACAACTGACAATTAATTTACATTCTCCCGGTGTTAAGCAAACTGACCCGTGATTTTCGGTTGTGAAGGTGCAATGACAGCTGGAAAACTATCCTTATTCATATCGCAACGCTTCGATGGGATCCAGCTTCGAAGCTTTTAGCGCAGGATAATAACCAAAGAACACACCAGTCACCGCGCATACGACGAAAGAGAGTATAATTGAACCTTTGGAAACAAGCGTAGGCCATGATAAAAGAACAGTGATCAGTTGTGAAGCACCTATACCCAGCAATACACCGATGATCCCACCTGTGATGCTGATCACGATGGCTTCGATGAGAAATTGCATGAGTATATCAATTCCTCTTGCACCAATCGACATTCTCAACCCGATCTCCTTTGTTCTTTCAGTCACCGATACATACATGATGTTCATAATGCCAATGCCGCCAACAACCAGTGAAATACCCGCAATGGCCGCCAGCAACACAGTTAATAGCTGGCTGGTACTGCTAAAAGTATTAATGAGTTCCGCTTGTGTTCTCACCGAAAAATCATCCTGTTCACTGTTAGACAGTTTATGGGAAGTGCGGAGGATACCTGTCAGTTCTTTTGTGGCCAGGTCAGAACTTTCT
>VBAT01000023.1:69133-69623 GCA_005884665.1 Bacteroidota bacterium
TGGACTGTAGAATAGGGTGCAAGAATAATATCATCCTGGTCCTGTCCAAATGCATTTTCACCTTTTGTAGCCAGTACACCAATGACTTTAAAAGGGATTTTATTGAACCGGATGGTCTTGCCAACGACTATTTCCGAAGGATCAAAGATATTGTCAACAACAGTTTGGCCAAGGATACAAACTTTTGCCGAACCATTAACATCAGCATCGGTAAATGATATTCCTTCTTTCAATGGCCAGTTACGGATAGTAAGATAGTCGGGGGCTATGCCTTGCATCGTCGTGGGCCAATTCATAGATGCGTTGATAGCCTGGCCTCTCGTTTGTACAGCCGGCGAGACCGCGTTGACATACTGCGCCTGTTGCTGGATGGCCTTTACATCATCTAATGTCAATGATTGTATGCTGGTGGCATCCAGTCTTGCACCGCCACCCGGTCCCTGGTTGCTGTTGGGCCTGATCGTTACCATATTTGAACCCATCGTTGATA
>VBAT01000023.1:69645-70135 GCA_005884665.1 Bacteroidota bacterium
AGCTACCATTGCGATAACAGCACCCACGCCGATAATAATACCCAGCATGGTGAGAAAAGCTCTCATCTTGTTTCGCACTAATGCTCTTAGTGCAATTCGAAAAAGGTTGAACAGTTTCATTTTTTAAGTTTAACGGTTTAATGGTTTAATGGTTAGTAGAACTGATACGTGTAGGAACTTTACAAGTTTTAAACAACCTTTAAACCTGCCTACCGGCAGGCAGGTCTTTAAACGTTTTAAACCATTCAACGTCTCAATAGTCCTCGTTGACAGGCAATGACGCTAACATTTCCTTGGCCGAACGGACATTGGTATTCTTACTGTCTTTTATAACCCTGCCGTCTTTCAGTGTGACAGTGCGACTGCTGAATGCGGCTATGTCCGGTTCATGCGTTACAAACACAATCGTCCTTCCCTGTTTATTCAGCTCCTGGAACAGTGCCATGATCTCGTATGAAGTCCTGGAATCGAGATTGCCGGTAGCTTCATC
>VBAT01000023.1:70164-88333 GCA_005884665.1 Bacteroidota bacterium
TGCCCTTGCGATGGCAACTCTTTGCTGCTGGCCTCCTGATAACTGGTTGGGTAGATGATCCAGGCGGTCGGCAAGCCGGACCGCTTCCAACGCTTTAACCGCCATCTCCTGTCGCTGTGATGAACTGATCTCGGAATTGTAAAATAGAGGAAGCTCTACATTTTCAAGAGCTGTTGTACGCGCCAATAAATTATAAGACTGGAATACAAATCCAATCTTCCGGTTTCTTAAACGCGCAAGCTCATTACGCGAAAGCTTCCCGATATCCACGTCATCCAGTAAAAATTTTCCGTTTGTGGGTTGGTCCAGGCAGCCGAGAATATTCAGCAAAGTTGTTTTTCCCGAACCGCTACTTCCCATGATGGTAACAAATTCGCCAGCTTCAACCGAGAATGTAACACCTTTCAGGGCTCTTACAACTTCAGACCCCATCCGGAACTCTCTTTTCAAATCATGTATATCGACTATTTTCTGTGCCATAATAATGGAGCTGTTTTTATTACTGGCTTCTTCCACCTCCTCTTGCGCCACCCTGGGTTCCACGATTACCACCACCGCTACCGCCTCCACCGCCTCTTCGTTGAGGCGCAAAGGGGCTTCTTAGATTGCCACCGTTGTTTGCACTTGCGGCGGCCCCTGCCTGCTGAGCACCGGTGATCACTTCATCACCGGTCGTCAGTCCACTGAGAACCTGTACCTGTGTTCCATCCTCAAGACCTGTACGAATAAAACGTCTCGTAATGGTATTTCCATTTAATAGCCATACCGATGCTCTTTTCGAAGGAATGGAATCGCGGGACAAAGAATCACCTTTTGCAAGAGGTCTACCTCCCCCGGTATAACCAACAAAACTCGCTCCCTGTTGAGTTCGGTTTTTCCTGACTTCATCAATGATCGTGTATTTTTTCATCAACGTGGAATCAGGTCTGAAGCGGGTAGCTTTGGCTGAAACCAATAATGCATTGTTTTCTTCGCGGGTATATACGGTAATATTTGCCGTCATCCCGGGTTTTAGCTTCAAATCGTTGTTTGGCGCATCAACAATACTGATGTAGGTTACCACATTCGAAGAAACGGAAGGCTGCAACCGGATTTCCAACAGCGTTCCGTTGAAGATATCGTCGGGGAACGCATCTACAGTAAACGTTACACGCTGCCCTTTTTTTATATTCCCAATATCTGCTTCATCGATCGCTGCTCTTACCTGCATCTGCCTGAGATCTTTTGCAATGCTGAATAGGGTAGGCGTATTAAAACTAGCGGCCACCGTTTGTCCCTCACTTACATTTCTTGAAAGGACCGTACCGTCGATCGGGGAGTAAATGTTTGCTAATGACAGGTTTTTTTGCGCAGCCTGCATTTGCGAGTTGGCACTGATCAATCCGGCCTGCGCTACTTTGTATTCGTTTTGTGCGGCTTCCAGTTCAGCTTTGCTGATAGCACCCACTTTATATAATTGCTGTTGGCGGTTGACATTACTTTGCTGGTAAGTCAGTTGACTTTTCGCTTGTTGTATGCTGGCAACGACTTGTTGTACCTGTGCATTCAGGACCGTTTTATCTAGCTCCGCCAGTAATTGCCCTTTTCTAACTGTTGCATTGAAATCTGTATACACTTTGCTGATCGTTCCTGAAACCTGTGTACCCACTGCGACAGTATCTACGGGTTGCACGGTGCCTGTTGCCGTAATGGTATTAGCGATATATCCGTAATGGGGTCGTTCGGATGCCAGGACAATATCCGGTGTTTTTTTATGAAATACCAGGTAACCTATTAATGCCAGGCCTGCTACCGCTATCACCGTTATTACTATTTTCTTACGTTTTTTCATTTTCCCTTTTTATAGTGTTACCGGTATTCCCATATAGAATTCATAGATCTTGAAATTCATCACGGCGTTATACTTTGCCTGTATATAATTCTGTACCGACTGCACGTAGAGATTACGTTGTACCAGCAGGTCGACTGTATTGATAGCTCCGAGCCGAAGTTGTTCCAATGATATATTGTAGGCTTCAGTATTCGCCTGCAACTGAACAGCCGCAGCTTTATACTGTCCGTGTGCATTCATCAGTGATATATATGCCTGTTCCACCTGCTGGTCCAGTGTTGTTTTGGTTTGTTGCAGGGATAGCCTCGACTGCTGGATCAATATCTTCGAACGTTCGATATTAGTTTTGGTAACGCGGTTGTCGAAAATGGGTACTGATAGCGTAGCACCGAGACGCTGGTAAAAATTATTGCTGAGCTGCTCGGCATATTTCGCGTCCTGGTTGTCGGAATAACCGGTCGATAGTGATCCGCCTAATGTGATGCTCGGCATGCGCCCGGTCCTTGCCTTTTCCAGTTCTACTTCAGCAATGCGCACGAGAAGCTTCCCATTATTTATTTCAGGCCTGTTTTCCGCGGCAAGGCGTTGAGCCTCGGAGAGCGAGGGCACTGGTTTTTCTACAATTAACGTGTCCGGCTCTACCGGGACAAACTCGGTGGTAGTGGGTAATTGCAACAATTGTTTCAGGGTAAGTACATTTTGCCTGTACTGGTTTTGCGCGGTGACAAGGTTATATTCGTCGCTTGCTGCCTGGGCTTGCAACTGCAGTAGATCTTTCTTTGAAATGGCTCCGGCATCAAACTTGGTTTTGCCCTGTTGATATTGAGCTGCGGTAGTTTTTACCTGTTCCTGTACGTAAACAATACTTTCTTTTGCCAACAATACATTTAAAAAGGCTTGTGTGATCTGCAGGATAATATCATTTTCCGCTACCTGGATATTCAGGTTAGCTGATTCTAACTGCAATGTTTTCGATTCAACGTCTTTATTTATATAACCGCCTCTATAAACTGTCAACGATGAATTTACCCCATAGTTTCCTGCGAGATTTGATTGTGTTTGAAAACCGCCTACAACCGGGTTCGCATTCCGGCTATTGGTAAATGATTGGGTAGCTGTTCCTGAAAGATTGGGATATCTCGCGGCTTTGGCCAGGTAAAGGTCCTGCTGGCTCAAAGCCTGGTCAAGACGGATCGTGTTTACCTGGATATTATGCTGCCTTGCATATGCAATGGCAGTCGCAAGATCCCATTGAGCAATGGTGGGTGCGAGGGTATCCTGTGCCTGCATGGCAAATGCGCCAATCAATAATGTTGCTGCTAAAGAAATAATCCTTTTCATACTATTCGTTCATCTTATAGTAAAGCGTAAATATTTCCCCACATGGAATGGGTTTCGCTTTACATTTTTTCTTTAAAGCAGCGGGTTGCGAATGTTTATGAGCAAAACAATAGAAAGACAAAAAACATACCATCAGGAAGTAATATGATAATTAGACAGGATTAACTTCCCATTAAAGAAGATTGAGCAAGGGAATGATAGCAAACCACATCAAATAAGTAAGTGCTGTAATGATCAGGGCATCAATACGCCCGTGAGTAACCTTTTTTTGTAAATGCCTGCCAAGAAGAGTTACCAACAGTATTGCGTGAGGAATGACGCCATATAAAATGCCGGAGAATATTTTTGGCAACACACCTGACAGGCTGAAGATGATTACACTCAATGCAGAAATTGCAGTGAAAAAAATAGCCAGTTGAATGGCTCCTCTTGATCCCAGCCTGACAGCTATCGTTTTTTTATCGACGATGGCATCAGCTTCATAATCCGGAATGCCTGCGAGAATTATTGAAGGCAACACAGATAAAAATAATGGCAGGCTGAGCCACCAGGAAAAAGGATCTTGCAAGCTGCCTCCCTGGAATAAGTATCCGCAGAGTACTACCGCGAAGCTGTGTGTGATGCCTACGGTTAATTCGCCAAGGCCGCGATAAGAAAGTTTTAACGGTGGTATGGTATATCCCAGCGCCACGACGAAAAAAACAGCAGAAATCAGTACGACATTGTCTAATGTACTACCAAGCTGCCACAGTAAAACGCTGAAGGAGCTTAAGGCAAGAACTATCGCTATAGCGATGCCTGTTTTGACTTCTTTAAAACTAAGTAGCCTGTTGACAATAACCCTGGAACCACCATTGAACGGACCAAAGAATTTATTGCTACTGTCTGTTGAATAATCAAAATATTCATTGCTCAATACAGTTGCGACTTCTGCAAAGAATAACCAAAGGTAACCGCACCAGAATGCCTGCGGATGAAATCCGTAATTATTGTTTTTTGCTCCCAACGCACCTGCTGCGTAAGCGATAAATGTCATTGGATAAAATTGCAGGCGGATAGCCTTGAGCCACGCGACCGCCTTTAATGTTATTTTTTTCCGCACCGATAGAACGCCATTCTTTAATTTATAACCCTGTTGCCAGGATTTGAATAGCCATTTTTTTCGTACCGCTTCTGTCGAATGACGAACCGGGCCGAAATTCAATGCCGGAAGCATGATAAAACCACAAAAACCGAGAATAGCCCTGGCCATTGCATTATTACCGGGAGCACGATAAACCAGTTTGTAGATCAGCGGCGGTGTATCCATCGTGGTTATGATCTGCGCAGTTTTTCCCTGCAAGAGAGGTGCATAACCTGTTCCTCCTTCAATTTCATCAAAGGCAAAGCCGGAAATAAACACACGATCAATAAAACCTTTCAGCAGGGCGGGCATGGTCCCCCACCAGGTAGGATAAATAAAAACAATATGGTCAGCCCATTTTATCAATTCCTGGGCCTCCACTATTGACGGTTCCAATTCCTGTTGGTGCGGAGTGCAATGAGTAACATGAAGATTGAATTGAAGTTCGGTAACAAACAAAACCTTGCATTCGATACCACCTTCCCGGACACCTTCAAGGTAAGAATTCATTAAAGCTGTTGACAAGCTGTTTTTGCGAGGATGGCCGTTTATTAACAGGACATTCATGTAGTGATTGATGTTTAAAACAAGTCAAAAACTTTACCGGTTAATAAGATAGCCCATTATTTGCAATGCGAAAACACCAAATGTGGAAAAACACCTAAGGACCAGATTCTATTGCCTGTTCTTCAGTTTTCTAATTGGTGTTTGTCCATAATATTCCACAAAGTTTTTACCAGGTTCCGCTTCCCAAACCCCTTTTAGCTGGCATGAAATTTCCGGCTAATTAGAGGCAATCGTTTTATCATATTTCTCAATAAAAAATTAATCATGAAAAAGGTAATAGCATTTTTATCAGCAATATGTTTTTTTTCCTGGTCTTGTAATAATGCAGGAAAGGACAGTGAAACAACAACCGATTCAAGTAACCGGACAACTATCGACTCGAACAATAATAATTCTATGTCTGACTCAAATAATAAAACCACCACGCCGCCAATTGTAGCCGATCCTGCAACGGCTGCGTTTTTGCCTGAAGCAGCCGATGGTGGCATGGCTGAAGTGCAACAGGGACAGCTAGCGCAGCAAAAAGGAAATAACCAGGCTGTAAAAGATTTCGGTGCGATGATGGTGCGCGATCATTCGGCTGCCAATGACAGGTTGAAAGCACTGGCTACACAGAGAAATGTCACGCTTCCTGACTCTGTCAGCAGCAAGCACAAGAAAATGATGGAAACTCTTAATAAGAAATCCGGAAAAGAGTTTGACCGGTTTTACATCAATGAGATGGTGAAGGATCACCAGGAAGACGTTAAAGCGTTTGAACAGGCAGCGAATAAGGTGAGTGATCTTGAAGTAAAAGCTTTTATCAATAATACGCTTCCTACTTTGAAGACCCATCTCGATTCGGCAAAAGCTATTCAGAAAAGGGTAAAATAATCGTTTGTGTCGAATCAACCCCGATCAATTCCTGAGAATTACAAGGGTGCACAGTCAGCCACTACGTATACTGTGAAAGTAAAGGACAGTGCCGGAGCCGATTGGTTGTTTGAAAAAGCAAAGAGGAATTTACTTGATGTAAACAGGTGGCAGCAACTCGCTGGACCAGCGACAGCCAGCTTTAAAGTAATTGATAAAAACAACAGGGAAACAAATGAGCCGGCAAAGGAAGGCAACTACCTACGGATAAATATACCAGTTGTTCCCAAGGCAGGCGCCGGTCATGGGTTTGATTGGGTGCGGGTAGAAAAGATCGAAGAGATCCGGGAAGCCGGGTATCGTTTCATTTTCATGAGGGTCCGTCCCAGCCGGCCTCCTTTTGAAAAAAAGGAAATAGCTCATTTTTTTTCTCCTTATGCTACAAGTACATTCTGTATTGAAAGGATGGGGAGGAAAGTAAAAGCGGCGGTGTATGGGCGCAATGAAAAACCCAATACAATGGTTCGTGATTTTTTTGTAAAACTCAGGAACATGTTGATAGCTCTCGGTGCAATGGTAGGATTTAATAAGCCGCAGTGGAAAAGCCTGGTCAAGGGATGGCTGACACATGTCGAACAGGAAAATCCACGTAATGCGGCCAGAGCTTTGAATTGAGAGTGGCAACATTCTTGTTCAATAAACAGCAGGATAAAACTATCGGTCATGAAAGCATACACAATAATATTATCGTTGTTCGTCTTCTTTGTCATTTGCGCCTGCAATAATGCATCGCAAAGCACGGACACAAAAGACAGCACTAATACCCAATCGATTCCTGACAACACACGGAATAACGATACCGGAGCCATTGGGGATACTTTTTCTTATGACAGGATGGGTCAGAGGACAGATAGTCTCAGGGATCATTAACTTTCTATATCTTGTATGAAATAGCGAAACTGTTTCATGCATTGGACCCAGGTCATTGATCCCTTTCACAATGTGGCTTTATCAGCCTTGTTGGCATTAATGCCCGTGCTGTTTATCTTTTGGGCGCTATTGCTGAAAAGAATGAAGGGTTACAAGGCCAGCTTTATCGCGATCGTCCTCGCCATTGCTATAGCGATCTTTGCGTATGGTATGCCGGTAAAGCTGGCGGTGCTATCTACAGCTAACGGTGCCATGTACGGATTATTCCCGATCAGTTGGGTGGTGATTACCGCCGTGTTTCTTTTTAATATCACTGTTAGAAGTGGACAGTTTGAAATTATCAAACATTTCATGGCCTCTATTACAGCCGACAGGAGATTGCAGGCCCTGTTGATCGCATTTTCTTTTGGCGCATTCCTGGAAGGGACGGCAGGCTTCGGTGCACCAGTGGCTATTACGGCCGCCATGCTTGTGGCGTTGGGATTCGATCCATTGTATGCATCGGGTATTTGCCTTATAGCCAATACCGCACCTGTCGCTTTTGGATCTATTGGCATTCCTATCACGGTTGCTTCACAAGTAACTTCCATTCCTGAAATGGCTATTTCACAAATGACCGGCAGGACATTACCCCTGTTGTCGCTTGTGTTGCCATTATACCTGGTGGTTATCATTGCAGGGTTTAAAAAAGCGATCGATGTGTTACCAGCGATTTTAGTTTCCGGTATCTCCTTTGCCTTGCTACAGTTCCTTGCTTCTAACCTGATGGGACCTTCGCTGCCAGATGTGATCGCAGGTATCGGTTCAATTATTTGCCTTATTCTTTTTTTAAAATGGTGGAAACCTAAGAACACCTGGAAGTTTGCTCATGAAACGGCGCAACAAATAGACACCTCAACTCATTATTCTTTTGGTCAACTCACCCGGGCCTGGTCGCCATTTATATTGCTGACCATATTGGTCATTGGCTGGGGACTTGCACCTGTGAAAGAGGTTTTAAATTCAGTTGGCCAGGTTCAATTTGAATTCCCCGGTCTCCACAATGTTATTGTCGATAAAAGCGGCAAAACCATACCGCATATTTATAAGCTCAATTACCTGTCGGCCGCTGGCACTGCTATACTTTTTGCGGCTATTATCGCTATTCCGTTAATCGGCCTGAAATACCGTGAAGGATTCAGGATATTTATTGACACGCTTAAACAATTGAGATTTGCCATACTTACTATCGCGTCGGTACTGGCATTTGCTTATATCATGAATGATTCGGGCATCACCATCAGCATTGCCGAAGCATTAACTGCAACAGGATTGTTGTTTCCTTTTTTTGCACCAGTACTGGGATGGCTGGGAGTTTTCATAACAGGGTCAGATACGTCTTCGAATGCGCTGTTTGGAAAGCTGCAGGCTTCCACAGCAAGTTCATTGGGCATTGATCCCGTTGTCACTGTCTCCGCGAATGTTTCCGGCGGAGTTGTGGGCAAGATGATCTCCCCGTCATCGATAGCGGTTGCAGCCACTGCAGGCAACCTCGCAGGAAAAGAGTCAACCCTGTTCCGGTTTACTGTCAAACATAGCTTTCTTATGCTTGCTTTCGTCAGCCTCATCGTGTTGGCTCAGGCCTACGTGTTTAGTTGGATCATCCCATCGTATAATAAAACAGGCACTGCCGTTTCTTCTGCCCGGGATACGAGACAGGGATATATTTATTTATTGCTGCTGGCCGGAATAATACTGGCGATTGCTGCAGTAGTTGTATGGACCAACAGGAAAAGAAGAATTCAAACCTAACTGAACTCAATGCAAATCCTTATAGCTCCAAATGCATTTAAACACAGCCTTAGTGCAGAGCAAGCTGCTTCAGCTATAGAAAAAGGTTTTTTGCAAAGCAAACTGGATTGCCAGTGTGAATTATTCCCCGTGGGTGATGGGGGAGATGGAACAGGCGAACTACTGATCAAACGATTAGAGGGTAAAATAGTAACAACGGAAGTTCATGGTCCTCTTGGAAAAAAAATAAATGCCAGTTTTGGGTTAATAGATGGAGATAAGACCGCCGTCATCGAAATGGCAAATGCGTCTGGGTTGAGTTTATTAAAAAAGGAAGAACTGGATCCGCTTCATGCAACTTCATTTGGAACAGGAGAACAAATAAAAGCTGCCCTGGACAGAGGAGTAAAAAAGATCATCATCGGGATGGGCGGATCGGCCACGATTGATGGGGGCACCGGGATATTAAGGGCATTAGGTCTTCGCTTCTTAAATGCGAAAGGCGAAGAGTTGAAAGGTGGTCCTGTCTTTTTGAATGAACTGGCAACAATTGATCCTTTTTCAATGGATAAAAGAGTCAAGGATACCGTGATCGTTGTCCTTTGCGACGTAAATAATCTCCTGCTCGGAGAAAAAGGAGCCGCAGCCGTCTTCGGTCCGCAAAAAGGCGCTTCGACCGGAGATGTACAAATATTAGATAAAGCATTGACGAGATTCTCTGATATTACTTTTCAACAAATGGAAAAGGAAATAGCCACGGTAAAGCATGGTGGCACCGCTGGCGGGGCAGCAGCCGGCCTCTGTGCGTTTTTGAACGCAAAGCTGGTAAATGGGATCGAATATTTTCTTGAACTTACCAAGTTTAATGGTTCACTGGGAAAAGCGGACCTGGTAATAACAGGTGAAGGCAGTATCGATGAACAAACGCTGCACGGCAAAGCACCATACGGCGTAGCGCGTGCTGCTAAACAAAAAGGGAAACGTGTCATTGCTTTTGCGGGAAAAATACCTTCAACAACAAATCCCGCACTCAATAAATATTTTGATGAGCTTATATCGATCAATCCCGAGTCCGTTGAGCTGGAGACTGCACTAGCTGAAGCAGAAAAGAATTTGATCAGGACTGCTACGGAGAAAGGGAACTTACTGGCGACGAAGAATAATAAAAATAACAATGGTTGACCTTGGCGGCAGATGCTGGATGCGGGATGCCTACTGGTTCATGTCCCACGAACCAGTTCGACCGCTGCGCAGGTTCGTGTTTCAGTCCATGTTCATGTCTCAATCCAGGTTCGTGTTTTAGTCCATGTTCGTGTTTTAGTCCATGTTCGTGTCTCAGCCCAGGTTCGTGTCTCACGAACCTCAGTTCAGGTTCGTGTCTCACGAACCTGGGTAGCTGAAAAAACCTGGAAATATTGTTTTTTCATCATTGCCTTTGGCCGACTTGCATCTAGGTTTAATGGATGAAGAACGATTTGTTGAAACATAGGCGAAAATCCTACATGGATTTAGGCGAAATATTTTTTTGGACCGCCACGATTAATAATTGGCAAAAACTGTTATGGTCAGACATGTATAAAGATGTTATAATTGATTCACTCGATTATCTCAGTACGCATGGGAAAGTTGATGTCTTTGGTTTTGTCATCATGCCCACTCATGTACACTTTATCTGGCGTGCCAATGAACTCAATGGAAAAGAAACTCCGCAAGGGTCGTTTTTAAAATATACGGCACATCAATTTAGAAATCTTTTAGGTCAGGAGGACTTCAGAAAATTGTGGCCCTATCGTGTTGATGCAGGAAACAAAGACCACGAATTTTGGCAAAGAGATTCTCTGGCTGTGCACTTGTATACGCGTAAGGTGGCTTTTCAGAAGCTGAATTACATACACTGGAACCCATTGGCAAAACATTGGCGGTTGGCAAAAGATCCCTGTGATTACAAATATTCATCAGCGAGATATTATGAATTGGGAGAACACAATTTTTCGTTTTTAAAAGATTTGAAGCAGGAATTTGGGTGGTGCTGATTTTGGAGGATGGTCATCGTTTCCATGGTGCGTGAGACACGCACCATGGCTTTCGGATAGGTTCGTGTCTCACGCCAAGGTTCGTGTCTCACGCCAAGGTTCGTGTCTCACGAACCTTGCAAATACATTACCACAACTGTTTCCCTTGATAGTAATCCAACACTTTCGTCCGCAAAACATAATCGTATTTTGCCATGATCACATTGGTATTGGCGCGATCGAGGTTGTTCTTGGCTGTTAGATAGTCGATGGAAGTACCTACTCCGGCATTGAAGCGGATCTCGGCTGCCCTGAATGATTCCTGGTAGGCGTTTACCTGTTCCAATAAAACCTTATACTTGTCAGCTGCGGAAGTCATGTTGGTATATGCCCGTTCAATAGATTGTTGCAACTGTGTCTTGGTGGTCTTTGCCTGCAACTCGTTATCTTTTAAAGTTAGTTTTGCCAGCTTCACCTGGTTGCGATAGAAGAAGGAATTAAAAATTGGTATGCGTAAGCTGAGACCAACCGAAGACGAAAGATTGTTGTTTAGTTGCGTCTGGTAAGGAATTTTGTCCTGGCGTGTATCCGATATATGATATACAACGGGACTTGGCACGCCATTGACTACAACGTAATCGGTAGAAGTGATATCCTTGCTGGTAGGCAGGACAGCGGTACTGTAAAATGTACTGCCATAAGAAGTACCCAGATTTCCTCCTAAACTTAGTGTAGGGTACATTAGTCCTCTTGCAGCTTTAACTCTGCGCGAAGCGCTTTGCGTCCAAAGATCTGCCGCTCTCACTTGTGCAAATTGCTGCAATGCCACCTGGTAAATACTGTCAGGAGTCAGATCGTATTTGGTTGTATAGGATTCTGCATTCAATCTTTCTACTTCCATGTTTTTATCAAAAGGGATATTCATCAACTGGCTCAATGCTATCTTGGCTGTTACCATGGCAGTCTCCGTATTGATGATCGATAGTTGATTGTCGGCATACTCCCCTTTAAGATCTGACAACAGCGAGGGTGCAATAGCGCCTTCCCTGTTCAATATTTCAAGCCGGTCAACCTGGTTTTTGGAAAGGTTGAGCTGGTTACGCGATAGTTCGAGCAGGTCTTCATTTCTTAATACTTCCAGGTAGGCCAGTATAATATTAATTGTCAGGTTGTCCTTGACTTGTTGCCAATCCATCCTTGTAGCTTCATAAGCAAGGCTGTTTTGTTTGATTAAATTTTGGCGGTTCAGGCCATTAAACAGGACGACATCGCTAGCCAGTCCGTAGTTGGCATAATTGGCATTGGTATTTATATAGCTATTTGTAGCCGGGTCAATCGTTCTTCCCTGCGCAAACGTTGTGCTTGCACTTCCATTCAGGCTGGGTAACAGATTTAGCCTTGCCTGGTTCCAGTCTATCTTGCTTCTTTCTACAAGGATGTTTCCCTGTTGCACATCGAGATTATTGTTGAATGCCGTTTCAACGCATTGCTTTAATGACAATTTACCGGAGGGCGTATTGCTTTGCGCAATACTTCGGTTAAAGAAAATACATAAAACAAAAACACTCACAGCTCTTATCGTATTCATGGCGGTCTATTAATAAAGTTTAGTAATTAATTATTTTGTATCATACCGTCCAGCAGGTTGATGATCCTTGATCCATAGCCTGCATTTTTTTCCGAGTGCGTGACCTGGATGATCGTCACACCTTCTTTATTTAGTTCTTTAAACAGGCCCATGATCTCTTCTCCCTGTTTGGAATTAAGGTTACCCGTTGGTTCATCGGCGAGTAATAATCTTGGCTTTGCGATCAGTGCTCTTGCAATACCCACCAACTGTTGCTGTCCTCCCGAAAGCTGGGTTGGAAAAAGGTCCTTCTTGCCCACGATCTGGAACCGGTCGAGCATATCGGCTACCATGGCTTTTCTTTCCGATGATTTGATGTCCTGGTAGATCAACGGTGTTTCAATGTTTTCATAGACCGTTAGTTCATCGATCAGGTGATAAGCCTGGAAAACAAAGCCGATATATTGTTTGTATAACGAGGACCTTTGCTTTTCTTTCAGTTTGTGGACAGGTTCGTGCAGGAAAGTAAATTCACCCTGGTCAAATGTATCGAGCATACCGATCACATTCAATAATGTTGACTTGCCGGAGCCAGAGGGGCCCATGATTGAAATGAACTCTCCCGGTTGTACGGACAGGTCGACATCCTTTAATAAAAAAAGCCTGTTATTCCCTGAATTGACCCATTTGTAAATTCCTTTTAATTCGAGCATAGTCTTGTATTTATTCTGTTTTCAGATTTTGAACTACATTCTGTTTTAAAGCCCTTGTTACCTGAACTGCCACCAATAATAATGTAACTCCTGCCAACAATGAAATGGCAATGATAAACGGTTGAGAGCCGATAGTAATACGGTAGGCATAGTTATTTAGCCAGCCGTTCATCAAATACCAGGCAAAAGGGCAGGCCGCTGCACCGGCAATGATAACAATTACGGCGAATTCCCGGGCAAACAAGCCAATAATATTCGGTACGGAAGCACCCAACACCTTACGAATGCCTACTTCTTTTATGCGTTTATGAATACTCAGTGAAACCAGTCCCAGCACGCCTAACAAAACAATTAGCAGGGCAAGAACTGTGGCCAGGTAAGCTGCTTTTTTAAGCTGGACCTCGTTGGCGTATAATTTTCTCAGGGTGTCTTCCATAAACTTGTATTCGAATGAGGTGCCGGGTAATAAAGTCGCCCATTTTTTTTGTATGACCTCGATCGATTGGCTAATGTTTCCCGGTTTTAATTTAAATGAAAGATACCGGTAACTGTGCGTGCGGGTCACGTTCACAAATATTATCGGGGGCACCTGCGTTTGCATAGAACCAAAATGAAAATCATCAGTAATGCCATCAATAGTATAAACGGTATTGTCACCCGGCACTCTGACCTGCTGGTTCAACGCGTCGTTGTCATTTTTCCAGCCCAGCACTTTCACTGCCTGTTCATTCAACACAATCCGCGATGAGTCGACACTTCCTGTACTGTTTATAAACTTTCCGAATTTTAATTTTATCCCGTACACGGAAAGAAAATGTTCATCTGGTGATAATATCTGCATTGAAATAGCCTGTGTAGAATCTGAACCAAATTTATAGACAGGCGCCTGTCCGCCATTGGCGCCATCTGGAATCTCATAAGAAAGGGAAACATCACTGACTTCAGGCAGCTTGCTGAATTCATCCCTGATCGTCAGCATCTTTTTTACTCCGGCGGATGACCAGTCGCGAGGTACCTGAGCAGAGACAACGAATTCTTTATCATAACCAAGATGCTGGCTGAAAAAATAAGAAACCTGGTGAGAAACCACGCCAGCAGCAATAAGTACGATCAAAGCTATACTGAATTGAAATCCGACAAGCGATTTGCGCAGTATGATCTTATCCTTTGCTGTTTTTAGCTTTCCTTTCAGCGAATCGACCGATTTCATTGCCGATAAGACAAAGGCCGGGTACAAGCCTGCTGATATCCCGACGACAATAACCAGGACAACTGGTAAACAAACGAAATAAGAAGGAAATTCTGCCAGCGACGGTAAATCCTTTCCAACCAGTTGACCGAATAAGGGCCGCAAGTAAGGATAGGTCAGGAGAGCCAAGACGGTTGCTATCGATACGAGGATGATGGATTCGGTAAGGAATTGAAAAACGAGTTGTCTTTTCATACTTCCCAGTACCTTACGTATGCCAATCTCTTTCATCCGGCTGGCTGAACGGCTGATAGCGATATTGATAAAATTTATGATCGCCATCAGCAGGATGAAGAGGCCAACAAAGGAAAGGGTGTAAAGCATTCTTTTTACCAATCCCTGGTCCTGTTGGAGATAGTAATCACTTAAAAGGATAGGTTTAACGGTTATTATTTTCTTTAACTGATCGCTTGCATTCTGTTGAACCAGTTGCCGGATTGGGGCCTCGAGATCTTTTGCTGAGACTCCTTCCCTGGTTTCCACATAAGATGCAATAAATATGTTGTTCCAGGAGTCCACGCCCTGTCTTCCGAAATAATTGCTGGCGCTCATCGGCACAAAAAAATTATTCGGGTAATCTTTTGCCAGGTTGCTGATAGAATTAGTGGGCAGATTCTTCAGCACTGCAGTGATGTTAAAATCGTGATTTCCTCCCGAAAAACTCTGGATAGAAATAGATTCGCCAACGACGTCTGTTTTTCCGAAATATTTGATTGCCTTTTCTTCGGTGATCACCACTGAATAGGGATTGTCAAGCGCCGTTTGTACATCACCATGTAACACTTCAAATCCAAACATTTTAAGCATCGTGCTGTCGCCTATCTGTAATCCTTCGCGGAAATGCTTATCCCCCTTTGACACTACCGAGGTGACTCCATCGTAACGGTAGTAGTTTTCAACAAGACTGGGATATTCCTCCTTTAAACTTTTCGCTATGGGGCCGAAGGTGGCTAGTTCATATCCCACATTCGGGTCGGTAGACCTGGTCGTCAGAATATACTGGCGGTTTGCATTGCGAAGATTTTTGTTTACCTGTAGTTCGCTCCAGATATACGCGCCGATCAACAAGGCAAACACAATGCCCGCAAACAATCCCAAAATATTGACCGCAGAATAGAAGCGATATTTTGAAAGGTTTCTCCAGGCAATCTTGAAATAGTTTTTTAGCATACACTGAGGGATATTCGTGAGTGGTGAGTGTTTTGCTTCTCCGGCTTCGGCGGATCGCAATGATAATCACAATTCATAGTTCATCATTCATAATTCTCAATTCTAGCATCATCCCGAGTTTACTTCACTCTGTTCGCAACGACTTCACCGGATTTGCAACTGCCGCCCTGATTGTTTGAAAACTTACCGTTATCACCGCAATTGACACGGCTACTACACTTGTCGCCAGAAATACCCACCACTGAAGGGAGATACGATAAGCAAAATAGTTCAGCAGCCTGGTCATTCCAATCCAGACAATCGGAATGGCAATCACGATCGCAATCACCACCAGGATAATAAATTCCCTGGAGAGCAGACTGGCGAGACGGGTCGTGCCAGCCCCCAATACTTTTCGTATGCCGATTTCTTTTACACGCCTTTCAGCGCTGTAGGTTGCCAGGCCAAACAGGCCAAGACAGGAGATAAACATTGTGATTACTGCAAAAGCATCGAATAAATGGGATGCGCGTGTTTCTTTATCATATTGTCTCGCCAGTTCATCATCCAAAAAAGCATATTCCAGTGGCAAGGCCGGCTCAATTTGCTTCCAGAATTTTTCCGTAAAGTTGATCAGCTGTTGCGCTTTTCTTTGTTCTACACGGGCATAAACAAACTCGGGTGCTTCCGCGTTGTATTTTATCACTGTTGGCCGTATTTCCTTCTTCAGGCTTTCGAAATGAAAATCTTTTACCACACCAATTATGATTCCTGTGTCGCCCCGGAATCTGATCGTTTCACCGATCGGTTTTTGAAGCGCCATTTTTCTCACTGCAGTTTCATTAAGTATAAAATTGGGAGACCCGGAAGAAATCGTTCCGAAATCTGTTCCTTCCTTTAGGTCTGTATGAAAAAATTGCATAAAGTTTTTGTCGACATCCATATGGACCGCTGTAATATTCTCGTTTGTCGCCTTTCCCTCCCAATCCAAACCACCGCTGCTATTCGCACCGTCGAACAATGACATATCTGCGACTGTGATATCCTGTACATAAGACAATCGCTGGATCTCATTCTTAAAATCATTTCCTTTACCCTTCATTTTCCATGTTGGAAATACGATCACATTGCTTGTATTTATGTTAAGGTCCTTGTTTTGGATATAGCTCAACTGGCGATGAATGAATACGGTTCCCAATACCAGGGTTATGCTGACGACAAACTGCAGCACCACCAGGCTCTTCCTGATAAAACCAGTACTTGATAAAAATATTTTGCCTTTCAAAGATTCAATTGGCCGGAATGAAGAAAGCAGGAGGGCAGGGTAGAGACCGGTGAGCAACCATACCACTGCTACTATAGCCCCTAACACTTTCCACAATTGCCAGTTTGCGAAATCATAAGCCGTCGTATTGCCCGATACCTGCTGGTAAACCGGCATCAACAAATTCATCAATAGAAAGGCAGTTACCGTTGCCAATGCCAGCAGGACACCCGTTTCAATAAAAAATTGCCGGCAAAGCTGTCGTTTGGCGGCTCCAATTATTTTACGAATACCTATTTCTTTTATCCTTTGTGTGGACCTTGCTGTGACGAGGTTGATATAATTAATAGATGCGATGAGCAAAACAAATATGGCCACCAGAAAAAAGATTTCAACCATGATGAGCCGACCCTTGGTGCCATCGGCCTTATACAGGTAAACATCTTTTAAAGGGCGAAAAGGAAAGTCAAGCATGTCGCCGGCGGCCTGGGGGTTAGCTTTTTTCAATTCTGCCAGCATAGCTGTCGAAGCATTTTGAATATTACCACCTTTCTTCAGTAAGCAATAAGTGGAATAATCATAATTCCCCCAATCCTGGTCAACGGTCTTCCAGTTACCATTGCCGCGGAATTTCAATTTGGCCATGTCTAAAGAAACCAGGAGGCTGTACTGCAGTGAAGAGTTTGCTGGAAAATCTTTTATCACGGCGCTTACCACGACAGTTGTGTCACGAAATGAGAGGACCTTGCCAACAGGATCATCCTCGCCAAAATATTTCTTAGCTGTACTTTCAGGAAGAACGACCGATAAACCTTTCGCGAATGGTTCCTTTGGATTACCGGCGATAACAGGGAAATCAAAGATTTTAAACAGCTCGTTCTCTGTATATCCGATCTTATCTTCGATGAAGATTTTGTTATCAATTTTTACTGCCTGTTTCAAACCAAATGGGGATCGTAACCGGGCGATCTGTTCTATATCGCTGATATTTTGCCTGGCAAACAATGCGATGGGTGCCGGCGTGGTTTCCCAAACTTGTGTTTCTCCGTTGCCACTTTTAAATTTTGCGTTCACCTGGTAGATGCGGTCGGAATGCTTATGGTACCGGTTCATCGAGTACTCATTATTTACCCAGAGCAACATGATGAAGCCGGTTGCTAACCCCAACCCGAGACCGGCAATATTGATAAAACTATAGGTTCTATTCTTAAAAATATTCCTGATGGCAATTTTGAAATAACTTCTTAGCATGACTGTTATTTTCGTGAGTGGTGTTGCTTCTCCGCCTTTGCGGCATCGCAATGACGACCCTGAACTCATAAATGATCGTTACGAGTTGTCCACTAGATTCAACCCCTATGCCAATGGCGTAAGGGTCTGTCTGACAATGTATAAGACGTTAGTAAAAGTCTGAAGTGTCCGAAAACGGACAGTTTACGTACATTTTCGTACATGTATTCGTGAGTGGCCAATGGTGTTGCTGCGTTTCGCCTGCCTGCCGGTAGGCAGGCTCGCAATGACGGTCACAAAGTAACAGGTAATGAGCAATAGGCAATTTTCAATTGATCCACGCCCCACTCTAAACCTGCGTATCGGTAGTCAGGTTTTTTCATTCCGTTCGCAACGACTTCGCTGGATTGGCAACTGCTGCCTTTATTGCCTGGAAACTTACCGTGACCAGGGCAATAACTATTGCCAATACGCCTGCCATAAAAAAAATCTGCCAGTTAATAGTTATCCTGTATTTGTAGCCAAGCAACCACCGGTTCATGGCATACCACGCAACGGGAATGGCAATGAA
>VBAT01000023.1:88376-89049 GCA_005884665.1 Bacteroidota bacterium
AGACGTACGAAATCTCCCGACAATAAATTCCATACACTGAAAACCGATGCACCCAGTACTTTTCTCACACCTATTTCCTTGGTCCGTTGCTCTGCCACAAACGAAGCGAGTCCAAACAGCCCCAGACAGGAAATAACTATAGCGAGCAGGGTGAAAAAACCAGCCAGCCTTCCGACGCGTTCCTCGCCGCGGAATTTTTTACCGTATTCTTCGTTGGTGAATTGATAATCGAACAATTGATTTGCTTCAAATCTCTTATAGACAGGTTCAATGTTCGATAGAGCTGCAGTTGCACTAACCGCAGGGTTTACTCTCAATATCGCCACGTTTTGTTCGTCCGCTGAAAGACTAAAGACAGTTGGTTTAGGTTCATCATAGGGTGAACTCATGACCATATTATGAATTACTCCGACGATCGTAAGAGGGCGACCCCACCATGTCACAGTTTCGCCAACTGGATTTTTAAAGCCTATAAAATCAGCGGCTGCTTCATTTAATATGATAGCTGAACTATCAGTCGCGTAATCCCTTGAAAAATCCCTTCCCTGTTTTAACTGCCAACCGATCGTTTTGCCATAATCATAAGAGGTCTCAACATATAAAAAATCTGTCGAGAGATTCGGGTCCTTTCCTTTCCATTCAATCCCGCTGGTGCTGGAGCCAGTACTTGTAG
>VBAT01000023.1:89090-143081 GCA_005884665.1 Bacteroidota bacterium
CGTCAAAATGTTTATGGATATCCGGGCTCATTGGAAGCGAGACCAATCCATCGCGGCTGTAACCAACAGGACGGTTTTTAGCGAACTGGATCTGTTTGTAAACGATAATTGTCCCGATGATCAGTATTACCGAAACAGAAAACTGGATCACGACCAGGATCTTACGTGGAATTGCGGCAAGACGCCCGGCTTTAAATGTTCCTTTCAATACCTTCACCGGTCTGAATGAAGACAAATAAAAAGCTGGATAGCTCCCCGCGATCAGCGCAGTAAAAACGGCAAATGCGATACTTATGGTCCAGAAAAAAGAATTGTTCCATAAAATCGACATCTGTTTACCAGAAACGCCGTTAAAAAAAGGAAGCAGCAATTGCACCAACAACAAGGCGAGGATAAATGAAAAGAATACTGTTAGCAACGATTCGCTAAAGAATTGCATCACCAGCTGCTTTCTCAATGATCCTATTGCTTTTCGGATCCCTACTTCTTTTGCCCTTTTTTCGGAACGGGCGGTGCTCAGGTTCATAAAATTGATACAGGCCAGTAACAAAACAAAAACACCGATGATACCAAACATCCAGACGTACTGGATGGCTCCTCCTGTATTTACGCCGTTTTTGAATTCGGAGTATAAATGCCAACGGCTCATCGGATGCAGGAACAGGGCTGGTTTCTTTTGGGCCAGTTTAGGATTTACTTTTTTCAGCTTTGCGTCCTTGATCCTTGCAGAAACTGTTTTAAAATCGGCATTATCATTTAGTTCAACAAATAAAGTAAAGGCATTCGGCCTCCAGGGATCTTCAATGGTTTTAATCCAATCGGTACAATTGTAAATCAAATCCCAGCTAGCGATAAAAGAAAGGTCTGCAAATTCCGAGTTGGCATAGACACCAGTGATCTTAACATCGAACTGGTTGTCGATCTTCATCAGCTTATTGATGGGGTCCTCATCGCCAAAATATGCTTTGGCGGCGGATTGTGAAATAAGCAGGGAGGACTGATCTTTAAGACTGGCATTGCCATGCAAGATCCGGAAACTGAACATCTCCGGCATTTCTTTTTCAAAGAAGCCGCCTGTCCGTTTTAATTTTTTATCATCATAGCTAAGAATGTGATCGCCGATGCCGCTGCCCATTACGACGCGTTTGAAGTCGCTTCCGTAATTTTTACGCAGCTCATCAGCAAGCGGGTAGGGGACGCTGGTCCAGGTTTGCATCTCTCCATTGTTGGTTACGGTTTGAATAACCTGCGCAATGCGATCATAGTTTTTAAAACTTTTATTGTACGACACTTCATCAAATATCCATAGTCCAATCAGCATTGCCACGGCCATACCAATAGATAGCCCGGTAATATTAATAAAGGAATGCATCCTGCTCTTTCGCAGATTGCGCCATGCAGTTTTGAGGTAGTTTTTGATCATACTATTCAGATTGTTGAATTGTAAATGGCTGGATGGTAATGAAAGCAGCAATCATGAACCATCAAACCATATGACGATTTATTCTGTTCTTAAACTTCTTTGCTTCACTCTGTTCGCAATGACGTAACCGGGTTAGCTATTCCGGCTTTCACCGCCTGGAATGCGATGGTAACAAATGCAACCAGCAAAGCCATTGAGCCCGCAATAACAAATATCCACCAGCCGATGGAAATGCGGTAAGCAAAATCCTGTAACCACTTGTTCATAAAATACCACGCAAACGGTGCGGCAATGACCAACGCAATAGCTACCAGCTTTAGAAAATCTTTTGATAATAATTTCACAATGACAGGCAATGAAGCACCTAATACCTTGCGGATACCGATCTCTTTTGTGCGATTAATAGCCGCCAATGCTGCCAGTCCAAACAGGCCAAGGCAAGCGAGAAACACCGAAATACCACCGGCCCAGCCAATTATATTACTCCATTTTCTTTCCGATTTATAAAACCTGTCAAGGCTCTCATCCAGGAAGCTGTACTTAAAAGGCAGATCGGGAACTACAAGTTTCCATGATCTTTCCATGGCCGCCAGGGCAGGAGCCGGGTTGCCCGGCTTTATTTTTACAAAAAACCTGTAAGGCGCATAGTCATTAAACTGGTGGAACATCTGAGGCATTACTTTTTCTTTAAAGGGACGATAGTTGAAATCTTTTACCACACCTACAACGACAGGCGTCTTTGATTCCATATAACCTTTGATTTGTTGACCAACGGCGTTATCAATTGTCCACCCCATATCTCTTACCATCGTTTCATTTACAATTACTGAAGTGACGGTATCTGCGGAGATTTTCGGATCGAAATTCCTGCCAGCAATTATTTTCATTCCCATCAGCGGGATATAATCCTTATCGATAAAATATTCGAATACGTCTTTATGGGTACCGTTATATTCAAAGCCGGAGCGGCTCCATCCCTCGTCTTCGCCCAATCCCAATTCCGCGCCTGCAATACCGGCTATATCCGTTCTGGAGGCTATAGCTTGTTTAAATAAGGGATAGATCTCCTTTGTCTTCGTATCGCTTGCATCTACCATTATAATGTTGTCCTTAGTAAAGCCAGGATTTTTACTGCTCATGTACTTTGTCTGCTGCATTATGACCATTGTACAGATGATCAGGCCAATAGACACGGCAAACTGGACAGTGACGAGTGATTTTGTAAACAGGTTAGAGCCATTGACTCTTACTCTGCTTTTTAATACTTCAATAGGTTTGAACCCCGATAATATCAATGCGGGATAACTGCCGGCCAGTAAGCCAACCAACATGGTCAAACCTGCGAGCATCCATATCATTTCAGGATATTGTGAAAAAGAGAATTGAAGTTCACGGCCGGAGAGTTGGTTAAAATAAGGGAGTAACAATTTTGCAAGCAATAACCCTAATGCCAATGACAGAATGCTTAATAAAACTGCTTCAGCCAGGAACTGGATAACTAAATGCTTTCTTTCGCTACCAATAACTTTCCTGACACCTACTTCTTTTGCTCTCCTTGCTGAACGACCTATCGCCAGGGTTGTAAAATTGATACAGGCGATCAGCAATACGCCGGCTGCTATACTTAATAATATCCAAATCGTTTTTGGGTCTATATTTTCGACGGCGCCGGCCCATACTTTTGTATCTGTGTGTGAGGAACGTAATGGCTGCAACGCAAAACGTACCGGCGGATCAGCGCTTTCCCATTTAAAACCAGACTCCTTTAGTTCCTTTTCTTCATCGGGATAATATTTATGACGGAATGCCGCTAATTTTTTGGTATCGCTTACCAAACCACTACCCGGTCTTAGTTGAACGTATGTTTGATACGATGAGCGGTGCCAGTTATTAACGCTTCTTTTTCCCGAGTTAGTCGTAAGCATATATTCAAAGCTGCCAACGACATCGAAGCGGATGGAGGAGTTGGCAGGAATATTTTCTGCCACGGCACTAACTGTAAAAGGTACAAAAGAATCATCTATTTTGACTTGTATTGTGCGGCCTACGACGTTATCAGTACCGAAAAGTTGGTTTGCTTTTTCCCTGGTCAAAACTATATTCCCCAATTCCTTTAAAGCAGTTTGCGCGGCGCCATATTTTAATGGAAAGGAGAACACAGAAAATAACTGAGGGTCGGCATACGACACCTTTACGCGGCTCACCGTGTTGTCTACTTTCACAAAACTTTCTCCCCCACCTATCTGTAACCGGACAAAATCAACAACTTCCGGCAGGTCCTGTTTTATAGCCGGGCCAAGTGGCGCAGGCAAATAGGGGTCTCCTTCCGGTCCCTGGCCATTCATGGCAATCGTGCTGCGATAGACGCGATAAATAGCGCCGGCATTTTTATGGAACCTGTCAAAATTGAATTCATTAACTGCATATAAAAGGAATAAAGAAAAGCAAGCCAAGCCGACTGATAATCCTACAATATTAATAAAGGAAAGTACTTTCTGGCGACCCAGGTTGCGTAATGCAATTTTGAAATAATGCTTTATCATGGCTTTTATTTTATTCGGTTCTTAGTCATCACTGTCAGCAACGTAATAAATACAATGCAACGGGAAGAAGATTTTCTATCATAATGATCTTTTATTCTGTTCTTAAACTTTTGACTGGTTTCGTCCAAGCCGCCCGGGCAGAGTGATAACTCGCGGTTATGACTGCAGTAAGTAATATCACAAGTGCCGATACGGCGAAGGGGATCAAAGTGAGTTCCGCTTTATACGAGAACTCCTTCAACCATCTGTTCATAAAGTACCAGGCGACCGGGAACGCGATGGCCGCGGCAATCAGTGTCAGCCATATATAGTTTTTAGTGATCAGCGTAACGACTTCGGAGGTAGAAGCTCCCAGGACGCGCCGGATACTTATCTCTTTCTGTCTTTGCTGAGTGGTAAAAGCTGTAAGCCCAAGTAAACCGAGGCACGTTATAATAATTGTAAGTATGGAGAACGAGGCGAATATTTTCCCCCGCTTTTGATCGGCGGTATACTGTGAATTGAAATCGTCGTCCAGGAATTTATACTCAAAAGGTAATTGCGGAAAGTATTTTTTCCAGACAGCTTCTACTTTTGAAACGGATGATTTTATGTTGCCCGTTTCCATCTTTAACTGGATAATGTTGCCATTAGGCCTATAAAACAGCAATAACGGCGCAATGGGGCTATACAACGATTTTTGATTAAAATCTTTGAAAACCCCAACAACCTCAACATAATTGCCCGAACTGTCGCCCGGGAATTTTACCCGCTTACCGATCGGTTCTTTCCACCCAAAATGCTTTGCCATGTCTTCGTTGACTACAATGCTACGCAGGGTATCGGATAGCCCTGAAAAGTTTCTACCTTTAGTCATTTTGATTCCAAGTGTATTGAAATAATGCTCGTCAACGGAATACATTTCAACAGCCTTGTCCACATATCCTTTATCGGTCTCTACAGTGAATAAATTTAGATTGACATTTTTGGCGCCGGGATAGGAATTGCCGGCGCCGACTTCTTTGATGCCCGCCAGGTTGCGGAACTCGTTGTTCATCGAAAATATTTTACCTCGCTCATCCTCGCCAGTGTTGACAGTGACCATCATTACCTGGTCTTTGTTAAAACCCAGGTCTTTCTTTCTCACGTAAGAAAGTTGCGAATAAACCACCCAGGTGCAGATGAGCATGACCATTGCAATGGAAAACTGCAGCACAACCAGAGTACGCCGTAGATTGATATTGCCCGAAGCCTTGGATAAAGCACCCTTCAATATCCCCACTGGTTTGAACCCCGAAAGGTAAAAAGCCGGATAACTTCCCCCAACCAGGCCGGTAAACAATACTACTCCTAACACCAACAGGATATTGAACTGCTGAAACAAGGTTTGCAGTGTAAAGGTCTTACCTGAAAGCGTATTAAATGTGGAAAGCAAAAGCATCATCAATAAAACACTGAGCAGCGCTGCTACGAGCGAAGTAAGCAGGCTCTCGCTCAAAAATTGGGCAATCAACTGCTTTTTAGAGGAGCCTGTCACCTTGCGGATGCCAATCTCCTTTGCGCGGCGAGCAGATCTCGCCGTTGTCAAATTCATATAATTGATGCAGGCAATGATCAGCATGATGAATGCTACCGCAGAAAAGATCCAGATGTAGGACATGCTACCCGTTTCTTCAGGTTCATATTGCAGTTCTGAATGCAGGTGAATAGCAGTGATCGGCTGCAGGTCATAACTCATCTTCACATTGAACTGCTGGAATATGGGTTCAACAAATTTTTTATAGACATCTACGAGCTTTTTGTTCAGAGCGGCTGCGCTTGCTCCCGGTTTGAGCAGTATGTAAGTATAATAACCAAAATTGCCCCAGGCATACGGATTAGCTTGCTGACCTCTTAAGATAGTAGAGAAAGAAATCAGCATGTCGTACCGGATATGTGAATTCGTCGGTACGTCCTCGATCACACCGGTTACTTTGTACGTATCATACACTGATTTCAATGTCTTGCCAACCGCCGATGCATTCTTGCCAAAATATTTGTCTGCCAGGGTCTTTGTGATCACAATATCAAAAGGCGCGATCAAGGCGGTAGCAGGGGACCCTTCCAAAAAGCGGTGAGTAAACACATTGAATATAGTACTGTCGACATAATAAACCTTTGTTTCATAAAACTGTTTGTCCCCATTCTTAAAAAGCGTCCTTTCCCGGTTTTGAAACCGCACCTGCTCTTCTACTTCAGGATAATCGTTCTTTAGTGTAGGTCCCATTGGCAACTGGGTGTACGTCCAGTCTGTATTTTTATCCTTTTCCTGAATATAGGAGTTGATCCTGAAAATGCGGTCCGCTTTCTTGTTATGCCTGTCAAAACTCAATTCGTCCTTGACATACAAGATCAGGAAAATGCTGAAAGTAATACCGATGGTAAGCCCAAGAATATTCAGGATGCTATACCATTTGTCCCTTCTTAGGTTGCGCAAGGCAACGAGGATTAGATTTTTTATCACGAGGTTGATTTTTTTTCTTCAATGATCTTACTTCCTGCTTCTTCGTCTCCGGCGGATCGCAGTCGCAATGACGTCATTCCGAGTTTACTTCACTCCGCTCGCAACGACTTCACTGGATTTGTAATTGCCGCCTTGATCGTATTCAGGCCCACTACTAACAGGGCAAGCAAAAGAATCAATATGCCTACCACTCCAAACAACCAGATGCTGATAGTGATCCTGTACGGATATTTCTGCAACCAGTCGCTCATAAACCACCAGGCTAAAGGCNNGCTATCAATACAAGCTTTAAAAAGTCTTTTGAAATAAGCACCAATAGTTGTTGCAGGGTTGCGCCCAGCACCTTGCGGATACCGATCTCCCTGAAACGCTTTTCTATAGTGAACGAGGCCAGCCCTGCCAGGCCGATACAACAGATGAAAATAGCCAGTCCGCCAAATATGTTGGTGATCTTACTGATCAGTTCCTCTGTCAGGAATTTCCTGTTGAATTCCTGGTCGACGAATTTATAATCGAAGGGATAAGCTGGGTTATATTTCTTAAAGATATCTTCAATTGGTTGCAGGGCCTGTTGAGGTTTGATGGAAGAAGCCAGCCGGATATTGATCGAATTCGAGTTATTCGGATCAAAATAAACCAGCATCGGGTCGACGGCTTTGAACGGCGATTCCATAATTATATTACTTGTGACGCCAATAACAGTGTATTTGTTACTGCCATAGCGTAATTGAGTTCCGATGGGGTTTTTCAGGTTCATGGTTTTAACGGCAGCTTCATTGATCAACATGTTGGCGGAATCGGCTGGCAGGCCGGAAAAATCTTTGCCCTGGAGGACCTTTACACCCATCGTTTTTGTGTAATCAACATCGGTGGTCATGCTGGTAACGATCAGCTCAGCACCCGCTGGTTTCCCATCCCAATCCGGGGCCGGTGCTTTCCACCATACTTCTGTGATTGGAGAAAACGACCGGTTCACCGAGGTGATGATGCCGGTCTTCATCAACTCGTCCCTGATGACCGAGAAATTTTTTTGCGTTTCCGGCGATGCTGGGATCATTATAAGATTATCCGGGATATAACCGATATCCCTGCTGCGGATATGTTTTATCTGCTGGTAGATTATTATAGTGGCTGAAATAAGCAAGATGGAGATGGCAAACTGCCCAACTACGAGAATATGTCTTGGCAGCGCGGTTTTCCAGCCCGGAAGAAATGTGCCTTTCAAAACTTTGACCGGGCTAAACGATGAAAGATAAAGGGCAGGATAACTGCCGGCGACGATGCCGGTAAAAAGTACCAGGCTGAGAGAAGCTATCCAGAAAGCAGGTTGTGTAATGTCCAACGAAAGGTGTTTATCCACCAGGCTGTTGAAAGCAGGAAGCAATAACAGGACAGCGATAACCGACAAAACAAACGCAAATAAAGAAAGGATAATGGATTCTGAGAAAAACTGCAAAATAAGTTGCTTCTTGCCCGATCCAAGTGTTTTCCGTACACCGACTTCCCGGGCTCTTTTTTCTGAACGTGCAGTCGAGAGGTTCATGAAGTTGACACAGGCGATGACAAGGATAATGATGGCGATAATGCTGAAGAGCCTGACATATTCTATCATTCCGCCGGTGTTCTTTCCGTCCTTGAACTCACTTTCCAGCCGCCATTTGCTCATGGGGAAAGCGAAATAAGTGCTTATTTTTTTATCTCCGGGATCATGCGAATATTTTATTTCATTGATACTTTTTTCCAGGAGCTTCAGATCGGTCCCGGGTTTAGGTTGCACAAATACATCCCAGGATGAATTTTGCCAGTTGGTCATTGCCTTACTGAGATAGTTACCGGAATAATTGAACGAGTTTACAAAATCGAATTGAAAGCTTGAGTTCCCCGGGATGTCTTTAACTATGGCCGTCACTTTTGCATCGTACTCATTGTCTACTTTTATGATCTTGTTTATAGGATCATCTTTTCCAAAAAGGGCTGTTGCTGTAGATTCGGTCAATACAATCGAATAGGCATCCGGGAGCGCCGAAGCGGGATTTCCCGTTACAAATTTCCAGGTGAACATGTCAAAAAAATGTTCGCTTACCGTATAGCCTTCTTTTTTCAGTTTCAAATCGCCGTATGTAAGAATGTGCGGCTGACGATGAGTAGTTACCACCGCGTTCTTTACCTGCGGGAGCTTTTCCTGTATTGTTTTTGCCAGCGGCAACACCATGTTTTGGTCGGTAAATACCTGGTTGTTAAAATCGCGGTTGGCCATTACCCGGTAGATGTCCTTATAGTTGGAGTGAAATTTGTCGTAAGTCAGTTCATCCTGTACCCATAAGGCGATTAACAATGTGCAAGTAATGCCAATTGTAAGACCAAGCAGGTTGGTTAAAGAAAATCCTTTGTTACGGGATAAATTTCTCCAGGCGATCTTGATATAGTTTCTTATCATGGATGTCTTTTTAACGTGAATGGTCAATGGTGAATGGTGAATGGACCCTAAATCTTTGACGCTTTTCAAATGTCACGCTACGCTCTAAACTTTAAACTCTCACAATTCATAATTCTTAATTCTAAATTCATAATTGAAGTTTACTCCGTTCGCAACGACTTCACCGGGTTAGCTATCGCCGCCTTGATAGCCTGGAAACTTACCGTTGCCAATGCAATCAGCAGCGCAACAATACCTGCTATCACGAATGCTGTCCACCCGATATTTATCCTGAAAGCGAAATCCTGGAGCCACCTGTGTATACCCCAATAAGCAAGTGGAGCAGCAATGGCGATTGAAATAAATACCAGGATCAAAAAATCCTTTGCCAACAGTGAAACTATGTTTGGTACGGAGGCGCCCAGTACTTTTCTTACTCCAATCTCTTTTATGCGTTTTTGAGCCGCGAAGGTTATCAGGCCCCAAAGACCCAGGCAGGAGATAAGCATTGCCAATCCCGAAAAAATCTTGAAAAGACCATATAATCTTGCTTCATCCTTATATAAGGCATCCAGCCGTTGATCCAGGAAATTAAACTCAAATACCCCCGTTGGATAGGCTTTTTTATACGCCGCATTGATCCTGTTGATCGTAGTAGGAATATCACTGCCCGCAGCCAGTTTGATATTTAGCTTATCAGCGAAAGGCAGGAATTGAGTAACCAGGGTGGGCTTAATCGTTTCACGCAGTGAGCCGATATTGAAATCAGCAACGACACCTACAATCTCCGCGGTCCATCCATTCATGCCGATCCAAAATCTTTTGCCGAGGGCTGCTTCCAAAGACGGAAATCCAAGTTCCTGCACCAGTTTTTCATTGACTACTGATTTGGCATAACGCTGTCCCGCCGGAACTGAGTTGGATACTGCACTCGTGTCTGAAATTGTAAAAAATCTTCCGGCTTTCAATTTCAAATTGTATAAGGAGCAGAACTTTTCATCGCTCATAATGGTAGTTACTGATTTCTGGTTCGGATCATCTTTACCGGTAATACTCATAACCGTGCCCCAATGGATTTCATCTTCACCGCTGGGGGGACTTGTAGAAAAGGACCATTCTTTAATACCTGGGATGTTTGAAAGCTCATTACCCATCAATAGTTTTTGCTGTGACTTTTCGCTGAATTCGACCGGCACAGTAACTATATTGTCCTTATCAAATCCCAGGTCTTTATGTTGCATGAAATCCATCTGTTTGCCAATCAACAATAAACCTATCAATAGGCAAACGGAAATAGTGAATTGGGTTATCACCAGCCCTTTCCGGAGTAACGAAGATTGTGGACTGGCGTTTACAGAGCCCGTTTTCAAAGTTGTTGCCGGCTGGAACCGCGTGATTATCCAGGCCGGGTAGATGCCAGCCAGGAATGCCGTTGCGAAGATCCCAAGCAATAGTGAAATGATAAGAGTTGGCGATTCCAGCGGATTAAATGCCATCTGTTTACCCGAAAGCTGGTTTATAGATGGCAGGGAAATTTTTACAATAAATCCGGCGACTATCGCGGAAAATAAAACCAGCAGCAGTGCTTCGCTAAGAAATTGCGTGATCAGTTGAACTCTACCCGCGCCGATTGATTTCCGGATACCTATTTCTTTTGCACGACTGAGCGCCTGCGCGGTTGACAGGTTGACAAAGTTGATGCAGGCTAATATCAATACTGCTAAACCAATAGCTCCGAAGAACCAAAGCCAGGTTGTATTGATCGCTTTTACCCATTGGCCACCTCCCGCATATTTGGAATTAAAATGAATATCGCGCAAAGGCTGAAGCTCGGCTTCTTCGCGGTGTTCTTTGCCTGCCCATTTTTGATTGTTGGCAAACCTGTCATAGATACTTTGTATCGCACTGGTAAGACCAGTTCCTGGTTTGCTGCCTTTTGGCAATACGATGAAAGTTGACCCTCCTGAGACAGAGCCATAATGCGTGGTACTGGTATGCAGGAAATCCTCATTATCGGCAAACGAAAGCAACATGGAGGCCGGTAAATGTGTATTGCCGGGAAAATCCTTTATCAATGCACCAACGGTTATAGGAAATTTGTTATTGTACGTAAAAGTTTTCCCGATGGGATCTTCATTGCCGAAAAATTTTTTGGCCGTGGTTTCCGTCAACACTGCCTGGTAAGGTTTGCGCAGGGCTTCATAGGCATTGCCTTCTATGACCTTTACATCAAATACATCGATGAATTCGGGGTCAGTCATCATCACATTGTCCTGTTTGAATCTCTTCAATGGCGTTATTTCAATGATCGATTCAAACGGGTGATGGACCTTGGTCACATATTCCAAACCTGGAACATCTTTCCTAACCTGGTCAGCAAGGGGGAACGGAGTAGAAAAATGAAAGTTCTTCTTTCCAAAATCTATCCAGACCTGGTTGATCCGGTAGGTACGATCCGCTTTTGATTCATAACTGTCAAAACTAAGTTCATGCTTTATGAACAAACCGATAAGCAGGCATACCGAAATGCCCAGGGTTAATCCCAGCACATGCAGGAAAGTGGTCAGTCTTTGCCGCTTGAACCGGCGGAGAATAAAAGGGATGTTTTTTATCATGACTGTCTTTTTTGTGAATTGTCTTGCTTCGCTACGCTCGCAATGACGGTCAGTTAGAAATAGGTAACGAGCAATAAATAACTTTCAATGTTCCACGCCACACTCTAAACCACATTCATAATTCGTTTGCTTCTTACTTCCTCCTTCGCTTCGCTCGGAGTCGCAGTCGCAATGACGTCATTCTGTTCGCAACGACTTCACAGGATTAGCGATCGCCGCTTTTATCGCCTGGAAGCTTACAGTGATCAAAGCCACAAGCAAAGCAGCCAGCCCGGCCAGCACGAAAATCCACCAGCTGATATTGATCTTATAGGCAAAATCCTGTAACCATTTATTCATGGCCCACCAGGCGATCGGCGATGCAACAAGCAACGATACGATCACCAACTGGATAAAGCTCTTTGAAAGCAATACCATAATTCCTCCTGTACTTGCTCCCAGAACTTTGCGTATACCGATTTCCTTTACTCTCTGTTCGGCGCTGAACGCTGCAAGCCCGAATAACCCCATGCATCCTATCAAAATAGCCATGGCAGTAAAGATCCAAAGCAGCTCCGCCAATTTTTCTTCGCTTTTATACATCTGTGCGTAGCTCTCATCCATAAATTGGTAGTCGAGCGGATAGGAGGGAACAAACTTTGCCCAAGTGTCTTTGATATATGCCAGCGTACTTTTAATGCCGGCGGTTTTTAGCTTTATTGCAACTTTATAAGTAACCTGTGGATAGAGCTGAATTACGGAAGCAGTCACTTTTTCGTGAAGGCTCTTGTAGTGAAAATCCTGGATAACACCGATTACTTTCCCCTTTTTTACCCGGTTCAAAGTATCTTTCGGTTCCCATTCAGGCCAGCTTATCGATTGGCCGATGGCTTTCTCCGGACTACCAAACCCGAATTCATTTACCGCGGTCTCATTGATGATAAATGCCTCACGAACATCTGTCGCCATATCTTTTGAAAAATCCCTGCCTGCAATGATCTTTAGTCCAAGTGTCTTTACATAGTCTTCGTCGCCGATAAAGACATTTGCGCTATGATCCTTCTTTTCATTGCCAACCAACACTCCGTCGCCGGCATATGCATCGCCTGGAAGACCATACCCTGAGGTTAGTGATACAATACCGGCAGATTTTCTTAATTCTGTCTTAAAGGCTTCCAGTGTTTGCGGGTTTTGTTCAAGACTGTCTCTTACCTGGAAAGAAACTACCTGTTCCCTGTCAAAACCAAGATCCGTATTGTTGAGGTATTGAGTTTGCCGGTAAACGATCATCGTGGAAACGATCAATAATATGGAAAGGCTAAACTGTACAACGACCAGGGCTTTTCTTAGCAATGCACCACCGGTTCCCAGGGAAGACGGCTTTATGCTCTTTAAAACTTTTACTGGTTGAAAACCTGAAAGGACCATTGCTGGGTAAGCACCGGCAAGCAAGCCGACCAGTAATCCGCCCAACAGGAGGATCAGGGCCAGCAAAGGATTGGCAAGTGGGTTAAAAGAAATTGTTTTTCCAGTAAACTGGTTCAACAAAGGGACAACCAATATCGTTACCATCGTCGCGATGATCACGGAAAAAACTGACAGTAAAATGGTTTCGCCGATGAATTGAAGAACCAATTGCCTGCGCCCCGCCCCGACTACTTTCCTAACACCAATTTCTTTCGCACGCCGGAATGACCTGGCTGTAGCAAGATTTATGAAATTAAAACATGCGATCAGGAGCACGAAGACTGCAATAATTGTCAATGCCCGTACATATGTATCGTTTCCCCGAATAGCATTATCATAAATAAAATTGGAAGACTGAAGGTGAATATTTTTTAATGGTTGAAAAAACGGAAGGAAGCTTGAACCATCGGTCAGCGTCGGGTGAATTTTCTTCTTAACATAAGACTGGAACTTGTCTTGCAACTGGCCTATATTGGCGCCGGGCTTAAGTTTTACATATGTATAGAACTGGTTCCATGTCCATTTTTCCATTCTTTCTTTTGAAATGCCGGTAGAGGGAAGAGACATCAGGTAATGGAAGTCAAGATGAAAATGACCCGGTAACCTGGCAAGAACACCGGTGACATTAAAATCTCCTTTGTCTATTTTAATTGTCTTACCAATAGGATTGCTTTCTCCAAAATATTTTTTGGCGAGATCTTCCGAAAGAACAATTGTCGACGGTGACACCAGAGCCGAGTTTGCATCTCCTGCAACCAGTTTGAGCGGGAATATTCTGAAGAAAGAAGATTCGACAAACCATCCTTTTTCTTCATAACCTTTTTTATCACCATTTTCCATAAGAAACCGGTCGCGGAGCATCAGGATGCGAAGAGTAGTGTCTACCTCCGGGTATTGTTGTTGAAGAAAACTCGCAAAGGCAGGTGGGGTCGGAGCCATCAAGGTCGTAGTGTTATCGCTTGTTCTCTCATCATAGATACGGTATACGTTTTCGCCACCCGGGATATTTCTATCATACTGCCATTCGTCCCAAACGAATAACCCAATCACAAGGCAGCCAGTGACACCAATTGCCAGGCTGGCTATATTGATAAGCGAAAAACCTTTGTAACGAAGCAGGTTCCTGATGGCGGTTTTTAAATAATTTTTAAACATGATTGTCTGTTTTGTTGTGAGTGTCCTGCGTCACTCCGCTTGGAGCCGCAGTCGCAATGATGTTATTCCTGGGTTACTTCACTCCGTTCGCAACGACTTCACCGGATTGGCAATCGCCGCTTTTATCGCCTGGAAGCTGATCGTGAGCAGCGCAATAAGCAGGGCAATGCCCGCTGTTGCTGCAAATACTACCCATCCGATATTTGCTTTGTAGGCAAAATCCTGCAGCCATTTATTCATCGCCCACCAGGCAACAGGTGATGCGATGACAACGGCGATCAAAACCAGTTTTAAAAACTCTTTGGAAAGTAAACCGACAATATTTCCAACACTGGCACCGAGCACTTTTCTTATCCCGATCTCTTTGGTACGTTGTTCAGCGCTAAACGTTGCCAGTCCAAATAACCCCAGGCAGGATATCAGGATGGCAATTACCGTGAAATAGCCTACGATGGATGACAGGCGATTCTCCGCCCTGTAATTCTTTTGAAAATCTTCATCCAGGAAGCTATATTCGAAAGGTTCGCTCGGATCGAATTTATGCCAGCTCGTTTCTATCGATTTCAGCAACGGCGAAACATCCGCTGCCTTTGCATGAACGATCAAATAGTTGTAATAGGGTTGATTGTTAAGTTGGAAACAGTAGGGCTCAATAGGTACATGTAAATCCTGGAAATGAAAGTCTTTGACTACTCCTACGATCGTGAAAGTGTAGGTCTCACCCCTCCAGTCAAAATGAACATTATGGCCCACTGCTTTTTCGGGTGAGCCAAACCCGATCTTCCTGATAGCCGCTTCATTCATCACAAGGCGTCTGTTGGTATCTGCGGGAAATTGTTCTGAAAATAACCGCCCTGCGATCGGTTTTATATCCAGTGTCTGAAGGAGTGATTCGTCAACGATATTTGTATGTACAAGCTGCGCATCGTTTACGGTTTTGCCTTCCATGTACAAACCAAAATCACTTGGATTGAGAATGCCCGGGTAGTAAAACGCAGCACCCGTTCCCTTTACCTGGCTATTGTTCCTGATATCTGATTTCAGGGATGTATAGATATTCTTGGCATTGGCGCTTCGCAGAGGAATGACGATCTGTTGGTCTTTGGCAAAACCAAGGTCTTTGGTCCGCATATACTTCATCTGGTTATTAATGATCACCGATGCAACAATAAGTATGACCGAGATGACAAACTGGAACACGACCAGTACTTTTCGAAGTGATACAGCTGCCAGGGAATTGCTGATCCTTCCTTTCAAAACTTTAACCGGTTGAAACGATGACAAATAAAACGCAGGGTAGCTCCCGGCTAATAATCCGGTGAGAACTGCCAATACAAAGAATCCAGCCAGGAAAAGCCGATGTTGTTCAAAGGAAAATGAAATTTCTTTTCCTGAAATGGCTGCAAATCCAGGCAACAATAATCGCGTAAAGACCAGCGCCAGCACAAATGCGATCATTGATAACAGCACTGATTCTCCGAGGAACTGGCGGACCAGGGATTTTTTTTCTGCGCCCAATACTTTCCTGACACCCACTTCGGCAGATCGTTTGGAGGAGCGTGCCGTTGAAAGGTTCATAAAATTGATACAGGCAATGAGCAGGGTAAATACGGCAATGCAGGCAAGTATATACAAATACGTTACACTACCAACTGCAGAAATATCACTCGGCATGCCTGCCCGTAGATGCATATCCCGTACGGGAATGAGAAATTGTTTTTTGTAAAACCCGGATTTCCGCAATCCATCACCGATATATTTGTCGACAAAGGCAGGAAATTTAGATTCAAGGTTTTTTGCACTTGCACCTGGTTGCAGCAGGAAGAAAGTATGGAACATATTGTTGCTCACCATATCGGTTTGCCGGTTCATAAACTGTTCGATACCACCTCCTCTAACCGAAAGAAAGAATCTCGCATCGATCTGTGAAGGTTTTTTAACTGGCCTGAAAACTCCTGTTACAACGAAATTGGTGTCGCCGTTTGTATTGCTGCTGATGCGGATTATTTTGTTCAAAGCCGGCTCATGACCGAAAAGTCTTTGAGCGATCTCTTCGCTCAAAACGACTGTGTTGGCATTATCCAGGCTTGTAGCAGCATTGCCTTCGATAAAATCGTAGTTAAACATCCGGAAGAAAGTTGAATCGGCCATAAATCCCTTGTCTTCATAAAATGAACGTAGCGGACCATTGTCTTCTTTATATTGCAAGAGAGTCTTATCTTCCGCGAACAGCGCCATGATCCTGGCAGTCTGCCTGATCTCCGGGAATTCCTGCTTCATTTCATATGCCATAGGGGCGGGGGTATTAGGTGTTCTTTCTTCTTTTCCCTGCTTGACAAAAATGGTTCCCAGCTGATAAAGCTGTTTTATATTCTTGTGATACCTGTCATATCCTGACTCGTAGTTGATGTATAAAGCGATCAGCATACAACAAGTCAACCCTATGGACAAACCAAATACGTTGATGAAAGAAAATATTTTATTCTTCATCAGGTTTCTCCACGCAACTTTTAGATAGTTCTTTATCATAATTAGTATTTTCTATACGTGAATGGTCAGTGGTGTCCCGATAGCTATCGGGAGGTGAATAGACTCTAAACCTTTGACGTTAACTCTTAACTTTTAACTTTTAATTCTAAACTCGTCATTCATGATTCTTCATTCTGAGTTTGCTTCACTCCGTTCGCAACGATTTCACTGGATTTGCAATCGCCGCTTTTATCGCCTGGAAACTTACCGTGACTACTGTAATTGCCAGTGCGACCAGGGCTGCCATGGCAAATACCTGCCAGCTTATCGAAATCCTGTAATCGTAATTGGTAAGCCAACTGTCAAGGTAGTACCAGGCTATCGGTGTGGCTATGATACATGATAGCAGGACCAGGATCACAAATTCCCTCGATAGCAAACGCCAGAGATTGAGGATGCTTGCGCCAAGTACCTTACGGATGCCAATTTCCCGGGTTCTTTGTTCGGCCACAAAGCTTGCCATCCCAAATAGCCCAAGACAGGAAATAAAAATGGCCAGAATAGCAAAATAGGAGGCGAGTTTTCCAATTCGCTCCATCGTGATGAACTTACCACCGAATTCTTCATCTACAAATTTGTAATCAAACGGTACGTCCGATGCATATTTCTTCCAAACCTTCTCGATCCCCGCCAGGGATTGCCTTGCATTCTGGGAGGGATTAAGTCTCATTATCACATTACCCATATTATCATAGGTGCTGATATGGTATAACGTTGGTCGCACCGGGTAAAAAGGTGATTCCTGCATAATGTCATTTACAATACCAATAATTGTAAAGGGCTGGTCATTCCATGTAAGGGTCTTGCCGACAGGGTCGCCCATGTTCAAAAACTTAGCTGCGGATTCATTAATAACAAATGCAGCAGAGTCCCTCGCAAACTCCCTGGAGAAATCACGGCCCTCCCTGATCTTCCAGTTCACCGTGTTACCAAATTCATAGGATACCGTGTTGTTAGGGAAATCCACAGCCAGGTTAGGGTCTTTTCCTTCCCAGTTAAAGCCGCCGTTTGTATTCCACACTTGTGTCAAAGGGCTGTTAGAAGCAGCCATTTCTACAATCGATCCGGAATTTCTTAATTCTGTTCGAATTGCTTCATAGTGTTCGCGGATCTCTTTCTGCATGCTGAGGCTGACCAGGCCATTCTGGTTATAACCAATTGGCCGGTTCTTGGCATGTTGGATCTGCTGATAAACGATGATCGTCCCGATCATCAACATCACCGAGATAGTAAACTGCAATACCACCAGCACCTTGCGGGGGATGGAGGCCAGCTTGCCGACTCTGAATGTTCCTTTCAAGACCTTTAATGGCTGGAAGGAAGAAAGATAAAGAGCGGGATAGCTGCCCGAGAGCACTCCTGTCACCAGTATAAATGCCAGGCTGGAGAGCCAGAATACAGGGTTGGACCAGGGTATTTCTATTTTTTTGCCTGCTACCTGGTTGAACAATGGCATTAATAATACTACGAGAACAAGGCACAATATAAATGCCAACAGAACGACCAAATATGATTCGGCAAAAAACTGCCTTACTAGCTGCCATCGCAGCGAGCCGATCGCTTTGCGGATGCCAACCTCTTTCGCTCGCTTTTCACTTCGCGCAGTGGCAAGATTCATAAAATTGATGCACGCAAGGATCAGGACAAAAATGCCTATGGTACCAAATAACCGGACATACTTGATGTTTCCTCCTGTGTTCACCCCATTTTTAAATTCATTATGTAAGTTCCATTTACTCATGGGTTGAAGGAAAACAACCCACTGGTACTTGGCTTCTTCTTTACTTACGTTATTCAGCTTAACATTTTTGATCCTGGCGGAAACCTTTTCCATGTCCGCATTGTCAGCGATCTGCACGAAAGTTTGAGAAAAATTGGAACCCCAGGGCTCGTCCATTTTTTTAGCCCAGGGATTTTGAATTAGCCAGAGGTCCCAGGGCATCATGATCTTTATATTCCGGAAAGAAGTATTGTAAGGGAGGTCTTCATACACGCCGGTGACTTTCAGGTCGGCAAGCCGGTCTACTTTGACAGTCTTATTGATTGGATCGTCTTTACCAAAAATAGATTCGGCAACCGAGGCCGACAACAGGATCGAGTAGGGGTCTTTCAATCCGTCTCTTGTTCCTTTGAGCATGTTAAGCGTCAGCATATCCGGAGCGCCGGCTTCAAAATAATTTCCAATGGCGGTTATATGTTTATCTCCAACAGAAAGTAAATGGTCTCCTGTCCAGGATGATTGAATGACATGTTTGAAATCACTGCCGTATTTGGCTTTTAATTCAGGTCCCATCAAAGCAGGATTAGCGGTTTGCGATTCTATCTTGCCGTTAAAGTTGGCGTGCTGCATCACCTGGGCGATGCGATCATAGTTTTTATGATACCGGTCAAAAGTAAATTCATCATAAACCCATAAACCGATCATCATAGCCACAGCCATACCCACGGCAAGGCCACCGATATTGATGGCGCTATATCCTTTGCTCTTTACTAAATTTCTCCAGGCGATGCGGAAATAATTCTTTATCATAATTCGATCTTTAATCGTGAATGGTGTTGCTTCGCTTCGCTCGCAATGACGCACTCTAAACTTTAAACCTGCTACCTGCAGCTCACAATTCATAACTAGTTTGCTTCCTGCTTCTCCTTCGCTCTGCTCGGAGTCGCGGTCGCAATGAGGTCACTCCGTTCGCAACGACTTTACTGGATTTGCAATCGCCGCTTTGATTGCCTGGAAGCTTACCGTGACCAATGCTACGACCATAGCTGCAGCTCCAGCCAACAGGAATATCCACCAGTTAATGCTAATCCTGTAGGTAAAGTCCTGTAACCATTTATTCATCACCCACCACGCTACCGGGAAAGCGATCAGGCTCGCGATCAAAACAAGCTTGACAAAATCTTTCGATACCAAAAACAAAATATTCGGTACGGAAGCGCCCAATACTTTTCGAACGCCGATTTCTTTGGTGCGTTGAACAGTAGAGAACATTGCCAAACCAAACAATCCCAGGCAGGCAACAAAAATGGCGAGAGCAGCAAATATTCCAAATGCTTTGCTGAATAGCCGGTCATTTTCGTATTGACGATTGAACCGGTCGTCCAGGAAAGTATAATCAAAGAGATTACCAGGGAAAAAAGCCTCGTACTTCTTTTTTATCTGTGCAATAGTTCCGGGTAGGTCGCCGGGTGTGATCTTTATGGAAATTTCGCTGTTGTTGCTATAAAAAGGCATGAACAACATCGGTTCCATCGGATATCGAAGTGACTTCTGGTGATAATCGCCAACCACACCAATAACAGTCCATGTTTTCTGACCACGTATGATATTCTGCCCGATGACGGCATCCGGAGTGCCAAATCCCAACAGTTTTGCAGCTGATTCATTGATCAGGATATTTTTCAGGTTTTTGCCAAAAGGGTCATGATCCGAAGGTTTGAAATTTCTGCCGGCAACCAGCTTAATCCCATACACTTTCAGGAAATCGTAATCTACCGATGTATGACGCATGGTGTACTTTGCCGTAGCAGAAGAATCTGCACGGTGTACGTTAAAGCTTCTCCCGATGTCTCCGCCAGGTGTATTCCAGGAAGTAGTAGCTGCTTCAACATGTGCGATCTGCTTCAGTTCTTCTTTGAAATTGTTGGTGCGGCTGAGAAAAGTAGAATCCCATTGGGTGAGCTTGGGCGGTTTTACCACCAGCACCTGGTCCATCTTGAAACCCAGGTCGCTTTTATTCATGTACCGCAACTGGCGAAGTACGATCATGGATCCGATGATCAGGGCGACTGTCACCGCAAATTGCCCAATGACCAGTGCTTTCCTGAACGCAATTCCTTTTTTTGAGCTACTGAGTTTGCCTTTCAATACGGAAATAGGTTTAAACGCAGAAAGAACAAAGGCAGGGTAGAAACCCGATATGATAATTCCTGATGCAATGATGACCAGGAGGCCGATCAATATGCTATACCCATTCAGACCTTTTGAAAACAAGTAAGACAACGAAAGTTTATTCTGTAATAAATGATTGAACCCATCCTGCACCAGCAAAACAAGCACAATGGCAAGGCTTATGCCGATCAGGTTGACAAGAACTGATTCAATGAGGAACTGGGTAACAAGTTGTTTTCTGATTCCGCCAACCACTTTTCTTATTCCCACTTCCTTTGCCCTGTTGACAGCCCGGGCAGTGGAAAGGTTGATATAATTTACCCAGGCGATGGTAATAATAAACAAGGCAATGATCAAAAGTCCCCATACAACAGTAGCACTCCCGGTCTTCCCGATCTCGTATTCAAAATCAGAATAGAGATGCGCTTTCGAAAGAGGTTGCAGGTAGAATTTTTCATCAGTACCCGAAACTTTGGTTCCCTGGAAATGTTTTTGGCTGAATGCGTCCATTTTTGCATTGAATGCCTTGTAATCCGTTCCTGGTTTCAATTGCACATAGTGCCAGAAATCCGAATCCGTAAAATCATAGTCAGATTGTTTCCAACCGGCGCTGAAAAGTGTTTTATAGGAAATAAGCATCTGGAAGGATAGATGAGAATTCCCGGGAACATTCTTTAGAATCCCCTGTACTTTATAAGGTAGGGAGTCGGTACCCATCACAACTGCCTGGCCTATGAATTGCCCGTAATCGTTTCCTTTATAACCAAACAGTTTGTAAACAAGATCTTCAGAAAGAAGAACCGTATAGGGTTCATTCAGCACTTTAGTCTTGTCCCCGGCCGCCAACGGATAGTTGAAGATTGAAAGAAACGAATTGTCTACAAAGAAAATCTGGTCTTCAGCTATTTTCTTATCCTTATATGTAAGGATAACCTCGTCGGATGGGAAAACCCTGGCATTTTCAATTACTTCTTCATAATCGTCATTCATGGCTTTACCAATCCCCGAATAAGTTATTGTTCCATGCTGGATCAGTTTCCCATTCTGGAAACGGTCATTGACCACCCGATAAATATCTTTTACATGCGGGTTAAACTGGTCGTAGCTTAATTTAAAGCTGACGTACTGCAGAATTAACAGGCATGCAGCCATTCCAATCGCCAGCCCGGCAATATTGATCGCCGAAAAACTTTTGTATTTCCAGAGGTTTCGGACTGCGATTTTTAAATAATTTTTTATCATACATTGATGTTTAATCCTGGGTGATGAGTAGTTTGCTTCGCTCCGCCTGCAGGCAGGTTCATCATTCTGTTCTCAACGACTTTACAGGGTTAGCGAGAGCGGCTTTAATTGCCTGCACACTCACTGTTAACAAGGCAATGATCAATGCCACGAGGGCGCCCGCGAGGAATACCCACCATTCCATCGATACCCTGTACGCAAAGTCCCGAAGCCATTTATCCAATGCCCACCAGGCAATGGGAAACGCGATCAATGCCGCAATTGAAACGAGAACAATAAAATCCTTTGATAAAAGGCCAACTAATCTTTTTACATCAGCGCCCAGTACTTTCCGGATACCAATTTCCTTTGTTCTTCTTGCCACTACCAACGTAGCCAGGCCAAACAATCCCATGCATGCAATAAAAATGGACAGGATGGCCGCATACAAAACGATGTTGCCAATACGCTGATCATCTTTATACATATTATTCAGGGAATCATCCAGGAAGCGATATTCGAAATCCTGGGCACCGGCAACTGTTTTCCATGCCGACCGTATAGAAGCTACCTGCTCCTGTATATTTCCACCTTTCAAACGGATATTAATCCTGGGTTGAGGCGCGAATGCAAAGCCAACATCATCTGATTGCCTGAACACGGAATCGGGGCGTATCACAAGTGCCATTGGTTTGATCGTATTATGCAATGATTCGAAGTGGAAGTCTTTTATGACACCGATCACCTGTTGTTCATATCTACCAGGAAGTTTTTTCCCAATCGGGTCTTTCCATCCATACTCCTGGACTAGTGCTTCGTTTACCAACATCGAACCGGAGATATCGGCGGGATTATCTTTCTGGAAATCGCGGCCTGCAATGACCTGCAGATTCATTGTTTTTACAAAATCAGCATCCACAGCATTCATCCTGAAATTGCGATAGGTGTTTTTGTCATCTTTATATCCCATGTTCATCCACCCCGGTTCCGAAAAGCTGAACAGGCTGGTGGTACTGCCGATCACCTGCGGGTTTTTTGACAGCTCTGCTTTGAAACGCTCGGCCAATGGAAAACCTTCCTTTCTCGATTTATTAGTTGATACGATCACGATGTGTTCCTTATCATAGCCAAGGTTTTTATTGCGCAGGAAACTCAGTTGTTGGCCGATGACCAGTGTGCCAATGATCATAATAATTGAGGCTACAAACTGACCCGCGATCAATCCTTTGCGAAAAAAACTGATCGAACCACCGTTCTGCAGGCGGCTCTTCAATACTTTGATGGGAGAAAACGCTGAAAGAACGATGGCGGGATAGAAACCGGCGATCAGACCCACGACAACAATGACTGCGAAAAAGAATAAGATCGTGGTCCCATCAAAAGCAAGCACCAATTCTTTATTGGCTATTCTATTGAATGGCTCGAGGAAAACCAGGGCAAGTACAATTGCAAAAACTAAGGATAGCAGTACCATTAGTAACGCTTCACCCCAGAACTGCCGGATCAGTTGAGGACGTTCGGCACCCATTACTTTTCTGACACCAACTTCCAATGCTCTCGTAGCAGATCGTCCAACCGAAAGAGTAACAAAATTGATGCAGGCGATCAGCAATATTAGGATTCCGATCGTTCCAAGAATGTACGAATAAGCCGGATCGCTGATCGGTTGATTGCCGGCCGGCAATTTTTTGTTCAAATGAATATCTGTGATAGGTTGTAAGTGCAAATTATACTGGCCTGCCTTATAGTTGTCGCCGGCAATTTGCCTGACAAATGCAGGAAACTTCGACTCTATCGATCCGGCTGCCAGTCCTTTCTTTAACAATACATAGGTTTCCCCGAATACCTGTGTCCACCCTCTCGTTCTTGCCCCCTCGCTGTATAGGTATTTGCCGTTGCCGAAGGGGATAAGCATATCGAAACGAATACTTGATTCCTCTGGCGATTGATCCGCTACAGCAGTCACAATAAATGGTATCATTTCTGTGCCTAATTGCAGTTGCAGATTTTTACCGACGGCTTCTTCCCTGCCAAAGTATTTTTGAGCAAGCTCTTTAGAAATCACCAATGAGTTATTGCCATGGAGGACATTTTGCGGATCACCTTCGCTCAGTTTGAAATCAAACAAAGAGAAAAAATTGGAGTCCACCATGTTTATGGACTCGTTAAAGCGATTGCCATTATATTCAACAAGGGTATTGAACGGGTTGACCCTGCAAAAAGATTCGATATCCGGGATATTTGTCTGCATTGATGGCCCCAGTGGAATTGGCGTTATTGTATTAGTAAATACCTGTCCTTCCTCATATTTTTCCTGAAGCCATACCCGATGCAGGCGGTCCGCTTTGAAATGAAACCTGTCATAACTCAATTCACTGCGTACAAACAGGCTGATAAGAATGCAACAAGCTATGCCGATCGCAAGGCCCAGGGTATTAATGATCATATAACCCTTGTTCCTGAGCAAATAACGGATCGCAGTTTTGAAATAGTTTCTTAGCATAGCTATCTGTTTTTTGTGAGTGGTAAGTGGTGAGTAGACTCCGATATTTGACGGCAACTCTTAACTCTACACTCTAAACTTTAAACCCGACCATCGGCAGGCAGGCTCTCACAATTCATAACTCATAATTGTTAATTCATAATTTTAGCGTCATTCCGTCCTCAACGATTTCACCGGGTTGGCAATCGCCGCCTTTATTGACTGGAAACTGATCGTCATCAACGCAATCAACACCGCTATTACACCTGCTGCGGGGAATATCCACCAACCGATATCCACGCGATAAGCAAAATCCATTAACCATTTATGCATGGCCCACCAGGCTACTGGGAAAGCAATAACGGCAGCAATGAGTACCAGTTTCAAGAAATCTCTTGAAAGCATTTGTACAATACCCGTTACGGAAGCACCCAGGACCTTGCGGATCCCGATCTCTTTTGTTTTTTGTTCGGCAGTGAATGTCACTAGCCCGAATAAACCCAAACACGAGATAAAAATGGCCAGGAAAGCAAAATAGCGGGACAGTTTGCTTACCGTATGTTCCGATTTATAATTCTTCGCTATCTCATCGTCAGTGAAAAAATATTTAAAAGGGAATCCCGGGTTGAATTTTTTGTAAAGTCTTTCCATGCTGGCAATTGCCTGCTTTGTCTTTCCCTGTTCTGTCCGTATGATCACATTACCCCAGTAGGTTCCGCCACCCCAGCTTTTTTTGTGCAGTCTTAATATCAACGGTTCGATCGGAACGCGAAGCGAGTTGTGATGATAATCTTTCATCAAACCAATTATGCTTCCTCTATCGCCCCACATCGTGAGTTCCTTACCCACAGGATCCCTGTATCCAATCTTTTTTGCGGCAGCTTCGTTGACCAGGTAATTCATGGAGTCTAGTCCATAGTCAGGGCTGAAATCCCTGCCTTCTTTCAATTCTATTCCCATCGTCTTTATGTAGTCGTAGGTGATAGGATTGTTGCTGAATAAGATTTTTTTTGTCGTGTCTTTACCGGGCCATCGTACTCCCTGGGTTGAGCTACCTACTTCCAGTGGGCTGCTTTGGGCACTGGTAACATATTTGATACCTGGTTGTTTTAATAATTCCTGCTTGAACGTCGGATAGGTTTTTTGTAACTCACCTTCTAATGGCATAAAGAGAAGATCCTCTTTGGCAAATCCAAGTTTTTTGTTGTGTATGTAATCGATCTGCCGGTAGACGACAATCATTCCAAGTATCAGGAATATGGAAAGCGCAAACTGGAACACGACGAGCCCTTTACGGAAATAAGTGGCGCCCGACTTGAACTTAAGTAACCCTTTTAAAACTACGATCGGTCTTAGGGAAGACATGAACAAAGCAGGGTAGGAGCCCGCAACGAAACCAGTGATCAGCATAAGAGCGAAGAGGGTCAATAGGAATGAAGGATCAGCCAGGTTTATCTCCAGGTGTTTGCCGGTAAGTGTATTGAATGGCGGTAATAACAACGCGGATATCATCAATGAAAAACATATTGATATAAAAGCGACAAATAACGATTCGCCAATAAACTGGCCGATTAATTGGCCTTTGCCAGCGCCTACTACTTTTCTTACCCCGATTTCCCGGGCTCTCCTTAATGATCGGGCTGTAGCAAGATTCATAAAATTGATACAGGCAATAAGCAGAATGATTATAGCTACTGCTGAAAATATCTTTACATTTTCAATCCTTCCGCCATTTTGTTTCCCATTCTTCCAGTCTGAATAGAGGTATGATTCGCCATAATTCTGAAGGAATAGCTCGACATTGCTATCTTTTTCCTTGGTCTTTATATAATCCTTGATTTTGCTATTTACCTTATCCACTGAAATATTGGGACCAAGCATAACCATGCAACTCGGCCCATTGTTACCCCATTCTTTAGCCCAGCTATTATCCTTCCTCCATTGTTCAAAACTCATCAGGAAATCAAATTTCAGAGAAGAGGCTTCTGGTATTTCGTCCAGGATTCCTGTTACTATTACGTTATCCTTATTATCAATACGGATTATTTTACCGATAGGATCCTGGCCTTTGAAATATTTATCTGCCAGTTTCTTTGATAATACGATAGCATCAGGGCGGGCCAGCACGGTCGCGGGATCACCCTTTAGCAGTTTGAATGAAAACATTTTCAGAAAATCTTTCTCAACAAAACGGCCTTTTTCCTTATCATAAGTATCGTTAACCGTAAAGAGTGGCTCTTCTTCCCAAAGTAGCTGGCTGGCCATTTGTATCTCCGGGATATCCTTAACAATATTTTCCGCAAGAATACCCGGACTTGCATCAAAAGTGGATATTTCACCGGAATAGGATTGGTTCTCCATGACCCGGTATAATCTATTTCCATTAGCATGGAACCGGTCCTTTTTCAGTTCATCCTTCAGCCAGAGCATGATCAGCAGGCTGCAGGTCATTCCCAGGGCAAGACCTGAAATATTCAACAAGGAAAAAGTCTTGTTGTGCAAGAGATTTCGCCAGGCGGTTTTGAAATAATTTTTGATCATGTTGTTTGTTTTTCGTGAATGGTGAGTGGTCTCCCGATAGCTATCGGGAGGTCAACAGACCCTAACCCTTTGACAAACTCTGCACTTCACACTCTAAACTCTTTGTTTCGCTCCGCTCGCAACGACAATCACGATTCCTAACTATCATTCATAATTCATCATTCACTTCTCAGCGATTTCACCGGGTTCGCAATCGCCGCCTTTATTGTATGAAAGCCTACTGTAAATAAGGCGATCAGTACAGTAACAATTGCTGTAACAATAAAAACGGAGATATGAACCGGTATGCGAAAAGCAAAATCCTGTAGCCATTTATCTCCTGCCCACCAGGCCAGCGGTATGGCGATTAAAATGGCAATGCTAACTAACTGTAAAAAGTTTTTAGCAATAAGCAATGTAATGTCACTCAGGTTGGCTCCTAACACTCGCCGAATGCCGATCTCTTTGGTTCGTTGGATTGTTGTGAATGCTGCAAGGCCAAACAAACCGAGACAGGCCAGCAGGATAGCCAACCCGGCAGCTACTGAAAACAAAACTGATGTCCTTTGTTCCGCTTTATAGAGCTTATCATAGTCTTCGTCGAGGAAATGATAACTGAATGGCCGGTCAGGTACCCGTTGCTTCCACATCATCTCGAGACGACCCAGCGTTGACTGCATATCGTTTCCATTGATGCGAATCATGAAGGTCCTGGAGAAATCGCGGCCCAGGAACATGACCAGCGGACCAATGGGTTCATGCAGGCTGCTGAAGTTAAAATCTTTCACTACGCCTATCACAGGACCAGTTGCCCTGTTTTCGATTTCCCGGCCGATAGCTTCCTGCGCCGTCCACCCGATCTTTTTGGCCAGCGATTCATTGATTATATACGGCAGGTGATAGTTAGCATAGTTGTTTGTCGTGTCTAACGTTGCAAAATCGGATTCCTGGAAATCGCGACCAGCTGCCAGTTGCATCTTTAGTGTGCTGAGAAAATCAAGATCAACAGGCATCGCATTCAGCGAGATCTCATGCTTACCCCGTTCATCGTTGACAGTTATTCCATCTCCCCATTCCACGTATTCAGGCGTTTCATATGCCGCTGTGACGCCTTCGACACCACGAATGCGGACGAATGCTTCCTTCAAACTTTTAAAATCTTTCAGCATTTTTCCGCCAATAGGCAATACCACGACATGAGACTTATCATAACCCAGGTCTTTGGTCTGCATGTATTTCATTTGTTGCAGGATGATGGCTGTATAAGTGATCAGGAATACAGAAATAGAAAATTGAACAATGATTAGAGATTTCCGCAGCCGGCTGCTGCCCCCTGTAAACGAAAAGCCCTTTTTTAATATCCCTATGACCCTGGTACCGGATAAAACCATTGCCGGGTATATGCCAGCAAAGAAGCTTACAAAAGCAGCAAACAGCATTAATGAAATAATAGGTAGCGGCTGAACCAACGATTTTGTCGTGAACTCTTTTCCGGTAATGGAATTGAACGAGGGTATCAACAACACTCCAAGTACGAGCGCAAGTGCAGCAGCCAGGAATGTTATTAGTGCCGACTCGCCAATAAATTGAAAGAAAACCTGCCTCTTCGATGCGCCCATTACTTTGCGAACACCTATCTCGCCGCTGCGACCGGTGGATTGGGCCGTCGCAAGATTCGTATAATTTGCGCAGGCAATGACCAGGATCAACAAAGCGATCGCAGCAAACATATAAATATAGATGATGCTGCCGTTGGGTTCAAAACCCGCCAGTTTGGAATGTAAATGCACTTTCGTCAGCGGTTCCAGGTGATAGGTGAGATAATTATTTCCGGTTATTCTTGCTTCGGCCTTTACATCGGGGGTCTTCATATAGTCTGCGATCTGTGACTGCAGTGGCCGGATACTTTTCGAATCCCTTACCAGGAGATATGTGATCCAGTTCGCCGTCCACCAGGTTTCTCCTTTGACATTATTGCCGAGATTGAGGAACTGGGTTACAAAATCAAATTTCACCTGCGAGTTTTGTGGGACATCATCGCAAATTGCGGAGACCTTCAGATCTTTACCACCACTGGTGATCGTTTTATTCAGTGCGCCATTTTCATCGCCAAAATATTTTTTAGCCATGGACCTTGTCAACACGATTTTGTCAGGAGCATCCAGGGCTGTTGATGCATCGCCTTGCAACAAGTGAAACGAGAATATTTTAAAAAATGCCGGATCCGCATAGAGAATGCGTGGTTCTTCAAAAATCTTTTCATCAATTTTAATTGTGTTGTGGGACAAAAATGTCCTTGCAAACTCTTCCACGCCAGGAAATGTGCGTTTGAACTGGGGACCCACTTTTGTGCCGGTAGTCGCAGTGGTGTTTACCGTTTCCGCGTTTTTGTATTCCATCGTCACTCGCACAATGCGGTCGGCGTTTTTATTAAACTTATCATAGCTCAACTCATGAATAATAAAAACGCCAATTAGCAAACAGGCTGCCAGTGCCGTTGTCAGCCCGATAATGTTAATGCCTGAGTAGAGCTTGTTTTTACCCAGGTTGCGAAAAGCTGTTTTTAAATAATTTCTGAACATTGTTGATGTTTGTTTCGTGTTGCTTCGCTTCGCTCGCAATAACGCAATTCATAATTCTCAATTCATAACTCATAATTCATCATTCTGTCCTCAACGACTTCACAGGATTGGCGATCGCCGCTTTGATTGATTGAAAGCTCACAGTCAACATAGCGATGACCACCAGTGTTACAAAGGGTACAATAAAATATGACCAGTGTATATTTATCCGGAATGCATAGCCCTGTAACCAGTCGCCGATAGTAAACCAGGCTACTGGTACCGCAATCACAAATGCGATCAACAGGAGAATAGCAAATTCCTGGTACAATAATTTTAATATTCGTGGGACAGAAGCACCCAGCACTTTCCGGATACCGATCTCCTTGGTACGTTGTAAAGTGGTAAACGAAGCCAAACCGAAAAGACCCAGGCACGCAACAAGAATAGCCAGCGAAGTGAACAAGCCGAATACCTGGCCAAACCTTTGATCAGCCCTGTATTGCTCGTCAAAATGATCGTCGAGAAAGAAATATTCAAATGTATTTCCCGGGAAGAACTTATCCCAGCTACTTTTGACCTGGGTGATCGTTTGACCGGCCTTCGAAGCTGGCGTTCTGACTGATAAATATCCGCGGATATCGGGTATTAACCTGAATATTAGCGGCTCGAATGATTCCCGGAGCGACTGCTGGTGAAAATTTTCGGAAACCCCGATGATCGTATACTGCTGGCCCCAGAAGTCTATTTTTTTACCGATAGCATCTTCCGGCTTGTTCAAACCTAACTGTTCAAATCCTCTTTTATTGAAGACAACGGAATGTTCATCATCGCCATAGTCTTTTGAAAACCCGCGGCCCGCAATTAATTTGATCCCATACATCTTCATATAGTCGTAGTCCATCCCAATCACGCGGTATTGCTTTTGCGTGGTCTCATCGGCGCCAACCAGTTTTATAGCGCCTGCATTCCATCGTACTGATTCGCCGGGGATGCTTGTTGAAATAGCTACGCCTTTTACCGAGGTCTGGCCACTCAACTCATCCTTCAGTGCATTCATGTTCCGTATATAAGTAGAATCAGTAACGACTGTGGGGGCGTTTACAACAAGGGTCTGATCGATATTGATGCCGAGAGATTGTTTGCGCATATATTGTATCTGCCGGTAAACGGTAAGCGTCCCGATCAGCAAGAACAATGAGGCGGTGAATTGAAATACTACCAGGCCTTTTCTCAGCAAGGCTCCTTTTGTAGTAGCCGTCATCTTTCCTTTTAATACATCGATTGGCCTGAAAGCAGATAATACAAAGGCCGGATACAGTCCTGACAGGAAAACGCCTATGGTAAACAGCCCGCCAAGTGCCAGCCAGAAACTGGTTTTGCTAAAAAGGGAAAAAGTAAGATGTTGTCCTGACAGCTTGTTAAATCCAGGTACGGCAATGCTAACGATCAACAAAGCAAGTAGAAGAGCAAACGCATTCAGCAGGGCCGATTCGGAAAGAAACTGGATGATAAGTTGCCTTCTCTGTGAGCCAACAGTTTTGCGAATGCCTACTTCCCTGGCGCGATTTACGGCACGGGCCGTAGCCAGGTTGATATAATTGACCCAGGCAATTATTGCAATAAAAAATGCTATGCCAAGCAGCAGGTAAATCGTTTTTCCATCGCCGTTTGCTTCGGGCTCTGTCATATAATGAGAGTACAGATGGATGTCCGTCATCGGTTGCAATGAATAAACGACGGCTGCATTGTATTTCTTCATATCCGCTGCGGTGAACTTGTCAACTATCGGTATAAATTTCTTTTCTACTACAGCAGGGTTGGCGTCTTTGCGCAGCAGGAGGTAGGTGAGACATCCGTCCCATAGCCAGGCCGCATCGGGATTGTTATCGGGTCCAACAAATTTTTTGAACGTTTCATAAGACAGAAGAATATCTGGTTTCAGCTGCGTATTGTTTGGAGCATCTTTGTAAACCGCTGTGATCGTGTAATCGCTGTTACGATTCAGGTTAAGTCGTTTGCCTACTGCGTTTGTTGTACCATACAGAATCCTGGCAGTTGTTTCCGATATAGCCGCGGTAAAAGGCTCTGAAAGTGCTTTATCTGCGTTGCCGGCGACAAGGGGATAGGTAAATATGCGGAAGAAGGAACTGCTTGCAAAGAAAACCTTTTTTAATTCCACCGGCTGATGGTTGACCTCGGTGACCACTTTGTCATTCCGAACTACTTTTACAAAATCTTCAATCTCAGGTATGGCGTCCTTAAACGAGTTGCCGACGGCATAAGCGCCGGAAACCCATTGTGTACTTAATTTTCCATTGTCGTAGCGGTCCTGCCTGACACGATAGATGCGGCTTTTATTTGCCTGGAAGTTCTCATAGCTCAATTCAAACGAAACATATTGAAGGATCAGTAAACAGGCGGCAATACCAATTGCCAGTCCAATGATATTGATTGCAGAATATCCTTTCTGCCGCACTATGTTTCGCCACGCGATCTTGAAATAGTTTTTAATCATGGCTGTTTATTATCGTGAATGGTCTTGCTTCGGTTCGCTCGCAATGACGGTCACGAGCAATAGGCACCTAGCAATAAACAATTTTCAATTAATCCAAGCCCTATTCTAAACTCTTAACCTGCTTGCCTGAAGCAGGCTATAGACTTTAGACTCCTGTACTTCATAATTCATAACTCATAATTCTTAACCTGCCTACCGGCGGGCAGGTTCATCATTCCGTTCGCAACGATTTCACCGGATTGGCAACCGCCGCTTTAATCGCCTGGAAGCCTACTGTTGCCAGGGCAATAGCAAGCGCAATTACCGCTGCCCCGATGAAAATCCACCAGCTGATATTTACCCGGTAAGCGAAATCCTGCAACCAGTTATGCATAAACCACCAGGCCAGGGGGAAAGCAAATACGGCAGCAATCACCACCAGTCTCAGGAAATCCTTCGACAACATGGATGCGATATTGCTAACTGTAGCGCCCAACACTTTCCTTACGCCGATTTCTTTAGTCCGTTGTTCCGCCATATAAGTTGCCAAACCAAAAAGGCCCAGACACGCTATGAGGATCGCCAGCAACGCAAAAGACAGGGCAATTTTCCCAACACGCTGTTCCTCGTCATACATCTGGTTAAATGCATCATCCAGGAAACGGTAACTGAAAGGCCTTTCAGGAACCATGGCCTTCCATTTGTTTTCAATGTTCCCCAGCAGCGGCTTAATATCCTTAGTACTTACTTTGAAAGTGGCGAAACCTGGATTAAAGCCCAGAACCATACAAAGGGCGCCTATATTTTGCCGTAGCGAAGAGAAATGGAAATTCTCAACAACACCGATGATAGTATAAACCGAAACTTTTCCTCCGCCATCATTTGAGTAGATCTTTTTACCAATCGGGTCGTCATATCCCAGTATATCCTTTGTAGTCTGATTGATGAGTATAGCCGAAGAATCGCTTCCGAAATTTTTTGAAAAAGCCCGGCCGCTGACTATTTTCATGCCCATGGTCTTTATATAGTCGTGGTCAACTATCCAAATCTGCTGGTTGAACCCATTGCGGGAATCCATTACCGCGTCTTTTGAAAAAGTGACGTCGCTACGCGAGGAAGAAGTCACCGGGAGATAACCGCTCAGAGTCCCGCTGGATACGCCGGGCATGTTCAATATATCGTTCTTGAATGCTTCGGCTTTGTTTCCCAAAGCCCAGCCGCCATTGATCACCAGAACCTGATCCTTGGTGAACCCCAGTTTCTTGGTTTGTATATAGTTCAGTTGTCGGTATACAACGATAGTTCCTACAATAAAGAATATAGATATGCCGAACTGGATAACCACCAACGAACTCCGGAGGTAACTTCGTTTAGTGCCGGTATTGATCTTACCTTTTAATACGCTGATCGGTTTAAAAGAAGAAAGGAAAAAAGCCGGGTAACTGCCTGCCAGCAATCCGACGATAAACGGCAGTGCCAGGAGAAGGGGCAGGAAGAATCCCGAAGTTATCTGCGACAATTCAAGGGATTTCCCAGAAATGGAATTAAAAACGGGCAATACAAGCCAGGCAATAACAATGGAAAGGACGAGTGAAATGATGGCTGTGATCGTTGATTCAGTAAGGAATTGCCGTATAAGATTTTTTCTTTCAGTTCCCAATACTTTACGAATGCCCACTTCTTTGGCGCGGTTGGACGAACGGGCCGTAGAAAGGTTCATGAAATTGATGCAGGCGATCAACAAAATGAAGATGGCTGCAATGGAGAATATATAAACATATTGCATGCTGCCATTGGCTCGCAGTTCGTACGCAAGACCTGAATGCAGGTGGATATCGGTCAGTGGTGTCATTGAGAAAGAAAGCCTGTTTCCAGCCTTCTCAAACTCTTCCAGTGAACTTATCTGCATGATTTGCTTGGCCTGTGGGAGAACATACTTATTGATGTACTGTGCAAAGTTCTTTTCGAATTCATGCGGATCCGTTCCTTTTTTCAACACGATATATGTGTGGAAATTCTGGCTGAGATGATTGTTCCATTGATACTGCACATTGTCCATTGAAAAGAGCATATCGAAATTGAAATGCGAATTGCGTGGAATATCTTTTATGACGGCGGTTACTTTGTAAGTCGTGCCGTTATTGTCGTCCGTCTCTAGCATCTTGCCTACGGCATCGGTCGTTCCGAAATATTTCTTTGCGGACGACTCAGTGATTACGACAGTATTTGGCTCGTTTAAAGCCGTTTTCGTGTCGCCGGCAATGGCAGGAAGGGTGAATACATCAAATAGGGTAGAATCCGCGTGTGCTACATTGTATTCAGTAATAAAAACATTGTCTTTCTTTACCTGTTTAGGCCCATTGGAGTTGTAAATGCGAGCGTATTGTTCTACCGCAGGGTAATCCTTTTTCAATGTAGAACCCATTGCGTCGGAAGTCACAGACAGTTTCTGTTCGGTCCCTCCAAAGAGCAAATCCGAATTGAGGCGGTAGATCCGATCAGCTTTTTTGTTATAGCGGTCATAGCTCAATTCATCCAACACAAACAATGCGATAAGTGTAAAACAGCAGAGTCCAATCGCCAATCCAGCGATATTGATAAAGGAGAATATTTTATTCTTGACAATGTTTCGCCAGGCGATCTTGAAATAGTTTTTTATCATGGCCTTGTGGTTTACCGTGAGTGGTCAATGATGAATAGTGACTAGACTCAAACATCTTGAAGCCAACTCTTAACTCTACACTCTAAACTCTTAACCTCACAATTCATCATTCATAATTCTCATTCTAGCATCATTCTGTTCTCAACGATTTCACAGGGTTAGCAACCGCCGCTTTAATGGCCTGCAGGCTTACTGTTGCAAATGCGATCAACGCAGCTACAATGCCTGCTGCAATAAACACCCACCACTGGATATTGATACGATAGGCAAAATCCTTCAGCCAGCTGTTCATAGCAAACCAGGCAATAGGGAATGCCATGAGTGAAGCGATGCCAACAAGGATGAGGAAATCCTTTGACAGCAGCCCGACAATACCCTGCACATTTGCACCTAACACCTTTCTTATTCCTATTTCCTTAATCCGTTGCGAGATGGCAAAAGCAGACAATCCAAAAAGACCCAGGCATGCAATAAAAATCGCAATGCAGGCAAACAGGGTAAAGATCGTAGCCTGTCTTTGTTCAGATTGATACAACTTATTATAATCATCATCCAGGAAAGTGTAATCAACCGGCGTTTCGGGGAAATACTTCTTCCAGGCTGTTTCCAACGCCGAAAGAGATGACAGGATATTGCTACCTGAAATTTTTATCGAGAGACTGTTATAAAAAGCCTGGGAAGGAGATAGCATTATCATGATCATCGGTGCAATGGGCTCATGCATGGACTCAAAATGAAAATCATTGATCACGCCGATGATATGACCACGTTGGCCACCATACCTGAAATCCTTTCCTATCGCTTCTTTGGCATCTTTCCAGCCCAGTGCCCTTACCGACGTTTCATTGATGACAAAGCTGGCGGTATCCGTTCCATAGTCCCTGGAAAAATAGCGGCCGGCGACCATCTTTATTCCGAAGGTTGAAGTAAAATCATGATCGGATGTAACGAACTTGATATCAGTGGTTACCGGTTTAGATGAGTCACCAACATATGTGTAAGCCCCCATATTGTCCAGCAATCGGCCGGTAGGTACCCGCGATGAGCGCGTCATACTTTTGAATGCGCTGTTTTGTAAAAGTTCATTCCTGAATGCGTCGTATTGTTTTGCCACTTCGGTGGTATATGCCATTGTCACTACATGTTCTTTATCAAAACCCAAAGACTTATTCCTGATATAGCTCAGCTGCTGGAAAACAATTACGGTTGTAATGATCAGTATTATGCTTATCGAAAACTGAACGACGACTAATACCTTACGGAAGGAAATACTATTGCCACCCACTTTGAAAAGACCTTTTAAAGTTTTTATCGGTTGGAAGGATGACATAAACAGGGCCGGATATAATCCAGACAGGATTCCAACCACGAACGGGGTCAGCAGCAATGGCAGCATGATCTTCCATTGCAGAAGTGTATAAAATGAAAGGGTTTGACCAGACATCTTATTCAGTGCTGGTAATGCGAGGAAAGTAAACAGCCCGGCAAGCAGGATGGCCAGCCAGCAGATCAATACCGATTCACCGAGGAACTGGAAGATCAACTCGTTTCTCCTGGCCCCGGTTACTTTCCGGATGCCTATTTCTTTTGCACGGAGTGCAGAACGCGCCGTGGAAAGATTCATGTAATTGATACAGGCTATGAGAAGGATGAATAAGGCAATCGCAGAAAAAATATAGACCCTGCTCATATCACCATTAGGTTCTGCCTCGTAGTCGGTGTGAGAATAAAGATGTATATCGGTCAGCTTTTGCAAGCCGAGCTTGGTGAAATTAGAAGCTTTCTTGCCAACATATTCCTGTCCTGCCATGCGACGATCCAGGAAAGCGGGGAACTGCCTCACTAATCTCTCGGAAGGATAATTGTCCGGCAGCAACAGGTAAGTAAAAAACGAGTTATTGCCCCAGTTCCTTTCAAGGTTTTTTTCGCCATAAATAGTAGAATCTTTCAATGTATTAAACGAAAGCAACATTCCCGGATGCATATGTGCGTTGGATGGAAATGCTTTATAGATCCCGGTTACTTTGACATCAAACTGGTTGTTGACGCGAATGGTTTTGTCCATGGGGTCTTCATTCCCAAAGTATTTTTGGGCTGTTTCTTCCGTCAACATCACAGAAAATGGACCGGTCAAAGCCGTCGCCGGATTTCCTTTCAGAACTTTTACCGAAAAAACATCGAAAAGATTTTCATCGGCAAAAAAGAGACTTTTTTCATTGAATATTTTATCCTTGTACTTGGTTGGAGTAGAACCGTTGTCAAGGAGCCGGGTCATCTTTTTTATTTCCGGAAAATCGGTAGGAAAGTAATAGCCAAAAGGAGGGGAGATCGTGCTCAGCGTCAATGATACTACTCCATCGCTGTTGTTAAAACTCCTTGTTACGCGGTAGATATTCTTCGCGTTCTTGTTGTACCTGTCATAACTCAGTTCGTTGAGTATATAAACGGTAATTAGAAGGCAACAGGTCAGGCCAATCGTTAAACCAAACAGGTTTATGAACGAAATGAACCTATACCTGAGCAGGTTTCTGATGGCTATCTTCAGGTAATTGCGAATCATGGCTATACTTTAAAATGAAGATTGATTGCAGAACCCCAGTCAAATCTCGAATTTTAAATTTCGAAATCCGAAATTCCGGCTTCGGGTTTATCCTGCTACACCATTATATTTTCGAGGACAGTCTGACCATCCAGCATGCGGATGATCCGGTGACTGTAACGGGCATCGTGCTCGCTATGCGTAACCATTACTACGGTTGTTCCCTGCTCGTTCAGCTCGGTAAGTAACTGCATTACTTCATTACCGTTGTGCGAGTCGAGATTACCTGTAGGCTCATCCGCCAGTATCAGCTTGGGCTTGTTGACAACAGCCCTGGCTACTGCCACACGCTGCTGCTGACCACCCGACAATTGCTGGGGATAATGGTTGCGTCGATGCATGATCTGCATCTTATCCAACACTTCTTCCACTCTTTTTTTCCTTTCGTTTCCTTTTACTCCTGTATAGATTAACGGGAGTTCTACGTTTTCGAAAACCGTCAGTTCATCGATCAGGTTAAAACTCTGGAACACAAAGCCAATATTGCGTTTGCGGAGATCGGCCCTCTTGCGTTCGTTGAATTTTGCTACTTCGATTCCATTGAACATAAAACTTCCGCTATCGGGATCGTCGAGCAGGCCTACAATATTGAGCAAAGTGGATTTCCCGCACCCGGAAGGGCCCATCACTGCCACAAACTCGCCTTCCTTTATTTCAAGCGTGAGTTTGTTTAGGGCAACTGTTTCCACTTCGTCGGTGCGATAAACTTTTTCGAGGTTGGTAATCTTGATCATTGTTGTTTATTTAAATAAATGCTTGTGATTTTTAAAGGCTGATAAAAAAGGAGAGAGGAGAAATAGTATAATCGCTATGCTCTTTTACTTTTAATGGGTTTTGTTTTGGACTGTGGGAGGGAAGGCTCCTGCAGATCCCGTCACATTTTTTCCCACTCTGCTTTGCCGCTGAGAAAAGGCTCAGGCAGCAAATAGCCGCGATGATGTAAAAAGCTTTTTGTTTCATGGCAATTGATTTATGGTATAAGGTCAAGGTTTACTTTAAGACCAGTTCCTGCATGTCACCATAGTTCTCATAGCTTGACGTAACGACTTTATCCCCCGGTTTCAGACCGCTCAATACTTCATAGTAGTCCGGATTCTGGCGGCCCAATTGTATATCAACTTTGTAGGCAGTATTTCCACTTTCACTTACTTTAAAGATCCAGTTGCCCCCTGTTTGTTGGTAAAAGCCTCCTTTAGCAAGCTGTATCGCTTCGACTTCGTCACTAAACGCCAACCGTATCTGCAATGTCTGCCCGCGACGGATACCCTTAGGGACTTCGCCTACAAATTCCATATCAACCTGGAAGCGCCCGTTGGTTATCTGTATATATACTTTTTTTATGACGAGCTTATAATCCTTGTTGGCGAATGTGAAACCCCCATTTAGTCCCACCACAATTTTTGAAAGATAGTGCTCGTCAATATCCGCTCTGACTTTGTATCCGCTCAGCACATCAATTTGTCCCAATCGGTCACCCTGTCTCTTATTTTGACCAGGTTCAGCATCAAGAGATGTCAGCTGCCCGTCTACCGGTGCACGAACGATCAGGTCACCGACCTTTTTCTTGAACAGGCCGAGGGCACTTTGAGAACCTTCATAAGATTGCCTTGCCTGTTCCAACTGCTGGGAGTTGGTAAGAGAGTCCTGTTTGAGCAATTGTTCTGTGAGTTTTTTCTTTTCCAGGTAATAGTTATAGTCGTTCTCTGATTTTTTGAATTCCTGGAGACCTATAGCTTTTTGATCGTACAGTCTTTTGTTCAATTTATAAATACGTTCAGCCTCTTTCAGCTGGCTTTCAACATCCGTCATCTGGTTAAGCTTTTGCACGGTATTCTGCTGGGCAGCGTTGCGGGCAATCTGCATCTGGGTTAAGGTGTTATATACGCTCGATTGTTGTGAAAGCAGGTTTAGGGCGAGATCCGTATTGCTCAACCGTATAATGGGCTGGCCTTTTTGCATCATGGTTCCGTCTTCGACATATTTTTCTTCAACCCGGCCGCCCTCCAGGGCATCCAGGTAGATAGTAGTGATCGGCATCACCACGCCATTGATGGGAATGGTTTCCTGGAAAGGCCCCTTCTTGACTTCACTGATGGTGATCCGTTCCGTGTCGACATTCAGCCGGTTCTTACCTGAAGTAAGGCGCCAACTGGCGAAGGCCAGCGCAAGAATTCCCACGATGCCGGCAATAGTCAATATTCTTTTTTTACCCCATTTCTTTTTTGCGATCACTCTGTCCATATGAAATTTGTGTGTTTTTTACCGTTACAGTAAGGCGATCCAGAACCGCTTTTGTTACAGGTCTGAATATAGCCTGCAAAAATCCATTGGGCATATGTGATAAATATGCCAGTTTCCCGGCCATTGGTTAGCAATTATTTACATAGACCAGAAGTACGAAGACGTTCGTTTATGATACAACCACTGTACGCTTTTGATACAGTTATTGAACTGGTTATTTTCTAAAAAATTAGTTGCCATCGCTTTGTATTTATGGTATACTTGCAGCGAGGAAGAAAGTTAACTAGTTTATCAGTTAACTGGTTGATTGGTTCCGAAATATTAATGATATTGCTTTACCTGATTAACGAATTAACTAATTAACCAATAAACAAAAAACTAACTAGTTTATCAGTTAACCGGTTAATTGCTTCCATAAATTTCAATGATACGGCAGGTGCCTGATTAACCAATTAACTAATAAACCAATAAACTAATTTACTAACCAGGTGTGAACATGAATTTAAAGAATGCATCTATATTAATAATAGACGACGACCCCGATGTACTTACAGCTGTGCGGCTGTTGCTGAAAACAGAGGTAAAGGACGTAGTGACTGAAAAAAACCCGGAAAACCTTCGCTGGCATCTATCCAAAGATAGCTTTGACGTGATCCTCCTCGACATGAATTTCACGAGTTCCATTAATACTGGCAACGAAGGCCTGTTCTGGTTAAGAGAGATCCAGAAAATGAAATCCGAAGCCGCCGTCATTATGATAACGGCCTACGGCGATATTGATCTTGCAGTGCGTTCGCTAAAGGAAGGGGCTGCTGATTTCGTGGTAAAACCATGGCATAACGAAAAGCTCATCACCACCATAAAAGAAACACTCAAAAGAAAAAGTAACAAGACCGCCATTACTCCTTTTTCTACAGCTGACTCCATTATAGGGAAAGAACTGTTAGGTGACTCCGAAGTGATGCAGCAGATCTTCTACAAGATTGAGAAGATAGCGCCTACTGATGCCAATATTTTGATACTCGGAGAAAACGGTACCGGTAAAGACCTGATTGCAAAAGCAATCCATCAGCAATCATTGCGCAACACAAAACCTTATATCAAGGTGGATGTGGGAGCACTAACCGAAAGCCTTTTTGAAAGCGAACTATTTGGCCACAAGAAGGGAGCATTTACCGATGCAAGAGAGGACCGGCCCGGAAGATTTGAAGCAGCTAACGGGGGCACGCTTTTTCTTGATGAAATAAGCAATATCCCGCTTCATCTACAGGCAAAACTCCTGAGTGTTTTGCAAAACAGGCAGGTTACCCGTCTCGGAAGTAATGAACCAATACCCGTCGATATCCGCCTTATCTGCGCCACCAACGCCAGCCTGAATGAACTGGCGAATGAAAACAGGTTTCGCAAAGACCTTATCTACCGTATCAATACTGTAGAGATCATAGTGCCTCCACTTCGCAAAAGAGGAAATGATATCATCGTGCTGGCCAAACATTTTACCCGTTTATACAGCAACAAATACATGAAACCCGTTCCCGAGTTCGATACAAAGGCGTTGGAAAAATTGTTGAACCATCATTACCCGGGCAATGTCCGGGAATTGCAATATATCATTGAGCGTGCCGTCATAATGGCCGATGACAATACACTTCATGCAAATGATCTCATCTTTTCTCCTATCGAATCTGCCTATAGCGCAGAGTCAGAACCAGCAGAGATGAAACTTAGCGCAGTGGAAAAGAATACGATCCTCAAAGTAATTGAAAAGCACAACGGAAATATCACCAAGGCAGCCAAGGAACTCGGTCTTACCAGGACTGCTTTATACAGGAGATTGAGCAAATATGAAATTTAAAAATTTTGAATGGCGGATCGTGTTGAGGGTGGCATTTCTGCTTATCACGCTTAGCCTGGCCGCTTTTATCCTGGTGAAGCAATGGTATGTTTATTTGTTACTGGCTGTACCGGTGATCATTTACCAGGTCGTCGAGTTTTACCGCTTTCACCATAAAGCATATACCGAACTGGAGCAATTTGTGGAGTCAGTACACTACCGCGATTTCTCCAGGTACTTTGATGTAAAACATGCGCCGGTCGATATCCAGCCGTTGCGAAAAGGCTTTAACGAGATCAATACCACCTTCAAGGTGATCAGTAAGGAGAAAGAAACACAATATCAATACCTGCAAAAGATACTCGAGCTGGTAGATACCGGCATTCTCTCATTCGAAGAAGCAACGGGAGAAGTTGTATGGATGAATGAGACCCTGAAAAAAATGTTGCAATTGCCTTATATCAAAACGATCACTTCGCTCCGGAGAAGAGATGAGGAATTGTGTAACGAAATAATGGCATTAAAACCGGGTGAAACCAAGATCGCGACAGCGCATCCCGAACGTAGTTCTTTCAAAATATTATTATCTGCTACAGCTTTTCAAACCGATGGCAAGCTCTATAAGCTAATTGCATTCCAGAATGTGAACGAGGCATTGGATGAGACTGAATCCAAGGCCTGGCAAAAATTGCTCAGCGTATTGACACACGAGATCATGAATTCTGTCGCACCTATTTCATCTCTCGCAGAAACATTGAAAAGCCGGTTGCAGCAATCCGTTGCCATACTTAACGATGATTCGGGTTCACTGGAGGATCTTGAGATCGGCATTGAAACCATTAAAAGAAGAAGTGAAGGCCTATTGAAGTTTGCCGAAACCTATCGCAACCTTAACCGCATAAATACATTGAACCTTCGAAAAGTTTATGTAAGGGATATTTTTGAGAACCTGCACCGCCTGATGCAACCAACACTGGAACAAAAGAGCATAGAGCTGGAAACAATTTTAAAAGATACCGATCTTACCCTGGAAGCGGATATCAATTTATTGGAACAGGTCCTTATCAATCTTGTGCTGAATGCTATTGAGGCTGTAAAGGATACTCCTAATCCAAAAATTTTGCTGACTTCCTATATTGCCAATAACCGGAAGATCGTCATCAAAGTGGCGGACAATGGCAATGGAATCCCGGCGGAGGTGCTCGAAAAAATTTTTATTCCCTTTTTCAGTACCAAAAAAAGCGGGAGTGGTATCGGGCTCAGCCTTTGCAAACAAATAATGATGTTGCATAAGGGAAATATACAAGTGCAATCCAGGGAAGGAGAGGGAACTGCATTTCTTTTGCAATTCTGAATAGGAGAAGACAGGTAGTGTCCCTGTTTGAAAAAGTAGAACGGCCACAGACCTGCCGGCAGGCGGGGAGTCACGGAGCTTTCTTCTCTGTGGTCCTCCGTTTCTTCTCAGAGGTCCTCTGTGGGCAAATTCAAATCCGATAGCTATCGGATAAGGCACTACCGGAGATCAAAGACCGGTTTAAATTGGACATTAACAAATACCTTTGAGTAAATAACGGATCATGAGCATTCAATGGAAAGGGGTCTTCCCGGCTATCACCACAAAATTTAGCAGCAGGCAATCGTTGGATATTGACCTGTTTTGTAAGAATCTTCTTGCTCAGGTAGCGGCCGGTGTCAATGGGATCGTGTTGGCAGGCACACTGGGAGAAGCAAGCGCGTTGACCCTTGAAGAAAAAGAGGTGTTGTTGAAGACAACCCTTGATGTAGTCGGAAGTAAATTACCTGTTGTTTTGAATATCGCCGAAGGTGCTACTACCGAAGCTGTAAAGCAAGCGGAACTGGCGGACAAATGGGGAGCGAAAGGTTTGATGTTATTGCCGCCGATGCGCTATAAAAGCGATGCCCGGGAAACGGTTACTTATTTTAAAACAGTAGCTGATGCAACAGACCTGCCGGTCATGATCTATAACAATCCGATCGACTACAGGATTGAAGTTACTCTGGACATGTTTGAAGAGCTTGCCGCGGCACCAACGATACAGGCCATAAAAGAATCTACAAGGGACGTAACGAATGTAACAAGACTGGTCAATCGCTTTAAGGATAGGTTTAATATCTTGTGTGGTGTCGATACCATTGCGATGGAAGAGCTTTTACTCGGTGCAGATGGTTGGGTTGCAGGACTTGTTTGCGCATTTCCCCGGGAAACAGTCGCCATATACCGTTTGACAAAAGCAGGAAGGATCGAAGAGGCTACAAAAATTTACAGGTGGTTCATGCCGCTACTCGAGCTGGATATACATCCCAAACTTGTACAGTATATCAAGCTATGCGAATCGGAGGTTGGATTGGGATCTGAATACGTGAGAGCCCCGCGTCTTACGCTGGTTGGAGAAGAAAGAGAAAGAGTCCTTCAAACTATTCATTCAGCATTGGCAAACAGGCCGGATTTGCCTGACTATCTTTCAATCGATACAAGCAAACAACATAAGCCGGTACTGATTTAGGCGCATGAGACAAACATTTTTCTGTATTGATGCACATACCTGCGGTAATCCCGTCAGGTTGGTAAAAGAAGGCGGCCCAATATTGCAGGGAAAGAACATGAGTGAAAAGCGCCGGTATTTCCTCGAAAATTATGATTGGATAAGGACCGGGCTTATGTTCGAGCCGCGGGGACACGACATGATGAGCGGAAGCATTCTCTACCCTCCGCATGATCCTCAAAATGATATAGCCGTTTTATTTATCGAGACAAGTGGTTGTCTTCCGATGTGCGGTCATGGCACGATTGGAACGATAACTATTGCCATTGAAGAAGGATTGATAAAACCTAAGGTTGAAGGTGTCGTCAGGATGGAAACGCCAGCAGGATTGGTTAACGTTGAATTCAAAACTGAAAAAGGGAAAGTAAAAAGCGTAAAGCTAACCAACGTTCCGGCATTCCTTCACTCAAGTGAATTGACGGTTCAATGTCCCGAGCTGGGTGAGTTGGTGATTGATGTTTCTTATGGCGGAAATTTTTATGCGATCGTTGATGTTCAGAAAAATTTTAAGGGACTGGAACATTATGCTGCCGACAAATTAATTGCCTGGGCCCGGGAATTGCGAAAAAATATCAATGCGAGGTATGAGTTTGTGCACCCGGATGATCCAACTATTAACGGATGTTCTCATATTTTATGGACCGGGGCAGTATTGGATAAAACATCAACAGCACGCAATGCTGTGTTTTATGGCGATAAAGCCATTGACCGTTCGCCCTGCGGCACAGGCACCAGTGCACGTATGGCGCAATGGTACACCAAGGGTAAATTGAAAAAAGGCGACCAATTCATTCATGAAAGTATCATTGGCAGCAAATTCATTGGTACGATCGAGGAAGAAACAAAAGTGGGAGATAAGCCTGCTATTCGGCCAGGCATCGAAGGATGGGCGAAAATTTATGGATATAATACAATTACCATAGATACGGAAGATGATCCGTATGCTTTCGGGTTCCAGGTGTTGTAGGTTTTAGTTTGTAAGTTATAAGTATGGCGAAAGTAATAATTATTGGAGGCGGCATTGTCGGTTTAAGCTCCGCCTGGTATTTGAAACAGTCGGGCTGGGACGTCACCGTTTTGGATAAAAGCGATTTCCTGGACAATTGCTCCTATGGCAATGCCGGTTATGTCTGTCCAAGCCATTTTATTCCACTCGCTTCACCTGGCATTGTAAAGCAGGGGTTGAAACTGATGTGGAATTCGCAAAGCCCTTTCTATGTTCAGCCACGATTAAACGGTGCTCTGATCGATTGGGCCTTGAAGTTTATGCGCAGCGCTTCCAAAAAAAATGTAGAAGAGTCCGCCGTACCTTTGCGGGATATAGCTTTGTTAAGCCAGCAGGAATATGTGAAATGGTTGAAAGAGTTTGATTTTTCCTACGAACATAAAGGCTTGCTGGAGATCTTCCAGACGGATGAAAAGGCCGAACACGCAGCGCATACTGTTGAAAAAGCAAAAGAGCTCGGATTGTCGGATACGGTATTGCTTTCTTACGAAGAATTACAGCGGCTCGAACCGCATACAAAGATCAATGGCAAAGGTGCCATACTTTTTAAATGCGACGCACATCTTTACCCGAATAAATTAATGAAGGGACTAATCAAGCGGCTACAAGAGCTGGGTGTAAAACTTATTCCGAACGAAGAAGTTGCCAGTTTTGAAAAAAATAATAAAAGAGTAACAAAAGTTATCACGGCCAACAAAAGTTTCGATGCTGACCACGTCATCATTGCCACCGGTGCCTGGAGCCGCGAAGTATCATCTCTAATTGATGTCAAAATACCTTTAGTTCCCGGGCGCGGCTATTCAGTGACGCTGGAAAATTCCCCTTACAGAGTGAATTATCCCGCCGTATTAATGGAAGGCAGGGTCGCCATCACACCTATGGATGGGAATAAAATTCGCTTCGGCGGCACCATGGAAATTACTTCCACAAAGAAACCACCGCGAATGAACCGGGTGAAGGGAATATTGAATTCGGTAAAACGTTTTTACCCGGAGTTTGATGTTCCCATGCCGGTTAAGGAAAACGTTTGGTATGGGTACCGTCCCTGTTCTGCTGATGGTCTTCCTTACATTGGCAGGGTAAGTAAATGGGACAATGTTGTCGTGGCAACAGGCCATGCGATGCTCGGACTAAGCCTGGGCGCCGGCACGGGCAGACTGGTAGATGAAATTGTAAACAGCAAAACACCCAGTATGAATATTACTCCTTTCAAAGTGGAAAGATTCAGCTAATCATTGAAGCTGGTTTTCTTTTTGGATCGATAACAAACCCGTTCCACAAAAAAATTCAGCATTGTCTTATCTTTATCTATGCCCAGCTTCAATAACCGGATAAAGCAGGTCCTTCTCCTGGCCATTATTATTCTTCTTGGCTATCTCATTTTAAGAGAGCTTTATGGTTTATTGCCTGGACTGTTGGGAGCATTGACACTTTACATTTTAAGTCGCGGCATCTCATCTATACCCGCAAATGGAAGAAGGGTTGGGCGGCTGGCCTTTTTATTATTTACTACCTGTTGCTGATAGGGCTGCCGGTGTTTATAGCTATCATGCTGATCAGCCCGAAGATCAACGCATTTCTCGATGACCCTACTGCCATGATCAACGCGGCTAAGCATTCCATTGCCACTGTTCAGCAGAATCTCGGAATAACCCTGGTTTCCGAAGCTTCGGTCACCAGTTCATTAAGCAGGCTGTCCGCCTTTATACCAACCATTTTAAACAGTACAGTTGCGTTGATCACTAATCTCACCATCATGTTGTTTGTATTGTACTATATGCTCTACTATGGACGTGAAATAGAAAGAATGCTTAACCGGATCATACCCCTGAAACAGGAGAACATCAACATGCTGGCTTCCGAAACCAAAAAGATGATCAAAGCAAATGCCTTAGGGATACCTCTGATATCGATCATCCAGGGACTCACTGCTACATTGGGTTATTTTATTTTTGGTGTGAATGAATGGCCGCTGTGGGGGTTCCTTACCGGCGTCCTGGCATTCTTTCCGGTGGTTGGAACAATGATCGTATGGGTTCCACTGGTAATTTATACTTATGCTACCGGGCAAACCTGGCCGGCTACCGGGCTGCTTTTATATTGCGTAATTATTGTCGGCCAAATTGATTATGTGGCAAGGATTACATTGATGAAAAGAATAGGGGATGTCCACCCGGTCACCACGATCCTCGGTGTTATCGTCGGCCTGGGTTTATTTGGATTCATAGGTTTAATATTCGGACCACTGCTGATCAGCTACCTACTTCTTTTGTTTAAAATCTACATGAATGAATTTATTGATGATCCGGTACCAGAATTGCATCCCACTGCTGATAATGATCCCAAGAAGGAGCCGGGAACCATTAAATAAAAAGTCCCACCGATAAAGGTGAGACTTCATATTATTTGACAGATTAAACGGGCGTGGTCAGTAGTGAATTTAATTTCTTATCTCTCCACCATTCATCACTTCCTGCGGCCTTGCTTCGCCATAGCTACGCGAAGGCGCAGTAGGCAGGCTCATTATTATCAGTTCCTGTTAATCTTGGATAATAAACGAAGAATTTCGAGATATAACCAAACCAGGGTAAACAACAAACCGGCTGCGCTATACCACTCCATGAATTTCGGAACTCCTTTTTCTGCACCTTTTTCTATCAGGTCAAAATCGAGAAGGAGGTTTAAAGCAGCCAAACAAACCACGACGACTGAAAATCCAATCCCTAAAGGAGTGCTGGCGCTTGTAAATGCACCAATGGTAGCTCCGAACATAGCACCTATCCACTGGATAAGATAAAACAACATAACGCTCGCCGTTGCGATAATAATTACCGACCTGAATTTTTCGGTTACCTTAATGATCCTCGTTTTATAAAGGACAAACATTACCAGGGCGACAACCAGTGTCAATCCCACGGCTTGTGCAACAAGTCCTGGATATTTTGCTTTATATAAAAAATCATAGACTGCGGAAGCCGATCCAACAAACAAACCCTGGACAATGGCATATGCCGGGGCAAGAACGGGCGACCAGTCTTTCTTAAATGCCATTACCAGGCCTATAATGAATATGCCACCTACGCCAGTCCACATAAAAGGCATTGGATCGCCTCCTTTCTGAAATTGCGTCCATGCAAAAAGAGTCGAAGCAAGCATCAGCATAAAAAGAATACCGAACTTGTTGATAGTTCCTTTGATGGTCATTTCCTGTCCGGTTGTCAGACCCTGGAAAATAGTTCCATCATAAGCTTTTTCCTGTAAGGCGGGGTTGCCTGATTTAAATAAGGCCATAGTGGTGTAAATTTTTTATGAAGATAACTATACTAAATCAGAATCAAAAAACCCGAAGTCCGAAATCGCCGCTTGCCTGAAAAAAGCCGACTATTTTTTTCATTTTTCGTATTTCGATTTTTTTTCATTCGGATTTTTTCTTAGTAATTCCATCGTACAAACGCTTCCATTGCCGCATAGTGGGTAAGTCCAAGATCTGCGTACAAGGAAGCGGTCGCTGCATTTCTTTCTTCAGCACGCTGCCAGAATTCCCTTGAATCGCTACCCTGGAAAGGAACCATATCCTTTTGCGACTGGTGAATAAAAATGCCAAACCGTTTTTGCAGCACCTGGTCGGGACTCATCGGTACAGCCATTTCTATTTCTTCGATGTTCCATTCCTGCCAGGCTCCTTTGTACAACCACAGCCAGCAATCGTCGATCCACGGATCACCAGCGGCTTTGATGCGTTTTAATGCTTCCAGCACAGCATGAAAACAAACGATGTGTGTGCCATGGGGGTCAGCAAAATCACCGGCGCAATATACCTGCTGAGGTTTTATTTGTTGTAACAGGTCTATCGTGATCTTTACATCTTTTTCACTCATCGGTTTTTTCTCGATGGTCCCGGTTTCATAAAAAGGTAGATTGAGAAAATGGATATTTTCATCTTTGATACCAACATATCGACAGGTGGCTCTTGCTTCGCAGCGGCGGATCAGTCCCTTGATATCACGAATTGTTTTGGTATCTACCTGGTTTGATTTTTTGCGCGAGAGGAATTTTTTTGCATCTGTCAATATCTTCCCTGACTTGCTGGTATCGATGCCGGCTATTTCTTCAAAACCTACAGCGAAATCCAGGAACCGGGTGACAAACTCATCTGTTACGGCGATGTTGCCGGACGTCTGGTAACCAACATGAACGTCATTGCCCTGGTCATGCAAACGATGAAACGTTCCTCCCATGCTAATAATATCATCATCGGGGTGCGGAGAAAAAATGATCACCCTTTTGGGATAAGGTTCAGATCGTTCGGGATGGCCGGGTATTACAGAATTGGGTTTGCCTGCTGGCCAACCGGTAATTGTGTCGCGAAGCATATAAAATACTTCGAGGTTGATCTGGTAAGCATCGCCTTTTTCAACCAGGAGATCGCTCAACCCGTATTCATTATAGTCACTGTTCATCAGGCTGAGCACAGGTTTTTTCAATTTCAAAGCCATATTGACCACAGCCCGTTTGACCATTTTAGGTGTCCAGTCACAATCACCGGTAAGCCAGGGAGATTTATTTCTTGTTAATTCAGCCGCAGCAGCTTCATCTACTACAAATGTTATATCGTCATGACCCTGTAATAAAGACGCAGGGACAAACTCAGTATCATCATCTTCCACCGCTTTCTTGATCACCGGCGCTTTGGCCTGGCCCCATCCCATCAGGATGATCTTCTTTGACTTCAGAATGGTGCTGATGCCCATTGTGATCGCCAATCGGGGCACTTGTGAAATATTGGCAAACTCATAGGAATTAGCGATCCGGGTAGAATTTTCCAACGTGATTAACCTGGTCTTTGAATGGATACTCGAGCCCGGTTCATTAAAGCCGATATGACCATTGTTACCGATCCCAAGTATTTGAAGGTCTATGCCACCTGCCTGCTGTATTTTTTTTTCGTAGTCGAGGCAGTGAACCTTAATATCTTCCTTTGAAATTTCCCCGTTGGGAATATGAATGTTTTTAGGATTGATATCGACATGATTGAAAAGATGCGTCCGCATGAACCGGTTATAACTTTGCAGGGCATTATTATCGATAGGATAGTATTCGTCGAGGTTAAAAGTGATCACATGCTTAAAGCTCAACTTCTCTTTTTTATGCATCCTCACGAGCTCGGCGTACAGCGATCGGGGAGTAGATCCTGTTGCGAGGCCCAACACGCATTTTTCTTTTTTCTTTTGTTTTTCCCTGATCAGGTCAGCGATTTGTTGGGCGACAAATTTTGAGCCTTCATTCAGATCGGGGAATATTTTGACGGGAATTTTTTCGAAACTGTCGGTGAGATCAATAAAAGCGGCTTTTTTGAGCATGCATGTATTTTTTGTCGATCGGTGGTCGCAAAGATATTAAAAATGAGTGAGGCAGCGTTAAACGGTCAGCCGCAAGAGAACGGCCTGATCGGTGGTTACTTCACTTCTATTTCATCTACAAACAACCACGCATTGTTACCTGCGCCCGACATACCCGAAGGGATGAGTCCGAAATTTTTGACAACCACTTTCACATAACGGGAAGTCACCGGTGTAAGGTTTATACTGACAACACCATTCAGCCCGTTGGTTGGCTCAAATTTTTCGCTTTTGCCAACAGAATTAAATGATGTTCCGTCCTGCGACGTAAATACCTCAACATATTTAGGAGGATAAACCCAGCTTCCACCGGAGTTAAGCGTATGAATTACAGCGCTGTTAATTGTTTGCGTTGAACCTAGATCAATGACCGCTTCGCAATCGGGTCCCTCAAACCCTAAACATTCGGATGATCGTTCCAAACCTTTTTCGTTCTGCACACCATTGACTAATGTGAAAGCTCCATCACCAGGATACTTAGACGATGGGGGAGTAGATAAAGTAATTTTTTTGCCGGTAGCTTTGCTGAAGTGAAATGATTGGGACAATACGCTGACGATTTTGTTCCCGACATGCAAGGTTGCTGTTTTTTCGCCGCTTTCTGTAACAAGGACTGGCTGGCTATAAGGAAACAGCGCCGAACTGTATTTTGAAGGAATCCAACGGATCTCTGCCGTTGGATGATTTGTTTCTATTTTCCACAGTACGCCAGTATAGTTATCGGTGGGCATTACAACAGCATTCAAATCAAAGTATGCTTTACTATAATGAACTTTCCATAAATCATATCTTTTAAACTGCGTGGGTAGCCGCTTTTCAAAATCCTTGTAATTCCTTTTTTCCTTTGGTGTCCACAACACCTCGCTCAATGCACTCATGCGGGGAAAAAGCATATACTGTGCTATAGTTTCATTCCCGATATATTCGGTCCAAAGATTACCTTGCGCACCCAGCACATATTTGCTTTGTTCTGCTGTCAATTCCCGCGGTACCGGTTCATAGTTATAAACTTTTTCAAGCGGCAAATATCCACCTATAGTTATGGAATCTTCATTGCGTGTTTGTGAATAATTCAAATAAACCCATTGATCAGGGGTCATGATGACATTGTGTTGTTGACGAGCCGCTTCTGTGCCGCCCTGCTCACCGCGCCAACTCATAACAACAGCATTTTGTGCCAGACCGCCTTCAAGTATCTCATCCCAGCCAATCAATGTTTTTCCTTTGCTGTTTATATATTTTTCCATGCGCTGGATGAAATAACTCTGCAGCTCATGCTCGTTCTTTAGGTTATTCTCTTTCATTCTTTGCTGGCAGAGAGGACAACGCTTCCAGTTTTCTTTTGGACATTCATCACCGCCAACATGAATGTATTTGGAGGGAAAAAGTGGCGCTATCTCGTCAATCACATCCTGCAGGAACTTAAAAGTATTTTCTTTGCCAGCACAAAACACATCGTTAAAAACCCCCCACGTTTGTTGTACCTGTTTCCCGGTAGAATCGCCGTGCGATGCACATTGGGGTGGATGCTTGGTTGACTCATTTGGAAAGCAGCTCAATTGGGGATAAGAGGCTATTGCAGCCGATGAATGACCCGGCATTTCAATCTCGGGTATCACTTCAATAAATCTCGCCGCGGCATACTTCACTACTTCCTTAATTTCTGCCTGTGTATAATACCCACCATACCGTTTGCCATCATTGCCTTTGCCAGGGAATCGCCCAATGATCGTTCCGTTTCTCCATGCACCGACTTTGGTAAGGTTCGGGTATTTTTTTATTTGGATCCGCCAGCCCTGGTCTTCAGTCAGATGCCAGTGAAATGTATTGAACTTGTGCAAAGCAAGATAATCGATATACTTTTTGACAAATGATACCGGGAAGAAATGACGACCGACATCCAGGTGCATACCTCTATATGCAAAACGTGGCAGATCATTTATCTGGACGCAGGGAATATAATATGTCGGATGAAATGTTTTCAACTGTTCCGTGGGCAACAATTGAATCAGCGTTTGCATACCATAGAAAGTTCCAGAAGCAGTTTGGCCCCGGATAATAATGCTCTTGGGTGAAACGGTCATTTCATACGCACCTTCCTTGCCAGGTACTAAAGTCTGTACAGTCACTAATTGAATAAAATTCGATTGTGCTGTTTTGGCCTTTTTTAATTTGAATCCAAGTTTGTCATAGATATAATCATTCAAAAAGCTGGCAGAATTATCATCAACAGCATTTTTGACAACAATAACAGTACCCCGGTTGAAAGTAAAAGAACCAGTGCCAGGTATCATCGCCGCGGGCTGGGGTATGATGGCAAACTGTTGGGCTGAAAGAATGAATGAGCAGCAGAGAAATGCAAGCAGGCTAATCGTTGATTTCATAGATTTTTTATTTCAGTATTGGCAGAACAATATTACTGCTATTTACTGCATCGTGATAGATTCTTATTGTAGCTTTCTGAAAAGCATTTTCATCACATTCATAAATATTCACAAACTGCTGCGGGTTGCGGTCAGCCAGCGGAAACCAGCTACTCTGCACCTGGATCATCAGGCGATGGCCTTTTTTAAATGTATGAGCAACATCCGGCAGGTCAAACTTCACCGTTTCAATTTTATTTGGTTTAAATGGTTCCGGTTTTTCAAAACTGTTCCTGAACTTTCCCCGCATGATTTCTCCACGTACCAACATTTGATAACCGCCCATCGGGTAAGTCCCGCCGGTTGATCGGCGGGGTTGATCGATATCGTCCGGGTATTTGAAATCGTCCGGAAATACATCAATGATCTTAACAACAAAATCTGCGTCGGTTGTACTAAGGCTTACTTTCAAATCAGCCGTAACTACCCCGGCCAGTGTCAAATCTTCAGTCAACACACCGGTTTCAAAGCTCAGCACATCCGGTCTTCTCGAAGCAAAGCGCTGATCATCGGTCATGTACTCTCTTGTGCGGCTAAAATGAACATCTTCCGTATAAGGTACCGGATGAGCCGGATCGCTAATATATTCAGATGCGCTTTTTGCCAGGGAAGGCTTGTTCCAGGACAAGCTATTATTTGAATTGAAATAAATAGCTGTTGCCTGACTGTTTGAAGGCGGCCATTGACTCAATTTTCTCCATTCGTTGGATCCGGTGAAGAAAATCGTTGCTTCTGCAAGCATTGGATCGCCCTTGCCCTTTAAATAATAATTGAAAAATGGCAGTTCAATATTGTTTTGGTACCAGAAAGATGTATTGGAACCGAAGCGTGCATTTCCCAAAACACTTCCATCACGGCTGGCCCATTGTCCATGATACCAGGGACCCATGACCAGTTTATTATTGGAGGAAGGGTTTTGCTTTTCGATAGCCTTATACAGGTTCCAGGCGCCAAAACAATCCTCGGCATCAAATAAACCACCGACAACAAGTGTTGCCGGCTTGATATCATACATGGCGTTCCTTGCATTCCTGGCTTTCCACCAATCATCGTAGTTTGGATGCGCATAGAGATCCTTCCAGAACTTGACACTATCTCCGATCATTTCACCGAGATGTTTTAAACTACCTGCCTGCAGGAAAAATTCATAGTTGTCTTTTATTTTAAAATCATAGCCAGTTGGTCCGACCGTAGTGGGTGCAGGTCTTGGTTTACCAAAACCCGAGTAAAAAGCAAATCCATCTAATGGAAAAAATGCACCGTTGTGATGGAAATCATCGCCCTGGAACCAATCAGTCACCGGTGCCTGTGGGCTTACCGCTTTTAATGCCGGGTGATTACTGGCAGCCGCCATGGTTGCATAGAACCCGGGATAGGAAATGCCGAATATACCCACGTTGCCGTTGTTGGCAGGCAGGTTCTTTATAAGCCAGTCAATGGCATCGTAGGTATCGCTGGATTCATCCACATCGGCTTTTGTT
>VBAT01000023.1:143121-157845 GCA_005884665.1 Bacteroidota bacterium
TCGATGAACTCGCCTTCACTCATCCAGCGCCCTCTCACATCCTGCACAACGATGATATAATTTTCCCTCGCATAGTATTTCCAATGCGTGTTCCACAGCCTCGACGTGAATTCTTTGCCGTATGGAGCACATGAATAGGGCGTCCTTGTCATCAGGATAGGATGCTTTTCGCTTTTATCGTTAGGTAAATAAATAGCAGTAAAAAGCCTGGCACCATCCCGCATGGGTATATACTGTTCCAGCTTTGTATAGTTTTCCCTTATCCATAACGAATCCTGTTCGGCCTGGGCCAGTACTATGCCGGTGATGAACAGCAATAAAAAAGAAAGCAAAGATTTTCTCATGCAGGTTGGTTTTGAAGAATTAAATTTACTGATTCCACTTTCATGACCGTATGTCATTAAACGAAGATATTATAAACCGGTTTTATTCTGCCTTTCAAAAGCTCGACTATCAAACCATGAATGATTGTTACAGCGAAGACATTGTATTCAGCGACCCGGTATTTATGATTTTAAGGGGAGACGAGGTAAGAGCTATGTGGGAAATGCTCTGTAAAAACGCGAAAGATTTTTCGCTAAACTTTTCAAATATCGAATTGCTCGATGAAGAATATGCTACGTGCCGGTGGACAGCAAGCTATACTTTTTCAAAAACAGGGAAAAAAGTGGTCAATAAGATCAAGGCCTACATGAAACTGGAAAACGGTAAGATCATTGAGCACAGTGATGCATTCCGGCTAAGCACATGGATCGGACAGGCCCTGGGCTGGAAAGGTGTTTTATTTGGCTGGACCGGTTTTATGAAAAGAGCAGTGCAGAAGAACGCCAGAAAGAACCTCGCTATTTATATGGAAAAGCGAAACCAAGCAACTGACCATTAACTATAGACTATCGACTTCATTCTTCAAGTACTCCAAATTTCCCCGCATTCACATCATTTATCGCCTGTTCCAGCTCTTCCCAGGTGTTCATTAAGAATGGGCCGTATTGGGCAATCGGTTCATCGATCGGTTCGCCGGATAATACCAGCACAACTGCATCTTCGACGGCTTCAATATTTATTTGTTCGCCCTCATTTTTAAATAATACAAAATGATCTGCCGGTGCTGATTCGCCGTTTACGAGTACCGTTCCTTCGACAACAAGCAATCCCGTGTTATAACCGGACGGAAAATTGAAATCTGCAACACCGCCTTTTTTCAGCCTTGCATTGTAGACATGCACGGGCGTAAATGTCGATGCAGGGCCTTTTATTCCCTCATATTCCCCCGCGATCACTTCGATTGTTCCTTTACCATCATTCAATGAATAGTTACCCATCATTCCCTGGGTGATTTCCTGGTATTTGGGCTGGGTCATTTTGTATTTGGCAGGCAGGTTCACCCATAATTGGACCATTTGGAACAGGCCGCCTCTACGGCTGAACTCCTTTTCATGATACTCTTTATGCAGGAGACCAGAAGCAGCAGTCATCCATTGCACATCACCTTCGCCGATGATGCCGCTGTTGCCATAGCTATCGTGATGCGCCACTTTCCCGTGATAGGCTATCGTCACCGTTTCAAAACCGCGATGAGGGTGTACACTTACACCCCTGGGTTGCTCAGAAGGAGAAAATTCAACTTTCGAATTATAGTCCATCAGGAAGAAAGGGCTCATTCTTTTTTTATCGATCCTTCCACCGGGGAAAAAACCATGCACACGAAAACCGTCGCCCACCATATGCGGAGCGGGGGGTGCAATGATTGCTTCAATTGATCTTTTATTTTTCATAAACTGTTTCCTTTTTTTTAGACTATTAACCTGTGTTAAACGGGCACTTCCATTAACAACAATTCTGCATTGCTGTCGGCATTGATCTTTAATTCGCCCGCTTCGGTGATGGCTAATCCATCCCTGCGATTCAGCTTTTCGCCATTAATAGTCACATCACCTTCAATGACGAATGCATAGACACCATTATTTTTATCTTTTAGCTGGTAATCGGTTGCAAAGCCCTTATCCAATTTTCCCAGGCTGAACCAGGCATCCTGATGGATCTGCACACCGCCATCATCTGTTCCAAGGGGGGAAACCACGGTGAGTAACTTATTGTGCTTGTCGATATCGGAAAAATATTTTTGATCATACCTGGGTTCGACATTTTTTTTGTTAGGGAACACCCAGATCTGGAAAAACTTTACTTCCTTATCATTATTCTTATTCTTCTCGCCATGTTGAATACCCGTACCGGCACTCATTACCTGGACATCGCCCTGTTTGATGACCTGTTTATTACCCATGTTGTCTTTATGCTCCAGATCGCCGGATGTTGGAATTGAAATGATCTCCATATTATCATGCGGGTGAGCTCCAAAGCCCATACCGCCGGCAACGGTATCATCATTCAATACTCTTAAGGCGCCGAAATGGACCCTTTGCGGATCATGATACCCGGCAAAACTAAATGTGTGATAAGAATCTAACCATCCATGATTAGCGTGACCTCTTGTATCAGCTTTGTGGAGAATGGTTTTCATAAAAAACTCCTTTTATTAGTTATTAAAAATTTTTTCAGTTGTCTTTTTCTCTACTACATGTTCAGCCAGCCATAAAAACTCGCTGGTAAAGTTATGTATGCTGTTCTGGAAGTTTTCGTCAATCAAACCGCCCTGCGGATTAAACTTCTTTTCTACCGCGGGTACTACCAGCATATAAGGAGAAGCTATTCCAAATAAAGCGGGAACAAGTAACAGCAATTGTTGTGCGGCCCTTATACCACCAAATGCACCCGGTGATGCTGTGACAATACCAAATGGTTTGTGATGCCGTTTTGGAAAATGATCAAACAGGTTTTTCAAAGCAGGTGAGTAGCTGCCATTGTATTCAGGGGATACAAGAATAAAAGCATCCGCTTCAAAGATCCTTTTACTAAGCGGCCTGAATTCTTCAGGGGTATGGTCAACGGATGTAAAAACGGCTTGCAGGGATGGCAGGTGCCAATCCTGGAGATCGATCAACCCGATCTCATGGGATGTCGTTTCGCGAAGGGTTTTATATAAATGCAAAGCCACTCGCTTTGTTGTGCTGTTGATCCTTGGACTTCCTGCTATTATCTCTATTTTCATCAGGTCTGCTGGTTTTTGTGTAAACTTCAATAAAACAATGTTTAAACATCAAAATTCAAGCCCTTGCTATTAATTGACTTTTTTGGCAGGGGATAAGACGAGATGACAGGAGCATGAGAGCGGAGAAAGAGAGCGAGAGCGATTTGCTATCTTTCTTTCTTTTGTCCTTCGCCTCCGCTCTGTTTCCTCGCTCTTTTCCTCTTTATCCCTAATTTCGGTGCTAAACGCAATAACGATGCTCAATCGACGAAAATTTCTCGCCCTGTCCGCTCTTGGGTCAACAGCATTATTTGAAAAAGGTTTGTTAGCAGCAGGGAAACCCAACGATTTTACAGCGAAGCCTATTGTTGTTTCCACCTGGGAACCCGGTATTGAGGCAAACAAGGGAGCCTGGAAAATACTGGGATCAGGAGGAAGAGCATTGGATGCCGTTGAAGCCGGCGTTATGGTGACCGAAGCCTCCCAAAATTGTTGTGTTGGACTTGGAGCTAATCCCGATCGGGATGGATACGTGACACTTGATGCCTGTATAATGGATGAATTTTTCAACTGTGGAAGTGTGGCTTTTCTGGAGCGGATCAAACACCCTGTGTCGGTAGCCCGAAGGGTCATGGAAAAGACACCACATGTAATGTTGGTTGGCAGCGGGGCACAACAGTTCGCCATATCAGAGGGGTTTCCGCTGGAGGATCAAAAGCTTTCTTCCGAGGCTCAGAAAGCTTATAACTATTGGTTAAAAAACTCCGAATACAAACCCGTCATGAATATTGAAAGTAAAGGCAACAGGGGTCCATCCTATCAACCTGTATTTAAATCCGGGGAATTTAATCACGATACAATCGGTATGGTAGCCATGGATATCAACGGCAACCTGAGCGGCAGCTGTACTACCAGTGGAATGGGATTTAAAATGCGCGGCCGGGTTGGCGATTCCCCGATAATAGGAGCTGGGTTGTTTGTCGACAATGAGGTTGGAGCCTGTACGGCTACGGGCCAGGGCGAAGATGTCATCCGCATTGTCGGTTCGCATACCGTAGTTGAATGGATGCGACAGGGGCTGACTCCCGAAGCAGCCTGTAAGAAAGCGGTTGAACGAATTGTGAAGATCAAAAAGGATAAGGCAAAAGATATACAGGTCGCATTTCTTGCATTGAACAAAAAAGGAGTCGCTGGTGCTTTTGCAATTCATAAAGGATTTAGTTATGCAATAAAGACGGGGAACATAGAAAAATTAATACCCGCTAAAAGCTTAATGGATTGACCAATGAACTCATACCTGATCGAAATAGCGACTTCCGATTTTATAACAACGCAGGCTGCCGTTGAAGGTGGCGCAGACAGGATCGAGCTTTGCGCCAATCTCAGCGAGGGCGGCACTACACCTTCTTTTGGACAGCTGAAAAAATGCCGCGAGGCATTTCAAGTCCCCATATACCCGATCATTCGGCCAAGAGGAGGAGATTTTTTATATACAATAGCCGAGTTTGAGATCATGTTGCATGACGTGCGCCTGTGTAGGGAAATTGGCTACGATGGTATTGTCATTGGACTCCTGAATGCTGACGGTACTATTGATATGAAGCTCACAGGCAAACTGGTTGAAGCAGCCTATCCACTGGGTGTTACATTTCATCGGGCCTTTGACCGCTGCCGGGATCCTTTCCAGGCGATGGAACAGCTAATATCAATAGGCTGTGAGAGAATACTGACCTCCGGTCAGCAACCTGGCGCACCCGAAGGTGTTGAACAGATCGCCCGGTTAAACGAAGCTGCCGCCGAAAGAATAATCATCATGCCGGGTAGCGGTGTGAGAAAAGATAATATCAAAATGTTGGCGGAGAAAACAGGGTGTGTTGAATTTCATTCTTCATTAAGGGGTAAAACAAAAAGCAAAATGGAGTTTATTCATCCAGCCTTTGCTGCATCAGCCGAAAGTTTTACCAATAACTACATAGATCCGGCTGAAGTAAAAGCGCTAAGGGATTCGTTAATCCAATAAAGTCAAATATTCGGATTTATCATGCGTACCATCATTCTTCTCCTCGTCTCCAATGTGTTCATGACATTTGCCTGGTATTACCATCTTAAACAGCAGGGATGGCCGTTATGGAAAGCCATTGTATTAAGCTGGATGATTGCTTTTTTTGAATACAGCCTGATGGTTCCTGCTAACCGGATTGGCTATGCGAAAGGCTTTTCCGGATTCCAGCTGAAAATGATACAGGAAGTGATAACGCTTATCGTGTTTTGTTTTTTTGCTGTTTTCTACCTGAAAGAACCATTGCACTGGCGATACCTGGTAAGCTTCGCTTTCCTGCTTGGCGCGGTTTATTTCATGTTCACCAATAAATTCGGATGAACATTATTCAAACTCGTAGCGTTTGTGTGTCTCTTTTTGTTTTTGTTTGCGGATGAGATCGGATTTTACTTTATGCACGAATGCGCTGCCTAATATAAAGAGACCTGAATTGATCAGTGCGATCGCGGCGGCACCCCAGATGTACCATTCCTGTTCCCGGCTTTTGATAAAAGAAGTGTAGATAATGACTAGAATACCCCCGCTCACAATGCCGAGACCCGCGAGCAACCGGATAAGGTATTTTTGCCTGTGGCTGTTTGACATGCTGTTACAGTTTATCTTGGTTAATGGTCGTTCGCCAAAAGTAAGGAATAATCTTTTGTTAATAGAACGGTTACTCCCTGCAAAAGCCGGTGATATTTATAATTTTAGCAGTCGTAAATTGCTCCCATGAAAAAGATACTTCCTCTTGTTTCTCTTTTATTCCTATCGTATTTTCTGGCCGCCCAGGAAGCCCCAGAGGGACTATTTCTTAATTCAAAAGCCCCCGACTTTAAAGCCAAAGACCAGGCTGGAAATGAAGTGCGTTTAAAAGATTTGCTCAAAAAAACCAAAGTTGTGCTCGTTTTTTATCGCGGAAATTGGTCCATTGAATGCACTAAATTCCTGAAAAAATTACAGGATTCACTCCAGTTCCTAAAAGACAAAGGTGTAACCGTAGTTGCCGTAACACCAGAATTGCCGGAAAATGTCTCTAAGACAATTGAAAAAACAAAAGCCGAGTACCCGGTGCTTTATGATGAAGATCTAAAGATCATGAAAGCTTATGATGTCGAGTTTGAGGTGCCTCAAATGGTGCTGGACCGTTATCATAATTCCGGCATTAAGATCGATGAGATCAACGGAAAAAAGAATGGAAATTTTTTACCAGTGCCAGCCGTTTATATAATAGATAAGGAATCGAATATAAAATACCGCTTCTTCCAACAGGACTATAAAAAGCGGCCATCTATCAAAGAGATACTTGATAACCTGAAAGATTAATCCCAGGATACTTTCGCAATCTTCCCATTTTCGCCTGCAAGGAAAAAAGCCGAACCATTCCTGGCTATCTTGCATACATGAAATCCTTCCTTACTGATCCATTTCCAGTTCCTGCCTCCATCACTTGAATAATCAACACCATTGCTTCCACAGGTAATAATGTCTTTGGGAGATAAATATTCAACACAGCTGCGATAACCATGTGGCGGTGTTCCCGGTATTCTCCAGGTCTTGCCTCCATTTGAGCTAAAAAAACAGTTCTTGGCAGTCGATGAAGGCGACATATAATCACCGCCTACAACGATCATCTTCTTGCCGGCTTTTCTCGGGTCGCCATTATCGTAAATATCGATCGAATTAGCGCCACAAGAGCCATTTACCTGGAGGAATGGCAGATTTACGCTTGTTGATCTCGAGATCAGCCTGGATTTGGATCCGCCACTGGCTGCATAATAGTCTCCGTTCCGGAAGAACTTAATATTCGTACCGCTTGCTGCAAAAAAAGCTTCGCCGGTATCCATGGCTGGTCTTTTCTCGTGTTGTATTTCTTTCCAGGTATTGCCGTTGTCTGAAGTATAAGCAAGAAATGCCTTGTTACCAGTTGGGTCGCCAACAACGATTCCGTTCATGACGTCTGAAAAATCCATGGCATCCAGGAACATGCCCGGTGTTTTATTTTCATAGACTACTTTCCACGTAGAACCACCATCTACTGTTTTTAAAATATAAGCCGGTGAATCAATGGCTATTATTATCGCTGTATTGGCATCGAACGCTTCGATATCCCGGAACTCTTTTTGTTCAAAGCCCTTTACGGTCATCCAGTTCCAGTTTTTACCGGAATTAAGGCTTTTGCCCACCATTCCGTGGCTACCGCTGACCCAAATAATGTTGTCATTTACTACGCACAGACCCCGAAGGCTTGTTTTGGTACCGGAAGTAAGCATCACCACAGACGGGTTTTGCGCCAAACTTAAAGCAGGACGGATCGAAAAAATAAACAGGAAAAAAAGAAGCAGGCGAGTTCGGGTTAAAAATGTCATCATGAGTTATCCAATAAAGAAGTAAAGTAATTCGTTTCAATGATATTTTGTCATTATTTGCCTGTGGAGCAGCATTCCGGTTACTAAAATAATCTTATTTTTAATCCTCATCTTAATTCCGCTTGTATGAAAAAACGGTATTTAGTCCTGGTTCTTATTTCGGGTCTCGTGCTCATGAACGCCTGCCAAAGAGAACATAGCCTCGAAAACGGGATGGGACCCTCTGAAGGGACCCTGCAGGACGATGGAACCGGAGATTGTTTCCCTAAAACCGTTGCAGGAGCTTATGTTGTTGGGACAGCCCTGGCTGGCACCAGTAATTATATCGATGTAACAGTGGATGTTACCACAGCAGGAAATTATACAATCTATACAGATACGGTTAACGGTATTCATTTTCGAGCCTCAGGTGTATTTACGACTACTGGTTTAAATACGGTTCGATTGAAAGGAGTCGGGACGCCGGCTGCCGTTGGCATCACCAATTTTGTTGTCAATTACGGCGTTTCAAATTGTACGGTTTCTGTGACGGTAGTTGGAGCATTGGCTGTTTTCACACTGGATGGCTCACCAAATGCCTGTACAAACGCGAACATAGCAGGAACATATACAGTTGGAGTGGACCTGAATTCAAGCAATACAGTTACACTGCATGTCACAGCAACTGTTGCTGGCGCATATACAATTTTCACAACGCAGTCAAACAATATGGTATTCTCCGGATCGGGAGTGCTGGCTCTGGGGCAACAGACCATTGTCCTGACCGGAACGGGAAAACCGACCACCGCCGGATCAACGAATATACCTGTCAGCGTAGGTGGTTCCAACTGCGGCTTTACCATAACCGTAGTGGCGGCGGGAGGTACCGCAACTTATACATTTAATTGTACGGCACCGGGGGTCAATGGAACCTATACACAGAATACAGCTCTAACAGCTTCGAATACGATTGTTATGACTGTCGATGTTGTAAGCCCCGGAACTTATAGCATCTCGGGCACCATCAATGGAATGACATTTAGCAGCGCACCCGGGGCATCGTTTGCAGCAGCGGGAGCGGGACAGCAGGTTACTTTAACCGGTACCGGTACACCGACTACTTCGGGAGCCAATGTTGTACCTGTAACCGGTGGAACTGCCTCCTGTAATGTAACCGTGAATGTGAATCCAGTAGCCGGAGCCGGAGCGTTTACAGTCAATTGCGCAACTCCTGCTACAATTGCAGGAACTTATACGCAGGCTGTAGCACTTACTGCGGCCAATACAGTTACGATCAGTGTTAATGTTACAGCTATAGGAACTTATTCAATGACTACAACAGCCGTTAATGGAATGACCTTTTCGTCGGCTGTTGGTGCAAGTTTCAGTGCGACAGGGAACCAGACAATCGTATTAACAGGTTCAGGTACGCCAACTGCTTCGGGTCCGTTTAATATTTCCATCCCCACGGCCACATGTAATTTTACCGTGAATGTGAATCCTGCCGGTGGTGCCGGCGCATTTACAGTGAACTGTGCAACTCCTGCTACGATCGCGGGAACTTATACACAAGGAGTAGCGCTTACTGCTGCCAATACAGTTACAATCAGTGTGAACGTTACAGCTATAGGGACTTATTCAATGACTACAACCGCCGTTAATGGAATGACCTTTTCGTCGGCTGTAGGTGCAAGTTTCAGCGCGACAGGCAACCAGACAATCATATTAACAGGTTCAGGTACGCCCACAGCTTCGGGTCCGTTTAATATTCCGATCCCTACTGCAACCTGTAATTTTACAATCAATGTAACCCCGGGGCCAGCTGTATTCACGATCAATTGCGGTACAGCAACGGTCAATGGCACTTACACTCAAAACACAGCCCTCTCAGCAGCCAACACTGTTACACTTAGTGTAAATGTTACCACGGCCGGTACCTATAACACTATTTCAACAACGGCCACAAACGGTATGACGTTCAGCAGTGGTACCGGAGGCACATGGGCTGTTGGCACGCAAACTTTAACCCTTACCGGTTCAGGCACACCAAACGCTTCCGGAACAATTTACATCCAGGTTACTGCCGGGTCAACGCCCTGCAACTTTGTTGTACGTGTGGGTGCACCTGCCAGCTTTAGTGATTATTTCCCGAGAACAACAAATAGCAACTGGAGTTATGAATTCGATGATGATGCTACCGATTCCACTATCATAAAAGTGATTGCCGCTATGCATACTGCATTGGGTAATCAATATAATATTTTCATGGCTAACGCAGGAACTGGCTTCGATACATCGGGATATTGGAGAAAGGCCGGCAACGATTATTATCATTATGTAAATCTTGCAACCTATTTGGGAGTTGACAATACTCAACGGGTTGAATTCATATTCCTGAAGGATAATATTGGCGCAGGCACGTGGACAAGCCCAACATACACCAACGCGGTACAGGGTACTCCGCTACCTCTCCGGATCAAATTCATCATTACGAATGCGAATGCTACCACTGCCATCATCACTTCAACAGGTACACTTAGTTTCCCTAATACCATTATCGTGGAAGAGCATTATGAGGCTGACCTCGGCGCAGGATTTCAATCGCTGGATGATATAATCGGATTTTACCGGGATTATTTTTCGAAAAATGTAGGGCTGATCAAAGAAGAATACATCGATGATACGGGAAATCTTGCAGGAAGCATGGAAGTGAGAAGATATGTAGTTTATTGAGTTTTCGGAAACAGGCAAAGAATTGAAAAGAGCTACCGGATTATGGCAGCTCTTTTTTTATTGCGAATTTTTGTCAGAACGCTTTCTTCTGCGCTGATTTCAATGGAGGTAATTTAAAATCATCTACAGCGCTTTTTTGTGCGATCATTTTTTCAATGTCTTCTATCTTGCGCGGTGCAAAGGAAGACAATAACTCATAACCAGCCTCTGTGATCAGCGCATCGTCTTCGATGCGGACAGCAATACCCCACCATTTTTTATCGCAATTGCTGCCTTCAGGGATATAGATACCCGGTTCGATAGTGATCACCATATCTTTTTTAAGTGTGTTGGAAAAGCGGCGGTCATGTACATCCAGGCCAATATGGTGGGAGAGGCCATGAGGATAATATTTGACGACATCTTTCTTATCGGAGATGATACCCAATTTGATCAGGCCATCGGCTATTACCTCTTTAGCAACTGCATTGGCATCACCCCATTTCGCACCTTCTTTTAAAAGTTTAAAAGCAGCTTCCTGTGCATCATACACGATTTGATAAATGCTTTTTTCCTCCGGGGAAAATTTGCCGTTAGCTGGAACAGTCCGGGTAACATCGGCAGTGTAACCATGGTATTCCGCGCCTACATCCATCAGCAATAACGAATTCCCGATCCTTGTCTTTGTGTTTTCGATGTAGTGCAGTATGCAACCGTTCTCTCCTGAACCGATGATGGAGCCGTAACCCACTGCTTCTGCGCCATATTTCTTATGCACGTATTCATGTAAGCCCTGTATCTCCATTTCAGACATATCCGGGCGAACTGCCTTCATCACTTCGTTTTGCGCCAGGCAGGATATCTCAACTGCCTTACGGATCAACCCCATTTCTTCAGGAGTTTTTATTTCACGCAGTCTTCCGGTAAGTTCATAATAACCTGTGTTGTCAAAACGTGTATCGTTAGAATAATTTCCCAGGATATTAGCTTTTTGCCTGAACTGGCGAACGAGACCCGGAAGATCGGCGCTATTACCAGTAGTGCTGGCTGAATCTGCCGGAAAAGAATTGAATAGTATTTTGCTAAACTTTGAAAAATCGACCGGGAAATCTTTAAACTCTTCCGCATTAAATGAATTGGCGAAATCCAGTTTTGCTTTGGCTCCTTCCGGTCCCAATCTCTTCCCTGTCCATTGTTCGGCCTCCGGGTTTCGTTTTTGGACAAACAGAAGTTCTTTGTACCTGTTACCTAAATCATCCTGTTGTTCATTCTTAAAGATCAGTAAAACCGAATTCGGTTCTTTGTACCCGCTGAAGTAATACAAATCCGGGTTGGGATGATAGGGATAATTTACATCGTTGGAATAATTGCGGATAGGGTAGGCAAAGATCACCATAACAGAATTCTCAGGCATTATTTTACGGAGGGCATCCCGACGGCCTGCATGAAACGAAACAGGCAAATAATCTTTGGGCAGATCATTGTCGTCCGACACAGGTGGTTGAGAAAAACCCAGAACCGGAAAAATACAGATGATCGTAAAGAATAGAATTCTTCGGGAGAAAGTTGTTCGCATAAAAAAAGGTGATTGAATGATCTAAAAGTAAACCATTTCAATCACCGTACCGGTTAAAAATTTACGAACGGGTTGTGTTAATTAGTCTTCGTCGTCCTCTTCTTCTTCGTAGTACTCATTTTCGCTCTTGTAGTGTTCTTCCCATGCTTTCACGGCTTCATCGCTGAGGCACTCGATAATGTCGAACAACGAGTCTTTTTTAAGCTTCCATTCAGTTTCGGTAGGATCATCGAAGCGCTGGATGAAAAGACAATGATCAGTTTCCACCGCTACTTTGATCAGCGTGATGTCTGAGTCGTCCTTTTCTCTTACCAGGTAATAACATCCGTTTTCTAACAAGTCATAGGTATACATAACCCCTCCCTTTTTATTTTTTATTTTCTTATCTAACACCGGTTCATCACACCCGGAAATATGGAATTGCAATCAGAATTTAAAAGGTTCAAGCAGTAGTAACTGGAGAATAAAATGGGGTAAGTAGCTATCCAAAATTAGGGATTTGGACAATTGAGAATATCTATTTTTTTGCCGGTTTTTGACGGTTTTTGCTGGCGAAAAAACCCAGATTTGACAATCACGGAGTTATAAAAATTGGCTGAAAAACTATTCTAAAAACAGCTGTTAAACTAAGAAATTAGTTAGAAAAGCGCCTCCGTAAGGACTAGTTACGCCACGGATACGCGGATGCTAGGCCTGGATTGGTTTTCGAGCCCGGATATACGGATTAGTTAGCTTTAGGATCGGCACCTGGCAACTGATAGCTGGCGCGGGTACATTAAGAGTCATCCCGTGTTTCCGTGGCAATAAATCAAAATCCCGCCGCAGCTGATCTGGCCAGCAGGGGCGGGATTTTAGCCGTTTGCATTACGTTAGCTGAATGGGCAGGTCCTGCTGCATTCGTGCTTCTTTTCTTTTTTTTCGGTCTTTTTCTCAATCGCCTGTTTGCTGCTGTTATGATTACTCAGGCTTGCGTACGCAATAGCGCCAACGCCTCCGGCCAGAACAAGTGCAATCACTATTTTTTTCATACCGAATGGTTTTATACACTAAAAGGTACAATCATTTTTGCAAGGCAACGAAATTTTTAGACAAAAGGCCATATTCAGGGACGAAAGAAATTCGAATTTTTTAAATCCCGAAATCTGAAAAAAGAGGTCACTCGAGTACTATGAACATTTTCTGATTTCATGATTTAACGCTTCGGATTTTATTTTGAGCTGTAAAGCAGCCATCGGTAACAGCTAAATATCACAGGCCTGATCTTCTCCGTCAATTCCTGTAGTACGATGTTATGCTTCTGTCTTTTCCCATCAAGGATTTCGAAGAAGAAATAGTCTTTCTCTTTCTTTACTTCAGTTCCCTGGCTTTGGCTAAAACTATTCAACTGCTGGTCCAGTTCATCTTTCTCAATCATTGTCAAACTGATCGCAGTATAATTTCCTGGCCGTACATCTTTCTGTGAATAATAATAGGCCTGTTCATCTTTGTAGGCTACGCAGATCAGGTCGTATTGCATTAATTCATTCAGCTTTTCAGAATACTTTCCTTGTCCGCCGTTCAGTCGCATGAAGCTAGCCAGTTTTGAAGGCAGGAGATAAACATATAACCGATCGTATTCATTCCATTGACTGATCTCAATTGAAACTGATTCGTACTTGATCACCGCCTTTTTGCCAGTCTCAGGATCAGTATAGTTCAGTGTGGTGCGGTTTGTTGTTGACTCTATCACATACCTGTCGACGTTGCACCAGCCGGTCGTGATTACCTGCGCGCTATACACGTTGCCCGGCACACCCCGTGGAATGTTCGGGTTATAGTCATAACCCAGCTGGCGATAGGCATCCTTCATATTCAAATCCAGTTCCTGCTGATAGTTTTCCCACATCCTCTTGCTGGAATCCATAGTATGTTCAAATTTTTTATTAGATGCCTCGATATCATTTTCCGCCTGTTTATTCCAGTACTCATTTTGTGTTTTGGTGATCGCTTCAGTATAAGCGCTTGTCTTGTCTTCATAGTATTTTTTCAACATCTCAAATTGCACTGAACCGGTTTTTACTCTTCCGTCGCGGCGGGCAGCAAATTCTGCAAACGAGTTATCCGAATCACCACCCTCGCCGCCCCAAATTAAGGACGCCAGTGAATCTATATAGTAGAGCGGTTTGTTCAAATTGTTCAGATAAAGATCAAGAATAGTCGGTTTACTGGAATTGTGAATTGCTTTAAGTCTTTCTTCAAACTCTCGTGTAGCAATAAATGTGTTTTGAAATTGCTCATTCCAGATTGCTTTGATTTTTGCGGGGTTGATGCCACAACTGGAGATAGAGTCATGTAGGTACTTGGCGTCGACATCACTTTGATAGTTTTCAATATAATCAAAAATAGCGGCTACTTCGCTTTCTGGCATGTTATCAAATTGCTGCATAAGCGAACCGTATTGTTTTCTAAGTTTTATGTAATGAGGCTCGGAGGCAATCAATGTATTAACATTATTTATCCACCTGGTTATTTTGCTGATATTGCCGCTATAGTAGCCACTATTCAATACCCCTTTTAGCCTGGGACCGGTACCATCGTAGAGTGGATTGTGGCAACTCGCGCATTTTGACAGGAATAATGTTCAACTTGCACATTTGGTCATGAACAATGTTCTTCCATCCAACTGTAGGGTCGTATCTACTGCCATCTCGCGTGCTTCGTATTGTATAGCGTCATCTACTTTTTTTGGTGAATTTGTTGCTGCGGGCTGACCAAACCCCGACGCAAATGAATAATAAAGACTATCCGTAAAAGCTTTATTTTTTATATCATAACCCCAATGAGCGAGTGAATCAAGATAATCCGGCGGATAAAAATTAAGCGATTTGATATCAACAGGCAACAAGTCATGCTCCAAAGGTTTTGGGTCTATCCAGTCTATTGTTCCATTAGCCATCCTTTTGCCAGAGAAGAGTTGCATTCC
>VBAT01000023.1:157918-191641 GCA_005884665.1 Bacteroidota bacterium
AAATTCCTTTGGCCGGGTTGATCTTCAGGATCTTTCCATCCTTGCGGACATCGGTAAAAAACATCCCTCCGCTTTCAAGCAGCTTGTCCCCCGACCTGGTTGAAAGACCTCCATTGATTATGGCCGCCGGATCAAGCGCTTCCTTCACAGTGAGATCAACTTTACCTTCTACGATATTCCCGTTCTCATCCAGGAAATTATTTGCTGGAATTGCCATTACAATACCGCCTTTCGTTTCGATCACGGTATCCTTTGCCGCATTTATTGTAAACACCTGTGCCTGGATATTCCTGTCTGCATCGGCCCAAAGTTTTTCACCCTGTTCATTTAATTCCGGCAATGAATTTTTTCCATACTCATTCTTGCCTGCCTGGCTTTTATAGAAAAGAAAAGCACCAACCAGCACAACCAGGCTCAACCCGCCCAATCCCCATTGGGTCAAGCTCTTTCCGAACCTGAAGCTCTTTCCTGCTTTGACTATTTTCTGTTTAAGAAAGGTACGTTCGATACCTCTCATAATATCCTGCTGCAAATTCACCTGTTCTCTCATGGCGGGATCAGCAGCCATTTGTTTTTCAAATGCCGTTTTATCTGCAGCGTTTAATTCTCCCCTGAGGTATTGTTCGATCTTTTCAATTATTTCCAGTTCGGGACGCATAGTTTCCGATTAATAAGTTTGAATAGTTTGTTTCGTTTCCTTCATTTTATTCCTTGCGCCTTCCAGGCATTTATATTTCTGGTTCTTTGCAACGTTTTCAGAGCTATATCCCATTTTCAGGGCTATGTCCTTTAGCTTTAAACCTGATCTATAAAAAAGGAGTAGTAGTTCGCGGCAGCGTTCGCCCATTTCGTCGAGGATCTTTTCAGCGAGCTTTGCCCGGTTTTCCTGTTCTACCAGGTTCTCCAGGTCTTTTTCTTCGTTCGGGTTAAAACCAGTTTCAAGATCTACTGATTCAAGGGGCTTTCTTTTTTTCAGTTCGTCTTTCCATAAAAAACGGCTAACACTATATAGATAAGTGCTTAGCTGTGCTGTTAGTTTAAAACCGGGGTCCTTTACTTTCCTGCAGACAATCAGCAGCACTTCCTGGAAAATATCTTCAGCATCCTGTGCATTCCCGCCATTTGACACCACGACCTTTCGTGTCATGGGGAAATGTTTATACAGGATGGCTAAGGCTTTGTCAGGTTTTTCCGATCTGAGTAGTTCGATGATCTGGTAGTCGTACATCCGAAGACTTTTATAGTGAATGGTCAAAATAGAAAAAGGTCACCCATGCGAGAGCTATTTTTTAAAAAGAATCAGATATATCCATATAACTCGGTGCTTCGAGTGAGACCGAGGGGTAAGCCCGAATAAATAAGCCCGAATCCGGATACCGGGTTATTCCTCACTTCGGTTTTTGTATTTTAACGCTTCGGGCTTCTTTGTCAAGAGTCTCTCCAGGCGCGACGCAGAAATCGTATCCAGTTGTCATGCATGATATTTTTTATGTCTCCCGGGTTATAGCCACGTTTAGCCAGAAGAGCGGGTATATTTTGCAGGTCGGTGATCGTTTCGAGGTCGTAAGGCGATTGCTCTTTGCCGAATCCGCCATCCAGGTCGGAGCCGATACCGGAATGAAGGCTGTTCCCGGCCAGTTGGCAGATATGATCTATGTGGTCTATGATTTTTTCAAGATTGCATTGCATTTCGCCAGGGTTGGAAATACTGCGTTGCCAGTTTGGAACGATCATCCAGGCATCCAAAGCAGCACCAATGACGGCATTCTTTTCAATTAATGTCTTTATCATTTCATCGCTGAATTGCCGGTTATGATTGACCAGCGCCCTGCAATTATTGTGGCTTGCCCAAACAGGCCCGTTGAAATGATCCATCGCCTGCCAGAATGCATCATCGCATAAATGAGTAGCATCTAAAATAATATTGAGTTCTTCCATTCTTCTTAATAACGCCAGTCCATTCGCATTCATTTTACCGGTGGCATCGGTGCCATTGGCATATCGGCCAGGTCCATAGTGAGCCGGACCCAGGGCACGAAGACCATATTGGTATGCAAGATCAAGATGATCGATGGTCACTAATGAGTCTGCACCTTCCAGGCTGAGAATATAACCAATCGGTTTTTTATCCCCATTCTTATTGCTTGTCCATAATCCAAGATGTTTATCAAGTTCTTTTACATCTTTGATCATGATCATTTCGCCTTCTTTTTCCATGGCTTTGTACCAGGCGAGCTGTGCCTGTGTTTGAGCCCAGGCTTGTTCGGGTGAATTCCAGCCGGGTAGGGGATTGCCGGGTTCAACATACCGGGCGATTTGCGTGGCAACGACCAGGCCGATCTGGCCTTTTCTTAGTTCATGCAGTGAAACTGTTCCTTTTGCCCGGTCGGGCTTATCGTTTAATCCTTCTTCTCTTTTGCGTATATCGTTTACCGGCAGGCGCAGATCACGATTCCATTCCATCGCGTTCATGGCAAGATCAAGGTGTGCGTCGATTATAAACATTAACCGCGGATATTTTCTGTGTTGCAATTTTTGTGACCCCAATAATTGTCGGATCGGGTTTCATATTTCGGATTTTTTCGGATTTCGCCATTCCAGACTTCGGACTTCAAATCATGATGCTTCGATCCCGTGCAATCACTTTCCAACTTGACAGGGCTTTATTATTTTCCACGACAATAGCTTTATCATAAAGTGCGACTGTGGGACAAATATGAATGGGAACTCCATATAAAACATCTCCCACATTATAAACAGCGCTATCAGGTACTTTTAAAACAAGATGCTCTTCGCTTTGTCCCATCGGCACCGCATCGCTTGCATTCAGAAAATGAACGCGGGGCTGCGGGTTTTCAGCAGCGACCGATTTATGCCCCAGATCTGTGGTGATTGTAGTTGCGTCGACGATTGAGATGATCCTTGTGAGCACCAGCGCTGCATATTCAAATGGTTGATCCGGGTAATTCGTTTTATAATTCCAGTCCCAAAAGACAAAAGTACCCGGGCTGCATTCGATATTTCTTTTTACGTGCACTGGGAAGGTAGGAGAGCCACCGGCAACGATCGTCAATGGTTTGTTGCTAATCTTTTCAATTTGACCAATCAATGTTTCTACCTGTTTAAAGGCATTATCGCTTGCTTGCCGTCGTTGTTGGAGATCGGATGCTGTAACATGCCCGTCATAACCATGCAATCCTACAACTGTTAGGCTCGAGAGTGTTTGCATTTGATGAAATAACTCCAAGGCCTTGGAAGGTACAATGCCACTCCGGTTCATGCCGGTATTGAGATCAATAAAAACAGCAACGGTTTTACCAGCTGATGAAAAGACATCCGATAAATTTTTTGCCGCCGAAAAATTATCAACCAGGCAGCTAAATGTTGTTGCGGGATATGTTTGTACCAGTGATAAAAGCCTTTTCGCTTTTGGCCCGACCGGCTGGTAAGCCAACAACACTTCTTTAGCCTGGACCATGCCGAGCATTTCGGCTTCTGCTATTGTGGCACATTTGAATTTGGTGATCCCCGCTGCCAGCATCATTTTACATACTTCGGCTATTTTGTTTGTCTTAACATGAGGTCGCAATCGCCGTACATCTTTTATCATTTCAACTGCAGCGAGAATGTTTTGCTGCACCCGTTCTTTGTATAAAAGCAGGGCCGGTGAATCGATTTCGTCTATATTTTGAATCTCGTACCAGTTCATGTCTTTAATTTTTTTGCCAGCTAAGTACTATTATCATCGTCCCTTGCGTCGCACTCTTGTACGTTCCGTCCGCTACTCAGCAAAGATTTGCTCCTTTGTTAGCTTTGCGTGAAGCAAAAAAGTCGAGCAAAGGACGGAACGATGAATGGAGTTCCGCTTTTTTAGCGGGACAAGGAACGATGCTTAGGGCGACAAAGCCGGGCAGCAAATAATCATCATTCAATTTCAAAAATCGCCTCGATCTCCACCGCCACATTTCCCGGCAGCGAACCCATACCGACCGCGCTGCGGACGCCTTTGCCATTGTGCTCTCCCCAAAGTGCAACAAACAACTCGCTGCAGCCATTAATGACTAGGGGATGTTTTTCGTAATCCGGCGTTGCGTTTACCATACCCAGCAATTTGATCACCCTTTTTATTTTTCCCAGGTTTCCAAAATGATCTTTGATCGAACTAAGAATGGCCAAACCGCATTGCCTGGCTGCTATGGCTCCCTGTTCTTCGTTCAGTTCTTTTCCCAATTTGCCAGTGATCAGGCTTCCATCCGTGTTAACCGACACATGCCCGGAAACATATAAATGATGACCATCAACCAGGCATCGTTTATAAATTCCTTTAGAGGTGGGTAGCACCGGCAAAGTATATCCTAACTGTTGCAATTTTTCTTCTATAACATTTGCTGGCATAATTATGATTTTAGTTTCTCCACAAAACTTTAGCGCTATTTTGATTTTTTCTTTACCGCAAAATGATAAACGCCAGAACCCAATTCTAATTCCAGGTCCCCGGTTTGACGTTGATAGGCTTTTATTTCAGTAACTGCCTGCACGGGCTTTCCGTTTTCGGTAACATCTTCGGCGTTGGTCAAAGGCAGGGTGAGTATTGAGGTCGTGTTGGGTGGAATTTCAACATCGTATAAAATTTTATCATCCTCAACTTTCCACCCGCTGCTGAGTTTACCGTAAACCGTTTGCAGGCTTGCCGATGCAAAACTGAGACCGCCCCCAATGTGTGGTTGTATAAAACTATGCTTGTAGCCGGGAAGATCGTCAAACGTATTGATTCCCGCAATCGTCCTGTACATCCAGTCACCGATAGCACCATAGGCATAATGATTAAATGAGTTCATGGAAGCCGGTTCAAACGTGCTGTCTGGCCTTATGCCATTCCATCTTTCCCAGATTGTGGTGGCGCCCATTTTTACCGGGTATAACCAGGATGGATAACTCTCCTGCATTAATAAAGTATAGGCGACATCAGGATACCCAAATCTTGTCAAAACGTGACATAAATGAGGCGTACCCAAGAATCCTGTGGTAAGATGGTTACCATAACTGCGTACGTTTTGCACCAACCTCTCTGCAGCCTGTGCCCGCTGGTTTTCCGGCAACATATCAAAGTTCAGTGCAAGAACATACGCCGTTTGTGTGCCTGATACCAGCCGTCCGTTCGGAGTAGTATATTCTTTCACAAAAGCTTCCTTGACATTTTTTAGCAGATCTGTGTAGCGTTTCGAATCATCTTTTTTCCCGAGAACATCGGCGGTTTTGATCATGATCTGGACAGAATTGGCAAAAAAGCATTGAGCGATCAAATACTTGTCAGTAACTGCCGACCTTCCGTCATTGTCATCAAATGGGCGATAGAAAAGCCAGTCGCCAAAATGAAAGCCCGTATTCCACAAATAATTTTTACTTGCTTTTTCCATATAGCCGACCCAGGCTTGCATACTATTGTATTGATCTTCGAGGATTTTTTTATCGCCATATGCCAGGTACATATTCCAGGGAATGATTGTGGCTACATCGGCCCAGCCCGTTGCACCTCCGGCACCGGAGCCCAATACGTTAGGTATAACGAACGGAACGCTACCCGAAGGTTCCTGGTCGGCCGCAACATCTTTCATCCATTTGGCAAAGAAATTATGAACGCCGAAATTAAACGCAGCCGTTCTCGAAAAAGCCTGCGCATCACCAGTCCACCCCAGTCGTTCATCCCGTTGCGGGCAATCGGTGGGAACATCCAAAAAATTACCTCGTTGTCCCCATTGAATATTATGCTGTAGCTGGTTGACGAGAGGATTGGATGAAGCAAATTCGCCGGTAGGTTTCATATCGGAATATAAAGCCACAGCTTCGAAATTTTCAGGTTTCAACTCGCCGGGAAAACCTTCGACCCTGATATAACGAAATCCAAAAAAAGTAAAATGAGGTTCAAAGAATTCTTCGCCCTCTCCGCGCAAGATATATTTCGCCTGAGCTTTTGCGGCTCTCAGGTTTTCGGTATAAAAATTTCCATACTTATCCAATACCTCGGCATGCGAGATAGTTATTGTGTCTCCGGCATTTCCTTTTGCCCGCACCATTACCCAACCAACCAGGTTCTGCCCAAAGTCAATTACTTTTTCTCCTTTAGCTGTGGTGAAAATTTTAATTGGTTTAAAAGTTTCGTGTTTTTTCACTCCTTCATTTTCGGTAGCTATCAGATTTGTCCGGTTATAATTGCTGACTTTAACGGGTTCCCATTTTGAGTCATCATATCCTGGCAATTGCCAGCCTTTTTTCTGTTTGCGTGCGTCAATGATCTCCCCATGATATATTTCAGAAAAAACGATGCTGCCAGTTCCGGATTTCCAGGTATTATCTGTAGCGATAGATTCTTTACTACCATCAGTATAGGTTATATTGATCTGGAGTAATAACGAAATATCTTTTCCCCAGCTGTTCTTATTGCCCGACCATGCCAGGTAACCCCTGTACCAACCATTGCCGAGTGTAACTGCAATTGCGTTATTACCCTGGGCCAACAGTTCTGTTACATCATAAACCTGGTATTGCAGCCGTTTATTGTAGCTGGTCCATCCGGGAGTGAGATAATAATCACCAATACGTTTCCCGTTAATATATCCTTCATACATTCCGTGAGCGGTGATATAAGCTGTGGCTGAACGAATCTTCTTTGCTGTTTTAAATTCTTTCCGGAGAAGCTGGCTGGGCCTGTTTATGCTGTCTTCCATGCCGGGTCCTATCCAATCAGCCTTCCAGCTGGTTACCGCGGGATCGACTTCGTTGAACATTGCCAGTTGGAAGGAAGCGGGCTGGCTCCAGGAAGACACATTTCCATAATTGTCCCAGGCGCGGACCTGCCAGCGGTATTTTTTTTCCGGTTCCAGCGGTTTACCGGCGTATTTCACGTATACTGATTGATCGGATAAGACCTTACCACTGGTCCAGGCGGCGACGGAACCATCTGTTACTTTTATTTCATACGCGGTCTGCGCGAGGTTTCTTTTGTCGCCGGTCAATTGCCAGCTGAAACGAGGCTGCTTTACACCTAGGCCGATTGGCTCATGGAGACTTTCACAAAACAAATTCGTCACGGAGACCTGGGCGACAAGGTTTATAAGCACGGATTGAAGAATGAATAACAAGAAAAGCTTTTTCATGTGCAATCGATTTGTAATAGAGGCGATTGTTTACAAAAAGTAATATTTGTGAAATGAATGTAAGCAAAAGGGATAAAACAGCCAGAATAAATCGAAGTAGCTCGTGTTGATGATGAAATAGGACATAATATAATGACAAATGTGGATTGGGTGAGCCGAGGGTTTGGTGACGTACACGAGATAGTCGGGCAACGAGATCCAGATGTTTTTTTCTATTTTATTAGGGTGTTTTTCTCATGGTTGCGATTTTATGGTCAGTGATATTTACATATTATCTGAGCTTAGAATATTGCGATGATCTTATGAAGACTGTAAGTGTTTGTTCGTCAAACATGGTGGAGGGCCGGTGCTTGTCATCAGCTATCCTGATTAACAGGATGGGGTGCCATTACACTATGGGGTCCTAATTGATCGGTTGGCGTGATAGGCGGGGGCGGGGCGGGCCCGCAGACGGGTGTCGCCAATTAGCACAAAAGTGGATTAAAATATGCTGGCAAACCTCTTTTCACAGTCAACAGCTCACCAGGGTCCGGAAATCCATAGGTTGAGTAACCGCCTCCCAGGGCTTGAGAGCCCACCATTGATCCAACAGTTGTTTTTCAGTCCAGGCTCACCCGCCTTTTTCAAGCGGGCCATCAAATTCCCTTGCCACTTTAATTTTCTTGTTAACCTGATCCTTTGTACAGATTGTTTCTTTGTTAATAGTAATGATTTTTGTTTTGAGGTTTTTTAAAAGGTTATGGGGTGTCGAAACGGATATCCCACATTCCGGGAAAAGGATTAATCACTTTTCTGACGTAAACTGGTGTTTTTCGATTGAATTTATGCAGTGCAAAAGCAGGCTGTAAAAAATTATGAAAACCTAAAGTCTTGAGACTAACCTTTTAAACTTCTCAACCACGTAAAAGTCCGTCTATCCTCGTAGTTTTTCTATTGCAAATATGCGATTCCCGATGTTAAATTTACATCGTAGTTGATCCGAACCTTATGATGAATGTCGATCTCCACGTTCGTAAAAACACTTGCAGAAACTTCCTTCATCATCAACACACCAAATCAGACTACACAGGTCACCAACCTAAGTTCAGAGCCGAAGAGATATCCAGGATTCGATGAAAAGATCAGTTTTTTTAACTCTTTAACTAAACAAAACGATGAAACTGATTTCTGTTTTTCTTACGAAGAATGTAAAGGTGGTCACCTTAATGCTGGGGATCCTTTTTTCAATGACCCAAATGGCTTCAGCCGCGGGAATGCGTGTTTTCTGGAACAAGTTTGAAGTAGTCGTTAACGAAAAAAATGAGGTCATATTGACCTGGAATGTTACCGAGTACAACAACAAAAGTTTCCGCGTGCAACATAGTATTGATGGCGCTAAATGGGAGGATATAGCAATAGTACAAAGCCAAAATAGTCCTGAGTCGATGACCGATTATAGTTATGTGCATCGTATCAAGCTTAGCGGGAAACAATTTTACCGTCTCCAGGACCTTGATATAGATTTTAATTCCACTGGCTTTTCACCGGTAAAGACAGTATCACTGGCAAACGAAAGGCCCGTGATCAGTTTGTGGCCCAATCCTGCAACCAATGAGATCAGCCTGGTTGGCGCTCACGACAGCAATAATGGTTCTTATACAAAAGCTCAGATATTTGATTTATCCGGCAAGTTACTTTCTGAAAAGAAGTTCACAGAAGGTTCAGGAACCATCAACATCCATGACCTTCAAACCGGAACATACATACTTCGTGTGTTGTGCACGAACGGAACTATGCACACCGAAAAATTTGTTAAGCAATAATAATAACCCTTTTACAAGTCTCCACTACACTAAGCGACAAAAGCTCTGTCTATTTAGACGGGGCTTTATTTTTGATACCTTCACAACATGCCGGTGAACTATAAAACGGTCCATCCCAAAACTCGCGATGCCTGGAGACAGTGGCTACAGAATAATCATTCATCTTCTCCGGGTATCTGGCTGATCTACTACAAAAAAGAAAGTGGAAGACGGGCATTCAGCTACGGCGAAGCCGTTGAAGAGGCATTGTGTTTTGGCTGGATCGATAGCGCACCACGAAAGTTGGATGACAAACGGGCTATGTTGAAATTTACTCCCAGGAAACCCCGGAGTGCCTGGAGCCAGTTGAATAAACAAAGGATTAAAAAATTGATGAAAGACGGGGCGATGACAGATGCGGGCCTTTCTAAAATAAAACAAGCAAAAAAAGACGGCAGTTGGGATAAGCTAACTAGCGCTGATGCTCACATCGACCACAATTCACTACCTGCTGAGTTGCTGAAAGCTTTTGCTAAAAATAAAAAAGCGCTCGAAAATTTCAGATCCTTTGCACCCGGGTATCGCAAACAATTCTTATTCTGGATCAGCACCGCTAAAAGACCCGAGACAAAGGGAGCGAGGATCAAACAAACCATTCGCATGGCAGCCGCCAATAAAAAACCCGGACCCAAAGGCTTCAGGCTTTGACGCCGGTTCGCCAATCTCTCTTATATTTGCAGTCCTTTAATAATGACTCCGTAGCTCTCCCGATAGCTATCGGGATGGCAGAGCTGAGGAAGCTTAATTACGGAGTCACAAAAGGAAAAAAATAACAATGACTCCGTAGCTCAGTTGGTAGAGCTACTGACTCTTAATCAGTAGGTCCAGGGTTCGAGTCCCTGCGGGGTCACTGAAGTTCGACGGCACGGATAAATTCCGTGCCGTTTCGTTTGTTGGAGCCCGCAGGGACGAGAAGTTTATCCCGCCTTTTGGAAAATGATGCTTCTTCTCACGGCAGTTATTGATTTATCATCGCGCCGTTTCAATTTAATATAGAGTTGGCGGGAAGTCCCTGCGGGGTCACTGAAGTTCGACGGCACGGATAAATTCCGTGCCGTTTCGTTTGTTGGAGCCCGCAGGGACGAGAAGTTTATCCCGCCGTTTAGACTTGTAGGTTAATTTTTATTGCGGCTTCCAGCTTACGATTCAGGAGTTCTAAATTAATTGAAGCTGAGGGAAGTCCCTGCGGGGTCACTGAAGTTCGACGGCATGGATAAATTCCGCGCCGTTTTCTTTTGTACAACCCCGGTCCGCTAAAGTGGAAGTGCTTGAGAGGTCACAAATAAATTTTGATATTCGATATATCTCTTTACTTTTGCAAAGACTAAATCAAATGATCATCAACACACATATTCATCATCACCATCTTACTCACGCGGTAAGCTGTGATGGTATTATGTAATTTATAAAATACATTAAACTTCCAGGGCTTACCATACGGTAGGCCTTTTTTATTTCCAGGTATGAAACTAAAAATAGCTATTCAAAAATCGGGGAGATTATACGATGATTCCCTGCGACTCCTGAAGGAATGCGGTATCGCCATTTCCAACGGTGGCAACAAGCTAAAAACAGAGGCTTCTAACTTCCCGATAGAAGTTTATTTTCTCCGGGATGATGACATTCCCCAGTACGTAGAAGATGGAGTAGCCGACATAGGTATCGCTGGTGAGAACGTAGTCTATGAAAAAAGGAAAAAAGTCGAAGTGCTGGAAAAGCTGGGATTTGGCAAATGCCGGTTGAGTATTGCCGTTGGAAAAAATGAGACATTCGGCAAAAACTGGCTGAATGGAAAACGTATCGCTACCAGCTACCCGGTGCTATTGCAGCAGTACCTTGACCAGCAAAAACTTTCTGCAGAGATACACGAGATCAGTGGGAGCGTGGAGATAGCGCCGGGAATAGGGCTGGCAGATGCCATTTGTGATCTTGTCAGCAGCGGCTCAACCTTATTGACCAATGGGCTAAAAGAAGTAGAAACAATTCTGGGCTCCCAAGCGGTCCTGATAGCCGGTAATGATTTAAACGGTGAGAAAAAAGCGCTTGTACAAAAATTATTGTTCCGCATCAGGGCTGTACAAAAAGCAAGAAGCAATAAATACATCCTGTTGAACGCGCCAAATGAAAAGCTGGACGATATCATAAGATTGTTACCCGGTATGAAAAGTCCCACAGTTCTGCCGCTGGCAGCAAAAGGATGGAGTAGTGTGCACAGCGTTCTCGAGGAAGATGATTTCTGGGATATTATTGAGCAATTGAAGGAAGCGGGGGCCCAGGGAATACTGGTTGTTCCCATTGAAAAAATGATTGTATAAAGACATGAAGACGATTTTATACCCCATAAAAAAGAATTGGCAGGAAATCCTGCAACGACCGGTTATTGATAAGCAAGGTCTGATCGACCGGGTGAAACCTATTCTTGCCGATGTAAAATCCAACGGGGATGAAGCTGTAAAAAGATATACGCTGCAATTTGACAAAGTAGCGATCGACAGCTTAGAGGTGAGCCAGGAGGAAATAGATGATGCTACGCGACTATTGCCCTCCGCTTTGCGAAAAGCAATCGACACAGCTGCAGAAAATATCCGGCGCTTTCATGAAAAGCAATGTATGCAAACAGAGATCATAGAAACGATGCCAGGAATAAAATGCTGGAGAAGATCTGTTGCAATTGAGAAAGTGGGTTTGTATATCCCTGGAGGAACAGCGCTCCTTTTTTCCACGGTATTGATGTTGGGTATTCCCGCAAAGATCGCAGGCTGCATGGAAATCGTTTTAACGACTCCGCCCACGAAAGAAAACAATACCATACACCCGGCCATCTTATACACTGCACAACTGGTGGGCATAACCAGGGTTTTTAAAGCCGGGGGCGTACAGGCAATAGCAGCGATGGCGTACGGTACTGAAACGGTTCCTAAAGTGTATAAGATATTTGGCCCCGGTAATCAATATGTAAATTGTGCAAAGCAATTGGTCCAGGTTGATGGACTGGCTATTGATATGCCGGCGGGGCCGAGCGAGGTTTGTGTAATGGCCGATGACACATGCAATCCCTCCTATGTAGCAGCGGACTTGTTGTCCCAGGCTGAACACGGAACCGATAGCCAGGTATTGCTGGTTTGTGCAAATAAGGACATTGTTGAAAAAGTATCGGCTGAAATTGAAAAGCAGGTAAAAGATTTGCCACGCAGGGATATGATCGCGGAAACTTTAAAAAACAGCAGCGCCATTGTTTTGCAGGATAGCGGAGAAATGATTGAACTGGTCAATGAATATGCACCCGAACATTTGATCATAGCAACCTGGGATGCTAAAGAAACTGCTGATAAGATCATCAATGCCGGATCTGTATTTATTGGGAATTATTCCCCGGAAAGTGCAGGTGATTATGCCAGTGGCACCAATCACACACTGCCCACGAACGGATTTGCCCGAAGCTATAGCGGGGTAAGTGTAGACAGCTTTGTAAAAAAGATCACGTACCAGGAAATAACGAAAGAAGGTTTGCAGCGGATCGGCGAAACCGTAGAACAGATGGCGGCGGCCGAAGGGTTGGATGCCCATAAAAACGCGATAACGATTCGGTTAAAATAATAAGCTAAATCAGAGATATGAGTTTCGACCTGGATAAATTGGTTCGTGAAAATATAAAGGCTCTAACCCCTTATTCTTCTGCAAGAGACGAATTCAGCGGTGAGGGAAGGATTTTTCTTGACGCCAACGAAAACTCGTTAGGTTCTCCTTTAACGAAATGGTATAACCGTTACCCCGATCCGCACCAGAAAGAACTGAAAAAAGCCATTAGCAGGATAAAAAATATTGCCGCTGAATATATTTTTCTCGGGAATGGAAGCGATGAATGCATTGATCTGTTGTACCGCATCTTTTGTGAACCCCAAAAAGACAACGTGATCATCTGTCCACCCACTTATGGCATGTATAAGGTGAGCGCTAATATCAATGATGTAGACGTGAGGGAGGCACCCCTAACGGATGATTTCCAGCTTAATCTTGCACATATTGAGCAATTGGTAGACAATAATACCAAACTGATCTGGATCTGCTCACCGAATAACCCAACCGGGAACTCGATGCACCGTGCAGATTTGGAGATGATCCTGAACAACTTTAACGGCATCGTTGCAGTCGATGAAGCATATATAAATTTTTCGAAGCATAAATCCCTTTTGCTGGAACTCGCTGACTATCCCAACCTGGTTGTACTGCAAACATTCAGCAAGGCCTGGGGAATGGCAGCTCTCAGATTGGGAATGGCTTTCGCTTCGCAGGCAATTATTGGATTGCTTGACAAAGTGAAGCCTCCTTACAACGTCAACCAGGCGACCCAGGAGCTGGTGATGAAAGCATCCTATGAAATAGCGCAGGTAAACCTCATGATAAGGGAATTGGTTGGTATGCGCGACGCCCTGGCGCGGGTACTGGTGCAGATGCCAATTGTTGAAAAGGTTTACCCCTCCGATGCCAATTTCCTGCTGGTGAAAATAAAAGACGCGGGAAAGGTCTATGAACACCTTTTGAACCGCGCTATCGTCGTACGCGACAGGAGCCGCGTTCAATTCTGTGAAGGTTGCCTGCGGATCACCATTGGAAATGAAGATGAGATAACCGTGCTGGTGCAGGCTTTAAAAGATTATGCAAAAAAGGTCTAATGAAAAGGATATTGTTTATTGACAGGGATGGAACGCTCATTAAAGAAGCGCCGCCAACTTACCAGGTTGATTCATGGGATAAACTGGAATTTTATCCCGAGGCATTCTTTTATATGAAAAAGATTACCGAGGATTTTGACTATGCACTGGTCATGATTACCAACCAGGACGGGCTCGGTACAACTTCGTTCCCGGAAGAAAATTTTTGGCCTATTCATCGGCATATTATCAAGAGTTTCGAAAATGAAGGCGTGAGTTTCGATGCTACTTATATCGACAGGAGCTTTGCGAGGGAAAACTCACCTAACCGAAAACCCAGTACAGGAATGCTGAAAGAATATATCAACAATCCGGCCTATGATCTCGCGCATTCGTTTGTGATCGGGGACAGGATCACCGATGTGCAGTTAGCAAAGAACCTTGGGTGTAAGGCTATCTGGCTGAACAACGATCCGGCGCTTGGAGCCGCCGAAATAAAAAATAATACTAATGAGCTCAAAGAAGTCATCGTCATCGAGACCCATAGCTGGCAAAAGATCTATGAGTTTTTAAAATCTGGTTTGCGTAAAGTGTCACATGAACGGAATACCAGCGAGACCAAAATAAAGATCGAACTCAATATCGACGGTAACGGACTGGCGGATATAAAAACGGGGCTGGGTTTTTTTGATCATATGCTTGAGCAAATTGCAAGACACGGCAAATTAGATATTTCCATTACCGCAAGCGGCGATCTCCACATAGACGAACATCATACCATCGAGGACACAGGTATCGCATTAGGTGAGGCATTTGCTAAAGCACTGGCTGACAAAAAAGGAATGGAACGATATGGTTTTGCCTTGCCTATGGACGAAGCCGAAGCAAAGGTGCTGATCGATTTCGGTGGCAGGCCGTGGATAGTATGGAACGCGGAATTCAAAAGAGAAAAGATAGGGGAAATGCCGACGGAAATGTTCTTCCATTTTTTCAAATCATTCAGCGATGCGGCCAGGTGCAATCTGCACGTCGAATGCAAAGGAGATAACGAACATCATAAGATCGAAGCGATCTTTAAGGCTTTTGCCAAAGCTATCCGCATGGCTGTCAAAAGAGACCCGTTCGATAATTATTTACCCAGCACAAAGGGAGTATTGTGAATATTGCTATTATAAAATATAACGCCGGGAATATCCAATCCATGTTGTTTGCTCTGGAACGCATCGGTGCTGCGGCCGAAGTAACAGATGATCCGGGCAGAATTCGTAGCGCTGATAAAGTCATATTTCCGGGAGTAGGGGAAGCAAGCTCTGCGATGAAATATTTAAGAGAAAGAAAACTGGACCAGCTTATAAAAGACCTGGCTCAGCCGGTATTGGGTGTATGTTTGGGCATGCAATTGTTGTGTAAGCATTCTGAGGAAAACAATACTGATTGTTTGGGTATTATACCGGTCAATGTAAGAAGATTTATTCAGTGCCCGGCTCTAAAGATCCCGCAGATCGGGTGGAATACGATCTATAATCTCAGTTCCGGGCTGTTTAAGGAAGTGGAGGAAAAAAGTTACATCTATAATGTTCACAGTTATTACGCGGAGATCAGCGAACATACCATTGCAAAGTGCAAATATGGAACGGAATATGCGGCGGCGATAAAAAAGGATAATTTTTATGGTGTCCAATTTCATACAGAAAAATCCGCCGCCGTGGGTGAAATGATTTTAAAGAATTTCCTGGCGGTGTAATTGCGATTTAAATGAACCGCGATCAGATCGTTGACTGGTTGATTTGTTAATTGGTATTTAATAGGTTTCATTGTGCTGCCTTTTTTCGGACTCAAAATTTTTATTTCGGATTTATGCTCATCATTCCTGCAATAGATATTATAGAAGGCAAATGCGTCCGCCTTACGCAGGGCGATTATTCGCAGAAAAAAATTTATAATGAAAACCCGTTGGAGGTGGCAAAGCAATTTGAGGATGCAGGACTGGCCCGTTTGCACCTGGTTGACCTTGATGGCGCCAGGGCAGGGATGGTTAGAAACTGGAAAGTACTGGAAACAATTGCAGGTAAGACATCATTGATCATAGATTTTGGCGGCGGCATTAAAAAAAGCAAGGATGTTAAGATCGTCTTTGATTCGGGCGCAGCCATTGCAACAGTGGGAAGTATAGCTGTCACCAATGAAGAAGAGCTGGTGAATTGGCTCAGCCAGTTTGATGCCGGTAAATTTTTACTGGGAGCCGATGTAAAAAAAGAAAAGATAGCCATTCACGGCTGGCAGGAAACATCGGACATATGGGTTTACGATTTCATCTCTAAATATATTGAAAAGGGCATCAAACAGGTTTTTTGTACGGATGTAAGTAAGGACGGAAAACTCGAGGGACCGGCTATTGATCTTTATAAAACCATTATTGGAAAATTTCATGGGCTGGATTTTATTGCCAGCGGGGGAGTGAGTTCCCTGGAAGATCTGGAAGAGCTGCAAAGGATCGGTTGCAGCGGTGTGATAGTGGGAAAGGCGATCTATGAAAACCGTATTAAACTGAATGAACTAAAGATGTTTTCATGAGTCTTGCCAAAAGAATAATACCGTGTCTGGATATCAAGGACGGACGGACGGTCAAGGGCACCAACTTTGTCGGTCTTCGCGATGCTGGTGACCCGGTCGAATTGGGTGCATTCTATGCCCAACAGGGCGCCGATGAATTGGTTTTCCTGGATATTACCGCTACTGTTGAAAAAAGAAAGACTTTAGTCGAACTCGTAAAACAAATTGCGAGGCATGTCAATATCCCATTTACTGTAGGTGGTGGTATCAGCAGTATTGGTGACGTGAAAGCGTTGCTGGACAATGGGGCGGATAAAATCTCGGTGAATACTGCCGCATTCAAAAACCCGGCATTGATTCATGACCTGGCCAACGAATTTGGCAGCCAGTGCGTGGTATTGGCAATTGATACAAAAAAAGAGGAAGACGGTCAGTGGTATGTCTATCTGAACGGTGGCCGGACAAAAACCAATAAGAGCTGCTTTGACTGGGCCAAGCATGCAGTAATGTTGGGGGCAGGTGAAATATTGCTGACCTCCATGAATCATGATGGAACAAAACAGGGTTTTGCTCTCGACATCACCAAGCAGTTGGTGGATAATCTGCCGGTGCCTGTTATTGCAAGCGGAGGAGGTGGGACCATGGACCATTTTAAAGATGTGTTCCTGGTAGCGGGTGCCGATGCCGCACTGGCCGCCAGCATTTTTCATTTCAAAGAGATCGCTATACCCGAACTGAAAAAGTATTTATCGAAACAACATATCCCGGTACGAAAAGCTTAATATCATGCTTCCATTGTTGATGATAATAGTGCTTGTAGCATTCATTTACTTTCAGCAGAAAACCTCTGACCGAAATATGAGGAAGTTCGAAAAAAGCCGGGAAAAGTATGAAGACCTCTTAGAGCGGCTCCGGAAAAAGGATGAGGCAGAAAAAAAACCGCCAGAAAACAACTCAAAAAATACTCAAAATGAAAGTTGATTATTCAAAGTATGCAGACGGCCTGGTGCCGGCGATTGTACAGGATGAACGCACGGGCAGGATACTTATGTTGGGTTTTATGAATGAAGAGGCGGTCAATAAAACAAAGGCATCAGGGAAGGTTACGTTCTATAGCCGATCCAAGAAAAGGCTTTGGACCAAGGGCGAAGAGAGCGGAAACTTCCTTGATCTGAAAAACATTCTTGCAGACTGTGATAATGATACGTTGTTGATAAAAGCAATACCCCGGGGGCCCGTTTGCCATACCGGGGCTGACACGTGTTTTAGCGAAAAGAACCAGAGTATTGATTTCGTCTATCTGCTCGAAGAAGTGATCGAAGGGCGGCGGCAAAACCCCGCAGAAGGTTCTTATGTGTCTGGACTATTTAAAAAAGGAATTAATGCGATCGCGCAGAAAGTGGGAGAGGAGGCCGTGGAGCTGGTGATTGAGGCAAAGGATAACGATGAAAACAGGTTTTTAAATGAAGCAGCCGACCTTTTGTTTCACTATATGATCCTTCTTAAGGCGAAAAATTGTAATCTGAAAGATGTTGTCACTGTGCTGGAAAAAAGACACAGTGCCTGAATTGTTTTTCCACACTCGTTAATAACTCAAAATCCTGAAAGGAGGGTACGTTTTGGTATATTTGCCGCGCCCTGAATATCAATAAAACTGTGCGGTTTGCCACTCTTTTACTGGAAGTGCATTGCCGGTGGTCACAGGAGAACCAGCCTGCCGTTCCTCCACGCATCGACCTACGGAATAGCGACAGGCTTTAAAAAAATATAAAACGTACCAATTTAAATGGCAAAAGAAAAAGAAGCTAACCTGTTTGAATATACTGAAGAGAGCATCAAATCGCTCGACTGGAAAGAACATATCCGTCTCCGCCCCGGCATGTACATCGGTAAGCTCGGTGATGGTAGCAGCCCAGATGATGGGATATATGTATTGGTAAAAGAAGTAATGGATAACTGCATCGATGAGTTTGCCATGGGATATGGTAAAACAGTCGAGCTTACAGTTGAGGGGAACCAGGTGACCGTGCGTGACTATGGACGCGGTATTCCCCTTGGTAAGGTAGTGGATGCAGTAAGCAAAGTGAATACGGGAGCTAAGTTTGACAGCAAAGTATTCCAAAAATCAGTCGGGTTAAATGGTGTAGGTACTAAAGCTGTAAATGCTTTGAGTAATTATTTCAAAGTAATGGCTGTCCGCGAAGGAAAAGAAAAAACGGCCGAGTTTAAGAAAGGACTTCTAATAAAAGAGTACAAAGAGGCGAAGACGAAAGAAGAAAACGGTACTATGGTAACCTTTATTCCTGATGACTCCATGTTCAGGAATTTCAAGTTCCACCCCGAGTTCCTGGAAAACCAGATATGGAACTATTGCTATCTGAATGCTGGTTTAAAGATCGCCTTTAATGGAAAAACATATATCAGCAAGAACGGCTTACTCGACCTTCTGCAGAGAAAAACAAACGAAGACGAGATCCGGTACCCGATCATTCATTTGAAAGGGAACGATATTGAAGTTGCAATTACCCATAACAATGACTATGGCGAGGATATTTACAGTTTTGTGAATGGCCAGCATACCACACAGGGGGGAACGCACCAACAGGCCTTCCGCGAGGCATTTGTAAAAACGATCAGGGAATTCTATAAAAAAGATTATGATGCCTCGGACATCCGTACAGGCATCATCGCGGCGGTTTCGGTCAGGGTAGTTGAGCCGGTGTTTGAATCGCAAACAAAAACAAAGCTCGGATCTGTGAACGTGGACATCGACGGACCGAGCATGCGACAATTCGTCGGTGACTTTATCGCCAAAGAACTCGACAACTATCTTCATAAAAATTCCACCGTTGCTGATGGCCTGAAAAAAAGGATCGAACAAAGCGAAAAAGAAAGAAAGGAAATGGCCGGCATCAAGAAGTTGGCCAATGAGCGGGCAAAGAAGGCCAACCTGCATAACCGCAAACTGCGGGATTGCCGTTATCACCTGAACGATGAGCCGCCGAATAAAGGACGCGAGGAATTTGTGGCAAAACAAAGCGAGACAACCATATTCATCACTGAAGGAGATAGCGCCAGCGGTTCGATCACTAAATCGCGAAATGTGGAAACGCAAGCTGTCTTTAGTTTACGGGGTAAGCCCCTGAACTCTTTTGGACTGACGAAAAAAGTGGTCTATGAAAACGAAGAGTTTAACCTTCTGCAGCACGCGTTGAATATTGAAGAAGGACTTGAAGGATTGCGCTTCAACAATATCGTGATCGCTACCGATGCCGATGTGGACGGAATGCATATCCGGCTATTATTGATGACTTTTTTCCTGCAGTTCTTTCCTGACCTGGTAAAACACGAAAAAGTATACGTATTACAAACGCCTTTGTTCAGGGTACGCAATAAACAGGAAACTATTTATTGTTATGACGAAAAAGAAAAACAGGCAGCTATCAAAAAGTTGGGCAGTAAACCGGAGATCACCCGGTTCAAAGGACTGGGAGAAATAAGCCCCGAAGAGTTTGCCCGTTTTATCGGCACCGATATGCGAAAGGAACTGATGCGGGTGGAGGAAGGTGATCATATCCAGCAGTTGCTGGAATATTATATGGGAAAGAATACAATGGAAAGACAGGAATTTATCATAGGTAACCTGAGGATTGAGTTGGATAAAGCAGAAGTGTCGGGAGGGTAAGGATTTAATTTTTACGGTTTAAAGTTTAAGGTTGACGAAGCTTGATATAATAAGAAAGACGAAATCGCTATTCATGAAATGGCGGTTGCATGGCATATTCGAACCATTTACAGGCTTCATGACAAACCTTACTTACATGTCGAAGTTGAGTAAGTGGAGGAGAACCACGCCGGTGAACGGGTACAACGACTGGTACCAGCGCAGTTGGGATTATAACAGGAGAGAGAAGTTATACGAAGCGATAATCGCGCAGGAAAACCTGGGTTCACTGGCAATTGATTATTTCGAATTTGGAGTGGCAGGCGGGTCCTCTTTTAAATGGTGGCTGGATCATACTATTAATCCAGGTTCCCGGTTTTATGGCTTTGATACATTTGAAGGATTACCGGAAGATTTCGGGCCGTTTGCAAAGGGAACGATGGCTGCAGCTTTGGAATCATTGAACATAACAGATACGAGAGCCGTGTTTTATAAGGGATTGTTCCAGGACACGCTGATACCTTTCCTGAATCAATATAAGAGTGAAAGGCGGAAGCTGATACATATGGATGCAGATATTTTCAGCGCTACCTTATTTACCCTGTCCCAGTTGTACAGGTATCTGCGGGAAGGTGATATTATTATGTTTGATGAATTTGCAGTTCCAACCCATGAATTCATGGCGTTCAAAATATTTGCAGAAAGTTTTTATCTTAAATATGAAGTCATTGCCGCGGCAAATAATTATTTGTTCCTGGCTATTAAAATAAAAAACTAAGAAGCTGTGCCAAATGCTAAATAAATGTAGATCTCGCGCAATCCCGCAATTGTGCGGGCAACGCCGCAAAGAAGAATATTTTGATCTTCAAACTTAGCGTCATCGCGTGAATAATAATCTTTTTTGGACAGCTTGGAGGAGTAATTATGATACATGTTGTTTTTAATGAGTCCGAAGTGGACCTGATGAAGCAGGTGATCGCACTGGATGAATCGTTATCCGGAGAAATTATGCAGGTAAAAGATGATCTTGCCGTTGGGCCTTTATCCGGCATCGATACGGAAGATGGCTGGCAGGCACGAGTCGAATGGTGGAGAGGGCTATTACAAGGCTCTCCTTATAAAGAAAGCCTGGCAGGAAGCTTTGATGACAGGCAAACGGTGAATCAGGTGAAACAGCAATTGGATGCTGATAACGATGAGCAGGTTTGGGTTTGGATGGGACAAAACCAGCATGACGTGTGCGGGTATTACTGGTTCATGTCGCAATTCAAAGACTATCCTGGACGGCTGATGGTCCTGTATATGAACAATCTTCCGTTCATTAATGAAAAAGGACAAATATTTTATCCATCGTGGCTTAGCGAAATTCAGCCCAGGGAATTTTTGAAAGCAAGAAAACTGGCGCGACCGATAACCCCCAGCGAGTATGAAGTAGATCCGGATGAGTGGAAAAAGATTTGCGACGAGAATGCAATGATACGGTTATTGGAAGGAGGCAAAAAACTGGTCAGCAAAGACGAAACGTTTTATGACAGCGATGTGATCAGGAATATAACAGCTGAATGGCAAAAAGCATCCAGGGTGTTGAGCAATATACTTCACCGGATGAAAATAAAGACAGGAGATGTGTTTATTATGTGGAGAATGAAAGAACTGATAGCCGCGGGGAAAATCGAAGCGATGGGCGAACTGGCAAAGGGATGGAAAGACTTCGATGTAAAACTGCCCGGTACGGTGCAGGCCGAGGCTACCGAGTCGAGCGAGACAACTGCGTAAATCAGTGTTATGAAAAATATAATCGCCCTGGAAGAGGCAGCAATGTTTCTTCTTTGTCTTTATGGCCTGTATTATCTCAACGTGGAGTGGTGGGTTTATCCGCTGTTGATCATCGGGCCCGATATAAGCCTGGTCGGTTACCTGGCCAGCCCGACTGCCGGGGCGCTGACTTACAACCTGTTTCATCACAAAGCGATCGCCGTTATAATTTTCATGGCTGGCATGTACCAGGGTAATAATGCACTGCTGGAAATAATGGGGATCATTCTCTTTGGTCATTCATCGATGGACAGGATGATGGGCTATGGATTAAAATTGAACCGCGGGTTTAAGTATACACACCTGGGAGTAATCGGCGGAAAAAAACCACATTAATGCCGATAATTCGGCGAGTTTATAAGATTATCGATTCAAAGTATGAGTGCAGCAAAAAATAAATTACTGGAAGTCCAGGATAATGATTCGGGTCTTCACGGACAATACAAGAGCTGGTTCCTCGATTACGCTTCCTATGTGATCCTGGAAAGAGCCGTGCCCGCGGTAGAAGATGGACTAAAACCCGTACAACGACGCATCCTTCATGCCATGAAGGAAATGGATGACGGTCGCTTTAATAAGGTAGCCAACATCATTGGGCAGGCAATGCAATACCATCCGCATGGAGATGCCAGCATTGGCGATGCATTGGTAAATATGGGCCAGAAAGATCTTTTAATAGAGACCCAGGGAAACTGGGGCGATGTCAGGACCGGCGATGATGCGGCAGCCGCCCGCTATATTGAAGCACGCTTAAGCAAATTTGCTCTTGAAGTTGCTTTTAATAATAAGACAACAGAATGGCAGCTTAGTTATGATGGAAGAAAGAATGAGCCTGTCACTCTGCCCATGAAATTTCCATTGCTCCTGGCACATGGTGCAGATGGTATTGCCGTGGGTCTGTCGACGAAGATCCTGCCACATAATTTCAATGAATTGATAGATGCTGCCGTGAAATACCTGCGGGGTAAACGTTTTGAATTATATCCCGATTTTATGACCGGTGGGATGATCGACATTGCAGATTATAACCAGGGAAAACGCGGTGGCAAAGTAAAAGTGAGAGCACAGATCGAAGAATTTGACAAGAAGACGCTTGTGATCCGTTCTGTGCCGTATGGAGTCACGACCACGCAATTGATGGATTCTATTGTAAAGGCGAACGACCAGGGAAAGATTAAGATCAAGAAGGTAACGGATACCACGGCAGCCAATATCGAAATAATAATTGACCTGGCGCAGGGCATTTCCCCTGACATCACCATCGATGCACTATACAAGTTTACCGATTGCGAAATATCCATCTCTCCAAATGCCTGTGTGATCGTTGGAGAGAAACCACAGTTCCTCGGTGTCAACGAACTTCTGAAAATTTCTGTCGACAGATCAAAAGACCTGCTGGAACAGGAATTAAAGATCCGGCTTGGCGAGTTGCAGGAAAAATGGCACTATACTTCGCTAGAAAAGATCTTCTTCGAAGAAAAGATCTACAAAGAACTGGAGAAGAAGCACGAGACCTGGGACAAAGTGCTTGAGGCTATTGACAAGGCGTTTGTACCCTTTAAGAAACAACTGAAAAGAGCAATCACGAGAGAAGACATCATTAAACTGACAGAGAAACCTGTCCGCCGCATTTATAAGCTGGACATCGAAGAGCTTAATGACCAGATCAAAGGCCTGGAAGCAGATATCAAACAGGTAAAACACGATCTTAATAACCTGGTTGATTATGCTGTCAACTATTATGAAAACCTGGCTAAGAAATATGGTAAGGACCGTGAGAGAAAAACAGAGATCAAACAGTTCGAGGTGATCGAAGCCAAACACGTAGCTATTGCTAACACGAAGCTGTATGTGAACCGCGAGGAAGGTTTTATCGGCACCGGTCTCAAGAAAGACGAATTCCTTTTCGATTGTTCCGATTTTGACGATATCATCGCCTTTGCCAAAAATGGAGTGATGAAAGTGGTGAAGGTAACGGACAAGGTCTTTATCGGCAAGGATATATTACATGCGGCCGTTTTTAAACGAAACGACGAACGCACCACCTACAACATGATCTATGCTGACGGCAAGGGAGGGAAAAGCTTTGCGAAACGGTTTAATGTAACAGGTATAACGAGAGATAAAGAGTACAACCTGACAAAAGGTGCTGAGGGAAGCAAGGTGCACTATCTCAGTATAAACCCAAACGGCGAAGCTGAAATAGTCAAGATAACCTTAACTCCTGGCAGCTCTGCCCACAAGAAAGAATTTGATTTCAGTTTCGTAGAGCTGGAGATCAAGAATCGCGGAAGCATGGGTAATACAGTTACGAAATATCCCATCAAATCGGTTCGGCTCAAGGAGGCCGGTGTATCTACCATCGCCGGTAAGAAGTTGTGGTACGATGACCAGTTTGGCAGATTGAATGCCGACGAGAAAGGTCAATTCCTCGGCTCCTTTGATGGAGATGATAAAATACTTGTGGTGTATTCCGACGGAAACTACGAAGTAACGGACCAGGAGCTGACACAAAAGCTGGATTCAGAGAAAGTAATATTTATAGAAAAGTTTAATCCCGAAAAGATAATAACCGCAGTTTATGCCGACCTGGACAAAAAACAATTCATGGTTAAGCGGTTTAAGATTGAAACGACCACATTAAAAACAAAATTCCTTTTCATTAAAGAAGGTGACGGTAATTATGTAGAGGCTGTAACCACAAGCGAAGAACCGGTACTCGCAATGCAGCAGGGCAGGGGCGCCCAGATCAGAAAAGGCAAGTTGAAGATCGCGAAGATCGCAGAAGTAACCGGTTATCGCACCGTCGGTACCAAACTGGCCGACTACAGCAAATCAACTGAAATGGAGTGGGTGAAGTCAAAGACAGAAACCCAGCAAGGAGAATTGTTTGAATAAAGCCCGAAGCTGTTAAAACGAAATCCGAAAGTTCAGTAGGGGACTTCCTAATATAATTTTTCGGATTTCGTTTTTCTTTATTCGAATTTTAGACGTTTTTACTTCTTGCGTCGAATTCTTACCGTGCCGTTCGTTTGGAAGCTACTCGTAAGCCGTACTTCGTATTTCTTCTTACCATCATCTACAACCATCAGCGCGGTATTGGGAGGAATGGAGCCCAGGTTATCAGCGAACATGCTTATCTCATTTATCGGCCTGGTAGGATCTAGAGTAAGGTTAAAATGAATAGATTTCTGGCTAAGTATCTGCGATGAGGTCAGTAGTTGGTTATTGAAAAAAACGGAAATGGAATCGCCATCAATTTCTCCGTTATCGTAAAAATCAACCCGTAACGAATCCGATTGGACTTCCAGTTCATCATCGATGGTGTTCTGCCGTTCGGTGTATTCTTTTTCCACGACATAGTTCACAACTTTACGCTGTATGATGGTAGCGGCAACGAGGGTATCACCCACCGAAGGCTTCCAAACCTGGTAAGCCTCTTTAAATTCCCGGATAGCACGTATTACTGAATCTTTCTTGCTGATATCAGCGCTCAGGTTAAGATCGAAGTTTATGTCCGGGCACATATAGCGCTGCTCAGGCAATGCATTGAACTGGCCGCTGATCGTTGACCCAGCCCGTGCCACTTTCAGGACGCCACGCAGATTCATCATGCAATCTACTTCCATATTGACCATGGAACCGTGATAGGTCACTGGTATGTTGTAGAGCGACAATTCCCGTGTATCCTTGTTATAGTTTCCTTTCACCTGCAGGCTGCGGTAAGTATTTTTAAAAAAATAGTTGAGAATGCCTTTTACATACCCCGCTTCCGGCTGGAGGATCATTTCTACCAGGTAATTATTGGCGGAAGAATTGGTTTTTACATTAGCCGTGCCATACCAATACCCAAAGACCGTCTGGGAATGAGAGTGTATTGCTATAAAAAAAGTTAAAACTAAAAGGCTTTTTTTCATTGGCGGATATGGTCAAAAACCATGCTTGTTTTAAACGTTTTTATAAAAGGTTTATTTCAGGTACCGTTTCATTTCTCTTTCAACATCCTTTTGCCTCAGGGTTTCTCTCTTATCATGCAACTTTTTGCCTTTGGCCAGCCCTATCTCGATCTTGATCAGCCCTTTTTCATTGAGATAAATACGCAGGGGCACCAGCGTATATCCTTTTTCCTTGAGTTTCGATTCTATCTTTTTAATTTCTTTTTTCTGCAATAGCAACTTGCGGTCCCGCATCGCATCATGGTTGTTGATATTACCGTGAGAATATTCCGCGATGTGTAACGATTTTATCCAGATCTCTCCTTTATGAATAAGACAATAACTGTCATTAAAACTGACTTTCCCGGCCCGGATTGATTTTACCTCCGTACCCATCAGCACCATCCCCGCTTCATATTTTACGTCAATGAAGTATTCATGATAAACGGAGCGGTTTTTTATTTCCATTAAATTTTGTCTGATTGTCTGTTTCCAGCTGCAAGTACGAAGAAAGTTCTTTTTTCTTCCTTGCGTGTTAATTCTTTAACATGTCCAGCAAGGTTGTCAACCTGGCTTTTATGCCCTTTCGGGGAACAATGAAATCCAGGAAACCGTGCTCCAGTACAAACTCGCTACGCTGGAAACCTTCAGGCAGCTCTTTTTTGATGGTTTCTTTTATCACCCTTGGGCCGGCAAAACCGATCAATGCACCCGGTTCTGCAATATTGAAATCACCCAGCATTCCAAAAGACGCGGAAATACCGCCAAATGTAGGGTCAGTCAATAAGGATATATAGGGAAGTTTCGCATCGTTCAGTTGGGAAAGCTTGCCGCTTGTTTTCGCCAGTTGCATCAATGAAAAAGCGCTTTCCATCATCCTGGCGCCTCCGCTTTTGCTGATAACCATGTAGGGGAACTTGTGTTGCAGGCAATAATCAACGGCTCTTGAAAATTTTTCTCCCATTACACTTCCCAGCGATCCACCGATAAATTCAAAATCCATACAGGCAATCACGATCTCGTGACCGTTTACTTTTCCTACCGCCACACGCATGGAATCTGTTAGATCTGTTTTACTCCAAATCTCCTCCAATCGCTTTTTATAAGGTTTCAGGTCGGTAAATCCCAGGAAGTCCTTAGACCGGATATTTTCAAACAGCTCTGTAAATTCATTGTCGTCAAACAACAATTCATAATACTCGCTGCTGTTGATCCGATGATGATAACTGCATTTCGGGCAAACAAATAAATGTTCCCTGAGTTCGGTCATCGTACAGATATAATTGCAATCAGGACATTTTACCCAAAGTCCTTCCGGCGTTTCTTTCTTTTCCGAAGTTTTGGTACTGATGCCTTTCTTAATACGTTTGAACCAACTGGCTTTCGTTTCCTCCGATTTTCCCTCTTCTCCCGCCAGGTTTGCATCAAAATCTTCAACTTGTTTTGCCATGAGCATTCGTTGAGTTGCAAATATAAGGATGTTGTAGTTTATGACTGACCCATAGGTAGTGTCTCAGCTTAATAAACGTGTCACCGTTAACATAATACAGCCGCCAGGGATACGCGAATGAATGGCATATTGTTAGCTTCTTATCCGTGGCTAAATTTCAGGATCAGCGCCTTGTTTCCATTTTCGTGGCCGCCGGATAGGTGACAATGACCACAGGTTTCATGATATGTGTTGTTAGCTCTATCTTTTTCAGTTTGTCCTCAACTACTTTCATCATTTCGCCCGAAGGGCTTTTATCCCCATAATGAAAATATAATGGAACTACTACCGTGTATTCGCCGCGGATGTAATTCCTGCCGCGTTCATTCAGCCGCTTTAAAAGATTGGAATCATTAGCATAATCGTATTTACTGTTCGAAGAATAAACTGATTTCATCCGGATGCTATCCGTTTTAACGATCCTGAGCAGGGCTATTCCAGTATCAGGGCAACCCGTACAGCCATCGTTAATGATGCTCCGCACCATGACTCTTGTTATTAATGAGTCGTATTGATGATTACCCTCCTGGCTATTGCCAATAATTGTATGGCCAACAAAAACGCTTATCAAGAGGATCTTCTTCATTTTGATAATTGGTGTACTAAATATACAACAGGGTGCTTATTTTAAGCCTTTTGTCGTTGCAGGCCGGATTCGTAACCGTGCTTCAAAAAACATTATTTAACATTATATTTGATGCAACGAGCCGCGTGAGCCAGTTGTCAGGTAACAAAAACTATAGCATGAAAAGCATGGTAATTTGCCTATTGATGATCTCGGCTTTCGGTTGTACTAAACAACAAAATAAAATAGAAAATAGCATCCAGGGAAACTGGGAACTTCGAAAACTGGAGGGAGGTGTTGCCGGTCTGGTCACTTTCCAGCCAGGTAATGGTCACATATATCAGTTCAATGAAGGCTCTACGTACCGCTATTTGAACAATGGTGGTACAGCTGAAACAGGAACCTATATACTGCAGCCTTCAACTATAGCAGGACAATGGACGCTTGTGTTGGCTGGCCCAAATCCAGCAATTATACAGGTGAAAATCGCCGGGCAGCAACTTGTTTTTTTAAAGGCGGCTAATTGTTGCGACTATGCCGATATCACATTTGAAAAACTGTAAGTACTCATTGCTTCTTCGAGAGCATTCCTGCCAGCACAAATAAGATTCCAACAAAAGTAAACGACTCGCAAAGCCCGAGCCTGTCACTACTATTGCTTGTGTCATTAGCAAATCTCACAGTATGTAGCAGGATAAACCAACCACCGATCATAATGCCCGATAGCAGGGCTGCCCATTTTCGGAGGCCTGGTATCAGAAGACCAATGCCACCGGCCAGTAGACAGATTCCACAGAAATAGGTCCAGAAAGGATGAAAGGGAATATAGGCCGGGATAAAACCACTTTTAATGAAATCTGCAAACCTGAAATGTGCCAGCCCGCTAATGATAAAAAAGAACGAAAGGAACAGGCAGCCGGTAAATATAAGTTTACTATTACCTGCCAACGTTCCCTGGTCGTTGCCTCCTTTCTGGAAAAATGATGCTGCCACGATGAATGAGCCGCCGGCCAGGGCCAGGGCTTTATATGCATTGATCCAATCTATCATCTCATATAAGTGGCGAAGGACAAAAGAGAATAGCAGGATGATGACTCCAATCAGTAAGGATGCAATGCCACCCCTAACATTAAAGATCACCGCGAGCCCGGCAAGGATAAGCAGGGAACCTGAAACATAGGCCCAGGCAAGCTTTCCGGGGATATTAGCAGCCCAACTTGCGGCTGGTGGCCGGCCAACGATAAAGTCCTTCATAATAAAACAAAGTACACCGAGGGCCATGATGCCAATAGCATATATGATACGGCCGGGTCTGATGAGTTTATCCATGATAATACAGTTAGTTGGTTGAAGACGGATCGAAACACTTAGCGGATAGCGGGAGCCGGACAGCAACCGGAGACACTTTGCATACCTGAACTTATCTTGATTTAATAAGCCCGTGATAGTACTCCGGCAGGTTCAAAATACCGATTCTACCCAAATTCCCTTCGGAAAACTATCCACCGGATAGTTGATACAAGGTGGGGAAAAAAAATGGCTGCCAGTTTCCTATGTGATTAAATCCCCTATATTTGGTGCCGATAAGAACTGAAAGTCCATTAAAAATCTCAAAAATTAAAACATCATGGCTACAAAAAAGAAACCTGCAAAAAAAGCAGCAGCTAAAAAACCGGCTAAAAAGAAATCTGCGCGTAAACCATCCGCAGCCTTTATGAAACCTCTTACTCTCAGCGATTCCCTTGCTAATGTTATCGGAAGTAAACCAGTACCCCGTACGGAGATCGTAAAGAAATTATGGGTTTACATTAAAGCCAATAAATTGCAGGATAAAGCTAATAAACGAATGATCAATGCAGATGCTAAACTGAAACCCGTATTCGGCGGTAAATCTCAGGTTTCTATGTTTGACATGGCAAAGCACATTTCAAAGAATGTAAAATAAGAATTACTTTTTTTATTGTTCAGCTCCCATTGCGGAGCTTTTTTTATTTATAGCCAGTACAGATATCAACCTCCTTTCGCCTGTGAAATAAACCAAATGTTCGCCACTACGTAGACCAGCAATATTACCTGTGCTGCCGCCATATCAAACCGATGCGCTTTTTCGTGTTTATTTTTTTTGACGAGCTTTAAAGAATAAGCTGTACAGGCAATCACAGAAAAGATAAAGAACAGCGTAAGCCCATGCAGGGTATCCACCAGGGTAAACGAAGTCGATTCCGGCAAGGATGAATCAACGATATACTTATTACCGATAACGGCAAACAGCGAACCTACGCTTAACCCGAAGCGGGAATCAATTCCATCAGTATGTATATAAAAACAGGTATACGCGATCAGGAAAGCAAGATACATGCCCAGGAACATTTTCCAAAATAAGCCCGAAGCGTCCCTTCGTATTACCAGCCTTGCCCTGAAAGATCCGTACTCCGTATGTGGTTTTGTAAAGCTTTCATCCCCGAATGCCGTCTCATACGCTTTTATTCCCGTTGAGATAACACAACTGTCGATCGTCCATCCCCGCAGGGTGAACCTGGGATCGAAATGCTGACCTACAGTATCGGGTACAAAAACCAGGTAGCGGGAATCATACTGCGAATTTTCGATTGACAACCGCAATGTTTGTTTATCATAGGGAAAATTGGCGATACGCCAGGAATCTTTCATCACGCATTGCAGTTTCATCTGCATTGTCACCCTTCCGTCGGAACTGTCTATTGTATAAAAAGATTTATCAACAGTTTTCGCCTGCGGAACCTCGAGAAATTTAGAAAACTCGAACGCCGGGTTGCGGTATTTCAGCCATAACCAGAAAGTGATTGTGTACTCCTTTTGCTTAAAGTCGATATCATGAATGCTTGTGATGTAAATGCCGACCTTGACGGTATCACGCTTTATCCCCTGGGCTCTGCCCTGGAGACACATAACGAAAAATAAGAGGATGCCAGTTAACAGTCTTTTCATGGATTGTCCGTTTAATTGCGAAAGTTATAGAACGAGGAACGAAAAACAAAGGTTATTTACCTTGTAATAATTAACAAAAGACGGAGGGTACAATTCCTGTTCCGCGCCGGCCTGGCTATAATTAAACAATTCATCTAAGGAAACAAGCAACTCATACAACCGTCACTTTACTGCCGGGAATCTTTGTATTTTCTTTATAGCCATAAACCAAATCTTATCCTGGAGTAATACTCCCGGTCACTATCAAAAAGACGGCTATGTTCGAAACATACAGTTCAATCAGTTTTCCGGAGTATTCCGAGATAACTGCCAGGGAAAGTATCCTGTTACTGGGTACGTCCAAAGGACTTGAGATAATCGATATCGATTCCATCCTGCGCATTGAAGCCATAAGCAATTACAGTAAGCTATATTTTATCAATGGGAAATCCCTGGTTGTGGCGAAGGTTCTGTCGTGGTTTGAAGAAAAACTGGCTCATCGTCTCTTTACAAGATTACACAGAAGCCATTTGGTAAATATGCAATATATCCGTGCCTATAATGCGCAGGGCGGTTCCGAGGTGGTCCTTGTCAATGATGAAAGACTAACAGTTTCGAGACGTAAAAGAATAGAATTCAAAAAAGCGATCTACCAGCTTTACGGGAACCTGCCAGGTCCTGTAAGCAAAGCAGCCTGATTCAGGCAGCATTTTTTTCGGCTAATACCAGCATCCTATATTTTCATCTCGATCATCCATTGATGTCCAAATGGATCTTGTATTTCCCCCTGCCGATAGCCATAGTCATAGCTTTGAGCGGGAGATATCACTGTTGCGCCTGCAGCAATTGCGCGGTCCATAACCGTGTCCACATCCGGCACAAACAATCCAATAAGCGTTGTAGTACCATTGAATTTTTCGGGGCTGAACTGGCTAACCCTGGAAACTTCTTCATGAAGATGGAATAAGGCCCCTTCAATCGATAGTTCGGCGACATGAACGGTGCCATCATCATTTGTCCAACGCTGAAGTTCAACTGCTCCAAAGGCTTTCTCATAAAAACTGATATCCCTTACCCCATTCCTGATATAGAGTTGGGGAGCGAAAAAAGTCTCACCTGTTTTATCCATAAATAAATTTTTATGCCCTGCGATCCGAAAGTGTCTAAAATAAACATTTACCGCAAACCGAATGTAATGACAATGTTACTTTTCGCAAAACGGCAATATATCGTCCTAAAATTCACCTGGTCAAGCGTACTAAGCTTTAATTGGCAATCCTGCGTAGAGACTAGCATCCAGCATCGTCTCAATGATCCTTCGATCGTACTGTCGACTTTTTATTCCAGATCTGCCACATAAATCCATGCCCCTTTGCCCGATCGAAGCTTCACCTTAATTTTTTTATAATTCACCGGCTCATATGTATCTGCCATCAACAGCTCATCTGGGGATATTTCAAAAACCATTCCTTCGATGACATCGCTTGGATCTGTGGAATGTGCCAGGGTCTTCTGATGTTTGTCTGCGCCGGTTGCGAGAAATTTTTCATCATTAATTTCAATACCAACGAGCTTGTAATGCTCCAACACATCCGGGGTGCCGTGTAAAAGTCGTCCGAATAATTCTACCTGGACATTTGGTTTCTGTAAAGTGCCGTAGGAAAAAAGGTATTCTTTCATCTTATCCTGTTACCAACTTCTTCGACCATAAATTTAATCGCGCTTGGCGGAAAAGGGGATACACAGCTAACATTAATTTCGCAAAGCATGTATTTGCCGTCAATATCATTACTGCCAGGATCGTTTATGAAAAAATCGGCATCCCAGATCACAGGCAACATGTTGTCATCGATGGATAAACTCTTTTGAAGCTGAGTTACCCATCTATTTTCCATGATCGCTCTCAGGTCATGGAACAATCCGCAGTTTTCAGTAAAATAATAGCGCTTACCCGGTAAAATGCGGGTACCCTTCCGCTCATAGAGTGCATTGATCTCCTGGTATCCAAAACCGGCGACTTTTTTCCCGGACAAATAACACCTGACCATTCCATTCTTCATATTCTTATTCCATTCCTGGTCGATCAGCACTGCCCCATCGGCAAAAAAAGGACTAAATTCTTTGAAAAAATCATCCCAGGATAAGATGCGTTCCACTTCGCTTTCTTTGGCATGAACGAGGCTGATATTGTTTTCATTCTTATTATAACTGATTTTGTACACACCATTCCCGCCGTTACCACGATATTGCTTCAATACCCTTACCTGAGACGTTTGTAGGGATTCAGCGAACCGGCCGGTAAAATCCTCAAAGCTCGAATACATTTTTACGTCGCCGCTCCAATCTATGTCTTTTGTTTTATAAAGGATATCCTTGGTACCCATCTTTAATATCACGTCCGGATGAGTTGAAACAAAACGACCCTGATCAGATAGTTCGCAAAGAAGCCTGTCCAGCCTTTTCCTATCCTTATCCTGCTCAATGGGATTTACCCAAACCAGGATGGCATCAAAATTCAAAAGAGTGCTCCTGAGCTTATCCGCGTCCTCATCATTATATGAAACTGATTTGATAGTAAAACCCTGTGCCGAAAAAGCACCGGCCAGGTCTTTGTACTTTTCTTCTGTTACCGCATCCCTTTGTGAATGGGCATTACCATACACAAGTATGGCTATACTTTTTTTGATCATGGATCATTCTCCTTTTTCATCTCTGTGATACGGTCAATCTTTATTGTGCCTGCTGCAACCAGATCACTTTCTGTTCCGGTACATGAGGCTGCCCGATAATTTCTGCGTATAGTTCGGGGCGCCTGGCTTTGAGGTAACGATAGCCGCCGGCCTTTGTAAGTTTGTCCCTGTTCAATAAAGCTGTCACCACATCATCGCCCAGTTCCCTGCATTCCGCATTGATATCTCCGAAGGGATCAATGATCATCGAACAACCGTTCTTCAACTGGTCATCGTCCATACCGATCGGGTTGGAAAAGACGACGTATACTCCATTATCGTATGCTCTTGAAGGCAGCCATTTCATCAACCATTGACGCCCCTTCATTCCATCGAATTCCAACCGCAGCGAAGTAGGATCGTTGAAGCGGTTATGCCAA
>VBAT01000023.1:191675-214173 GCA_005884665.1 Bacteroidota bacterium
AGGTCTTGTTGAAGGTGTGCACATAGTGACATGCGGCATAAAAATGATCTCGGCGCCCAGTAGGGTAGTGGCCCTTACGTTTTCGATAATGTTGTTATCATAACAGATCAATATCCCGCATTTCCATCCTTGCAAGTCAAAAACGCAATACTCGTTACCTGGGGTGAGATAAGGATTGATAAAGGGGTGCAGCTTCCTGAACTTGGCAACCACTCCATTTTTATCCACGCACACATAAGCTTTAAACAGGTTTTCCTGTTCGTCTTTTTCGAATAGGCCAGCTAACACTGCAATATTATGTTTCTTCGCGATGGCCATAAGCCGAAGAATGCTCGGACCCTCCGGGATCAGCTCCGCCAGTTCCAGCATTTCCTCTTTCGAAAGATGGCGGGCAAATGTGTATCCCGTGATGGAACATTCATGAAAGGCCACCGCCGCAGAACCCAGTTGCGCGGCCCGGCCAGCCAGTCGTTCAATCACCGATAAATTGTACTCTTTGTCATTGCTCTTGTTTTCAAATTGCGCGGTGGCAATCCTGATGGTTTCCATACAGAATGTTTAACGGAAGTAAAGATACTCGGTATTCAGATGTCAGGTGTCAGTTGTCTGGTCTCAAATGCAGGTATCAGCTTCCTATCAATTCACATCCGGCACCGGGCATCCGGCAGCCGGCAGCAGATACCCGTGTATTCCATGGCAACTCTGCTTTCTCGATTTTTTGCTGTTTGTATCTTATCTTCAAAATAAAAATATGAAGCAAGTCACATTTTTTATACTGGTCTCGGCCCTATTCATCTCCTGCAATAACGATAGCTCACCAACCCGGGCGGAAGAAGCAAAGCATACGCCGCTGGAAGGAACCTGGCAGTTGATTTCCGGAACTACAATAACAAAAGACGATACCGTTACGACAGACTACACGAAGAGCCAAAAGATGATCAAGATCATCAATGCCACGCATTTTGCCTTTTTGTTGCATGACATAACTAAAGGAAAGGACACCGCGATCTATTCTTCCGGTGGTGGAACTTACACACTCTCAAAAGATCAATATACCGAACACCTCGATTATTGCAACGACAGGAACTGGGAAGGGCATTCATTTCCTTTTACTGTTTCAATCAAAGATGATACGCTTATTCAAACCGGGATCGAAAAAGTAGAAAGCGCCGGTGTCGATCGAATGAATATTGAAAAATATAAGCGGATAAAAAACTAACCGAAAAAGAATTCTTTCTGGATGATCGCTATCAATCGCGTAAATAAAGCGCCGGCAGCTATTGCACAAAGTGGCCATACAACGTAGCAAAAGAATGGTCTCAGGTACCACTTTGATTTCTCTATTGTAAAAGTGACCGTTTCGGTATTCTCATTTGTCGCCACTAACTGGTGAGAATAGCGGCGCGGGGTGGCCGCAAATCCATACACATGATCGTTTATGTAAGCTTCCGGGTCATAGGCAAGCTGCATTGCTATGGCAGGTTTCTTGGTCACTATGATCTTTTCAGCTTCTTCGAAACTGGTCGCTGTAGCCACATCTGGATTGAGCAGGGTAAATACCTTATTAGCTTTGTTGGGTTGAACGATGATGTTCTTTTTTACCAGTGTTTCCCTGGCAACCTCGGACAGGCCGATGGATATGCGTCCACGGAAAGTATCCTTGCTCCATTTTATGGGTTGGGTGGAAATCTTGTGTTCCTGGAAGATGACTTCACAGGCCGTCTTTAATTCGGGCGTCATAGAATTGGCAACTTTAATACCATTTCACGGGGAAGGAGCTGGAATTTCGTAGAGTATAGGGAAGACATCGAAATTAAAAAATTCCGGGATATGAAAGCATTTATTTTAGTAACACTCTCGCACAAACTGAAATCGAAAGCAATATTGACATTTTTATAACCTTTTTCTTGTTGTCCTTGCTTAATTTACAGGGTTCTATGAGAACCATGCAAACATTCACCCTAATGACTTCCTGTATGCTGGCGCTGCCTTTTTTAACGGCAGCGCATGCTGAGCCCGGCCAGGAATTATCAAGGTACAGCTACCCGATCTTCGTAGTTGATGGCGACCAGCAACATACCGGCACCGCATTTTTCTACCTGTCAGGGAATTCGAGTTACATCGTAAGCAATTATCATGCGATCAAAGGGATGAACCCTCTGAAACAGGTTATCAATTTTAGTTCTGACACCCTGTATTTGAAATATCCGGTAAAAAATTCCGGGGAATGGAGACTGATGACCATTGATATCAGCGATACAACGACGGGTAAGACAGAATTATTCAGCATGGTCGATCGCATTGATCTTTTAAAAATACCTGTGCATGTACCTGCAGATGCAGATATCGTTTATATCAACGATCTTATTGATGAAAATTATTTCAACCGGGAACCTGAAGAAGTCGTTGTGTTTGGCTATCCAACTCCGCCCGGTAAGGTCATTCCCTTTTCTGTCACCCAGCAACATATCGAAGGCAAAGTGAATCCAGGTGGATTTGCCGATTATGATGCCTCATTAAAGATCAATTTTCCTTCTGCTTCCGATAGTGCGAGAGCTATCGTCAATGCAACGGCCCGTTATTACTATTTCATCCGGCCCTATGCAGCGCAGGGATATTCCGGTGCGCCAGTTATTGGTAAATTCAGGAATGCGAATAACCAGGTCGTATATCGGTTTACCGGGGTGATATTTGCGGGTCAACCTGCTACACACCAAACCTGGGCGATCAAGGGAGAAGTGGCTCTTCAATATTTACGGGGTGAATTATGATGTTGCGACCTGGCGAAAATTTAATTGTCCTTTCGTTTATTTTTTAGCACATAACCAACGCTAAAAATTAGGATAATGCAAAAAATAATTCCTGCAATAGTAGGCAGATGCAATGGTTTGGGCGAAAAATCTTCGATACCCCACTCATACCCGGGATAGTTATCTGCGATTTCAGAGGCAACAAAGTCAATTGGTAAACCCATGAAAGTGCAGCCCGAGCATGTATGAACGTTTCCCTTTTTCTCCTGTAAAATTTTAAATATTCGAAGCTCATCCGTGGTAAGCATATATCCTTTTTTCTCAAGAAGCCTGATGCCCCTTGCGCCGTACATCTGTTTTTCGACATTCGGAGATCGTAACCATTTCCTGAGCGAAAGAATATCCCAATGATCGACGTAGCTTATCATTTGTTCGCATTCTCCAGGATTCTTACCTATCATTCCGCAATGATCTCCGAAAACAATATCTGTCAAAAAAAGATCGGCATAATCCATCCGTGCTCCATAGATCTCTTCAAACTTACTTTCAAACTGTTCAAAGACAGGCAAATTTTTATACAGTTTAATAGTTGAATCGCCAGATTTATTACGTATCTCGTAGAAAAAGATAACATCATCACCTGAAAGGAGATTTATCCTGTACGATATGAATTCCGGCTGGTTTTCGAAGACGTCGACCACTGTTTCCTCAAATCGGGGAATGATTTCTCTCGACGAGAAGGGGTCTATTCTAAGTTTTAAGATGTCTTTATTTCCCGAATCTTTAACATAGTTATTAAACGACGAAAACTTTTTTCCATCAAGCAAGGAGAAGATCTTTTCTGCAGATGGCTGGCAACGCGAACTCAGATTTATAAATACAACTACAGTAAATAACAGTAATCTCATGATGGAGACTTGTTATATAAAATTACTCTTTTAAGGTATTTCATTACACGAGGCTTGCTACTTTTTAAGCACCCCTTCAAATAGCTTAAACACCCGCTTATACTCATCCGTCCAACTACTCGGTTCCACGAAGCCGTGATCCTCCATGGGATAAACCGCCAGTTCCCAGTTATCCTTACCTAATTCAATCAGCCGTTGGGTAACCTTTACGATGTCCTGGAAATGAACGTTCACATCCACCATGCCGTGGCACATCAGCAAATGCCCTTTCAGCCCATTCGCATAATAGATCGGCGAGCTTTTATGATAGGCGATGCTGTCGGTATAAGGTTCGTTGAGAATATTTGAAGTATAACCATGATTGTAGTTGGCCCAATCCGTAACGGACCTTAATCCTGCGCCTGCAGCAAATACATCGGGTTCGGTAAACATTCCCATTAGCGTAATGAAACCCCCATAAGATCCACCGTATAGTCCAACACGCTTTGGGTCTACACCGTAAGTTTTGACCAACCAGTTTACTCCATCAACATGGTCGGTGAGGTCCTTGCCGCCCATATGACGGTAGATACCCGTACGCCAGTCGCGGCCATACCCGGCACTGCCGCGGTAATCAATATCCAGGACATAGTAACCATTGTCGGCGAGAAGATTGTTGAACATGTATTCGCGGAAATAACTGCTCCACCATTTATGTGCATTCTGTAAATAACCAGCGCCGTGGACAAACAATACAGCCGGTTTATGAGGATCGGGATTAGTTGGCTTAAACAACCTGCCGTAAACAGTCGCGCCGTCCCTTGCAGTAAAAGTTACGATTTCAGGGTCTCTCCAGGGATAGGATTTAAATTCATCTGACTGCGCCTTATTGGTTACCTGTTCCAGTTTTCCATTCGGTTTATTTTCCTGCACATACAATTCCCAGGGTTTATTGGAATAGGAATAGAGAATAGCAACCTGTTTTTCATCAGGCGATATAGTTACCTGGTTAGCGCCAGTCATCGTAGTGATGCGTTCTTCTTTCCCGTCAGCTATAGTTAACCTGTAAAATTGCTGTTCCCCGGGATGCACTTCATTGGTAGTGATATAAAAATATTTCTTGTCTTTTGAAAGAATAGATTGCTGAACCTCGTATTTACCAGACGTTAGGGCTCTCTTTTCGCCAGTAGAAATATTGATAGCATATAAATGAGAATAACCTGTTGCTTCAGACTGGAACCAAAAAGTGTTATCATCTATCCAGCCTGTGCCACCAAAACCGATCCCCGGTCCGCCGATCCAGGCTTCATCTCTTTGCCGGTCAAGCAATCTTAATTTATTGGTGGCAGTATCCCACAACATCAACCAGCGATCTTTGCTATCGTCCGAACGTATATCCAATACAGCATAAGTTCCTTTCGGAGACCAGCTAGGACCAATGAAACTTACCGGGCGGTTGACATTCCGTCTCTTTCTTTCTTCAAGTTGTTTAGGATAATCTTTCACATAATCTGGAAGGTCTTTGATCCCAGGTATCGAATCTGTTTTAACAGCCCAAACCGTATCCCGTTCACGATCATAAATAAAAAATTCAACGGCGCGTTGCGCGGCGCCGACTTTGGTTCTGCCATTTATATCAGTTGTAAAACCCGATTCAGTTACATAGTTAGGGACAATTGTAGCCTTTGCATTAGCAGGTTGCCGGACAAGGCTATAACTCACGAACCGGCCATCGGGGCTTACTGTGAGACCTTGTAGTGTCCTGTCTTCAATTGAGATACTACGCATTTCTTTTCGACGGTTGCTGGTATTATATGCGGTAGCCAGGTCTGTTTTTTCTTTGCGGCTTCTGAGCACGTCAAAAGTTTGCAGTTGATCATTCTTTAACCAATCTTCCTGTTGGTTGGCATTACCGGAGGTCCCACCTCTTCCCTGGAAATTTCCACCGCCACCTCGCTGAAAACCTCCTGTTTGTTGTGGTTGCGCAGGGGCTTCACCAGCTCTTATATTAGTCAATTGCATAGTTTCACCAGTGATAATATCCCACGCATAAAGATTTGGACTGCGGTTATAAACAATCTTTGTTTGATTAAAGGAAAATTGTGGGTTTGTCTCGGGGTCTACAGTTTGCGTGATACGGCGGGTTGTATTCGTCTTAATATCTGTATAAAAAATATCTCCTTCTCTGGCATAAGCATAAGCTGTCCTGGCATTATTATAAACGTAAGCATTGGGCGAAACAAAACCCTGCTTTTGTACTACTGAAGCTTTGACGGGAACCCTGCTGCTTAGTGTAATGTAGTAGAGCGAATCATTCGGTGCTTTATCCGGATTCCAGGAAAAATAAAGTGTAGTACCATCATTGCTCCATGCCGGGTTGGAAGGAGAGGTGCCGATCCATTTAGGGTCCCGCATGATCTTTTCGACGGTAAGCTTTTCTAATTTTTGTTGACAAAAAACCTGGACAGAACTAACGACAAAAAACAGGAGCAGAATTATTCTCGCCATAGCAGTAGTTTAAGGCCCTAAATATAAAGGATTGGCGGGATGGAAAGAAAGTGCCAGGCCTATTTTTACCGCCTTTCACCTAACCACTAATTAACTAATCAACCAATTAACCAGTCAACTAATTATTAGGCGCCCCGCCATCTATCCAGCAGATAATCGCGTTACGCTGATTTTTTGAAAGAGTAGAGTTTTGCGGCATCAGTCCTGATTCAATAGCGCCGCGGATGACGAGCCGTGCATTAAATACCTGGCTATAATTTGTAAGAGGACCCGGACCATTGATGCTTGCCACGTCATGGCAACCTTGCTGGTTGCACGTAGATTGAACGATTGGGTTAATATCAGTAGCGAAATTTTTGTTGATGACAGTACTGCAATCCACAGGCTCCTGTAATGCAGCCCCGGTCTTACCGCAAGAAACGATGAGAACAACTAACAATAGAAGGAAGGCGACAAATACAGGAAGCTTCCGCATGGACGGCTAACGTCAAATGCCATGCTATCTGTATACGTATCTGGTCTTAGAAAAAATAAATGCGTCTGCGGTAGTTCAAATACGAAGTAAAACAACGGACGACGCCTGCTTTTTGCAATTCCGCCGGTAACTGTAAGACTCGCAACACCACATGGAATATCAGTGCAGTTATAAAAATGCATTCGGCGATCGCGGTTACAATTTTTTTGGGCTGAAAATAACTCAGCTGCTGGACTTAACAGGTTCGGTGAATTAACCTTGATAATTCATCCAACAAAACGACAATTTTAAGAGTTTTTACTAATTGATTTATAACCTCTTGCTACTACTCTCTTCAATTTTCGCACAATGTCTTCATGCTGGCACGGTTTATGAAAGATGGGTAAAACATTGAACTTATTCCGTTGAATTTTCTATTTAACCTCCGAATGCTTATCCTATCCGTGACCAGATCCTAAACTAATTGAACCCAAACCTGATTAATTCTTTGCAGTAGTAGCTGCAGTTTTTAGTAACGTATTGTTTTCCCGTTTTGCGGGAGCGGTTAGCTATTGTTACGTCATTTCCTGTGAAAACAGAAAAAATGGTGATTACCCTAATGAAGGAACTAGCCCCGTGAAACAGCATCCGATATCCTTTGAATGCAATACGAACCGGGACTGGCTTATGCCGGTCCCTTATTATCTAAACAGGTAAGGGATGACAAACCCAAAAAACAGTTCTTATGAAACGCACGAATAGCATAACAGGCGACGGCAGCAGGACCCATGTCCCTTTACACCAACTAGTGGATGAAGTTGTCAAAGATCTTTCTTTATCATCACCGCAACTGACCGGTAAAAGCAGGGTTATAAACCAGGTTGCCACCGACCTTGTCATAAACACATGTGAGGAAACTTTCTTTGCAGTCATACACGGCATGTTGCATGCAATCATTGCTAACGCTACGGAAGGCGATATCCAGGTATCTGCGAGGGAATTATTTGGCAATACGGTCAGGATATCTGTAAGAGATAATAACTGCTATAATACTTACGCAGTTGCATGCGCTCTTCAACGAATTGTGCCGCTGGCCGAACAGGTTGGAGGTTTCCTGAACATCATGAACCAGCGACAGAAAATAACGACCGTTGAATTCAGCTTTCCTTATACGAAAGAAGATAATATACATGGTCATGACGACTAAAGACTAAGCAAAAGTTTGTAGTTAAAATTCTACCCCTGGCCCTTGCCAAATATTACCTGTTAATGACAAAACTGTCTATTGGAGACTTCATTGCACTGTGCGTACTTTGATCCATATAAAAAATCCCTCATGTACGCTATGGAAAGTATCAATCCAGTGAACTCAGCGGAAGCTGTTCAGATCACGCACCCTTATAATCCAGCAAAAGGAGGATTGCAGAATTTAATTCAGCATCTTGCACAACCTTTATTGCCTTTAGCAGTTCGCAACAACAGTTTCCTGGTAAACGATGTGGCTCCGCATCTTGGCCTGTATGGAGACAAGAACGCAGTATCCCGGGTTATTGATGGCATATTGCGATCTGTAGTCAACAACGCAAGAGAGAGCTGCATTAGAATATCTGCCCGGGAACTGTATAGCAATATGATTGAAATATTAGTAAAGGACAGCAATAGTTTTAACACGTACGCTGTTGCCTGCAGCCTGCAGGATATAGTGCCACTTGCCCAGCAAGCCGGCGGTCAACTGGATATAATGAACCAACGCCAGCGCATAACGACTATCGTATTCAGGTTTCCGATCCATAGACTGGATGCAGGGAACTTAGCAGAAGCCAAAATGTGCTAGAAAGCTTTTTTATTTCTTTCCCTGCCTTCGATCACGTATCCGTCAAACGATATTGGCTGCCTGTTTATACTAATCACCTGCAGTCTCGCCCGTCCATTGTCATACACGTTGAGATAAAGTTGTTGTACATCCGAAGCATCGCCAGGCCGGATCGATACTTCCCAACCTTTACCCTTTGCATTACGTTTATATTCAAATTTGGTCGACGTAAATTTTATGCCGCCATCGGAAGGATTGATTGGCGCAGAATAAGCACGACCGAAATAAGGGAGAAAGGAAACGATTGTATCTGGGGCTATAGTCAGATCGTATTCGGATGTCAACTGCCGGCTTCTACCGCTCTGTGGTAAAACGCGCTCCGCCTTAAAAATATAGTTTTGCTCTTCGATCATTTTTTTCACTTCTTCTGGCTTTTTATCCTGAGCATTGACCACTGATAGTGCAAGTGTATTGAACAAAAGAAAAGTCAGGAAAGTTTTTATATTTTTCATAATTATTATTGTATTTATAACATATTGGCGTCAGAAAATATGCCAACAAAAACAGGAGAGTGTTAATATACAGTCATAAATGCTGCTTAGACCCGCATCAATAACCATTTTTCAGCACTTTCCACGTCCGGCATTACCTGGATAAAACCGCCGCGGTTAGTCGCCACAGTTTCTGCAAATTTGTCGATATCTTTTTCCGGCCAGGCAACAGCCAACTTTATTGTGGGGAACATCTCTGCAATTTTTTCGCCCACCAAATAACGCTCCATCGTGGTTAAATCAGTGCCCGACATTTGTAAAGCATTTACAAGAATCTTACTGATTTTTTCTTTCTGGCATTCCCTGGACAGGAGTTCCGCATGTAAGAAAAACTCCCTTCTGTCGTACTCACCCGTGATTGTGAAGTACAAATAATCTCTTCTTAGCTCTATTGAATATTTTGTTTTCATACGCCCGTTTTACAGTTATCATAGTAAAAGAAAGAGTCCCGATGACTCAATTGAGATTTGAGCTATTCAGTGCCTGGTTGTTCAATAGTATTTTCTTCAGGAAGTGTCGGTAACAACAGGAAATCATTACCAGAAAGACAGCATCACAAAGTTAAGAATGTATATCCTAACCCGCTTTTCGCAGATGAGAAGCGGCCAACTGGACAAATAAAAAAGCCTTTCCGCTAAGAAAGGCTCCATTTTTTACCTTTAAAAATATTGATTTCTCTTTAAGCGATCGTCACGGTTTTATCCAAATACACGTCCTGTACCGCATTCAATATCTCGATACCTTCTTTCATCGGTCTTTGGAAGGCTTTACGGCCGCTGATCAGCCCCATGCCGCCGGCTCTTTTATTGACCACAGCTGTTACTACAGCTTCGGCAAGATCACCGGCACCCGAAGAAGCGCCACCTGAATTGATCAATCCGGCGCGACCCATATAACAATTGGCTACCTGGTAACGGCAGAGATCGATCGGGTGATCGCTGGTCAGCTCATCATAAATACGTTTATCATTCTTACCGTATGCTGATTCTTTTGTATTGAGAGCGAGGTAACCGCCATTATTTTCCGGTAGTTTTTGTTTGATGATGTCTGCCTCGATCGTAACGCCGAGATGGTTGGCCTGGCCAGTCAGGTCAGCAGATACGTGATAATCCTTTTCTTTCGTTTTAAATGCAGGATTTCTAAGGTAGCACCAGAGAATGGTGGCCATACCTAATTCATGAGCCATTTCAAAAGCTCTGCTTACTTCCTGGATCTGCCGGGTGGATTCATCGCTTCCAAAGTAAATGGTAGCTCCAATTGCAGCAGCACCCAGGTTCCAGCTGGCTTTGATAGAAGCAAACATGATCTGGTCGAACTTATTGGGATATGTAAGAAACTCGTTATGGTTGACCTTAACAATGAAAGGGATTTTATGTGCATATCTCCTGGCCAGGAAGCCAAGACCGCCGAAAGTGGTGGCAACCGCATTGCATCCACCTTCAATACCCAGCTTGATAATGTTTTCAGGATCGAAATAGATGGGGTTTTTGGCAAAAGAAGCGCCGCCGCTATGCTCAATACCCTGGTCAACGGGAAGGATGGACAGGTAGCCGCTATTTGCCAGTCTCCCGTTATTGTACATGCTCTGGAGATTGCGCAGCACTTGTGGGTGTCGATCGGAAGGAGTCCAGATTCGATCGACGAAATCGGGGCCGGGAAGATGTAACTGATCTTTGGAAACTGTTTTGGATTGATGACTCAGCAGGTATTCAGCTTTGTCACCAAGAAGGTCACTGATTTTTTTAGATGCCATGGCAGGTCTGGTTTGAATTTGAATTTAGTTTTAACAAATAGGTTTGGCTGGCAATCGGTCGCAAATATAGGCAGAACCCCTTAATCACTCGATTTCCCTATGTTTTTCTGGATCATCATCAAATTTTTCTGCAATGTTTGCTTCAAATGTCTTTTTACGACCTGTCCCATCGATTTGCACCTGCTAAAAACGTTCGTTTTAAAATGATCATTGAGTTGGTGCTTGAGCTGGTTTATTTTTTCTTCCGTTGAAATATTATCGTCGGCCATCACATCCAGCAACTCTTTAATGCGATAACGGGACGAGGCCAGGCGAAATGTGATCAGTGTTCTTTCTTCTGCCTGGTATTGAGCAATGGATTCATTGTTCAGGTGCGATAGCGAAAGATGCACATACGGGTAATTTTCCTTGAAAAATTGTGGAAGATAGAGATTCTTTCGTCCTTCATACGATTGCTGGTCAAAATCAATGGCGCGGATACGGTATTGAAAATCCTCGATGTCAGGAGTAATATCAACAACAAAATTATAGCTGCGCATATCGCCGAGCAACCTTACAAAACACCTCTCGTTGAATTTGACAAACTCCTTGGCCAACCGGATCTTGTTGGTCAATGGCTCATCGAGTTGTTTGATAAAAAGATCGCCCGGTATGCCGGGTATATGTTCTTCGACCAATGTGTTATCGCAGGTGAAAAATACGATTCTGTTAGGGGAGAGGATATGCTCCAGTTCAAGTCCATAGATACGTGAAGCATCTGCTATTTTGATGTAATAATGGTCATAGTTATCATTGTACTTATTCACAATGCGAATTCGAAATGGATGCGAGTTGCCAAAAGTGCAATAGTCCACTCTTGCCACATCGAGATGAGGAGTAAATGAAAGATCCCCTTCTGTCTTGAGAATGGCATAGATTTTTATCAGCCCATCACGGATGTAATTCCATTCGTGGCTGTCATAAGACGTTTTTTCCCATAAAGTGTCTTTACCACTTTTATCTTTGATGGGAACTGAAAATGTGTAATGCAGAAGATCAGTATAGGATACAGGTAATTTCACTTCACGGTTATGATGTTTAAGATAGGAGCGAAGCGCCCTCGTAACCGGAAACATCGGTTTTTTACGGGAAGGTTGATTTTTTTCGTCAGGGTCGTGGTTGATATTGTTGTCGAAGAAAGTCATTCGCGGGGAAGATACAAAAAGCAGTCGATAGGCGATAGTGGCCGCCAGATGCTGGATGCTGGATACTGTCATTGCGAGCCTGCCTACTGCGCCTTTGCGTCGCTGCAGCGAAGCAAGGACGGCAAGCAGGCGGAGCGAAGCAATTGAATGCATGCTGGTCCCGGTAGCAACATTAACAATGGTGCCATTCGCGCCATCGGTGCGAAATATTAACCTAAGAGACAAAACGCCGAATAATAAATTCAGACGATTAGATTTGAAAATCCAATCTTTCTTGAAGATCCCGGAAATAGCTGGCGGCTTTTATCATCCGACTTCCATACCAGCTGAACATTTCTCCATCGACCAGTATTATCTCGGTTTGAGGAAAAAACGGCTGCAACTCTTCAATATGTTTGTGTTTGAAAGGAAAGGGTTCTGAAGAAAGAAAAATGAATTCAGGATCGTGAGATTGAAGTTCACGGATGGTTAATTCCGGGTAACGGGATCTGTCGGAAAATATGTTTTTAAAACCCGCTGCTTCCAACATCGCATTAATAAATGTATCACCGCCTGTCGACATGTAGGGATCCCTCCAGATAAGATAAGTTACCGATGGTTTTAAACGGGTAATGGGCAATTGGGAAAATTTTGTCTGAATGGCGGCCACCAGTTCACCAGCTTTAGCCGGTCTGTCTGTCAACAAGCCTACCTGGCTGATCATTTCAAAGGCACTGGCGACATCATTGACATCGCTTACCCACAACGGGTAGTGCGCTGCCAGTTCTTCTACCTGCTCCTTTACATTCTCTTCTTTATTAGCAATAATAAGATCGGGCTTTAATTGGTGTATGATCTCGGGCTTTAGCTCCTTGGTTCCCCCAATTCTTATTTTGCTACGAAACCATTCTTCAGGATGCACACAAAATTTGGTGATCCCGACAACTTCCTGATCCAATCCCAGGCTGTAAAGCAATTCAGTCTGCGAGGGTACCAAAGAGATGATACGTTGTGGCGTCTTGTCGAGTGTTATTGTTCGACCTGTTTGGTCAGTAAATGAAGGCATGTTGCCGTTTGTAGCAAAAATACAATGGGAGTTTAGAGTGTAGAGTTAAGAGTTTTGAGCGGGAGGAATTATGAATTACGTCATTGCGAGCGAAGCGAAGCAAGACGATTCACGTCATTGCGAGGAGCGGAGCGACGAAGCAAAAATCACCGCGCCTCCTGCGACCCAGGTGGATAGCAGGAGGGGTAAGGACTGTAATTCTTTCATGGGCTTGGACACGGTGACTACTGAGGGTTTTTTAGGATCCTGGTGGTTCTTCAAGGGATTGTGGCTCTTGGTTTTTCTGGACCCGGATTTCAAACTCTCTTTTTTGGACGGTTTGGTTTTTCTAGGATGATAATTTTCGAAAGGAATCAGTTTCTGGATTTTCTAGGACCCGGCTTTTCTTCAGGATTTGGACTTAAAAACGGTTATTTCAAAGAAGGAAGTTGATTGATATTGGATTTCAGGTTTGGTTTTTCTAAGGATTGGGTCGGTTAGCTTCGGTCGGTCTTTTCAGTGATATTGGATTTTAGACTTTCAGCTATCAATCAACTTCGGAGACAAATATAATTGGCAGTTTATTAAGAATATAGAGCAAATCAACTCAACTTTCATGTGAGAAATTCATCCACAATTATCGTAAAGACCGATGCTGATTTTGCGGTCATAACTGCTTGAAAATCGTAATTCTACTAAAATGGCCTTACGCAAACGTTTTAGAGTTTGATTAATATCAAGGGAGAATTTATTGTGTCTAATTTCCGAGGGCCTGCAACACATCGTATTTAGTTACGATATGATAATTTCCTCCATCATCCCTGGACAAAACAGCTCCATTTCCTTTGTTAATAAGAGGACTTAGCTTCTCTACTGGCGTGTCAAAAGCTACTACGGGCAATGGAGGTTCAAGTACATCTGATATTTTGGAGTTCTTGATCTCTGGATTATCGAATATTTTCTGAAATAAACCTCCTTCACTGATAGCACCTACCGGGCCATTGCCATTCATTACAGGTATTTGCTCGATATCATATTTTTTCATCAGCTCGACTGCTTCAGCAACTGTTTTATCAGCTTCAATTGTTATCAGTCTCTTCGTACCCCGGGAACTAATAACGTCCTTGAACGTTTTTACATCGAGAAAGCCTCTTTCAATCATCCACTGGTCGTTGTATATCTTAGCAACATACCGGCTGCCATGATCATGAAAAATGCAAACAACCAGGTCATCCTTTTTCAAACGGCTTTTGAGTTGAATCAGTCCCTGAAGACAACTACCGGCGCTATATCCACAAAACAGACCTTCTTCCTTTGCCAATTTCCGCGCCATCACAGCTCCATCTTTATCGGTCACCTGTTCAAAATGGTCGATGACGCTCATGTCATAATTCTTAGGCACGAAATCCTCCCCAAAACCTTCGGAAATATAAGGATGAACTTCTTTCATATCTATTTCACCCGTTCTAAAATACTTTGTTAACAAAGAGCCATACACATCTATAGCCCAAATCTGTATGTTCGGGTTTTTTTCTTTCAGGTATTGAGCCACCCCGGTAATTGTACCCCCGGTTCCGGCCGTGCAGACAAAATGCGTAAGCTTTCCATCTGTTTGCTTCCAAATCTCTGGACCTGTAGTTTCATAATGCGCCAGGCGATTGGCCAGGTTATCATACTGGTTCATGTGATAGGAGTTCGGTATCTCGGTCGCCAGTCTCGCAGCTACGCTGTAGTAACTCCTGGGATCCTCGGGTAGCACATTGGTGGGACAAACGATAACCTCTGCACCAACGGCTTTTAAAATATCTGCTTTCTCCTTTGATTGTTTATCGGTCGTAACGAAAATGCATTTATAACCTTTCACCACAGCTGCCAGCGCAAGCCCCATCCCTGTATTACCGCTTGTGCCTTCAATGATCGTACCTCCGGGCTTCAACTTTCCTTCCTGTTCGGCCACCTCCACCATTTTTAATGCCATGCGGTCTTTAACGGAATTGCCTGGGTTGAAATAATCCACTTTTGCCAGTACCGCACACGGAAAATCCTTCGTTACCTTATTCAGCCGTATCAGGGGAGTATTACCTATTGTTTCAAGTATGTTATTCTTAATATCCATAATGAACGTTGTGCGTTGTAAAGTTAAGTTTTTTTAAGAGGCGGGTTTTATACCAATGTCCCAGCGGTTGTAACGAGAAGCTGAGCGGGAGTAGTGAGTCGATAGCCAATAGTTGATAGTTAGCATTTGTGGGAGAATGTCAACAGCCGGTACAGGAAGCAGCTGGATGCTGGATGCTTGTCACTGCGATCCGCCTTCGGCGGAGAAGCAATTGAATGTCGCCGGGAGTGAGGCCGCAAAAAGCCCTCCTGCGAACAGAAGGGCTTTACCGGACCTGATGATAGTTGATCATCAAGCGTCTTTAGTTATTTGTTCCGATAAATTTTCAAATTTCTTCCCTGAACTTCTTTCTTTTGTTGGCGAAATAACGATCGAGCAAAAACAAGCCAAGCACTACATTGATCATGATAAATATGTTCATATAGGTATTGTTGAAGAACTTGCTGTAATCTATTTTGCCAAAATCAACGGGCATTTTCCCATCGGAACTACTCCAGTCTATCTGTCCGAAACCATAGACAAGAAACCCGAGAATCACTGTAATAAAGAATATCCCGATTCCCCAGATAACCCGGTTGTTGATATAACTGCCTGCAGCGGGAGCGATATGCAGCCTGGCTATTTCTTCCATCACATTTTTAGTAAACCGCAAAGAAGGCTCTTCCAGTTCCGAAGACTGAAGCAGCGAATTTACATCGAGGAGCTCATGATACTTTGCTTTCCATTCTGCATTCGTCTGGATCAACTGTTCAATCGCTGATCTTTCTGCGACCTCACTGGTGCCGTCAATGTAATTCCAGAGACGCTCATCCATATCCCGGTAATTTGCTTCCATTATCAACAGGTTTAATTATAAATATCTTTTACTTCCTCGCTGAAATGCTGTTGCATCTTCTCTTTTAATCTTGTTCTTGCCCTATGTAAACGAACTTTAGCCGTGTTTGTTTCAAGACCCAGTATTTGTGCGATCTCTTCCAGGGACTGCTCGCTTTTATAAAACAAAGTTATGATCTCCGCATCGTCGGCACCCAGCATCTTTATAGCGTTGTTTACCATTGCCACTTTTGATTTCTGCTCAACCTGGTTAGCCCTCAGGCCGGAGTCCTGGCTGTCTGCGACCTCAAATACTCCTTCTTTATCCAGGGAGTGCGTCTGAAGTTTTTTCTTCCTAAGGAAAGTTATACAGGTATTATTTACAATAGTATATAGCCAGGTGCTGAATTTCGAGTTTCCTTTAAAATCAGCCAGGGCACGGTAGGCCTTTACAAAAATGTCCTGCGATACTTCCTCTGCGTCTTCCCGGTTTTTTGTAAACCTGAATGCCAACGTAAAAACATAGTTCTGGTAACGGGTCACCAGTTCAGCATAAGCCTGCTGGTCACCAGTTAGCACTTTGCTAATGATCTCGCTATCATTCAGTCCGGTTGACATTCTGGGTATAAGACTCTGTTTTAACTGACCGGGTTACAGGCAAATATCATTTATTTTCAGGCAAGCAGGGAATCGGCCCGAATGAGAAAAAATGCTCATATTATTATTTACTGCCAGCCTGTAACCTGGTTTCTGCCCCCGTAGTCATAGTATTTGTAAACTGTTTTTTGAAAAAGTTCTTTAAGCCTGTAACCCCCGGATGAAACGGGTAGTCTTAGAAACCAAACAAAAACGAATCAAGTAACAATAAATCTAGTTTTTATGCCAGCAACAGCAGCACTTGTCGCAATTGTCTTATTTGTCAGCTTTTTTGCCTGCGTATTCGGTATCTATTACATGTTCACCCGTCGCAACCTGGCGATGATCGAAAAGGGGATGAATCCTCGTGAAAGGATAAATCGTCCCGCTCCGTACAAAAATCTGAAATGGGCGTTATTGCTCATCGGCTCCGGTATGGGATTGTTCCTAGCCTATATTTTGGGTGAATATGTACTGTACCAGACAGGTTCCTGGACAGGCGAAAATGGGATCACGCATTATTACCGTCAGGAGAATAACCCGGCAGTCTACTTTGCTCTTATTGCGATCGGTGGCGGTATTGGATTGTTCTTCTCATACAAAATGGAAAAGAAATGGTGGGATGAAAACAAACCTGCCGCTCAATCATAAAATCAGTTCTTATAAATTGTCCTATTAAAGCATCCGGGAGTTGAGTTGGTTCGGATGCTTTTTTTTGCTTCGCTTCGCTCGCAATGATGATTTTGCCAACGCAGCGATTTTTTTCAGGTTACACTTTTGCCTAGCGTCATTGCGAGGAGCAAAGCGACGAAGCAACAGTCACTTCTCCATCTCTTCCAAAGCTCTCAACACAGCCGGGTCATCATTGTTTAGCACCTGGTAAAATCCGTTGCTTCTCCACCTGAACCTTGCCAGTGATGCCTTCAATAATTCCTGCAATGACTCTTTTTGTTTTGAAGAAATCGTATTCACATTAATAGAATCTCCCGAAGCATAGTTGATAAACTGCTGCCACATATCACCTTCTTTGTTGAATTGCCGGTTAAAATCGCCGGGCAACCTAAAGGCATCTATGTCTTTTTTATGTTGCAAGTAATAACGGTACACAAAACTGTTGAATCCGCCATTTCTCAGCAGGTCTCTTATACCGGGGGGGTAAGAACTGGTATCGATGGGTACAAAAATATCCGGCATGATGCCGCCTCCGCCATAAACGATTTTGCCTTTATTGGTCCTGAATTTTTGTTCGTTTGTTATTTTATTCGAATCAGCATATAATGCCTGCCCATTTGAAATACGCTCCACTATTTCGTCGTAATAGATCTTCTTTCCCTTATTATATGGTCGTTGTATGCTACGTCCCAGGGGAGTATAATACCTGGCAATTGTCAACCGCAAAGCTGATCCGTCATCGAGGTCAAACATCTGCTGAACCAGTCCTTTTCCAAAACTGCGCCGGCCGATGATCGTGGCGCGGTCCCAGTCCTGTAAGGCGCCCGTGAGCACTTCGCTGGCACTGGCGGAAAGCTCATCAATCAGCACAGTCAGCTTTCCTTTTTCAAACAATCCTGGCCGCTTGCAGCGATACTCCCGCTTCGGGTTGTTGGCGCCTTCGGTGTAAACGATCAGTTTGTCATCATCGAGAAATTCATCGGCCATATCTATCGCCTCATCCATGAATCCACCGCCATTCCCTCGCAGGTCGAAGATGAGGTTTTGCAATCCCTGTTTTTGTAACTCCTCGAGAGCCTGCATAACCTCCTCGTAACTTGTCGTGGTAAATTTATTCAGCTTCAGGTAACCTGTCGTTTTATCAATCATGTACGCTGCATCCACCGATGGCACAGGCACAGTACCACGGGTTACAGTTACTGATTTTTTTTGGTTGTCCCTTATCAATTCCAGTGTCACACCTGATCCTCTTTTACCACGTATATATTTTTTTATTGAATCCGTAGAAAGATTTTTGGAAGCGATCAGATAGTTATCAACCCTGATGATTTTATCCCCAATCTGCAAGGCTTTGTCGCTGGGCCCGCCGGGTATTACATACACAACGTTTACGGTATCGGAAAAAACATTGAATTCAACTCCGATACCTTCAAACCTACCTTCCAGTTCTTCGTTAGCTTCCTTTAGTTCCACTGGCGGAAAATAAACCGAATGAGGATCGAGATGATTCATCATCTCCTGTATCGCATCTCCCTGCAATGAATCGAGATTTACATGGTCAACATAATTCCGTTGGATATATCCAAGTGCCTGTTGCAGGGATTTGGGCTTGTCTACTTTGAAGAAACCTTTGCTGTCACTCATCGAATAACCCAGGTACATTCCTGCTATCAGAACGATTGAAAAGATCAGTGGTAACCAAACCTGCAATTTTTTATTTGCCATCGTTTATTTTAATGTAATTTGACGCAAAATACTGGATTTGAACGGAATGATTATAACGTTCATCCATTTCAACAATTGTTTATGGCCGGAGCTATATTGATCGGGGAAAGTGGCGCGACAAAAGCCGAATGGTGTCTTATCAGTAATGGAAAAAAAAAATCAGTTACTACACAAGGGATCAGTCCCTATTTTTTTACCGAACAAAAAGTGATTGACTTGCTGCGCCAGGATCTGTTGCCGGTATTTGCAGGGTCAAAAACAGTAAGTGAAATACATTATTATGGAACAGGCATGAGAAATCCGGATAATGTGAAGATGGTTGAAAACGCTCTGAAACATCTGTTCCCGGAAGCATCGATTGAAATAAATGATGATATGCTGGGTGCTGCCCGGGCCCTCAATGGAAAAGATAAAGGTCTTGCCTGCAATCTCGGCACCGGGTCTTTCTGTGTTTATTATAATGGAAACAAAATAGCGAAACAGTCCCCGGGCATTGGATATATTTTAGGTGATGAAGGAAGCGGTGCTTACCTGGGAAAAAAGGTCATCCAGTATTATTTGTACAACACATTTGACGAAGACCTTAAGTATAAGTTTGATCTGAAATATAATACTAACGCCGTTGAAGTATTAGAAAACGTATATCGCAAACCGCTGGCAAACCGTTATCTTGCTTCCTTTACCCTGTTTTTGTCTGAGAACCGCGGGCACTTCATGATCGAAAACATTATTGAAGACGGACTAAATGATTTCTTTTTTTACCACTTGTGTAAATATAACGAGGCTTGGAAACTACCTATTAGCTTTGTGGGAAGCGTGGCATTTGGATTTAAGGACGTATTGAAAGAACTTTGCGACTCTTATGAATTTGAGTTAGGTAAAATATTGAAGAGTCCTATGACCGGCCTTACAGAGTATCACAGCTAAGAACTTTTATTTACTCGTGGAATACAGAACCAATTCTATGGCGTTTAAAAAAATAACAGAACAGCCCAGTAATTATCGTCACCTGGAAAAAATGCCGATCGGTGAATTACTGACAAAAATTAATAAAGAGGATCAGATAGTTCCCGGTGCGGTAGAAAAAGCTATTCCCCAGATAGAAAAACTCGTTGAGGTCATAAGCGATAAGATGTTAATGGGCGGCAGGCTGTTTTATATTGGCGCCGGTACCAGCGGTCGCCTTGGCATAGTAGACGCCAGCGAATGCCCTCCCACTTACGGGGTTCCCAAGGGCCTTGTAATCGGGATCATTGCCGGTGGAGAAAAAGCAATAACATCCGCCGTTGAATTTGCGGAAGATGACAAGGAGCAGGGTTGGAAGGACCTGGAAGTCTTTAATGTTTCCGACAGGGATGTCGTTGTAGGCATCGCTGCCAGTGGAACAACGCCATATGTGATCGGGGCATTGGATAAATGCCGGGAACAGGGAATCATTACCGGTAGCATTTCATGTAATCCTGATTCACCTGTCAGCGCTGCCGCAGATTTTCCCATAGAAGTCGTTGTAGGTCCCGAATTTGTGACAGGCAGCACTCGTATGAAAAGCGGGACAGCTCAGAAACTCGTCCTGAACATGATATCTACCTCTGTTATGATTCAATTGGGCAGGGTAGAGGACAATAAAATGGTGAACATGCAACTCACCAATGACAAACTTGTTGATCGCGGAGTTAATATGCTGATGGAACGATCGCATATAAAAGACTACGAGGAAGCAAAAAAATTATTGCTGAAATACGGGAGTGTAAAAAAAGCCTCAGAAGCCGCGGTAAGGTAATCCCGCGACTGGTCAGGCCACTCTAAGTGACCTGACCGGTCGCGGGGAATAAATTTTAATTACTGGAATTCTTCGTTATATTGCAAATCAATTCCAAGAGGTGATAAACGCTAACAGTCATAAGTATTTTACAATCCCTGCAACTACCGTTGCTATGACTTCTATTATCACCACCACAACAATTACCACAATCCCGTAACGGGATTGTATTGCACCATATCATACCCTGGGCTTTGGCTGATTGATCGGAAACACGATTTCTTATCAGCTTCAATTAATTTTAATCATTTAAATCAGGATACATGCAGGTGTTAAAATTCGGGGGCACTTCGGTTGCCAATGCAGAGAATATTGCTAAGGTGGTAACGATCGTCAAAAAAAAGATTCAACGGGATAAAACAGTATTGGTTGTTTCGGCTCTGGGTGGCGTCACTGACCTATTGCTGGAAGCAGCTTCACTTGCGGCAGAAGGCAAAGAATCGTTCAACGAAAAACTGGCGATCATTGAGCAGCGGCACCTGGAAGCAGTAAAGGACCTGATCCCACTGGCCCAACAGAGCCAGTTGCTGAGCCTGGTGAAGAAAGCATGCAACGAAATAGAAGATATTTGTAACGGCATCTTCTTACTGGGCGAGCTAACACCCCGGTCAAAAGACAGGATAAGTTTTTATGGTGAATGGATATCATCACAAATCATAGCGGCGAAATTCAAGACAGAAGGTATCGATAACGTTTGGAAAGACTGCCGGGATCTTATTGTCACTGACTCTAATTTCAGCGCGGCCGAAGTGGATTTTGAAGCGACCAATAAAAAAATAAAGGATTTCTTTTCTTCACAGGTTGCTTCCCTGTTTGTATTACCCGGTTTTATCGCCAGCGATAAAAATGGGATTACGACCACACTGGGTAGGGGTGGATCTGATTATACCGCCGCTATTTTAGCTTCTGCGTTATATGCGGCCAATCTTGAGATATGGACCGATGTTAGTGGTATGATGACGGCTGATCCGAGGCTGACTAATAATGCTCGTATCATTCCGCGAATATCTTACCAGGAGGCAATGGAGCTTTCGCATTTCGGCGCCAAAGTTATTTACCCGCCTACTATTCAACCGGTCATGAGCCAGGGGATACCCGTATGGATCAAGAATACATTTTCTCCGGAAGACGAAGGAACGCTGATTGAATCTTCCGCCAGTAAGAACGGAAATATAGTTCGGGGTATCTCGAGTATCAACAATATTGCGCTGATCAGCCTTGAAGGAAGTGGGATGGTCGGCATTCCCGGATTTTCCAAGCGGTTATTTGAAGCTCTAAGCAATGAAAAGATCAATGTCATTCTTATTACCCAAAGCTCTTCGGAACATTCCATTTGTGTAGGTGTTGATGCTTTGCTTGCAGATAAGGCCAAATTGGTGGTAGATGCTGCTTTTGCGAATGAAATTGCATTAGAAAAAGTTGAGCCCCTGAAGATCGAAGAGGACCTTTCAATCGTAGCGCTGGTTGGCGAGAACATGAAAAGCCATCCTGGCATCAGTGGACGTATGTTTAGCGCCATGGGAAGAAACGGCATCAATGTCCGCGCCATTGCGCAGGGATCGTCAGAGAAAAACATTTCAGCGGTTATCTCAACAAAAGATGTACGTAAAGCAATCAACGTACTGCACGAAGAATTTTTTGAGACAACCTATAAGCAACTCAATCTTTTTATTGTTGGTACCGGGAATGTGGGAGCCAAACTGATCGGCCAGTTAAAACAGCAGCAAAAATTCCTGCAGGAACAAATGAAGCTGGTCGTGCGGGTTATCGGCGTCAGCAATAGTCGCAAAATG
>VBAT01000002.1 GCA_005884665.1 Bacteroidota bacterium
AACCCCCTGTATCTTCCACAGGCAAAAACATACGATGGCTGTGCATCCCTGGGCCCATGCATTTATGTCACCGAAGAACCCTTGAATAAGAACACGAAGATCCACCTGCAAATCAACAGGGGCAACAATAAAGTATTTGAAGGAAGCGTCGGGATCGACCAGATGAAAAGAACGCCCAAAGAACTGGTGTCGTTTGTGTACAGGGAATGCTCTTTTCCGCAAGGTTGCCTGGTAATGACCGGAACCGGGATCGTGCCTGGAAATGAATTTACCTTACAGGCAGGCGATGAAATAAAAATTTCGATCGATGGAATTGGAGAACTGACTAATGAAGTGCGTAGAGCAAAGAGCGAGAGCGGTCAGCCTGCCTGCTAATAGCTAATATCGAGAAGGCAAATAATCTAAATACGCTTAATGACTTTCCTGATTATAATACTCGCAATCGGTTTACAGATCTTTCTTACTTACAAAAAAGTCAACCCCTTTCTTTCTTTACTGATCGTAGCTATACTCATGGGTTTCTGTCTCGGACTGGGACCAGTGGAAGTATTAAAATCAGTGAAATCGGGGGTTGGAAATACTATGGGCGATGTGGCGCTGATCATCATATTCGGCGCTGTTCTTGGCAAAATGCTGGAAGCAAGTGGCGCGGCGGAAAAGATAGCTACCACACTGATCAATGGATTCGGGTTAAAGTATATCCAGTGGGCGCTCATGGCAACAGGTTTTCTAATCGGCATCCCGCTCTACTACAATGCAGGATTTGTAATACTGGTGCCGCTGGTATTTTCGATCGCCCGTAGGGCCAATCTTCCTCTATTATATATTGCCATTCCCATGGCAGCTGCATTGTCAACCACTCACTGCTTCTTACCGCCACACCCCGGCCCAACTACTATTATCGGTGTTTTTAATAAAGTGATTCCAACAGACATGGGAAAGACATTGATGTATGGGATTCTCATAGCAATTCCGGTTGTATTAGTAGCCGGACCTGCATTAGGCACCATATTAAAAAGGATAAAAGTAGATGTGAACTCTTCTTTCCTTTCGCCAGAAATAAAAGAGCAAAAAAAATTACCAGCCGCATTGCCAAGTTTTATCATCGGGCTTCTGCCGGTGATATTGATAACCCTGGCAGTTATCGCATCCGCAATAATTCCCGACCCGGTCATTTGGAAAGAAAAAATGATGGCACAGGGAAGCAATCTTCCACTTGACCTGATCTTAACCATCAGGAAGATTATTTTATTTTTTGGCGACTCTACCATTGCCCTGCTATCGGCTGTATTGACAGCTATATGGTATTTCGTATTAAAGCCCGGTGGTACTATGGGCACAGCTATGAAATGGCTGAACGATGCTGTATCCGGGATCGCGATGATCGTATTGATCATCACCGCCGGCGGAGTTTTCAAACAGGTATTACAGGATAGCGGCACAGATAAATATATTGCTTCCTTCAGTAGTAAATGGCAAATGCCGCCCTTATTGTTTGGATGGATGGTCACTGCATTGCTAAGAGTAGCGATCGGTTCGGCCACTGTGGCCGGCATCACTGCTGCAGGTGTTGTTTCACCACTGGTAGCGGCGGGCCTGGTATCGCCCGAGCTCATGGTTTTGGCAATAGGAACCGGCAGCGTGTTTGGATCGCACGTGAATGATTCCGGTTTCTGGATGTTTAAAGAGTTTTTCAACCTCTCCTTAAAACATACATTCTTATCCTGGACCGTCATGGAGACCACCATCTCCATCCTGGGATTGATCGGGGTGTTGATCCTTCAGCAAATTATTTCGTGATAATAAAACTGGTACGACTATGTATAAACTTATTACCGCCTGCCTGTCTATTGTATTCATTTCACTCGTAATCCTTGAAGGATGTAAATCCGGTAAGCTACAAAAGCAATCGGCGAATGATCCTTCCAAAGGATTGAAAGATTATTACAAGGACTATTTTACCATTGGTGCGGCTGTTTCACCACAGGGATTGAAACGGCCTGAGGAAAGCCAGTTGATCATCCAGCAATTTGGTAGTATGACACCTGAGAATGCGATGAAAATGGGACCGATCCATCCGCGGGAAAATGAATACTATTGGAATGATGCCGATTCGATTGCCGCTTTTGCCAGGCAACATCACCTGAAGCTTAGGGGACATACTCTTTGTTGGCACAATCAAACACCCCGCTGGTTGTTTATCGATTCTTCCAGGAATCCTGTTGATACAGTTTCAAAAGAACTTTTATTGAAAAGATTGAAAGACCATATCACTGCGGTAGTGACAAGATATAAAGATGTGGTGTATGCCTGGGATGTCTGCAATGAAGTGATATCGGATAATCCCAACGAGTACTTCCGGAATTCTCCCTGGTACCGCATTTGCGGCGAGGAATTTGTAGCTAAGGCTTTCGAGTATGCACATGCTGCCGACCCTAACGCCCTGTTGTTTTACAATGATTATAATGAAACCAATCCCGTCAAAAGAGAAAAGATCATCAGGATGGTAAAAGGATTGAAAGACGCCGGTATTCCTATCAATGGCGTGGGACTACAATCGCACTGGTCGATCCATGATCTTCGCGAAGGCCAGGTGGATTCAACGATCAGTCAATTTGCACAGCTCGGTTTGAAGATCCAGGTGACAGAGCTTGACATTAAAGTACAACCAGGCGGCTTCCGCCGGGATAGTACGGTCGGGTATACTCCTGAAAGGGAAGCCCTGCAGACTGAACAATATGAAATGGCTTTTCGTTTATTCAGGAAATACAGGGATGTGCTGTCATCAGTTACTTTCTGGAACGTATCGGACAAGTATAGCTGGCTTGACCGGCGAGGAGGCAAAGCCTATCCGCTACTGTTTGATACGACCTATCAACCCAAGAAAGCCTATTGGCAGGTAGTAAATTTTAATAAAAGCGAAAAGTTCCCTCCAAAACGGGCATTCTAAAGAAGATCCGAAATAACTTCTAATAAACACTATGATTACAACAAAAGCATGGGCTGCGAAAAATGCTAAAGCAGCATTAGCGCCTTTTAAGTTCAAAAGAAGAGAAGTCCGGCCATCCGACGTACTGGTAGAAATAATGTATTGCGGGGTTTGCCACAGCGATATTCACCAGGTACGGGATGAATGGGGCGATTCGATCTACCCTATGGTGCCTGGTCATGAGATAGTGGGTCGTGTAACTAAAGTGGGCAATGCTGTCAAAAAATTTAAGCCGGGTGATATTGCGGGTGTAGGCGTAATGGTGGATAGTTGCCGAAAATGCAAAAATTGTGAGCAGGAAATGGAACAATATTGTGTAGAAGATATGACCGGTACCTACAATACGTTTGAACGTGATGGAGTTACCATTGCGCAGGGTGGTTATTCTTCTAATATCGTCACGGATGAGCGATATGTATACCATATTTCTGAAAAACTTGACCTGAAAGGAGTTGCTCCCCTGCTGTGTGCGGGCATTACTACTTATTCACCGCTCCGGTATGCAAATGTAGGACGCGGCACCCGCGTTGGTGTAGTGGGTCTTGGCGGCCTGGGACACCTGGGAGTAAAATTCGCCGTGGCATTTGGCGCCGAGGTCACACTGATCAGTACCTCGCCGTCAAAGGAAAAAGATGCACATAGCCTGGGTGCTCATAAGTTTCTTCTGTCAACGGATAAAAAGCAAATGAAAGCGGCTGAAAGTTCCTTTGATGTCGTCCTCAACACGATTTCAGCCAAACATAATTATAAAAAATATCTTACGCTGCTTGATCTTAACGGGAGAATGCTTGTTGTTGGCTTACCCGCCGAAGATCCGAAAACCAGTCCTTTCGCATTGATCAAAAACCGCAGAAGTATTACAGGTTCCATGATCGGTGGCACCAGGGAAACCCAGGAAATGCTGGATTATTGTGCCGAAAAGAATATCGTGGCTGATGTAGAAGTAATCCCGATTCAACAGATCAATGAAGCCTATGAACGGATGATCCGCAATGATGTGCGGTACCGGTTTGTTATTGATATGGACACGTTAAAATGATAGATTGAATCGCTAGTTAGAATATTGGGTGACACCTTTTTTCTTCAATATATAATTTGCTCCCTTTAGTTCAAGCTGCCAATCGCCATTATTCCATGACGCGATACGTGGCCCTTTCCTTTCAAGAGTGACAGAGGAGGTTTCGGAAGGCATGAATATCTCAGCTTTGCTATTATCGTCATTGAATATAACGAATGCGACTGTGGTTTTATCTGTAATCGCTTCACCTGGATCCAGCTTAATTCCTTCTTCGAACACTTTTATACATTTTTCTCTAAGATTCGACCATTGAAAACCCGTAGAGGCTCTGCAACCGTGTTCATCAGCATCAGCTCCTGCGGCAGATGGGGCAGAGCTACTGTCTTTATTTGAATTGCTTGTTTTTTGGGTAGAACTGGTGCAGGCTGTTAGCAAGGCCAGGACGACCAGGATACTCAACAATTTCATACGCTTCGGTTTATGACTATTAAAATTATACGCAATCTTAATGCCGGTCAGCGCCCCATATGCAAAAAAAGCTGGGTAAAGCTAAGAGGTTAAGGAGAAAACGAGATTAAGGAGATTAGATAAGAGTTTAAAAAGAGAAAAGAGTTGAATAAGTAATTAAGTTCACTCTTTTTTCTCCTTCCAACTCTTTTTAAGCTCTTAGCTGAATCTATGGCCTGTGTTTGAAATAAAATGTAAATAGCACAAACATGAAGCGAAAGAATTATAGGATAACCACTGGGTAGCGCTAAGAGTTAAGGAGAAAACGAGGTTAACGAGATTAGATAAGAGTTTAAAAAGAGAAAGAGTTGAATAAGCAATTAACTGCACTCTTTTTTCTCCTTCCAACTCTTTTTAAGCTCTTAGCTGAATCTATGGCCTGTGTTTGAAATAAAATGTCGATAGCACAAACATGAAGCGAAAGAATTTATAGGATAACCACCGGGCAAAACGTATAATCAAATTTCCTGACCGGCGGTAATATTCACTTGTCACTTGCACACAATCCTTTTCGGCTATTTGCAGCAACATCTTTTCGGTATTCTCAGAGAAAGGTTTATTCCGCACATTCATGTTCAATTCTATGCTGGCATAAGCGCTGATATCATTAACATTATATGAACCGATGGTCATCCAGGCGCCATCGCAGACGGCGATCTTTCCATGCAAAACCGTTGGTTGGTATTCGTACAGCTCAATGCCATGCCTCAACATCCAGCCGTACATGTATCTTTCTGCGTATTTGGAGATCTTTACATCCGAGACTCCTGCAGTGATCACTTTAATTTTCACACCCCTTTCTGTTGCGTACCTCAATTGCCGCCGGATCACCCGGCCCGGTAGGAAGTAGGCGCACAGGATGGTGATATGCGATTTCGCATTGCGGAACATATTGATGTAGGTGGCAGAGATCTGGTTTCTGCGCCGTACCCAGTCGTTCCTACGAACGCTTACTTCAGAAGCATCGCCAGCAGGAAAATGAACCTGTTTTTGCTCACACGGGGTCGAAACTTTTCTCGTGGGATAATTTTTCCAGGTTTTCCAGCAATGCACGCATAACTCCATAGCTGCTTCACCTTCCAGGAAAAGCGCAAAATCAAGCCAGGCGGGCTCACCTGGCATATCATTATAGCGGTTGGTGATATTCACTCCGCCGGCAAGCGCATACCGGGTATCCACCACCGTGATCTTATGATGCAGGCGCCGCCCGAAATAAAAATATTCACTTTTGAAAAGTGGATTAAAAAAACGGAAGTGTATGCCTGCGTCGGTCAACTCCTGGATAAATGCCCTGGGAATTTTCTTGGACGCATAGCCATCAACAAGCACATAAACTTTCACTTTTCGTTGCGCCGCCGCTTTTAATGCATCGGCTACTATCCTTCCCGTCTCATCCACATCGAAAATATAGGTCTGCAGCTGAATACTTTCTTTTGCCCGTTCAATCATTCCAATCAGGCAATCAAAATAGGGCTTGCCACCGCGCACCAACTGAAGCTTATTCTGCTTTGTATAATGTTCCGTCGTCTTTTTCAGCCTGGGCATACTGTAAGCCGGTTTGATTTTGATAATCGATGCATTATTAATAAAATTAACCCTTTTGGCGGGAAGAGATTTCACAAAACCAGGGTCTTACGTAACCTAAAGATTCTTCGTTCCAAAGAACCTTTAAACCTTCCTACCGGCAGACAGGCCATGAAACAATTGAGGGAAATCCGGGCACAAAAAATGCTATATTAATAGCAATGCCATTGATTTGAATTATTAACATCAAACTGTGCCAATCATGTTAAGCTTTGAAGGTCACATAAAAGGCGACACGCCGGTAGTGGTAGATTTTTTTGCAGAATGGTGCGGCCCCTGTAAAATGATGGGTCCTGTGCTGCATGAAGTGAAAGAAAAAGTTGGTGACAGGGCAACTGTTTTGAAACTGGACATAGATAAAAGTCCACACTACTCTCAATTGTATAATATCCAGGCCGTACCAACTCTTATAATTTTCAAGAACGGCAATGTAATCTGGCGCAAAAGCGGCGTGGCCACTACCCAGGAGATTTTGCAGCACTAAATAACGGTTACGAAAAATTGTTACGTATTCGAGCGGCTCATGGACGGGATCGCTCAGCCTGATCACTGGAGGGCTTGAATTCCGATAGCTTCCTCAGAACAGTTTTTTTTAATCGCCGTTTTTCCATGAGCAATTGCCTGCGTACCGACTGCAAATATTGCCTTTCGCCCGGATCTGCTTTTCTTATTTCCGAAGGCGACACGAAAGATAAGGCGATGGTGATATCATTAAATGACCCCAGCGCGTCTGCCAGTTGTTCTGCTTTCTTATAGTCGGACCGGTACAAACCCGTAAAAGGAACCCGGCTCCGGAGATCTTCCCTGAATATCGCCGCAACATAGATAATATCTTTCAGGCACTTCCTTACACTGTGTAATTCCTTATCCCTGTATTCTTTTTTTGCCGAAATTTTTTTTACAGTATCCAGTTTTTGCTGGACAAAATCTTTTATGAGAGCGGTTCGGGCCAACAGCGGCAGATGCATAGTGATATTATTCTCCATTTCATCAAAATCCTTTCTGGATAAAAAAAGGTCGTTGTTGTTTTTTCGTTCTTCTATTTCCTTTTCGAGAGAATGAATTTTCCTGGCCGCCTGGTTTCCGCTTCGCTTATTTGGACCGATGCGCCCGATGAACAGCTGACGGTCGCGTATCTGTCCTGCCGCCAGGTATACATTTTTGAAAGAATGAGGAAATTTGACCTGGGACGTTTCTGCGACCATCATGGCCTCCATCCGCAGAAAGGCTCTAAGTTTTTTATATGCTACGCGGAAATCGTGAATGGCATCCGGCTTAAACCCTTTTTTCACCTTTTCCTGTTCCTTATAAAGACGTTTAAAATAATGATGGGCTATATGAGATGGTGTCGTTTTCTTCATGCCAACAATGGTTAATTGCCTTTGATGCGCCTGTAAAATGCTTTTACAACATTCCAGTCCCATTTGGCAAATCGGCCGCGTTGCACGACCAGCCGGTTATCGGCTCCCTCTTTCAGGTAAAAATGAAACACGAATTTTTCCCGCGGATCCACCCACCCGGTGATCTGCCCGAAGCGAAGATCATTAAAGACAAGCGTATCGTTCCATTGTTCGACAGTATAAAACTGTTGTGAAAAACGGATCAGCCTTTGCACTTCCGGTTGGTCCTTTGTAGGAGCTAGTAACGTATCATTTTTCGCGAAATACTGGAAGCTGATCTCTTTTTTGCTGTCGAATACAGAACGAAAGCCCACATGATAACCACTGTCGTTACCGGCCACCACGAACCATAGCCAGTTCTGTAGAGGAGCCGGAGTAGTAAAGTACCTGTCATAGGCTATGTTTTGACTTTTTAAAATAGTTCTTACATCTTTATCGATGTTCACCTTATTGTATGTGCAATACGCGAGATAGATCAATGGAAGGAACAATCCAAATTTCCACCAGAACCGCCTTGCCGGGTGATATCTTTTAAGTACAAGCAGGACGACAAAAGCGATACCCGGCCATATTGAGAAGAAGGCATCAGCAACGTAAATAGCATTAAAAGAAAACCGTTGATGACTGAAGGGTTCGAACCAGCCGACGCCGTAATTATTAAAGACATCCAGCAACAGGTGCAAAAAAACTTCAACGCCAAAGAACAGCAACCATTTTTTGAATAAAATATCATGTGGACGGTGAACGCGATCGGCGGTCATGGCAAATGCGGGAACAATCAGCAGGCCAAACAATATTGAGTGCGTAAAGCCGCGATGCGCCAGCAGTTGCTCGGACGTATCCAGCCAAAATCCGGAGATGAAATCAATATCGGGGATGCTTTGGGCCAGTGCGCCCCAGAACAAAGCTTTTTTTCCAAACCCACGCTCAAAAAAAGCTTCCCCCACGCAGGCGCCGACAGCAATATGAGTAAGGGAATCCATAATTTTCAATACACTTGCAAGTTATCAGCCAAACTAAGCTTTATCTTACGACCGCAATCCGTTTGTCACGACATTACAAAGAGAAATATTTTTTATGAATCGGTCACTGTATATCCTGGTATTCTGTTCGGTTTTCTATTCTGCCTGTTATGCACAAAAAGAAGGCGCCTACCAGCCGGACAAAAAGTTACTTAAAACGATTGACAAAAACCTGGCGGACGCCTCTTTGCAGTATAAGGTACTGGCAAAAAATCTCCCACCCGGTAAATTTCCGAAAACATTTTATCCCGCCACCGGGGAATATGAATTCAGCAACTCCGGTTGGTGGTGCAGTGGATTTTATCCCGGCACCCTTCTCTACCTGTACGAACAAACTAAAGATAGCTCCCTGTACAATGAGGCCATGAGAATATTAAACGTACTGGAGAAGGAAAAAAACAATACCGGTACGCATGATCTGGGTTTTATGATGTATTGCAGTTTTGCCAATGCTAACCGGTTGCAGCCTAAACCAGGTTACAAAGAAATATTGCTGACCAGTGCGAGATCGCTGTCAACCCGTTTTAATAAGACAGTAGGCTGTATCCGCTCCTGGAATGGCAAGCCGGACGAGTATCTGGTTATTATCGACAATATGATGAACCTGGAATTGTTATTCTGGGCAACCAGGATCAGCGGCGATTCTTCCTTTTATAAAATAGCCGTGACGCATGCTAATACAACGATGAAAAATCATTTCCGCCCGGATTACAGTTCCTATCATGTGATAAATTATAACGCTCAAACAGGGGCCGTGCAACAAAAACGAACCGCCCAGGGCGCTGCCGACGAATCTGCCTGGGCAAGAGGACAGGCCTGGGGATTGTATGGATTTACAGTGACGTACCGCGAAACAAAAGACAAACAATACCTGGAACAGGCAAAACACATCGCGAGTTTCCTTTTGCATCATCCAAATCTCCCGAAAGACAAAATACCTTATTGGGATTTCAATGCGCCGGGTATTCCCGGAGCGCTCCGGGATGCATCTGCTGCGGCCATCATGGCATCCGCCCTGATCGAACTTGGCGGTTACGTCGACAAAAAAAGCGCAAAGGAATACAGGAGCGTCGCTGAAACAATACTCAGGAATTTATCCAACGAACATTATAAGGCGGCTGCCGGTACTAATGGGGGGTTTATCATCCAGCATGGAGTCGGCCATTTGCCGAATAAAACAGAAGTAGATGTACCGCTTAGCTATGCCGATTATTATTTTGTGGAGGCGATGATAAGGTATAAGCAATTGTGAATGGTGTCCCGATAGCCCTGCCTGCCAGTAGGCAGGTATCAGGAGGTGAACCTGCCCGGCAGGCAGGTCGTGAATGGATGAAACAGTCGTCCAGTACTTAATACTCGATCAATATTTTATTTGCATTTTTGTAGTTGTTAATAAATATGTCTATGAGAAAAAAATTGTTCTTTATCGCCGTGACAGTCCTCACCGTTCAAGCTTGCTTTGCACAAACACCTGTTTCCTTAATTATCGATGGCTCTAATCCAAAAACAATTATCAGTCGCCATATATACGGGCATTTTTCCGAACATCTCGGAAGATGTATCTATGATGGTTATTGGGTAACGGATTCAATGAATGTTCCAAAGAAAGACAGGATCCGGCTTGATATCGTAGAGGCGCTGAAAAAAATAAAAGTACCTAACCTAAGGTGGCCAGGCGGATGTTTTGCCGATGAATATCATTGGAGAGATGGGATCGGACCGCGCAATCAGCGCCCGCATATGGTGAATACAAACTGGGGCGGTGTTTCGGAAGATAATAGTTTTGGCACCCATGAATTTCTAGAGTTATGCGAATTGATAGGTTGCGAACCATATATAGCTGGCAATGTAGGCAGCGGTACCGTAGAAGAAATGGCCAAATGGGTAGAATACCTGAATTCTGATGCACAAAGCACAATGACGGAAATAAGAAAACAAAATGGCCGCGATAAACCGTGGCGTGTAAAATTCTGGGGAGTCGGAAATGAAAGTTGGGGTTGCGGAGGTAACATGACCGCAGATTTTTATGCCGATCAATATAAACGTTATGCGACTTATGCGCGCAACTATCATGATGCTCCGCTCTACCGGATTGCCAGCGGCGCCAACTCTTCTGATTATAACTGGACAGATGTTTTGATGAAAAATGCCGGCACCCGCATGTGGGGATTGACCCTGCATCACTATACATTGCCGACTGGTAATTGGGGCAGGAAAGGCTCGGCCACGAGCTTTGATGAAAAGGAATACTTCAATACCATGCGAAATTGTTTGATAATGGAAGAACTGGTGACCAGGCATTCAACGATCATGGATAAATACGATCCTGCAAAAAGAGTAGCATTGGTAGTTGACGAATGGGGCGTATGGACAGAAGTAGAACCTGGAACTAATCCGGGATTCCTGTACCAGCAAAACAGTTTACGCGATGCCCTGGTGGCAGGAACAACGCTTAACATCTTTAATAACCATTGCGAAAGAGTAAGAATGGCGAACCTGGCACAGACAATAAATGTGTTGCAGGCACTGGTGCTCACCAGAGGCAATCAAATGCTATTGACGCCAACCTACCATGTATTTGATCTATACAAGGTTCACCAGGATGCGAAATGGTTGCCGGTGAATTTCAATTCCCCGGATTATGTGATAGAAGATCGAAAAATTCCAGCCGTAAATATCTCTGCTTCGCAGGATACGGCCACTGGCGCCGTCCATATCTCTTTTGTCAATCTTGATCCCAACAAAAAGATAAGTTTCCGTTCTAATTTAATCGGTATTAAATGGCAGACGGTGACGGGACAAATACTTACTTCTAAAAAACTGACTGACGTCAACTCTTTTGAAAATCCCAATAATGTGAGAATTACTCCGTTTACCGGCGCCAGGAAAGAAGGAAATGAACTGATAGTTGATCTTCCTCCGCAAAGCGTTGTTGTGTTGGAACTGAAATATGTTCCCAACTAACATCCCGGGGAAAATATTGGACACAGGCCACCGGTATATCTATTTGCTATATAATCCGCATTAATTTTTTCTTACGCGGCATCACATTTGCAACACAAAGGGCAAAAATGCTTTGTATGAAAAGAATCTTTTTGGCGATAGCTATAGGCTTTTCTGTCCTTGCTGTTCAGTCCTGCAATAACGATAAGAATGACAAGGCCGATAATAAAAAGGAAATTAGCAGCGGCAATGTACCCGAACCCGTTAAGACCGCATTCAATGCGAAATATGCGAACGCCCAGGATGTAAAATGGGAAGATGCACACGAGGACAACAAGCAAACCTACAAAGCGAAGTTCATGATCGGCGATAAAAAGATGAAGGCTGAATTCACTGAAAATGGTGAATTCATAAAGGAAAGCAGCGATTAAAAAAACCCGCGCAAATATCCGTTATGAAAGTAGTGCATAATAATACGAAAGCGCATCTTTCAAAAACCGAATTATTTGAAGAAGCAAAAGAAGCAGAAGCTTCTGAAAACTGGAAAACAGCCGAGGCTTATTATCAGGAGATCATTAAAACAGACCCACACAACGAAGCTGCCTATAACCGCCTGATGATCGTTTACCGGAAACAAAAGGAGTGGAACAAGGAATTGCAAGTTGTAAAGAAAGCAATTGCAGAATGGGAAGAGTTTTATGGCACAGTTGGCAAAAAGCAGAATAGTAAAGTGTCCCGGTTGAGTAACTCCTTTCTTAAGGTTGCCGGGCTGGCCGATAAAAAGGGCAAACCGCTTTATCTACCCGGTCCGCTGGCAAAATGGAAAAAAAGAAAGGCTACTCTTGAAAAAAAAGTCGCTAAAAAATAAACCGCTGAACAACACTTCTTTCGAGAAAAAAATTTGAATAAGCTTTCACGGATTTATAAAAACAGGCCAATAGAATCTGTTCTCCCTGCACTCCCGCAGTATTTTTGCCAACCCTTCTTGCTTTTTTTTCGATCTGTTTAATAAGCTACTTTATTCTCTTCCCGTAAACCCGGTATCCTGGTATTGTCCTTTGCTGATCTGGTTCAGCTTCATTTATTAAAATATTCACTATGAAAAAATATTTACGTTCGCTGCTTGCCGGCTACATTCTTCTTCCCTCTTTAGTATTCGCACAAACCCCCACCCCTTTCGAGGGATGCCCTGGCGTATCCGTAGCGATCACGAGACCGGGGTTCAATATCAATCTTGTACCTCACCAGATTTACTTTATTGATGATACGACAGGCGCCATCACCCCTACCGGCGACCCAATTGATCTTCAGATAAATGCCTTCGGGCTCAACAACGAAGACGGGTTTTTATATGGCATGTATCAAACTTTCAACGTAGCTAATCCTTTTTTGGCCCGCGTTGGAAAAAATGGAAAGTACAAGACTGTTGGAACTATATTGGCTCCGCAGACCGGGCCTTTTAGAGTGGGAATTGTAAACACCGCAGCAGGCACGATGGACGATAAGGATAATTTTTACTTTACTGCCATTGTGGTCAACCTGCAAAATGTGTTACAGCCGCCGGACATTTATGTTGGCAAGATCCGGGAAATATCGCATTTGCACGAGAGCAATAATCCACTCAATGTTACTTATAAAAAAATTGCACCAGGAACTTGCATTCTTGAATTGTTGAATGCCCTGCAAAACCCGCTCACAGGAATTTTGCAGGATATCGCCTATAACCCGGCCAATGGATTTGTTTATACTTTTCTGCCGGGTATTGGGGGAGCTAATGGAAAAATAGCCTGGTTTAACCCCAACAGTTCTACACCGGTTTTTGTTTGTATCAATCCACCAGCGCCTAATCCGGCAACAGCTGACCTGTCGGGTTTATTCTTTGCTGCAGATACTTCGTTGAATATTTTGACCACAGATGGAAAATATTATAAAGGCAATGTACAAACCGGCGCCATCATGCTGGTGACGCAAACCACGCTTCCTTTACTCAGTGGTAATTTGCGAGGGGATATGGCTTCTTGTGTTGGCAAAAAGAAATTGCATCCATTCGAGGGATGTCCTGGATTAGCACTGGCTATAACAAGGCCAGGTATCAATAGTACGGGTGGCCCACACCATATCTATAAGATCAATCCATTAAACGGGAACATCCAACCCATGGGACATGATATCAACCTGCAGATAAACGGTTTTGGATTGAACAGGAAAGACGGGTTCCTCTATGGCATGCATGAAGTGTCTGAGGTCTTTGGTCCAAGGCTGGCAAGAGTTGACAGTAGTGGTGATTATGTAGACATTGACACGATTCCTGCTCCTCCCACCGCCGGAAGCAGGAAAGCCCTGATCAACACAGCAGCAGCCACCATGGACGGAGATGACAATTATTATTTCACTGCCATCGTGGTCGACACGCTGCATCTAACGGACCTTCCCAGATTATATCTCGGTATCATTAGCAATATATCCAGGCTTGATGCAGGAGATCCCATACAGGTCACATACAAACGGGTACGCCTGGGCACCTGCCTCGATGAAATATTGTTAAGCCTTTCCAATCCTGCCAATGGGCTGCTGCAGGATATTGTTTACAATCCCGAAGACGGAAAAATATATACATATATTCAAAGTGGTGTGTCTCCCGCACGCGGCAAGCTTGCACGGTTCAGCAGGAACAGGGATAATTATACATTGAATTGTATCAATCCACATAATCCAAATGTAGCTACCCAGGATCTTTCAGGAATGCATGCAGGAGAGAATGGAAAATTATACATATTGACAACGGATGGTAAGTATTACAGGGGTAACCCGGACAATGGAGTCATCACGCTGGTTGCGCAAACAAGCTTACCGTTGCTGGCAAACAATTTGCGCGGCGATATGGCATCTTGTGTACCTGGCCATCATGGAGAAGGCCATGGTGACGGTGATGATGACGACGACGATGATGATGGTGACAAGGCTGTAGCGGCTGGCGAGCCATTCGTGAGGATCTGGCCCAACCCGGTAACAGGTAATGAAGCTATCGTGGATGTAACTGTGCCCGCTCAAACAGCCGTCGACATCCAGGTAATTACAGTGGATGGCAATTTATCCAAATCCATTAAAAGAGTCCTGGCTGAGGGAGATAATCAACTTCGCATAGATGTAAAAGACCTGAAGCAAGGAATGTATGCTGTTGTGTTGCGTTTTCCTTCTGGAAAAACTACTACAACTAAATTCATAAAATTATAAATTAATAGCCCAGGTTGGTGTCATCATCAATCTGGGAATTAAACATACTTACAGCCGTGGTTGGTGTGATACCAACCACGGCTTATTAATTCATTTTCTTAATTTAAGTTCCAATTCTTTTAACAGCGGTATCTGTCCTTCGACAATTTTTTCAACAGCTTCGGAGATAGTAAACCAGGCTGCTTTGTCGACTTCCGGGAATGTTTTTCTTTTGCCGGATTTTGGAGGCCATTCCATTTCAAATTCATTGCTTTTAATTGTTGCGGGATCAAAATCACCTTCTGCCGCCCAGGCCACGACAAGCTTGCCGCCTTTTTGTTTTACAGGTGCCAACTCAATGAATGGCCCTTTTACTTGCAAGCCAGTTTCCTCTTCCACTTCTCTCCTGGCCGCATCCAATGGATCTTCTCCCTCCTCATATTCCCCCTTTGGAATCGACCATGATCCCAGGTCTTTCTTAGCCCAAAAAGGCCCGCCCGGGTGCACCAATAAAACTTCCGGTTGATTTTTTTTGATCCGATACAAAAGGATGCCTGCACTCTTCTTTGCCATCTGAAAGGGCGTTTATTAGAGATTCAATGTAATGCATTTATTTTTCCCAGCGACAGTAACACAGATGATCTTCTGTTGCGACCTTTAGTTTAGCTGTATAAAGGATGGTGCACTGTAGGAATGAAAATGCAGTTATTTTTCATAAAAATGTTGCTGTTACAATTACGCAAGTAATGGTAATTTAGCTGTATTGCCACAATAAGGTACGGCAATGCAAGCATTAGCGGCAATAAGTTCAAAAACCACGTTATCAATAAAGATTTTACCAATCTACGATGTGCAATGTCTATAGACCAGTTGGTTCTCTGACGACAATTAAGTCGCATTTACAACGAAATAATGTCACTGGATTAACTTCGTTAAATGAGTTGATTACTTTTCAAAACAACTATTCAGCCTCTCGACAGCAGATTATTTCAAAACACGAACTTTCAATAACACAAGAAAAAAATGATTTGAACTCAGAAATTTCCCAATTAGACCAACTCATAAAGGTAAAGAAAACAGATATTGAAGAAGGCCTTCGAAAAGAGATTGAACAACTAAAACAACAATTACATTGCCTTTCTACTTCTTCCAAAAATATTATTCGAAGTTTAATTAATTACTTCAAAGCGCATTCGTTAAAAAGAAAAATACGAAATTCTGAACTTAATTTTGACTCAAAAATATCCTTTGAACTTGATCAGTCAATTAATACATTGACTGAAAAAAATAATCGTTATCACTTTATTACCTCTCATTTTAATGATGCAGTACAAGAAAGTTCCCGGGCTTCTTTATGGGAACTCGAAAGAAAAAAGAAAGTAATCGACGAAATAAATAACTCTATTTATGGAGCAATAGGTGAACAAAAAGTAGTAAAAGAGTTAGAAAACTTATCAAACGATTATTTCCTAATAAATGACTTTTGCCTTTCATTTTCTCCCGCTATTTATAATCGCCAAGAAAATGACCATATAAGATCTATTCAAATTGACCACCTTTTAGTTTCACCATTTGGTGTTTTTCTTATTGAAACAAAAAATTGGAGTGATCAATCATTGAATAATTTAAGCCTACGGTCTCCAGTTCAGCAAATAAAAAGGACAAATTTTGCTCTATATAAAATGTTAGGCGGAGAGATACCTGGCCTTTTAAATCTTAACCAACATCATTGGGGTGAAAGAAAAATTCCAATAAAAAATCTTATTGTTTTGACAAATCATAAACCGAACGAAGAGTTTCAATATGTGAAAATTGTAACCCTAAGCGAGCTCCTTAGTTATATCAGGTATTTTAAACCCAGTTTTTCCAGTACGGAAACACAAGTAATTGCGAAATACTTACTTAATCTTACAAATAATCATTTTGCTTAGCGGATCATAGGCTGCATTGGCCCTTACTGGGATAGCCTTCAGCGCTATGACGGAAAGACATTTGCCGAATTCGAACATTGTAAGGGATATCATCAGTCCCGCCCCGGGGGGTTGGGTTTCAGTACAAACTAATGCACTACCGCTAACAGTGCATTAAAAGAATTTATCAAAACTGAAATGGACTCTTAATCACTAATACATAATTTACTTCATCGAGCCTGAAGGTCTTCGCGGTCTTCAGGCTTTTTTTATTCCTACATTTTTACGTTTTATACTACTTCACATTTTTTTTCTGTTCAAATATTTGTTTTTGACTTAGAATCCGCTCCCCTTCATCGTCCCGATCCCTATTGAACAAACTTTTGGCGGCTTTGCTAGTCACAAAGAAAAACAGCAGATGCAAATGCACCTGCTGTTAAAAGTATTCAGTGAGTAGGGTTATCTCGATCTTTAAGACCGGCCCCATTCAACATTTAAAATTCAACATTCAACATAGTTAAGACTATCTTTTAATAAACTTCGCCGTCGTTCTCGTCTTTCCATCCGGTGATACAAGCTCGATAAAGTATACTCCCTTGCCATACCCAATCACATTGATCGTTTCAGTGATGGATACTTGCGTCTTGTCGATCGTCTGCTGTGTCATCATTCTTCGGTTCGCATCATAGATCGTCATCAGGAACTTACCATTGGCATTGGTTACAAACTGCAGTTTCAGCTCGTCTGCCGTCGGGTTGGGATATACCTTCACATAGGCTTTCGGGCTCACCTGGTTTAGTACAGTTACTTTCATCGTTTTGGTTGAACTGGCTCCATCGTCATCAGTTACTTTTAGTTCGAATGTATAGATGCCCGTCGTCAGGTCCGATACCGTGGCTATCGCCGTTGAACCGTTTGTGATCGTTGCCTGCGTAGGACCCGTTAACTGTGTCCATTTATAGGCTGCTATCACTCCATCCACATCCGAGGATGTATTGCCATGCACCTGTGTGCTATTGACCGGAAGGGTGATCGTAATATCATTATCCGTTCTTGCCGTAGGCGGCTGGTTGGCTGATGGTGGCGCTGCATTCACTGTGACCGTAATATTATCCGTTGCTGTACCTCCCCTGTTATCTGTCACCGTCAGTTTGAACACATACACTCCCTGTACCAGGTTATACAACCCGGTGGTAGCTGCGCCTGTGTTGGCTATCGTATAATTATTCGTTCCAGGACCACTCACATAGCTCCATGTATAGGTTTGGATCGTTCCATCCGGGTCGATCCCA
>VBAT01000076.1 GCA_005884665.1 Bacteroidota bacterium
AACCAAACTAACTACTCTGAATGTTTAAAAAATGAACTATTGGAATTAAAAATCAGGGAAGAAATAGGGGATAAAAATGCGATTGCTCATTGTCTCCAGGGCATTGGTTCAACATATGACGCCCTAAAAAATCGTCCGGAGGCCTTAAAATATTATTTGGATGCTTTGAAATTAAGCGAACAGAACAAAGATAAATTTTTTGTTGGGGTGATCAGTTATTGCCTGGGTGACATCTACCTGCGGGAGGGCAGGTATAAAGAAGCGCTGGAAAAAGATTCAAGTGCATTGAAACTATTGCTGGAAAATGGAAATGAAGATGGAATTGCTTCTGCTTATGAAACAATCGGACGATTTTATGAAAAACAAGGTGATTTGGCTTCCGCCCAGATGAATCAGGCCCTGGAATTAAATCAATATACCCATGCAATTAATAACTACACCGAAGCTTTATTGATATGGCAGAAGCAGGACCGGAAAGGAATAATTGCCGAACAGGACATTGCGCTTGGAGGTATCTACGTAAAGATTCGTCAACACAACAAGGCAAAAAAATACCTGGAAGAAGGACTATCGCTTGCCCTTACTGATGATAATAATGACCTGCTAAAAGATGCTTATCTCGGTGTTTCAAGGCTTGACAGCAGTCTTGGTAATTATAAACAGGCTTACAATAACTACAAAATGTATGTTATCTACTTAGAAAGTTTGAAAACAGACGAAAACGCCAGGAACGGGGAAAGCTACAGGATGCAGTTTGAGTATGATAAGAAGGAAGCGGTCGTGAAGGCAGCTCAGGAACTGAAAGATGCGAGAACTATGCGGACGAGGAACCTGCAATATGTCATCATTGCAGCAGTTTTGGTAATCGCCATATTTCTTTATTTAAACAGCAGGCAAAAACAGAAGGCAAAAACGAAAATTGAAAAAGCGTATGGCGAGTTAAAAGCAACACAACAGCAACTTATTCAGTCAGAAAAAATGGCGTCTCTTGGTGAACTCACAGCCGGTATTGCCCATGAAATTCAAAACCCGCTAAATTTCGTCAACAATTTTTCAGAAGTGAATAAGGAACTCGTGGATGAATTGCAGCAGGAGCTAAGGGATGGAAAAATTGATGATGCCATTAGTATTTCAAATGATATAAAGGAGAACGAAGAAAAGATCAATCATCATGGCAAAAGAGCTGATGCGATAGTCAAGGGAATGCTCCAGCACAGCCGCAGCAGTGCTGGAGCGAAAGAGCCAGTTGATATTAATAAACTGGCCGATGAGTATTTAAGATTAGCTTATCATGGCTTACGGGCAAAAGACAAATCGTTTAGCGCGACATTAAAAACGGATTACGACGAAAGTGTTGGTAACATTACTGTTATTCCGCAGGATATCGGCAGGGTTATACTCAACCTGGTCAACAATGCATTTTACGCCGTCGCTGAAAAAAAGAAACAGAACCCTGCTTTGTATGAGCCAACTGTTTCTGTAGGTACAAAAAAGATAAATGGCAAGGTTGAAATAAAGGTGAATGACAATGGCAACGGTATTCCTCAGAAAGTGTTAGATAAAATATTTCAGCCTTTCTTTACTACCAAACCGACAGGGCAGGGAACGGGATTGGGGTTATCACTAGCCTATGATATTGTAAAAGCGCATGGTGGTGACTTAAAGGTGGAAACAAAAGAGGGAGAAGGCAGTGAGTTTATTATTTCGTTACCTGTTGTCTGAATCACGAACCAAAAGGATAATGGATCGCACAGATGTAGAGAATGGGTTAAACGTTGATCCGATAAATAAAATCCGTGGAATCCCTCCATCCGTGCAAATCCGTAATTCAGACAATTTATGATATTGTAAAAGCGCATGGCGGTGTCCCGATAGCTATCGGGATGAAAGTGGAAACGAAAGAAGGTGAGTATGCAAAGTTTACTATTACTCTGCAAAACCTTAACTAATTATGAAAAAATATTTGGGTATCCTACCACTGTTAATTTCGTCAGTGTTTGTTACAACGGCTCAGACTAATTTTTCCACTGACAGCCTGCAGCGATTACTAACGCAGGCCCGCCACGATACCAGTCGCATCTTGCTATTAACCCAGCTCTCCATTAAGTATCGCTTCTTTAATCCTGATTCCGCTATGGTGCTGGCACAACAGGCTTTGCGGCTCGCGGACGGTTTGAATTTTCCTTATGGGAAAGTGCGGTGTTTAAACAATTATGGAGAAATCATGCGTTTTCGTGGCGATTTCCCTCAGTCATTGGAAATTCAGCTTCAGGCTTTGCAGCTAAGTAAAAGCACGCATAACCTGGAAGGGGAAGAAGCAAGCCTGGGTGATATTGGTACAGTTTACAGTGACCTGGATGAATACCGGCAAGCCCTTAGCTATCTTTTCCAGGCAAAGGCGATTAACGAGAACCGGTTGGATAAATATGCCGGTGGCAGGTGGCTGGCAACCATAGGAAGTACGTATGAAAAAATGAACAGGCTTGACTCTGCTTTATTCTTTCTGCAACAAGCAGAAAATTTAGTAAGCCCGTTTCCATCCAGTAATTCAGGGACACTTATAGCCATCCGGCTTGGGATTGTTCATTACAGATTGCAGCACCCCGACCTTTCCCTGCATTATTTTGAGGATGCTATTAAATCTTCTTACACTACAAACGATATAGTAAATCGTAGCAGGGCGCAGTATCGGTTAGCTGAATTATACCATTCACTCGATAAACCCGATTCCAGCCTGCATTACTGCAGGTTAGCATTTGCTAATGGCAATATAGTATTTCTGAAAACAACAATTTTAGATGCCAGTAAATTGCTGGCGACATTGCATAAGGAAAAAAATAATTTCGACAGCGCCTTTTACTACCAGGAAGCTGCCATGGCGATCAATGATTCACTTTACGGCCGCGAAAAATTTCAGCAACTCCAGGTTTTAACGCTTACCCAGCAGCAGCAGCAGCAGCAGCTTCGTGAAAAACAGGTTCAATTGCAACATGCCATCTTAATTTCAGCAGTAGCGATTTTTTTGGTAATTGCTCTTGTGCTATGGCGTAACATTCGTTATCAAAAGCGCACCAATGAAACACTGAACATAAAAAATGAGCAGATAGAAACACAGCGTAATACACTTGAGGAAATGCTTACTGAGTTAAAATCTACTCAATCACAACTTATCCAATCAGAAAAAATGGCTTCGTTGGGAGAACTTACTGCCGGCATTGCGCATGAAATTCAAAACCCGTTAAACTTTGTCAACAATTTTAGCGATGTTAATAGAGAATTGCTGGCAGAGATGAAAGACGAAATGGACAAAGGCAATATTGCAGATGCTAAAGAAATTGCCAATGATGTGTTTGCTAATGAAGAAAAAATAAACCATCATGGCAAACGTGCCGATGCCATTGTAAAAGGAATGCTGCAACATTCTCAAAGCAGCAGTGGTATAAGAGAGCCCACTGATATAAATAAACTGGCAGATGAATATTTACGCCTATCCTACCATGGTCTTCGCGCTAAAGACAAATCATTCAATGCAACTATGAAAACTGATTTTGATAATA
>VBAT01000003.1 GCA_005884665.1 Bacteroidota bacterium
CGGAGCACGGTCAACTGTCTAAACAAGAAGTGGGGACCAATACACAGAAATGGGTCTTTAGCCCAGGTCTCTGTCTGGTTCACCCCGCTTCTTGTTCTAATTTCCAGCTAAATCTGTTTCAAAGAATCTATTTATTGACTAAAGGGTTCTCTGTGGGCCACCAGTGAAGCCACGGAGAGCTACAGAGTTATTCTTCTTTCCGATTTGAAACCAAACTGATGCCTGGTGGATGGACTGTAATTAAGTCAAAACATTTATCTATTTTCATCGTCAGCATGTTGCCCATTATCCTCCTGGTCATATTATCCCTTGTACTTATCGTAATGATCGTTATGACGTATGGCGTCAGGTCTCTCGCTCATTATGAAACGAAGAAACAAGAAGACAGGGATAAGGCATCTCTTATCCAGGGCTGGTTATATTCAGGCATAGTAGCAACGATCATTGCTATCATTGCCAGTATCTATTTCCTGGTTAAAGGAACTCCTTATGAAGGTCATCTTGTTGAATGGTTGAATATCGTGGTGCGGGTAATGCACATAACTTTTGGAATAGCCTGGATCGGGGCATCTTTTTATTTTGTCTTTTTGGAAAATGCTCTCAACCGCACAGATAATGTCAGAGATGAACTTGCCGGCAATCTCTGGGCTGTTCATGGCGGCGGTTTTTATTATCTCGAGAAATATAAAGTAGCTCCCAAAACGCTTCCTAAATCTTTACATTGGTTCAAATACGAGGCCTATTTTACCTGGGTCTCGGGTCTCGGCTTACTGTTCATCGTTTATTATTTCAATGCATCGGCAATGCTTATTGATCCAAACGTGATGAAGCTGACAGCGGCCGAGGCAATTTCAATCAGCATTGGTTCATTTGTAGTGGGATGGATCATTTACGACCAGCTTTGCAAATCATCATTGGCAAAAAGACCGTTGGTGTTTTCCATAGTGGGTGTTGTATTGTTAGTTGGCTTTGCCTGGTTTTATGGACATGTGTTCAGTGGCCGTGCAGCATTCATTCATTTCGGTGCTATGATCGGCAGCATCATGGTTGCGAATGTTTTTTTTGTGATCATCCCTGCTCAAAAAGCGATGGTAAATGCGGCGAAGAATGGAATGCCACCGGATGCCAGCAAAGGCAAGAAAGCCCTGCTACGCTCCATTCATAACAATTATTTTACGTTGCCGGTATTATTTGTGATGGTCAGCAATCATTTCCCGAGCACATTCAGTAACCGGTATCAATGGGCAGTGCTTGCCGCAATCTCGATCGGCGCTGCGGGTATCAAGCACTGGCTGAATTTAAGAGAACAGGGAAAATTAAGTGTATGGGTTCTCCCGGCTTCGATTTTATTATTGCTGGCTGTGGCTTATGTTACGGCGCCGAAGCAGGTAAGCACAAAATGCCGGGAGGTAAGTTTTATCGAAGTAAATGCAATTGTGCAGCAACGATGCGTCAGCTGTCATTCATCCCGGCCAACTGATAATATCTACACCACCGCGCCCAATGGAGTGAAATATGATACACCGCAGGAAATTGTTTTTAAGAAAGACCTGATCATGCAACGGGTAGTAATCACTAAAACAATGCCTCAGAACAACAAGACCAATATGACGTTGGAAGAAAGGGAGATTATTCGGTGTTGGATTGAACAGGGTGCTGTTATAAAATAAATTCGGAAACTATATAATGGTTCGTGAGGGCACTAACCATAACTTTTTTATTCGGCTTCCGCTACGACTTCTTTTACTTCAGGGATCATTCTTTTCATCATGCCTTCAATGCCAGCTTTCAACGTGATCATCGACGAAGGACATCCGCTGCAGCTACCTTGCAACATGAGGTTGACCACACCATCGTCATAGCTTTTGAATTGAATAGCGCCACCGTCCATTTCAACGGCAGGTTTCACATAATTTTCCAACAACTCTTTGATCCTTTTTACGACATCATCGTCGTCGGCAGCTACTTCATTGCTGCTATCTTTCTTAATAGTTATTACTTCTTCTTCATTGATGATCGGTTTCCCTTCTTCGAGATAATCTTTCAGGAACTGGCGGATAGAAGGAATGATATCCTGCCAGTCCGTTTCCGTGGTTTTTGTCAGCGTGACAAAATTGCTGGCTATAAACACAGCCCTGATAAACGGGAAACCGAACAATTCGGTAGCCAACGGGGAGGGCTTAGCCATCTCGGCATCGGGGAAATCAATGCTCTTACCTGGATATAAAAGCTTGTTAGCCACAAACTTCATAGTCTCCGGGTTGGGAGTCATTTCGGTATAAATACTGATGATCGGGTTACCTGTTTTAATCATGGTTAAATGATTTAATATATCCGCAAAACGGAACTACAAAAGTAACAATAAATCGCCAGCTTGGTTGCGTTTTGCTTCTCCACCTTTGGCACAGCTTCGGCGGATCGCAATGACGGGCTTGAATGGTGACAATTGGCTCGGAATATCGAGTCCGGGCTCCTGACTCAAGACTAACGACTTAAGCCTTCGCACTCCTGGCTATTCTTTGAACTTTCCGCTTTTTTTGAGGTATCGAACCAGGGCGTACAAAACGACCAAAAAAGAAAGAGATATGATCAGCACCTTGTTACGAAGCTGTTCATCATGACCCGTCAGTTCCGGATAATTTAACAAAAGGATCAGCACGATCCCTACCAGCCAAATAAATTGGGTGGTATGTTCTTTCAGGACCCATCGCCGCCAGTTAAAATGCATGCTGGCGAAGGTTCTGCTGATGCCACCCAGATTCGGCCACCAGCGGTTTACTTTTTTGCAATATTGGTCGAACCCGTTTCCAAACTTACCCCTCAGGAAATTCTCCTCGGCCAGCACGATAGCCTGGTAAACAAATAAAAAAACAGGAATGAAGACGGCTACGTACAGCAGCGAGTTTGCCAGGATGCCCACGCCCAGTAACATCAATATGTTCCCAACATACAGGGGATTGCGACAATGATTAAAGATTCCTTCGGTCACCAGTCCCTCCGCATAAGGTTTCCCCTCTTTACCGCCGCGAACGATATAAGCCAGGCCAATTGTCAAACCCCGGATAAGCTGGCCGAGTATAGTGATGAATAAACCGATGACGATAGGCCATATATAATATTGTTCACCCCAAACCTCTTTGGAAAACAACGGCCATGAAGGAATAAACAGGGCGCCGTAAAACAGAATGAAAATCCAGTTCCTGTATTTAAAGAAAAAATTACCTATTGATACCATTACCTGCTTTTAAAAGACAGAAAATAAATTATGGTCTTCCGTCCTTCTTCATATTTAATACTTTCTACTTTTTAGAGGCAATTATCCCGGCGAAATTGTACCACTTGAAAAATATTTCGCAGTGAGCGAATCCCTGGTCACGGAGGAGTGTGATGTTCTCGCTAAGCTTATAAGGCACCAGCACATTTTCCAGCGCTTCCCTTTTTTGGGATATCTCCATCTCGCTGTAATTGTTGCGGCGTTTATAGTTATAATAATATTCGATAAAATCGCGATTGAAGAGGCTGTCTTCCGCCAGGATCTTTTCTACAAGAATTAAAGCGCCGCCACTATTCAGCCCGTCATATATGTTTTTAAGTATCCGCTCGCGATAGATCGGCCGGACAAACTGGAGTGTCAGGCATAATACAACAACCGATGCATTAGTGATCCTGACTCCTTTATTTAGATCGGCACACCGCAACTCGTAATCCCTGGAGAATCCCAGTTCAAGCAATTTCGATTTGCATTTGTCGAGCATTTCCTGTGAATCATCCACGCCGATAAAGCGGATATTCTGGTTGACCATGGTATCCATCCCGATCATGGTTGTACCAGTAGAACAACCCAGGTCATACACATCTGCTCCCGGCTTTGCGTGATCTGCTGCCAGCTCAGCCATCATCCGCTGGATCTCGCCGTAATACGGAACTGACCGATTGACCATGTCGTCAAAGACCCTGGCGACATTTTCTCCAAACTTAAAATCGCTGGCTTTTTCGATCTCTTCTTTAAAAACTTCATCTTTGCCCATAATCGCAAAATTAAGAGGCACAAAGTAAAGCATTTTGTATAAACCAAAGCCCCCGCGATTGTATAACAGCGTTAACTATGAAAAAAATATATCACATGGCTAATTGCACAACCTGTCAGGCAATTATAAAAGAAACGGGAATTGACGGAAAGGAGTTTGTGATGCAGGACATAAAATTTGAAAAGATCACGCCATCTCAACTTGAAGCAATGAAAAAACTGGCTGGAAGCTATGAATCATTGTTCAGCCGGCGGGCAATAAAATACAGGGAACTCGGGCTAAAAGATAAAAAACTGGACGAGAAGGATTACAGGGATTATATCCTGGATGAGTATACTTTTTTGAAAAGACCAGTTGTTATTATTAATGACAAAATATTTGTGGGTAGCGAAAAGAAAACCGTGCAAGCCCTGAGGAAGGCAGTAGATGGGTAGCATGATTGTTGCATCAATAGTTTATTACAGACACCAGGCTATGCTTTCGGCATCAACCATCAAATTATTACGGATACCATTCTCCTTTTTTTTATCACCGGTTTATTTTTTTGCATTGGCGCAGGTCCCACATATTCATTGGGGCAGGGCCGTGCTTGTTTTCATTATCATTCATTTTCTTATTTACCCGGCCAGCAATGGTTATAACAGCTATATGGACCGGGACACAAAGAGCATCGGGGGCCTGGAAAACCCACCACCGCCTTCGCGGCAACTTTATATTACCACCATTGTCCTGGATATAACCGGGTTGCTGCTAAGCTTGCTGATAAGTCCTCTATTTGCCGCTGTCATGGTATTGTATATCGGCGCTTCAAAAGCTTATAGTTATCGCGGCATCCGGATAAAAAAATTACCGGTTACGGGTTATCTCCTGGTGATCATCTTCCAGGGAGCAGTCACATTTTGGCTGGTGTACTATGGTAGCAATGCGGATAATAGTCTTTTTGTTCCCTGGCAGGGTATGGTCATTTGCGCGCTGTTGATTGGCGGTTTTTACCCGCTTACGCAGATCTACCAGCATCAGCAGGATCTTGACGATGGTGTGATGACAATAAGTTATAAACTCGGCCCAAGAGGTACCTTTGTGTTTTGCGGGATTGTTTACCTGATCGCATTTTCATTCATGGCACAATTTTTTATCCATCAACATCAGCAAAGTAAATTGATAATGGTAAGCATCTTTTTTGTTCCGGTTATCGTTTATTTTGTTGTATGGTTCCTGCGGGTCAGTAAGAACGCTCAAGCCGCTAACTTTAAGAATGCAATGACTATGAACTGGCTTGCCGCAGCCTGCACCAATATCTCATTTCTTGGATTGTTAATCTGGAACTGGCTTGAGTAAAATACTATCCATTGGCCTTGGTCTACCGGCTTTTAAGCACCGGCAGGATGATATCCTCGATTTCATGCAGCGGGTATATGCCCTGGACGATGCTGGCAAACGAAAACTGAGATTCCTTTATAAACATAGCGGTATTGAATACCGTTATTCGGTTGTTCCCGATTATGGCTGCTCGGCCGGCGATTGGCAGTTTTTTCTGCCCTCGGAGAATCTTGAACCTTTCCCTGGCCTGGAAAAGCGCATGTTATGGTTCAAACAAAAGGCGGCTCCGCTGTCCGAAAAAGCTCTCCGGGATTGCCTGGGAGATTTCCCTGTACAAAAAATTACCCATCTTATCACGGTAAGTTGTACGGGCATGAGCGCACCGGGACTGGATATTGAACTATTAGAGCTGCTGAATCTGCCGCTGACTACTTCCCGTACTGCAGTTAATTTCATGGGTTGCTATGCAGCGGTTCATGCGCTGAAGATTGGTGATGCATTCTGCAAAGCAGATAAGAATGCAAATGTGCTGATCGTATGTACAGAGCTATGCACGCTTCATTTTCAAAAAAAACCGACCATTGACAATCTTACCAGTAGCCTTCTATTTGGTGATGGCGCCGCTGCGGTTTTGATGACAGCCGACGAAAGCCAGCAGGGACTAAAACCGGAACATTTTTTTTCAGCCGTTGCATTGAAAGGTAAACAGGACATGGCCTGGGAACTTTCTTCGTCCGGCTTCCTCATGACATTAAGCGGCTATGTAGCAGACCTGATCGGGGAAGATTTCAATAAGTTTGTTTGCGATGCCATACAGGCAGCTGGAATGACGAAGGAAGATATCACGCATTGGTGCGTTCATCCAGGCGGAAAGAAAATACTTGAGTCCGTGCACGAAAGCCTTGGTTTTACAAACGGCCAATTACAATATAGTTATGATGTGTTGCGGGATTACGGCAATATGTCTTCGCCAACAATATTATTTGTCCTGAAGAAAATCATTGATAATCTTGACAAGCAAACACCCGCGAAGATCCTCGGCGCTGCATTTGGACCCGGTCTCACCATGGAAACATTCATATTGTCTTCCTGATAAAAAACAAGAATACGAACGAACCTGGTTCAAATATCAATAGCCTCGAATCTCCATTGGGACCTTTAGCGCTGGAAGAAGAACTGTATGATGTTGCTATTACCGGTGGCGGTTTGGCAGGCCTGGCACTTTCCATTCAGCTATCGCAGTTGGGATATAAAGTTGTCCTGTTGGAAAAGGAACAGTATCCTTTTCACAAAGTATGTGGCGAATATATCAGCATGGAATCATGGGATTTCCTGCAGGGACTTGGACTGGCGCTGGAAAGGATGGATATATCACGTATTAAAAGATTGCAGGTATCTGCCATAAACGGAAAAGTGCTTGAACATGATCTATCACCTGGTGGATTTGGTATCAGCCGGTATATCCTGGATGATTCGCTTTGCAGTATCGCCCGATCTGCAGGTGTAAGAGTTGAGGAAAGCACAAAAGTCGATGATATCGTTTTTACCGGTAATGATTTTATTACAAGGACTGCTAAAAAAAATTATCGAAGCCGGGTGGCCTGCGGGAGCTTTGGCAAAAGAAGCAATATTGATATTAAATGGAAGCGAAGTTTCGTAACGATAGCGAAGAGCAGGCTCAATAATTATGTCGGTGTCAAATACCACGTAAAGACATCTTTTCCGGCCGATATGATCGCCCTGCATAATTTCAGCAATGGTTATTGTGGCATTTCAAAGATCGAAGAGGATAAATATTGTCTCTGTTACCTGACGAAGGCAACTAATCTCCTGCGGGCAGGTGAATCTATTCCAGCTATGGAGCAGAAGGTCCTGGGACAAAATCCGCATCTTAAAAAATTGTTTAGTGAAATGGAAATTGTTTACCGGGCTCCGCTTACCATTTCAAGAATAAGTTTTGATAAAAAGAAGCAGGTAGAAAATAATGTGCTGATGGTCGGCGATGCAGCTGGGATGATCACGCCTTTATGCGGCAATGGCATGAGTATGGCGCTACATGCCAGTAAGCTGGCGGCTAAACAAATTGATTTGTTTTTACAGCAAAAGATCGGGAGGGAAGAAATGGAAAACCTTTATTCCCATGAATGGCGGCAACAGTTTGCTAAACGGTTGCAGATGGGAAGAGGAATTCAACGGCTGTTCGGTCAATCATGGTTGACCAATTCTTTCATACAGATTGCAAAGTCTTCGCCACGACTTGTTAATTATTTAATCAGCCAAACTCATGGTAGTAGCTTTTGAGTGGATGCTGGATATTGGATGCTGGATCCTGGCACATCATATCAGCAACAAGCATCCATCATCTAGCATCCCTATGTAGCGATCAACATCTTACTTTCTCTGCTCAAAACATTCCAGGCGATAAAGATACTTAGTAGCATAAACACTGCTCCGAGCAGGAAGGAGATGCCGGGGAACACAAAGGGAGCAGATCTGGTAGTAAAATATTTAAATAAATTATTCATGATAAGAGGGCCCAAAATGGTCGTAAGACTCATCAGGCTGGTCAATGCTCCTTGTAATTCTCCCTGTTCATTGGGCGGTACATGCTGAGCCAGCACTGCCTGGAGCGAAGGACCCGCAACTCCTCCAAGGCAATAGGGCACAAGAAAGGCGAACATCATCCAGCTTTTTGTGGCAAACGCAAACAAAACCAGCCCTACTGTATAAAGCCATAATCCCAGGTAAATGCTTTTTTCGTTACCGAGTCTTGGATTGACCACCCTGGTTAATCCAGCCTGTACAGCCCCGACCAGCAAACCCACTATCGCAAGCGATAGACCGATCATTCCCTCACTCCAATGAAAAAGATGCTTGGTAAAAAAATTCCAGTTACCCTGCACCGACTGGGCTGCCATATAAATAAGAAAAAATGCAATCGCCAGCCTGCCAACGACCGGGTATTTTTTTAAAAATTGTAATGAACCAAAGGGATTGGCTCTTTTCCAGTGGAACGCTCTTCGGTTTTCGAGGCTCAGAGATTCAGGTAAAACGAAGTAACCATACAGAAAATTTAGCGCACAAAGAATAGCGGCTGCAAAAAAAGGAGCTCTTACTCCCAAACTCGCCAGCAAACCACCAAGAGCTGGACCCAGGATAAATCCAAGACCAAATGCGGCCCCGATCATTCCAAAGTTTTTTGCCCTGGTCTCAGTAGTACTGATGTCTGCGATATAAGCCGAAGCAGTGGTGAAGCTCGCTCCCGTTATACCGGCGATAATACGTCCAATGAACAACAAGCCATACGTTGGTGCAAGTGCCAGGAAGAGATAGTCGATGCCAAAGCCAGCCAATGAACAAAGTAACACTGGGCGGCGTCCATACTTGTCACTCAGGTTGCCAATAATGGGGGCACATAAAAACTGTGTGAAAGCATATGCAAATAATAACCACGCGCCGTAGGAGCTTGCAACGTTGGCGGGGATATGTTTTAGCTCGGAGAGAAGTTTAGGCATTACGGGAATTATCAGGCCCCAGCCCATCACATCGATAAGCAATGTGACAAATATGAATTTTAACGCTGCTGGTTTGGATGCTGCCATAGAATTAGTAGTAGTCAGGCAAAATTGCGGGTTTTTTCACGCCGGAAACAATAAATCAGGCACGATTTTGAAATCAGAAATTAACATTGTCGAAGGTTTTACCTTTGTCTCTGCCTCTATCTTTGGGCGTGACCATAAATTGATTATTCATTTAAAAATTAGCATATGAGTTCCAGACAAATTGTTATTACGTTACTCTCAGCAGTTGTTCTCTTTTCCTGTGTCAGTCAGAAAAAATTTAAAAAGTCCCAGTCGGATTATGCATTGTTACAAACCCAGTGCGACCAGGCTAAAAGCCAGATGCAGTCAAGCCTGAATGAATGCACTACTGCAAGGACCGACCTGGAACGCCAAAAAACAGGCATGGAAGCCGATATAGCTAATCTTAATAAGCAAATAGATCTTCTTAAGCAGAATAACACCCAGGCCTTGAAACAACTGGAGGATATGTCAGTGATCTCAGCTTCCCAGGCTGAAAGCATTAAAAAATCACTTGATAATATTGGAGCAAAAGATAGTTATATACAAACACTGCAACAACAAATGGCAAGAAAAGATTCACTGAACATGGTGCTGGTGATGAATTTGAAGGGCGCTGTAGGCAATCTGGATGATAAGGATATCAATATTAAGGTAGACAAAGGAGTTGTGTATATAGATATCTCCGACAAACTTTTATTCAAGAGCGGGAAATTTGAAGTAACCGACCAGGCCAAAACAGTATTGGGTAAAGTCGCCGCCGTATTACAAAACCAGCAGGATATCGAGTTTATGGTAGAAGGCCATACAGACAATGTACCTTACAAGGGCGGCGGCGTGCTACTTGATAACTGGGACCTTAGTGTTAAGCGTGCAACGGCTGTTGTGAGGATCTTACAAAAGCAATATGGATTAGATCCCGCTAAAATGGCTGCTGCAGGCCGCAGTGAATACAAACCCGTTGCCGACAATAGCACGCCTGAAGGTAAAGCTGCCAACCGCAGAACCAGGATCGTGATACTGCCGCAGCTTGACCAGTTCTTCAAACTATTGGAGCCCAAAAAAGCTTAATTCGAAATAACTATTTTCTATAGTAAAAAAGGGGTTGAATTTGTCAACCTCTTTTTTTGTTGTCTATTTGTTTGAAACCAACCCTGTGACGTTCCTCCCAATTTTTCTTTTTCGTCCTATCATTCAATAAGATTTCGATCGCGTTATAAACTGCTCTTAATTGGGTATCATGCTTACCAATCCGGTTATCAATTCGTCCCAGAGTATGCTTAGTTTAACGGCTTTCTTACTTTTCAATAAATTGGCAGCCATAGTCATGCCATGCTCAGTGAATGCAAGAGGAAGTTTGCGGGTACCTCCCCCAACCTGAAGTCACAATTTGTGACTTCGGGTTTTCAAATTCTTTTGTAGACAATTGGAACATGAAGCCGGCAGGGAATTTTTCAGTATTTCTTTTGACCGCCTGGTTTAATACTTTTGTTTCTACCGGTATATCTCTGCGAGATGAAAATCAAGCATTACTTTCTGGCCTTTGTTGGTGCTCTCTGCCCATATTGAACGAAGAGTCATTTTTTATAGACGAGAAACACCAACAACGGCGGAAATGTAAAAATCCGACAAGCCTTAACCCTCTTCAACCCACTCATCTTGTTTCTTCTGCTGGCGGTACCAATTGACTACGACGGAGTTCGTTTTTATGCAATTTTTGGCGAAAGACTACTATATGAAAAGACTTTATTTGTGCGCCGTGATCTTATGTTTTGCGGTCGCCAGCCAGGGACAGGGATCGGTGAAGGTCACTATCGTAAATGATAAACAGGCCGGCATTGAAAATGCCACAGTTGAGGTGATCAGGAAAAAGGATTCTTCGCTGGTTAAAGCCGCTATCGCCGACAGGAATGGTCTCGCTGAGTTTGAGAATATTCATTTAGGTGAATATTTGGTCAGGGTAAGTATGGTCAACTTCTCCACTGAATACTCGCAATCTTTCTCACTCTCGACCGATCAAACGGCTGTTACAATTCCGGCTATTATGTTGTTGCCAAAAACCGGGCAGCTGGGCGGAGTGACCGTAACGGCCAGAAAGCCCTTTATCCAGAAATTGTCAGATCGGATCGTTGTTAATGTAGAGAACAGCATTGTAAGTGCCGGTAGTTCGGCCCTGGATGTGCTGGAACGTTCACCCGGTGTAAATGTGAGCAATGATGACATAATCAGTTTGAGAGGCCGCTCAGGAGTGATCATTATGATCGATGGAAAACCTACAAGGGCTGCCTTCAGCTGCCATTGAACGGATAGATATCATTACAAACCCTTCGGCAAAATATGATGCCGCCGGCAACTCGGGAATAATTGATATAAGAATGAAGAAAGACCAGCGGATGGGTACCAACGGAACCTTTACAGCAGGATATGGCCAGGGAGTTTATCCCAAAGCTAATGCCGGCACAACTTTTAACTACCGGAATAAGAAAGTGAATGTCTTTGGCAATTATAATTACGCTTACAGGATAGGTTTGAATCATTTATTTCTTGACAGGAACTTCTATACCGACAACGGTATATATAATGGCGGCGATTTAAAAGATAACTACAATAAACCGAAGTTTGGATCGCATACGGCCCGCATCGGCGCCGATTTCTTCCCTAATAAAAAAACGATCATTGGCTTTGTATTGAATGGAAACTTCAACCACTTTACACGAATGAATGATAACAGCTCGATAGTTATCAATAACCAGAAGGAGCAGATAAGCACGTTTAAATCACTGGCGACAAACAACGATCATTTCCATAATATAGTGGCCAACGTCAACCTTAAGCATACATTCGATAGTACGGGCCGGGAGATCACGGCCGATATAGACCACGGTGAATATAATTCGGGCTCGCTGACACGTAACGCTACAAATTATTATAAGCTGGATGGAACTCAGCTTCAGCCCAGCTATATTCTCGATGGCGACCAGGACGGCGGCCTGCAATTCACCACTATCAAGTCCGATTATGTAAACCCACTGAACAAAAATGCGAAGCTTGAGGCCGGGTTCAAACTAAGCTTTGTCTCCAGTGACAATGATGCTAAATTTTTTGATGTCAGCAATGGTTCACCCGTCAATGATCCCAACAAAACCAATCATTTCTTTTACAAGGAGAATAATAATGCCGCTTACCTGAATTTTAGCAAGACCTTTAAAAAATTTGACCTGACCCTTGGTCTTCGCGGCGAGCAGACAAACATCAAAACGCACCAGGTAAATGGCGACATTCGATATGATTCCAGCTATTTCCAATTATTCCCGAGTGCGTTCTTCAATTATAAACTTAAAGAAGATCATACACTGGGTGTTTCTGTCAGCCGCAGGATCGACCGCCCGGGCTATGGTCAACTCAATCCATTCCTTTTCCTGATCGATGTGACAACATATGCTACTGGCAGCCCGGGTCTGTTGCCGCAGATGACCTGGTCGTATGAGTTGAGTTATACGGTGAAGAACCTAAACTTCACATTGGGCTATAGTCACAGCAAGAATAGCCAGAATATCGCCATAGCCAAATTCAGGGATGTGTTCCCCAATATTCCCGCCGAGGATAATGTGACCGTACAGATACCAGTGAATTTGGCTTCCTCCGATTATTTTGGATTGTCGATTTCTTCACCGCTTCGGATCACCAAATGGTGGAACATGATCAACAATGCCAATATCTATTATCAAAAATTCAATGGTAGCCTGGGAATGACCCAATTGAACCGCGGTAAACCTGCGGCCGATGTTCGCACCAACAACACATTCACATTAAAGAAAGGATGGACTGCTGAATTGAATGCGAGCCTGAATTCCGGGGGACAATACGGCTTTATGGTTACAGATCCTCAATGGGCGTTGTCAGCAGGCGTGCAGAAAATAATCTTGAAGAGCAAGGGTACGCTCCGGTTCAATATCAGTGATATCTTCTGGACAAATCTCCCGAAGGCAGTTATCACTTATGACAACTATATAGAGAAATGGCATGCAGTACGTGAAACCAGGGTGGCCAACCTGACATTTACTTATCGTTTTGGGAACAGCAAGGTGCAGGCAGCGAGGAGAAGGTCCACAGGATCTGAGGAAGAAAGGCAGAGGGCAGGCAATTAATAAGGAATTGATAGTCGTGAGTGGTGAGTGATCAGTAGGGAGTGGTCAATAGAAGTGACTGCATCAAATTCACCATTCACGGTTCACCTATTGACCACTCACTGTATCATACTTCTCGATCTGTTTTCACTACCGTTGTGCTGCGCGATACGTCTGTGCGACTGGAGTTGCTGCGGAATAAGGCTACCAGTATTATGATAAAGATTGCAGCGCCTACTACCCATACCCATGGTTGCGCGTACCAGGTTGTGCTGGTCGTCGTGGTTGTTGTCTCGGTGTGGCTTGAGCTTGAACTGTCCTGGCCCCATGAGACTGCCTGCACCAGGCTTAAAAGAAATACCATCATCCATCTGCAGGCAATACTGCCACTTGTTTTTTTCATGATTTCTGTTTTAAATGGATAAAAAGAATTGACAGAATAAGCTATAAAATAATTGGGCCAGATATTTTTCGCTTATAGCCAACTTGTTAACAGGTATTTTTGTAGAACAGATTCTACATTTTTAAGCCTTATGAAGTAATTCAAGCAACCGCGTGTGGGGTTCCAGGTTCTTCAATGTGTTTTGCCGCAAAAACTGTTTCAGGTGCTTGTAGAAGTGGCTGTGATCATAATAGCCATATTGAGAATAATGAAAGTCTTTTGGGGAGTTGGCCAGGTGGGCCGTAGCCTTGCGGATCCGCATGATCTGTAAAGCCTGTTTACCGTTGATACCGGTACATTTTTCAAAATAGCGTTGGAGGGTCCGGGCTGCAATAGCGTGTTCCCCGGCCAATGCTTCCAGCGAAACCGTGAACGCATTTTGCTGAAAAATTTTATCCAGTATCCCGCTCACAATATTTACGGGATGAAGGGATCCCCGGTATTTATTTACCAGAGACAAAAAATAGTCCGACAGGATGTTGACACGTTCATCAAAGTCCGATGCGTTTTTTACACGGTCAATCACGCGGTGATCCATCAGGTAGCTTAAAGGAAAGATATACTCTTTATATTCGGAGAAATCAACCTTTTTTTCAAGTATTACCGGCGAAGTACGAAACTTGATACCCAACAGGTGATTGCCCGGTTTGTGAAAACATTCAATTGCATTGTATCTCGGCAGGAAGCAATCCGTCTTGACCGGGAATTTTTTCTCATTCACCTGCATTACGAATGGAGTGCCCAGGTTAATGATGTAAGTGTACCCGATATTCGGAAACTGGGCATCCGAAAACCCCCTGGGATACTGCTCCCACAGGTGTTCGAATTTTGTTTCCCAGAAAAAATCAATAAGAGGACTGAGTGCAGCAGGAGGCGGCACACGGTGATAGTTATTTTCAAAATGATCTGAATGGAAGAACTCGATGTGTTGCATACCGAGAATAAAGTCCAACCTAAGAACGAATTTGTGGGGCTGAGATTATACAAATCAAAAAATATTAGCGCCTTTTAATCTCCACCAGCATCATTATTCGTTTTTTGTTCATCCCACATTCTTTGGATGCTTTCCCATCTCATGGTGGCCAGCTTTTTCAGAATATCTAGTGTAATCTGGTTGTGGTTGCGGTCAAAAACCCCGACAGTATCGGCATCAAATCGCATCTGCCCGCTTTCGATATACCTATTGTGGCCATCACAGAAGAATTCATACTGGCGCGGAGGGTGATACTGGTAACTCTGGATATCTAATCCCAATGCCGATATCTTATCACAGTCGCAAGTCGTTTCAAGTTTACCGTTCTTGTTCAGGTACTCGCAGGTGACTCCGGTGCAGCCGGTTAACTCTACTAACAAGATGTATTCGTCAACGCCCCAAAGCTCACCGAAGGGAGTATTGATAGTAATAACCAGCACCTCTTTTTCGAGTTTTATGTTTACGATATCAAAATCATGAAACATCGAGAACAGGTCATTGATATCCTCGCGTGAGACAATCATTTGCTATTGCTGGTTTCTTGGTGATTGAATTACCTTACTTCTTCAAAAATGCCAGTCTCTTTATTCTTCCTGACATTGTTCCAGTGAAAATAGCGGCCGTTCATGGCGACATATACGCCGGCTGGTAAAGTTTGCACAAATGCTAATGCGCTTCCAAGGTTGAACAACCCGTCGGAGCTACCGAACTTAATAGGTATCATGGCCCCGAACAGGACGACTGTTTTGTTTTTTACTTTTTCTGCAAGAACCCTGGCGGTCTGGCTCATAGTGTCTGTGCCATGAGTGATCACGATCTGGTCTTCCTCGCAATGATTACACTGGTGAGCGATCAGCTCGCGGTCCTCGTCAGTCATTTCCAGGCTATCGATCATCATGAGAGTTCTGATCTCGGTATCGAGACGGCAGCGGCCCATTTCCAGCAGGTCCTGCATATGTGTGTCCTTAAAATACAGTTGACCGTTCAGCTCGTTGTATTCCTTGTCGAAAGTGCCGCCAGTGATAAAAATGCGAATAGCCATAAGCCTTTATTGAATACGTGAAGATAGAAAAATCGGCCACGAGGGCTACCTAATGCCCTGAACATTATCTAATAACAGGCAGGACAGGATGGATAAACATAAAAAAAGACGGGAAAAATTAACGGCGGAAGGGTTTTATCAGTTATTTTAGCGGGCCTTTAAACAAAAAAGGCCCTTCCGTAGAAACGGACTGACCTCTAACGATTGCTTGCCATATGAAATTCTTCGAATAATCTTGCTGACCACTAGCTCAGGCAGGTTAGCATTTTGAACTTGACCTCTGACTGCTTGCTCCTCATTAACGATTGCTGC
>VBAT01000077.1 GCA_005884665.1 Bacteroidota bacterium
GTTTGAGCCGATCGATCTTTATGATTTCGGCCGTCGTGCAATTCTTGCTGCTAAGCAAACACTCGCCAGCCGCATCAGCGATCTGAAGAAAAATTCACTGGCTAAAAAATACAGTGAAAGGATCGGTGAGATCATCAGCGCAGAAGTTTACCAGGTTTGGAAAAAAGAAATTTTGTTGTTAGATGAAGAGGGAAATGAGCTGATCCTTCCAAAAAGTGAGCAAATACCACAGGATTATTTCAAAAAGGGGGAGTCTATCCGCGCTGTTGTTAAGAAAGTGGACATGAGAAATAACACCCCGGTAATTATACTTTCGAGAACTTCGCCTGACTTTCTTGCCAAATTGCTCGAGATCGAAGTGCCTGAAATTTTTGATGGACTTATTGTCATCAAAAAAATTGTTCGTGATCCGGGTGAAAGGGCTAAAGTTGCTGTTGAATCATTTGATGATCGTATTGATCCGGTTGGAGCATGTGTGGGTATGAAGGGTAGTCGTATTCACGGCATTGTTCGTGAACTGAAGAATGAGAACATCGATGTGATCAATTATACAAACAATACCCAGTTGTTGATTCAAAGATCATTGACCCCCGCTAAGATCACCAGTATGGAACTTGACCAGGATAACAAGCATGCAAATGTTTATTTAAAACCCGACCAGGTTTCATTGGCTATTGGCCGCCGTGGTGTAAATATTAAACTGGCAAGTGAATTGACAGGATTTGAGCTCGATGTTTATCGTGATGATGAAGGTGTAGAAGAGGAATTTGATATCGATCTTGATGAATTTAGCGATGAGATAGAAACATGGGTGATCGATGAATTAAAACGCATCGGTTGTGATACGGGAAGAAGTGTATTAAACCTGACCGCTGCGGAATTAGAACGCCGTACTGATCTGGAAAAAGAAACAATTGAAGAAGTAAGAAAAGTTTTACAGGCAGAATTTCAGAAAGAATAACCCTGACCCCTAAAGGATGTGGGGAAAAGGATAAAGGACGAAACAGAATAATTTAAAGTCCGCCGCAGGCGGATTTAGGGTAAAATTTTATATGGCAGAAACAGCAACACCGCGATTAATGGCCGCAGCCAAGGAATTTAACATCGGTAAAGACACCCTTGTTGATTTTTTGACGGGCAAAGGATTTAGTAAAGATGATCTGAAGCCGACCTCAAAGCTTTCGGAAGACATGTATCGTGCCCTGCAACAAGAGTTTCAGAGTGATAAAGTGGCAAAATTGAAAAGTGATCTGATCGATCTGCCCAAAGGAGTTGCAGCCGACCTGAAGAAAAAGAAAGACGAAGAAGAAATTGTTTTCAAAAAAGATAAAGATGACAAGAAGCCGGTAAAAAAAGAAGAACCCAAAGAAGAAGTACCTGCACCGCCACCACCGATCGTTGTTGAGCAGCCTGCTGTAGTGGTGGAACCAGAACATGTAAAAGCGGAAATACCGGAGTTGGAAGGTCCTAAAGTGATCAATAAAATTGATCTTTCAACAATTGATTCTTCAACAAGACCAAAAAAGGAATCAAAGAAAAAGGAAGAAAAGGTAGAAGAAAAAACAGAAGAGAAGGAAGAAAAGAAACCAGTAAAAAAGAAGAGTAAGAAAGAAGAAGTAACAGAACAACCAGTTGAGGAAATAAAACAAGAAATAATTGTTCCTGATGAGCCGGTAGAAGAAGCTCCGCCGGTTATCGAAAATATCAAGGCAGATAAATTAGAAGGACCAAAGATCCTTGGAAAAATTGATCTGCCTGTTGAAAATGATACTCGTCCGAAACATGATGAGAAACATAAACGCAAACGTATCCCGATCGCAAAGAAGGAAGTGAAAAGAGAAGATGCGATAAAAGATAAAGACAGAAGAGAAGATAGATTCAAAAGAGATGATCGTCGTGGTGGACCAGGCGGCGGACCTGGTGGTCCTGGAAGAGGTGGACCCGGTCATGGCCCGAGCCATGGTCCCGGAACCGGAGGACGCAGAGATAGCCGGCCTCGTGAAGATAAAGTGATCGATGAAAAAGAGATCCAGGAAAAAATCCGGGAAACCCAAGCGAAGCTTGCGGGTGCCGGAGGTAGAGGCAAAAGTTTAAAAGCAAAATACCGTAAAGCCAAACGTGAAGAGGCGGCTGAAGCTGCAGGCGACAATGAAGACGGTAACAAACTTCAGTTAACTGAGTTCATAAGTGTAAGTGAACTGGCAAACCTGATGGATGTAAACTTTACTGATGTCATTAGTAAGTGTATGGGTCTTGGCATAATGGTTTCGATCAATCAACGACTCGATGCTGAAGTAATAGAACTCGTAGCAAGTGAATTTGGATTTGATGTTGAGTTCATTGATATGGAGAAGCAGATGGAGATGGAGGATATAGGCGAAGAAGATGATGAAGATGATGAGTTGCAATCCCGTTCGCCAATTGTTACTATCATGGGTCACGTTGACCATGGTAAAACTTCATTGCTGGATTATATAAGAAGAGCAAATGTAGTAGCCGGTGAAGCGGGTGGTATTACACAACATATCGGTGCTTACCAGGTAGAACTTCCCAATGGAAAAGAAATTACTTTCCTTGATACACCTGGTCACGAAGCATTTACGGCGATGCGTGCCCGTGGTGCAAAGGTTACCGATATTGCTGTTATCGTAATTGCAGCTGATGATGCAGTGATGCCGCAAACAAAAGAAGCGATCAGCCACGCACAGGCAGCGGGTGTGCCAATGATATTTGCCATAAATAAAATTGACAGAGACGGTTCAAACCCTCAGAAAATTTATGAGCAGCTTTCTCAAATGAATTTACTGGTTGAGGCATGGGGTGGTAAATTCCAGAGCCAGGAAATTTCTGCAAAGAAAGGATTGAATGTAGATCAGCTTTTAGAAAAAATATTATTGGAAGCCGAGTTACTTGACCTCAAAGCAAATCCTGATCGTGAAGCAAGTGGCACTATTATCGAAGCAACATTAGATAAAGGACGCGGTTATGTAGCTACTGTGCTTGTTCAAAACGGTACATTGAAAGGTGGAGACCTTGTAGTAAGTGGTCAGCATTTTGGAAGAGTGAAAGCAATGTTCAATGAAAGAAATAAGAAAAAAGATGAAGCACCACCTTCAGCACCTGTATTGATCCTTGGATTGAATGGTGCTCCACAAGCAGGTGAAAAATTCAAAGTGTATGAAGATGAAGCGGAAGCAAAAGAAATTGCTTATCGCCGTGCGCAGATCCTGCGTGAACAAGGTATCCGAACCAAAAAACATATAACACTTGATGAGATAGGTCGTCGTTTGGCTCTAGGTAATTTCAAAGAACTGAATGTGATCATCAAAGGCGATGTGGATGGATCTGTGGAAGCATTAAGTGATAGTTTACAGAAATTAAGTACACAGGAAATTGTTGTACGGGTAATTCATAAAGGTGTTGGACAAATAACAGAA
>VBAT01000068.1 GCA_005884665.1 Bacteroidota bacterium
TATAAAACTAAAAATAAAAATTGGCTGAATCTGGAACTTAGAATACACAGAGAAAGAAGGCTTCGTGGCTCCCTACCTGCCTTGATGTAGTTATGTCGAAGCAAGACCGGGAGGGCAAGGCTTGTTTTTCATCTGTGGCCATTCTGATTTTTCAAACAGGAACACCCTTTTTTCTGTCATTATTAAATAATAAGTTACCTTGTGTCTTACCTGTAGTTGAAAAAGATCGCTGCCATATTATTAATTCTACTGCTTGCCTTTAACTGGTACGGCTACCGTTTTGTGATCTCAGCGATGAAGTATAGTGCTGACCGTAAACTGGAAGCATCCATTGACAACAGTCAATACGACGAATCTCAACTGATCGAATTGCGGGTAGCCATGAATCTCCCTTACCAGCAGCGGTTCACCGAATTTGAAAGACATTATGGAGAGATAGAAATTGATGGTACGACCTATACTTATGTAAAACGAAAAGTAGAGGGCGACGTACTGGTATTAAAATGTATCCCCAACTCGTCCAGGCAGCAACTCAAAGCGATCGATAACGATCTGACCAAGGCCAATTCCGGCATGGATACGGATCATTCCAATAAGCAACAGCAATCTTCGTTTGCCAAAAACTTCTGGAGCGAGTACGACGGTGAAAGTGCCTTGACAGTATTGCATACGCTTGCTTCCATCTCTGCTTCTTCCTTAACCTTCTATTCATATTATTTACCGGAAGTAAATATCAATACACCTCACCAGCCACCGGAATGTTGAGGCCTCATCAATAGTTTCCGCACCTTTTTTCATTAATTAAATCTTATTATCGATATGCGAGTAGCATTTATTGCTATTGCAGGTTTACTAATACTTAGCGCCTGCAGTAGTACCACCAGGAAAACCGATTATGTAAAAATCACGCATGATCCCCTTCTTTATTCCAATACTGTCCATGAGCTGAATAGTGTTGTCATGGGTAATAATTTTAGTCCGATTGTCGCCGCCAGGAATTATATGTATGCCAGTGTCGCCGCCTATGAAGTGATTGCTGCGGGCTATCCTGAAAGGTTTGAATCGCTGGTGAACCAGCTTCATGGATTGTCTGCTATACCCAAACCAGCACCGGGTAAAAAGATAGACTTTGAATTTGCTGCTATACTGGCTTTTGCAAAATTGGGAGAGGCCGTTACTTTTCCTGAAGGCAGCATGTCTTATTATGTTGACAGCCTGAAGAAACTGGTTTATGATCGTGGTATGAGTACCGGGCTTTTTGATAATACCGTCGAATTTGCCGATACGGTTTCCTCGGTTATTCTCAAATGGAGCAAGGGAGATATGTACCTGCAAACCCGCACCTCCCCGAAATATAATGTGATGGATATACCTGGAAGATGGGTGCCAACACCACCCGCATATACTTCGGCCATGGAGCCTCACTGGAATGAGATAAGAACGCTGGTACTTGATAGCGCGTCACAATTCATGCCGCCGAGACCTCCTGCATTTAATATTACCGATAAAAAAAGTAAATACTACCAGGAAGTAATGAAGATCAAGAATGCCGTGGACAGTCTTACCGATGAACAAAAGCATATCGCCGAATTCTGGGACGACAATCCTTTCAAGCTGAATGTAAGCGGGCATGTCATGTTCGGCACAAAGAAGTTTTCGCCTCCCGGGCACTGGATGAGTATTGTGGGCATAGCGGCTAAACGGGCAGGATATGATTTTGCCAATACGGTGTACGCCTTTGCACTTACAGCTATTACGCAGTTCGATGCATTCATTCAATGCTGGGATGAAAAATACAGGAGCAATTACGTGAGGCCGGAAACAGTAATTAATAAATACATTGATCCCAACTGGCAACCATTCCTGCAAACGCCCCCATTTCCTGAGTATACCTGTGGGCATTCGACAGTTTCCGCTGCCAATGCGGAAGCACTGACCCATGTGTTTGGCGACAATTTTGCCTATACAGACACCAGTGAACTTGAATTTGGGATAAAGAGTCGTTCTTATAAGTCATTTAGGCAAGCTGCTATCGAAAATAACTGGGCCCGTTTTTATGGAGGCATCCATTTTCATAATTCCTGTATAGTGAGTACGGAATATGGGAAAAAAGTCGGCGACCTGTTAGGTGACCGGCTGAAAATGAGAAAAAAATAAAATTCACCAATCAAAAAACTGTTTATGAAACTTACTTATATCGTTTTGATCATTGCATTTCTTGCAGTACAGGTAAAGATCCAGGCACAGGGTTGTGTCGCCATCAAAGGAACAGCCGGCGTTTGCGGCCGCCCTTCTGATGCAAAAGGCTGGGAACTGAACCTTAACCAGCGTTATTTTAAGTCCTACAAACATTTTGTCGGTACGGAGGAACAGAAGCAACGCGTCGAGGAAGGGTCAAATGTGATCAATCATTCTTATGAACTGGATGTTACTGCTACGGGAACACTCAATTCAAGGTGGTCAGTGGCTGTCACATTGCCGATACTTGCTTTCGGACGTTCTTCCTTGTATGAACATGATGGAAAATCCAGGCACAGCACCCATTCATTTGGGATCGGCGATGCCAGGTTTTCTGCCTATCGCTGGATGTTTGACCCCAAACGTTCTCACAAAGGAAACATACAACTCGGGCTTGGTATAAAACTTCCAACAGGTAATTATAACTACCAGGATTATTTCTATAAAAAAGCTGACTCGAGTGTACTCGGACCGGTTGATCAATCCATTGAGCCTGGAGACGGTGGAACAGGTATTACTTTTGAATTCAACGGTTTTTATAATTTCAGCCACGTCATCGGCGTATATGGTAACTTTTTCTATCTCAGCAATCCGCGTGAAGTAAATGGAACATCGACCAAAAGAGGTGGCACACCTACGGCTTCCGACAAGAAATACAACATAGATGTAATGAGTGTGCCAGACCTCATGATGACCAGGGCCGGTGTCGCCGTAATGTTATACCAATTTACTTTCGCTGGAGGGATGAGAGTTGAAGCACTTCCATCCAGTGATCTCATCGGTGGCAGCCGCGGATTCAGGAGACCTGGTTACATTGTTTCTGTTGAACCTTCAGTAACATATGTTGCCAAAAAGATCAGCTTTAACCTGGCTGTTCCTTTTGCAGTAAAAAGAAACCGTACGCAAAGTGATTCGGATAAACGCCGCAGTGCCGATACGGGCACACATGTACAGGGAGACGCCGCTTTTGCAGATTACCTGATCAGTGCTGGCGTGACGATCAAACTGTAAAATGCTAACAGGTTTGAGGACGACCATGGCGATGGCAAATAGAATATTTTTCGTGAATTGAAAATCACTGAGGCGTTGTATTTTTTACGACGCCTCTTTTTATTCTTTCCTTACGTTAGGACTTTAGAAGCCATTTAACTGGTAAAACGCCCGCTATGCCTTATATTCACGAGAGCAGTAACCAAATGACCCAATGACCGAACCGTGGAGAAAGAAGTCGATAGTCGGGAGCCTGCTTGCCGGTAGGCGGGTCTATAGTCGATGCCAAAAGTAAAAAGAGGAGGCTCAGCACTAATGACCCAGCACAGACGAGTCACACTCACCAACCCGTGAATAAACTCAAGGTCTTTTTACGTGTCCCACATGATAATAACAGGCGACATGAATACAGGAAGCATTCCGACAATACAATCGACCGGAACAGTGGTTTTGCCAGTGGCTAAACATGTCTCTACACACCGGCTTATTCTTGTCTTTAGCATTTGTTTCCTAAGTGTTTTCCTGGGTGGAACGATTTCCATGCTAATGCCCGGGTATTTGCCAGCCATTGTACATGGTCTCGCCGGAAACTTATCGCAACAAAAACAGGATGGCATAAGCGCCCTGATCAATTCGCTGTTCATTTTTGGATGGATGTTTGGTGGGGTTGCCTGGGGAATTATTTCAGATAAGACCGGCAGGGCGAGGTCGCTCATTCTATCTACTGCCTGCTTAGGAATATTTTCAATAGTCACCGCTGTTTCGTCTTCCTGGTCATTGGTTGTTGTCAGCCGCTTCCTGTCAGGGTTTGGTATTGGTGGTGTAATGGTGATCGCTGTCATTCTCGTTGCCGAACTATGGACGGGCAAAAGTATCGCCGTTATCCAGGGCTTTATTTCGCTGGCGATGCCGCTTGGATTTTTTGCCGCCGGGGCAATCAACAATCTTATCGCAAACTGGCGTTCTGCTTTCTGGATTGGAATTCTTCCGGTACTGCTAGCCATTATAGCTGCATTCTACCTGCCGGAATCGGAAAAATGGAAAACAGGCAGAATACTAAAGAGGCAAAAGAACAATGCAGGCATGTCATTTCTTACCCTTGCTTACAGGAACAATCTCTTTACCGGTTCGCTGATATTCGGCACAATGCTTATTGGGGTATGGGCCGTTTTTTCATGGGCGCCAAGCTGGGTACAAAGCATATCAAGTTCTGTAAACGTACAAACTCAGAGGGGCTCAATAATGATGATACTGGCAGGTGCCGGTATAGTCGGAAGTTTTTTTTCTGGCTGGATCGTAAACAGTATCGGCGTGCGTAAAACCATGCTCCTGTGCTTTGCTGCCTGTTTCATCATGATATTTTTATCCTTCAAACTAAATGTAGACATAACCCGTACAACTTTTATCGAGATTGGTATACTGGCATTTTTCTTCGGTGTGAGCCAGGGAGCTTTGGCCGTTTTTATTCCCTCTCTTTTCCCTGTTAACGTTTGTGCATCGGCAACCGGTTTTTGTTTTAACGCTGGAAGATTATTTACAGCCTCGGTTGTGTTCTTTATTGGGTCCCTGGTGAGCTGGCTCGGTGGTTATGGGAATGCGGTGTTCATTTTTTCATTTGTGTTACTCGTTGGATTGATCGCAACATTTCTTTCAACAGGACATGCAGTTTCGACTGAAAAAAGAATTTCCAATGAACTGATACCGGATTAACATGAGATTCAAACTTTTCATCTACTAAACTATCATTATGAAAAAACTTTTTTGGCTGGGTTGGATCGGCTTATTGCTTTTCGAGATAGCAAATGTCTATTTCATTATGCCTATGCCCGGCAGCCAGGAGATGAACAGTATTGACCTGGCTTATTTTCTTTACAGCTGGCGGTGGGCGTTCAGGATCTTATTTGGGTTAATGATCGTGACGGGCCTATTCAGAGTTAATTGGGAAGGCAGATGGAAATGGGCATTGGTAGTTTCCATTGTTATTTTATTTACTGTGATATACATGGCTAATTTTAAGATGGCGGCCGATGCAATGTTCAAACAACCAAAACAGGTTTCTCTTGCCGGCGCCAATCAAAACAAAGTGGATTCAAACCGCCTGGTGATCGGCGTTGCTTTTAATGGAGAGGCGAAGGCTTATCCCATCCAATTCCTGGGATATCATCATCACATACAGGATACTGTTGGTGGGAAACCGATCATGGTGACTTATTGCACGGTATGCCGCACAGGACGTGTATTTGAACCGGTAGTAAATGGCAAAAGGGAAACGTTCAGGTTAGTGGGAATGGATCATTTTAATGCAATGCTGGAAGATGCCACTACCAAAAGCTGGTGGCGGCAGGTAAATGGCGAAGCGATTGCTGGTAAATTAAAGGGCCGGCGATTACCTGAAGTCTTCAGCACGCAAACGTCATTGGGTGAATGGTTGCAGTTGCATCCCAATTCAATGATCTTGCAGGCCGACTCTTCATTTATTGAGTCATACGGCAAAACAACCAAATATGAAGAGGGTAAGAGCAGGGATCCTTTAACCGGCACAGATAGTCTTTCCTGGAAAAACAAATCGTGGGTGGTGGGAGTAAAAGTCGGAGACGCCCGAAAAGCCTATGACTGGAACCAACTGATAAGAGAAAGGATCATCCATGATAAAATAAATAATACGCCGCTAATAGTCGTGATCTCTTCAAACGATAAGAGTTTCTACGCGTTTGAAAGGCCAGATAATGACTCGCGGTTTTCACTGGAAAAAGACGCCATCGTATTTAACAGTCATCATTTCCAGATCGATGGCCGGGGAATTGATACAAGCTATTCATTAAAACCCCTGCAAGCTTACCAGGAATTCTGGCATAGCTGGCGAACTTTTAATCCGGGGACGACGAGATAAGAGCGGGAAACAGAGCAAGAGCGAAGGAAAAGAACCCACGGAAGCACGCTCTCAGCACTGTTTCTCGCTCTTTAACAGTACCTTTAACCGCTTGTTCACCTGTAACGATTGCTAAAACCCGACTGAATGCAGCAAAGTACATTGAAAAAATTATCTGAGGTCCTGGGCATAAGCATTTCCACCGTCTCCCGAGCCCTGAAAGATCATCCAGATATTTCAGAAAACACAAAGACCAAGGTAAAAGAACTGGCTACGGCCCTTGAATACGAACCCAATAATTATGCGGTGCAATTGCGCACCCGCCAGAGCAATGTTCTCGGCATACTGGTGCCTTCCATCGATAATTTCTTTTATGATTCTTTTATTGCAGCCGTTGAAGAAGATGCGAGAGCACATGGGTATTCGGTGATGATCATGCAATCGAGGGATAAGGTACAGTTGGAAACCGCTAACCTGCATCTCTTCCGTAAGAATATGGTGATGGGATTGTTTGCCGCTGTATCCATCGAAACGGACGATATGGCGCCTTTTCATAAGCTGGAAGAATTCAAGATACCCGTAGTATTTATCGACCGTGTGCCGGAAGTGGAAGGCTATCATAAAGTTTGCCTTGCGGATGAAGATGCTGCGAGGATCGCTGCTGAAGCCATCATTGAGAAAAAAAAGAAACGCGTATTTGCTTTGTTCGGACACCCGCACCTAAGCATCTCGAAAATAAGACATGCCTCTTTAACCGAAGTTTTTGAAAAGAAATCGCCCCGAACCAAGCTCACCTCGGTTTTCCTGGAAGGAATGGCCGAATCGGAAAGGGCTACACTGGAAGTATTGAAGTCCAAATCCAAACCCGACGTGATATTCTGCATGGGAGATATGCATCTCATCGGCGTGATGCGGGCTGTTCACAAATTGAAATTAAAAGTACCAGACGACATAGCCGTGATCAGCATCAGCAACGGGTTCATGCCTACTCTCTACGATCCCAAAATAACTTATGTGGAAACCAGCGGCTTCAAACTCGGCAAACTGGCGTTTGTGCAAATGCTTTCCTGTTTGAGAAATGATGTTACGCCGGAACAGGTAATGCTTTCTTCGGTTCTTGTCGAAGGCGGATCGTTATAATCCCGACGGCCCTGCCTACCGTCAGGTAGGTATCGGGACAAAGCCCGAATTTCGAAATCCGAGAAAGGTTTCCCTGCAACGTCCATTGATATGTCCATTCCTGTTAATTTTTCACCGCAAACGTTGTAGATTTATTTACATAATTTCTTTTACACGGGGTAGCTTATTTTACAAGTATCTAAGCAGTACACCGGTTAATTCCTGTTTTATCATCGTCAATCGATTGCCACATGTCCACTTTCAGGATCAAGCTTTCTTTGTTCATCAACTACTTCGTGTTCGCGATCTTGCTGAATAGCGTGGGCATACTTATTCAAAAATCGCAGAACCGCTATGGTGTTGATGAGGTAACGGCCAGCTCGCTCGAAGCATTCAAGGACCTTTCGATTGCCTTTACATCCTTCTTTGTTGGGTCATTTTTGCCAAGACTGGGTTATAAAAAAGGTATGTTGATCGCCCTGGCCCTGGTATTTGCCGGCTGCCTGGGAATGTATTGGGGTAATTCGTTCAGCTCAGTAAGGATCCTGTTTGCCTGTGTAGGCATCTCCTTCGCCGTGATCAAAGTTTCGGTATACTCGATGATTGGGCTTATCACCAATACGGAAAAGCAGCATGAAAGCCTGCTGAGTTCGATCGAAAGCCTTTTTATGATCGGTATCGCTGCCGGCTTTGTTGCCTTTCCTTTGTTTTATAGTGATACAGATCCTGATGCCTGGTTAAGGATCTATCTCCTGCTGGCTGGCGTCGTGGCAATCTCTTTCCTTATTTTATTGTTTTCCCCATTCAACGTCAAATATGAGATACCTGGAAGCACCCCCAAAAAAGATTTTGTGCAAATGATCCGTTTGCTAAAACGGCCGCTGGTGCTGGTGTTTGCTATCTCCGCTTTCATGTATGTCATGACCGAACAGGGCATCATGAGCTGGCTCCCGACCTTTAATCAAAAGGTGCTGCTATTGCCTGAGAAAGTGAGCATTCTGATGACGATAATTATGTTTTTATCAATAGCGCTGGGAAGATTTATTACTTCCAGGCTGGTGAAAAAAGTATCCTGGTTCGCTATCCTTACTTTTTGCCTGGTTGGAGCAGCCTGCATGGTGATCTTCGTATTACCTAACACTCAACACCTGCAACCCCAAAAGATCTCATCACTGAGTGATGTGCCTGTAATTGCGTATGTATTCCCACTGATTGGTTTATTCTTCGCACCGATCTACCCCCTGGTAAATTCCTTTGTTCTAAGTTCTACTGAAAAAGTATTGCACAGCCCGATGGCTTCCCTGCTTGTTTTTTTTTCCGCCATAGGAGGTACTCTTGGATCAAGGCTGGTAGGTTATCTTTTTAAACATATCGGGGGCGATAAGGCTTTTTATTTTTCGTTAGTCCCAATGTCAGTTTTATTGTTTTGCCTTTTTTTATTTTACAGGTTCAATAAGAAAAAGGGACAAGTTCCGTAAGATTCAAATGATCAAGGAAACAGTAAATAATGGTTTTCATTTTTCCGCACCTCTTTTAGAGGAAGTGCAGATGGGCCGTATTTTTTCCGACGGTAAAATATTTGTTGACTGTTTACCTAAGCGTCCTCCCGAGGAGATCTATGCCAGGTACAGGAAAGAGAAAGATCAAAAAGGTTTTGATCTTAAAAAATTTATCCTGGAAAATTTTGAAACGCCAGTCCCACATTCGAATACTTATAAAAGCGATCGCAAAAAGACAATTGAAGAAAATATTGAAACACTCTGGAATGTTTTGACAAGGCAACCTTCCAGGACCGAAGGTTCACTCATACCGCTTCCCTATCCCTATGTAGTGCCAGGTGGACGATTTGGCGAAATCTACTACTGGGACAGCTATTTCACCATGCTGGGGTTGCAGGCCTCGGGCCGATATGAGATGATCGAAAACATGGTAAAGAATTTTTCGTACCTGGTAGATACGCTGGGATATATCCCGAATGGTAACCGCACATATTTCGTCGGCCGCTCCCAGCCCCCTTTTTATTCTTTAATGACCAGGATGCTGGCTGCTATCAGGGGTAAGGATGTATTGATCACTTACCTGCCGCAACTGGAAAAAGAATACCAATTCTGGATGAAAGGCGCTAATGAGCTGGATAAAACGAACCCAGCTATTCGTCATGTTGCCCGCATGCCTGATGGCGAAGTATTAAACAGGTACTGGGATGAAAACGATACGCCGAGGCCTGAATCATACCGGGAAGACATGGAGCTGTCGCTGGAATCCAAACAAGCACCGGCCGAACTGTACAGGCACCTGCGTGCCGGCGCTGAATCCGGATGGGATTTCAGCTGCCGGTGGTTTAAAGATGTCAATTCCTTTGCAAGCATTCATACGACCGATATCATACCCGTCGATTTGAACTGCCTTTTGTATCACCTCGAACAAACCATTGCCGAAGCCTATGAATTGAAAAACGACAGCGATACCGCCCGGAAATATCATTCGCTTGCGGAGAAAAGAAAACTGGCCATTCAGCAATATTGCTGGAACTATGACAAAGGGTTTTACTTTGATTTTGATTTCGTGGAGGAAAGACAAAAAGAAACGGGCACGCTGGCCGCTGCCTATCCCCTGTTTTTTAAAATTGCTACGGAAGAGCAGGCCCAATTAGTGGCACATGTTATTAAGGATAAATTCCTGAAAGCCGGAGGTCTTGTAAGTACTTTGAAGTCGAGCCGACAGCAATGGGATTCACCGAATGGATGGGCCCCGCTGCAGTGGATAACAATTACCGGCCTGGAAAATTATGGCCATACCGAACTGGCAAAGACCATTGCCAAAAGATGGATACAATTAAACACAGATGTATTCAAACGGACCGGTAAGCTGATGGAGAAATATAACGTTATCGACACGCAACTGGAAGCCGGCGGTGGCGAATATGCAGGCCAGGATGGTTTTGGATGGACGAATGGAGTGTTGCTGGCGTTAATTAAGAAGTATGGAGCTGGTTGATTGGTACTAGCTAAAGTATCGAAACGTAATCTGATCCGTTAAAGAGATTTAATCAAAAAAAGCTGTTGATCTCATCAATAAAACCGCGGAATATTCCCCTTTTATTTTGTGTTCTTCTCTTGGCCTTGCCTTAATAGTAGCCGATTTTTGTATTCTGTCTGCATTTTTAATAGAACGTTCTGATGTTTGTGGACGCCTGTATCCATGAGAGCTAATTAGCCAAAAGGCCGGTCGCTTTGCTTCATGCTTTGCTAAGTCTGCCTGCCGGTAGGCAGGCTCGCAATAACGCGCTTCGTTCGTCGCAATGATAGCATTGAGATGATCGTCTATGTGTGATCTCAAAACCGTAGGCGATGGTGGTGGTGGTGGGGGAGGGCAGGCCTGGGAGGGCCCAGAGGGCTAAGATTCTGCTGACGAAGGAAATAAACTTCTGCTGACCGATCATTTGAATATATCATTGCTCAAGTGCTTAAATGCCTCCATCGCTCCAAGATATTCGCAGGTCCTTGCTCCCGCTCTATTCCCATTTGCAATTACTTTCTTCCAGCCATCTATCGACAACTGTTTCATTTCGTTCAATGAATACTGGCTTAGCTGGTACAATACCGCTCCCACAAACGCGTCTCCTCTTACCGGTATGCTTTTGATGATCTCTGTTTTGCCATCCAATCCGAGTAATGTCCCATCCTTTCCCAGGGTGATCGCAAATATCGCCCTTGCCTTTTTTAATAATATATCAACAGCGTCCTTCAGGGTAAGCGCACCGGTGACCAGGATCGCTTCCTCATCACTGAGTTTAAAGAAATGACAGCTGTTCAAAAAATTCCAGGACTGGTCAATGAAAGACTGTGTATTGTTTTTAAACAGCAAGTGACGGTAATTCGGGTCAAAGCTGATAAACACATCTTTCTTTAATGCTTTTTGCAATAAGCCCTGGTAGGCAACCTGGAGCGGGCCGGGAAGAAATGCCGTGGCTGAACCAAAGTGAATAATGGAAAATTCATCCAGGTCAATGCTATCAACCTCCTGCCTGCTCAATTGCCCGTCTGCACCGCGGTTGAAATAAAAATCTCTTTCGCCATTCTCCATCAAATTTCATCCTGGAGCAATCGCTTCGTTGATACTCCAAATGATTCCAGGGTGTCGACGAGATGTTTTCCAAACGGATCAGCGCCCACCTTGGCAGCCAGTTCAACTTTCCCACCCAGGGCGGCAATGGCAGCAGCTACATTCGTGGGTGCCCCACCTGGCTTCTTTAAAAAATGCTGTCCCTCCGATAAAGCCATGTTTTTATCCGTACAGATCATATCGATCAGCGCTTCGCCAATGCAGAGGATTTTTTTCATTAACCAAATATATTGATCATTTCATATCGCGGTTTATATTGCAGGGCATAACTTCTGGCTTCAGCCGCCGAAGATCTCTAACATTCTTACCGCAATATGAAAAAACTGTTGTTTATATTATGTGGGCTAGTGATAACTCTGCTCGTGTGGATTTACCTGTTTATCCCCTCCACTATCAAATTCCACGGGTCTGTTCAGATTGAAGCCAATCGCAATGGGCTTTTTAGAAAGCTTGAACATGCAGAAACATGGCAAGAATGGTGGCCTGGAGCAACTACTGGAATCGAAACCTTTTCTTTGAATGGAATCAATTTCAGACCTGGGCAGACCAAAATACTTTCGATTCCGCTGATCATTGATGACCCCGATCTTTCTGGCTCTGCCGAATTGATGTTTATCCCAAATAAACTAGATTCAACGATCATCCAGGTCGATGCATCTATACCGGTCCCGACCAATCCCCTGAAGCGGATGAAAACATATTTCGCTTCGCGGAAGCTGAAACAAAGCTTACCGGAAATTTTGCAGGCGCTCCATAAAACCTATTCGAAAATTTCAAACGTATATGACTACGATATCCGGAAAGACCGTGTTGTCGACTCTATTCTCATTTTCACGTCGGAGGAAACGAAAGGTTATCCTTCGGTAGAAAAAATATATTCGCTTATCGACCAGTTAAAAATGTATATCAAGGCGCAATCTGCCGTTGAGACCGGCTTCCCCATGCAAAATATCTATACGAACGACAGTGTGAATTACCTTATCAAAGTAGCAATACCGGTCAACAAGCGATTGCCAGACACAGATAAATTCAGGTACAGGTGGATGCTGGGTGGTGGGAATATTCTCATTACCGAAGTGAAAGGCGGTCAAACCGAAATCAGCAGAGCATATGGGCAAATACTAAATTATATCTCGGATTACAACCGCACAGCGCCGGCTATTTACTTTGAATCCCTGGTGACAGACAGGAGAAAAGAACCTGACAGCAGCAAATGGATCACGCGTATCTATTACCCGGTGATGTAAATTATTTTCCAAATGAAATAACCTTCAACGAATCGTTATTCCGGCCAAGTAATAAGGCAGTTGTTTTACCCACCCGGATACTTTGTATACACCTCACCTGTCCCTTTACTGACAAACCGTTTAACTCATCTGGCGTAAACTTTCCATTGCCTTTGTTGATCAACAAAGTGCCATAGTCGGCATCATATCTTCCCATTTCTATATTGCTGTCATAGTAATTGCCCATCAATAAAATATCAGGAAGATCATCGCGGTTGGCATCAACAACGGCTGCACATCTCATTTCTGTTAACTGTGCCTCAAATGGTAATTCGACTACATCAAATGTAAGATTGCCCTTGTTAATGAAAACCGCATTGGAAAAATAGTTAGCAGTGTAGTGAGTGGCATTTTTCAGTTTGTCAGCGCCAAACAGATCCGTTAGTGAGGCTTTGGCGAAATCTTCGGCATAAAGAAATTTCTTCTTTAACCCGGGCATTTGTTTTTCTAATTCCGCCTTGTTGGCAAAAGGGATTTCCCTGCCTGCAAGATAATAGGTCAGCACCTGTTCTTCTTTCCCATTATCGTCAAAATCGTTATAATATAATTGTACGGGCTCTTTTTTGGAAGCTTTGAGGCGTGAATTCCATCCGAGGTTGCCAGCTATAAAATCAATATCACCGTCTTTATCAATATCACAGGGCAGTAGGAAATTCCACCAGCCCTTCTTATCTGTCATTTCCTTCTTCACATACTTGCCATCCTTGTACAAATAAATAGCCGGGACTCCCCATTCACAGGTGCAAACAAGATCTTTCTTATTATCGCCGTTTACATCTATCCATTGTGCACTGGTGACAAGACCGGGATATTTCAGATCTTCCGCATATTTTTCTGTAACATCTTTAAATCTTCCTGTTCCGTCGTTTTGCAATAAATAAGAACGGGGCGGTTTGCCATAATCCCAGGGAACCGTCCTGGCACCAATGAACAGGTCAAGATATCCATCCCCGGTAAAATCATAGGCGGCTACGGAAGACGCAGTAATGTACAGGCTATCAAAAGCATCTGCCTTTTTTTCCAGGATTCCATTATTGCTCAGGTATATTCTTGGCATATTATGGATTTCAGGTCCATAAAATTCATTTCCCCCACTGGCTGCAACCAGGTCAGGATAGCCATCATTATTTACATCGGCCCAAACAGCAGCAGTCGTTTCGTAGCTGCTATCCGCATCGAGTGCTGGCTGGTTTGACCTGGTAAATTTCCCGGATGACTGCTGCAGGAAGATAACCCCGGGTTGATTTCTCGCCGAACCGATAAAAATATCTTCCAGGCCATCTTTGTTAATATCAGCGACGGCAATAGCAGGACCTTCAGTAGACAACATATGCGGTAACAGGGCCTCCCTGTCAAATTCCACAAAATGATTTTCTCTATGCAAATACTGCAGCCCCGTCTCAACGGTAATATCTGTTAGGGGAACGGTAGTATTCCGGTGAAACCGTTTCAGTATCTCAAAGTCAAACTTCGGCAGCTTTTCCCTATAGCTGAAAGTTGCTTGCGACTTTAATCCGTCAACCGGTATCTTCTCATACGAATTATCCGGCCATACCAGGAACATCGAGTCGATCTTTGTGTTCTTTGTGCCGATCAACAACGGAATTTCCATGCTCGATATAAATCCATGTACTGGAAATTTTTCATACGTCCTTATTTCGGCCGCTGAAAAAAGTATTACCCTTGCCCCAATTGCATTTATATTCCTGCCGGGGCCTTCCAGCTTAAATGTTATAGAACCGGGTTGGTTGTCTTCATCGGCCGACTTGTTCTCATAGATCATTGCCACATCATCAATATTGTTGACCACGATATCGAGGTCGCCATCGCCATCGAGATCCGCATAGGCGGCCCCATTGGAGTAAGTATCTTTACCGCCTTCAATACTTTTGTTTTCATCTGCGAATGAAAGGTCCCGTTTGTTCCTGTAAAACTTGTTAGGCAATTTTATTTGCGGAAACTTGTCGATCAGTACCAGGTTCTTTTGTTCAACACTATTAGTTGTTATACGCTGCTGGATCTCTGAATTGGAAACAAAATTGATATAATCAATATCATTCATCCGCTTGGGAATCCCGTTCGAGATAAAAAGGTCTTTCTGGCCATCATTGTCGAAATCAATCCATAGAGGCGCCCAACTCCAGTCTGTCGCAGCTACCCCGCTGTATAGTCCAATCTCGCTGAACTGGCCATCCCGCCTGTTGTATTGAAGGTTATTCCTCGTATACTGGAACCCATATCCCATTCCTATTTTAGAATTAAAAATATCATAGGAATCTTCACCCAGTGATCGCTTTAAGATATACGGATCAAATGAAAGCATATCGACAGAAAAGATCTCTGGCCAACCGTCATTATTGATATCTGCTGCGTCCACTCCCATCGAATACTGGCTGGTGTGCATCATACGGTCCGTACATTCATCTTTAAATGTTCCGTTCTTCTGGTTAATATAGAGGTAGTCGTTTTCATGAAAATCGTTGCCGATGTAAATATCAGGATAGCCGTCAAGGTTGACATCGGATACCACGATTCCCAGCCCATAACCGATAGCGGAACTTTGGATACCGACCTGCCGGGTTACATCAGTGAATTTTCCATTATCATTCCTGTAAAACCTGTCTCCTGATAGCGGATGATAAGTATCCAGGAATTCGCTTCTCGGTTTGAATGTACCGTTCTGATGGACTGAATGATTCAATAAGAACATATCCAGGTCACCGTCCAGATCATAATCAAAGAAAACGGCCTGTGTGCTGAAACCAGAGAAATCAAGTCCATAGGCGGGCGCCTCATCGTCGAAAGAAGGTACCCCGTTTTTAATGCCTTTGTTAATAAGCAACAGGTTTTTGCTATGAAGCGTTTCAAAGTTTCCAACACGACAAACGTAAATGTCCAACAGCCCGTCATTGTTTATATCAACCACCGAGATGCCAGTCGTCCATCCGCCATCATCCGGTATATGAGCCTCATTGGTCACATCGGTGAATTTCATCTTCCCCTGGTTGAGGTATAAATGATTTCTTCCCTGGTTGGAACCAAAGAACAGGTCCGGTTTACCATCATTATTGAAATCACCTGTGCCAACTCCACTGCCGTTATAAAAATATATATACTTGAAAAGGTTAAACGCATTACTGTAACTAAGATCATTACGAAAATCAATTCCCGTTGATTTGTTGTCAAGTACCGTGAACAAAGGATGGTCCGCATGCACTTCCTCATCTCTGCTTTTGCAGGCACCTAATATAACAACCAGGCCCAGGCTGCCTATTAGCAGTTGTTTATGATATACCCTTCCACCTTTGAGCATCATCCGTTAATTATTGTTCTTTTATTTTTTTAGTGACCAGGTCACCGGTTGTTCATTGTTGATTGTAGCTATGATATATCGATTACCCGTTGCTGTCCTGATCTCTCCAAAACTCCTGATCTGTCCTCTTACATTCATCCCCGATTCCCTGTTCAGCACATACCTGAACTTCCCTCCTCCCTCATTGATCA
>VBAT01000079.1 GCA_005884665.1 Bacteroidota bacterium
TAGGGAGGTCATCAGCGGAATTAATTCCAAAATAATCCATAAAATTCCTCGAAGTAGAATACACCAACGGATGCCCTGGCATCTTTTCATTGCGACCGCTGATAATGATTAACTCTTTTTCCAGCAATTTCTGAACGGCATAATCTGAACTAACCCCGCGGATCGATTCGATTTCCCCCTTGGTCACCGGTTGCTTATAGGCAACAATAGCCAGCGTTTCCAGCGATGCCGAAGACAACCGTTTTAAAAATTTATCACCGTTAAGCTGGGCAATCGTTTTATGATAATCTTTCTTGGTCAGGAACTGCCAGCCACCACCACTTTGACGCATTTCAAAAGGATAAAACTCGGAATGGTATTTCTCGGTAATGCCCTCAATAGCTGCTTCCACCTGGTCCAGTGAAATTTTATCTTCCATGAAAGCAAATGCATTATTGACCAATTCTGTAATATCCAGGCTTGTCAATGGTTTATCACTGGCAAAGATTAATGCTTCAATATGCGGTATAAGATTAGTTATTTCCATAAAACTACAACCCAAATCCACCGGCTGGCGGAACGTTTAGAACCTTACTACCAACGACAGTTTCCAGTAATAGTAAAGTGTTTAATAAAATTTAAAGAGCTCAATAATGGTACCAAGGCGACGAAAATACACTCACGCTGGTATAGATGAAAACGCAGTTATCAACATTCCTGCCTGATAAAATAACAATTGGGGAAAACATTTACAACCGGTTCTTCTTTGGGAGTTATGGCTTATTTATGCCTGCAAGGCAGCTGCACCACTTACGATCTCGGTCAATTCTGTGGTGATGGCGGCTTGTCTTGCTCGGTTGTAAGATATTTTCAGGGTCCGCAGCATTTCATTCGCATTCTCGCTGGCTTTATCCATTGCTGTCATCCTGGCTCCGTGCTCGGAAGCATTTGAATCCAAAACTGCTTTGTATAATTGAGTATTGAGAATTTTTGGCATCAATTCCGCCACCAATTCCTCTTTGGATGGATCAAAAATAAAATCAGCTTTTTTATCACCTTCTTTCTTCGCCACTTTTGGGATTGGTAAAAACCTTTCCACTTCGAAACGCTGTGTGGCGGCATTTTTAAACTGGCTGTAAATGATCTCTATTACATCAAATTGTTTTTCTTCAAAAGCCTTCATGGCAGCCTGGGAAGCTTTCTGCACATTTTCAAAGGTCAATTGAAGGAAAATGTCTTTATGCGTGGCATCAGTTTTATAATTGTTCTTGGTAAAATGCTCATATCCTTTTTTACCCATGTTCCAGATAAAAACGTTGCCTTTCTTATATTGGGCTTCATATTTTTCGGCAATGGTCGTTTTCGCCAATTTTATAAGATTTGTATTAAAGGCTCCGGCAAGGCCACGGTCGCTGGTAACAACGATCAGCAATACTTTTTCAATTGGCCGTTCTGCCGCCAATGCCATTCCTACTTCACCCTCACTATTGCTGACTATATTACTCAACAACTCCTGCAGTTTTTTGGCATATGGACGCATTTGAATAATAGCATCCTGCGCACGGCGAAGTTTAGCGGCACTTACCATTTTCATCGCTTTGGTGATCTGTTGGGTGCTTTGTACTGATTTAATGCGGTTGCGAACCTCTTTTAACTGACCGGCCATTCTAAAAATTTTGAAGTTTTATCTTTTCAAGAACCCGCAGGCTGCTTTCGGGTCTGCGAAATCCCGAAACAATTTGAACCCTGAATTCGGCCGCAAAAGTACTGACTGACTACTGAAATTCAATATTCCAGCTAAAAAGAAAATTGTCATTTAATAGAATGTTGACAAGTACCGGCTTTTGAGGGTCAGAGCAGGTCAGTTCTTCAACTCAAAAACTCTTTTCAAACCATATGAGATTGAAAGCCGCCCTCCCTCTTCTGTAGCCTGTTTCAGGGATTTTTCATCCTCGCGATAAAATTCAAGTGAAACCGGTCCGTTTTTTAGGTTATCCAGGTCCTGGCGGGTAATAACGATTCTTCCATTGTGTACAGTATCCAACCTGTCTATGCCCCTGCTATAAAAGGAAGTGTCAGTAAGCAATAGCCTGATATAATCTTTCCGCTCTAATCCATCCAGTTCAAAAATGAGATCATCCCTTTTTATCTGTTTTGGCGGTTCCTTTCTTAGTGAAAAAACGGTGAAATCAAATTCTTCCCTGTATTGCTTTTCATTGATATCCGTGTAAGCAATCCAATGCCTTCCATCAAAATCTTTAACCGGTTTGCTTATTTCATACCAGGCCCCATTCATTCTTGAACTGTCCACCTCAAGTAATTTTCCATCAAATTCCACTTTGGCGGGCTCCTCCAATACCAATGTGGTGCCATTGGGACCACCAACCCGGTATTGCAATTTAATGGTGATATTACCACCTTCCTCATCGCCCCAAATATTGTAATCAAAATAGATCGCATCCGGGCTTACCTCCTTACTATAACCAATCTCGTTACTGGTGCACCCGGTGCAGAAAACGGTCACACAAGACATGGACGCAAAAAACCATTTTCTAAACATACCGGGATTTATTATTCTTTTCCGCTGTAAAAATCCATTTATAATAGTTAAAATCCGGCCAAACACAAAAATTCATCCGGGAGTCTACGTCATCTTACTGGCCGCAAAAATAGGGTCTTACCATACATTTTTGCCAATTATTGAAGCCGCCAATGCCGGACGCGTCCTTCCTTCCGCTTCGGGCAATTACATTATCTTTGCTGCCCCTGTCAAAATGGCCTGTTATAAACATGTAGCACTCTTTTTGACTGGTTAATTTTCTTAATTAATCGAAATTCGAATACTCTCCAATAATATATACTTATGATTGGTTTTCTCTCAAAGCTGTTTGGCGGCAACAAATCGGATAAAGATGTAAAAAAGATCCAGCCGGTCGTGCACCAGGTCACTCAGCATTTTGCAAGCTATGCTTCCCTGAGCAATGATCAGCTCCGTAATAAAACCCTTGAATTTCGTCAGCGCATACAGGCACATTTAGCACCCACTGATGAAACAATAGCGTCAAAAAATAGGCAGGCGGAAGAACTCCCCTTTAATGACCTGATGGGCAAAGATGCTATTTACCAGGAAGTAGATAAACTAAAAAAAGACAGGGATAAGAAAATTGAACAGGTACTGGAGGAAATTCTTCCCGAAGCCTTTGCAGTCGTCAAAGAAACAGCCCGTCGGTTTAAGGAAAATACGGAGATTATTTCTACTGCTACACAACTGGATCGTGACCTCAGTGTAAAAAAAGACTATATCACTATTGATGGTGATAAATCTATATTTAAAAAT
>VBAT01000080.1 GCA_005884665.1 Bacteroidota bacterium
ATTTGCCTGTACAGGCATACGCATTGTGTCGGCTACTAATTGACTAACCGGATTCAGTAATTCTGTTTTGATATTTGTATGATAACCGAGTGTATAGTGTTGTTTTAAAATCATCACTACTTCTTCTAAGGAAGTATTGCCAGCTCTTTCGCCAAGACCATTAATTGTACATTCAATTTGTCTTGCACCATTTAGAACACCAGAAATTGAATTGGCCGTTGCCAAACCAAGATCATTATGACAATGACAAGAAAGTATCGCTTTATCAATATTGGGCACATTATTTTTCAGGTAAGCGATCTTTTCGCCGTACTGGTGAGGTAAGCAATAGCCCGTAGTGTCAGGAATGTTTACAGTAGTAGCACCGGCTTTAATAACTGCTTCAACAACTCTTGCGAGGTAATCATTATCAGTACGACCCGCATCTTCTGCATAGAACTCAACATTGTCAACAAAATTTCTTGCCCATTTCACACATTGAATGGCTCTCTCTAAAATTTCTTCTCTTGTTGAATTGAATTTTGCTTTGATATGCAAGTCCGATGTACCAATGCCGGTATGAATGCGTGGGCGTACAGCCGGCTTCAATGCTTCCGCTGCTACCTGAATATCTTTTTCTACGGCGCGGGTAAGACCGCATACAGTAGCATTTTTAATAACCTTGGCTATTTCGTGTACCGATTCATAATCTCCAGGCGAGGAAATAGGAAAACCGGCTTCGATGATATCCACACCGAGGTCTTCGAGTGCCATGGCAAGGCTGATCTTTTCCGTGGTATTTAATTTGCAACCCGGGATCTGCTCACCGTCCCGAAGGGTGGTATCAAAGATGTCGATTTTGCCGTTAGCCATAATTAATCAATAAATTGTGGATAATAAAAATGCAGCCTGCTTATTTTTGCTTTGCTTGCCATTGTAAAAAAACAACCTGCCCCACTAAGGTAGCTTGGTTAGCGGGGAGAGTAAAACCAAAATTGACCCGCTTTTACAGAGTTTAAAAAGGGGCAATTCCCCTGAAACCCTTTACAGTAAAGGATCTTAAATTAGCCGAATTACGATGCCCAACCGTTCCACAGATGCCCTTTTTCAATTGGTAAAATCGCTGGAAAAGTCAGAAAAGCGGAATTTCAAGCTATATGTGAAGCGAAACTCCTCCAGCGAGAACCTGAAGACCATCCAACTATTTGATGCACTGGATAAAATGGTTGATTATGACGAGCGGGTGATGCTGCAAAAAAACAAGTCGATCAGCAAGCTGCAGTTGTCCAATATCAAGGCGCAGTTATATAAACAAATCCTGTCAAGTCTCCGCATTATCCGGGATGAAAATAATATTGATATCCAATTGCATGAGCAGATGGACCATGCCCGTATTTTATACAATAAAGGTCTTTACCTGCAGAGCCTGAAAGCCCTGGAAAGGTTAAAGGATATGGCCCGTAGTTTTAACCAGATTACGTACCTGCAGCAAGCCTTGTTTTTTGAGAAGAAGATCGAGGTCTTATACATCACCCGTAGCATGCAAAACAGGGCGGAGCAATTGGGCCAGGAATCTGATGCGGTGAATGCGTCTTTGACCTTGGTAAACAGGTTGTCCAATCTTTCATTGCAGCTATACGGTTGGTACATCCAGCACGGTCACGCCCGAAATGAAAAGGATTTAAAAGGCCTGAAGTTTTTTTTTGAAAATAGTTTCCCGCCGGAGGCCCCACAGGCAAAGGGGTTTTATGAAAAACTGTACTTATACCAGAGCTATTGCTGGTTCGCTTTTATACGCCTGGATTTCTTACAGTATTACCGCTATTGCCAGAAATGGGTAGATCTTTTTACCAGCTACCCGGAAATGCTGGCGGTGGAGACAGCCACTTACATAAAAGGCATGCACAACCTGATGGGAGCTCATTTCGACCTGCTCAATCACGAAAAACTTGGCGAAACGATCAAACAGTTTGAAAAATTTGCCAGGCATAAACTGGTCACGCAAAACGATAATAACCGGATACTGACATACCAATATCTATACACCGCAAGGATCAACCTTTATTTTCTGCAGGGAACTTTCAACAAGGGTTTGCTGATGGTGCCACACCTGGAAGAAATGCTGAAGGAATATGGGCTTTATTTAGACACCCATCGTGTGCTGATCTTCTATTACAAGATCGCCTGTTTATATTTTGGTAGTGGCGATAATGAAAAAGCTATTGATTACCTCAACAGGATCATTAACCAGCGATCCGACCTGCGAAGCGACCTGCAATGCTACTCCCGGTTGCTGCACCTCATAGCGCATTATGAATTGGGCAATTTTGACCTGCTGGAATACCTGATCAAATCGGTATATCGCTACATGGCCAAAATGGAAAACCTGAGTAAGGTGGAGGAAGAGATTTTTGCTTTCCTTCGACAGTCTTTTCATGTTGGCGCCCATGCTTTGAAGCCCGAATTTGAAAAACTCCTCAACAAGTTGAAAAAGTATGAGGATAACCCGCTGGAAAGAAGAGCCTTTGCTTACCTCGATGTGATCTCCTGGCTGGAAAGCAAGATCCATAATGTGAATGTGCAGGATGTGGTAAGGGAGAGGTATTTTAAAAGGAGAAAATAGGATTAAAAAACCCTGGCCTTTTTTGAGAGATTCCGCTTTAATTGAAAATGGAGAGTTGAGAATTGAACATTGAGCATTTGTTTTGCCTGGAGGGATGATAATGCACAATCTCCAATGTTCAATGATCAAATTTATAGTTGTCTGCCATAGGGGTAAGTCCTTTACCGGTTGTCCTATTGATAAACATACTTGATCGGGAATAGCCATATTTTAGCAGGATACGGAAATACAAAAGTGGAACAAAGCAGTACCGCCATTATCAGGTCCCTGGCACCAACAGGTGAAGCCGCCTTTGAGCAGTTATTTAAAATGCATTTCAGGGGACTGCACGCCTATGCCATCACGATATTAAAGGATGAAGCCATGGCGGAGGAAATTGTGCAAAATGTATTTTTCAAGGTTTGGGAAAAAAGACAACTTCTGGAAATAGAAACATCGCCCAAAGCCTATCTCTATAAAGCCGTCTATCATGACTGCCTTAATTACATCAAACATAAAAAGGTAAAATCAGCTCATGCCATGCATGTGGTTCGACAGCCAAATGAACAATTAGAGAACGCATCCGGTAAAGTACTGGTGGGAGAATTGAGGGAGCGTATTCATGTGGCGATGAATGAACTACCCGAACAATGCCGGACCATTTTCCAGATGAGCCGTTTTGAAGGATTG
>VBAT01000024.1:0-15808 GCA_005884665.1 Bacteroidota bacterium
AGACCTCTGAAGTCTGAAATTCTAAACGGAGCACGGTCAACTGTCTAAACAAGAAGTGGGGACCAATACACAGAAATGGGTCTTTAGCCCAGGTCTCTGTCTGGTTCACCCCGCTTCTTGTTCTAATTTCCAGCTAAATCTGTTTCAAAGAATCTATTTATTGACTAAAGGGCTCTCTGTGGCGACCTTGTTTCTTTTAGTTATACGGCATCTTTATGATCGGGATGCCAGATACTCGTGAAATCACCGATAATTGCCTGCCTGTTTTCAAAAACCAGTTTATGCAGGTTCAGCAGGGCAATGTCCTCCTGCTTTACTTTCCTGAATTTCGGATGCATGGTGCCACCGTTATTGCTATCGCCTGCAGCTCCTGCGGGGTTGTATTGATATTGCGGATCTACCAGTGTTCCCCTCGGATACATGATCCCCGGTACACCTTTGCCGCGAAGATCGAGATCGACAGGATGAATCAGTCCAATAGTATGGCCATATTCATGTGCGGCAGTAGTTGAACCTTTGTATAGATTTTCAAGCTTGAAATATCCTGTATTGCACCCGATCCCGTCCACGAAGGAAATATTGCCATGTGCAAATTCTTCTATACGGAAATAGTTATTGCGCGGATCAGTGTTTTGATAGATCTCCAAAGGGTTGATAGCAGGTTGAAACGATGCTGTTATAGTAAAAACAACTCTTAGCTCAACTCCTTTTAACAAGAGAATTCCTTTAGGTTCATTCCACATTGTTTCGATCTCATCACATATTTGCTCGGTGATAGCCGGCTCAGCGGCATCACCATAGGTAATGATATGCGAAAAGATAATGATCTCTTGATTACTTATTTCAACAGTACCCATTAGCTACTTAAAATCGGTTTCGCTCTTCCGGATCCACCCGTAAATGAATTTGCCGGAGCTTGTGAGATGTTCGATGTAAATAAATCCGGTAGATTCGTTGACACTTATTAATTCATCATTTTTTACGAAATACTGGTTTTTACTTTTCAGGCCCGATGAGTCTTCGAAAACATAAGCTTTATCGGCGGTGATGTTGTACCTGGGAGCATCAAAATACAGATCACTGAACTCCGCGACGGTAATCTTCCTGGCGTTTCGTTTTTTATAGGTTCCGTCTGCATAAACATTTGCTCCAAACCCACAATCAACATCAGTTCCCTGCTGGGTTATGCTTACAGATTTAGCGCTAAAGCTGAAGTACAATGTGCAGGAAGAATCCGAATAATCTTGTTTTTCCTTAAATATTCCCCGGTTACCAGTAATGGTCATTATGCCATTAATGTAACCAATATGATAGTTTGGCCAGCCTTTACCGACATCGAGCCAAAACTTATAATGAGTTTTGTCAACCAGGAGAACGGACAGTCCACCCGAAGGCCCATCGTTTGCTTCCTCTTTCGACGGCCTTTTACCTTTCGGGTCGAATAGGGGTTTATAGGAAAAACTATAGACGCCGCTATAATCTGTTTGCGAGTGGCCAGCCTGACAGATTAAAAGAAATAGAATGGAAAAGATTGCTGATCTCATATTTAAGTGAAGGCAATTTACACAAGCCTTTGCAGACTGTTTAAGCCGGCACGAGAAATAAACTCTAAATTCTGCGATCAATATCGTTTGATCTACTCAAATGCCAGGGAATACAGCTTTTCTTTTTCTTCCCTTCCCTTGAATTCCATTTCGCCAATCTCGGCAATATGATAAGAATGCGGCGTATGAAAATCGGAAAGAAAATCACCTGAGAGAACAAAGGATTCATTCAGCTCGTGGCATTTGCTGCGGATACGGGCCGCGGTATTCAAAGTGTCTCCACTATAGACAAGATCTTTTTTTACAATGCCGATAACACCGGCAGTAACTTCGCCCGAATGAATGCCTGCTTTAAAAGAGGGTACGACGCCATACCGGTTTAAATATTTTTGCTCACGCCGTTTTATCAAAAAGAACGCATTACGGAGGAACCGGAGACATTTTATTTTATTCAACGGCGTTTCTTTCCAGGAAAGAACTACTTCATCGCCCACATACTGGTAGATCTCACCGTCGTTGGCCAGGATGGGAACAGTAACATCGGCAAAGAAATCTCGCAGCAGCCTAAAATACCGTTTATGTCCCAGCTTTTCGGCAATGGTCGTGGCATCATTGATGTCCAGGAAAATAAAGATGCGTTCCTCGATCTTCGGATGATTGTATTTACCGCGCATCATTTCCCAGAAGCCGCCGGGCCCGTACTTGTCTGTCACTTCAAGGATTAAAATAGTAAGCAGGGTCATGATACCAAGATCGATCATAAAGATCAGGAAGGCCCTGGTGAGGAAGACATTCTCGTAAAAGCTCGATATGTATTCACCCAGCCTTTTATGACTGCTAAAAACAAAATAAAAGGATAGCATGACAAAGGCGATGATCACGAAAAGAAAAAATGCCATTCCCAATTTGATCAGGATGGACAACCATAGCGGGTAATGCCTGAAAGCGGATTTTAAGTAAAAAACCAATGAGGCGGAGACGACAAAGCCGATAATCGCAAAGGCCAGGGAAAACAGTAACAGCGATCTTTGTTTGACCAGTTGCTTTTCAATCAGGATGATATTGTAAAGAAAAAGAAAGGCGAAAACAACCCAGATGATGGAAATAGTTGCGAGTACACGTAGCCGATAATATAAAATTCTTCTTGAAGCCATGGTGCTGGTTGCTTGATGCTAGATATTGGATGCTGGTTGATGGATGCGATGTACTAGCATCCAGTATCTAGTATCCAGCATCCTTTTTCATGGTGTTTCCTCCGCGTCAATTCCGTACCGGCTTTCCCTGCTTCAACACGCTCTGAATTCTTTCCAGTGTTTTCTTTTCGCCGCACAGGGATATAAAAGCCTCGCGTTCGAGGTCTAAAATGTATTGCTCTGAAACTAAGGTTGGTTCACTCAGGTCGCCGCCGCACATTACATACGCCAGTTTTTTAGCAACTACCACATCATGATCTGTAGCATAATTTGCTCTCCACATCCCGTTGATCCCTGCATACAGAGCGCCCAGGGCTGACCGTCCCAGGACTTTTATGTCTTTTCTTTGAACGGGAGTTGTATAGCCACTATCGTAAATCTCGATAACTGATTTTTTTGCTTCGACAATTCTCCGGTTTTGATTAAGCACTACCTCATCCAGTCCTTTTCTATAGACACCTATATCGAAACCTTCAAAGGCCGAAGTGCCCACTTTAGCCGTGGCGATAGTGAGGAAGCGGTTTTTCAACGTGATTGTTTCCGGTTCGTCTTCATGCATCTCGTCTGAAGCTCTCAGGGTAAATTCCTTTGTGCCACCACCGCCGGGGATCAGGCCAACTCCCAATTCGACAAGGCCGGTATAAGTCTCGGCTGCCGGGCAAACCTTGTCCGAATGCAAACTCAATTCGCAAGCGCCGCCCAGCGATAATCCATGCGGCGCCGTCACAACGGGTATAGAAGAGTATCTTGCCCGCATCATTGTGTTTTGGAAAAGACGTATTGCCATATCCAGTTCATCATATTCCTGGTCAATAGCCAACATAAAGATCATACCCACATTTGCACCAGCGCTAAAATTGGGTCCTTCATTGGCAATGACCAATCCTTTATAGCTTTTCTCTGCTTTATCAATTGAAGTCTGGATACCGCTCAACACGTCGCCCCCAATACTTCCCATTTTGGTAAACCATTGCAGCCCGAGCACCTCATCACCGAGATCATACAAACGGCAACTGCCATTCTTCCACACCAGTTTGTCCTGGTAATTGCTCATCACGATAAAGGCTTCAGCACCTGGCAGCGGTTTGTAGGTTTTGGTTACGAGATCATAGCTGTATTTTTTGCCGTTGTCAATTTTAAAAAATGATTTATTACCGGCGGCCAGCATTTCATCCACCCAGGGTGCAACTTTATATCCGGCTTCTTTCATCGCTTTTGTTGTTCGTTCCACGCCCAGTACATCCCAACTTTCAAATGGGCCGATCTCCCAGCCAAAACCGGCCATCATTGCATCATCAACCCGGTAGATCTCATCACTGATCTCGGGAATACGATGGGATATATAGGAAAACAGTCCGTAATGGAACTGACGATAGAATTCACCGGCTTTATCCTGTGCTGCTACCAGCATTTTCAGTCGCTGACCCAGGTCATCAATCGGTTTGGCGGCATCAACGCTTGCAAATTTTGACTTTGTTCTTTGTTGATATTCCAGGGTTTTCAGGTCCAATACCTGGATTTCTTTATCACTCTTTCTTTCTTCCGGGCTGCCCTTAGTGAGCGGTAATTTTATTTTTTTAAAAAAGCCCTGTCCTGTTTTATCTCCCAGCCATTTGTTTTCAACCAGCTTATTTAACCAGGCTGGTATATTAAATGTAGCCCTTGCTTCATCGTTGGGACAGTTGTCATAAACTCCCTTTGCCACTTTTACGAGTGTATCAATACCGACTACATCCGCCGTTCGGAATGTTGCCGATTTGGGTCTTCCAATGATCGGGCCGGTGAGTGCATCCACTTCATCAATAGTCAACCCTAATTTATCTACGAGGGAAAAAATGGCCATGATACCGTAAACACCGATTCGGTTTGCAATAAAAGCGGGGGTATCTTTTGCAAGCACGGTTGTCTTGCCGAGGTACAGATCGCCATAATGCATCAGGAACTCAGTTACTTCCGGATCGGTATCCGGTGTGGGAATGATCTCCAGCAATCTTAAATAACGTGGCGGATTAAAGAAATGGGTGCCGCAGAAATTCTTTTTAAAATCTTCACTTCTTCCCTCGCTTAGCATATGGATTGGTATCCCCGACGTATTGGAAGTTATAAGAGTTCCTGGCTTACGGAATTGTTCTACCTTTTCATAGACCGATTTTTTTATATCCAGTCTTTCAACCACAACTTCGATGATCCAGTCGCACCCGGAAATATCTTTCATATTATCCTCGAAATTGCCGGTAGTAATTTTTTTGATGACGTTCTTATGAAAAACAGGGGAGGGGTTACTTTTAAGTGCAGATTGCAATGAATCATTTACGACCTTGTTCCTTTCCGCGGGCTTTTTGCTTTCCATTGATTCTTTGGGTACGATGTCAAGTAAGATCACCTGCACACCTATGCCAGCAAAATGACAGGCAATTCTTGAACCCATTACACCCGATCCAAGGACAGCCAGCTTTTTGATTGTTCTCTTCATAAGACAAATAGTTAGTTATGCAACTATTGGAAACCGAAGATAAGGAAGATAAATTAAGTCCGGAAGGAAGGAGGTCAGAAACTGTGACAGGATTACAACGAGAAAGAAATTTTTCCTGGATAATACGTTCCTGCGGGAATTTAATAAATTAAAGAGGAGATAAAGTGCAATCGACAGTGATCTTAATGGTCTTTGCGATGTTATCCCGGTAAAGTTTTTCGATGGTGATATTATAATCTGCCACGAGCACATTAAAAGTAGATGCGAGGGTCAGTTTGCCATCTTTGACAGTGATGGTCCCATTGGCTTCTATATCTTTTGTAACACCGTGAATGGTCAACTTGCCTTTTACCCTGGCCGTAAAGCTTCCGTTTGTGGTATAATTTATTTCACTGCTGTTAGCGATCTGCCCTTTGAATTCAGCTTTGGGATACTTGCTGCTTTCTACGTAATCGGCGTTAAAATGTTCCTGCATCAACGCTTTCCTGAATTCAAAACCTTTCATCAGGGCAGCAAACTGCAGGTCACCTGTTTTTGTATCGAGTATGCCAACAACACTTCTATTAATGGCGTCAATGTCTTCCAGGGGAGTAGAAGAAAAGAAAGAAATTCTACCTGTTTTCGTATAAAACTTACCCTGACCATTGGCAGCCAGCGAAGCCAGCAATAATAACCCGCTAATAACAATATTCACTTTTTTCATCGTCCCTATTGTCTTTATTTACAATGATAGTTAATCCTTTTTTATAATAACAGCGCAACGGTTCAGTATAACATCAGAGCCCAGCCCCATATCGTCCTTGTTGAAACCCGTGCATGCTCCCCGGAGAGTAGTAGACGAGCCGGCCCTTAAATCGGCTGCATCGGCATTATGTACAGTATCCACCGAACACCGGATCGAAGAATGGACCAGGGTATCACCCAATACCACCGTGTAAAATCCTTTTTCATCCCGCTCCACCTTTTTGATGTTCCCGTTTACCTCGATCACCTTGCCCAGGTAGTTTTCATTGGCAAGGGAATCGTTTGCTTCGTAATCGTGGATGAGTTTAGCGGTGGAGATTTTTACATCCGCTTTAACATGGGCCAGGTCTTCATTTTTCCGGTTGTATTCCCCGAGGCCTTTCCAAATGCCGAAAAGTACACCGAGAACTACAAGAACTGTAAGCGGCAATATCATCGACCTCCTTTTCCGGACGATCGCGATAATTAGCAGGATGACTGATACTATGACAACCGCTGCTGTCAACTTTAAAGAAAATGGAATGCTCATAAACTGGACTGATCGCAAAAGTTATCGTAATAATACCCGCCACCCTGCTTCCCTAATGCTGATTGCATTAATCGTATTTGATAAGAGGAAGGTTGCGTTTGCTTTGTCCTTTTTTATACCGGCGAAGCTGTTTTTTACTTTTCTTCAGACCTATGTTGCTACCGATACCGCTGAATACTATTTTCACCAGGTAGTTCATCGTGGATTTGTTACGAAGGCGTTCAAAATAAATATCCCCGGTACGCGAATGATTATTTTTTTTAATAACAAAACTGTTCGCCGCGAAGCTAGCCAGCTTTTTAAAAAAACTCTGTTTGCCGTCCACGCCCTTATCCAGCAACTTCACTTTCAGATCATGATAGTACATCCGCATTTCGCCTATTGAAACATACTCATTACCCTTTACCAGGAAACCCGATTCGAGTTTCGCGGATACCAGCGGAATTAATACCGGGTTCAACACCTTTACGTCGGCAGGTTTCATATTAGCCGACAGTAAAAACCCCGCGAGCGAATCAGTATAGGATTCTTTAAGTTTCAAAGCGATCCCAATGGTGTCCAGTAGCCTCCCCTCTGCCTGCAGCTCCAGGCTATCGTATCTCGAGATACTATAATTGGTTAATGGAAACATTTTTCCACTGATCCTGTTTACGGCCACAGCACCTGCCAGGTTTGTTTTTTCATTCAGTTCCGAGTATTCAACATCCGTGTTATTAAGATAAGCCGTATCAACCGAAAGATGAACCGGTATTTTTTTTAGCAGGTTCACTGGCAACGGCTTTATAACTTTTTCCTTTTCCGGTTTTCTTTTGTCCCGGTATATTGTCAGGAAAACATCATTCATACTTACGGTGCCTGCATCTATCACCGTATCGGTCAGATACCTGTCGATATCAAATGGTCCCGCGCTTATATTTCCCGTCCGGACGGTAGAATAATCCACCTGGTATTGATGATTGGCTATAAAACTGTCCCTTCCTACGCTAGGGTGATAGGCAAATGAATCGAGGGACACCATTTTAGATGTCTTATCATAACTTAGGTTATGCCAGTCAAAGTGATTAACCGTATTGTTAAATTGGCCGGATAACTCATGCAGCCGGAATGCCTTATTTTCCTTCATCGTTTGCCGGGGATTCAGGAAAGAAGCCGATCGTACGGCCAGGTCATTGAGTCTCGCCGAACTGATCTCCAGGCGACCCGAATGTTTCCCAATATTATCGAACGAGAGATCCTTTACCTGCAATTCGGACAATAAACCTTTCCAGGTCCATTCGTTTGTTGACGATGGTTCAAGCTCTAATCCACTGATCCGGGCCCGGACGCTACCACGACCCGTTTCGATAGTTTTGTTGCTTGCACTTACAGACAGGTTGTTGACTACAAGGGAGAGCTCATCTGCGCTGACCTGTTCGTGATCCTTGTTGAATTTAAACCCGGCAAGTTCAATACTGTTGTTGTCCTCATCTTTGCCATGCCACTCCACGCGAAAATTATTTTCACCGGAACGGACCAGTAAAACTTCCGGCTGGCTGATAGACACGGCTCCAATGGATATCCCGGGCAGTTTTGCAGGTTGATTGACTGCAATTCCGGCATGCCGCGTTTGTCTGATTTCAATGACTGGTTTAACGAGGCTTATGTTATCTGCCCTTATGTTATCATTAATGATTGAATTCACATCGGCTTGAAATACGGCGAAGGGAACTGTTATGGATATCGAGTCGGCAGGAGTGGTTTTTTTGAAAAAAATAGCCTGCATTTCCGAATGTCGGTGATCCGTAAATGCAAACTTGCCGATCCTGAGCGCTGACTGTGTATTGCTGAATGAAAAATTGTTGCCCCTTGTTTGCAGGTTGACGACTTGAGGTTTGTTCCGTCCTTGCAACGATAGCTCGTCGGCAGAAACTGTTTCTAAAAAAGCCCCGAGTTCCCGGTCATTCGTCGAAAAAGAAAGTTTAGTGTTGCTGCCGGCAATATGCTTTATCGTTAATTTATTTCCTGCATTGCTTTTATTTAAAGGCAAACCTGCGACCTGTATATTCGCCTCTTTCCATTGCACTCCGTCAATCTCCGAAAGGTTTGATTTATCATCAATCATCATACGGTCGATTGCGACATTGCGGGCACTGATCAGGAGGTGTTTTTCCTTGCTTGTTACGTTGATTGAACCAGCAGCCAGCTTTCCTGTTTCACCAAAGAAGTTGACATTTTGCAGTTGCATCGAGACATCCTTTGTCTTCAATGTGCCTTTCTCAAATCTTAGCTGCCTTATTGCTTGCTGTATACCGGAGGCACGACTCGATTTCAAGAGTTGGCCACTGAGCAGGGACATATCTGCGTTTTCGAGTTTCAATTGAGTGCCGCCTTTAAAATGGACATTTATTTGTCCATGACTCATATCCAGGTTCTCCAATTGTATGATCTTTCCGATGCCGGCCAGTGTTTGAAAAATATTTTGTTTCCGGTTCCCCTGAACTGAATAATTTATGATGGGACGATATAACGTGGCCCGGTCAGCCGCCAGGTTCCCTTCAAACACAAGATCATCCCAGGACAATCCCCTTAATTCAAATTGGGGCATGCTAAAACTGTTGACTACCACATCTCCGTTCATTTGCCGGAAGGCAAAATTGCTGAGGTAGACGCTGTTGTTGATAAAAAGAATGCTGTCGAATTCCATCACGTAGGTACTATCGCGCAGGAAATTTTCGTAGTTACGGATGGCCATGGCGAAACTTTTGACTGATACATGTCGTGGTGCATTTTTCTCAATGCTTAGCCCTTGCATCTCGAAATTATTATGATCGGAAGTGAATGAACTCGGTCTTCCTTCCCTCATTGTAGTAATATCAAAAGAACCGTTGTTCACTACTACGAAGGCCAGGCGGAGATCCCCGGTCAATTGTTGTATTAATTCATCCAGGCGTGGCGGCGCCTTTTTTTTATCTCCTTTTTTATCGAGTTCCACATCCAGCCTGAACCGGGGGTTCACACAGTACACGGAATCGGCTTTGATCACTTCTTTTTGATAGAGAGTATCAAAATCGATATTGGTCAGCCGTAATTTGTCGAAAAATACGCTGAACGAGGTACGGGTACTATCGCCTTTGATAGCGGAGATGGTACAGCTGTCGAAGAGTACCATTTTATCTAGGATATTGATGTGAAAACGGCTGAAGCTAAGCCGGTGTCTTCCATCGGCAAATAGTATGTCCTGGTGGTGCGTGTTCATTTTTGTCCTGCCTGCTTCACTGCTGGTATCCACCTGCAGGTTGTCGAGATGAAAATCAATATGGGTGATCGTCACCGGCAACTGCTCTTTTTTGATGCGGTTGATAAGAGTAAATTTTCCATCCGTGATCTGGAAGCGGTTTACCTGCAAAAGTTTGAGCGCATCCTGGATCGAGTTATATATTTTCCCCATTTCATGCGGAAGTGACACTTCCTTGAGGTTGCTTGTATCTTCTCTTTTTAGCGAACGCAGCCGTGTAACTTCTACATCCGGGTTTATCAGGCTCAGCGAATCAATCAGCAGCTTCTTTTCAAAGATCAGGGGCAGGAGCTCTTTAAGCCTGATGTTGATCTTTTCCACCCCAAAACGGTAACCGGTCCCTGCTGCTATGCTGTCGGTTGAATAAAATACAGCATTGCGGAGCTGCATGTTGTTGTTCAGGTAGTCGAACTTGAATTTTTTAACCTTCAGTTTTACCTTGCCGTTTGATTTTGATGCTACGAGATCTTCGAGGAGTTGCTCCGCATGGTTGATGAACCAGAAATGAAAACCAAGGAACAGTACGATCAGTGTACCGAAAGTATATGCCGATATCTTCAGGAATCTGCGTTTGACGGGACTGATCAGCAAGGGCGGAGAAAATTTAATCCTCAATTTACTACAAATACTGCAGGCAGCGAAGACCGAATCTGGATATCTCTTATTTTTTAACGATAGATTTTTGTGATGATCACTACTATGCCGGGGAGTGAGGAAAGTCTGCCCTAATTAAGATTGGATTCCGGTTCGCCAAACCGGCTCTTTAACAATTCATCGAGATGGTCCGACCAGAATGCAACATCATTGATAAGTGCAACAAATTCGGCGTAATCCATTCCTTCAATATCGCGTTCGCCAATAGCATACATGTAACCCCTTTCTGCCAGTGTGCCGATTTTCACACCCATATTGCGAGAATTAATCTCCAGCGCTATGTGATAAAGCTCCTGGCGTGTCGGCAGGTCGAGCGGGATTGGGTAAATGGGCGAAAAGCAGCGAAGAAAAGTCCTTTCCGAATTATCTGATATTTCATAGGAAGTAAAAAACAGCTCGAGCGTGGATGAACCCTTTTCAAAATACCAGGCATTGTTATCGGGACTAAACGCCTTTTCGCCGTCGACGCCGGCTTCTGTACAGAGCTGGTTGATATAAGCTTTCACCGTTTCGACCGTTGTCATAGCAATTAGTTTGGTAGCGACGATAATGTCAGTTTACAGGCGATCCGTTCGTAACTTTTTCATCCGGGTTGATAAATTTGAGCTTGCCATCTTTGTCTTCAGCCATTAAGATCATGCCATTGCTTTCAATCCCTTTCATTTTGCGGGGGGCAAGATTTGCCACCACAACGACCTGTTTGCCGATAATAGCATCGGGATTAAAATGCAAAGCGATACCTGAGACAATTGTTCTTTTTTCAAACCCCAGGTCAACTTCCAGTTTCAGGAGCTTATCCGCCTTAGCCACTTTTTCTGCAGCTATGATAGTCCCTGTTTTAAAATCAAGCCTGGCAAAATCATCATATTGAATGACTGGCTTAGTGACTGGAACGGAAGATTCATTAGCCTTTGTCTCCCGGGTTTTATTTTCTGTTTCTGCCATAGACTTTTTTAAACCTGCTTTTAATTTTTCAACCTGCGCTGTGATCTCTGCATCTTCTATCTTCCGGAATAATAATTTAGGCTCCCTCAGGCTATATCCAACACTCAACAGTTTCAGCTTACCCGCATTTTCCCAATCCAATATCTTATCCACCACTTTCATCATCTGCAGCATTGATTTCGCTGTGTTGGGTAAAAATGGATTCGCAAAAATCGCCAGGTTAGCCGTCAACTGCAAACACAAGTGTATACAATTATCTATCTTCTTTTGAACTGCCGTTACGGATGAGTCCAAACTCCCTCCCTCGGGGGGTAGAGGGGCTTTCCACGGCTCCTTCTTCTGCATATATTGATTTCCCTTCCGTGATAGGTCAATCACATCGAACAGTGCTTCCCTGAACTTAAACCCTTCGAGCAGGCCTTCAATCCTGCTCTTGGCATTTTTTATATCTTCTATCAACGCACGATCATTATCATCCATCGCATCCTCATGCAGTTTGGGTACTTTGCCATTACAGAGCTTATGCATCAACACCCATGTCCTGTTTATGAAATTGCCAAAGATGGAAACCAGTTCACTATTGACTGCATCCTGGAATCCTTTCCAGGTAAATTCGCTATCCTTTGTTTCGGGCGCGATCTGTGTTAAATAATAGCGAAGCATATCGACGCATTGCCCGCCACCGTTTTCTTTTTTGACAAAATCGTTGATGTAATCCCTCATGTCCACTTTCCAGTTGCGACTGGTGCTCATTTTGTCGCCCTCGAGATTCAGAAATTCATTGGCCGGGACATTATCCGGTAAAATATTTCCATGCAGTTTCAGCATGACAGGAAAGATGATGCAATGGAAAACGATATTATCCTTGCCTACAAAATGGACAAGCTTTGTCTCTTTATCATACCAGTAAGGCTCCCATTCTTTCTTATTGTCAATGGCCCATTGTTTAGTGGCGCTGATATACCCGATTGGGGCGTCAAACCAGACATATAATACTTTTGCCCCCCCACCCCCCGAGGGGGGGATTTCAGAGTCTGATAATTTGGACTTTCTTTCTGCTAGTTTGAGAAGGATCGCGTTTATTACATTATCGGTGTCGTTTAACACTTGTTCATTTGTAAAACGAATTACCTCGAAACCATGTTGGTTTAATTCAATGGTGCGAATTTCATCGTTACTTTGATTTTCAGGCAATTGATGAATCAACCCGTCGATTTCGATCACTAACTTTTCAGCAAGTGCAATAAAATCGGCGATATAATTATTAATGATATGTTGCCTTCGGAATTTATATCCTCCAATTTTCTTTCCCCGTAAAATTTGCCACAAGGCATTCTCCGCTTCGGTCGGTTTGCTCCGGTGTTGTTCTACAAAAGTTTTGAGCAAGCTGTATGTCATCGGATCTGCAGTCCGATAACCATAAGCACTCTTCGAATTATAGGGTTCCTCATCCCCCCCCTCGGGGGGAAGGGGGGCAGGCACCGGTACTTTTATTCCCCAGTCAAGATCTCTTGTGACGGCCCTTGATTGCAGTCCTCCATCTATCCAGCTTCGGCACTGCCCAACAACTGTTGCTCGCCAGTCATCCTTGTGTTGTTTCAGTATCCATTCGCGAAGAAATTCTTCATGCTTGCCGAGAGGTAAATACCAATGCGTGGTCTTTTTCTTTATTGGCGGTTTCCCACTCAGTGTGCTGACTGGGTTGATCAGTTCGTCGGGGCTTAAGGTTCTTCCGCAATTTTCGCATTGATCTCCAAAGGCACGGTCGCTGCCACAATTAGGGCAGATGCCTTTTATATAACGGTCGGCCAAAAAAGTTTTAGCTTCCTCATCATAATATTGTTCGGTTTCCTTTGTTTCCAGTTCACCGCGATCATTCAGATAGGTAAAAAATTCCTGGGCCGTTTCGTGGTGGATAGGTTCACTGGTGCGGTGATAGATATCGAAGCTCATGTCTAGGTCCGCAAAATCCTGTTTCATCGCTTCATGGTATTTATCAATAATAGCGCGGGGAGTTGTTCCTTCTTTGGCTGCCTGGATGGGAATTGCGGTGCCGTGTTCATCGCTACCGCATACAAATACTACGTCTCTTTTTTGAGCGCGTAGGTAACGTACATATATATCTGCTGGTATATAGGCGCCTGCCAGGTGACCAACATGCTTCAGGCCATTGGCATAAGGCAGAGCGGAAGTAACTAAATATCGCTTTGGATTCGTCATATTGCTGCTTCGTCGAAATTTAAGCAGCAAAAATAGCTAAAGAAAAACAACCGGGCGATGATCATTCATCCATCGTTCCCACTTCCTGTTTAAATGCGGAAGGTGTGGTCGGTTCAAAAACGAGGTCATTAATCGTGCGGGTGGAAAGAACCACATCCTTTACTGCGAGGACTGGCTTGCCATTTTGTATGCCAACCGAAATGATCTTGGCTTCCTGGCCAGTCGGAACTGCCCCGAACATCACGGTGTTGCCATTGACAGATCCTGACATCATAGACCTGATGTTTTTAAATACCAGCACGGTAAAGTAGTTAGCAGCTGTATCCCTAATATTTACATAGTAGTCGATCTTTGGCCCCTGGTTATAGAACCTGTCACAATTCACCCAACCCATCGTCCTGATATCTACGCTGTATCGCTTTGACAGATCATTCTTTGAGATTTCATTGAACAGTGCCTTGTAAGCTTTATAGGCTTTACTTTTCGAGTTATAGGTTGAAACTCCCCCGGTTGATATCATTGTATCAGATGCAGGCAAACGGTAGGTTTGTGCTTGCCTGATATCCATCCAGGTAGAGTCCCCCAGTGCTTGCGACCCACGACCAAAGCTCGCATCGAAGATTTTTGACCAAAACCGCCTGTCTTTTTTAGGTTTACGAACCTTTACTTTATCATATCCATATTTTTCTTTTAGCGCTTTGGCCAGTTCCCGTTTGTTCAATTCGGAATTAGGAGCGATGAAGAAAAAGCCGGTACGCTTTTGCCGTTGGTTGACTTGCGTTTTAAATGGGTCGTCGCGAAGATCCAAAACCTTTACCCCGGTGTACAAATAACTACCAACGAACGCGCGGGATTGAGGGATCCAGTTGATATTATTATACCGGACATAAGACGGCACAGTGTCATAGGTACTGCCACCTTCCATGAACTTCGTTCTTTTATCTGTCTCAACTTTGCCGGCAGGAGTAGCAACGCCATTAAATAATTGCATTTGGCTCATCGCCGGAGTTGTATCGGGAATAAACCACCGGATGCTTTTACCCGGCTGCAGATCCACTTCTTTGCCGTTAACAGTTGCCATGAGGTGTAGCATGCCTCCAGTGACCAACTGTTCGTCGTTAGACAAAGTATTCAGCTTGTTGGTAACAATATCCTGGTAAGAATAGTACTCCTTCATCGTGATCACCACTTCATCAGTACCGGCGAATGCATAAGCCGGGATCAGCAGCGCAGTGCCATCCCGGCCCGTGATGATCGTATCTCTCTTATTGCTGACAGTAAATTGTTGTGCTGGTTTTTCCAGCTGCTTAAAGAAATTACTCAACATCGCCCTCGCCTCAGCAGCAGAAGTTTGCTTATTTGAAAGAGTATCTTTTGAATAGTCTTGTAATGGAAAGATCTGTTTTTGATAAACTGTACTCTTGTCTTTCACCTGCCTGGATTTTGAACGTTTGGCAGAATTTTTTGCGATAGTATGTTTTACCGATGAAGTACCCCCTAGTACAGGATTATGTGTTACAGGATCTTTCGCTGGATCTTCATTTGCTGGTTTCGAAGATTTTCCGGATGAAACATTATCATTTGAAGATCCGGGTTTGCTGACAGAACGGCTTGTTCGGGGATTAACTGCAGTGGTAGCTGCGTTTTTCGGATTGATCATTTTATAGCCAACTACAACCACTGCGCCTATGAAGGCCGCTGCGATAACCCAGCCGATGATCCTTTTCCTGCCGATCGTTCTTTTCTTTGCTGGGATAACTGCGGGCTGCAATAAAGTTTTCATTTGCTGCCAATGCTCATCCATCTTCGACAGGTCCGGGAGAGACTGCTTTTCCAGTTCCTGTAACTTTTTATCGGTATGTCTGTTATCGTTCTGCATGTCTTTGTCAGGGTTTAATAAAATTTTCCAGCTTTGATTTCAACAATTTCCTTCCTTCATTAATATGCCATTTGGAAGTCCCTTCGGATATTCCCAGTTTCTCAGCGATCTGTTTATGAGTGAACCCTTCATAAATAAATAAATTGAATACAACTGCTGTTGCTTTTGGCAGCGCCAGGATCATTTTTTGAATTTCCTTCGATGATATCCTGCTTACTGCTTCAGGTGGAATACCCACTTCTTGATCGTCCAACTCTACTACAGTTTCATTCCTGAATTTGTTTTGAGTTTTTACATAGTCAATACTGCAATTGACCACTATGCTTTTTACCCAACCCATTAATTTACCCTCT
>VBAT01000024.1:15820-49786 GCA_005884665.1 Bacteroidota bacterium
GAATATACCTGAATACCCTCAGCATGGCATTATTAAAAATCATCCCTGCCCCATCCATATCGGTGGCATAGCGATAGCAGATCTTTATCATCTCGGGATAGCAGTGCTTGTAAAGTTGCTCCTGGTAAGGAAGCTCACCCCGTCTGCATCCCTGCAGGATTATATCTTGTGGACTGGCCAACGAAACTGGTTGCGTTAAAACCTCTCTCATCTCATATATTAACTCCTGTTCAGACGAAGAAGGTTGGGTGAACTCGAATTTTTTTACAGGGAAAAGGCAACATAAGCATCCCCGGATCGGGTGCCCAGTTTTCCACCGCCGCAGGCTATTACGATATATTGCTTCCCGCCAATGCTATAAACCGAAGGTGTAGCAAAACCTGGCGCAGGAAGATCTGTTTCCCACAATAATTTACCTGTTCGTTTATTGAAAGCCCGGAATTTCCCATCCCGGCTTGCCGCAATGAACAACAGCCCGCCGGCTGTTACTACCGGTCCGCCATAATTTTCCGTTCCGGTAGCAGGTATTCCTCTAGCTTTTAATTCAGGATATTCTCCCAAAGGAATTTTCCATACTGTTTCGGCTTTATTCAGATCAATAGCATTGAGTGTGCCCCAGGGCGGAGCTATGGCCGGATAGTGTTCTTTGGTCAGGAATTTATTATAACCAGTACCTGTATATGGTAAATTGTTGTACTCGTCATCTTTCCTTACGGGGGTAACAAATTTTTCGTGTTGTTCTTTTTTATTGTCCGTGATAAAGGATGCTATGGCTTTCTTTTCACTTTCGGCGAGCTGGCTCATGGCCGGCATCATTCGCCTGCCGGTCGTAATGAGATCGATCACCTGCTGTTCGCTGTATTTTTTATTTACATCCGTCAAAGGCGGAATATTTCCGCTTCCTTCCATATTGGCTCCATGACACCGCATACAGGTATTGGCATACAAACGTTGACCCGCTTCGAGATTTGTTTCATTTGTCGCCAGCTTTTTTTTGGCATCAACCATCGTCAGTATCCATGCCATTTCATTCGCATTGATATAAATAATACCCGTCTCAGGATCATAAGCCGGTCCTCCCCATTCAGCGCCTCCGTCATAACCGGGAAAAATGACCGTGCCCTGCCTGGAAGGTGCATTAAAGATGAAACCAGTTTTATAAGAAGCGAGCTTGTTTCTTATGTCCATTGAATCAGCGAAAAAGCTGTTGAGATCTTTTTCTGATACGGTCTGCCGCACAAACGGTTTGGGCAAACTCGGCCAGGGCTGAGTGGGTGAAAGTTTTTCACCAGCCAGTTCGGTTTCAGTGGGCACGGTTATTTCATCAATGGGATAAACGGGTTTGCCGGTAGTTCTTTCAAATAAAAAAAGCACGCCTGATTTGGTTGGCTGGGCAATGGCTTCTATTTTTTTCCCGTCCTTTGTAATATTTACCAGCACCGGCGCTGAAGGAAGATCCCTATCCCATACATCATGGTGGATCGTTTGGAAATGCCAGATACGTTTGCCAGTTGCAGCATCAATCGCCAGCACGGAATTGGCAAAAAGATTATTGCCGGTTCGTTTCCCGCCATAAAAATCATAGGAAGATGAGCCCGTGGGAGCGAATAAAATCCCTTTTTCCTCGTCGAGGCTAAAGCCCGACCAGGTGTTGGCGCCACCGATATGTTGGTAAGCCTCTTTATCATCCCAACTCTCATAGCCTTCTTCACCGGGATGAGGAATAGTATGAAATATCCAGCGAAGTTTTCCTGTATGTACATCATAGGACCTGATGTGGCCGGGAGCGGCTGCAGCTCCTTCATCCACCCGGTCACCGATAATGATCATGTCTTTGTAGATGATGCCCGGAGTGGTGGCGGCTATAAAAAAATTGGTGACATCGCGGCCCAGGTCGTTATGCAGGTCAATTTTCCCATTGTCGCCAAACGATGAAACAGGTTTCCCGGTTTTTGCATCGATACAATACAGGTTGGAGCTCGCACCGAAAAACAGGCGTTGATCATCTTTTCCATCAGTATAGTATGTAAGACCACGGCAGGTATTCATGATAAAATACCAGGCCTTTGCATTACTATCTTTTACCATGAACGGGTCAAATACCCATTTTTCTTTTCCGGTTGCAGCGTTCAATGCAAACAATTTTAATTTGGGAGAAACGCCATATAATATGCTGTCGATCACCAGGGCATTGGCCTGTATCTGCGACATACTATCGGCATCACCGGTATGGTAGGTCCATGCGATGTTCAACTGGGTCACATTGTTGGTATCTATTATTTTTAGCGGGGAATAGCGGTCATTTTTTTTACTACCGCCATATACTTCCCAGCCTTTATTTTTTCCGGTAGAATCATTTTTGCAGGAAACAGCGACCAGCACAATGGCGAGTGTCGATAGAATAAATAAGTATTTCATTTGGCAGTATTGAAAGCTGTTTTAAAGATAGCTTCAATTTAATTACCTGCCTCAAAAATCAAGCTCCGGCAGCGATCTCAGGCGCTGGTCAATTTGGTGAGATAATTATAACTGGATGTTATGCTTGCCAGGGCATCCTTAGGCATATCATGTTCAACAAAGAAATGTTTCATGCCGGAAGTTGAGGCTGCATCAAATATCCTTTTGAAATCAATAGTTCCTTCTCCAACAGGTAGAATGATCTCCCTCTTTGCGTCGAGATCTTTTACATGCCACAATGGAAAACGTCCGGGATAAGCTTTGAATAGATCAACTGGATCTTTGCCTCCCTTGGTTGCCCATGCAAGGTCGAGTTCCATTTGCATTGTTGTTTGTTGTAAAAAAAGTTCATACGGTATTTGTCCTTCTACTGCCCTGAACTCCGCATCATGGTTATGATAAGCAAAGCCGATCCCCGCTTTTTTGCACGCTTCGTTTGTTTTGTTCAAAACCTCAATAGAGGATTTGATTTCATCCAATGTGCCAATAGGTGTATTGGCGCAGACCAGGTATTCGATTCCCCCAGTCGCGGCTTCATCTACCAGTTCCTGCATGTTATCCCTCAGGTTCCGCATGGGCGGGATAGTTATCGGTTTTCCGTCCGGACCGGTTGGCATCTTGGCACCCGGAGGCATTGTAAATGGTGCGCCGAGCACATGATGCGATTTCCAGCTCATTCCTATGCCCGCCAGGAAAGAGGCAAATTCCTTTGGCTTCATTCCATAGTATCCGCCCTTTTTACTAAAAGCGGATTCAATCTCTTTATATCCTACGGCAGCAATCTTTTTTAAAGTTCCTTCCACATCTTCATCTATCACATTGAAAAATGTGAACAGTTGCAAGCCGATGACCTTTTTGACAGGATGATAACCCAATGCGGCCAGCAGGTTATTCCGAAGCAACATACTTCCCGCAACCACTGCTGCAGAGTTCCTGATAAATACTTTTCTTTTCATTGTTTCATTTTTTCTTATGCGAAAACATCCAGCTCATATAGTCTGGTTCGGCAAAAGCATTGTTCCAGCTATCGTGATTCACACCGGGGTACTCCGAATATTTTACTTCTGCTTTTAAAGTTTTAAGCTTATTTACCATCTCCCTTGAAAGATTGACATCTACTACGGCATCTGCGGCTCCATGAAATACCCAGAAGGGGATTTTAGCGATCTTCTTATCATAATGACTTACATCCCCGCCACCACAGATGGGCATTGCTGCTGCATACTGGCCGGGATAACGGTAAATAGATTCGAAGGTCCCCATGCCACCCATTGACAAGCCGGAAATATAGATCCTTGATTTATCCACAGCCTCTTCGCCTGCAATTTTCTTTACAAGTTCATTGGCGGCTGCCAGGGGCCAGTTGGGCTCGCCCGTATAATCAAATGTTATTTTGTAGGGTTGCACATTTGTTTCAATTTTTACGACAGCCCAAAATGATTCGGAGGGGCATTGCGGGAATACAATAATGGCCGGGAAGCTTTTCCTGTTTTCTTCTTTAAGAAAAAGTTTACCACCCCAGGTCAGTTGCTTTTCGTTATCATTTCCCCTTTCTCCCGCACCATGGAGAAAAAGTACTAATGGATATTTTTTCGTTTTATCATAATTCTCAGGATATAGGATCCGGTAGGGAAGTGTCTTGCCGTTAGCGAATAGGAATTCCTTTTTCTCGTAAGGAGCATAGGCAGGATCACTAACTGGTTTTTTTAACAGTCCCTGGATGTTCAGCCAGTCGCCAAACCGTTCTATCCAATTATCCGACGGAAGATTTTGTGTCTTCATCCCGAAGCCATGCCCGCCGCTTGCATACATATGAAGTTCTACTGGTTTTTTTGCAGCCAGCCACTTGCTATAAAGATCTATGCTATGCGGAGCAAGGTTCAACTGATCATCACTCGCGGCTGTAATGAACATAGGAGGCGCATCGGCAGCAACAGTTCCATACATGGCGGAAGGAAAAAAAGGATAAACCGGGGCAACGAAATCCGGGCGGGTCTGGGCAGTGTAATTAAATGCAGCCGCAGATGTTACTGTTCCTCCCGCTGAAAAACCCATAATGCCTATGCGATTTGACAGAATATGATACTCACTTGCATGGCCCCGTACATAGGCAATAGCCGCTTTGCCATCGGCAATGGCCATGGGAATGACCTTGCTGGTTCTTTCTTCAAACTCAGGCTTTCCCATTATTCTCATTACCTCGGTTGTCGGATCATCACCGGGAGTATGGGCCAGCCGATATTTTAGCACAAAGCAGGTGACGCCTTTTTTGACAAGCCATTTCGCTACATCATACCCTTCGCTATTTATCGACAAGGCAAAGAATGCACCACCCGGGCAAATGATAACTGCTGTGCCATTGGATGTGCCAGCTTCGGGAAGAAATACATTAAGCGTTGGTTTGACAACATTATACACCACTTTGGTCTGCCACAGGTTTTTGTCGTTTTCTGCTTCATTCCAGTTCCATGATTCGGACCCGGGGGCCGCACCTTCATATAGCTGTATTACTTTTTGCTGGGCATGTAAAATAAATGCAGGTAGAAGAAGACAAAAGAAGAATGACAGTAATCTGTTGCGCATTGTAAAATATTTAGATTTGAGATGATGTTAGAGGACGGATGCTAGATGAAGCGGTGTCCATTCCGACTATCCAGTATCCAGCATCCATTACTTTGTATCCGCGGCAATAAAAAAACCGTGTATCTATCTCTTCATCTGTTTTTCGAGGAACAGATAACGGTCACGCGATTTTTCTGTTTCTGCTTTTGAATTTACATCGATGTACATCACTGGTGCTGCATTATTGCTTTCAACCGCGGGCCATTCCGGCACACCTAACCCGTTTGGATTTCCTGTTTTAATAAAGTTTGCAAAAAAGCTCTGCATGATCTCTGAAACGGTATAGTCTTCCGGTTGCCAGTCATACACGCGGTTAGTTGGGAGATTACCTAAAGCATATTCTATCTCCGCAGAATGTACAGCTCCCTTCGGTAATGGAGCCCTGGGTGCGCTACTGCCGGCATCCCTTGTGACGCCACCTGCAAGGTTAGCCGTGGCATTGCCCATTTCGGGGCGCATTGCAGGACGTGGACGAGCATACAGGTAACGAAATACCGGTCTACCGCCTGTCTTACTTTGTACGTCGCTCCATCTCCAGGTACTGAAACCGATAAACCGGTCGCTGGCCAGTTCTGTTGCTGTCTGCTCGGCCTCCTCATCGGTTGAAACTGCATAAAGCCTCATAGCTTCCGTAGCATTATCACCATATAATTTCTGAACAGCTTTTTTATAATTGTCGACTGTTGGTTTATCGGCGCCTAATACCATCTGGTAAACCATCTCCTGCGAGTTCCAACCAACCAGCAGCGGCACATGTGCCTGTTCCCCTTTTTCAAAAATCTCTAATGGTGATCTTGGAAAAAAATAACCGTCAATACATACAGGGAACGTACCAAAACCGGCGCTTGCTGTAGCTTTCATAACGTCATTTGCATTCATCGCCCGCAATTCTGAAAGTGAATTCTTATTTATTCCCGTTGCCCATTTCGAACCCGAGTTTTCGGCATCCTGTAAACTTGCTGTGGCATTTCCCAATAGCGAACCGCTTTCACCGATTGCACCGGCAATAATATTTTTTGAGAGGGGAGAAGCCATCTGAGCACAAACAGAAAACGATCCTGCTGATTCACCGGCAATGGTTATTTTTTTAGGATCCCCTCCAAATGCGGCAATATTTTTTTGTACCCATTGCAATGCGGCGCTTTGGTCCAGCAATCCATAGTTTCCCGAGGCATGGTGAGGTGATTCTTTTGTCAGCTCTGGGTAGGCAAAAAATCCAAACACACCTAACCTGTAATTTACTGTAATGCTTACGATGCCCCTGCGTGCTAAGCTCTCGCCATCATAACGCGGCTCGGAACCGTCACCTGCAAGAAAGCCACCACCATAAAAATATACAAGGACGGGAAGTTTATCTTTCCCGGTTTTAGAAGGCGACCATATGTTCAGGTATAAACAGTCTTCGCTTGTCCCGTCGGAGCGAAAATTCATATCGCCAAAGATGGGCAATTGCATGGCACGGGGCCCGAACTTATCGGCTTTCCGAACGCCACTCCAATTCTTCACAGGTTGCGGTTCGCGCCAGCGAAATTCACCTACGGGCGGGGCTGCAAAAGGCACTCCCCTGAAAACACGAACGCCTGATTCATCAGTACCTTCAAGAATACCGTTTGCAACTTTGACCTGCAACAGGGAAGCTGTTTGCGCATTGGTCACGGTACCGATAGCTAAGCTCAACAGAAGTAATACATAGTGCTTGTTCATATCTCGTGTGTTTTTAAACATAAATACTCACCTGCTCAAATGTTGAAACTGTCAACACTTCACTTGATAAACTGAATTTTTAAAACGCTTTCTTTTTGAATTCACTAATGGGTACTTGTGGTACAAGCACCTTATTACATTTTTCCGTTACGATGTCTTTTGATAAGCTGAAACTGGCTGTTTGCCTGATGTTCGCCGAAGAAGATCCCACTTTTATCGTATAATCCCCTGCATCAGCTATCCAGGCCGTAGCATCCGTATTGAACGAAGCCAGGTCGGAGGGATTAATGATAAAAGACAGTTTTTGCGACTGGCCGGGTTTCAGCAAATTCGTTTTTCCAAAAGATTTGAGTTCCATGACTGGTTTATTCAGTTTGCCTGAAGGAGCGGTGATATATAGTTGCGCGGCGTCTTTACCGGCAATCTTACCTGTGTTTGTGATGGTGATTGTGGCAGTAACCGGTTTTGTAAAATCGGTTGAGCTCAAAGTGAGATCGCTGTATTTAAACTGGGTGTACGAAAGGCCATATCCAAATTCGTATGCGGGTTTTACATTGAAGCTGCTATAATAGCGATAACCGACATATATGTCTTCATCGTAGGTCACTTCGCCGGGTACCAGCTTCATTCCAAAAGCGCCTGAGGTTGCTTTTTCGGGAAACTCTTTGCCCGGGAAACTGCTGGCGGAGGGCACGTCTTCATATTTAACAGGAAAACTGGTAGCCAACTTCCCGGATGGATTTATTTTTCCGCTCAAAACATCTGCAACGGCGTTACCACCTTCCAGTCCCGGTTGCCATGCAAGAAGAATGGCATCCGCATTGTCTCGCCAGCTGGCTGTTTCTATTACTCCGCCGATATTTAATACAACAATTACTTTTTTATGTTTTGCATGAAAAGCATCGGCTACATTTTTTACCAGCTCCTGCTCCGCTGCAGATAAATTGAAATCATTTTCTACTTTCCTGTCGCGGCCCTCTCCCGCATTTCGACCGATCGTTATTAGCGCTATATCATCTTCGTTGGCTTTTTTTGCCACCAGCTCTTTGTCAACCGTAAACTCGGGAGCAGATGGGGTTGGATTCATGAATTCCTGGAAGAAACTTTTTTTCGGGTGGTTTGCCCGGTAATCAGCAAGATAAGACGTATAAGTATTCTTTACTTCCTCATCCAGTTTATATCCGGCGTTGGACATTCCCTGCACGAGGGAGATCGTGTAAGCTTCATTGACATCGCCACTGCCTGTCCCGCCTGAAATAAAATCATAAGATGTATTTCCAAACGTAGCAATGGTTTTCGTGGCGTTTGTAAAAGGCAGGGCTGCATTATTGTTTTTTAACAGCACCATTCCTTCCGATGCTGCGGTACGGGCAATAACAGCGTGTGATTTTAGGTCGGGCTTATCGCTGAAAGCATATTTTTTGTATGACTGCGTACCGAGAATATACCTGACAATGCGTTCGGCATTTTCATCCAGTACTTTCTCGTCAAGAGTTCCATCCTTTATAGCAGCAAGTATTGTTTTGGTCTGCGCGGAAGTGCCGGGCATAAGCAGGTCATTGCCCGCTTTCATCTGGGCCACGGGGTCTTTTCCGCCAAACCAGTCTGTCATCACCAGTCCATCGAATCCCCATTCTTTTCTTAATATGGTAGTAAGCAGGTCATGGCTTTCGGAAGTATAGGTTCCATTGATATAGTTATAGGAGCTCATCACTGTCCAGGGATGTGCTTCGCGGATACCTATTTCGAAGCCTTTCAGGTAAATTTCCCGCAGTGCCCGTTCACTTGCAATAGTGTTTACTGAATTCCTGTTTGTTTCCTGTTCATTGGCTGCAAAATGTTTGATCGAAGTGCCAACGCCATTGGACTGGATGCCGTTTACCATCGCGGCAGTCATTTTCCCGGTAATGAGGGGATCTTCTGAATAATATTCGAAATTTCTTCCGCCCAAAGGATTACGATGGATATTGAGACCGGGTCCAAGGATAACATCTACACCGTATTCTTTTACTTCGTTGCCCATAGCCTTACCAACCCGCTCAACGAGTTTCGTGTCCCAGGTTGAAGCAAGCAGTGTTGCTACCGGCCATGCTGTAGCATAATAAGACTTTGAACTATCCTTGTTGCGGAAAGGTTCTATTCTCAAACCGGCAGGCCCGTCCGACACAACGGTGTTAGGCAGCCCCAATCGCTGGATGGCATAAGTGGTACCGGCGGCACCGGGAACTTTATCCATTGTTTGTCCTATAACGGGACCGGTATTTTGTGCCAAACCCGGGATGTTCATGCCCATGCCTACAACAAGAGAAGCTTTTTCTTCGAGGGTCATCTTCGCTACCAGCTCTTTTGCTTTATTGGTTTGTGTAAATGCTGCAGATGCCAGGAAGACGAAGAAAGAAACACAAAGCGTGGATTTCATATAGCAATCATTTAAGAAACAAAACTCCGTCAGTCTTTAACCAACCGAACTGATATATATCAATTATTTCGCAGAGCGGATGCGGCTAAGTGTTTCTGGAGTAATGCCGAGGAACGAAGCAATATACGACACCGGCACCCGCTGAATGATCTGGGGGGAAGTTTTGAGCAGGCGATCATACCGCTGTTGGGCTGTTTCAAACTGGATAGAGTCCATTCTTATCTGCGAAAGGATCAGCGAAGCGGTTACCATTTTTCGCAGCAGCCGCTCTACATCGTGGTATTGGTCGGCCAGCGACATGAAATCATTATGATGAATGCCATACACCTCCGCGGGTTCCAGCGTATGAATGACCAGGTGGCTGGGCGTTCTTTCAAAAAAGCTGGAGATAGAGAGAAAGAACTGTCCATCCATCGCAATCCATTCGGTGATCTCCTTGTCATTCTTGTGGTAATAAATTCTTGCTACCCCTTTTTCAATAAAAAAAATATAGTCTGCGATCGCATGTTCGCGTAGCAGGAAATGATCTCGGGAAACTGACCAGTGTTTCCAGGTAGCCAGGAAAGCATCCCGGCTTCCGGGAGAAAGCGGTGAAAAATCGGTGATAGCTTTTTCCAGCGGGCTCACAGGCTAAAATTGTAAGATGACTAAGGTATGGTTTTTAAGTTTGCCTGATTTCAAATGATGGAGGGTTTTAAATAAAAAACGGGTGCTCTTGCACCCGTTGAATACTTTATCAGTAAGAGCTTACTTGGCAGGCTTATCAAAGATTTTGGGATCAATTTCTTTATTCACTTCCACCTTGGTCGTTTTGTAAGAGAGGGCAAATTGGCCGAAATCTGCTGATCTGGTGTAAGGGATCACAATACCAAAATCAGTTTTTTTATAATCAGAAAAGGTCATTGTGATGTCGGTTGGCTGACCCATCATTTCTCCTTTGGATGTGATTTTTGTAACATAGTAAGTGGTACCGTCGATATAATACGTGCTTTCATTGGTACCAGCCGTTACCTTGATCTTGTAGTCGTTCCCGTCTTTGCCTAACAGTTCCACCTTGTTTCCTTTAGCAGCATAGTCAACCAGGGCTCCGCCGAAATAGATCTGGTTTTTACCAGATTTATACATTTCGTCGGGCATATCCTGTGCATCACTACCACCCATCATTGGATTTATCATCCAGCCGCCTTTATCGGTATATGTGTTCACGAATTTCATTCCACCAGCATCGGTTTCTGATTTGAATCCTTTTCCCTGTACTAAGGTTTCCACGGAAGGAGAGGTATTTCCCATAACCTCCACCGAATTTTCCATGTAGATGGATTTGACCTGGCTTATTTTTTCTTTTCCGCCAAGAGCTTCGGTATGTTTGGCGATTATATCATCAACAGTCTGGGCCTGAGCTGCAGACACAAGCAGAACGGTTGCAGCCAGCATAAGTGATTTTACTTTTTTCATTTTGGAGATTTTTGCAATATAAAAAATGTTTTTTTTAAATGACCGGGACTCAAAAATAGGGGCAAAAATGATTTGCCGTTATTATATTTCCGCAAAAGATGCAATAGCCGGCAAAATGGTTGCCTCACCTTCCAGGTCCGGGTAAGACGGATTGCGTAAGTTTGATGAAGATTTTACAAGTACGTGTTTCATAGCCGCTTTTATGTAAATTAAATATATGATCACAACCCCTCCCTACCTTCAGCCGGGCGATATCATCGGGATCGTCTGCCCTGCCGGAGCCATGCCCGTTGAAAAAGTTTCCGAATGTATCCGCGTTTTAAATGAAGAATGGGGATTCCGGACCAAGGTGGGTAGCACGGTCGGTAAACAGTACCATTATTTTTCAGGTACAGACGAAGAGCGGCTAAACGATCTGCAGCAAATGCTCGACGATGACGAGGTAAAGGCGGTTTTATGTGCAAGGGGCGGCTATGGCATGACGCGGATCATTGACAGGATCAGCTTTAAGAAATTTAGACAGAGTCCCAAATGGGTCATCGGGTTTAGTGACCTAACGGTATTTCATGCCCATCTCTACTCCAATTATTACATATCTTCTTTTCACGCACCGATGGCAGGGGCATTCAATGACGGCTGCTACACGAGTATTTTTGTTCAGTCGCTAAGACACGCGCTGAAAGGGGAAAAAGCGAAATATCATCGCGAAGGCCATGAGTTTAACAGGAAAGGCGAAGCCATAGGTGAACTGGTGGGAGGCAATCTTTCCCTGCTAACTCATCTTATTGGCACAGAATCCGACATTAAAACCAGGGGAAGAATACTTTTCCTGGAAGATGTAGGCGAGTATTTGTACAATATAGACCGGATGATGCGCCAGTTGGAACGAGCCGGAAAATTATCAAAGCTCGCGGGATTGGTCATCGGTGGGTTTACAGAAATGAAAGATACAACGCAGCCTTTTGGCCAAACCGCTTATGAGATCATCCGGGACATCGTGCAGGACTACGATTATCCTGTCTGTTTTGGTTTTCCGGTGAGTCATGATAAAGAAAATTACACGTTGAAGATCGGGGCCGGCTATAAATTAAAAGTGGGTAAATCCAAAGTGATCTTGGAAGAATAACATGTATAGGTGCGCTAACTAATTATTTTCATTTGGGCGGCAATAGTAAGATGGAATCTAACTTATGGTGAAACAGCGGAAAATCGTTGAGATTGTTATGTTGCGCTCCATCAATCGTTACCAGCTCTGAGCCTGGCTTTGCAATTTTCATCAACCTTCTTGAATTATTATAAGGAATTAGTTCGTCGTCATTACCATGAAACAAGGTGACCGGTGCATCCACTTTTTGCAAAAAGCTGTATGTAGGTAAATGGTATTTACACATCAGGTGTGCCGGGTAAACGGGGGCGTAGTGGCTGAAGAGAGCATCGAGGCTGTAATAAGGCGCCTCCAGGATCAATCTTTTGCAGTCTCTTACCGAGGCCAGTTGCGCCGCAATGCCCGTACCCAAAGATCTTCCATAAATGATAATGCTGTCTTTGGAATAACTGGCTCTTGCCATCCGGTAGACCAGCAGGGCATCATCGTACAGCACCTGTTCATTTCTTTCGCCTGTACTTTTACCATAACCGGGATAATCCATCATCCATACTTCATAATTGTTTTTGGTAAAATTGGAAGCAAAGGGAGCGTAGCGTTCAATATTTCTCCGGTTGCCATGAAAATAGAGAACAATGCCTTTGCAAATAGAGTCTGGAACGGTGAAGCGGATAATATTAATGGTCTTTTCGTCGGTTACAGCAAGATTAACTTCTTTGAAAGGGATGGGAAAGTTGAACACATGGTTGGGTGGAAGCTTTTCAGGATGGAATATTATTTTTTCCTGGAAAAAATAGGCGACCAGGCCAACACCAACATAAACAAGTGCAATGATCCTGGTCCATTTCCAAAATCGCTTCAACCGTTTTCTTTGCATGGAGCAAAGATAAATGCTGAAACGGTCAGCGAAGCGGCCAGGGCCGCTTCGTCTAAATGGTCAGGCCACTATAGTGGCCTGACCATTTAGAGACGATTATAGTAGTCTTTTATCCCGCATTGCGCCTTGGCCTGAATTTCATCCAGGATCACCTGGAGGATCTCGTTATTGGACGGAGGAAACTGCTCCCTGGAATCACAGAGCTTTTTATCTTCATCACTAAGAGCTCTTGCATCGCCGGTATAACTGGAAAATTCCGCCGTCCAGTTATAGTCACCACGATAAGTATCGCTCCAGAGCCAGCGTTTGTCAAGATCCCTTACTGTGACCTGCAACAGGCCATTCGATTGTAAAGTTCTGCGCGTGGTTGTGATCTTTGCTTTTACCGTTGCATATTCTTTCACAACAGAGTCTGCTTTTATCACGATTTCTTTTACCACTACCTGCTTTGATATTTCACGTGTATCGCGCTGGTCCCTGTATCGCTCGATGTCTACATTATTGAAGTGCATTTCCACTATCTGGTCGGTACGTACATTCATACTTCTTGCCTGGGCCGGGGTATAGTAGCGAATGAATGCATTGTTATTGTTGCTGGTCAGGTAATGAAGTACATTATTGTCGATATTCACGAAGCCCTGGTTGTATGAGCTGTATTGAAAACCGGATTGCTCGATAGGCATTACAACCACATTTGTTACTGCATTGGCATAGGCTTCATCCATTTTTTGCCTTGCTGAAAGATCGCCTGGTTTTAGTTCCAGTGCACGTTGGAACTCCGAATAGGCTTGCTTATAACTACCCTTTGTATTATTCTCCATCAGGGCCAGCCCCCTGTCAAAGCGGGCATTGCCGGCTTCTTCCTGGTAAGTGGCTACATTAGATGAATAATCGGTAGGATGAACCTTGTCATATACGGAAGGTACCCGCCTGATAGCATCATATAAGCGCTGAAGGTCGAGATATTCAGCATAGTTCCATTCCCACCTCAGGTCATTATTGCTATTAGCATTGTTCTGGATCCTTGTTTCATGATCTTCCACAGCAAAACGATAAGAGTTACGCAGGATATCCAGGGTTGCGGCATCATTCGGATTTTTCTGTAGTTTCTTTGCTGCCAGTTCAACAGCTTCATCATAATTACCCTTTTCGTACATCTTCTTTGCTGTCTTGCAGGAAAAGAAGAGAATGGTGACTGCGATAAACAATAAGGAGTAAAATTTCAATTTCATAAGACCTCCATTTTGGTGTTTGACGTTCAAATGATGATCCCGTTACAAACCATCCCATCAATTAGAACATCCTTAACAGTTTGGTTAATAAATGTTAACGGTAAGGATAATCAGAAATTGCAGGGCGCAGGAGAATAGGGGTCATGAATTGGCAGATTTGAGGAATCAACGGGGTTTTCCTATCGTATTTTCTCAGTCTTTAAGAATATCACGGACAAAATTGTGATACTCGTCGAAAGAGGGAAGATTATTGTGAGCTCCTCCATGAATGCGGATAAGCGTTATTTTACCGGGATTAAGCTTTTGCAACTTCTCGCTATGGCGGATAGGGATCAACATATCCTTTGTTCCATGGATAATGTAAGTATGGCAATTAACATAGCGGATCCATTTGTCAGCACGGAGATGAAAACGCAACACGATCCTGACTGGTAAAATGGGAAGGAAGCGTTCGACAACTTTCAGGAAGCTATAATAAGGTGCATCCAGGATCAGGTAGCGTGGATTATTGTCTGATGCCAGTTTTGTAGCAAAACCACTACCAATGCTTCTTCCATAAATGATGATATGTTGCTCAGGATAGTTTTCCAGCAGGCAATTGTAGACATACTGCATGTCGTTGAGCATGTCCTTTTCGCTGCGCTTGCCGGTGCTTTTACCAAACCCGCGATAGTCGACCAGTACTACATCATAATTGTAGCGGTAAAAATCCCTGGAATACTTTGCCCAGCCTTTAATGCTTCGCGTATTTCCGTGAAAATAAAGTATGAGACCCGCCGGTTTCTCCCGGTAAAAATGAAGACCGTTGATACTGACCCCCGGTTCTACATCAAAGAAATATTCTTTGAAAGGGATATCGTATTTGAACTGGAAATCGGCTTTAAGCTTCTCCGGTTTAAAGATGAATCTTTCCTGCAGGAAATATACAAGGATAGAAAGCAGGATGATACTGCCAGCGATATACCAGATGAAACCGGGCAATGAGTTTTGATTTGTGGTGATTGCAATATTATTGATTATTTATTACCGGGAGCATTGCATTTTGAATGGGCAGGTGTCAGGTGCCAGGTGCCAAGTGAGAATTGATAGGAAGCTGACAGCTACATCTGGAACCTGGCAACAGACAACTGAAGCTGACCGGTGAAATAAAGTCATCCGTGCATCTCTGGCAATTCTTCAATAGCTAGTCTTCTACGCGTTTTAGCTTAAGATTAGTGACAGGCGCAACGATCAGCGGGAATTTTTCAACGGTGACATTAGCAGCATCGAGACCAAAGCCTCTTTCTTCAGACAGGCTGTGTTCTTTCAGCCAGAAATGCAGTTTCATTATCACCCGTTCAAAGAAGGGGAGCTCATTGTCCTGACTCAGGTATTTTTCCATGACCATGAACTGGAAATCGCCGACTGTATTACTGCTGGCAAGACTTTCATAACGACTGATGATATTTACCTCTTTATTGGCAACGAGGTCTTCAACCACTTTCCGGAACATTAAATTGATACGTGGCTCAATGCGGAATCCCAGCCTAAAATCCACGCGAATGATATCATTGGGAATGATATGCTCTACCTTGTATTCGCAGGTATAAGGATCATCCAGCGTATCAACATGTACAAACCAGTAAATATCGGCGCGCTTGGGTTTTTTATTCAGGATCGAATAAATGATCTTATGTTCAATTTCTTTGGGGTTATTGGCGCTGGTGAGATAAATAAGATGCGTTGCGTACTTGGGTACCGAACGGTCATTGCTCAACTCCTGGATCTTGGGAATATAATGTTCCAATCGCACAAATTCAACATAACGATTCTTGATCTTCCGGGCCCTGTACCACACATACATAACAATAAACATAAAGCCGCCAACAATGAGCGTAATGTAGCCGCCATGAACGAATTTATTCATCAATGCAATGAAATAACCGGACTCCACCGATAAATAAAATAGCAGGAAGATGTATATCCAAATGGGCTTTACACGCTGGAGCACGAGGAAATTGGAAAATAAAATAGTGGTCATTAACATCGTAACAATGATGGCGAGACCATAGGCATTCTCCATATTGGACGACTTACGGAAATACAGTACAACACCCACGCAGCCTAAAAACATCAATACGTTGATAGCCGGGATAAAAAGCTGGCCTTTTTCTTCAGAAGGGTAGCGGATCTTCACTTTGGGCCAAAGATTTAAGCGCATGGCTTCACTTATCAGTGTATAGGCCCCGGAGACCATGGCCTGGCTGGCGATGATCGCCGCCGTTGTAGCTATTACAACTCCGGGTATAATGAACCATTCAGGCATCAGGTCATAGAACGCATTAATGCCCATCGAACCTTTTACTTCTTCTGTTATCTGCAACCCATTGCGATGAGCCAGCAAATAAGCTCCCTGACCGAAATAGTTGATGAGCAGGCAGACCTTCACATATATCCATGAAATACGGATGTTGTCACGACCACAATGCCCAAGGTCACTGTACAGCGCTTCGGCACCAGTGGTACAAAGGAATACAGCGCCCAATAGCCAATAAGCGCCGGGGTAATGGCGCAGGAATTGAATAGCATAATGCGGGCTCAGGGCCTTAAAGATCTCCAGGTCATCAAATAAATGAAACGCACCAAGGACTGCCAGCATGGTGAACCAGATAAACATGACAGGGCCGAACAACTTCCCGATGTTGGCTGTACCGAACTGCTGGAGAAAAAAGAACATGGCGAGAATGACCAGCACGATAATAACGATCGTCTCTGTTGTTAGCCCGCGAAGGGCGGGCAATTCCTGCAAACCTTCAACTGCTGAAGTGATCGAGATAGGTGGAGTAATGATACCATCAGCCAGCAAGGCGGCGCCCCCGATCATGGCGGGAAGGACAAGCCATTTTTTTCTTCTACGTACAAGGGCGTACAATGCGAATGTGCCACCTTCACCACGGTTATCGGCGCGAAGGATAAGAATGACATACTTGATCGTCGTTTGTAAAGTAAGAGTCCAGATAATACAGGAAAGCGAACCGAGGATCAGTTCTTCACTGACTGTTCTTCCACCAATGATGGCGTTGAAAACATACAGCGGGGAAGTTCCAATATCTCCGTAAATAATTCCAAGTGCAATTATAAGTCCAGCAACTGTGACTCTATTAGTCGGTATTTTCACTGTTTGTGCTTGTCGTTAATTCCCGGTACAGACTTCCTGCTCAGGAAACGCCTGCAAAGGTATAAGCAAAATCTAATTACAAAGAACAAGTTGTTAAAACTTTGATTTTCCTCTATTCCGCCCGGTGGTCCGGGGCTTCCTGGCTAATGAACGGATGAAAGGAAAAACCGGATGCAACTTTTTACCTTTTTTCTTCGTTGTTCATGTAATAACACGTTTTTAGGCATCGCCTGAAACAAAAGTTGCTGCTTTTGGCAGGCAACTTGTAACTTTAAACAGCAAAAAATCGCAATACTATGGTTCGTGACAAACGAATTCTGGGTCTCCTATGTATCATCATTTCGCTTTCCGCCTCATCTCAAAAAATTGTTTACTCTGACTATGAAAGAGACGATACCCGCCGGCTAAACTTTGAAATAGCCGGAAAGATCGGTGGTAATTTCCTCATATATAAAAATATTCATAACAAAAACTGGATTGCGGTCCTGGACAATGACATGAAACAGGTTGCCCGGGAGGAACAGGATTATGTACCTGATAATGACAGGATGATCAATGTAGATTTTTTCGCCTATGGCGATTTCTGTTATATGATCTACCAGTACCAGAAGAAAAGTACGATTCACTGCTGCGCCGTAAGGATCGGGAGTGATGGGAAAAAGATCGGGGAGGTGGCGGAGCTCGATACGACCCACCTGAGTTTCGCCTCGAATAATAAAATATACACCGTGCTATCGAGTGAAGACAAGAGCAAGATCATCGTTTTTAAAATAAACAGTAAGAACAGGAAAAACTATATGTTGACAACCCTGCTGTATGACAACCAGCTTGGCCTTATTAAGAAAAGCCGCCTGGGTATATTAATGCAAGACAGGGACGATGATTTCCTCGACCAGTTTCAACTGGATAATGACGGTGACCTTATTTTTACCAAGTACAACCGGGTCAATAGTGAGAACATAGGAGAGGCGGCCTTTTATATCAAATACGCACAGGCCGACTCTTTTGCTGTGCATCCGCTAAATCTTGAAAAGACTTACCTGGACGAGATACACATCAAACCGGATAACTACAATAAACGTTATTTCCTGACCTCGTTCTTTTACAAACAACGCCGCGGCAATGCAGATGGTTATTATTTCTATATCTGGGATAAGCAGACCGGTAGCGTGATTATGGAAGACACCATCACGTTCAATGAAGACCTGCGCCGTGAAGCCAGGGGGAATTCTAATATAAAAATGGCTTTCAATGATTATTTCATCCGCAACATTATCACTAAAAGAGACGGCGGATTTATCATAGGAAGCGAAGCTTATTATACTACTTCCCGGGGTAGCGCATGGAACCGCTGGAATTACCTGAACGGCCCCTATATGCGACCTATTGATTATTATTATTATTCTGCTTACTATAGCAATTGGTGGAACTCGAGAATGTACGATAACACATTTTCCAATGTCCGGTACCAGGCCGATAACATCGTGGTGATGTCTTTTGACAAAACCGGAAAACGTGAATGGGCCAATGTGATTACCAAAGAGCAATTTGATGACCAGACGGATGACCTTATATCTTACCAGGTGATGAATACCGGCGGGCAGTTACATATCCTTTTTAACAATATGGAAAAGCGTGTGCAGCTTTTGAATGATTTTGCGATAACGCCCGATGGCAAGATCAACCATAATCCTACACTTAAGAACCTGGATAAGGGTTATGAATTCATGCCTAAGTATGCCAAGCAGGTAAGCTCTAAACAAATAATAGTGCCCTGCCTGTTCCGCAATTATATTTGCTTTGCGAAAATTGACTATAATTAAATAAACCGAAGCTGACTAAATCCAAAACCTGTGATCGGAGTATTTAAACAAAAAAGCCCCGCCAATATTCTTTTATTGTTTGTGTTCGGCGTACTGATCAAGCTGCCGATGTTTATATATCCGCATGTACCGGTCAGCCGTCCCTCCGATGGCGAACTTTTCGAAGCGATACTAAGATTTCTGCAGCCTACCGGCAACTCTTATCCCCGCCTGTACCCACTCATTGCGTTTGCCCTTCTATATATCCAGGCGCTGGTATTGACCAATTTTATCAATAACCAGCGAATGATGAACCGCCCTAATTATCTCGCGGGCATGGCTTACCTGTTGATCACGTCGCTGCTGCCCGAATGGAATTATTTTTCCGCCCCGCTTTTTATCAATACGATCCTCCTGTTGATATTATCCGGGCTGTTCCGCATATACAACCAGCAGAATGCAAAAGGCACCATCTTCAATATCGGTCTTGCACTCGGCGTTGCTGGTTTCCTATTCGTTTCTTCACTGACATTTATTATCTGGATATTCCTGGCGCTTGCCGTCATGCGGCCGTTTCGGTTAAATGAATGGTTGCTTTGCATACTTGGGATCACCACACCTTTTTATTTTTATGCGATCTATATTTTTATAAAAGGAAAATGGAGTTGGGAATCGTTCCTGCCTCATATCAGTATTGGCGTGCCCTCGCTGGAACAAACAGCCTGGTTGGCGGCGAGCGTTTTTCTATTGATGGTCCCCTTCCTGATAGGAGGATATTACGTGCAGGACAGCCTGCGTAAAATGTTGATCAACGTAAGGAAGGGCTGGAGTCTTTTACTATTGTACCTGTTTACCGCCCTGCTTCTCCCATTTGTAAATACCAGTGATACTTTTGAGAACTGGGTAATGGCGATGGTGCCCCTGGCTGCTTTTCATGCCAGCGCTTACCTGTATCCTACCTGGCGCGTGTTCCCGCTCGTGTTTTTCTGGATCTCAGTGGCTTTTGTAATTGCTTACCAGTATTATGGTCCTGGCTGGGCACCGGTTTAATGATTTAATAAAATGTTTTACACATTTAAGAACAGGTAAAGGGAGGGCTATAACCGGCAATTTTCTATTTGTATCTTTGCTTCAACAAAAATTTTACGATGAAATTTGGAGTGGTGGTTTTCCCGGGTTCCAACTGCGACAGGGATATGTATGATGCTCTATCTGCAGATCTCCAGCAGGATGTTTCCATGCTTTGGCACAAAGACAGGGACCTTAGCCAATTCAGCACGGAAGATTGCATTATTCTGCCCGGAGGATTTTCTTATGGTGACTACTTGCGTTGTGGCGCTATCGCAAGATTCAGCCCGATGATGCAAAGCGTTGTGGAGTTTGCAAACGCTGGCGGAAAAGTGCTGGGAGTATGCAATGGCTTCCAGATATTATGTGAATCGGGTATGTTGCCCGGTGCCTTATTGAGGAATGCCAACCAGCAATTCGTCTGCAAGAATGTTTTTATTAAAGACTCTGAAGAGAATATTTTCAAGATACCGGTAGCTCATGGTGAAGGTCGCTACTATGCTGATGAGCAGACCCTGGATGAGCTGCAGGATAATGACCAGGTTATCTATAGCTATTGCGACGAGAGCGGCCGGATCACCGGGGAAGCCAATCCCAACGGTGCCGCAAGGAATATTGCCGGCATCTGCAACAAAAACCGCAATGTATTTGGAATGATGCCGCACCCGGAAAGAGCCTGTTCCCTCGTTTTGGGCAATACCGATGGAAGAGCGATCATCAAAAATTTATTGATGTCGGAACAACTTGTAAACCACTGAGACCCATCGCGAAAAGATAATTAGCATTCTTTTGTCAAAATTCTTTCAGTTATAAAGGAAGCGGTATCTATTTTTGATCTATAATATATTAAGAGTGAAAAAATACCTGATCATTGCACTGGGATTTATGATGGCAACAGCCGCAAAAGCTCAAATGCCTACGCCAGTAAGTTGGACCTATACCGCCACAAAAACCTCTGATAAAACCTACGAGATCCGGATAACGGCGACGATGCAATCCGGCTGGCACTTATATTCGCAGACACAGCCCTCTGATGCGATTATAATACCGACCAAGATCACGTTCAATAAAAATCCTTTGCTGAAACTGGATGGTAATATCCGGGAAGAGGGTAAACTGGAAAAATTCAGGGATGAGAAGGTTGATATTTCCGCCAACCAGTATTCTTCCAAAGTCGAATTTGTACAGGTTATAAAGATGAAGGCCGCGGCTAAAACAAATGTGAGTGGTACCGTCCGGTTCCAGACCTGCAACGATGAAAAATGCCTTCCTGCAAAAACTGTTACATTCAGTATAGCTTTATAAGGCAAATTGAATATTTTTGAATAATGGTAACGGGTTCCTTTATGAACTCGTTTCTTTTTTAAAGAACATTCATGATGAATAAACTTCCCAGGCCGGTTGCTTTGATCACCGCGATCGTTGTTTTTCATCTACATCTTTTTTCCCAGGATACAGCCTCTTTTCCATGGAAAGTGACCAGCAAAAAAACCGGGGATGCCAGCTACGACCTTATATTTTCAACACAGCCTGTTCGTGGCTGGTTGTTGTATGCTCCCAGCCAACTGTCACCTGAACTAGAGATAACAACTGAACTCCGATTAAATGATTCTTCCATCTTCCACGGCGCGAAGTTTTCTGAAATAGCGAAGCCCAAAACATTTTCAAATACACTCTGGGGTGCTGTCAAAGGATATGATTCGGCTGCAAGCTGGTCCATTAATATTCAATTCAAGGATAAGGACAGCGTACCGGCACGCTTACCGGGTAAGTTATTATATACTTACGGACGGGAACCTAATCTTTACTATCCAAACACCGAATTTCCTTTTATTGTAGAACTGGAAGGCGGGATCACATCCGATACGACCGTAAAGATTTCATCGATTGATATCAGGCACCCGGTCAACAATTGTGGTGACGATGAAGTAAAGGATAAAAGTTTATTGGGGATTTTCCTGTTGGGATTGATTGGAGGTTTTATTGCCCTGATCACTCCCTGCGTTTTCCCGATGATCCCGCTGACAGTTTCTTTCTTTACCAGGCAGGGCCAGGACAGGAAGAAGGGAATCTTCAAAGCCGTCATGTATGGGTTTTTCATTTTCCTGATCTATGTCCTGTTAAGTATTCCTTTTCACTTGTTCAATGCCTCTCCGCAGATACTAAATAACATTTCGACCAATGTATGGCTGAATCTTTTCTTTTTTGCCGTTTTCATTTTGTTTGCTATTTCTTTCTTTGGTTTTTTCGAGATTACTCTCCCCGGTGCGCTGGCCAACACAGCTGATTCAAGGTCGGGTTTGGGATTGGGAGGTATTTTTTTCATGGCGTTTACCCTGGCCATCGTTTCCTTTTCATGCACCGGACCTATACTGGGCTCCCTGTTAGTAGGTGCAATCAGCGGCAGTGGAGGGCCGCTTGAACTTTCATTTGGCATGGGTGGTTTTGGACTGGGGCTGGCTTTACCATTTGCAATTTTCGCTGTCTTTCCTAACTGGCTTCAGGCAATACCAAAGTCAGGTGGCTGGTTGAACTCGGTGAAAGTAGTATTGGGTTTCCTGGAGCTGGCAATGGCTATTAAATTTTTATCCAATGCCGACCTTGTAAAACAATGGGGACTTGTAAAAAGAGAGATCTTTATTGGGACCTGGTGTGTTATTGGTATAGCGATCGTTTTATACCTGTCTGGAAGGATCAGGTTTCCGCATGATTCTCCTGTTAGGAAATTCTCAAAAGGAAGAATTGCATTTATTGGACTGTTTACCTTGGCCACTTTATATCTTATCCCCGGGGTGACGAATAGTAAATGGGCGAATCTTCATCTCATCAGCGGCTTCCCGCCGCCATTATGTTATAGCGTTTACAAAAACCCGGTGAATTGCAAACGCGGTTTTGAACCTTTGCGGGATTACAAGGAGGCACTTAAAAGGGCAAGGGCTGAGAACAAGCCTGTTTTAATAGATTTCACCGGCTGGGCCTGTGTCAACTGCCGGCGAATGGAAGAAGCGGTATGGACCGACCCCATTGTAGACAGCTTTATGCGGAAGAAATACGTGGTGGTCTCATTATACGTTGATGAAGGCAGGAACCTCCCGGTGCCGGAACAGATCACATTTACCACGTCCGCAGGGAAACAGGAATCGATCGTAACGGTAGGAGATAAGTGGGCTAATTTCCAGATAGAAAATTTTCATGCTACGACGCAACCGCAGTATGCAATCGTAAGCCCGGATCAAAAGGCATTGACCAAAACAAAAGCTTACACACCTGACCCGGATAAATTTGCGGAATGGTTACAGTGCGGGCTGGACGCGTTTGGAAAGGTAAAAAGTAGTAAGTGATAAGCCTGCCTGCCGGTAGGCAGGTAATAAAAAAAACCGCCGGTCAACCAAGTCCAGCGGTTCAATTTGGTGTCATTCTGTATCAGCCTTCCCAAGTTTGGCAAGCAAACCGAAAAATCGAAAGGATTTTTCAACTCCGGTCGGAGATAGAGAATGACAATAATTTATCTCGTTTAAAGAGCAATTTGTTTTTGGATCATCAGCTTCCTGAGGTTGATCAGACCGTAACGCATACGACCCAGAGCTGTATTGATGCTGCAATTTGTAACAGCGGCAATTTCCTTAAAGCTCATGTCTGCATAATGACGCAGGATGATCACTTCACGTTGGTCCTCAGGCAGGCGTTCAAGCATTTGCCGTACGCGGTCATGGCTTTGTCTCTTCATCATCACCGTTTCGGCGCTGTCGTCAGCAAAATTAAGGACCTCGAAAATGTCTTTATCTTCCCCATTACGGATAGTGGGAGTGCGTTTTACCTTACGGAAATGGTCCACGCAAAGGTTATGAGCGATTCGCATGGCCCAGGGAAGGAATTTGCCTTCCTCGGTATATCGGCCGCTGCGCATAGTATCGATAATGCGGATAAAGACGTCCTGGAAAATGTCTTCTGCCAGGTATTTGTCTTTGACAAGAAAGAGGATAGATGTATATAATTTATCCTTATGGCGAAGCACAAGGGCTTCAAGGGCTTCCAGGTTTCCATCCGTAAACAGATGGATCAGCTCATGGTCGGTTTTCTTGTTAAAAGCTTTCATACTCCTACAGGTTGTTTAGGTGTGTTCAAAACGGATTGGCTGCGTAAACAATAATCGGTTAAAAAAAAGTAGAAGTATTATGCGATAGGCGGGAAGTATTTTGAGTGTTTCATTTTTCGGATATTGTGAAATAAAAATAGTTCTTTTCACGAAATCGTCAAACGAATTGCTTTTGAAATTGTATTTAATACTGTCAAAGAAATGTTAATCATCTTGTCTTAAATTTAAGATGGATAAGGCTTTACATTTGCAGCGCAGATAATGGAAAAAACTATAAAAGGGAAAAATCCCGCTAAAGCTTCGACCGTAAATTCCACAGATAACATCCTGATCAGGGGGGCGAGGGTACACAACCTGAAGAACATAACCGTAAACATACCACGTAATAAGCTCGTGGTTGTGACCGGTGTTTCGGGTTCAGGTAAGTCCTCACTTACCATCGATACCCTGTACGCGGAAGGCCAGCGGCGCTACGCGGAAAGCCTTAGTGCCTATGCGCGCCAGTTCCTCAACCGGATGAATAAGCCGGATGTCGACTATATCAAAGGACTTTGCCCGGCCATCGCGATCGAGCAAAAAGTGATCACGAGGACCCCCAGAAGCACAGTGGGCAGCATGACCGAGATATATGACTACCTCCGGTTGCTTTTTGCCCGGATCGGCAAAACCATTTCCCCGGTTTCCGGGAAAGAGGTTAAAAAAGATGATGTAACCGACGTAGTTACAGCGATCAAAGCTCTTAATACGGACGATAAAGTATTTATCCTTGCCAATTTTAAACAGCACAGGAACCGTGATGTTAGAGAAGAACTGAATATACTGGCGCAAAAAGGATTTAGCAGAACGGTCTCCCCCAACCCCTCCAAGGGAGGGGCTTTAGAACCCTACAGGATTGAAGAGCTACTTGAGTTGAGCGATAAAGAACTGAAGACAAAAAAAATCTCCCACATACTCGTCGACCGGATTGTGGTAAAAGATTTCACCGAAGATGATATACATCGCATTTCAGATTCTGTGGGAACTGCTTTCTATGAAGGAGAAGGAGATGTTTACCTGGATGTGCAGTCAGCCGGCTCAACCCCCGATAGCTATCGGGACACTACTCACTCACTAATTCATTTCAACAACCGTTTCGAGGCTGATGGTATACAGTTCGAAGAACCGGTCCCGAATTTATTTTCTTTCAATAACCCTTTTGGTGCCTGTCCTACCTGCGAGGGATTCAGCCAGGTTCTCGGAATCGATAGCGAGCTCGTTATTCCCGACAAAAGATTGAGTGTATATGATGGTGCAATTGCCCCCTGGAAAGGCGAAAAACTTGGATTGTGGAGAGAGCGTTTTATCAAAGGAGCAAAAAAGTTCAATTTTCCCGTACATAAAGCAATAGCCGATCTTACCGAAAAACAATATCAAACCTTATGGGAAGGAAATGAGCATGTGGACGGCATTAATGATTTTTTTAAGGAAGTAGAGCAAAACCTCTACAAGGTCCAGTATCGTGTATTGTTAAGCCGTTACCGGGGAAGAACTGCATGCCCGGAATGCAAGGGTTTCCGGTTGAGGAAGGAAGCGTTATATGTGAAGATAAATGGGAAGCATATTGGTGAACTGGGCGAAATGCCGGTGAAATATCTGAAGACCTGGTTTGATGAGCTTGATAAAAGCTTAAGCGATCATGACAAGCAGATCGCCAAAAGAATCCTGATCGAGATCCATAACCGCATATATACATTAATGAGTGTGGGGCTCGGCTACCTGACCCTGAACAGACTGGCTAATTCGTTGAGTGGGGGAGAAAGTCAACGCATACAGTTGACTCGCAGCCTTGGAAGCAACCTTACCAACTCACTCTATATCCTGGATGAGCCTTCTATTGGGCTGCATTCAAGGGATACGCAAAACCTGATAAGAGTATTAAAGGAACTCCGCGACCTGGGTAATACCGTGGTTGTGGTAGAACATGATGAAATGATGATGCGTGAAGCAGATCATATCATTGACATGGGACCGTTAGCCTCTCACCTGGGAGGCGAAGTGATCGCTGAAGGCGATTATGACGATATTATCAATAACCCTCAAAGCCTTACCGGCAAATACCTCAATGGTGATTTAAAAATAGATCCGCCAAAAATTGCCCGCAAATGGAACCGCTCTATAAAGATTGAAGGAGCAAGACAGCATAACCTGAATGATATCACGGTGGAATTTCCATTGAATGTACTTTGTGTTGTTAGCGGCGTAAGTGGTAGTGGTAAGACAACATTGGTAAGACAGATTTTATATCCGGCGCTTCGCAAAATCAAAGGAGAGTTTGGCGATAAAGTAGGTTTTCATAAAGCAATCACCGGGGATATAGATACCATCGGGCAGATTGAGATGGTGGATCAGAACCCGATAGGTAAGTCGTCACGGAGTAATCCTGTTACCTATATTAAAGCCTATGATGAAATCCGGGACTTGTTTGCAAAGCAACCGCTCAGCAAGATGCGGGGCTATCAGCCCAAGCACTTCTCTTTTAATGTCGACGGTGGAAGATGTGACACCTGCAAAGGAGAAGGTGAACAGGTAGTCGAAATGCAATTCCTGGCAGATGTACATCTTGTTTGTGAATCCTGCGGTGGCAAAAGGTTCAAGGAAGAGGTGCTGGAAGTAAAATACAGGGATAAGAACATTGCCGATGTACTCGAAATGAGCGTGGACGAAGCGATAGATTTTTTTTATGAAGAAAGAAATCTCACGCGGGCTATTCAGCCCTTAAGCGACGTAGGATTGGGTTACGTGAAACTGGGTCAATCTTCGGATACACTATCCGGAGGCGAGGCGCAGAGAGTCAAACTGGCATCCTTCCTGGGCAAAGGGAAAAGTTCCGATAAGGTGCTTTTCATCTTTGATGAACCTACTACTGGCCTGCATTTTCATGATATCAAAAAACTGTTAGCTTCATTTAATGCTTTAATAGAGCAAGGCCATTCAATAATCGTTATTGAGCATAATACAGATGTGATCCGGAGTGCCGACTGGTTAATTGACCTGGGGCCCGAAGCCGGCGATGGCGGAGGGAATGTGGTATATGCTGGCAAACCGGAAGGAATCAGGAAAGTGAAATCGAGCCATACTTCTGAATTTGTATAGGATAATTAATGCTCAAATTGCGTGGGCAATACGGCTGTACCGGTAAACATCGCCTTTATAAATTGATCATGATGATTAATCGTAGTAATACGAAAAACAGCCAAAATTTTTCCTCTTAAAGCTTGTATTATTTATAAAACAGCTATACGTTTGCTGCCAATTACACCTCGATGGTGTGAACTCCTCCAATTTCTCTCTGAAATCCGTACCAAATCCACAACACAGTTTAATAAAGTGATTCCCTGCCGGGAATAGCCACTTGTTTATTTGTTTTCCCCGGAAGACCACCCGATCCTTTCTAAAGCCTACAATCCAGCCTGGTTAACCACCGAACCTGTTAACTATTATCTGTTTTATAAAAAACTACTCAATCAGGCTTTATGAAAAAATTTTACTCACTATTGTTAATCGTCTTCATGGCTGCCACCCAGGCCATTGCAGGACCAATCATTTCTAATGCTGTTACGGGCAACTGGAACGCAACTACCAGTTGGGCAGGTGGCGTGGTTCCGGGCCCTGGTGACGATGCGATCATCGTTCCAGGCGCCAACATTACAGTAACTGCCGATGCAACAGTAAGCTCTATCAGTTTTAGCGGAACGGCTGCAACAGCCAGGACCCTGATGGTGAATGCCGGCGTTATTCTCACTGTGAACAACGGCATCACACTTGACAATGCAATTGCAAATAATACGACATGTGCTATTGCTGGTGCTGGAACAATTAAGTGCGCTTCTTTGAAAATTGGAGGTACGGTAACAACTGGGTTTACTGCCGACCGCACTGTTTCTTTTAGTTCATCAATTGCCACTTTGAATATTGGGGGGGACCTTACCGTGAGAAGTGAAGATGAAATTTCTAACCAACACAACTCAACCTTCACACACATATCCGGGACTATTAACGTTACCGGGAACCTGGTACTGGATGCAGAAAATGATGGATCAGCTTCCAGCACAACTTGTACGTATACGATGAATGGCGGCGGTGCCGAAACAGGCATTCTGGATATTGCAGGTGCAGCAGCTATTTCAATTCCGGGAACAGGTACAGCAACATTTACGGCTGATGGTACTGCTGCAACCGTGATTTATTCAGGCGGTGCGCAGACTGTAAGAAATGTAACTTATACCAATCTTACTCTTTCAGGCAACGGCACCAAGACGATGACCGGTGTCAGCAGTGTTACAGGCAATATGACTATGAATGGGACAGTAGCCGCAACAACTGCAGCTGCTTTTACTGTTGGTAAAGACCTGACAATTGGAAGCGGAACAACGCTGACCATTGCCGGTTTTAGTTTTGATGTAAGCGGTAACACATCTATCAGCGGTACTTTGATCAGTAATAGTACAACAGGTAGTAAGTCGTTTGATAACCTTTCAATTAACAACGGTGGGCTATTTAATTCTACCGCGAACGAAAATTATTCTTTTACCGGTGATCTGCAAGTGGATGGAACAGGCAGCATTAATTCGGGCACAGGAATGTGGACATTCTCAGGCAACGGTATATTGAGTGGCACAGGTTCAGCTACGATAACCAACGCATCTTTCGTAACAGATTATACAAATAATGGGACGTATACGTTCGGAAATTTGGATGTAACAGGTCCTGGTGCAGTAACCCTTCTGAATAATAAAACGATCACTGTTACAGCTACGCTGGCTGGAAATGATAATTTTGACCAGGGAATAAACAGCTTGCTGAATTTTGGCGGTGCATCGATAGCCATCAGCGGATTTACGGCTTCAGCGTCTAACAATACAGTTAATTACACGGCAGCTGCACAAACAATAAGAGGTGTTGCCTATCAGAATCTGACCTTATCAGGAAGCAATACAAAAACATTAGGTAATAATACCACCGTCAATGCAACTCTGTCCATGAAGGGTACAGCTGCATTGGCGTTGGGAGGAAATACATTGACCTACGGCGCTTCTTCGACGCTGGAGTATGCCGGCTCAACAGCGCAGACGACCACCGCAGTTGAATTCAAAACACCCGGAGGTCCAACCAACCTGACAATAAACAATAGTAATGGAGTTAGTTTGCATGCATCACGCATGATACCCGGTGTTGTAACATTCATCAATGGAGTATTAACTACTTCTGCCCCGAACCTCATTATTGTTGGTTCTTCCGGTAGCGTGACTGGCGCCTCTGATGCTTCGTTCGTTGATGGCCCTGTTAAAAAAATCGGTTCGGGCGGTTTTACTTTCCCTGTTGGTAAAACAGGGGTGGGTTATATGAAGATCGAAATTACAAACGTGACAGGTGCTACCACCGAGTTTACAGCTCAATACGTTCGCGCCAGCGCCATTACAACTTTCGGCACAACAGGTCTTGCAACTATCGGTTTGCAGGGAGTAAGCAATTGTGAATATTGGACATTAGACAGGGCAGTGACTACATCGTCTGCTGATATTACGATGTATTGGAACGCACACAGTCCCTGTGGAGGTTCTTATCTGTCAGACCCTTTGTTTGGAATTCGTATCGCGCATTATAACATTACCAGCTCACAATGGGATGCTCATGGTGGCGGTTCGCCTACAGGAAATGCTTCTTCAGGTTCAATCACCTGGGCTGGGGTTTCAAACTTTAGTCCTTTTGCACTGGCAGCTTTAGTAGGTTCACAAAGCAGCCTGCCTGTTGTATTAAGCAATGTGAAAGGCTATGAAAACAACCAGGGTATTCAAATTGATTGGAGCAATCTTACAGAAAAGGACCTGGTAAGTTACGTAGTTGAGCGTTCAACAAATGGGGTAAGCTTTACTCCGATCAATGAGCAATCACCCAGGAGCAACAATAACGATAAGCAAAGCTATTCAGCTTTCGATGCAACACCTGTAGCAGGTGCTAACTATTACCGCATCAGAGTCCTTGAGCTCAGCGGTAAAGTAGTTTATAGCAAGATTATCAGGGTAGATATTGGTAAGATGACTGCTGCCTTTTCTCTGTATCCTAACCCGGTTAGGGGCAACGTGCTGTCTGTTTCTGTCAATAACAGGCAGGGGCAGTATTCACTGAAAGTATCGAATGCCAATGGACAGGAAATCTATAGCAGGAAAATAGTTCACCAGGGTGGGTCGATGACGCAAACCATAGAGTTGCTTTCGACAATCAAGCCCGGTGTTTACAATATTATGATCAGTGGTGATAACTATCGTGAAGCAAAAATCTTCGTAGTACAATAGAGAGTACAATAGAGACGCAAGGGGCCGGTTCACATTCGTGTGACCGGCTTTTTGTTGCCTCACCCTCCGACTCCCTCTCTTGATTGCTGCGCTCCGCTCGCAATGATGGGAGAGGGAGAGCAGGCGGCATACAATTGCTTCGTTACGCTCGTGGCAATGAGGCGATGAATATTGTAAAAAAAGGGAGGGGCTATCTTAGCTTGTCCAGGCTTTTTACCAGCTTTTCATCTTTCCACACGCCACGGGCAGCCATAACATACCCGATGACATTGGCGAAAGCAAAAAGACACGAAAGCGAAATACTTCCGCTTGCAAAAGCCTTCATTTCCGCGAAATAAATGACAAGTGTCACTACGGAAATGGCGATGCCGGTAAAACATAGCCTCAATTGTAGTTTCCTGTTCTTGAATAAAAAGATGGTACAGAGCGATAGTAGTATCGATGCTCCTGTAAGAACAGCAAGGAAAAAATTACTACCTGCGTGTAATTTGTCGGCTGTTACGATATTGTTGACCAGGATAGTCCCGGCATAAAAAGGATAACTGAAACTCAAAATACAGCTTATGGCAGAAAGTAATAACCAAAGAGTTTGCTGTCGCTGGATCATAAGGACCTTGTTTAATTAGCTAAATATCGGTTTTTTTGTCAAAACGGTCAGATCACGGACGAAGGCGCTCTTCGTTTAACCCAGTTCAGGATACAGGGGAAACTGTTCCATGAATTCTTTTACCTCTTCTCTAATTCCTGAAATTAATTTTTCATCATCTGGTTTCTTTAAAACAGTATCTACCATGGCCACAATTGTTTCCATATCCTGTTCCTTCATTCCCCGGGTGGTAACTGCGGGTACGCCTACGCGAATCCCGGATGTGATGAAAGGAGATTTGTCATCGAAGGGAACTGCATTTTTATTAAGAGTGATGTGTGCCCTGTCCAACGTTTCCTGGGCTTTTTTCCCTGTAAGATTTTTGTTACGAAGGTCGATCAGCATAAGATGGTTATCAGTCCCATTACTTATCAGATCATAACCTCTCGATACGAAAGCTTTAGCCATTGCCTGTGCATTTGAAAGGATCTGTTTGCCATAGGCTGTAAAATCATCCGAAAGTATCTCGCCGAATGAGACTGCTTTTGCAGCAATGACATGTTCAAGCGGTCCCCCTTGTGTACCCGGGAAAACAGCAAGATCCAGCAGTTGGCTCATCGTACGTGTATTTCCCTTGGGATCTTTAATACCCCAGGGATTTTCAAAATCATGACGAAGCATGATAATTCCTCCACGGGGACCTCTTAGTGTTTTGTGAGTGGTTGAAGTAATGATGTGGCAATGTTCGAAAGGATCATTCAATAAGTTTTTAGCGATCAGGCCGGCGGGGTGGGCTATATCGGCCATGATTACTGCGCCGATCTTGTCAGCTACTTCGCGAATGCGTTTATAATCCCAATCGCGGCTATAGGCAGAGGCGCCACAAATGATCATCTTTGGTTTCTCTTTCAATGCTGTTGCTTCCAACTGGTCATAATCCACAAGTCCCGTTTCTTTTTTTACACCATAAAATAACGCATGAAAATTTTTGCCGCTGAAATTAGCAGGGCTTCCGTGTGTGAGATGACCACCCATACTGAGATCCAGTCCTAATACTTTTTCGCCTGGTTTTACACAAGCTAAAAAAACAGCGGCATTAGCCTGAGCGCCACTATGAGGTTGTACATTGGCCCAGCTTGCATTAAAAACAGATTTGAGTCTTTCGATAGCCAGCGTTTCTATTTCATCTACTACTTCGCAGCCGCCGTAATATCGCCTGCCGGGATATCCTTCAGCATATTTATTTGTGGGACAGGTACCCATTGCCTGCAATACCTGGAATGAAGTAAAGTTTTCTGATGCGATCAGTTCGACGCCATTGCGCTGGCGATCGAGCTCTTTGCGTAAGAGATCAAAAACAGGAGTATCCTTTTGTGTTGTTAAGTTTGCCAGTTTCATAAATTACAGAAAACGTTTAAAGGTTTAATAAGTTCAAAAGGTTCAAAAGGTTAATGTAAAACCTCTTGAATGATTACCAGATCAATAAATCGCTGATTCCGAAAGCTACCAGGGTCGCGGTACGGTCGTTATGCTGTGTAAAAGACAATGACATAGCAGGAGATCCGGTAACCCACATATTACTATGCAAAAATAAGTGTGTGATCAATGTTAAAGGTTTTAACGGATAAATTTTTATTCATTTAAAATTCACTACTTTCACGGGCTTTTTCGACAATCAATGAAGGCAATTATACCAGTAGCAGGCGCGGGGACTAAGCTGCGTCCCCATAGTTATACTCAACCCAAGGCTCTCATTCCGCTGGCCGGAAAGACTGTTCTAAGCATTATTATCGATCAGTTACGCGAAGCAGATATCAATGAATTCATTTTTATAGTAGGTTATCTAGGCGATAAGATCAGGGATTATGTGGAAGCTAAATACCCTGAGTTGCAAGCCCATTACGTTCAACAAATTGACCGCCAGGGAATCGGGCACGCTATTAACCTGGCAAGAGGAATTGTAAATAATGATGAGGTTTTCGTAGTGCTTGGCGATACGATCTGTGAGTATGATGTAAAAGAAGTGGCCAGCAGCCCCGACTCAATGATCGGTGTAAGAAAAGTGGATGATCCCAGGGAATTTGGGGTAGCAGAAATTAATGAACACGGCTATATCGATCACGTAGTTGAAAAACCCCAGATACCAAAATCGAACATGGCCCTTGTGGGTATCTATAAGATAAAGGAAGCGGAACTTTTATTTCAGTGTCTCGAAAATAATTTCCTGCAGGGTTTGCGGACACATGGCGAGTATAGCCTGACCGACGCTTTGGATTGTATGTTGCGCCAGGGAGCAAAGTTCAAGGCATTTAAAGTAGAAAGTTGGTTTGATTGCGGCAGGAAAGAAACGCTGCTCGAATCGAATGCTACGTTGCTGAGAAAATTCGCTCCGCAGAATGGAAGGGATCATCATTTTGAAAACACTGTGATCATTTACCCGGTCAGCATAGGTGAAGGATGCGATATCAAGAATTCAATTATTGGCCCCAACGTCACCATCGGTGATAATACGACGATCAATTATTCTATCGTGCGGGATTCGATCGTTGGTTCTTTTTCCAACCTGTATGATATTGTATTGGAAGATTCATTAATCGGCAGCGATACCGGCCTCCGCGGCGAAACCCGTCAATTGAACATAGGCGATAATACTAGTATTGACCTGGGATGATGCTAAAGATGGATGCTTGATGCTGGATACTAGCCGCTAGATGCAATGGCGTCCATTTCAACTAACCAGTATCTGGGATCCAGCATCCAGAGACCAGCATCCAGTAGCTTCACTCGCAATGAGGCATCTAGTATCTTTACTGCATGACCAACTTCAGCAATCGCATCACCCGCCTTTTCAACATTGATTACCCAATTATCCAGGCCGGCATGATCTGGGCCAGTGGCTGGCGGCTAGCCAGTGCGGTCAGTAATGCAGGCGGTTTGGGAATGATAGGCAGCGGAAGCATGTACCCGGATGTCTTACAGGAACACATCCGTAAATGCAAATCGGCTACTACCCGTTCTTTTGCTGTCAACGTACCCCTGCTTTATCCCGATATT
>VBAT01000025.1:0-26389 GCA_005884665.1 Bacteroidota bacterium
GCTACCGATATGTTCATATCATTACCCGGGAATGCACTCACATCAAGGCTGAAGTTCCCCTTCCCGTCATTGATATACAACCGGTGCTCGCTCTGGCGGCTTCCCTTCTGCATATTATTGCCTCCAGCCCCGATGAACAGGTCCTTGTCTCCATCTCCATCGGCGTCAAAGAGCAGAACAGCTGTCTCTTCAAAATCCTCGTACTGATCAAACTCCTTTTGCTGGCTTTTGATAAACTTCCCTTCCCTTGTTTGAATATACAGCTGCCGGCTTTGACCCTTACCCGATCCTATGTACATATCTTCCAGTCCATCCCCGTTCACGTCACCTACTGCTACCTGCGGACCCTGTCTTGACAACTGCTGCGGAAGGTTGCGCTCATCATAATAATCTATATAATCATCTTCCTGGTGCCTGTCAAGTCCCAGTTCCTTTACTTCCAGCACCGGCACCTCCGCTCCCGCTCTCCGCTCTTCGTACGCATTCTTTCCCTGTTGCTGAGGCTGGCTTAGTTCTGTTACTTTATTTACACCAACGTCCCTATATACATTGTAAGAGCGGTCGGGCCAGATCACTACCACAGAATCTATCTTCACATGCTTCCCCACTCCTATCACCTGCTTATAGTCCACGCTTGATTGAAACCCACGGCTCGGAACCAGCTCCCGGTAGTACACTGAACTATCACAATACACCTTCAGCTTGCTGCCGATCCCGTAACCGTTACCTCCCTTCCCCTTTAGCTTTATCCCCACATAATTATTTACTCCTTCCTCCCGGCTATTGTTGCGGTACACAAATGCCTCCTGGTTCTCATTGTTGATCACCAAATCCAAATCTCCATCATTGTCTAAATCGCCATAGGCCGCACCATTTGAAAAACTGGGCTTACTAAATCCCCAGGCGTTGGTGGCATCTGAAAACGTTAGGTCTCCATTATTCTTAAATGCTTTATTGGGCACAGGATTTATCGGTATATGGCGAAGCACTGAATCGGTACTTTGTTTCTTGCCTGATTGCACCATATTCTTGATGACATCGTTAGCAAAAAAATCCATGAAGTCAAGATTTGTTACATCATGATTGATACCGTTGCATACATAGATATCGTTGTAGCCGTCATTATCGGCATCGAAAAAAAGAGCTCCCCAACTCCAGTCGGTTGCCGAGACACCGCTATAATAAGCTGTTTCGAGAAACTCATTGTTCCCGTTGTTCACCATCAGGCAATTCTTCATGAACTGCCGGTATAATCCAACTTCGATACGTTTGTTGTACAGATCGATATTGTCGAAGGCGCCCAGTGTCTTTAGCCGGTAGTCGTTCCCGGGCAGCATGTCTGTTGTAAAGATGTCCGGGTAACCATCGTTATTGATATCAGCTATATCAGCTCCCATGGATGAAAAGCTGTTTTGCTCTATGCATGCTTCCATTTCATCTCTGAATGTGCCGTCTTTCTGATTAATATAGAGATAGTCTCTCTCGTATGAATCATTGGCGACATATACATCAGGATAGCCATCATTGTTGACGTCGCCGACCGAAACCCCCAGGCCAAAGCTGATCAATGAACCATGAATCCCCGCTTTTTTTGTCACTTCGGTATAATGATCACCCTCATTACGGAACAGATGATCGCCGCCGCCTTTTAAAAACGCGGCTATTGTCCAGTCTTTTTCGGGTAGGTCACGCCGGTTGTCATAACCAAGATTATTGATCGGCATGGGACTGTTATTGATCATGAAGCAATCAAGGTCCCCATCGAGATCATAGTCAAAAAATGAAACCTGGGTTGTATAGGCAATAATATCCAGTCCATATTTCTTTGCTTCTTCAGTAAACGTGCCGTTCCGGTTATTGATATAGAGCTTGTTCTTGCGGTTGCCATTTGCCATATGACCCGAATTACAAACATACACATCGAGCCAGCCGTCGTTATTAATATCAGCCATTACGGCACCTGTGCTCCACATGCTGTCCTGCCGCATGCCACTGGAGCCGGTAATATCTTCAAACTTCCAGTTGCCTTTGTTCAGGTAGAGCTTGTTCTGGCCCATGTTGCTTGTCAGGAACACATCGCAAAACCCATCATTATTGATATCTCCGACTGCCACACCGCCTCCATTATAATAATTGCGGAAATAGAAACTATTTTCCAGGGAGCCGTCAATGACCCGGTTGTTGAAATCGATTCCTGTATTTTCCTGGAGAGTAAATAATGCTGGTTTATGCTCCTTGTCAGTGTTTCTGCAGGCAGCTATCAAAAAAATAAGTGAGAGAGGTAGCAGGCATTTGATCATAGTCGAAAGCAGGTTTCAAATTTACCTCATTTTGGTCCGTGTATCAGAAGATTAACGATACAATCACTATAATAGAAAAAGCCATTTTTCAATGGCTCTTTCAGAATTGCTAATTTACTAACTGCTTGCTCGAAAAAGTTAATATCCCGGATTCTGTGTCAGATTAGGGTTGACAGCGAGGAACCGGTTAGGTATCGGGAACAATACATATTTGTTGTCGCTTGTATAATTCTTTTCCTGGAAGGGTGTCAGGTATTTCCCAAAACGGACCAAATCCTGTCTTCTCCAGCTTTCCATATATAATTCTCTTCCTCTTTCATCAAGTAGATTATCCAGTGTAACGGTTGCCAGCAGAGTAGCGCCGCGGGAAGGAAGTGTGCGAATATAATTTACCAAGGCAAGTGGTGTGCTGCCATAAGGTCCTGCTGCGGTTCCGGTACCACCCCTGAGGATAGCTTCGGCTTTCATCAACAATACATCGGCAAGCCTGAAATAGACGTAATCATTATCCACGTTACCACCACCATCGTTTACAAAGTCGATTGGGTATTTATAAACTCTGATTCCAGTTACTTCAAGATTGTTTCCTACTTCGATGTTTTTAACCGCGGCGGTAAATGCAAGAGGAGCTCCTGTTCTGTCCTTCAGGGGCTGATCATTGCTTAAATTATACTGCTGTCCGAGGAAGAAACCGACTGTATTCCTGTTGCCTGGATTGGCAGGAGAGGCAGGAGTAGGATAATTTACACCTCTTCTTTTATCGGCGGCTTCAAACTTGCCATAGAAATCGGACAAAGTTGCAAAGCCATTCCATCCACCGGGGTTTTGGTTGTAATGCATAGTAGAATGCCATCTAGAACGGATGTTCCCTGCCTGCACACCACCTTTATTTTCCTCTGTGAAAATGTTTTCACTTCCGATAGTGCCATTATTCGGGGCAAAGTTGTCAAAGTAGTTTGCAGTAAAACTTGACAGGCCCGAATTGATGACTTGGTCGGCGAGCGCTATTACCTGGTTCATATCAGCGGCAGCGAATGTAGGAGCAACTCTTGTTGCAGTGCTTGCCCATACACCTTTGTTCAAATAACACTTCATTAAAAGAACACGGGCTGCGTTTTTATTCGCTGTGTATTTTGGTGCATCTGGAAGATCTGGTATTATAGCAGCCAACTCTGTCATAATGAAATTGAGAGCATCGGCATCCTTTCTTACTCTTGAAGGAGTTAGTACGCTTTCTCCCGGATCGCGGTAGTTTACCTGGCCCCATCCGTCAAGCAACATAAAGTCGGCTAACGCGCGAAGAAAGCGGGCTTCAGCTTTTTGTTGGTTAGTCGGACTATATCTTAACAGGTCTGTCGCGCCGAAATCAATACCGTTCAAATTTTTGAAAGCATCAATAATTCTTTGGTTCTCGCCATCATATTTCTGGGCATGCAATACTCTCCATACACCATTATCATCCCAGTCGGGTCCACGGGTGGGTCCGATCAGTTCATCTGTGGTCATTTCCCAGAGGGCATAGACACCGGCCTGGTCCTGGAAAATAGGCTGCAGGTTATTGTAAATACCGGTAAGAAGAGCGCCGGTATTGGTGTTGCCGCTTGAACTTACCTGGCTGGACGTCAGCTCACCCTCGAATTTCTGATCCAGCTTGGTGCAACTGAACATTACCAGGGAACAAAATAGGAGTGCGATAATTAGTTTGCGTTGCATATGAAAAAGTTTTTTGAATTTCTTACAATATTTCTTTCCTACAGTGAAAAACTGATACCCAGGATTATCGTCCTTGCGGAAGGATAAGGCTGGTATTCGATACCTACAGAAGGTACAAAATTACTTCCTTTATCCACGTTCACTTCAGGGTCGAATCCCGAGAATTTAGTGATAACGAAAAGATTTTGTCCCGTCAGGTAAATATTCGCTCCTTTAATCACTTTACCCATGTTGCCTATCCCATAACTTATTGTTGCATTGCTTAATTTCAAGTAGCTACCGTCTTCGATAAATCTTGATGAAGCCGTTACCGGGTTAGCAAAAGATTCCTTTATCGGATCTTTGAAAACGGACAGCGCGATATTTCTTCCGCCGTTAATACTGCCAACATTGATTACGTTGTTCAATGTATTATTGTAGACATCCTGGCCAAATGCGCCATTCATATTGACACTAAGATTGAATTTTTTATACCGTAAGCTGGTGCTGATTCCTAATACGGTTGTTGGATTTGGATTACCTACATAATAGAAAGTGTTGCCTTCGTCCTGGTAAACCGCAAGACCTGTATTCTTATCCATGCCGAGGAATTTGCGGGTCCAGAAAGCGTTTATCGGCAGACCGTTCTGCAGGGTCTGAACCAAAGTTCCTGTTATACCCTGTCCGTGCAACCCACCCGTAAAAATAGGAGCCTTTATTTCATTCATTTCATTGTGAATAAAAGAAGCATTGACTCCGAAGTCCCAGCCAAGATCTCTTTTGTTGATGATGGTTGCATTGACCGTTGCTTCCAGTCCTTTATTTTCTACGAAACCGGGCAGATTCTGCCACTTATAGGTGCTGCCGGAAGGGCCATTAGGATCACCAACTACCGGGTAAAGCAGGTCGGTTGTCTTTTTATTAAAATAATCAACTGTTATGTTCAGCGTATTCTTTAATATGGTAGCGTCTACGCCAATATTATACTGCCTGTCTGACTGCCATTTCAGGTCAGGATTGGCGTAGTTAATTATCCCCGTTAAAGCGCCGTTGTTAGAAAATTGGATTCTTTCCACTGATGATCCTGAAGGAATATCCTGCTGACCTGTTTTACCCCAGCCTGCTCTTACCTTCAATGAATTGATAAGTTTAGCATCTTTTAAGAAACTTTCCCTACTTACATTCCAAGCTACGCCAAAAGAAGGGAAATAACCGTACTTGTTATTTGCACCAAACTTGGTAGAGCCATCGGCGCGGACAGTCCCCGTCACAATGAACCTGTCGTCGTAATTCAGATTAACCCTGGCAAAATATGATTGTAGCTCGTACACCGGGTCAATATAAGAAGATATTGAACGGGTTGTCTGGTCACCGTATTGGATATAGTTGGTATAATCCAGTCCATATTGACCGAACCCGCCAGGAGGACCATTTACACCTTCGTTTGATCCCTTATTGGTAAATTTCACATATTCATACCCCACCACCGCATTTAAATTCATGCTTGAAGTAATCTTTTTATCAAAGGTTAACGTGTGGGTAATTTGTTTCGTTATAAGTTCGCTTTGACCGATGAAAGCATAACCAACACCGGTAAATCCATTTGTATTGTTCAGGTTGATGTTCTGATTCCTGCTCGTTCTTCTCACACCCGAGCTGTAAGTAATACTGACCAAAAACTTATATTCCAGCCAGTCAGTGATTTTGAAATAGGGAGCCAGGCTACCTAATACCGTTGTCACCGTTGCCCTGTCGTTGATTGCATTTGAAACACCAAGCGGGTTGAAGATAGAGTTGCCGCCGATGTTTACAACTGAATCGCCAACTTTGAGAGGTTGAGTGGGGTTCCATTGCAATGCCATCCCGATAAGACTATTGCCGGCACCTGCATCATTTGAAATTGGAGCAATATCTTCTATGCTTTGGCTGGGCAGCACATTTACGTCCAGCCCGAGTCTCCTGCTGTTGAGAAATTTGAAATTTGCATTCAGGTTAGCTGAATATCTCTTTATTCCTGATTTTTCTACAATGCCGCGTTGATCGAGATAACCTAATGACAAGCGATATTTGCCATTTTCACTCCCGCCGCTTAAGGCGATATTATAATTTTGAACAGGCGCTTTTCTTAAAATAGCGTCCAGCGCGTCTACATCGCCTCCTTTATCGTTAGAGGGATTTACACCATAGTAAGTCATGGCCTGCCGGAATTCGCTGGCGTTTAATACTTCGATCCTTTTCATGATAGAAGCTACCCCCGCAGAAGCATTGAAATCAATTTTCGCTTCGCCGGCTTTTCCCTTTTTAGTAGTAATAATAACAACTCCATAAGAAGCCCGGGAGCCATAGATCGCGGTAGCCGATGCGTCTTTTAAGATATCGACAGAAACAATATCCGAAGGATTGATAAAATTAAGAGGGTTAGTGGCCGGGTTGCCTCCGCCAAAACCGATATCGCCGACGCCAGGTCTTGCCGATCTTCCATCGAGTTCTACCCCATCAACTATAAAAAGCGGCTGCCCCTTACCTGTTACAGCCGAGTTGCCGCGTATCTTAATAGTGGCTGCACCGCCGGGTTGGCCGCTGTTATTTAGCACCTGTACGCCGGCAACCTTTCCCTGAAACAGTTGATCCGCGGACGTGAAAACTCCTTTGTTGAAATCTTTTTCTTTTACAGATCCAATAGACCCTGTAAGATCCTTTTTCCTCGCAGTACCATATCCTGTTACTACCACTTCATTAAGGTTAGCACCAGCCGAAGGAACAAAAGAAACTTCTACACTCGATGTTCCGGCAATTTGAACCTCCTGGGTCTCATAACCAATTGAAGTAATGATAAGTGTTGTAACGCTCGACGGTACCGTTATACTGAAAGTACCATCATTTTTTGTGGATGTGCCTACCCGTGTTCCTTTGCCTTGCACTGAGGCGCCGAAAACAGGGGTCCCGTCTTTTGAGTCAGTTACTTTACCTGTAACAGTTTTATCCTGGGCATTAGCAGTAGCCTGCAGGACTAAAAAGGAAAAGGTAAAAAAGAATGCCGATAGCAGTTTTTTTGCAGACATAAGCAATCGTTTTTTGAAGTTATAAGTCGTTATTGGGTCTTTCTTATTCCTTTTGGGAATATTTTTTTCCGCGTTCGAATATTAGCTATTGACTGGGTGAATTCTAACTCGCTGAAAATAACCTGTCTCTATTCCTATCAAGGCAGCCTGACTGAGCAAACTGCTGCACAAACGATAAACAAAGTTAAAAATCACTCAACCCCATAAATTTATACTTTAATATGTGTACAAAGAACACCTGCCATGACATTTAAACACTTAAGCTAAGCCGCAAACATTTCCGCAAATGTTTTCGGTGGAAAAGATTTTAAAGAGCTCGCCTGAAAACTAGCGTGTTAGTACTGAGTTGATCTACTTCTCTCCTTTTCCCGCCTCATTCAAGGACCAGTGTTTTAGGACCCTTCCGATGATGTTGCTTTTTTAAAGCATATAATTTACCAGGCCGGTGCGGAACATTATTCTCCATCTCGTTCAGGTCTACCAGCCAGCCCTTGATAGCGATTTTTTTCCTGAAATTTCTCCTGTCCAGGTCCGTATCGAGGATGGATTGATACAAATCCTGCAACTCCCGCAACGAGAATTTTTCGGGCAGGAGATTAAATACGACAGGATGATCCATCACCTGCTCGCGAAGACGACAGAGACAGGTGTCCAGGATGGTCTTGTGATCGAATGCCAGTTCCTTTATGTCATTTACAGAATGCCAGTGAAGATCATTGTGGTTGAGCTTCAGCTTATGATGCTTTATATCGATCAAAGAATAATAAGCCGTGGTAATGACCCTTCCTGAAGGGTGACGCCCCAGGCCGCCAAATGTATGCACTTGCTCCAGGTAAACATCTTCCATACCTGTGCGATCGCGGAGAACCCGGTAGGAAGCGCTTTCCAGGTCTTCATCAGGACGCACCAGGTCTCCTAGTAAAGAATAAAGCCCTGAAAACTCTTCGAGATCCGATTTTATCAATAGCACTTTAAGCTCTTTGTTGTCATAACCGAATATGACACAGTCAACCGAGATAGCGATATTGAAATAATCGAGGTGACTGATCTTTTCAAGAGCAGCCGTTTTGAGGTTTTGTTCTTTGGACATAAAAAAATTTTAAGCCCTACTTTATTAAAATTTTTAATGACTGGGAAACAGTTTGCGTTTGGGCTTTCAAAAGATAAATTCCTGTGGGCAAATTATACGTTTTTGCTGAAAACGTTATCGTATGCTTTCCCTGTGCTAAAACACCGGTGAATATAGTTTGAACTTTTTGACCGCCCGCATTAAATAAATCTATTTGTACGTTGCTGTTCTCTGGCAATGTAACATTTGCTACTGAAGTATTATCTACCGGGTTGGGATAAACCGACAACTGCAAAGCTCCCTGGCCATTACCGGTCACAGGCACATTACTTACATTCCGATTAAGATATATATGATAATCCCCGGGCTGTAGTGTGATCGGTTGCGAATTTCCCGTTGCCGCAATAGTAGTGCCGCTGATATAATCATACCATGTCCCGGCTTTCGGGAAAGTAACCACCGCAATCTTACCAGTAACATCAAAATTTCCAACAATTACTAATAGCGATGTATCGTTAGCCGATCTTACTATCATTGTTTTTACAGCGCCACCCAGGTCTTGATCGATTGAAATATTATTAGCCGTAAACACGTCTTTATACCATCCATTGCTCCTGAGTTTCGCCAGGCTGCTATATGTATCAAACAATTTTTGTCTTCTTGCCTGCAGCTTATAATCCCAGCGGATGGGTTTTTTATCCAGGCGACAACTGTTATTTATTGTGCCATTCTCGCAATAATTGATTGGGTAATCATATCCGAGCTCGCCAAATTGCCAGATCATTTTGGGGCCGGGCATGCTCATTAAAAAGGCGGCGCTCATCGCATTTCGCAGGAGCGAGATAGTTGTGTCTTTAATATTGTAGGCGCCGGATGAGTTCCCAAAACTTATATTCTTGAAAGCCATTCTTTCTTCATCATGGCTTTCCATATATGTCACCAGGTAAGGTTTGTTCCATCCCCTGACTGAATAAAGACCGCGGCTTATATCGGAAGTATTGATAAAACCCATCGAGGCTTCGTTAAAATTGTAATTCATATTACCCCACAGAAGCATCCCGTAGTTGGACAGTTCGATCTCTTCATTGTCGGCGGCAAAATGTTCAAGTATTGCGTAAGCACCCGGCGATTTCAGTTGTACCGTATCGTAATATTTTTTCCAGATAGCAACTCGGCTTGCATCATAATTGCTCCAGCCGCCAACATTGCAATTATTGCCACTGGCATCGCAGGTTTGTGTTTGCGTAAACCCTTTTGACAAATCAAACCTGAAACCATCCAGCTTGTATTCCTGCAACCAGTGTTCAACTATCCGGCTAAAATAATATTGCGTGGCTGCGCTTTCATGATTCATGTCATAGCCAACATTGAATGCATGTTTGGGAACAGGATTAAACCAGGGGTTGTTGGCTGCCGGCCGGTTATTGGCCGCATCCCAATATAATTGAACTAAAGGTGACAATCCGAATGAATGGTTCAAGGCAATGTCCATTACAACCGCTATTCCATTGCTGTGGCAGGCATCGACAAACTCTTTCAACGTATTTTTCGGTCCATAATATTTATCAGGCGCGAAATAGAAATCCGGGTTATAGCCCCAGCTGTTATTTCCTTCGAATTCATTGAAGGGCATGATCTCGATAGCGTTTACACCCAATCTTTTCAGGTAGGTCAGGGTGTCTTTGATCGTTTTCCAGTCGTGGGTGGCTACAAAATCTCTTACCAGCAATTCATAGATAAACAGGTTACGTTTATCAGGTCTCGCGAAATTGTTATTTACCCAGGTATAGGTAGGCGCATTGGTTTGTAAAACACTTACGATGCCGGTTGTTAATCCTGTAGGATAAGGTTTCAGACCGGGATAAGTTGACGCCGGTATACCCTGGTCATTATTATTATATGGATCTAAAATCTTTTCCGCATAAGGATCCGCAATCTTCAGGGTGCCATCTACGAGGTATTGATATGCATATTCCGTCCCCGGCGTAAGACCAGTGATCTTTAACCACCAATAATTGCCATCCGGTGTATTATTCATCAGGAATTGTGATTGCTCCGTCCAGTTACTCCCGGCAAACTCGCCTATAACGGATACCCTTGTCTTTCCCGGTGCATATAAAACAAGCGTAGCCTCCGTGTTATTTGCTGCATAATTGATCCCGTTGCGCACTCCTGCCGGCAACGGTGCAATGTTTATGTTGGATGAAACAAAAAACCGGAGAGTATCATTTACGGTTGAGGGTCCCACGACTCCTTTCAATACGATCTCATTATTACCTGCAGTGGTTAATACCGGGTTAGCTGATATTGAACTTCCTGGACCATTCTGGATCATGGTACCGTTCAAATACAGTTGTAACTCGGTGGTGCCAGTTCCTATCCCGGTAACGCTGATATTGTCTCCGACCTGTTTAGTGATCGGCTCCGGTACAGGCACATATTTCGGTTGAAACGGTGGAGTTGAAAACCTGACAGCTGCACCCGGATAAACGGGTACATACATATCGCTTGCATCACTATTACGTTGCGCCATATTGCCCGGACCATCGCGAAAGAGCAAAGCGATCTTAAGGATTGTTTCGCCAGCCGGCACGTTGAAGAAGCTGCGTATATTATTTATTGTATAGCTCCATTTGTTTGTACCCGCTGGAGTCGCCTGCGCTGCCGCCGGTGTGGTTCCCCAGGTAAATGGCGAATAGAGCCAGTTGGAGCTGCTGGTGCTCGCACTTGTTATCAAACCAATATGAACATATACATTTCCGGAAAAACCTAGTAATCCCTGGTTGCCTTTTGTGGCATCAACCGTTATTGTTATATTGTCATTGTCCTTCGGAAATGCCGGGGACCATGTAAGTAGCTGGGACTGGCCTAAGAGAGAAGTCAACAAGACACAGGAAAGCAGGTAAACTTTCTTCATAGCAGCAATCGTTTAGAAGGCTAAGATAGTAAATATGTACTTACGACACATTAATTTTTGCTTCTTTTTGCGGGTCTTTTTTGATAGTGCTTCGTTTTGAAAATTTGGCCACGGATGTTCAGTCTTCCAATCCGCGATGGTTAGTCGATCCTAGATACTGGATGCTGGATGCCAACGTGAAGCGACCAGCATCCAACATCTAGCATCCAGCATCTAATACGTCTCGATGCCGTTTTCGACTTACACATTAACTTTACCCTGAAAGACAAGTTTATGTATTCCGCCCAGGACACTAAAAGCCTCCAGAAGGAGACGGCCGGCTTTATGAAAAAAGCCGAAGCTGAGAATATTACAGCTAAAGAAATTGAAGCATTGCGTACTATTCTCCGTTTTCATGAATATCGCTATTATATATTGAATGATCCCCTGATCACCGATTATGAGTATGACCAGCTTTTTAAGGCGCTTGAAAAAATAGAAGCCGGTAATCCCAAACTGGTCACCCGGGATTCACCAACACAAAGAGTGGCAAAGGGGTTGACCAAAGCTTTCCCAACAGTTCCTCACCTGGTACCTATGCTTTCCCTGGACAATTCATACAATAGCGATGATCTTATTGCCTTTGACAGGAAAGCCCGCGAAGCAACGCGTCTTAGCAAAATTGAATATTGCGTTGAACCCAAATTTGACGGAGGCAGCCTTTCCCTGATCTATGAAGATGATATGCTGGTACGAGGGGCTACCAGGGGTAACGGAGTGGAAGGTGATGAAGTAACGACCAACATACGACAAATTAAATCCATTCCTCTATCTGCAAAATTTTCAGATTACGGTTTGCAAACGGTGGAGATACGAGGTGAAGTGCTGATCAATAAAACGAATTTCGCTAAATACAATGCACAATTGATCGAACAGGGATTTGCGCCATTAGCGAATCCAAGGAATGCTGCAGCCGGTACTTTGCGCATTAAAGACCCCGAAGAAGTAAGAAGAAGAAACCTGGAGATCTTCGTTTATAACATCAGCTATTTTACTACGACAAAAAAAACGAATAAAAAATCGGATGTGCTACAGAGCCACTCCGGTTCACTGGAAATGCTCTGGGAGCTTGGATTCAGAAGCCCGAACAAGGAGAAAAAAGTATTCAAAGGAATTGATGATGTCATAAAATATTGCCATGAATTTGAAGTAAAACGCGATGAGCTGCCTTACGAAATAGATGGGATGGTTATCAAGGTAAACAATGTAGAGTTGCAGGACAAACTGGGAATGACCTCTCATCACCCGAGATGGGCAATCGCTTATAAGTTCAAGGCCAGGCAGGCCACGAGTAAATTATTGAATGTAGAGTTCCAGGTAGGAAGAACCGGTTCCATCACTCCCGTCGCAAAGATCCAGCCGGTGCACATTGGTGGGGTCACAGTATCCTCGATCTCGCTGTTTAATGAAGATGTGATAAAAGAAAAGGATCTGAAAATTGGTGACACAGTTTTAGTAGAAAGGGCTGGTGATGTCATTCCTTACATTGTTAAATCAATGGCAGAATTGAGAAGCGGTACTGAAAAGAAAATTTCTTTTCCTAAAAATTGCCCGGTCTGCGGAAGCAAATTATTCAAAGAGGAAGGCGAAGCGGCCTGGCGATGTAATAATATTGAATGCCCGGCACAGGTAGTGGAGCGTATCATTCATTTTGTGAGCAAGGATGCAATGGATATTCGAGGCTTCGGCGATGCCAATGTCCGGAAATTTTATGAGCTGGGGCTGCTTAACGATATTCCTGGCATCTATAAATTAAACTTTAAAAAGATTGGTGAGCTCGAAGGCTTTGGCCAAAAGTCAATTGACAACTTGCAATCCGCGATAGAAACTTCGAAGAAACAACCTCTCCACCGACTGATATTCGGACTAGGGATCCGTTTTATCGGTGAAACATCTGCAAAGACCCTGGCACAGGCAGTCAATCACCTGCTTGATTTCAAAAAGTTTTCATTGGAAGACCTGCAAAACCTCGACGATGTAGGTCCGAAGGTGGCGGGCAGCATCCATCATTTCTTCGGAAATAAAAGCAATATTGAAATGCTGGAGGAATTGGAAAAGCTGGGTCTGCAATTAAAAAATGAAAAGAAACAGCATGTCACCGATGGAAACCTGGGTGGCCAGACATTCCTGTTTACCGGCACTCTGCCCACATTAAAAAGAAGCGATGCCGAAGCGATGGTAGAGGAAAATGGCGGGCAAATATTAGGTGGGGTCAGCGCCAAATTAAACTACCTGGTCGTAGGTGAAGATGCCGGAAGCAAGCTGGACAAAGCCAAAAAATTAAATACAGTCAGGATCATTTCGGAAGATGAGTTTCTGAAATTGATAAAGAAGAAATAATATCTGCTGCCAGGTGTCAATACTGGTTTATCCGTTTATTGGTTAATTCGTGTATCTGTGGCATCTTCTCAATGCTGTTTGTCGCATCCATAATACCAACTACTCATGAGTTTCCTCAAAAAAATCTTTGGAAAAAAAGAAGAAGTCAAATCATTTGACGATTTCTGGAACTGGTTTCAAAAAAATGAAAAGAATTTTTCCATCACGGTTAAATCCGGGAAAAACATCGAAAAAGATTTTTTTTAGCCAACTGTCACCGATGCTTAACCAGCTTAGGGAAGAAATCTATTCTGTAACCGGGATGTTTGATGAAGACACGGTTGAATTAATCCTTACTGCGGAAGGTGCAGTTAAAAATATTCCGTTTGTGGAAGAACTAGTCGGTGCAGCTCCCAGGATAGATGGATAGGAATTTACAGCCGTGAAATCCTCGTTGGATATAAAGGATGTCAACATTGAAATGGGCAGCCACCGGTTCAATAACGAAACTCTCAGCTTCTACGCCAACAATCTTCTTGAATACCCGGACGAAATAGATATTACAGTTGTCCATAAAAACTGGGACGAAGAAGATAAAAGAGCATTGACCAATGGGACTTATATTTTTCTTGACAACTACCTGGGAGAACTTGATCAGCTTCTTAGGCCGGTCTATTACGTTTTTTTCTATTTTTTTGCCGTCTTTTTCACTTTGCGCTGGCTTCGCGGCGATTGATATTTGCGTATGATCTGAGCTTAGAATATCACGATGACCTTATGAAGACTGTAAGTGTTTGTTCGTCAAACACGGTGGAGGGCCGGTGCTGGCAACCAGCGATCCTGATCTACCAGGGTCAGTTGTCCATAACACTATGGGGTCCTAGTTGATCGGTTGGCGTGATAGGCGGGGGCGGGGCGGGCCCGGAAAGGCTGATGTCGATTCAGCAATAACGTTTACTATGATAAGGCATACACTTAAACCACGAATTGCGCTTTAACAGAACTTAACCGGAGAATTTTAGTAAACTCGCAGAACATAAATTCTTCGTCATGAATTGGAAAAGACCATTCTTTGTTACTTTTTTCATTTTATGTTTCATTTATCTTACCGCCCAGGTAAAACCCGCCATCAGGAACCTTGTCTTTGAAGGCGCAGGTATCCGCGGTATCGCTTATTGCGGCGTAGTACATGAACTGGAGACAAAAAATATGTTGCAGTCCATCGAAAAGGTTGGAGGAACTTCCTCCGGGGCTATAGTGGCTTTGACAATCGCCCTCGGTTATTCAGGCCAGGACATAGAGAATATTATCACAGGCACGAACTTCCAGAAGTTCAATGATGGCAATTATTTTTTTATCGGTGGCATCAACCGTACCAACAAATATTTTGGATGGTACCGGGGTAACCGGTTTGAAACCTGGCTGGAAAAAATCATCAGTAGTAAAACCGGTAACTCAGATATTACATTCGAAGAGTTGCACACGAAAGGATTTAAAGATCTTTATATTACCGGCACTTGTTTGAACAAACAGCAGCTTATCGTTTTTTCAAAGGATACTTATCCGCGAATGAAGGTGAAAGATGCCGTAAGGATCTCTATGAGCATACCTCTTTATTTTGAAGCGGTGTTTATTGATAAAGACGGACTGGTGGTTCGCCACCCCAGGCAAAAAAACGGTTTGGATGTAATGGTTGATGGTGGCTTCACCGGCAATTTTCCTATCCGTATGTTTGACAGCTCAGGCCGGTACAATTTTTCAACGATTGGTTTCAGGATTGACACCGATGACCAAATCAGGAGCGATCAGTCAGGAAAAGACCTGGCTCCATTGCCTGTCGATAATTTTAAGGAGTACATGAATGCCTTCTACAATATAATAATTGAAAATCTTAACCGCCAGCAGTTGACCACCGAAGACTGGCGAAGAACCATTTCCATCAGTGATGGTAATATAAAGCCAAGGATCAGGAAATTGTCTTCCGAGGAGATCCATACTTTAATCGCTAATGGAAGAAAGGCCGTTGTTTCCTGGCCTTTCCCTCCGACGCTCTCTCCCAGGGAGAGGGAGTGATAGCTGCATCCAGTTGCTTCTCCGCCGGTCGGCGGATCGCAAGTACGGCATTGCGTATCATTCACCAAATCTTCGCTAAATTGTCCCCCCAAATTCAAAATATGTTACAGCCTTCCACATTAAAATTCCTGAAAGACCTGAAGAAGAACAACAATAAACCCTGGTTTGATTCACACAGGAAGGAATATGAAGCAGCTAAAAATGATTTCGCTTCATTTATCCAAAAATTAATCGACAGTTTCGGGAAAAAGGATAAGACCATTTCCCATCTCAAAGCAAAAGAATGCATGTTCCGAATAAACAGAGATGTCCGTTTTTCAAAAGATAAGTCGCCATACAAGGATAACATGGGAGGTTATATAAGCCGCGGTGGTAAGAAATCTCCATTTGCAGGTTATTATTTTCATTGCCAGCCGGGACGTTGTTTCATGGGAGGAGGTCTGTGGATGCCGATGCCTCCCGAACTCCATAAAGTAAGACAGGAAATAGATTACAATTTTGCCGACTTCAAAAAAATCACTGGAGCCAAAAAGTTCAAATCCATTTACGGCGATCTGTCCAGGAATGCAGAATATGTATTGATGCGTCTACCGAAAGGGTATGAACCTGATAATCCTGCAGCAGACTATTTAAAAATGAAAAGTTTTGTGGCTCTTGCAACTCTAAAAGACACTGAACTTACATCAAAAGAACTGGTGAAAAAAGCAACAGCCGCGTTTGAAGCCTTACGTCCCCTGGTTGAGTTTATTAATGAATCAATCAGTTAGACACCGCTGCAAGTAATTTTACTTCGAAGAATTACAGTTGCGTCCCTTTGCGCTCTTGTCTTTCACAATTTTATATGCAAATAATTCGTTAACCGACTTGATACAGGCCTATGGGCTTTGTATTTTGTTACCATTAAAACACCCTTATGAAAAAAATTATACCCGTACTGTTACTGATTATTATCATCTCGGCTTCTTGCGGCCGGAAGTATTATACCAACTCTTTCTTCGACCAGCAGACAGCCAACCACAAAATTATAGCTGTACTTCCATCTGAAATTGTATTTACTGGCAAGCAACCTAAAGACCTGTCAGCCGAGCAAATCTCTAAAATGGAAGAAGAAGAGAGTAAAGCTTTTCAAATGGCCTTATATGGGAACATCATGCGCTATGCTAATACAAATAAAACCTATATGTGGGTAGGCGTGCAGGATGTTACCAAAACCATAAATACGCTGGAAGAAAACCAGATATCCATCCGTGATTCATGGAAAATGGATGACAAAAAGCTGGCCGTCCTGTTGGGCGTCGATGCTATCGTACGAATGCAAATCACACAAAAAAGATACATGAGCGATTATGCTTCTTATGGTGTAACGATCGGCCGCAACGTGATCAACCAAACACCGCTCGGAAACAAGTTGCCTATTCCTTCGAGCCTCGGCAAGACAGAAGACATTTACGCATACTGCAGTGTTGTCAGTAACAGCATGACTCTCTGGAATAACTCTTATAAAGGGGCTGCCGACTGGGACAACCCTTCTAATGTGATCATCGAAAATATCACCGGCGCTTTCGGAAGAAATTTTCCTTATAAAAGAAGAAAGTAAATCCGAAAATAACAGCCTGGATAACTCGTAACTTTTTATAATTAAAGTCCGAAGCCCGAAAGGGTCTTCGGACTTTGTATTTTCCCGTTTACCCAAAAAAAGATCCAACTCTCAAGAAACAAGAACCAAAGAAATCAAAAATTAAAATATTTAATAAGGAACTTCCTAACATCAATTTTCAAATTTCTTATTTAAATATTCGTGTTTTTTTGGTTCTTGCTATTTGGTTCTTGGAGCTTTCTTACAACAGGTTCTTCGAAACTAAGTATTCTGCAATCTGTACCGCATTCGTAGCTGCTCCCTTACGTAGGTTATCTGAAACCACCCACATGTTGAGTGTCTTCGGCTGTGTTTCATCCCTTCTTAATCTTCCCACAAACACTTCATCCTTTTCATGGGCATCCATCGGCATCGGATACTTTTGGGTTGAAGGATCATCAACGAGTACAACACCTGGCGCATTGCAAAGAAGTTTTTTTACTTCTTCGAGATCATACTCATTCTCAAACTCAACATTTACCGCTTCACTATGACCGCCCACAACCGGTATACGTACAGTTGTAGATGTAACACGGATCGTGTCATCACGCATGATCTTCTTTGTTTCATTGACCATTTTCATTTCTTCCTTCGTATACCCATTATCCAGAAACACGTCGATCTGGGGTATCACATTCAGATCGATCGGGTATTTGTAAGCTCTTTCGCCGGCGACACCCTGACGTTCATTCATCAGCTGGGTAACCGCTTTTACACCGGTACCTGTTACGCTTTGATAGGTTGAAACAACAATTCTTTTTATGCCATATTTCTTATGCAAAGGGTTTATTGCAACTACCATCTGGATCGTTGAACAGTTAGGATTAGCAATGATCTTATCGTTCCGGGTCAGCACATCGGCATTGATCTCGGGAACCACCAGGGGTTTAGAAGGGTCCATTCTCCAGGCGGAAGAGTTATCGATCACAGTTATTCCAGCCTCGGCAAATTTTGGCGCCCACTCAAGTGATGTGCCACCACCTGCAGAAAATATTGCAACAGCCGGTTTGGCTGCAATCGCATCAGTCATGCTGACCACCTTATATTTTTTTCCTTTAAACCCCACTTCCTTTCCAACTGACCGTTCAGAAGCAACGGGAATCAATTCGGTAACGGGAAAATTCCTTTCCGCCAATACCTGCAACATTTTTGAACCAACTAATCCTGTGGCGCCAACTACTGCGACTTTCATTTTGTTTTGTTTTATGTTAGTATTAAATCATTCAAACGGTAACTACCTGGCAAAAAAAAGGCCCTCCGTAAGGAAGGCCTGCTAATTTTTTATATCGTTACATACATAACACTGCAAACCTTCCTTCAGGAATGTTTCTTGGTGCACTTTGTATGTTTCTTTATCATCATTTGCGGTGGTGAAGATAATAACAAATGGGTTTTTCACCAAACTAACATGCTTTTTTTCCCTAACAGGTGTTCAGGAGTTCTCGTAGTTTGAATCTGGATTCATTACTTCCCTTGGTCACTTTATGAAAAAGAAAAAGATCTTACTAATTGCATTTATTTACCTGGCCTGCCCCTTCGTGATAAAGGCTCAGCAGTACGGTGTCATCATTGATGAATTAATGGCTGATCCCAGTCCGCAGATTGGTCTCCCGAACCATGAATGGGTAGAATTGAAAAATACCACTCTCTTACCTATAAACCTATCTGGTTGGAAAATAGGCGATGCCGGTAGCAGCAGCGGCCCAATGCCGAATTTCATTTTGCAACCTGACAGCTTTGTCATTGTCTGCGGTACGAGTGCAATTGCAGCCATGTCTGGCCTGGGGACTGCAATTGCCGTAACAAGCTTTCCCTCGTTAGATAATAACGGGGACGTTGTTTCATTAAAAGACAACGAGGGAAGAACTATTCACGCGGTGGCCTACACCATTGAATGGTATGATAACGCGTTGAAGAAGGATGGGGGTTGGTCCCTCGAAATGATTGATACCAACAATCCCTGCACTGGCGGCAATAACTGGAAAGCAAGCATAAGCAACTCGGGGGGAACACCTGGTAAAAAAAATTCCGTGAATGCTATCAATAATGATCAACTGTCCCCACGACTGCAAAGGGCATGGGCAATCGACAATCTTACAATTGTTTTGCTATTTAACGAGCCGGTAGATAGTTTAAAAGCTGCCGTTAGCAGCAATTATTCTCTTGATAACGGACTGACTATTCTCGCAGCTTCAACCATAGGACCAGTGTTTGATAAAGTCCAGTTGAAACTTGGCATGCCAATGCAACCGAATACGGTTTATATCGTCACAGCCAATAATGTCACTGACTGTAAGAATAATGTTATCGTAGGCTTTAATAATGTAAAAGTTGGTATGCCTGGAGATGCAGCGCCGGATGACATGATCGTCAACGAGATCCTGTTTAATCCGCGGGCAAATGCATACGACTATGTTGAATTTTATAACAATAGCGATAAGATCCTTGATGCGTCGCACTTGTATGTGGCAAACAGGAACACTAATCATGCAATCAATTCAATCACGCCATTGAGCGCGATCCCCTGGCTGGTTTTCCCCGGCGAATATGTCGTGGTTACAGAAGAGGCAGCCAGCCTGTTAAGAGAATACCTTGTCAAAAACTCCGACTGGGTATTGAGTTTGTCTTCGCTGCCATCTTTTCCGGATGATGAGGGCTATGTACTCCTGTTAAATTACCAGGGCGAAATCCTGGACGAAGTCGATTATCGCGATGACTGGCATTTTAAACTAATTGCAGATGCTGAAGGCGTAGCACTTGAAAGAATTGATCCAAATAAGCCATCGCAGGATGCGGACAATTGGCATAGTGCAGGTTCGACTGCGGGGTATGGAACTCCCAGTTATAAAAACTCGCAATCCAAACAACTTCCTGGAATTGGTGCGAACATCGAACTAACGCCAAAGATCTTTTCGCCGGATAATGATGGGCTGGATGATATAGCTACTATACAATATAAAGTGTATGAGCCTGGTTATGTTGCCAACATTACCATTTTTGATGCTACCGGACGGCCTGTGAGAAATCTCGTCCGCAATGGAATTCTTGCATTGAGTGGTTACTGGAATTGGGATGGATTGGACGATCGTGGCAGAAAACTTCCTGTTGGGCCTTATGTCATTTTTACGGAGTTGTTTAACTTGCAGGGAAAGAAAGTCAGTTTTAAAAATGCAATAGTGCTCGCAAGAAAATATCAATAAAGAAAATATGGTTCGTGTGGACACGAACCATAACCACGAACCATAACCACGAACCATGACAATTAAATACAAATTAATACCTCAACAAGATGAATGATAAATACGAAATTGTTTTGTATTGGAGCAAAGAAGACGATGCGATCATCGCAGAAGTACCTGAATTGCCCGGTTGTATGGCCGATGGAAAAAGTTATGGGGAAGCTCTGGAAAACGTTCAGGCTGTGATCGCTGAATGGATTGACACAGCAAAATCACTGGGTAGACCGATCCCGGAGCCTAAAGGAAGACAATTAAACGCGTGAATAAAAAGCTATGGTTAGTGCCTTCACGAGCCATGGCTGGGTAAATATTTTAACCTACACCAACTCGATCTCAAAACTCACCAATTGCTTAAACTGTTGTATCCTCCTGACAATATCTTCGTTAGTGATTTCTTTTAATCGTGTTGGCCCAAATTTTTCGACGCAAAAGCTGGCCATAGCTGAACCGACAATGATAGCTCGTTTCATATTTTCAAAAGAAATATCACCTGTCTTGGCGAGATGACCCATAAATCCGCCGGCAAAAGTATCTCCCGCACCAGTTGGATCAAACACGTCTTCTAATGGCAGTGCCGGGGCAAAAAACACTTCGTCCCCGTGAAATAACAGGGCGCCATGCTCTCCTTTCTTTATGATCAGGAATTTTGGTCCCATGTTCAGGATCGTTTTAGCCGCCTTCACCAGCGAAAACTGTCCGGTCAGTTGCCTGGCCTCCGCATCATTTACCATCAACAGGTCCACCTGTTTCAATACTTTCTTTAAATCATCCATCGCCGATTCCATCCAGAAATTCATGGTATCCATCGTGATCAGCTTGGGCCTTTGCTTTAGCTGCTTTATCACGCTCATCTGTATAGCTGGCACGAGGTTGCCCAGCATTAAGAACTCGGCTCCCTGGTAACTATCAGGAACTTTGGGATTAAAATCCGCCAGCACATTCAGGTCGGTGATCAGCGTATCGCGGCTGTTCATATCCTCGTGGTAACGGCCACTCCAGAAAAAGGATTTTTTGTCCGGCACGATCTCTACCCCATCCAAATGCACATTCCTTTTCCTGAGGTCTTCCATTTCTTCCTTCGGAAAATCATAGCCCACGATAGAGATCTGCTGGACAGGTTTTACAAAATTGGAAGCGGCATATGCCACATAGGTAGCCGAGCCACCTATTATCTTATCAGTTTTGCCAAAAGGGGTTTCAATTGCATCGAAGGCCATGGTGCCTACAGAGATCAACGACATAGTTTTTTATTGACGGGTTTTATTGGTCAAATCGGTCAAATGAGTCACATAAGTCACATAAGTCATACGAGTCAGTCTTAAAGATTAGTATGACCCCTATAATCGATATGACCTGTATGACATATTTGACTGATATGACTTCTTTTCGGCGTGCAAACCTAAGTAATTTATATTAACCCGGTAAAAGTATTGACTTATTTGATCCTTACGGGCAATTTGAGTATTCTCTTTATCTTTGAACCATGGCAAAGGCCCAACGTAAAAAGGCTTCCAAAAAAGATCTCATTGTTCAGAAAGCTGCCTCTATGTTTCGCGAGAAAGGCTTCCCTGCAACTTCCATGCGCGACCTGGCCGAAAGCGTGGGCATTGAAGCAGCGAGCCTGTATAATCACATCCAGTCCAAATCGGAGATACTGCAACAGATCATCTTTCGTATTTCCGACGATTGCAATAAGCAACTGGCCGATCTTGACAACGCCGGTTTAACCAATCTTCAGAAGATCGAGTCTGTAACCCGTTTCCATATCCAGATGATGTTTCAGCGATTCGAAGATTACCATGTCATGATCAATGAATGGATACATCTCGAAGCCCAACCGCTTGCCGATTTTATCAGCCAGCGCCGCAACTATGTTCAATGCATGGAAGGCATCATTACCGCAGGCATCAAGGAAAAAGAAATAAAGCCTATTCTTCCCTATATCGCTGTACTGACCATTTTATCGGCTGTTCGGGGACTAGAATTCTGGCATCGCAGCCAGAAGCACTACACCGCTGAAGAACTGGAAGAAAATATGATCACCTATCTTATTGGCGGACTAAAAGCCTGATCTATTTTTTACTGCTGACCAGCCCTTGCTATTGATATTATTCGCCTGGATCATGGCTAAAATCTTTGCAACATTGCGTCGCAAAACCCTGTTACTTTGTAGGTATGTCAATTCATTTCCATAAGCTCAGGGTAAAAGAGGTCAACAGGGAAACGGGGGAATGTGTTTCAGTTTCATTTGATGTGCCCGATGAATTAAAATCATCCTTTCAATTCAAACAGGGCCAAAGCCTGACGGTGCGTACATTTATTGACGGCGAAGAAGTGCGGCGTACATATTCTATCTGCAGTACACCGCTGGAAGCAAAATGGAAGGTGGCAATAAAAAAGGTGGAGGGTGGCAGATTCTCGTCCTTTGCCAATGATAATCTGAGACCAGGCGATATTCTGGAAGTGATGCCTCCTGTTGGAAAGTTTTATGTCGAATTACACCCCAGACACAAAAAGAATTATCTCGCCGTCGCGGCAGGAAGCGGTATTACACCGGTAATATCTATTATCAAAACAACCCTGCAGACTGAACCGGCAAGCCAGTTTACCCTGGTTTACGGGAATCGTAGCCGCGGCTCTATCATTTTTTTTGAAGAACTGGAAGGACTGAAGAATAAATACATTGAACGTTTCAATTTTATCAATATTCTAAGCCGTGAACGAACAGACAGTCCTTTGAACTTTGGAAGAATAACACAGGAAAAGTTAATCGAGTTATCCAAATTGGTTGACTATGCTTCAACCGACGAAATATTTATCTGTGGCCCGGAAGAGATGATCTTTTCTGTCAAAGCTTTCCTGGAGCAAAAAGGCATTGACAATAAAAAGATACATTTTGAACTATTTACAGTGCCGGGAGAAAAACAATCTGCCATTAACAGGAAGCCGTCATCCGACGATCAGGGCCCGAAAAGCAAGATAACCGTCAGGCTGGATGGAAGAAGCTTTGATTTTGATCTTTCCCTGAAAAGTGACACGCCTATTCTCGATGCTGCACTCCAACAGGGTGCCGATCTTCCTTTTGCATGCAAAGGAGGGGTCTGCTGTACCTGCAAAGCCAAACTTGTAGAAGGCGAGGTGATGATGGATGTGCACTGGGGACTGGAGGAGGAAGAAGTAGAACGCGGATACATTCTCACCTGCCAGTCTCATCCCAGGACGGAGCGGGTGGTGGTTGATTTCGACATAAAGTAGTGAGTAGTTAATTGTCAGTGGTGAGTCTGGTGACGCTTGAAAGGCTCACTCTTCACTCACGGCTCACCAATTCAAATTCATCTTTTAACCGTATATCTTTAGAAGAAGAGCCGATCATCAGGACAAACTCACCCGGCTCTGCGACCCATCGTAGCTGGTCGTTAAAGAATGAAAGCTTTTCTTTATCAATTGTGAAATGAATGATCTTCGACTCGCCGGGTTTCAAATTTATTTTCTGAAAGTCTTTCAGCTCTTTTACCGGTCGCACCACTGAACCAAACCTGTCTTGCAGGTACAATTGGACAACTTCTTCACCCGCATAGCTTCCCGTATTACTGAGTTGTAGGGATACATCGATCTTCTCATTTGCCTTAATTCTCTTTTTACTCAATTTAAGATCGCTATACTGAAACGTTGTATAGCTCAATCCATATCCAAACTCATACTTTGGATAGATCGAAAGGTCCAGGTAAGACGATCGGTAAAACCGGTCACTATCGCTTGTAGCGGGTCGTCCCGTGTTGTAATGATTATAATAAATAGGTATTTGACCTTCTTCCCTCGGAAAACTTATCGGCAATTTTCCGGAAGGATCATAATCACCAAATAAAACATCTGCAATGGCTTCGGCGCCTCTTGTTCCCAGCCACCATGTATAAAGTATCGCTGATACATTATCTGCCGCCCAGTTAAATATTAAGGGCCTTCCTGCCCCAATAAGCAGGATAACCGGTTTTCCGGTTGCCATCACAGCTTTGATCAATTCTTCCTGTACACCAGGCAAATGAAGATTGCTTTTACTTTTTGCTTCTCCCGTCATATCCCTTGCTTCACCCACATACATTATTATAATATTGGATTGACTGGCTGCATCAACCGCTTCTGCAAATCCTGCCCGGCTTGTGTCTGCGATGTTGCAACCCTTCGCATAGAACATTTTTGCCTGCGATTGCAGTCTGTGTTCAAAAGCGTCCCAAAGAGAACTTACTCTCGCCGTATCATCTGGCCAATCGTAACTCCAGAACCCAAGATGGTCTTTTATCGATTTGACAAGGGGACCAATAAATGCAATCTTTGCCGGCTCGCTGGATTGTTGACCTTTTATTCTACTCAGTTGTAAAGGCAATAACCGGCTGCCTTGCACCAGGTCATTTTTCAACAACACGATACTCTTCCTTGCTATCTCTCTTTCTATCTTCAGGTTGATTTCATTGTTCCATTGCGCTTTTTCCCGTTCTTCATTACAAAAACGAAACGGGTCATCAAATAAACCCATTTCAAATTTCTTTTTCAAAATTCTTCTTACCGCATCATCTATTACATTCGTACTTACTTTTCCTTCTTTCACCAATTTTGCCAGGTTTTGAATATAGCTCCTGCTCTCCATGTCCATATCACTGCCGGCGTTTGCTGCCAGCTTCGCAGCTTCATAGTTGTTTTTGGCATACCCGTGTTGTATCATCTCCCCCACACTACCCCAGTCACTCACCACAAAACCCTTGAATTTCCATTGCCCTTTCAATATATCCCGCTGCAGGTATCTGTTTCCTGTCGCCGGTATTCCATTCAAATCATTAAATGAATTCATGAAGGTGGCGGCACCTGCGTCAGCTGCTGATTTGAATGGCGGCAGGTATATTTCATGCAATTGACGCAGGCTCATATCAACACTATTGTAATCACGCCCGCCGACTGCCGCTCCGTATGCAGCGAAATGCTTGGCACAGGCCATTATTGCATCTGTATTTCCCAAACCCTTTCCCTGGAAACCCTTTACTCTTGCTCTTGCTATCATGGATCCTAAGTAGGTGTCTTCGCCAGCACCCTCCATCACTCTTCCCCATCTTGGATCACGTGCGATATCTACCATCGGCGCAAATGTCCAGTGGATACCAGCAGCAGCAGCTTCTATCGCCGCAATGCGGGAAGATTGTTCAATCGCATCCAGGTCCCAACTTGCCGCTTCGGCTAATGGTATTGGAAAAATTGTCCTGTAACCATGAATTATATCCTGTCCAAACAACAATGGGATCTTTAAACGAGACTGCATTGCCAATTCCTGCAATGTGCGAGTGTGATCAACGCCAGTTACATTCAGCATTGAGCCCAGCATTCCCTTTTTTACCTGGTTCTGCTTATCGCCGTCTTTGGTAATTGGGCCAGTGGCATCCCAATCCCCATTATACTGATTCATCTGCCCGATCTTTTCATCGAGTGTCATCAATCGTAAAACAGAATCGACTTTCTGATCAATGGTTTTGCGCTGAGCTGAACACAAAAAGCAGGAGAAAAAAAGCACGGTCAGGCAAGTGTGTAGTAGAATAAAGGACGAACGCTTCATAGTATCAAAATAAGACGCACAAGGTAACGATTACTCATATTCCCGGTAAGCGCCGAAAACAGCTAAGCGATCTTCACCCAAATGCGATGGAACCGGGTTAAAGGGAATATTCAGCTTTTCGCAGATCTGTTTCCATAAACCGGTACGAGTGTATACCTGGTGAACTTTCTGGAATGTAGTTGACAACAATAAATCTTTGGCCCTGGATACTTCTCCCTTATCGATCAATAACTGCACTCTTCTTTCAATGATCCATTCATCCTGGAGCGCATCCACCTTCGATAACCATTTTTCCCGTTCGGGAATTGTTTGCGCGCCAAGACTTCTAAGTATTTTGTCTCTTTCCACAACGATCTGCGGATGAATCTGCAGCCAGGGCTCGGTTATAGCTTCCATTGCCTGGTTAGCAGCATTGAGATCGCTTTTTGATTTGTATAACCGGGCTAG
>VBAT01000025.1:26406-60283 GCA_005884665.1 Bacteroidota bacterium
AGACCGTTTTCAGCGCTGGAAAGGACCCGGATAGCGTCGTCTGTTTTACCCACGCCGGCAAGCCATGTACCATAATGAAATATCCAATAGTCTTTGTTGCCTCCCGTTGAATAGCTGATAGCTCTTCTGAATGGTTCATCTAAATTTTCCATTCCTGAAGGTGCCCAACCGGATCTGTAAATATCCGGGGCTGCCCAGTTCATTATTTTCTTGGAATGAGAAATATTGATCAATGTCTGCCAATCTTTGACATCAGCCTCCCTCGCCCAACCGAATAAGGGAATATCTTTTAGCGGTCTCAGTTCCTGTTGGGGAACTTTCAATGTATAAATATCCAGTTCCCTGTCAGCCGGGAACCAATACTCTATATGCGACCTGGTTTCTTTCGGCTGCATCTCAAGTTTAATGGATTGATCAGAGATTGGACCGCCCTGGATCTCAATATATCGTTGATTATTTGCTGAACTTAACACCGACCATGTGCTATCATCTCCATAACTCCATAATTTAATACCTGGTACCATCCTGCTATCCGCCACATGATACAAACCAGTTCCTCGTGACGGAGTATAAGCACCAAATGCGTTGATATCTGTTGTTCGCCAGAAATACCCTGTCATCTCCCTGATATCGGATTCGCGTTTCGGGCCTTGCCTTACCCAATCTATTGTATCAATTCTGGAAGAATGTGACAATACTCTTCCCCTCGGAAAATCATATTTCGTGTCAGCTGCAGCAGGCAATGCTGCATTCGACCATGCCATCCATGGATGAGAGAAATTTCCCGGGTTATAAAAAACAACACGTTGCGTCAAAAAATTATCATCTGCCCCCAGCGAATATTCAACGGACCATTGCATACCAAACCGCAACTCTCTTTCACCACAGGTGACATAGACCCTATCCTTTATCTTATCCACTTTATAAAGCACGGTTTCATTCTGCGAAGGAGAATGCGAGATAGGAAAACTCACTTCAATACCGCCTGCTACAAAATAAAATCGTGGTAGTATCCTCGTGTAGCGAATATTGTCCGGCACATACAACACCTCTTTTCCTGATGGCTTGCAAATGATAGAATAAACTTTTCCCCCGAGGTCAGGACAAACGGTAACCTTCAATCGCGCATTTTCCAAAACAACAAACCTGTATTTTATGGGAACCGGCCTGTGAGATGTTTCTACATAGCTCATATAGGGATAAACACCATTAGGATCAACAGCTGTTGGAACAGGTCCCGCCGGTGTAAGAACATGGGTCAGAATATATTTATCGTATTCGTTGTAGCTGACCTTCGTAATAGCCGGCTGCCCGGTGCAATGATTGGTCAATGCAGCAGCAATGAATAAAGGAAGCCGGAATTTAAATCGCATGATTGGTTATTTCCCCAACTCAAGGTATCATCTAAAATAAGCATCCCCAAAAAATTCAGTCATATGAAAATCCGGGGCAGAGGTTCTCATATCCTGCCAGGAGAGGAAGTGAGGTTCCGGAAGCTTATCGCCGCATTTATAAAAATTGACTCGGTAACGATTTCCTTTCAAAGAAGTAATATGGTGATAGATGAAGACTTCGGCAGGGATCACTACCGTCAGTTCCCAACTAATGGGATCAGCATTTTCGTTCGATTGATGCCTGATAGCTGACAATCGCCTGATCTTTCGGACCACATCAACGCCCATTAATTTTCTTTGTGAAGCATTTTTTCCAAATCCAAGCAGGCAGGTGCCGGCACAATTGAATTCAATGTTGTAATATTCCTGGTCATTATCAAATGCAATAAAGAACTCCACACAACTATCCTCATGGACAGGGCTGTTGTCTTCCTGGTGCACAACACGTATTGCTTTTTCCTGTACAAAATATTTCAGCAGTATGCTATCATCCGTATGGGCAATAGAAAAGGAAACATTCGGACGGTAAGAAAATTTCGGCCAGGGCAGTTTTTGTATGGTATGCTGTTCGAGTCCGTCCAGTTTTGCCGATATCTCATCCATCTTCGCAATTCCAATAGCACTATTTAAATATGGTACATTCAAATCCATACCGTAATATGTTCTTATTAATTGGTTCAAAAAAGAAAAGAAGAATAAAATTTTATGCAATCGGTTGTAATGAAAATTCACAACCGGTTGCGTTATCAGATATTAAAAAAGATCCAAATCTCAAGAACCAATCCCGCCAACTGGCGGGACAAATAAATTAAAAGCATCAAAGACCAAAGAAATCCGAATTTTTAAATCCGAAAAAGCGAAAAAAGAACACCCAAAACATTTAGGTTTATTATTTAAATGTTGGTGCTCCTTGGTTCTTGATGCTTTTTTAGGATCGGTTCATCAATTGGCGACACAAAGAAAATAAAAAAAAATTCGCAACCTGAAGCTGACCGATGATCGTTTTCGAATTTCAAATTTTTTTATTTCGTGCTTTTTTTGTCCCGCCAGTTGGCGGGATTGTTATTTGGTTCCTGGTTCTTACTTACCACTTAATATCCAAAATACTTCTCCCAGCATGAATATGTTCAATTATAAGACCTGCCTCTCTGGCGCCGGCAAGATTTATTTCTGAATCATCTAAAAAAATTGTTTCAGCAGGATTCAATTTACTTTCCTGTATCACAAATTGATAACAGGCAACATCCGGTTTTCTCAGCCTCATCGTGTGAGAATAATAGGTTTGCTCGAAGAAGTCTTCAAGATAGTTTCCGGTTTGCAGATAGATCTGTTGCTGAAACTTGTTATAGTGAATTGCATTGGTATTGCTGAGCAAAAACAACCTGTATTTTTTTCGCAGGCTCCTCAATAATTCAATCCTTTCCGCAGGAAAATCCAATAATAAGGCGTTCCATGCATCGACAATATTCTGTTCGGTGGTGCCTTCAGCTGCCAGGGACTGCAGTTTGGCGACAAATGCATTGTCATCTATTTTCCCAGCTTCATACTCGTTAAAAAAAGAAACAAGAGCAGGCTGAGACATGTGGCCCTGGAGGTTACTCACACCCAATTGCTCCAATGCCATTGCCGTTTTCCGTGTGTCGATATTCAGGATAACGCCTCCTAAATCAAAAATTATGTTTTTAATATCTTTCATAATTCCTTTTGAATGATAATTTTTTTATTGTTTCGACAGCTTTATCATAAACCCGCCGCCCATCGCCATGCTGATGTTTAACCGTTGGTCCGCCTGAACTTTCATCACGCTGATCGCATAGTCGGCCGCATAACTATTCGCATTGACCCCGTCTTTACAGATAGTTGCTTCGTAAGTTCCGCGAGGAATAAAGTCAAACGACAGCGATATATCACGGGCTACGGTATTATTTAGTCCGCCGATAAACCAGTCGTCTCCGTGTCTCCTCGCACTGATAATAAATTCACCGATCTTACCCTGTAGTATTTTTGTTTCGTCCCAGGTAGTCGGTATACTTCCTAATAACCCCATAAATGCCGGCTCCTTCAATCCCTGGCTGATATTTCCGCTAAATATTTGCAAAGGACTGTCATAAACAACAAACATTGCGAGCTGATGGCATCGCGTTCCCTGGCTCATTGGGTTTTTGCTAATAGGCCTGAACTGATCCTTTTGCGCATTTTGTAAAAGGCCAGGCTCATAATCCAGCGGGCCTGCCAACATTCTTGTGTAAGCAATAATCACATCGTGATCCGGTGTGGGAAGATCGCTCCATATATTCCATTCGGACCCGAGAACACTTTCATGTGTCAGTACGTTTGGCCATGTACGATTAAACCCTTTAGGGGCATAAGCTCCATGAAACATGATCGAGATCTTATGATCCGCACAGGCTTTTGCTACGCGGTGATAAAAGTTGACCATCTTCTGATCGTCCCGATCCATAAAATCCGTCATGATGGAGGCGATGCCCCAGTTGTTAAATTGACGAAGTGCGCTGTCCAATTGTTTGTCTAAAGTCGCAGACAGCGTCCAAAGCATTAAACGAATGCCCTGGCTCTTTGCATAGCGTACCAGTTCCCCCATATCGATCGCAGGATTTATCTTAAACAAGTCCTTTGTATCGCTCCAACCAGCGTCAAGCATAACCTGGTCAAAGCCGAATTTTTTGGCAAAGTCAATATAATATTTGTACGATGCGGTATTAAGACCGGCCACAAACGGAACGTCAAACAGGTTAATGCCGGTTATCCATTCATCAGTGCCCTTGCCATATTTTATCCAGGAGAAATCGGTGATCTTCGGGGCATCCCCTAGCAGATAAATGATATCATTTGATGGAAGTTCGGTATCATTCTTAGCAACAATAACCGTTCGCCAGGGAAATAACCTTGTCCCGCTTGTCCGGGCGATATAGCCAGCTCTTTCCGTAACAACATATTGCGGGAATTCGCCTTCCATTAATTTTTCCTGCAAAGGATATGGTGCAAATACTCCCTGCAACCCCATTTTTGTCTTTTGCAAGAACATACCCGGGTAATCGAACAGGTTCGCATCAGCGATAGCAAGATGATAGTTATTCGGTAAAGAAATAGTTGCGGGGGCAAACGTCAACATTGTATCGGCAATATCTGTCAAAGACTGTTTCTTGTAAACAGCTTCAAAACTGGTATGAAACCGATCCATGTTCTGCCGCTTGTCTATTCCAGCAAACCATACTATGGCAGAAGGGTCCATGTCAAATAAAGCTGTTTCACTTTCTATGTTAATCGAATCCCTGAAACGGGCTTCCACGCGGTAAGCCATTCCGTTATTGTACAACCTGAACTCGATTCCAAAAGGCTCTTTGAAAACCAGTTTAAGCCAGTTGAAGCTGTTCGTTATCTTTTTCCGGCGATAAGGAACGGGAACTTCTATGACTTCATTAACCCTGCCATACACACTTTTTGAAACAACGATTTTATCTGAAAGTTTCTTCCCGTTATCCAGCTGCATGTCCACCGTTGGGCCCGACATCAGCAAATCCGAAGAAGCAAATAGCTGATAGGACAGGTTTTCTGCGGTTTTTATTTCCAGGCGAATAGATGAATCCGGTGAAAATAGTTGAAAGGTTTTTTGAGAGAAGCCGGTACTAGTGCAGGCGAATATGATAAAAACCGCGAGTAGGTTTTTACTTTCTATCACTCCATTTATTTTTTGCATCGTTTTATTTTCCCGGCAATAATTCGCTTAATTGAATAACAAGGGTTTTTCCCTTCATAATATCCTTTTCCAGGTCTTCTTTCTTAAACTCTTTTTCCCGGTTGATCTTTTGCAGAACGCCCTCCCATTCTTCAACAACTGCCTGGATATTCCTGTTCTTAACCGTTTTAAGCTTTGCTTTTAGGATTTTCATTTTCTCATAATCGACGATTCCTTCCCGCATCTTTTCAAAATGAATACCTGTAGCGGCGCCGGGGTATACCATAAAGCAATCTCCTGCCGGCCATAACAAATGCCGCGCATCACGTATTGGATCAGCAGGCCAGGCATCATAGGCCCAACGAAGCAACCCATCGTATCCATGTGCCATCGAATACCACCCAAGCCAACGGCCTTCAATTGGCGGTGAAAAAACAAACGTATTGGGCTTAGGCGGCGTACAGCAGATATAGTAAGTGGAAGTTTGCCCTTTCAGGGAACGAGAGCCGACAGCATCGATACCTGGCTCTTTGCTAAACACGCAGGAATAATCATCGAGCAGGCCATCCAATTCAGGATGCCAGTCTCCTGCATAGGTAATTTTCCATTTCGGAGAATGTTTTTTTACAACACTGATCGCTGTCAGCGTTTGCTCCATGGCATTTTCATTAATGCCAATATATGTTTTGTTGAACCAACCCTTCTTTTCAAGATGCGATTTGAGATCGGCCAGGAAAATATTCCAGTTGATTTTAAATGTATCGGAAGTGGGTAACCATCTTTCAAATACATAAGCGCCTGTTTTTTCATCCAGGAAACGAAACCTTTCTCCCCAGGGAATGGGAGTATAAATTGTAATGGCCTTATCAATGCCCATCTTCATCGCCAGCTGCACATACTTGTCAAAAATGGTATAATCAAATCTCCATTTACCGCTTTTTTGCCTGATCCATTCGATCATCGTCCCTTCAGTCATATAGGAATTATCGGCCCAGGGCGAATGAACGGCATAAGTGGTAATAAATTTTCCACCGGCATCTGCATATAATTTCAAGTGTTGCTCCAGCAGAGCCATATGTTCTACCGACCAGGGTTTAACATGATAATACCCGGCGATCACCCAGGGATTTTGCCAAAGGTCCAGCCGAAATGACCAGTCATGAGGCTTGGGTAAAGTTTGATTCTGGACTCTTATCGACAATGATAAATCCGCTTTCCCGTTTGAGGATATAATTTGAATGCTACCATCATAAACACCAGGTATTGCAGTAGCGGGGACATTGATGCTAAGCCAGACAGGTCTCACAGACTGGCCCTGCATGTCGAAACGATCAAATGACTCTAACCGGTCTGGCATTAACCAGGCTTTATCAACGGGACCTTCACCACAACTTACATCATTGGCATCGTAGGGATAGTTTGAAAGAACATAACGAACCAGCCGCAGTGAGAGATTACTTTTACTCATTATTTTTCCATCGTGTGATTTCAGGTCACTGATCATAAACCGTACCTGTTCGACGGTATCGGTTGTCCATAAAAGGATCATTGCATTCACACGTTCACCTTTCCAGGCGGTTTCTTCAAATCTCAACAGTTCTGGTTTTATATCGGGAACTTCTCTCCTGAACCAGGACCTGTCTGTCGATGCAAAAGAAACATGCAATCCCGGTTTTTGGGCCTGCCATGCTGTGGGGTCAACAGGAACGTCCAGTGTATATTCCTGTTGAAAATGGAAAAGAGGTTTTGCAATAAGTGCTGAATCGATCCTGCCAGGCTGGGCCTGGACAGTATGCAGGCAAAGCAGGCAAACGATGGCAGGGAAAATGTTATTATTAATCATGAGTACGCACTGTTGTTAAACGTTTCTTATCAACTTAACCTGGATGCTGGATACCCGATGCTGGAAGTCCACAATGTGCAATTAGCATCCTGCATCTAGCATCCCTCTCTATTTAACCCAACTAACTTTAGCGCTTTTTACATCTCTTGAATTGCCTCCGATCATTATCACAAAGTCACCAGGCTCCCAATCGTATTTTAAATCGTAGTTATAAAATTTTAAATCTTCCGGCGTGATCTTAAAAGAAACAGTCTTTGTCTCACCAGCCTTCAGATCTATCTTTTGAAAACCCTTCAGCTCTTTTACAGGCCTGGTTACACTGCCGACCACATCACGTATATATAATTGCACAACTTCCTTTCCATCCCTGTTGCCGGAATTCGTCACAGTCACGCTTGCAGTCAACGTTTGATTCCCTTTTAAAGAAGTGCTGCTGAGTTTTATATCGCTGTAAGAAAAACCGGTATAGCTTAAGCCATATCCAAATGGATAAACCGGGTCATTGGATACATCGAGGTAGTTGGACCGGAATTTTGAAAACCATCTGCCTTCCTCGAGTGGTCTTCCTGTATTTTTGTGTGCATAATAGATCGGCACCTGGCCAACGTTCTGCGGAAAAGTCGTAGTCAATTTTCCCGAAGGGTTTACATCCCCAAATAAAACATCGGCAACTGCAAAACCTGCTTCACTGCCGCCGAACCATACATTCAGGATTGCGGGCACATTATCATTTTCCCATTTCAAAGCCAATGGCCTTCCTGTAAATAAAACCAATACCAGCGGTTTACCTGTTTGCAACAAAGCTTTTAATAGATCCTTTTGAGCAGACGGTATCTCGATATTGCTGCGGCTGGATGATTCCCCGCTCATTTCTGCCGATTCGCCCAACACGGCTACTACCACGTCAGACTGGTTAGCTGCATTGACAGCTTCGGCGATGATATCCGCGGCCGGGCGTTTATCCCGTCCCAGTGCTTTACCAAACATGCCTGCTCTTTCTTCAAATTGTTCGTCGGCATCAAGATTGGAACCTTTTGCATAAATGATCTTTACATTGTTTCCGGCAACATCTTTTATTCCCGCCAGCACGGAAGTTGCTTTTTGAAAATTAGCGGCTACGCTCCAGGTGCCGGGCATATTTTCCCTGTTATCGGCAAGCGGACCTACTACTGCGATGGTGCCGCCTTTTTTTAATGGTAATACATTGTTTTGATTTTTTAGCAACACAAAACTTTGCGCGGCGATCGATCTCGCTTCCCTGCGATGGGCATCGCTAAATATTTCCGTCTTTGCCCTGTTCTCATCACAATACCGGTAAGGATCGTCAAACAAGCCCAATTTATATTTTGCCTCCAGTATTCGCCGGCATGCTGCATCGATCTGGGCCATAGTTACTTTCCCTTCTTTCAATGATTTGGCGGAATAGTTTAAAATACTTTCTCCTACCATATCCATGTCTATGCCGGCCATTAAAGCTCTCGCAGATACAGTTTTCAAGTCACCGATGCCATGATCAACCATTTCATTGATACCAGTATAATCAGTAACAACAAAACCTTTGAATCCCCATTGTTTTCTCAGCACATCGGTCAATAACCATTTATTCGCTGTAGCAGGAACTCCATCAACTTCATTAAACGAGGCCATAAAGCTTCCTGCACCCGCATCTGATGCCGCCTTGTAGGGGGGCAAATAATCATTGTACATGCGTTGATGACTCATATCAACTGTATTATAGTCGCGGCCAGCTTCCGCTGCACCGTACAGGGCATAATGTTTCACACAGGCCATGATCGTATTATTCTTCGAAAGATCGTTACCCTGGTAACCCCGTACCATAGCTTTTGCAATTTGTGAACCGAGATAAGGATCTTCACCACTTCCCTCTGCTATTCGTCCCCAGCGTGCGTCACGGCCAATATCGACCATTGGTGAAAATGTCCAACAAATTCCGTCGGCGCTGGCTTCGGTAGCCGCTATCCTTGCACTACGTTCAACCAGGCTCATATCCCAGGAACAACTTAATCCAAGCGGGATCGGAAAAACTGTTTCATATCCGTGAATTACATCCATGCCGAATATCAATGGGATCTTCAGCCGGCTTTGCTGCATGGCAATCTGCTGCACATATTTAATCTTGCTAACTCCTTTAATATTAAATAACCCACCTACTTTTCCGTCCTTGATTTTTTGCGCCAGTTGGGAATTGTCTGTCCCGGGTGTACCGCCTGTGACGATATCTCCTGCACCCGGTAGATTTAATTGTCCCAATTTTTCTTCCAGGCTCATTTTTTTTATCAGTGCGTCAACGAAGGCTTTCATCTTTGCATCCTGCGTTTGCGCTATCGCAAATTGAGATACCAGGAAAGCCGCAATAACTAAAATGTAGCGTTTCATGTATGCTGTTTTACTTTTTTAACTTGGTTAAGATAATTACATTTCCGCCATCAGCAGCCAATACCAGTTCCCTGGAAAATCGATTATTGACAATCTCGACCCGCTTTGTTAGATGGTTAGCGTCGTGATCTGAATCCGGGGCATCATTGAACATCTCCATCCTGTATTGACCGGAAGGTAGAAAATGTAAATCAAGTTTTATTTTTCTTGCCTCGTGATTGTTGATCGTGCCAATAAACCATGTATCAGCTTTCCTACGTGCTATTGCAACATATTTATCCAGTTCAGCAGCAGGCACCCGGGTTTCATCCCAGGTCCCAGGGATTTTTTTTATTACTTCAAATCCTGGCTGATTGATATAAGCGTCGGGATAGTCGGCAACCATTGGCAAATAATTTTCCAGGACAATATACATTGCAAGCATATGGCAACGGGTTCCCATCACGAATGGGCGAGAATTTTGAACCACAAATTTATTCCTGGGTAAGGCCCGGAATCCGCCAAGGTGATAATCGGTAGAACCGGCAAGCATTCGTGTGAATACAATATTCAGGTCAGCATCCGGAGTAATGATCGTGTCCCATTTATCATATTCATAGTTCATTGCACCTTCGCGTGTAAATTCATTGGGATAAGTACGGTGAAGACCGGTTGGTTTATAAGCGCCATGAAATTGTATATGCAAATGATGTTTGGCTGCTTTTTGAAGGATCTCTGTCTGGATATTTACCATCTCCTGGTCATCCCGGTCCATAAAATCCACCATCATACCACTTAATCCCCATTCTTCAAACAACGCAAATGCTGTATCCAGTTTTGGATATAAAGCCTTCCAATGTGTCCATACCCGGATACCAACTCCTTTTTTCTTGCCATAATCACAGACCTGTTTCATATCCAACCCGGGTACAGGTTTTGTTATGTCGACGTTTGGCCCTGGCTGGTAACCTTCGCCATCATTAGTGTACCATTCATGTCCGCCATATTCTACTATGGAATGATATTTAATATTATTGGCAGCACAGAAATCTATATAATATTTATTGGTCTCAAAATTATTTCCTCCTTTTATGCTATCTGGGATGATGGTTCCATTCCACCAGGGAAAAGTTGTTGTTCCCGGTCTTAGCCAGCTTAGATCTTTGATAGCCGAAGGTGCATTCAGGCTGCTGATGATATTCGATTCAATCAGTGCGCCCAGTCTATCACTGATCAACAATACCCGCCAGGGACTACTATGAGGAAGTGAAACATTTACTTTTATCTTTTGCTGACCAGGCAACGGTGAAAGCTGGCTATAAATGACGCCCTTGTGTTTCACCAGGTACATGCCTGCATAATCCAACAATGCCGCTTCGGTGATCGCCATATAAGTTTTACCAGGAAACCGGAACAGGGCAGGCATATCCATCAAAGTATCCTCGCTGATCTCACTCAGAGGCATAGTTGTATACAATCCTTCATGTGAACTGGTAAAATTGGGAAGCCACAAGGCTTTTACAACCGGGTTTGTTGTAAAACGGAATTGCGTATGCTCTTCTGTGATGGCAAAAGCTGATATCCCTTCCTGTTTGGGAAACGAATAACGAAAAGCGATACCGTCATTGAAAACCCTCACTTCAATATCTATCTTTAAATCCGGGCTAAGATCATCTTCCAGGGAGATAAGCACCTGGCGATAATTGTTTATCACATTGCCGGCTTTGCCGACAACCAATTTGTAGGTCTCCCTCACCTCCTTAACCGCAGTTGACCGGCTTATCGATGCCTGCCTGAACATTCCGATTCCTTCGATCTGAATATTCAGTGACGATCTATCGATCAGCAGGTTTTTTTTATGGGATACGGAATAGATTGGAATGCCTGCATTGATCGACAAGCCGAAAACAATATGGCCGTCGGGTGATGAAACCCGGACTTCTTTCTGGGCAAAGAGAGTAAGATGTAAAGAAAAAAAACCCGCTATTAGAAGAAGTCTTTTCATCTGCTTTCACTTTTTCAGGTATGGTTCAATTGCCCTTTTCCAGATAGTATAGCCTTTCTTGTTCATATGAAGGTTGTCTTCACCAAAAAGTTCGGCTATGGGTTTACCTTCATCGTCGATCATATCTTTATACACATCTATAAAGGCCGTTTGTTTTTTTGTTTTGAGATAATTCCGGATGAGTTTATTCCCTTCACGCATTTTAGGCATTAGCAGCTGGCGACTGGGGCTTGGTTTCATGGATATGTAGGCGATGGGAACGTTTGGAAATTTATTCCTGATGAGGTTAAAAAAGTAAACGAAGCGGTTAAACACCATCTTTGGCGTTATAGCATCGGAAGAAGCGAGATCATTCTCGCCGCAATAGATAATGATCTGTTTCGGTTTATAAGGAAACACCACATCCTTCACATAACGGACCTGGTCTTGCAGGGTGGAACCCCCGAAACCGCGATTGATGATCGGGTAAGCTGGGAAATAATCCTGGACATCTTTCCAGTTCGTGAACGAAGAGCTGCCGACAAAAAGGATCTTGTTTGTCCCGGGGAAATGAGCACTGTCCTGCTTTTTGAAATTCTGGATATCATTCCAAAATGCAGGCCGGTCCTGGGCGCCGGCAATAACCGGGCTCAACAGGAATAATAGCATGGCCATGGAGAATGTTCTCCATTTCGATGGTAACGAAAGCAATATATTCATCATTCTACTTTTATAGTTTCAGATCTTTTTGAAACACCATTCTCATTGATGGCTTCGATCGAAAAATAATAGGTCTTCAGCTTATCCATTCCTTTGAACCAATATTCATTGTTCTGGAGCACCATGATACAGTTGTACAATTTATCCGGCGCTGTTCCATAATAAATATTGTAGGCAAATGCATTATTTACAGGACCCCATTTTATCCAGCCATTACGCTTATCCTTTTCTGTGCGCAATACAAAAAACGTCTTTACGTCTCCGGGCTTCTCACCATTGCCATTTCCAAACACCCTCAGACCGCTGATCGCAAATTTGCCGGTGGGCATATGAATATTTTCCAGCCTGATAAATCTTGCCTGAACTGGTTTTTCCAATTCAACATATTCATGCGGCACATCGGTTTTGTTGCTGCTCTTATCTACCAGCACTGTCCATTTTTTAGCATCATTTGAATAGGATAGAACATACTGGTGGTACTGATCATTGATCTTTCCGAAACGGTTGCTGTCCACATCCTGGTCGGCATAGTTTATTTGTATGGCGTTTACTGTTGAAACATTACCTAAATCGGTTTGTATCCATTCACCCTTGTTTCCCGTAACTGCGCTCCAGTATGTTTTGATGTCTTCATCATTTGCATTGTTTGCATGATAACCTCCTAATGTCGAGGAAACAGAAATTGGTTTATTGTAATTAAGCAACATCCATCCCATGAAAGATCCTGCCCCCCCACCCCCCAAGGGGAAAGCCTCCCCAGACCCCTCCAAGGGAGGGGCTTTAGGAGAGTCGTTCAATTCGTTATCGCGTGATGATATAGTAGGGTTTTCCGAAATCCCCCCTTTGGGGGGTGGGGGGGCTTGGTTGGGAAGGCTATGTGGGTAATCACCGAATGCGGTATTGCACCACATTACTCCATCCTTATCAAAACCCGCGGGCCAGATACCCAGTCTTCTTTCAAAATTATTTTTTACTGAAAGCATAATTGTACTGATGTGCCAATAGTTCTTGTAATTATCCATAAATGTTGAGCCATGACCGGCACCTCTTGCAAATCCTCCCAGCTTCATGCTCAATGGATCGGATTGTGGGGTGAACGGCCCCAATGGACCATCCCCAACAACTACTCCGTCTGCATAGCCACTGAACTCAGTTCCCGGCGCACCATACTGTAAATAATATTTCCCATTATGTTTTGTCATCCATGCACCTTCAATAAAAGGGTCAAGGAAAGTGTTATCCATATGCTCCCCGAAACGCTGCCAACCATACCGCCAGTCTTCCAGGAGATACATTTCGCTTCTTGTTGTTTTCGGTTGCATGGTCTTCCTGTCCAGTTCTACTCCATAAAGAGGGTAACGATTGCTGCTTCCGTTGTACATATACAATTTGCCATCATCATCAGTAAAGAAAGCAGGATCCCAGCCGCCAATGGCAAACGAGTCCACCAATGGTTTCCATTCATTGCCTTTCGGATTCGTGCTCATCCAGATAGTAAACCGGCTCGTATAGGTTGATCCAAAAACAATCATAGTGTCCCCGATTACTCCGACTGCAGGGGCGCATAACTCATCATAGGTCCCCGTATTCCAGGGGCGCAAAAATCTTTTTGAAATAAAATGCCAGTTGAGCATATCGCTGCTCCACCAATAGCCCCACTGGTTGGTTGAGAACAGGTAATAATCGTTCTTATAATTGACGATCACCGGGTCAGCTGTAGCACGATGTCGTCCCCACTCCGTAAAATTGGGAATAGGCGAATATCCATAATCAATATTGATAGGATTACAGTAGGTCCTCTGTTGCGATAAGCCCTGTACGCTGATCACTAATAAACAAATACCAATTAATGTTCTCATATAAACCGTTAAACTTTTCAACCATTAAACCTGCCTACCGGCAGGCAGGCCATTAAACCTCTCTACACCCACGACGTCTCTCCCTCCTTATATTCAATACATCCTAAATATTTTCCCGGCACCGGTACATAGCGCAATACCTGTGTAGCCCCCGGTTTGGATGTAAAGAATCCCAACAATGCCATTTGTTTCATTAAAGTAAAGTAATGTGGCGGTAGATCTTTTCCCGGTTTGATGTTATACGCTTTAGCCGCCGCATCAATACTCTTCAATAACTCCTGTCTTTGGGAAGGATTTATTTGCAAAAAATCTTTTTCATATTTCTGTTTAGCCGCTTCGTTTATGGCAGTTATTCCATCCTTCAGTGCCTTTAACTGCTTTTCATCATAGCAATCCAGCGAATAGCTGGCCATGAATTTCCCTGTTTTCGCATCTTTTGCCCCGGGAGTGTTTGTCCTCGGTAAGATCGTTTCAGCCACCTCGTCAAAAAAAGAAATATCCTTTTCTGAAAAACCGGCCGTGGCAGATTTATCCTCATTCTTACAGCCCGCTAGAAACAACTCACTTCCTGCTACCGCGGCACCGGTAAGTAAGGCAATATGTTTTATCAGTTCCCTTCTGTTCATAATAAAGAATTATAGGTTTCCTTTTTTTAATTCATTCACGGCATGGTCGACGGCCCTTGCCGTAAGCGACATATATAATATTGACGGACTTTGATTGCCTGTACTGGTCATGCAGGCGCCATCGGTCACAAAAACATTTTTGCAGTGATGCAGTTGGTTCCATTCATTTAACAAGGACGTCTTCGGGTCTTTACCCATTCTCACTCCTCCCATTTCATGGATATCCAGGCCAGGAGCCTGGTGATTATCATATTCATAAGTTATCGTAGCCCCGGCAGCTTCCAGCATAGCTTTGCCCTGTTCCAGAAAATCCTTCACCATTTTATCATCATTATCGTCATAATCCACAGATGTAACCAGCAGCGGAATTCCCCATTGATCAGTTTGATCCCTGCTCAATCTTACATGATTGGTTTCTTTGGGAATCGTTTCTCCCTGCAGGTACATATATGCGCCCCAGCCGCCCGGTTCGCTAATACCTTTTTTGAAGTCAGCTCCAATGGCGGAACTCAAACCTCTTTCGCTCATTTTTTCTCGATATGCGCCGGAAAAAATGACATAGCCTCCGAGAAAATCAGTATCCTGCTTGTGTACATTCCGGAAATTCGGAATAATACATTCGGCCGGCTTGCTTACTTTATAATATTTGTCGCGGTATCCTTCGAAAGTTCCACCGCAACCAGTTCTATAATTATGATGACAGATATATTTTCCCAGGACCCCGTTATCGTTACCAAGACCGTTAGGGAAACGTTTCGAAGTAGAATTTAGCAGGATCAGGTTACTGTTCAATGCCGATGCATTCACAAATATGATATCGGCGAAATATTCAGTGGCCTTCTTTGTATTCGCGTCAATCACCCGTACACCGACCGCTTTCCCTTTCTGTTCGTCATAGATCACCGAATGAACCACCGAAAAAGGCTGTACAGTTAGATTGCCGGTGGCTTTGGCCCAGGGCAACGTGGATGTAACTGAGCTAAAATATCCACCAAAAGGACAACCTCTCATACAAAGATTCCGGTTGAGACAATAACGTCCCTGTTTTTTTTGAATTTCATTTGGATCAGTGACCTGGGCCCATCTTCCGGATGCATAATATCTTTTGAATTTATCCCATATCACTTCTTTTAAATGCTGCTCCACGCAATTCAATTCATAACCTTCCAGGAATTCGCCATCGGGCATTGTTTCGATATTCTCCCTGATCCCGCACACTCCAATGAACTGTTCGACATGGCTGTACCACGGCGCAATGTCTTTGTAACGAATCGGCCAGTCTATTCCATACCCATCCCGTGCCGGCATTGCAAAATCCATATCACTCCATCTTGCACAGGCTCTTCCCCAGATCAATGACTTGCCTCCAACCTGGTAACCTCTTATCCAGTCAAATGGTTTTTCCTGTATGTATGGATGATCCTTGTCTTTTACAAAAAAATGCTGAGTGGTATCGTCGTACCCGGCGGCTTTTGATATTAATGGATTTTCATCCAGCATTTTTTTTGTTACGGCACCACGGTTTTTGAACTCCCAGGGAGCCTTGTTCATCGTAGGGTAATCCTTGATGTGCTCGATATTTCTACCACGTTCCAGCACAAGCGTCTTCAATCCTTTTTCACACAGTTCTTTGGCAGCCCAGCCACCGCTGATACCGCTGCCGATCACGATGGCCTGGTAGCTGTTGGCATCATTCCCCGATGTATTAATATTTACATGCAAGCTGTCGTCAGGCATAACCAATTATTTTTTAAAGATTAAATTATCTAAACTCAGTTTGCCTCCACCGACAAACAGAAAAACTACTCCAAACAAAACGAACAAAAACGGGTGTTGCGCATCCATCCAGATTTCTCCATTGCCGAGAAAAAAACTGATGTAACCCAGGGTCCCGATCACCAGGAGCGCCGCTATCCGTGTAAACAAACCCAGCACAAGCAATATCCCTGATATAAATTCAGAAGCTTTACCTGCATAAACCATTGTTTTTCCCGATGAATTCTTAAACATATCCCATTCGAGATATTTGTTCATTGCCACCGTATCAAATACTTCCCTGCCATGGTAAATAAGAAAAGCGCCGATGAAGATCCTGACCAGGCCAAGCCCGAAATCCTGCACTAAAGGCTGTGACGATAAAAATCTATTCATGGTAATTAATTACTTCGTAAACAGCTCACCGCCCTTTAAAACTTTATACGGCTGGTTTATCTTTTCTGCCTCTGCGACAAAATCACTCACATCTGCCGTGTTGAATGTGAACATATCATAATGACAGGGTATCACGCATTTGGCCCCAATAGCTTTTCCCAATTCAGCTGCTTCTTTAGTATTTAGGTTACCGGCCACTTTTCTGGCCGGATCATTACCATTGATAGGCAATATTGCTACATCTACTTCGAAAGGCTTTAACAGCCCGACCATTTCATCAAACCAAAGTGTATCTCCACTATGATATATCTTATTTTTTCCAAAAATGACCACATATCCCATAAAGCGGCAATTGCCATTTTCATCTCTTTCGATCTCATTATGCTTTGCGGGTATGCCGTGAAAGCTAAATTCATCGATGGTTACAGATCGTCGATCGTTCAAACCAATGGGAAAGCCAATCGGACAATTCACTCTTTCGGCAACGAACTCCCGGTTAGCTGCAGGTATGATAAATTTTACATCGGGATTATTTTTTAAAACCGGGGCCAGGGTTTCCGCGTCAAGGTGATCCGTATGATTGTGACTGGAAGAAACGATGATGATATCTTTTAGCAAACCGGGATCGATCACCCGCTCACTCATCCGGGCATGTGGTTTATCGGTAGCTGCGTATTTTTTTGTAAGCGAATCAGAGAGGTAGGGATCGATCAATACCCTTTTCCCCTTCCATTGCAACAAAAAACCACTTTGTCCCAGCCACCACAAATGAAAATGCTTTTCGTCGCTGGCAAGATTATCCATTTCGCGTACCAGTTCCTGGTCTTTTTTTGTTGCTTTAATCAGTTCCACTGTCATTCCTATGCAGTTTTTAATTCAGAGGCTGCTTCCTCATCTATCAGCAAGAACCCGTTTTTATGCTGGCGAATAAAGGTGGCGGGAAAATCCGGTCCTATAGCTTGTTCCAGCGTTTTCTTAATAACTGGCGCTTTCTTTTTGCCATTGGCCATCATCAGGAGTTTACCGGTCTCCATCACCTGTTTCAATCCTACCGTGATGCCTTTCCCGATCGTTACCTCATCCTCGAAGTATTTCCGTCCAACCGTCCTGGTTATTTCGTCAAGTGCAGCTACATGGGCCAACGAATTGATATTTGTTCCGGGTTCATTAAAACCGATATGTCCATTCATACCGACTCCAACCACCATCAGGTCAATTCCATTAACGGCAATCAGTTTATTCATTTTCCTGCACTCCTCTTCTCCGTTTGCAGCCAATGCATCAAATAAATGTATCTGCGTTGGATCAATGTCCATAGGTTTAAAAAGATACTCATGCAAGAACCAGTGACAGCTTCCTGTATTGGTCGGTGGTATTCCCATCCATTCATCGAGGCCGATAAAAAAACAACCACTGGTATCTATTTTATCGCCAATAGCAGATTCAGCGGCTTTTTGATAGGCCAGCCTCGGGGTATCACCTGTAGCAAAACACAGTAGAGCCTCCGGTTTTGATTTTATACAATCAATGATCATCGCAGCAGCCGCGGCTGATAATTCGTTGTAGTCTTTATATATTTTTACTTCCATATTTTATTAAATCCCAAGAAACAAGATCCAAGAACCAAATAAATTAAAATATCTAAATCTTAATATCAAAATTTCCTACGCGTAGGATTTGGTTTTTATGATTTGCCCCTTGGTGCTTTTTTGGTTCTTGGTTCTTACTTTGGGTTCTTTTATAAATTTTCTCTCACCTGCTTCGCTCCCTTCACCATATTAATTAATTTCTGTCTCGATGCCCATCGGGCTGTCTGGCTCAACCCACAATCCGGTGCTACCGATAGTTTTTCGGCCGGCACATATTTAAGACATTTATTGATCCTTTCTATTACGTCATCAACTGACTCGATATAATAATTTTTTACATCAATGATACCTACGGCTACATTCACTTTTTCAGCAAAGGGTTTTAACAATTCTACTTCTGCAAATTCACGGTTAGCCATCTCGATATGGATTTCATTTACTGTCATGTCCAGGAAATCGGGCAGCATCGGTTTAATGCTCCGGTAGCCAACCGGTCTTCCTTTAAAATTTCCAAAGCATAAATGCGTGCTGAGATTGCATTTCCCCACAATAGGTTTTACGGTGCGGTTGAATATATCGACAAACCGTTTTGTATCTTCTTTATAAGCATAGCAGCTCATCGACGGCTCATCAACCGTTATTTCCCTGCAACCCGCGGCTACCAAGGCTTCAAGTTCACCGCTAATTATAGGCAATAAAGCTTCCGTGATTGCATAACGATCTTTGTATTTGTCATTCGGTAATAATCTTCCGCTCAAAGTATAAGGTCCCGGAATGCTTGCTTTCAAAACCGGTCCCGGGGGAGCCAGCTTCTTTAATCGCAGGAACTCTTTAACTGCGCCCAGGCCATTTGGCGCTTTCAGTTCACTAACGATATTGTGTTTTCCCCGCTGATCATGGGCCGGTGGGCCAAACTTTCTCGTTTCGGCTTCATTATTCTCGATCCCATTGATAAATCCGTAAAAGGATAAATTAAAATCAAGCCTCGTCTGTTCGCCATCTGTTATCACATCCAACCCGGCTGTCACCTGGTCATGAATAGCAGCAATCACTGCATCTTCTACCATCTCTTCGATATCGGCTGCCCCAAACCTGTTTAAATTATGCGATGCAAATTCCAGCCATCCCGGGAAGGGATAGCTGCCTACAACTGTTGTTCGAATTGGTGTTGGTGTCATCTTTTATTGTTGTTTTATTCGGCCTCACCCCGGCCTCACCCTCTTATCCCTCTCCAAAAGAGAGGGACGATACCTCACAATAATATCAACTTCATCATATCATATTAGCTTCAATTCTCCTCGGCATTTCGGCCTCGCCCTCTTATCCCTCTCCAAAAGAGAGAGACGATACCTCACAATAATATCAACTTCGTCATATCATATTAGCTTCAATTCTCCTCGGCATTTCGGCCTCGCCCTCTTATCCCTCTCCAAAAGAGAGGGACGATACCTCACAATAATATCAACTTCATCATATCATATTAGCTTCAATTCTCCTCGCATTTCGGCCTCACCCTCTTATCCCTCTCCAGAAGAGAGGGACGATACCTCACAATAATATCAACTTCATCATATCATATTAGCTTCAATTCTCCTCGGCATTTCGGCCTCACCCTCTCATCCCTCTCCTTGCTTCTCCGCCAGCCGGCGGATCGCAATGACGAGGAGAGGGACGACGCCTCGCCCTCTTATCCCTCTCCAAAAGAGAGAGACGATACCTCACAATAATATCAACTTCATCATATCATATTAGCTTCAATCCTCCTCGGCATTTCGGCCTCACCCTCTCATCCCTCTCCTTGCTTCTCCGCCAGCCGGCGGATCGCAATGACGAGGAGAGGGACGATACTATCTTTTTTTGTCAATACGCAGTGTAAGTTGCCCCTCATGATCCTAAACAACAAATGTTGATCTCTCCTCCTCCTTTGGAGGAGGTTGGGAGGAGGTCTATTTACCCGCATTCTTATACAACTCCGCCATTCTCCACGCATGCTCATCATACGCAGCTTCAAATATAGCCGTGGCTTTTTCTGCACCGATCACCGACGGAGCTGTCAATACCTTCGGCGGCTGACCTGCAGCTGTCAATAATCTTGCTGTTTCGGCCTTAATACTATTTACGATTATAATCCCGCCTACCGTCGACCCCGGCGAAACAGGTGTCTCCAACCCATCAATATAGACCATCGAATCACCTACCGGTGCACCGCTGTCAAGTACGAGGTCAGCGAAGTCCGAAAGCTTCTTGCCATCCTTTCTTTTACTGGTGCTCTTTGCGGAATGTTCCTTTGTTATTAAAGCAACTGTTTTTATTTTCTTCTGATGAAACAACTCAGCCATTTCTACAGGAACTATGTTGGCGCCACCTGATGAAATAATAAATGCACAATCTTTATCGGACAACCCAAAATTTCTCAGTATCCTCTCGGCCAGCCCGGGCACATTCTCGAGGAACATGGCCTGCCGCTGCCCATTTGCGCCCACAACATTATTGTGATAGGTCAGCGATAACTCAACAATGGGATTAAAACCTGGAAACGAACCATAACGCGGCCACATTTCTTCTACCATGATGCGGCTATGGCCTGAGCCAAATACATGAACTACTCTCCCCGCCAGTATGCTTTCAGCAAACCAGCTGGCTGCTTTAGCGATCGCATCTTCCTGGCCGCGGATCTTCTGAATGATCTTTTCACACTTGCTTAAATAGTCATCTATTATCGTTCTTTTTTCATCCATTAAACCAATTTTTTATTAAATATTTAATGCTGATAACTTTTTGTGATCCCTTATTATTTAACCCGCTTTATCCATAGCGAAACAGGCAGCCCCGATAGCCCCGGCTAGATCGCCTTGTGTTGCTTTGACAATCTTTGGCCGAATACCGCCCGGTTGCCATTCAAATTCATCAAACCATTTGTTCAATGGAATGAACAGGTCCTCATTCGCTTCCGCGATACCGCCCCCCACCACGATCGTATCCGGCGAAATAAAATTACTCGCCGAAGCCAGGCCTATTGCGAGTTTTTTTACCGACGTTAGCCAAACTTCCTTCGCGAAATAATCACCTTTTCTATACGCTTCCAGTAATTCATGGGTGGAAGCAAACTTTCCCTCGCTTCTTTTTTTGATCGTACAATTGCCGATACATTCCTCAAGGCTGCCCGGCATATTCGTTACATCTGCATCTCCATCGCTGTCTATAACCATATGACCGATATGGCCTGCTTTATTGAATGAACCCTGGTACGGTTGCTTATTGATGAGTAAAGCCCCGCCGACACCCGTTCCCAGTGTTATCATGATCGCATTGGTGCTGTTCTTTGCGGCACCTATTTTAGCTTCGGCAAAAAGTGCAGCCACTCCATCGTTCAATACATAAGCAGGGGTCTTCAAATAATTACGCCAGACAAAATTCTCCAGGCCTCCCAGCCTTCCCGGCATAAACGCTATGGTCGTATTTTCTTTATCAGGCAACCCGGGTGCGGAAATACCAATCACCGTATTTCCATTTAAATGTTGTCGCAACTCAGAAACAGTGTTTGCTACCGCGCTTTTCCAGCTAATATCATCTCCATCATTGGTAGGCATATAGAGCTGGTGAAGAAGATTACCTTCCTCATCAATCGCGACACCTTTTATGCGTGTGCCGCCGAGATCTATACCAATTGCCCGTTTCATTACTCTTTATTAAGATCCAAGAACCAAATAAAATTCAAATCAAAAATTTAAAATTAAAGCATCCCTACGCATAGCATTTGGTGTTTGGCATTTGGTTCTTTTTTGGTTCTTGTCATTTGGCTTCTTGGTTCTTTTTATCGTCACCATTGTCCTTCTGAAACACTCCAACCACCATCTACTGCAATCATCTGTCCAGTAGTGAACTTTGACTGGTCACTCATAAAATAAACAGCCAGTCCATCGACATCAGCCGTGTTCCCTATTCTTCCTCCATCCAAAGGTTGCTTTGTTTTCAAAAATGAGATTATTTCTTCATCGTTAGCCGCTCTTTGCGCCATCGGTGTTTCAATCACTGCCGGCGCGATCACGTTTATCCTGATATTATCTTTTGCATAGTAAGCCGCAATGGATTTACTAAACCCTATGACCGCTGCCTTTGCCGCCGTATACGCATGCGTCGAAAAATATTTTGGCGATGGCGAAAATCCCAGTGTCGATCCCATATTCAATATCGTCCCCCCTTTTTTCAATTCTAAAAATTTTTTTACGGCTGCCTGGTCGGACAGCATCAAGGAAGTAAGATTCCAGTTCAATGTTTGATTCCACCCATCCAGGCTCAATTCGTGCAAAGGTCCATCTCCCATTTTCCTTCCGCTACCCCCTGCTACATGATACAAGCCATCAAAACCGTTAAATTTTTGCATGCATTGTTCAATTGCACTTTTTGCCGTCATTGGATCAGTTGCATCACCACAGATGGCATGTCCATTCTTTCCCAGGTCCTTTCCTGCCTGTTCAACACTTTCTTTATTCCTTCCTACGACAATCACGTTGGCTCCATCGGAAATAAATGCCTTTGCGGCAGACAAGCCAATCCCCGTAGTACCACCGATGATCACGATATTTTTATTTTTCAGCATTTGCATAAATAAAGCCGGTCACTGTCTTGTCCAGTACAAGTCATCGTTCTCTCCGTGCAGCCAGTTTCAATTTCCATATAAAACTGAATGAAATGGAATGCTGGTAATCTAATGCCGGTGCCGAACTAACATTGAATAAACCCGGCTGGTATAACATCCCAACCCAGAAAATCTTTCCAAACCTATAACCAGTATTAAAGCTAAGACCCACCATCCTGTTCTTAAGTGCCTGGTCCATATTAATCGTATCCCCGAAGGTCACATTCCTCCACCCTAGTTGCAAAAAACAAAGCCCATAACCCAAGTCAAATCTTCCAATATTGTGATTGTTCCTAATGCTTGCAAACAAACTACTTCCTGTCTCATAATACCCTTTACCGATATACTCCCCGATTCCGTGGTCAGTGCCGGCACCAAAACCTGCCGACAGGTAAGTATTATGACGATAATAATAATCGATCCCAGCCTGGAAACCGAAAACTCCTCCAAATGGTCGCCTTTCATTGACGGATCTCATGTAGAAAAGGTTGATAAATGACAGCGAGAGAGAAAAATTAATAGCTCCCTTTTGTACAGGCATCAGCCTGCTGATGGCAACCGTCGTATCCTTCATATTTAAATAAGTATTCGCCGGATAAGCATATCGTTTGGGATTATTTTTGTCAACCAGCATACCAATTCCCCAATTGAAATAAATATTGAGCCAATAGGCCGGCGAACTTGAAGGCTTTAGTTTGACAGTTTTTGTTATACTATCCAACTGCACAGTGATTAGGATCGGTGTTTCCCCCCGTTTGACAAACCAGGTGTCCTGCTGTTTGACAGATTTTTTCGAAATGGAGTCAGTCGAACCCGGTGTCGCTATTGAAATAATTTTTGAAGAAGGATCGCTGCGTACACGAATTTTTTGAGCAGGCTGGTTCATGAGCGTTGCACAGGAAGAAAGCAGCAGAGGTATTGCCCAAAGGATTATGTTAGTTTTTTGTCTGAACAAACTTATCTTTTTTCAATCGATCCTGTTTTCTTGTTCTTAACGATCGTTTTCTTTTCTCCCGAAGGAAGGGTCTCCTCTTTTATCAGGTAATGCTCCTTGTCATAGCTCGGCAGCTCGTGTTTGATCTTTACTTCATCAGAACCTCTCCAGTCTTCAATGATCACCGGCTCCCACTGTTTTGTCTTAGCCGATTTATAAGCCGCATCTATGATTGCATTCACGATATAACCGTCGTAAAAAGTTTCCGCCGGCTGTTTGCCTTTGTCGATCGACTCAAACATATCGGTGAACATATGACTATAGCCCAATTCATGCACTTCATCACCGACAGGGAAAAGCCAGCCACTGCTGCTCTCTGCTTTCTCAGCTACATAACTGCCGCTTTTACCCGTGGTAAACATTTCAAACCCTGTGCGTAAAAAGTTATTCGCCCAGATGGTTCCTTCAGTTCCCATTACTTCATCTCTTAAATCCATCCCGCCACGGAAACTCCAGCTTACTTCAAACTGGCCGATGGCGCCGTTTGCATATTTCACTAAAGCCACTGCATTATCTTCCGCATCAATGGGGTGAACTCTCGTATCCGCCCAGCACATGACCTCAGTAGGCCTGATATCTTTACCAATGAAATTCCGGCTGATCTCGATGCAATGACAACCGAGGTCAACGATAGCTCCGCCACCCGCTTTGTCTTTGTTCCAGAACCATTCACTATGAGGACCCGGATGCGTTTCCCTGCTTTTGGCCCAGATCACTTCTCCTATAGCACCACTTTGAATGCTGGCCAGTGATTTTAAAAACTTTGGCGTATAACAAAGATCTTCCAGGTATCCTCCAACGATCCCTGCTTTATCAACTGCTTTTAGCATTTCCAATGCTTCTTTAGCGTTGCGTCCAAGCGGTTTTGTGCACAAAGGATGTTTTTTTGATTCGGCACAAGCCAGTACAGCTTCCAGGTGCAGATCATTTGGAAGACCAATAACCACGGCATCTACATCTTTGTGTGCAATCGCTTCTTTAAGATTGGTTGAATAGTTAGGGATCTTATAGTCCTCCGCGAATTTTCTTGCTTTATCCTTGTTTCGTCCATAGATCATGGTCACTACGTCTTTTCTTCGCTGGGCAATCAATGATTCAGCATAAAAGCGGGAAATAAACCCTGTTCCAAGAATGGCTAATTTCATATTATATAGTTATGTGTTTCTGCCTCTCCCTCCCATCTCCCTCTCCCAGGGAGAGGGAGTGCTAGCAACATCCAATTGCTTCGCTCCGATCCCGATGACGCCGCATTATTAGCATCTAGCATCCAGCATCCGCGCTCCTTAATCGCAATGCATCTCCTTACTAAGGACTATCGACTAATGACTATCGACCTTCTCTCTAAACCATCGGCCACGGAAACTTACTCTTTAACTTTATCTTCATTCCTGTCTCCGACGACTTTCGGGCCGCCTCAATGATCTCTAACACATGCAATGCATGTTCAGCATTGATCCTTGGTTCGACTTTTGTTACAAGTGCCTCACCAATCTTTGTGGCACCTTCCTGCCATACATACCCGCCCTTGTCTGTGGATACAAGTTTTGGCGGTTCATCCCAGGAAGTATCCATTACTACTCCGTTGGTTTCCCAGTCGTATCCTATCAAACGCATATTGCCGGAGTCGCCATAAATCTGTATCGAATGTAAGGATTGAGTACCGGCTTCATGTCCGTGGGGATCAAAAAAATTAAACCCGCACATGACATGAGATATGACATTCTTATCATGTTCCAGCAGCACATGCGCATTATCTTCCGCTTCTACTTTTATTTTTCCTTTATCATCAACCGTACGTTCAGGCTTAACAATGCTAAGCATGGCCATCACACTTTTTGCCGGTCCCAGCAATCCTGTCAGCGTCGCCATATTATAGACACCAAGATCGGGCATGCTACCTCCTAATTTTTCATAGAAGAATGCCGACCATGTCGGCCCTGTATGACCGTATTGTCCATGTGCGCTGGCTACCCTGCCGAGTTTTCCGTCCTGCAGGGCTTTGCTCATATATTCAAACTGCGGACTATTGACTACCGCGGGAGCGCCCCATATCCTTATTTTCTTTGATTTCGCCAGGTCAAAAAGGGCCTTGCCTTCGGCGTAGGTATTAGCCATAGGTTTCTCGCTCCATACATGTTTACCCGCCATCAGCGCTTTTTTATTGAGCATGCCGTGCGCCTGCATGTCGGTAGTAGTCACCATCATATCAAATGGAACCCCCGCCAGCATTTTATCGATGTGAGGGTATGTTTGTGCACCGACATTATACTTTTTGTTCTGCTCAACAGCTCTGTCATATTTGATATCGCACAAACTGACGATCTCGATCAATGAAGACGTTTGTAAGTGTGGGATATACCGGTTGCTAACGCTGCCGCAACCGATCAGTGCAACACGCAGTTTTTTCTGTGGTGTCTCTACTGCAAGGCTTTCCAAAGAAGAAAGCAATACTGCAGCGCCGGCAGCAGCCGTGTACTGCAGGAACTTCTGTCTTGAAATGTTTTCAGGCATACAAAAGTTATTAAGGTTAGTCTAATTTTTATGTTGCCAGCTTTCGCACTGTCCTGAGTGTGGCGAAGGATCATCGTCCCTTGTCCCGCTAAAAAAGCGGGACACTCTTCATCGTTCGGTTCGATATTCGGCCTCACCCTCTTATCGCTCTCCAAAGGAGAGGGACGATACAATTTTGTATTGGTCAGCTGCTCAATACAAAATTATCTCTCGCATCCTAAGCAAGCGATGTCGATATCTACTCCTCCTGTAGAGGAGGTTGGGAGGAGGTCGGTCTTCACCTTTTAATCCACGGACTACTAAACCCCAGCCTCTTCAACCCGCTTTGTATATCCGGGATTTTCATAAATAGTTTCCACAACAATCCAGTGCGATAGTTTTCGATCATCGTAATGATAGGCCCCTGGTCAATAGCCAGGTGCGATTTGGCGTACCAGTTATGATCAATGCTGAACCCGTCCACAAATCCGTAAGGACTCCAGATCTTATTTCCCAGCTCTTCATAGAAATACCGCAGCGCCTGCATACTTTCTTTTGGCGTATAGGGCATGGAAGAAATAGCCGCCGTATGCTGAATGACGCCTCTATCGTTTTCCGGGCTGTGTGCGACATAACCTTTGTAACTATCGCCGGCTGTCAATCCCCAGCATTTCTCACTATATCCTTTATACTTATTTGGGTTTTCGATGCAATAGGCCCTGTTGATGAGCGTATGATTTTTTCCCTGTTCAAAATAATCATTGCCCAACGAGTCTGTTAAACCGTTAGGATCAATGCCCTGGAAAGTATATTGCTCAAAGAATAAGGGACCACCTTTGTCTTTATCATAGTTACCCAGCGGAAGCCTGTACCCATAGTACGTCCTTCCGTTCTTAAATCCCTGGCTTCCCGCCCAGGTACCATCGTAGGCTTCTTTTGAAATAGGATGCCGGGGCGATGAAGCAGCTATGATGTAAGTTATCAAACATTCATTCCAGCCCCAGACCGGGAAATTCATATCAAATCCATTGTTGGGACTCCAGTGCCAGTACAATTTCTTTTCATTGTTGGTATGCCAGTTCCAGTTGGCTGCTCCCCACATCTGGGTGATCCGTTTGCGCAAATAAACTTCCCTCGGTACATCTTTGTTGAAGTATTCCCTCGCACATAAAAATCCCATTAGCAAATAAGATGTCTCTACGATATCTGCTGCATCGTCCAGCCTGTCAAACTTTATCGTTTTCCCCGTTCTTCCATTCATAAAATGCGGATAGATACCGTGAAAACAATCTGCATTGATCAGGAAATCGGCGATCTTGATCAATCTTCTCACCGCGGTATCTCTGCCAATCCAACCCCGCTCTACTGCCACAATGGTGCTCATGATACCGAAGCCTGTTCCGCCAATTGCCCCGGCATCAGGACCAAATAACGTCCTGCTGAAGTTGGGCTCATCCCAGGCTTCATTGATATAATCCCAATAATGTTCTGCATGTACGGTATTGCTTCTTTCCAGTGCCAACCCGCTTATGGGATGAGCTCCGTGCCAGAAGAAACGGAAGGTTTGTTTTTGTATAGTTTCCAGGAGTTGTTCGTCGCTCATTCCTTTAATCACACCGACTACAGGAACAGCATCAGGTCCGTCGCCATAGGTGCCGGTTTTCTTTTTTTGTGCAAACACGATTACGCAACAAAAAGCCAGCAATAAAGTATAGCCTGTTTTTGTTATTATTTCTTTCATAAAACAGTAATCGTTTAAGTACTCATTTCAACAACGGGCTTTCATAGGTTTCACTTTCCTCCGCGGCTCTCTGTGTTGTATTTTCTCCGTGGCTCTCTGTGGTCTTTACATTTTGCCACGGAGTTCAGGAGTAGCTTACTCATTTCAACCACGGACTTTCGAATCCAAGCTTCTTCAAGCCATTTTTTATTTCAGGACAACTCATGAATAATTTCCATAGCAACCCGCTACGATAGTTTTCGATCATCACAATGATAGGTCCCTGGTCGATCGCCAGGTGTGATCTTCCATACCAGTTTTGTGTTTCATTAAAATCATCCACGAATCCATAGTCACTCCAGATCTTATCTCCCAGGTCGTAATAAAAATGTTTTAATGCCTTCATGGAATACTCGGGAGTATAAGGGAACGCCGACAACGCCGCCGTGGGAGATATGGTACCATTATCATTAGTAGGTGAATGGGCATCGTAACCTTTGTAGTCATCACTCGCCGTCAGTCCCCAGCAATTTTCACCGTATCCCTTGAATTTTTTAGGATTGTCGAGACAATAGGCATGATTGATCAGCGTATGGTTTTTATTTTGCTCCCAGTAATCGGCGTATCGGTCTTTCAACCCTCTTGGATCCAGTCCCAGGAAAGAATAATGAGAGAAGAACAAAGGACCGCCATAGTCAAAGCCCAATGGCAATTTTATACCGTAAAACTCCTTTCCATTTTTAAAGAAATCACTGATGGCCCAACCGCGATGATAAACAGATGAACTGACCTGGTATCGCTCATTGGGAGAAGATGCAGCCAGCACGTACATGATCATACATTCATTAAATCCACGAACAGGAAAATTCATAGCCCATCCATTATTAGGACTCCAGTGCCAGTACAAAACATCCTGGCCTTGCGTGTACCAGTTCCACTCAATATCTCCCCATAACCAGGAGATACGTTGCCTGAGTCCTCTCTCAACAGGATTATCGGCATTAAAATATTGCCTTGCGCAAAGAAGCCCTTGCATCAAATAAGAGGTCTCAACAAGGTCACCGCCATCATCCTTGCGGCTAAATGGAATTGTCTTACCAGTAGCTCCATCCATCCAGTGAGGGAATACACCGTGATAAGTAGTCGCTTTCACCAGGAACCTTGTCATTTTTAATAAAAACTTCGCAGCTGTATCGCGGGAGATCCATTTTCTTTCGGCAGCGACAATGACACTCATGATGCCAAAGCCTGTTCCTCCAATGGTTACAGTTTCGGGTCCATAATCGGTTACATTGCTTCGTTCTCTTGCCAGGCCGCTGACCGGGTGAGCAAAATCCCAGAAATAACGGAATGTTTGCTTTTGCACCAGGTCCAATAATGCAGAATCAGTCAAATTTTTCTGCTGGGAAAAACCTGTGCCAGCCAATAATACAAATGCTATGATCAATAATGCTCTCATGCTATTTTTTTTGCTGATATACCCGCACATAATCTATTTCCATTCGCCATGGAAGTGTTTTATCGTCTACTCCCTTTTGACCGCCCCAGTTCCCTCCCACTGCGATATTTAATATTAAATGCATTTTATTGTCAAAAGGCCAGTACTCATAACCCTTGTGTTCATTGGCAAAGGTGAAGAATACCTTCCCATCAACCGCTACCTTAATCGTTTCTTTATCCCATTCCAGCGAATACACATGAAAAGCGGAGGAGCAGTCAGGAATGTAGGTGGTATCGGTCTTTTGGGTGCCGATGACATGATAATATTTTTTGCAATGAATCGAACCATGAATGTATCCCTGGTGAAATCCCACATGTTCCATGATATCGATCTCGCCATCATCAGGCCATTCTTTCATGTTTTCCGCCAGCGTCCATATAGCGGGCCATGAACCCCTGCCTTTGGGGATCTTCGCCTTTACTTCAATCTTTCCATATTGCCAGGCAGCCTTACCTCTTGTAAGCAGTCTGGCCGACGTATACTTCAAAGAGTCTGCTTTTTCTTTCCTCGCCTCAATGATCAGTTTGCCGTTTTCGACCCTTGCATTGTTCGGCTTCCTGTAGGTATAATATTGCAACTCATTATTCCCCCAGCCATGACCGCCTACATCATAGGACCATTTGGTGGTATCGGGCAGACCTTTATAATTAAATTCATCGCTCCATACGAGTTTCCATGCCGGTTTAGTCTGTGCACAACAAACAAAAACGGATATGCTGAATACTATTGTTGTTATGAACTTCATCAATTCTAAATTTTTCTGTTACCGTATCAATACGCTCGTGCCCTTGAGCTGAATACGCCTGTGTGACGCATCCAGATAATTCAGCGTCCATACATACACGCCGCTATCCATTTTAATTCCACCCTTTGTTCCATTCCATTTCCTGGTCCAATCTTTTGTTTCAAATACAACCTGACCATGACGATTATATATCCTGAACACAAGATCGGTTGCCTTGTACGCATTCAACGGTCCAAGCTCATCATTTAAACCATCACCATTGGGAGTAAACGCGGTGGGTACGGCGATATAACAGTTATCCTCCACTCTCATTACCTGGTAAGCCGTGTCGGCACAATCGGCAGTATCTCGCACAGCCAGCCGAACGATATAGAATTCCTGTGAGGATGGGATAGTATAATATTGTATAGCCGGGTTGATCGTTGTATCGGATATGCCATTGCCAAAATCCCATTCCCTGTGTGCGATGATCCCCGCACTCACATCTTTGAATGAAGCCGAATCATACAGACGACAAAGATGTTCGGTTCCTGATATGATGGCTTTCGCCGCCACCTTATTCAATATCATTACCTGCACTTTTGCGGTGTCGTTGCATCCATGAGAATCGGTGACCTTTACGGTATATTCTGTTGTAACATCAGGTTTGGCTGTTGGGCTACTTACATTTGTTGAAGACAAGCCTGCCGAAGGTATCCATTCATATGTTGCTCCTGCACTGGCATGAAGTCTTACGCTGTTACCCTTACAAATCCCCGTATCGGGCCCGGCGTGAACATCAGTACCAATTATTGTTGCGTGAGTACTGTCTCTTTTTACGCACCCACCGCGGCTGAACACATCTACATAATACCAACCACTGTCTGCTAATGCTGAGAAAAAGATATGCGGGGTGGCTATGTTATCATGAAAACCATTTGGACCCGTCCAGTTATATGCAGCTGCTCCTGATCCTTCAAATTTGAGATCCTGTCCTGAACAGACAGGTGAATTGTTCGTTATAGTATAATTTTTAGGCAGGCCATCTACCTCGAGTTTCAAAACATTCGAGGCTACGCGGCAATTGGGGTTGCTGATCGTTGCAGCTTCTCCACCGGTAAGCCTGAACAAGAACGTGTCTGGTACAGAAAATATGCTTGAATAAGTAAACGATATTGCTCCGGGTATATCTGTCCAGGTTGCTCCATTGTTCGTGCTTTGCTGCCACTGCAATGCAGTATTGGTATAATAATCTTCGATAGTACCCGTCATAGAAACAATGGAGTTATTTTGAAAACACACAGCTTTAACTATGGTAGTAGGAAGATCGCTGTCAAAAGTAATTGTCGCATCGGGTCCTAATGGGCGGATTTGGATATCGTCGATTGCAAAGTCCTCGGCACATTCGCAAATATGTCTTAGCAGCGTGATCTTAAGGATCATCTTGTTTATTGGAACTGTTGCCGTGAAATCAATAAAATATTCTGAAAACTTATAACCCATCAATGGAGGAGCCGCATACGAGGAAAAAGGAGGCGTCGTGTCTTTAACTATCAGGTTGCCGCTTCCATCTTCCAGTCTCATTTCAAAGAAAGGATAATCCGGGCCGTTAGTACACTGTCCTAACCCATCTATCAGGTCCAGGTTTATATATGCAGCTGAGAACCGGTATTTGCCTCCCGGGCATAATGTCTGATTTACCGTATCAACATAGACCACCCGGTTGTTGATATCGGAATTTACATTGACCATCATCATCATGCCATAGTCGACAAACACATTGTTATCGTGACTGAGACCTATCCATTCATTGTTAAAACAATTGGCAACGGGCACTCTTCTCACAATTGTATAGCTTCCCGGGGGCGGACAAACAGAATTGCTAAAAGAAAAATAGGTTTTCCCCGCAGGTAAAGGTGTACCGACAGTAGATGGATCAGGAGTACCCACACCGAAATCCTGTTTAAAGACAGGAGGACCAAATCCATCTTGTGCTATGACCACCATCTGGCCTGTGATAAAAATGAATAATAAAAGACAATATTTTTTAAATCCGTTGCTCATTACTTCCACAAGGGCTCTTCTATAGGACTATATCCCGGTTTATAAATACGATGCCGAAAATCCCAGTGACAGCATGCCCGCTTTTACTTCCGGGCAACTGGTAAACAAATTCCATATTAATCCACTGCGATAATTCTCTATCATGACTATGATTGGTCCCTGGTCGATCGCAAGGTACGAGCCGGCAAACCATGTATCTTTTAAAGAAAATGCGTCTCTGAATCCATAGTCGCTCCACAGTTTATCACCTAACACATAATAAAAGAATTTCAAAGCCTTCATTGATTCTGTAGGCGTATAAGGAATTGATGAGATGGCCGCTGTCGGTGCAATCACCCCCACATCATTTGTGGGCGAACTCGCCGTATAACCATTCGGGATATCACTGGCCGTAAGTCCCCAAACCGAATCACTATAACCAAATTGGCCAGCAGGGTTAGCCTTGCAATAATTATAGTTTATTAATGTATGATTAAGCGTCTGCGTTTGATAGTTGGCGTAAGCATCCGTTAAACCAGTTGGTTTGATTCCCAGGAAAGAATAATGCGCAAAGAAAAGCGGTCCTCCCAAATTAGGTCCCAGCGGCAATTGATAACCATAATATGTATTGCCATTGACCATCGCTCCATTCCTGGCAAAGCCACTATCATAAACAGGCTTGTTTATTCCGTGCGAAGTGGAAGAAGCCGCAAGTACGTAAGTGATCAGGCATTCATTCCAACCTTGCACAGGAACATTTACTGCAAACCCGGCGCTGGGACTCCAGTTCCAGTACAATACTTTTTTACCGTTTTGCCTGAACCAGTCCCATTCCACATCATTCCAGAGCGTATTGATATCATTTCTCAATGTCACCTCAGCGGGATCGGCAGTATTGAAATATTGCCTGGCAGTCAACAAACCCGTCATTAAATAAGAGGTCTCGACAAGATCGGCGCCATTGTCATTGGCAGAAAAAGGAACTACTGCACCAGTAGTTCCATTCATCCAGTGAGAAAATGCACCATGAAAATGCGGGGCTGTATTTTTCAAAAAGCCTACGATCTTCTGCATTCTTGTAAGTCCTTCCGCCCTGGTAATGAAATTCCTGTTGATGGCAACAGGTATCGCCATAATGCCAAAGCCGGATCCACCAGTCGTCACAACATTATTATCACCATTGCTTCGTTCTCTTGCTAACCCGCTAACCGGGTGACCAAAATCCCAGAAATATTTAAACGTCTGTTGCTGGACCAGGTCAAGCAGGGCATTATCAGATATCGCCGGAAACTTTCGTGAAGAATCAATGGATGTGACCAGTGAAATATCCACCGGAGAAATAAGTTTTCCGCCATTGGTTGATCGGAGATCGGTAGCGACAGTCACCCTGTATTTTGAAAGAAAATTCAGTGATGACGAAGGTTGCAGGACAATTATGCTGTCCGCGTTTTCATAAGAAACATTATAGGCGACCGCCGCTCCTGCATTATCTTTTAAAGCAAGATTAGCCGCAACCGTGTTTTTTTC
>VBAT01000025.1:60313-75218 GCA_005884665.1 Bacteroidota bacterium
CAAACTTCAATTTTATCACAGGCGAACGGCTCACATTATAATTCGTTGTCTGTGACAGGACATTGTTGACCGACCAGGAAGTAATAATAAAATTTACAGGAGTAGGCGAAGGCGGTCCGGGACAACAGTCCTTATGCCCGTTGCAACCGGCAAAAAACATACAAATCAATATCAATCCTCCCGCTACTCTCATCACAATGCTTTAAAATATCAATGTATTAATAGAATGCGGCAGTGCGGTGATCTCCGCAGCCCTACCATTTATCCATAAATAATAAGGGAATTTCAATCCTCCCTGGTTCATTACCACCACAACTGTTTTTCCATCTTCGTTTTTAAACCCTGTAACCAGCAACTGGCTGCGGCTGGCTGCGCAATTGATCCTTTTCGCTCCCGGTGTGATGAATTTTGAAAAATGCCCGATATAATAGTAGGCATTGGTGTATGTCAACTGGCCTGTTTTAGTATCACCATGAACAGGCGCAAAGCAAAAATTCTGCACATGATTAGGACCTCCTGTTTCGTCGAGTACGATATTCCAGTCTGTAAACCCAACCATGCCGTTATTAAAATCATTGATCATGGACTTGCCATATTTTTCTCCCAGCGCCCAGGCGTTATACCGGGTCGCATTGAAATTTTCGGCGCAGCCTTCTGTGAAAAGCAAATTTTTGTCTGGATAGGCCTCATGTACTTTCTTCAGGTTCTCATACATCTGGTCACCTCCACTCCAGCTTTCATACCAATGAAATCCCATGCCCCAGACATATTTAGCTGCTTCCGGATCGCTGAAATAAGTTTTTGCTCTCTGGTAAATGAGATCACGATTGTGATCCCATACAATGATCTTTTTGTCAGCCAGTCCTTCTTTAGCCATTGTAGGTCCTAAATGGTTCTTCAGGAAATCACGTTCGTCTTCCGCTGAGTAAATACAGCTTTCCCAACGCTGTGTAGCCATCGGTTCATTTTGAATGGTAATACCCCATACTGGAATCCCTTCTTTTTCGTAAGCTTTGATGAATTTTGTATAATATAAAGCCCAGCTGTCCGCGTAATCATTCTTCAGCTTTCCTCCATGCAACATGTCATTATTATCTTTCATCCAGGCCGGCGGGCTCCATGGGCTGGCGAACAGGTTTAATTTTCCGCCAGCGGCATTCATTGCTTCTTTGATGAAGGGTATCTTGTACTTTTTGTCGTGATCAATGTTAAATGTGTTAAGGTCCTTGCTGCTATCACTCACATAGGTATACATATCGCTGCTGAAATCACAACTATTGATATTCGTTCGGCCAATAGTATAGCCAATTCCATTTTGTTTATCGAAATACGCCTTCAACAGTTCCTGTTGTTTGTCCTTGGGAAGTTTATAAAAAGTTTCCGCTGACGCGTCTGTCAATGCTGCGCCTATGCCGAAATAACTCTGAAAAGTTTTATCGGGGTCTACAAATACGCAGATCTGTGTTTCCAGTGGTTGCTTCATTTCTTTAAAACCAACTGTATCGGTTGCTGTCAACCGGTAATTTGTACTGTCTGCAGTTGTATAGACCACAACCGTTTTCCCATCAGGGTTATATTCCCCTGCAGCTGTTGAGTTTTGGCTTTCGTTGTTGCCGGTGGTAGTGTCACCGGTACAGGCTGCTGCAAAAATGGTGAGTGCAGCATAGGCTATTTTTTTCATTTACTATTTGTTTAAAAATTTTTTGGCTTCCTCCGGATATATGGCAATAAAGTGTGATCTAAGAGATGAGGCCTTTGGCGTTTCCTGTCCCTGTAAAAAGACGGCAATTGATTTGGACGGTTGCGCAGGCATATGACAATCGATACAGTTTTTTTGAAGTGTGGCAACCGAAGTATGGGTTGGCGTCTTAAATTCAGCCGCTGCAGGATCATGGCAGGTCATACAACGTTGCGAGAGAAGTTCCAACTGGCCCCGTTCATTCTTATGCGTATCGTGACAGGTATTGCAGGTCAGCGTTGTGCTCATCTTAAAGCATTTGCTGGCTCTCAACAGGGCATACTGGTTGCCATGAACATCTATATTCGCCCCATTTAATACGGCGCTGCCAGATGTATCCGTAATAAAGTAATCTGATAATGCCTGGCCAGCGGCAAATTGAAACGAAGGTTTTGTCTTTTGAATATTACCACTATGGCAAAGAGCGCAGACATCCAGTTGCTGTATCCTCGACAACTTCGCCGGGTTCACAATGTACTTGGCGGTTTTGTCTTCAGGATGTTGTTCCTGGTATTCCACATGTTTAGCTGCGGGCCCGTGACATTTCTGGCAATCCACACCCAAAATAATTTTGCTGCGATCAAATTCAACAGGCTCCAATGCTGTGCCCGACGTTCCCTGCGCATAGGTTGCGTGACACTCGAGGCAACGGGAAGTCACAGGCCGGTCAATTAAAACCCTCTCATGGGGAAAACCGGGACTGTTTGACCATTGCCCGGCAGCAGTAAAATAAGTAATAGGTAGTTGATATAGCCGGTTGCCCCGCCAGTTCAGGTAGGACTGACCCATGACCCCGGAGCCTATCACTATATCAAACTTCATCGCCTTTTTTTCTTCGCCTTTAAAATATACTACCTGGTAAAATCCGCTATCTCTTTTTTCCATCGACAGCAAAATAGAAGGAGTGTATGAATAAGTATTCTGTCCTTTCTTAAAACTCCCTTTGATGTATTTCTCGGTGGCGGGGGCAGCGGTTAGTGAATGAGCAGTATGGATGTAATTATCGTAGATGTCTTTGTGACAGGAAACACACTTGTCTGAACTTGTGTAATCCGCAAATACGGGAGCGGGAGCGAGAGTGGGTGCATCCGCTTCTGTAGCCGGTTTCTTTGCATGGTCCATACACCTGCACAGGCCAACAATGGTTGCTATGAAACTAAATAAAATCAAAGCAGAACGCCGGTATTTTATTTTGATTGACATTACCGCTTATGTGTTGAACACTTCACCATATATATGTTGCAACAGCACCGCCTGCAAGGTATGCTGTTGCAATCTTTCCTTTGTATTTGATATTAAAACTGGCAGGGTTTGTTCCGTCATTCACCGCGATCATTACTTTTTTTCCATCAGGCGTTTTAAATGCCGCGTTGAATATGGTACCAGCATTAGTGCTTTCTATTCGCACAGATCCCGGTGGCACAAATTTGGCCGCATGAGCAACGATATAATAAGATACATTCCTGTTAATAGCTCCATCAAGCGTGATGGCGCCTTTGCACTCCGTACAACCGCCGGGTGTATGCGGGTTATATCCGCCGTCACTGGCGAGATTCCATTCCAGCGCTACCCTGCTCCAGTTGCGAACTGAACCAATAATTACATTCTTCACATGCCATCTCAGGTCACCATCAAACGTCCCGTTGGCACCTGTCCATTGTTCGGTAAAATAAAGTTGTTTGTCGGGATAAGCTGCATGAACAGTAGACAGTGCGCTGATATCTCCGTTGTATAAATGGAATGCCGAACCATTCACAAACTGTCTCGCGCCCGGGTCGTTTAATACAGTTATGGGATAGTTAGGGTTGTCGCAGTTATGATCCCAGATTATGATCTTGGTTGTGATAGCTGCAGCCTGGAATGCCGGTCCAAGACTATTCTTAATAAAATCAGCCTGCTGTACTGCAGACATGACCATACTTGGATTGTTCCCTCCATGCTGTGGTTCATTTTGAGGAGTGATGGCATCAATGGTGATACCCTTTGCCTTCATCGCCTGGATATATTTTACAAAATACTGTGCATACACATTGTAGTATTGGGGCTGAAGGCCTCCACCGATTGAGCTGCCATTATCTTTCATCCATACCGGCGGACTCCAGGGCGAACCCATAATCTTTATGTTTGGATTGATCTGTAAAATTTCTTTCAGCACAGGGACAAGGTCAACCGTGTCTTTGGACAAACTGAAATTGCTTAACGTAAGATCCATTTGACCGGTAGGCATGTCATCGTAACTGAAAACTTCCTGGCTAAGATCAGAGGCGCCGATACTGATACGCAGGTAGCTTACGCCGATTGAATTGTCACCATTTCCAAACAGTTCCTGCAGTAAAGAAGATCTTTGCGAAGCAGTAAGCCGGTTGAGCAGGTAAGCACTCCCACCTGTCAGGCTATAACCGAATCCATCGATCGACTGGTATGCTATCGTACTATCAACTTCAACTGTTGGATTAGTGTTTGTCGAACTGGTAAACGAAAGGAAGCTACTTTGCTTTTGGAGCAGCGATGAGCGGTTACCTGTAGTCAGCCATACAGTAATATCATCTGTTGGTGGCGGGTTATTATTTCCCGGCTGCTGCGGGTCTTTCTTTTTTGAACAATCGGTATGTATCGATAAAAGCCCGACCAACACGGTTATTGCCATCAACGTATTTTGCCTGTTCATAATTAGTTGCTGTTTGTAGGTTTCAAAAAAATGAGGGGTTCATTATTCCTGGCAATGATCAGCACCTTGCTCCCTCCCGCGTAGTTGATCCATTTTGCGTCCCTGGCCTGCCCTGCAAGAGAGGCAAGTTCTGAATTATATTGAAACTTCGAGCCTGTTTTATCATATGAAAAAAAACTTGGCTGCAAGGCGTCATAACGGCCTTCATACGGAACTACATTATAAAAATTACCGGCTGCCAGCCATGTCATTGTCCCATTATGATCGAAAGCAGCGAAGCTGAAAATGGGGGCCAGCTGCAATTCCAGGGGCAGGTCCATCCTTTTAAAATTTCCTTTCCCATCATTGATAAAGCAGGAAGAAGCCAATACCTCGGCTTTTAGTTCGGTATAGTCTTTAAACAGGTCGTAAAAAATATATTGCACTGTTTTGCCGGCTACCTCGTTATATTTCAAATAATACTTTTTTAAAACAGGCATTGCTCTTTCCAATTCATCTTTCGCCAGGAAAGGGTATTCTTTGCCGTCTATTGTATAGGCCAGCACCTGTTCGGTAGAACCATTATTATCAAAATCCTTTACATATAATTTCAACGGGCCGTTTTTCCCAGCCCAAAACTTGGTGTTCAATCCCCAGTTGCCTGCCAGTATATCGGCATAACCGTCACCGTTTACATCGGTGGCATATACTGATTGCCAGAGGCCGGTTGATTGCGGGAGATCTGTTTCTGAAAATTTGCCTTTATTGTTTTTAAAGATCTTCATCGGCATCCATTCGCCGGTCACTACAAGGTCTTTCCAACCGTCATTATCAATGTCAACGAATGTGGCTGCCGTTACCATACCTAATAAATGAAGCGGTATGATGTTGTCCCCAGCCTTTGTAAAATGTGTGTGACCATCATTAATGTACAAATAAGAAGTCGTCGGCGCACCATATTTCGCCGGACTGGCAAGATTGCCAATGAAAATATCCTGGTCTCCATCATTATCAACATCAGCTACGGCAACACAGGATTTATTTTCAAATACTACCGACATCGGCTCATCGGCTCTTTTGAAATGACCGGTGCCGTCATTGATAAATAAATTGTCAAGCAGAGCGATTTCGTTAGCCGGTACCTCGTTGCCGCCAGTTATCACAAACAGGTCGGGAAACGAGTCGCCGTTCGCATCGAAGAAGATCGCGTCAACTTCTTCGCTGATGGCGTATTTGCTGAACACGGCAGTATCGCTTTGTTTAAATGTGCCATCTTTTTGCTGGATCATCAGGGTTCCGGGCTGAAACTTTGCTCCACAGGCATAAAAATCGTCAAGACCATCTTTGTTGACATCTGCTACAGCCAGCTTTGGTCCCCGCGTAGAAAGGCCATGTGGTATCAGGTATTGAACATTATAATCTACAAAATCATTTTCCTTATGTGACCAGTTACAGTTTACTTGCCGACTGATATCCTGCATCCATTCTTTATTCGCAGGAAAAAAATTATTGTAGACAAATGCTCCCGAAGCCTCTTTTTTATCTACCACCAGGTTTTTATTGATAGTTGGATTCTTTATTAGCTGGTATTGCTGGTCAGGCCACACTATTAGGATACTATCAATATGATTTATTGAATCGAGCCCGAAATGCGATTGCATAGTCGATGAAGACATAAAGCCCCTTTCTGGCATCATTTGCTCGTATTGCTCCCGATAGCTATTGGGATGGCTGCCGCTCGTAAACACGTACGCTTTAGTTCCAACTCCAAAAACATTTTGCTTATCCCCTTTGAATGAAATGGAGATATAATTTTTCTTCGGTGTATTATTTTTCAGGATAAGTGCGGGCGCTTCCAGGCAATTTACTACCAGGTCAAGATCACCATCATTATCGAGATCGGCATAAGCGGCGCCGTTGGAACAACCTTTCAATTTCCCCGTACCCCAGGTATCGCTTACATCGTGAAAAGTCAATTGTCCATCTCCTTTGAATAAAAATGGATGCGAATTGCCTTCGGGCATAGCCTCTATCGTCTCATCATCATATTTATCTGTTGTATCCATGCCTTGCGATTTCCGCCTGTCGGCAAAGCGGATAAAATCCAGGTCGACCGGTCTTCGTTTAATGCCGCTCGAAACAAACAGGTCTTTATTGCCGTCATTGTCAAAATCGGCAAACAAAGGGCACCAGCTCCAGTCCGTCGCTGATACACCACTTAATAAACCGGTTTCATCAAAACTTATACCGCTACCATTGTTTCGTTGCAAACAATTTCTAGAATACTGGTTCTGGTAACCTCTAAGTTCAAGCTTCACCTTATAGATATCCGGGTTTTCATCGCTGCCATAGGTCTTCAGGGTTTTTTCATCCGGAGGAAGCATGTCTACGGTAACAATATCGAGTTGGCCATCATTGTTATAATCGGCTATATCGTTTCCCATGCTAAAACGGCTGTAATGCCTGAAATGACTGGCGCCACTTTCAGTAAAAGTTCCGTTCCCGTTGTTGACATAATAGTAATCGTTTTCATGAAAGTCATTACCCACATAAATATCCTCCCATCCATCGTTGTTGATATCGGCAATACCAAGACCCAAACCGTAACCCAGGCTGCTTTGATAAATACCCGCCTCCTTTGATACATCGGTAAACTTACCGGTAGTATTTACATCGTTCCGGTAAAGCCTGTCGCCGGCAAGGGGATCGTATTTCCTCCGGTTGACCGTATCGACGATGTTAGCATGAGGATGATCCGACTGGTTTAAAATATAGCAATCAAGGTCTCCATCATGATCATAATCAAAGAAAGCTGTCTGCGTGGTAAGGCACGAAGTATTTAAACCGTATTGCTCGCTACGTTCGGTAAATGTGTTGTCTTTATTATTAATAAAAAGTTCGTTGTGACCAGTTAAGCCGAATTTTCCGCTGACAGTGGAAACATAGATATCAAGAAAGCCATCGCCATTGATATCAGCCATTGTAACACCTGTGGACCATTCGGCTGTACCCTGTACCTGTGCTTTTTCAGTAATGTCTTCAAATTGAAAATTTCCTTTGTTGAGGAAAAGTTTATTGTTGCCTTTACTGTTTGCTGCAAAATAAATATCCGGCAAGCCATCATTATTGATATCTCCTGTAGCAACACCGCCACCATTGTAGTAATACAGGTAATAAAGTATGTTAAGCAGGCTCTTCTTTTCCAGTTTATTTGTAAACCGCACATTCGTTTTCGAAGGCGAGAGGCTTTCAAACATCGTGGCTTTATGATTTTTGCACGACTGCGTGCCTGTTATAATCAGTAAGAATAAAAGAAAATATCTGGTTGGTATTTTGCAGCCGCTCATTGCAATGATTCTTTTTAAAACCTGTAAAGATAAAAAGGGCTGAAATGATCCAGCCCTTTTATACTTATGTTGCTTATATGTTGAACAATATTATTAGAGCTTGCTATTATACAAGGCAAGCACTTCAGAAGCTGTGAGCGCTTTTCCATAAAGCCTGAACTGATCTATTTTACCGCTAAATCCGCTGATCCATGAATCTGTAGGACCACTTATATTAGCATTCTTATTCCATCCACCTAAAACCAGGTTAGTTGCTGTTTTTAAATTCAACTTCCCGAGGCCAAGGTTACCCGAAGTTCCGGGTGTTGCGACTTCAGCGCCATCAAAATAAACCCTCACTAAAGATGTAGTCTCATCATAAGTAAATGCAAGATGATGCCAGTTGCCATCAAATAACGGCTTATTAAAATTGTCGATATACTCAACCCAATGGTCCTGCAATGCAAACTTCAACTGGCATACTGTAGGCGTGGCGTGTTCTACCAACAGGAAAGCAGCACTTTCATGCCAATAGTCTTTACTCGTCAGGGAAAACAGGAATTCGGTATTGGGGTTGACATTGTTGCTTACCCACATAGATATCGTACAACTTGTGACTGTATTAAAGTCATTCGCATTGGGATACTTTATGGCCTTTGTACCGTCGCCCTGTATAGCTTTGCCACTGATACCATTTACTGATACTAATGGATTTTCAGAAGGGAAATTCGCCCTAACGCTATCCACTGCATTCATAAGCTTATCTGTGCTTGTACCATCAAAAGCGGTATAAAACTTTAAAGGTCCTCCCGGGTATAAAGGAAAATGCGGGTCTTTATCCTTGACATAGTTACCAAGAGCGGGACGTTCCTTTTTCTGGCAACTACCTGCTAATACCATCAAAGCAACCGAAAACAGGCAGAGCTTAATTATATTTTTCATTTTTATATTTTTAGGCTTTATGAAAATTGTTCCTGCCTTATTAATAGGCGGGGTTTTGAACAAGTACCCCATTACTCCTGTCGATTGCCGGCTGTGGTATCGGGTACAATTTGTTTTTATCCACGTAACCCAAAGGACCCAGCACGCCAACAGCATCATTCCATCTCACAAGGTCAAAGAATCTTTCGCCTTCAAGACCGAGCTCAGCCCTTCTCTCTTTTTTGATTGCAGCCCGCATTTGGGCCTGGTCAATAAAGCCAATGGATGGCATACTTACTCTTGCACGAACCTGGTTCAATAGAGTAGCTGCCTGTGCGCCGGCGTTAGTTTCATTTAAGCATTCTGCAGCCATTAATAATACATCAGCGTAACGTATGACCCTTTGGTTGATCCAGTAGGCGCCATCGAGATAACCCGTTGATTGCCTCATAGCGGGGTCAGCATATACTTTTTTATTCCAGTATTTCTGCGGAAGCACGGCTGGATAGGCAGGAAGTGTAGCTCCATAGCCGCCGGTTGCAGGATCATCAGACTGACCAGAGAAAAGAACAGTTGAAGGAAGTCTCGGGTCGCCAGCTTCAAATGAGCTTACAAATGCGTCTGTCGGTGTATTCCAACCCCAGCCCAGGTTCCAGCCAGTGGAATTGGCGGCGCGAACACCCTGGCAGGTACCGTACCATGAGCCATGATCATCTGTCTTATTTGGCCCTACATAGTTTTGCCATTCCAGTATTGATTCACTGCAATTCTCCCCGGCATCTTTGAATATTCCAAAATAACTGGAATAGAGTGAATACTGGCCGGAGTTGATCACCTGGTTTAAAAGGCCCAATGCTGCAGACCAGTTACTCCTAAACATATAAGTCTTTGCCCATAAAGCTTTAGCGGCTCCGCTGGTCAAACGACCCGGATACTGGGAACCCCACACTAATGGCAAGTTAGCAGAAGCATACTGCAGGTCGGCATCGATCAATGCATAGATCTGGGCTGCGGGAGATTTGGCAATATTGGCCTGCGCCGCATTGTAAATACGAAAATCTATTTTAGGGACATCGCCGAATGTTCTTACCATATCGAAATAAGAGAAAGCCCTGAAGAACCTTGCTTCAGCAATATTTACTTCTGATTCAACACCGGTAAGGTGTAACGAGTCGGCAGTTTGTATAGCTGTATTGGTAAGGTGGATCAGCGAATAATGTGCATCCCAGTAAAAATTGGTTGCCCAGAGATCCTTTACATATTGAAAATTGTCGAATGGAGCTACCCACTCAGCGCCGTCTGAAGGCTCACTTCCTTTTTGAGAATCGTCCGAACGGAAATTGTGTATAGCCTGCCAGGGAATTCCACCAAAGACCTGGCCGATATCATAGTCTTTTACAGCGCTGTATATCCCAAATACCTGCCCTTCTATTCCGCCCTGGTGTAAGTCATCCAGTGTAGCGGTCAATGGTTTACGGTCAAGGAATTTTTTACAGCCGCTTAGCATGAACATACCGGGCAACGCTAATAGTAAAAGCAGGCTCCATAAAATTCTTTTACTCTTTTCCATGTTTATATGTTTGATCATTATATAATTAAAACGTTACGTTTATACCAAAGGTTGTTACTACGGGGATAGCGCCGCCGCCATCATCCACGCCAAAACGAGTAGCGCTTCCTCCGTACTCAGGCGTATAACCTAAATTGTTTTTCCAGGTTTTCAGGTTCTGGACATTGGCAAACAGCCGGAGGTTTTTTCCTTTGATCTTCGAAATGGTCCTCTGGCTGAAATTGTAGCCCAGCTGAAGGTTCCTGATCCTGAAATAACTTCCGTCTTCAATACCATAAGTTGAAGATTCATAGTTGATCCTGTGGTCCTGGCCCAGTATCGGGTCCCAGTTGGAAGTACCTTCTCCATGCCACCTGTTGATCTTGAAGGCTGGATAGTTTACTCTCTGGAAAGGCGATTCAGTACCACCCCAGTTGCGATAGATCTCGTTGCCGTATACACCACCTACATCGATGTCCAGATCAAATCCTTTGTAAGTTACATTAACCGATGCTCCATAGGCAAAATCTGGAGTAGGATTGCCAATGAAGGTTCTGTCAGCAGTATTGATCTTACCATCGCCGTTCACGTCCTTATATTTCAAGTCGCCGGGGCCATAAGAGAACTCTGTATTAATCGGTGAAGCGAGTTTGTCGGCATATGATTGGTAAACGCCCTCAACAATGTAGCCGTAAAAGGAACCGATCGGTTGGCCAACTACAGTCCTGTTGTATCCGTCAATAATGGCGAAGTCTTTTGTGGCCAGTTCCAAAACCTTGTTGTGATAGGTTGTGAAATTAGCGCTTAGATTAACAGTCAGATCCCTGCTGATCTTTTGCTCCCAGCTTGTGGTTATTTCGATGCCATTATTTTGAATACTACCGATATTGCTTAAACCATCCGAAGCGCCATTGATACCAGGAATATATGTCATCAGGTCTTTTGTTACTTTGTCGAAATAGCTGAAATCAACATGCAGGCGGTTCCTGAATGCTGCCAGTTCGAAGCCGAGATCCTTGGCATGAACGCTTTCCCATTTCAGGTTTGGATCAGGCAGGTAAGCCTGTGCATAAGCATTATAGATATAGTTACCGAATACAGCTGCTGCATTACCACGGAGACCAGGATAGAAAGGATAGGCATACCCATAAGTATTCTGGTTGCCCAAAACACCAATTGAACCTTTGATCTTCACAAAGTCAAATATCTTCTGGCCGCTCATAAACCCTTCCCTTGTCAATTCCCATGCGCCGCCTAATGCCCAGAAATTCTGCCAGCGGTTATCCGGTGAGATCTGGGACGAACCGTCTCTCCTGTAAGAAGCATTAATGAAATATTTGCCCTGGTAGTTATACAGCAATCTCAACAAGCCGGAAGATGTGGCTTTTTCAGACTGGGAAGAACCGGATCTTTGGGACTGGAGATCGCCAAATCCGTTACTGATATACCAGAATCTTTTGTCGTCAGGTATTGCCTGGCCTGTAGCGCTTTGATTGACGGTGCCTGACCTATTAAAGTTTCCAAAATAATAAGTTGTAAAACCAGCAAGTGCATTTATGCTATGACTACCAATTTTTTTCTTATAAGAAATTGTATAATCCTGCTGGAATTTTTTCCAATCGTTATCATCTTCAGCCACATTGGTAGATGGGCTGGCTAAAAATACTTTATTGGATACCACATCATAGGAATTATAAAGTGGTTTATATTTTCTTGTGTTGACATTGCTCATATCACCATACACGCTTGCTCTTAAAGTAAAATCTTTCAAGAAATTGAGCTCGGCAAAAACGCTACCTACCAGCCTGTATTCAATGCTGATTGTTTTGTTCCACTCGTTCTCCAGCGGAATCAGCGGGTTGATAACACCCGAGTTCTGGATCGAAGGCAGCTCGTAATAAAGAGTCTGGTTCAGGCTATCCAATCCATAAGGATTTTTTGTATAAACAGTTTTTGTATCAGCCGGAACAAAAGGCGCCACTTTACGGGCGGCATCCAGCACCCAGGTTGCATCATAAGGATTGTCCTGTCTCATGCCGTTAATTGTAAAGCCCATCTTGAACGCTTTGTTGAATTTGAATTCATCATTCAGCGAAAGAGTGATCTTTTCAAGCTTTTGATGCCGCACTATACCTTCATCAGACATATAACCTACTCCCATCATGAATTTATTCTTCTCGCTGCTGCCGGACACACTTAGATTGCTTGCGCTATAATGGCCTGTGCGGGTCACTGCGTCTATCCAGTCTGTATTGCCAGTCCAGGGAGTATAATCAAATGGAGGAATAGGTGTATTGAGGTTAGCTTTTTCTTCCTCAAATAATGTCTTGAATGTTGCCGCATCGGCGAGTTCTATTTTATCTACCAATTTTTTGAAACCATAGGTAGTATTGAAGTTGACCATTACCTGGCCTGCTTTAGCTCTTTTGGTAGTTATTGCAATAACACCGGCTGCACCTCTTACCCCAAAGATGGCCAGCGATGATGGGTCCTTTAATATCTCAATTGATTCAATATCGTTCGGATTGATATAATCAATATTGTCATTGAAGATCCCGTCTACTACATATAAAGGAGTTACTGACCCGATACTGATAGTACCCCTGATACGGATATCAGGTGCCTGTCCGGGTGTACCACTGTTTACGACGGATAGACCAGCAACTTTACTTTGTAAAGATGCGACAGGGTTAGTATTTGGTTTGTCTGCTACTTCTTTGCCGGAAACTTTTGCGATAGAGCCAGTCAGGTCTCTTTTACTTGCTGTGCCATAACCAATCACAACTACAGCATCCTGCACTTTTACTGAAACAGTCAGCGATACAGTGATATCAGTTTTTCCTGCAAGGCCAATCTCCTGCATGTCATAACCCACAGAACTAATGATCAGTATCACATTAGCATTTGGAACTGTGAGTGTGAATGCACCGTCATTATTAGTAGTAGTACCAATGGTGCTACCTTTTACCTGTACGGATGCACCGGCCAGCGCAGCGCCACCTTCACCCGTAACCTTACCGTGAACAACAACGTCCGGTAAGCGAGGCGGGGCGTTAGGATCCTCTTTAATGACGATCAGGTTGTTGTCCATCATTTGATATTGAAGACGTGTTTTATCCAGTACCATTTTAAGTACGTCTTCAACACCCGCTTCTTTTACGTTGATAGAAACTTTTTCCCGGATATCTTCCAGTTTATCATTATAGAGAAACCGGTAATTGGTCTGCTTCTCAATAAAACGAAGAACCCCACTTATTTCCGTCTTTTTTACTTTTAAACTGATACGGTTCTGCCCAAACCCGTTGGCAGCTACGTTCAGTGTAAAAAAGAATGTAAGCAGTGTAGTCAGTTTCATAGCAAGCAGAACTTTTGATTGCAACGGTTTTTGAAAAACCGTTAAGAAACATTTCATATATTTAGCATATTAGGGGTTAAACAATCCGGCTGTCACAAGTTGGCTCTTTGCGTTTAATCTTCTTCCACGGAGAATTTCGCAGATTCTCCGTTCTTCTTATATCCAATCATTTTGCAGAGCCAACGGATATTTCATGATTATTTATATTATAATTAAATAAAGAATTCGCTTCTCTCAAATACTTAAAGGCCTGTTCTACAGTTTCGCCCTGAAATGAACCGTCAAAGGATAAATGCTTAACTTTTTCGTCGGTGAAAGTGATGGTTATGTTATACCATCTTTCGAGTTTTCTTGCCAGTTCTTCGAAATTGTCACCCCGGAACTCCAGGCGACTGTAAAGCCATGCTGTTTCAAACCTTTCACTTTCTTTTTTAGTGCTATCTATGTGAGCAATGGTGAAACTCGCGGTTTTTGCTTCCCTGATTGGTAAAGGCTTAATGTCCTTAGAAGACAATTCGTCCTGACGTTTAGCTGCATTTTTCTGCAGTATCAGCTTTTCATTCGGTCTAAGCTGGATCGCTTTTTCTTCCGATTCCTCTTCCCTGAACACTTTTACCGAACCCCTGTATAAAGTAGTCTCAACCGTTTTATCTTCCGGGTAAGATTTTACATTGAAGGCTGTTCCCAGCACTTTAATATCAATTCCTGCGGTGTGCACGATAAAAGGATGCTTCGGCTGCTTTACCACATCAAAAAAAGCCTCTCCTTCCAGCCTTACACTACGAACGGTTCCGCTGAAATTGTCATCGTAATACAATTTCGATCCCGCATTCAGCCATACCGTCGTTCCATCAGGTAATCTTGAGCTTGTCCGGCTTCCTTTTTTCGCTTCGATAGCTTCGGATTCCCGCGCTACGTCATTTTTCGAAGTATTGTTATTGGGTCTTGAGCCATTATTCAATAAAAGCCACCCCGTTGCTGCGACAACCGCCATAGCCGCGATCGCCATCCAGGCTCTTCTTTTTTTCAAACGGCTTTTTCTCCCAATCGCCTCAATTGTAAGGTCACTGTCTTCAAATTCAGCTTTAGTAATAATCCGGGAAATGATGCTTTGGGCTGCTTCCCTATCCTGGAAATCTGTGCTTTCGTCCTGTTCTTTCCAGATGCGGTTCAAAAGATCGTATTGTTGCGCGAGTGCTTCGTCTTCGCGGAGTATAGCCATTAATTCCTGCTGTTCGGTTGCAGAGGCTTCTCCGTTTAAAACTCTGGCTACCAGTTGCCAAATATCAGCAGTGTTCTCCATGAAGCAATCGGGGTTGTGTTGCTAAGGACAGTTAAAAGCGATTCATCTACTAAAGGAAAATCAATT
>VBAT01000078.1 GCA_005884665.1 Bacteroidota bacterium
ATGCTTTTATTGAAAACCTTACCGAAAGTTCACTGCCCCTGGAGTATAAATTGATCGGCTACAAGCCTGAAAAATGGAGCAACCTTAAAACTTCGCTCTTTCTGAAATACATGAGTTACGACCTTGCAGCAAAGGAAGATGATCTTGAAATGACCAATGCAAAAAATTATTTCAGTGCAGATGATTTTGCAAAATTATTTCCTGCTTTGCAGGATTCCCTGGATCCCATTATTCCGAAAGGCACGCCCTTTCCAACACAAAAGATATTTCCTAAGGCGCCTGCAGATGCCGATTCACTTTATTTAAGACCGAATGAATTATCTGTTGTAGAAAACGAAAAACCCGACAGGGATTACGGCAGCAATAACTGGGCTGTAAGCGGTAGCAAAACAAAAAGCGGTGCACCCATCCTGTGCAATGATCCGCATTTGAGTTTAAATCTTCCCTCTCTTTGGTATGAAGTACAAATTTCCACACCTTCGTTTAATGCCTATGGAGCTTCATTTCCCGGTGCACCCGGCGTGGTCATTGGCTTTAATGATAACTGTGCTTTTGGATTCACCAATGGCGGCAGGGATGTGAGGGACTACTATGAAGTGCAGTTCAAAGATGAAAGCAGGAAAGAATATTTGTTCAATGGCAGTTATCACCCTTCGAGGTTCCGGGTAGATAGCATTAAAATTAAAGGCAAACCTGATTTTATAGATTCAGTGGCCTATGTACAGTTAGGAGAAAACTGGTGCCCGGTCATGTTTGATAAAACCTACAGTGGGGGCAGAACAACGAATCATAAAAATTATGCGGTTCGCTGGACAGCGCATGATTCCAGTAATGAGCTGAAAATTTTCAATTTGCTGGATCGTGCAAAAAATTATGCCGACTATTCTGCTGCTATCGTAAACCTGCACACGCCAGGCCAAAACTGTGCTTTTGCATGTAAGGACGGAGATATCGCTATCCGTACCCAGGGTGACTGGCCTGCAAAATGGAAAGGCCAGGGAGATTATGTTATGCCCGGCATTGATACGGCTTATTTATGGCAGGGGATGATCCCGCAGGATGAAGTGCCTTACCAGTACAATCCAGAAAGAGGTTTTGTCAGCAGCGCCAATCAAAAGCCGGTTGATGACAGTACGTATTATTATTATTTAGGAAGAAATTATCCCATCTACCGCGGTTATGAGATCAACAGGCGGTTGAGAACAATGACCAATATCACCCCGCAGGATATGATGGCATTGCAGACCGATAATTTTAATGCATTTGCTGAAATGGCTATGCCCCTGTTCTTAAAAAATATGAAAGTGGATGAACTAAGCAGTGACGAAAAAATATATTTTGATCACCTGAAAGGATGGAATTTTCGGAATGACGCAGGATCTAAAGGAGCGACCGTTTTTGAATTGCTTTGGAAAACATTTGAGCATACCGTTTTTAATGATGAGTTTGCCAAAGCCCCCAAGATCGTTTTGCTTCCCTATGAAAGTTCATTGCTGGAGGGAATATTAAAAGATTCGGCTTACAAATTCCTGGATAATATAACCACGCCTCAAATAGAAACGCTGGCTGATGATATTACGGCCGCGTTTAAAAAAACAAGCGTTGAATTAAAGAAGGCAGAGACTGGTGGCAGGCTGGACTGGGAAAAATATAAATCCACGCATGTTGACCATTTGGCAAAATTAGCGCCTTTCAGCAGGATGAATTTACCGGTAGGAGGGGGCGTACATAATATTAACGCAACTAAGGAAACAAAGGGGCCAAGCTGGAGAATGATCGTGAGTCTTACTGCTAAAACAGAAGCCTATGGTGTTTATCCAGGTGGACAGAGTGGTAATCCCGGCAGTAAATACTATGATAGTTTTATTGATCAATGGGCTGCCGGAAAATATTATGCACTCTGGATGATGACAAAGGAAGAAGCGGGTGATAAACGTGTACAAGCAAAAATGACATTTAGTAATTGATTTGAAGATGAACCGATTTGAAAATTTGATAATTAAAATCAAATCTTCAAATCTTCAAATCTTCAAATCTTCAAATCAACAGTATGAAATTTTTCATCTCTCTTATTCTAACTGCTTTATTAAGTTTTGCCGGCTGTTTGTATTTTCCCTGGTGGAATATTGCTGTTGCAGCATTTTTAGTTGCGGTAGTGATCCCTCAAAAACCCGGCAGGTCTTTTCTTACCGGATTTATAGCATTGTTTTTATTATGGGGAGGTTTCAGTTTCTGGATCAGTTCCAACAATGAGCACATACTGGCCCATAAAATATCTGTGTTGATGTTGAAGATGGATAATCCTTACCTGCTTATTTTTGCAACGGCATTGATCGGCGCACTGGTGGCGGGATTTGCAGCTTTAACGGGGAGTTTTCTTCGTAAAACCAAATGATAAAATAATCTGCTCTTTAAATTTAGACTTTCAGTAACAAAATCAAAGTTAAATTTGTTATTACAAAACTGAGTATGCCCAAAGCTTTATTCTTTCTTTTCATATTGTCTTCTTATACTTCATCTGCCCAAAAAATTTATGGTACTGTTTTTTCTGATAAAGGGGACCTGTTGCCCTATGCTTCCATTACGATAAAGGGTACCTCAATTGGCGCAAGCGCAAATAATAAAGCAAAATTTTCATTTTTTGTTTCCCCGGGAACCTACACGGTAGTTTGCCAGCACATTGGGTATCGTAAACTGGAAAAGGTTGTTACGGTTACCAATGTGGATGCAGAAGTGATCTTTATCATTTCCAAACAGGAACTGGATATGACGGAACTGATCATCAAAAACGGTGAAGAAGACCCGGCCTATGCCATCATCCGCCAGGCCATAAAAAAACGCCCTTTTTATAATGCGCAGGTAAAAGGATTTGAGGTAGAACTATATACAAAGGATATCATGAAACTGAGGAACCTTCCTAAAAAGATACTGGGCCGAAAAATTCCGGAAGAAGACAGGGAGGATATGGGACTTGATTCTACCGGCAAGGGAATTATTTACCTGTCAGAATCTGTTGCAAAAGTATATATCCAGCAACCCGACAAATTTAAAATGGAAGTGCTCAGCAGCAGGGTAAGTGGCAGCGATGGTTTTGGGTTCACGTTTCCTACGTTCATCAGTTTTTATGACAA
>VBAT01000069.1:0-6558 GCA_005884665.1 Bacteroidota bacterium
AGAAACGGGTTGCTGAAGGCAAGCGTAAGATGAGCTGTTTGAACATTATCCGATCCAAAATAGTGGCCCGAATGTTCGCAGTCATTAAACGGCAAAGCCCTTACCAGGAATACAGTATAGCAGCTTAATTAATCCGGTCCTATAAAACTAAAAATAAAAATTGGCTGAATCTGGAACTTAGAATACACGGAGAATATACGGAGAACCACAGAGGTGATATAAATGAGATAGGAAATAACTCCGTGACCCCCTGCGTGCCCTCGGCGGCTCTCTGTGGCCTTTCCCAACCCTAGGAAAATTTACTTTTAGCCAGCAGGCTTTTAATTGCCTCTTCGATTGTCGGATACGAAAAGCTGAAGCCAGTACTTTGAATTTTTTCGCAACTCACAGTGGCGCTTTTAATGACCTCAATGCTCATTTCTCCCAATGCAAGCTTTAAAGCGAAAACCGGCACGTGAACAGGGATAAATAATTGACCTCGTTTTTTCTTTGCCAGTTGTAAGATGAAAGTCTTGTTGGAAACCGGGTTCGGGGAAACGGCATTATAAACCCCATTCATTTTTTCGTTGTCTATAGCTGTGATATAAAGATTGACCAGGTCGTCGATATGTATCCAGCTTATCATTTGCTTTCCATTTCCAAGGATGGGTGCAATACCAAAGCGAAGAGGTCTCAAAAATTCCTGCAATGCTCCCCCCTCGCTGCTCAATACTATCCCGGTGCGGAATTTTATCAGCCGTTTACCTAATGCCTTTACAGGTTCCAGGCTATTCTCCCATTGCAGGCAGGTAGCTCCCAGGAAATCGTCGTGGGCCGGGTTGTTTTCTGTAAATGGATTTGGGTTGGGTATGGAAGGATCTGGTCCATACCAACCAACACCGGAAGAACTGAGTACAGCTTTTACTTTGTTGCTGGTCTCTTTCAATGACTTTACAATTAATTCACCGCCTTTCACGCGGCTATCAACGATCTCCTGTTTTCGCTTTTTTGTCCATCGTTTATCAGCTACCCCTGCTCCAGCCAGATGAATGATGTAATCTGCCTGCGCTATAGCATCCGTATCGATTTTCCGATCGTTGACACTCCACCGGGCATAAGAAAGGTTTGGTGTTGCTGATCGCTGTTTTTTCTGGTCTCTTGATAAAATAATGACCTTATAATTTTTTTCGAGCAATTTCGTAGTAAGGGCAGTGCCGATCAAACCTGTACCGCCGGTTATCAGAATTGTCGCCATTGTATAAAGATACAGGATGTTAGATGCTGGATGCCAGATGCTGGATGCCAGAAAACCGGATGCTGGTCAATAAACGTTAGCGCCAGAAACCAGCATCTAGTATCCAGCATCGGCAATAGACGGCCACGCAATGTGCTGTAAGCGTCTCTATTCTGCAACTCACGGGCTGAATTCTGCCAGTTGATCAGATTTTTCTAATTAAGCTCCTAAAAATATTATCTTCATTGGGTAATCAAATCTGTCATATGGCTCCTGTTCTTTCGCTACAAAATATTTCAAAGTCTTATGGGTCCATCCAGGCGTTGAAAAATGTTTCTTTTGATGTTCCCAAAGGAAGTGTGTTCGGCATTCTCGGACCCAATGGCAGTGGTAAGACCACCCTGCTGGGAATCGTAATGGATATCCTCAAACCCAGTGCTGGAAATTTTTTCTGGAATGGCCAGCCTGGAAGCAGTAACGAAATGAGAAGGCAAATAGGTACGTTATTGGAAACGCCGAATTTTTATCATTACCTCAGCGGTCAAAAGAACCTGGAAATAGCAGCTGCTATCAAACAAAGAGGTAATGGAGATATTCCTCGTGTATTGGAAAAAGTAAACCTGACACAAAGAAGAAAATCAAAATTCAGCACATATTCGCTGGGTATGAAACAAAGGCTGGCCATCGCCTCCACCCTTCTGGGTGATCCCGATATACTGGTTTTTGATGAACCCACAAATGGTCTCGATCCGGCCGGTATCGCTGAAATCAGGGAATTGATGAGGCAATTGAATAAGCAGGGTAAGACCATCATCATGGCCAGTCATATCCTGGATGAAGTAGAAAAGGTTTGTACTCATGTGGCAATCATTCAAAAAGGTGACCTAAAGACAGTCGGCACCGTGCAGGATGTTCTGAATGCAACGCCGGAAGACAAAATAATGAGAGTGGACATTGAGTTGGGAGCAGAAAACCTGGCTGCTTTAGAGCAAGCATTAAAACAGATGCCAGGTATTTTGGAAATAATCAGCAATGGAAACGGGTTTTCGATTCATGCCGAGGAGTCTATCACTACCGCCGGTATTAACAAATATTGTTTTGAAAAAGGGATCATATTAAACCAGCTTAATCTCAAGCGAAAATCGCTTGAAACAAGATTCCTTGAGATCACAGGAACGCAAAGTGACCGTTAATAAACTTTAAAAATAGAAACGCATGTTCAAGAACCTCCAGATAGAATGGATGAAAATTAAAAATTATCGCGTATTCCAGGTGTTCTCTTTGTTATACATGGTGGGAATAGTGGTGATCATATACATTTTTTACAAGATTTATATGGACGTAATGGCCGAACTCATGCACATGGCTACTTCGAAAAAGGGAGAAGGCCAGGATATTTTACGGCTTTTTTCCACCGATTCTATCTGGAATACCGTGTGTTTCTGGACCAGCATGCTTTTGTATTTGCCTGGAATGATTATCATCAGCCTGTTTATCAACGAAGTTAATTTTAAAACCCACAGGCAAAATATTATTGACGGATGGAAGAGAGAAACATTTATTTATACCAAGATCGGCCTGATCATTTGTATGTCCATTGCTGTGACATTAATGAACGTGGTTGCCACCTTTGTCATGTGCCAGATCACTAACATTGAATTTTCTCTTATCTCGGGGTTGGATACACTTGGTTTGTGCTTCCTACAAACTTTCATCTACCTGATGTTTGCCTTGCTGTTGGCTACTTTTTTCAGAAGAAGCGGAGTTGCCATAATCATATTCTTTATTTATGGATTGATCCTCGAATCGCTGTTGATGTGGCTGTTCAGTAAGATTTATCCCGGAGTACAATATTTCCTGCCTCTTGAGGTGGCGGATGCTCTCATTCCTTTCCCGCAGATGAAACACTTTTACGCGGACCTACCCGGACAGACTCCTTTATTAATAGGTGCTATCGCTTTCCTGGCATTGTACATTTTCCTTACAGTGAGAAAATATAAATTTGATGATCTGTAGTTGAAGACTTCAGGGGATTTCAAGCCTGTATACAAAATATCTCATTCCATAGATCGGGTCGATCTCTTTGTACAGCTTAAAACCGATGCTTTCATAAATATGTATTGCGTCCAGCATTTTTTCTGAGGTATGAAGCCCTATTGTCTTCTCATTTGTTTGCTTAGCACGATCAACACACATTTGGGTCAATCGCCGGGCTATGCCTTTGCCACGATAGGCAGGATCAACACCCACCAATCGTACATAACTCCAGTCGGCGGGATAAAGATGCGTAGGATTATTGCTGGGAACGAGATAGGCCATGCCGGCCAGTTTATCGCCAGCATCGCACACGAATATCTTTGAATTGTTTACCAGTTGGTCCCACATTTTATCATTGTGGAGAAACCGGTGCATGGTGACCCAGTCCGGGGGCGCCAGAATTGATTCAAATTGACTGTAAGACCGGATACCCAATTGCTGCAAAGGTTCTTTTTCAGCAGCAGAGGCCTCTCTATAAACAAAATGGCTGTCCATTATTTTAATTGTACTTATTCCAGGTCACTAATTATCTTCCGGCTAAACGTATTTCCATCCCATGTAAACAAAAGTTCAGTACCGACGAGATAATTTTCGTAGTCATTAAGAAAGACCTGCTGAAATAATCTCATCGAAACCGCATTTTTTACATTTGGATAGAGATCATAAGTAATATTTACATAGGATTCGATCTTATTTTTGATCGAATCAGGCGTGCCCGTTTTCAGAAAGTCCCGTATGTCTATCTCTTTCGGAAGAAGGTTGTTGTTGATTTCGGCTAGTTTGCCTGATTTATATGAAAAAAGTCTAAGCTCATGTTGGTCGTAAGCAGCCGGTGCTCCTCCATATCTCGAAAAAATCAACAGGGGTTCTCCATTTTTCCTTAAAAGTTTTCTTAATTCAAACACAACGAAACCTCTTTGCCCGGTTGTAAAGCCATACTCATACCTCAGATAGTTTCTCGACTCGGTTGTGTCAATGGTGTATTGGATAGTTTCTATTGAATCTCCGCCTGGAATTGTATACGTTCCTTTTCTTAGCAAAGCATTTTTCTCTTTTGTGTTTAAATCAGGAGTACAATCAGGAGGAAGCAGGCGGAAAAAAGTGACAGTGCTTTGACCGCATATCTTAATTGAAACTGGAAAGAATATACAAATGATAATCCATTGTTTCATAAGCTAAGAAAGTTACGAAGCTCCTATTTCAAATTTATTCAATAAAATGTTATTAGGTTGCGCAGAATTACAGAACCCACGCTCAGGATAGTGCTAAGCTGGGCCAATAATTTTATAAAAGCACGAAATTTTAATGTCGAAAATCGAAAAATGCCAATGAATTCGGCGTTTTCGGATTTGGTAATTGTCACTTCGACTTTCTTCAACAAAACCCCCCGATGAAAATCGGGGGGAACAACTAAAAAACACAAGCCATTAAATCTTGTGCCCGCCCGGATGCCCGCGGCGGACGGGGCTTCATTGGAACGAATGAGGGTTCCGAATTATTGATATTCACCCTATGGGTATGCTGTCAAGGCTAGTCAGGTTTTTTGCCGTCTAAAAATGTATTGATCGTGCTGATCTCGGTTTTGTTATCGGCACCTTTTTTTACTTCGTAACTACTGTAGAAATTTTCGATGTGGGAGTTGCTGTTGTACAATTCCATGTTGCGGCGGATATAAGCCGGCACGTTTTCAAACTCATTATTCGGGTCTGCACCGCTGACGTTGAATGACAAGTTGCGCAACTTGTGCAGTCTTTCGGTCGCCCTACGTTTTTGCTCTTCAGCTTCGTCTTGCAGCGCAAGCTCCTCAGCTTCGGTGGCCAAAGGTGGTTGAGCCAGATGGGCCAACGGCATATCCGCCGCAGGAATGTTATCCCTTTCTACCAGCTGCATTTGCAGATCGAGAAGCTCCTGCTCCTCTTCATCCGCGGCATAACTGTGGGGGACCCGGTCTTCATCAGAGCTTTTTGAAGTATCAACTTCTTGCTTTGACTCTGCGTAGATATTGGATGGTCTGGCCAGATAGCCACCCGATGCTGCAGGCACCGGGGTAGTACTATGTTTAGTTATTTCTTCCTTCTTTGTTTGGGATACTGGCTCTCCGGTAGTTTCTTTCCTGGTAATCGAAGAGGATATAGATTGTGATTCGATCGCTATCTTCCTGTCGTTCGAATGATTTTGCGAGTCTATATCTTGATCCTTTTCCGTAATAAACATTTTACTACCAGTATTTACACTATCCTCATTGGTATTTTTACCTGGGGTTTTTTCGTCTCCGTTCAGGCGCAGTAATATCACCGGTTCTTCATCCTTGATATGATCTGTTTCGACTATATCATTCATGCCTGGCATGGGGATCTCATCAACAAAGTCTTCGATCAGCCGCGGAGTGAGACGTTCGGCAGCACTTGTCTTTGCAGTGTTCTTTTCATCCTGGCTGGCGACCTGTAATAAAGGTGAGAAGACGATCTCCGCTTTTTTATCACCATTGTTCATCTGTATGACCTTTGACAAAGACGCGATGACATCCGGTTTCATCCCATCTGTATTCAAAGGAGAAACGGCGGCCTTTACTTTCATATCATCTTTCTTGTCTTCTTCGGGTTGTCCCAACACCATGATGATCTTTTCTTCTTTCTTCGGCTCAGGTTTTCTCGGTTCTTTCCTGGTAAAAGGATCCTTATGCTCGAAACCTGTGGCGATAAGTGTAATACCCAGTTTATCGCCGAGGGTGTTGTCATAACCCAGTCCCAGGATGACATCGGTGCCTTCCCCAGCCTGTGTCAGCAAATGAGTTTGTATTATTTCCACTTCATCCATCGTGAATTCAGTTTCACCTTCGGCAGAATTAATATTTATCAGTATCCATTTGGCGCCGCGGATATCGCTGTCATTCAGCAATGGTGAATTCAATGCTTCTTCGATTGCTCTATGCGCACGGTTTTCGCCGGCTGTGGCAGCACTTCCCAGTATAGCAACACCTCCATTCTTCATGACAGTACATACATCGGCAAAATCCACATTGATCTGGCCGGTACTGCTGATCACATCGGTGATACATTTTGCTGCGGTCGCGAGTACATTATCCGCCCTTTCAAATGCTTCGCGCATTTTCAGGTTACCAAACTGGTGACGCAACTTATCATTGCTTATCACGAGCAGGGTATCGACATATTGTTTTAAGGTCTTGATGCCGTCTTCCGCCTGTTGCTGCCGCTTCTTTCCCTCGTAGGCAAAAGGCAATGTGACAATTCCAACTGTAAGTATGCCCAGGTCTTTGCAGATCTTGGCGATGATAGGCGCACCGCCCG
>VBAT01000069.1:6608-16910 GCA_005884665.1 Bacteroidota bacterium
TACTTCCAAAATGCTTTTGATCTCTTCCAGCGACTCTTCAGTAGCCTGCCTGCCGATATCAGGATTGGCGCCGGCTCCCAAACCTTGTGTGAGGTTCGGACCCAACTGTATCCGGTTCGGGATCTTACTGCATGCGAGCGCTTGCGCATCGGTATTGCAGGTAATAAAATTTACGCCTTCGATAGATTGGCCGAACATGTGATTGACGGCATTGCTGCCACCGCCACCTACACCAATCACTTTGATAATAGATGATTTTTCTTTCGGCAGATCAAAATGTATCATAGATACTGATTTAGCCCTCCAACTTCTCCGCCGACTGGCGGAAGGTTTTTGGGTCGTTTATAAATTGATAAGTGTTTACTATAAATGTTTATCTTCTTCTTCTTTAAACAAATCAATAATTCCATCCTTAAACTTGCCCCAGAAATTGCTTAATCCCCTACGGTGTTTGACCTGAACTTCGGTGATCACTTCTTCTTCGGGCACGGCAACTTCTTCCGCTGTTTTCTTCAAACCATCCGGCACTTCAACTTTCCTGAATTCTTTTTCAAATTGCTTGCGATTATGCTCATAGTCATCATAACCTTTTAGGATAAGACCGATACAGGTTGAATAGGTAGGCTTGGCCAGTTCTTCGATATGACCCGCTGCCAGGTGTTCATTGGGCAGCCCGATCCTTGCCGGAAGACCTGTAACATATTCTGTCAATTGGATCAGGTGTTTCAATTGAGAACCACCGCCGGTTAATACTACTCCCCCATTCAATGCCTTGTTATCCAATCCTACCTGTTTGAGATGATAGGTTACAAAATCCAGTATCTCGTTCATCCTTGCCTGCACGATATTGGCAAGGTTCTTTACACTGATCTCTTTCGCCGGCATGCCACGCAATCCGGGAATAGTGATATAGGCATTGGATTTTGCTTCATTGGCGAGTGCGCTTCCGAATTGCACTTTCATTTGTTCAGCTTGCGTTTTCAAAACACCCAATCCGGTTTTGATATCGTTGGTAATATTTTCACCCGCGAAAGGAATAACAGCTGTATGTTTTAATATGCCTTCATAGAACACGGCGAGGTCGGTAGTCCCACCGCCGATATCAACAATAGCCACACCCGCTTCAAGATCTTCCTGTGCCATTACCGCTGAAGAAGAAGCCAGGGGTTGCAACACGAGGTCCTTTGTATGCAAACCTGCTTTCTCTACGCTACGGTTGATATTCCGGATTGCATTCCTGTCGCCTGTGATGATATGGAAATTGGCGCCCACTTTTACACCGCCATAACCAATAGGGTTAGCAATGTTTTGGAAATTATCTACTGTGAATTCCTGGGGTATCACATCGATGATCTGGTCACCGGCAGGTATAAATGTTTTGTACTGATCTTTTACCAGCAGGTCGATTTCGCCTTGTGTGATTTCTTCTTCCGAACTCTGGCGAACAATATCACCGCGGGTTTGCAGGCTTTTGATGTGATGACCGGCAATACCGACATACACATCTTTTACATCCAGGTTTGGATTAGAAGCAAAACAATTGTCCAGTGCCAGCTTGATGGCTTTGATCGTTTCGTCGATGTTAAGCACCTGGCCGTGCTTTACTCCGTTGGAATTGGCTTTTCCAAAACCAAGGATTTCGAGCTTGCCGAATTCGTTCTTACGACCGGCGATCACAGCGATCTTGGTTGTCCCAATGTCAAGGCCGACAATAATGGGTTGTTCGTTGTTCATGATATTCTATTTTTAGTTGTTTGCAATTCTATTATCAGTTGTCTGTTGTCAGCTGTCGGGGTCAGGCACGAGTACTATCGACTCCGGACTCCCGACTCATAGCTCACGGCTCTCTCTTCTGCATTACTGCCTTCGGCTTATCCTTTCCTTCAGAAAATGGTTTCATAGTGACTGGATTCGTCACAAGGACTGGATTCACGGAACTTTCTGCTTTGGGGCCTTTGTTATCAGTACCTTTTGCAGTTTCAATAGCAGCAATCGTAGGGTCGACTTTAATTGTCTTTTGTTCCTTTAGCTCCCGTGCGGCGATCAGTGAATCGTTCTGCATTACCCTGGCTTCCTTTAAAAGCTTTTCTACATTCAACCTGAGTTGTGCTGTATCGCTTTTTGAATTATTGCCTTTCACACCAATCACCTGCCCGGCATACTGTACATTGATAGATTTATATTTCTCAAAACCGGCCTGGCGCAAAACGTTTTTATAAAACACGAAAAGCCGGTGGAATTTCTGTTGTATGTTTTCGCCGTCACCGAAATACACGGTATGGTTGCCGACAACGGGTGTCATTTCAAAATATCTTTCCGCCGTGATATCTATTTGTGATACCTGCGCCATCCAGAATGGATGATGAAGAATAAAGCTGGCTGCCGACCTTACTTCATCCAGTAGAAGGCTATCTCTTATGCTAAGAACCTTTGCCGGAAATCCCGTAAATACTGGTACCCTGGCGCTGATCCTGTCAGAAAGAGGCATCATCTTGCCGGTCTCATCGATATAAAATGATTTGCCCGTTACCGTAAATATTCTTGCTACTGGCTCCCTTTCCGTCACTAATACATACAATACGTCATGATTGTCGAAATAAAGTTCTGCGTCCTTTATCCACACATTGTTTTTCAGCAGCTGCTCTATGTTCAATAAATTAAAAGCGGATCTTTTCTGGCCAATGATCTTTCCACTGCCACCCAGTTCGAGAAGTTTTACAATGGATCTCTCATCGACAAAAAGGTTGGACTGCGCCCCTTTTATTTTTATTGCATAATCCGTACACAGCTCTCTTTTTTGCTTGCCTATTGCTGCCAGGAGAAGCGTTAACATGCCTCCCCCGATCACTATCCACATAGTAACAAACAAAATTTTCCGTATTGTTCTCCTGATGTCCATTATTCCTGTTTTGCCGGGTTACTGCCCGGGTTCATATTCATTTCGTGTTTCGCAATTCAATTAGCCCATCTTGTCTTCCAACTCCTTTCGGATAGGATCAACAAGCGTATCGATATCCCCTGCTCCCGCTGTTATCAATACCTGGCCGGCTTCTTTGTTTAAACTCTTTGCATAATCGTTCTTTATCCAATCCAGTATCTTTTCCTTTGCAATGACTTTTTTGTTTTTGCTCTTCATTCTTGCCGTGATCATTTCGCTGTTTACTCCTTCAATCGGCAATTCTCTCGCCGGGTAAATGGGTAAAAGGATCACTTCATCAGCTATATCCAACACTTCCGCAAATCCTTCTGCATGATCCCGGGTTCGCGTGTACAGGTGAGGTTGAAATATCACTGTACATTTTTTCCCGCTGAATAAAGATTTTGCGCCGGTGATAAGGGCTCTTAATTCTTCGGGGTGATGAGCATAATCATCGATAAAAACTCCGCCCCCAACAGAAGGAGGAATAATATACTCGAACCTTCTTTTTACCCCTTTAAATGAGGCTACCGCCGCCCTGATCTTTTCGTTGTCGATTTTTAAAGAACTTGCTACCGTAATAGCAGCTACTGCATTTTCCACGTTGTGCATGCCCCCCATGTTCAATCTCACATTGTCGACTTTATTATCCTTTAACACTACGTCAAACTCATAACTTCCTTTACTCATCCTGATATTAGTTGCATAGGCGCCCGCTTTTTCATCCTGCAGGCTGTATTCTATTTTCCTGCTCGCCTCCAGTTCGCTTGCCCTTTTCAAACCATACTTGCTCACCAGCAATCCCCCGGGTTTTATTTTTCTGCTGAAATCAATAAACCCCTGTTCTACTGCTTCGGCGGTGCCATAGATATCCAGGTGATCGGCGTCCATCGCGGTGATAACAGCTATATCCGGGCTTAATTTCAAAAAACTCCTGTCATATTCGTCAGCTTCTATCACATAAACATTCTTGTCACTGCTCCAGAAATTTGTTCCATAATTCACCGATACACCACCCAGGAAAGCATTGCAACCATAGCCACTATCCCGGAGCAAATGCGCCACCATCGTTGTAATGGTCGTTTTGCCATGCGTGCCTCCAATACATATATTAAAAGAACTTCCGGTTATCAATTGCAATACATCGCTTCTCTTTACCACTTTGTATCCCTGCTGCCGGTAATACGTCAACTCCTTGTGATCACCCGGGATGGCTGGTGTATACACCACCAAATCTGCATCCTTTGGAACCAGCTGCACATTGTCTTCATAGTGGATGGCGATCCCGCTTGCTTCCAGTTCTTTGGTTAAGGCGGTTGGCGTTTTATCATAACCGCTCACTTTATCTCCTCGTGATTGAAAGAACCTGGCTATCGCACTCATGCCAATCCCCCCGATACCTATGAAATAAACTGTCACTCCAACCGCTAAAGGCGGGTTACCAGGCATATTGCTCTCTTTCTTTTCATTCATTTTGCTTCTCCGCCAGCCGGCGGATCTCAATAACTTTGACTCCTACTCTCAACTATCGAACTGCCTGCCTGCAGGAAGACCCTCGGCTACCGACTATTGACTAATAACCATCGACTCTCTTTCTCCCCGAAGGGAGTAATCATAAGGACAGTATTTGCTTTGCTTCGCTCGCAATGACGCGAGACAAATGAGCTTAAATTCTCTTTATAATTTCATCTGCTATTACTTTATCGGCATCGGCCCCACCCTTCCGTCCCTCTCCTTGCTTCCCCGCCAGCCGGCGGATCGCAATGACGGAGGGAAACTACTTCCTGCATTTACCCAACACTCTTTATAATTTCATCTGCTATTTTTCTATCAGCATCTACGATTGCGAGTGCTCCGATGTTTCTTCTGAATTCCGTTTGTTTGTTTTCGTCTTTTGCCAACTCGATGATCATAGGCACCACTTTGTCGACTGCTTCACTATCCTTTACCATCAATGCCGCGTTCCTGTTTACCAACTGCTGCGCATTTACCGTCTGGTGATCTTCGGCGGCAAATGGGTAAGGCACGAATAGGACCGGCTTCTTTACCACACATAGTTCAGCTACCGTCATCGCCCCTGCTCTTGCAACTACCATATCAGCTGCCGCATAGGCATATTCCATTTGATTAATGAACGCGTCTACCCAAACTCCACCGCTTGCTATCGATTTGGGTTGATAAGCTTTCCCGGTTTGCCATATCACCTGTAATCCGGCATTCAATAGTTCAACCAGGTGTTTATCTATCGCCTCATTAATAGACCTTGCCCCAAGACTGCCACCAACAATCAATACAGTTTTTTTTCCTTTATCCAACGAAAAAAACTGTCTCCCATCATGTTGACTGATGGTCGAGTTAACGATTCCTGCCCTCACAGGGTTACCGGTAATAACTATTTTATCAGCCGGAAAAAATTTTTCCATCCCAGGAGTACCCGTAAAGACTTTTGTGGCCTTTTTTCCCAATATGATATTAGACTTGCCCGCAAAAGAATTCGATTCATGAATAAACGTTGGAATCTTCTTTGCCTGCGCATAGCGCAATACTGGAAATGATGAATAACCGCCTACTCCTACAGCCGCATCGGGCTCAAACTCCTTAAAAATGGTTTTCACCTGGACAAAGCTCCTGATGAGCTTCAGTGGTAAACTGATGTTTTTTATCAAAGAACTCCTGTTGAAACCCGCGATATCCAGTCCCTCTATCTTATATCCTGCCTGCGGTACTTTTTCCATTTCCATTTTCCCCTTTGCACCTGCAAACAATATTTCAATGGCCGGATCAATCTTTTTTAAAGCATTGGCAATTGCAATGGCCGGAAAGATATGTCCGCCTGTTCCGCCGCCTGCTATAATTATTCGTTTGCTCACTTTTCGTTTTCAATTTTTCATTCCCGCATTTATTGAATTGCGGGTGTCTGTCCTTCTGACTGTTCAACATTTCTCGCTACGCTTAAAATGATTCCGATTGCCAGGCAGGTAAATATGAAACTGGTTCCTCCCATGCTTACAAGAGGGAGTGTCACACCGGTAACCGGGAACAGGTTTACCGTTACAGCCATATTTGCGATTGCCTGGATGGCCAGTGTAAAACTCAATCCCAGCGCTAGAAAAGCCCCGAATGCGTACGGGCATTTCTTGTACAACCTGATGCACCGATATAAAAACACCAGGTAAATAAATACGATAAACGCACCGCCGATAAAACCATATTCTTCGATAATGATGGCAAAAATGAAATCATTATATGCCTGCGGTAAATAATCCCTTGTCGTGCTATTGCCCGGGCCTACACCAAATAATCCGCCGTTGGCAATAGCGATCTTCGCCTGGTTCACCTGGTACATTTCATCGTTATCCGCTTCTTTACCGCCATAAATAAAATTTTCCACGCGACCGATCCAGGTGTCTACCCTTGCAAAAAGTCCTGTTGATGCTTTTTTGCTGACCGTGTCTTCATCATTGCCCGATTGATGACGGAAAATTGCGGCCCCGATAAGGAACAATATGGGTATGACGGCAATACCGATCGTTATCAATATGTGTTTCATGCTTGCGCGGCCGATGAACAACAACATCAGGCAGCTTGCCCCAAGCAATAGAGCCGTGGAAAGATTGGCCGGGGCAATCAACATGCAGGTAAGCGCAACCGGAATTATAACAGGCAGAAATCCTCTTTTCCAGTCTTTGATAATATCCTGTTTTTTGCTCAGTAGCCTGGCGAGGAACATGAACAGCGCCAGCTTTGCCAGGTCGGATGTCTGCATGGTCATATTGATCAGTGGCAATTTGATCCAGCGGCTTCCTTCATTCATGCTTACCCCGAAGAATAATGTATAGGCCAGCAGTGGGATAGTAACTATATACAGGATCTTCGCTATACCCGAATAAAATGTATAGTTGACGCGATGTGCAAAATAAATTACCAGCATACCGATCAAAATAAACATCACCTGTTTGAAGAGATAGATCTCGGTATTGCCTTTATAATTTTTATACGCCAGTGAACCTGTCGCGCTATATACAGCCAGCAATGAAACGAGCACCAGCAATACGGTCAATGCCCATATTACTTTGTCGCCCCGTGTCCTGCTCGCCAAATGCCCAAATGCACGTTGCGCCGGCGGTTGTATGTTAATTGCTTCTGACATTGCTATAATTCGAAATATTTTTTATAACGTCATCGTTTTTTGCTACCGACATTTTGTTTCTACGAGGCATTTATTCTGTTCTGGTTTACATCCAGCATCCCGCATCTAGCATCCAGAATCGCCTATCGACCTATGGGCAGCAGGCTGCGACTCTATAGGTCCTTTACCGCCTGCTTAAACTGATTTCCCCTATCCTCGTAATTCTTAAACAGGTCAAAGCTGGCACAGGCAGGGCTCAGCAATACCACATCTCCCTTTGTTGCAAAATGAAAGGCAGCATGTACGGCTTCCGAGGCGCTGCCTGTATTTACAATAGGGCTTATTATGTTTCCAAATGCTTCGTGTATTTTACGGTTATCTGTTCCCAGGCAAATGATCGCTTTCACTTTCTCCTTCACCAGGTCGGCGATCAATGAATAATCGTTTCCTTTATCCACTCCGCCAAGGATCAGTATGGTTGGTTTCGTCATGCTTTCCAGCGCATACCAGGTGGAATTCACATTGGTAGCTTTGCTGTCATTGATGAATTCAACTCCCCGCACAGTAGCAACAGGTTCCATCCGGTGCTCCAGACTCTGAAAATTCTGCATGGCTTCCCGTATCCTGTCTTTATGTATCTCCATAGTTGTGGCTGCCAGGCAGGCGGCCATCGTGTTGTATTGATTGTGTTTCCCTTTCAGGACAAAATCATATACGCTCATTGATACGAAGTCACGCCCGGTTCTGATGTACATGTCCCCGTCTTTGATAAATGCTCCGTTGGTTAGTTCTCTTTTCATGCTAATCGGCAGTTGTATTGATCGGATGTTAAACCCGATAGCGGTCGGGTTGTTTAAATATTTCATAGTTACTTCATCGTCCTGGCAGTAAATGAAATGATCATTTGTCTGCTGGTTCTCCGCAATCCTGAATTTGCTGCGGATATAGTTCTCAAACTTGTAGTCGTAACGGTCGAGATGATCTTCGGTGATATTGGTCAGTATCGCGATATCAGGCCTGAACGTTTTAATATCATCCAATTGAAAACTGCTGATCTCGGCTATATACCATGGCTTCGGATCTTCTGCTACCTGCCTGGCAAATGAGTAACCGATATTACCAACCAGCGCGCAATCCAACCCGGCGTGCTTACAGATATGATAGGTAAGTGCAGTCGTGGTCGTCTTTCCATTGCTGCCCGTGATAGCAACGATCCTGCTGTCGCCCTTAAACCGGTAAGCCAGCTCGATTTCGCTGATGATCGGAATCTCTTTCGCCCTTATTTTTTTTACCATGGCATTCTTTTCCGGAATGCCCGGGCTCTTCATCACTTCATCGGCGGAAAGAATTCTCGATTCAGTATGCTTTCCTTCCTCGAATTCAATCCCGGCATCGAGCAACACGTTACGATAATTTTCTTTCAAAGAACTTTCGTCGGAAACGAATACGTCATATCCCTTTTTCTTTGCGAGCAATGCAGCGCCTGCACCGCTCTCACCTCCTCCAAGTATGACTAACCGCTTCTCCATTTTACCCGTCGCACTTTTGTCGGGCCCGTGCGACCGTAAGGCCAGTGTACGGACAGTGGTTTTTCGTAAGCATTAGTTTCAATCAAACTCCACAAGTCCTTTTATGTTTTTCGTTCTCTCGTTTCCAGGGGGTATAGGATGGTGGTTTGGTTTTTCATATAAAACTCTTAAGCCTCACCCTTCCGTCCCTCTCCAAAGGAGAGGGAAACCACGTCCCGCTCCTATTTAATATTGTTTATAATTTCAGCTGCTATTGCTTTATCTGCATCGGCCTCACCCTTCCGTCCCTCTCCAAAGGAGAGGGAAACCACGTCCCGCTCCTATTTAATATTGTTTATAATTTCAGCTGCTATTGCTTTATCTGCATCGGCCTCACCCTTCCGTCCCTCTCCTTGCTTCTCCGCCTTCGGCGGATCGCAATGACGGAGGGAAACCACTTCCCGCTCCTATTCAATATTTTCAACTTTTCTTACCTCAATTTCAACGTAACTATACTCAACAACACCAGCAACACGGTTACGATCCAGAACCTTGTCACAATCTTCGCCTCGTGATATCCCTTCTTCTGGTAATGGTGATGTAGGGGACTCATCAAAAAGATCCTCCTGCCTTCACCGTATTTCTTTTTCGTGTACTTGAAATAACTCACCTGCAGGATCACGCTGATATTTTCCACAAGGAATACACCACAGAAAATCGGTATCAGCAATTCCTTATGAACGATGATCGCCAGCGCTGCTATGATACCACCGAGCGTGAGGCTTCCCGTATCTCCCATAAATACCTGCGCGGGATAGGAGTTAAACCATAGAAAGCCGATACAGGCACCGATCATGGCAGCGATGAATATGGATAACTCAGCCAGGTTAGGGATATACATTATGTTGAGGTAGTCTGCGAAAACTGTACTACCGCTGGCATAAGCAAATATTCCCAATAACACCCCGATCAATGCCGATGTGCCTGTGACCATTCCATCCAGTCCATCCGTTATGTTAGCCCCGTTTGATACCGCCGCAATAATGAATATGACGATCAGTATGTAAAGGATCCATGAATAATCTCTCCAGCCTGCGGGCAGCAGTTTAGAATAATTGAACTCATGCGTCTTCACAAAAGGAATCGTTGTAATAGGCACTTTACTTTCGGTAAAATATCTGGTTTTGCCATTAATTGTCTTGACGATTACAGTAGTGTCGGTCGGTCCCGGTTTGCCAATGAACTCTCTTTGTATTTTCACACTGCTGTTAAAATAAAGAGTGGCCCCAACAATGATCCCTAATCCCACCTGCCCCAATATTTTGAACCAGCCTGCCAATCCGTCTTTATCTCCTTTCTTATAGGCTACACCCTGTTGTTGTGCGATACGTTTGGCCCTTAGCTTCAAATAATCATCCACGAACCCGATAATTCCCAACCAAACCGTACTGATCAGCATCAACCGGATATATACTTTATTCAGGTTTGCCAGCAAAAGGGTCGGAATGATTATGGCAAGAATGATAATAATTCCTCCCATCGTCGGCGTTCCTTTCTTGGTTTGTTCGCCGGCCAGTCCGAGGTCGCGGACACTTTCGCCAACTAACTTCATTCTCAGGTACCAAATGATCCGCCGGCCAAAAAGCATGGATATGATCAACGCAAACAACATAGCCAGCAACACCCTGAAAGTGATAAACTCAAACAATGCGCTGCCAGGGAACTTGTATCCCTGTTGTTTAAACCAT
>VBAT01000081.1 GCA_005884665.1 Bacteroidota bacterium
CAATGAACCAGTTGTATTAATACAACCAGTATTCGAAGTCAGGGAAATTGCACCTCCGCAGTCATCATTAGCCGGTGGTGTATGCGTAACACAAATATTAAATGTATTGGATGCGCTTATGGTATTAGGATCAGTATAGATCCTTACATAATATGTAGTACCGGGAGTAAGTGTTGTAGATGCTAAAGTAGTACCACTGACACATGCAACAGAGGTAAGTGCTGCACAACTGCCTGAAAAAAGTTGTATGCGTGGATTGGCCGGAGCAGAAGATAAAGTAATAGTTGTATTAGCACCTACGGCAACAAAACTATACCAAACATCATTGCGGCTTGCAGTACCACAACCTATAGCTGATATTGTTGTATAGGAGGCGCCCACTAATGTTCCACCGGTATTAACACAGGTTGTACCTGATGTAAGAGAAACAGCGCCGGAACAATCATCATTTGCAGGAGCAGTATGAGTTACGCAGATATTAAAATTCGCAACAGTTCCTGCACCAGAAGGATTTGCATTTAAATTGGCGACACGTACATAGTAGGTGGTGCCAATAGTTAATCCTGATTTAGTAACTGATGTAGTACCACATGCTGTAAGATTGGTCAATGCGGCACAGGTTCCACCATATATTTGAATCTGTGGATTTGTGATGTTTGCACCTAAGCTGCTTACAGTAACTGTTTCAGTTGTAGTTGCTGCAACAAAAGAATACCAAACATCATAATAAGTACCGGCAGCAAAACATCCTAAGGCTGTTGCACCATTAGCTGTAGCTGCATTTAATGTACCAGCAGTATTGATACAGGAAGGATAAGATGTCAGACTGGTTGCACCGGAACAATCATCATTGGCCGGAGGTGAATAGGTAACGCAAATATTGAATGCACCTGTATTGCTATTTTGTGTATATACACGGATATAGTAAGTAGTGCCAATTGCAAGATTTGTATAAATTATAGAGCTATTGCTACAAGCAAGTGAGGTCATTGATCCGCATGTTCCTGAAAAAAGTTCAAGTCGAACCTGTGATGGACCAGAAGATACGGTGATCGTTTGTGTAGTGGATACTGCTATAAATCTGTACCATACATCCACTTTATTAGTAGCGCCACATCCAGCCGTAAAAGTAGAAGGATTATAAGTTGCGCTTGCATTTGTTCCTGCAGTGTTGGCACAGGAAGTTGATGAGGTCAGCAATACCGCATTGCTACAATCATCATTGGAAAAATAAAAAAGCAGTAATTAAGGTACGACTCAAGTGGTTCATACAAAGGATTTGGACTTGGAATGTTGTAAATACTGTTTTACTCTTATGATAGAATAAAACAACGGGTGAAGATATTAAGTGGAAACATGTAATACAATAGAATAACCACGCTAAGTGTTACCTCGTAGTTTCTGCATATAATTCAGGGATAATGCTATTTGACCGGTGAATGTTTACTTTTATTTTTACTCACTTTATTTTACTATCCAAATCCTTTTAAAGCCATGTCACAGACTACTGCCCGAACCATCGCATTATTTCTATTTATTTTTTCTTTTCAATTTGTATTTGCCGGTGCCCCTCCTCCAAGCAATGATGATTGCGGTGGCGCTGTCACACTAACTTTAGGTGTTACCAATTCAAGCGGTTCTGTTAAACAAGCTACTACCAGTACAGGTATCCCAATAGGAACTTGTACAGGTACGCCTGATGATGATGTATGGTATAAGTTTACTTTATCATCGACAACAAGTGTAACAGTTACTCTTAGTTCGATAGGTGGTAATTTAAGCACATCCGGTGCAATGGTTCAACTTTTATCTGGCACCTGCAGTCCCTTATCATTTTCATCAATAGCCTGCGGCAACACTGAAATCTCTGCTGCTAATCTTACAAGTGGAACATATTATATAAGAGTTTATTCAGCTGGCTCAAGTGGTATTAACAGTGGTGATGGTTTTTCAATAACTGTAATAGGTCCGCCATCAAATGATGATTGTGCAGGCGCTGTAACTCTTACGAATGGAGTAACCAATAGTTCAGGAACAGTTTGGAATGCTACAGCAAGCGGTAGTATTCCTGTTGGATGTGTAACTGGAAATCCTGATGATGATGTATGGTATAAATTCACCGCTACAACTACTATCGCAACTATTGATCTAAGTTCTATTGGCTCTGATTTAAGTACATCCGGCGCTATGCTGCAGCTTTTATCCGGAACCTGCAGCCCTTTATCATTTTCATCAATTGCATGTGGTAATACCAGTCTTACAACTACGGTAACAAATGGAGCCACTTATTATGTAAGAATATATTCATCCGGTACAGGCTCTATTGGCAGTACTTCCGCCGGTTCAACCTTTAGTATTACAGCTACTTTTTCTTCTCCACCATCAAATGATGATTGCGCAGGAGCTGTAACACTTTCAAATGGAGTAACCAATACTTCGGGGACAGTTTGGAATGCATCAGCAAGTGGAAGCATTCCTACTGGTTGTGCTACAGGCACACCCGATGATGATGTATGGTATAAGTTTACCACAACAACGACCATTGCATCCATTGATCTAAGTTCTATTGGATCTAATTTAAGTTCATCAGGTGCGATGATACAAATGTTCACAGGCACATGTGGTTCTTTAACTTCTTATGCTTGCGGAAATACCAATCTTACAACTGCGGTAACAAATGGAACGACTTATTATGTACGGATATATTCATTGGGAACTGGTTCTATTGGTGGTACCTCAAGCGGTTCAATTTTTAGTATTACAGCTACTTTTTCTTCACCACCTTCCAATGATGATTGTTCAAGTGCTGTAACACTTTCAAATGGAGTCGCCAATACTTCAGGAACGGTTTGGCTTGCATCAGCAAGCAGCAGTATTCCTACCGGTTGTAGCACAGGCACACCCGATGATGATGTATGGTATAAGTTCACTCCTTCAAATACTGAACTTAATATCACTTTATCTTCTATCGGAACCAATTTGAGTACATCAGGTGCAAGGATTCAGCTTTTTTCAGGATCATGCGGTTCTTTAACTTCTTATGCCTGCGGAACAACAAGTCTTGTAACTACAGTGATCAGCGGAGCTACTTATTATATAAGAGTTTATTCGGCAGGCACCGGATCAATCGGAGGTACATCCGCCGGATCAGCATTTAATATTACAGCTACGGCAACCACAGCAGTTACCGTTACCGCAGGTCGCATGAATGAAGTATATAAACAAACTATTCTTTCCGATGCCGGTGTTTTGCAATATCCATGGGAAATTACTTATGGTCCCGATAATAAATTATGGATAACAGAATCCAGAGGTTATAAAGTTTATAGAATGGATCCTTCAACAGGAGCAAAAACAACTGTGTTAGATCTTAATTCAACAAGCACTGATCTTAGTGCATGGGGCGCAGATTCTTTAAGAGCAGTGAATCTTACAAGCACCTCAAACTGGAATGCCACTGCTGCTAACTGGCCACAGGGAGGCCTGGCTGGTTTGGCCATTCATCCACAATTCGGTGACGGTGCTCATGATTTTGTATATATATCTTATGTTCATAGATATTTATATACTGCATCCGGTTCAGCAGGAATATTCTTTAGAAATAAAATTGTAAGGTTTACATATAATAGCAGCACAGGAAAATTAGGTTCCCCGGCAGTAGTTTGTGATACTATACCAGGAGGGCAGGATCATAACTCTCAAAGAATGATTATTGCTCCAGTTACTCCCGGCGGAACGTATTATTTATTTTATGCTGCAGGAGATATGGGCGCAGGCCAGTTTGCCAACAGGATGCGTCCTGAAAATGCACAATATCCTTCTTCTTATGAAGGGAAAATATTACGTTTTAATCTTGAATCTGATGGTGAGGCAGGTGCAGATGGATGGATACCTAATACTAATCCATATAACGTATTGCTTGGTGTACAAAGTGCAGTATATAGTATAGGTATAAGAAATAACCAGGGCTTTGCTTATGATACTTCAACAAATAAATTATATGGTTCATCTCATGGACCATACAGTGATGACGAAATAAATATAATCGAATCATTCAGAAACTATGGCCATCCGTTAATAGAAGGATTTGTAGATGGAAATTATAACGGCACTACTACTGCTGGTTTAAATACCAGTGTTTCCGCCGGGGCTCCATTTACAGACAATAGCGGAACATCCACTTGCCCGCCAATCGGAGATGAAGCTGCAAACAAAGCAGCCATTGATGCAAGCGGCAACGGACTCTATAAGGACCCACTTTTTTCTGCGTATGCTGTGCCTCTTGGTGATGTATTAACTGCCGGGACTATAGCATATATCTGGAAAAACAACCCGGGCAATGCAACACCTGCACCTGGCTGGCCT
>VBAT01000083.1 GCA_005884665.1 Bacteroidota bacterium
AAGGCTCCAGCCACCGCGCCTATGATTTGAACAATCATATAACCAACCGCTTCACCGGCTCCAATCCTTCCGCGTATAAGAACAGCAAGCGTGACAGCCGGATTGTAATGTGCTCCGGATATGTGCCCGCCTGCATAAACCATGACCATCAGGACAGCGGCGATACCCAATGATGCAAAGTCGCCCTTACCTCCAAGTATAACCATCCCGATTGTCATCACAAGAAAGAACGTTCCAATGAATTCAACGATGTATTTTCTCATAATTAAGCATTTACGTATTGAATGGTGTCCGAAGGTAATTGTTATTTGCATTGTGACTGCCTTAGCAATCTTCGCCTACATTTGGATAAATTAAGCTAATGAGTATACAGGCTGGGCAGAAGGCGCCTCCATTTAGTCTTTATGATTCAGATAAGAACAAAGTGAATCTTTCTGATTACGCTGGTAAGAACATCCTGCTATTATTCTTTCCGCTGGCATTTACCAGCGTGTGTACGGCTGAGTTATGCAGCGTAAGAGATAACCTTGCCCGTTATAACCAGCTGAATGCTGAAGTTTTTGGAATAAGCGTAGATTCTTTACACACATTAAATCGGTTTAAGCAAGATCAGCAGCTGAATTTTCGTTTACTGAGTGATTTTAATAAAGAGGTGTCAGCAGAATACGGCTGTTTATATGATAAGTTTTCGTTTGATATGAAGGGAGTTTCCAAACGCGCCGCCTTCGTGCTTGATAAAAACGGCATCGCCAAATATGCCGAAGTGCTGGAAAATGCCGGTAATCAACCGGATTTTAATGCAATTCAACACGCTTTGGAAACCGTTAGTTAGAGGCCTTCGTCCGTAAAAAGCCCATTGATTAGCTTGGGATTTTTACCTTTTTGGCTATTTTTTTTGGCCGGGTGTTTGTACATTTGGCCAAATGAGATATTTTGTTGGAGTAACGTTTTAAACAATATCCGTTGATGAGGATTTTTTACATCTTATCTTTTTTTATTTTTTCAATCGGAGCGGCAAGGGCGCAGCAACGCGTTCCTGATCACGACGCCCCGCAGGCTAAGATTGTAAAGTTTTATCCTAATCCGGCGACTTCAATAATTACATTCGACTTCCAGAACAATTTTGATAAATCATACTCTTTCCAGATCTACAATTTCCTTGGCAAGAAAGTTTTCGACGCCTCCAATGTTACTCCAAAGACAACTGTCAACCTGAACGACTTCTACCGCGGCGTATACATTTTCCAGATTCGGGACAAGAACGGTAAGATCGTCGATAGCGGCAGATTCGAAGTGGCTAAATAAGCCGATTTCCAGTGCCTTGTCTTCGCTTGGCCTTCTCCTTCCACTTGGTTTCAGCTCAAATCATAACCGCCTGCAATCGTCTTTAATTTCCTTTTATCCGCTATTTCACGGCCGGGTAATTGGTACCCACGGGCGAACCGGATTTCATCCTATGAAATCCTAAAGAAATCTTATAGAATTGCTCTTTTACGATTGGAATAAAGAAAAATATTTTGTTACTTGTAAGGAGATGATGGATGATGAAAAACATCCATTGACCGTTTCAGTTTCATTGTTCATTATCCAATTCGATCCTATGAATCTTCACACTACACCATCAGGCAATTTCGCCTCGTTAAGAACCCAATTATTTGTAGACAGTTTGCAGATCCAGTTGAATTCCCGTTCGGCGGATTCCATCATGGGTATACTCCGTGATGAAAAAGGCATGATCTGCAGGCAGCTTCAAACAACCCTGAACGAGAACGCCAGTGAGCTTTCGTGGAAAGGGTTGGAAGATCTTCCTTACGGAATCTACACGCTTCAACTTTCTCAAGGAGAAAATGAGGTGTTATTGCGTTTGGTAAAAAGGGTTTAATTAGCCATCAATCTTTGCAATTACCAATGAATGCCCAACGGCTATTAGTCAGTGGCATGGCGTTTTAATGACGCTAAGGGTAAACGGCTTCCGATGCCAGTAACTACCCGAAAAAAAATCAATAGAAAGAATACCACTTCATTAGCAACCAAAAAGACGCCTTTCCCTAAAAATATTGAGCCGATGCTCGCCACACTCGTGGACAAACCATTTGATGAGCCTGGCTGGAGCTACGAGATCAAATGGGACGGATACCGCGCAATTGCCTACCTCAGAAATCGTAAAGTAGATCTGATCTCCCGAAACAATAAGCCTTTCAATGAAAAATTTTATCCTATCATCCAGGAATTAAGTGGGTGGGAGGCGAACTGTGTGTTAGATGGTGAAGTGATCATTGTCAACGATGAAGGCCTTTCAGATTTCGGCGCATTGCAAAATTGGCGAAGTGAGGCCGATGGTCACCTCGTTTACTATGTGTTCGATATTTTGTGGAATGATGGCAATAGTCTTCTCAATTATTCGCTTCTTGAGAGAAGGAAGATCCTTCAATCCATAGTTCCTGCCGAAGGCCTCATCAGGATGAGTAACGAGGTAAAAGCAAATGGCATCGAGTTATTTGAAGTGGCTGCTAGTATGGGATTGGAAGGTATCATTGCAAAGAAAATAGAAAGTGGTTACACGCCAGGCATCCGTTCGAAAGAGTGGCTAAAAATTAAGACGGAAAAAAGACAGGAGGCAGTGATAGGTGGATATACGAAAAATGAAAAGACGTCAAAAAAATTTAGCGCATTATTGATGGGTGTTTATGACAGTGGCGAGTTTGTTTATATAGGTCCGGTTGGGACCGGCTTCAATCAAAAGATGCAGCAAGAAATCCTGGATAAATTGTCTCCTTTAAAAACGGCAAAGTGCCCTTTCAAAGAGGTTCCGGAATATAATAAGCCTTCGAGGTTCAGACCGAATCCACCCAAGGCGGAGGTCACCTGGGTGAAGCCACAGATCGTTGCGGAGATTAGCTTTCGTGCATCCACAAAGGACGGAGCTCTAAGGCAACCTTCCTTCAAAGGATTAAGAGAAGATAAAAAAGCCACGCAGGTCACATTTGAGAATACTACTCAAACAACGGATATCATAAATTCAAAGGCCAAAGACAAATCAATAAGCAAGGGCATTTTTCAGAAACCAAAACCGGAAAGAAAAAGTTTATTAAACCCCGTAGATGAAACGCAGGTAAGAAATGTAAACGGGCACGAAATAAA
>VBAT01000026.1 GCA_005884665.1 Bacteroidota bacterium
AACTTAGAATACACAGAGCAGGAAGTCTCCGTGGCTCTCTGCTGCTAACATGGTGTAGCTATATCGCTGCAAGGCAGGAATGGCAGAGTCTTATTTTCCTCCGTGGCTCTCTGTGGGCCGTCCTATGGAATTTGGTAGCCGCCCTTTTTATAGTTTAACTTTAAGCAGCTTTGCGTATGAGAGCCTGCCTCTTCTATATATTATCCCTCACGTTAATTACAGCGAAAGGGCAGAATTCGCCTCCCTCCCTTCAATGGCAGCATGCGATAGGCGGCTCATTAGCCGACCTCGGTTATGATATCCAATCAACTCCTGATGGAGGGTTTGTTACCGCTGGCACTTCATCTTCCCATGATGGTGATCTAACCCAAAACAAAGGCCTGACAGATGGATGGGTGATCAAATTCAATGCGGCAGGTACTATTCAATGGCAAAAAAATTATGGCGGCAGCTACTACGATCATTTAGCAAAAATCAAAGTAGTGCCCGGAGGTGGCTATGTCGCCGCGGGCTATACTTCCTCTAACGATGGTGACGTTTCAGGAATACATAACGGTACCGACATATGGGTCATCCGGCTTGATAATGCAGGCAATCTTTTATGGCAAAAATGTCTCGGCGGAAGTTTAAATGAATTTGCAGGATCAGTTTACCCAACTTCAAGCGGGGGATTTATCGTGTGCGGCAATACAACTTCTGATGACGGAGACGTATTGGGACTTCACCCCAGTATTTCGAACCTGGGCGATGCCTGGGTAGTCAACCTCGATGGATCGGGCAATATCTTATGGCAACATTGCTATGGCGGTTCCATGGGAGAATCTTCAGGAATTATCGAGCAAACAGCAGATGGTGGATTTATTTTTACCTGTTTTAGTTCTTCCAATGACGGAGATGTAAGTCATAACTTAAGTGGGGATTACTGGCTTGTAAAATTAAATCCGTCAGGAAATATTAGCTGGCAAAAATGTTTTGGTGGTAACGGAGGAGAAACGCCTTATGGTCTTGTGCAGCTAACAGACGGATATGTTATAGCAGGAGTTTCCTTTTCGGACGATGCATTCGTTCATAACCAGGGAAGCGCCGATTGCTGGATCATCAAAACAGATCTGAGTGGTAACCTCGTATGGCAGAAAAATTATGGCGGAAGCGAGTTTGAAATAGCAAATGCAATTACGAAAGCAGCCGATGGTGGTTTTTTCATTGCAGCAGAAAGTAAGTCATCCGATGGCGATCTTTGCAAAAATTATGGGCTGGAGGACTATTGGATCTTCAAATTAAACAGTACAGGAGATTTACAATGGCAGAAATCTTTTGGTGGCACTATTGGTGATCATCCCCAGAATATTATCGAAGCTGCCGATGGAGCGTTATTCATCACAGGCTTTTCATCTTCCAACGATATTGATGTCACTAATAATCATGGTTCTTCAGATGAATGGCTTGTGAAACTATCCTTCGATATTTCCTTAGGGATCGCTGTCAGCATTGCAGCATCGGCTAACAATGTTTGTTCCGGCGAAAATTTGAGCTTTACCGCAACACCTGCCAATGCCGGTGCAAATCCATCTTATCACTGGTATGTAAATGCAATTGAACAGCCGGGTGCAACAACAACTGTTTTCAGCAGCGCTACTTTACATGATGGCGACCTGGTGTCCTGCAAAATAAAAAACGGTTTGGTTTGTGCCGATGCAGCAGAAGCCAATTCCAACACCATAAAAATTATCATTGATACAACGGGGCAGCCTTCTGGTTTTTTACAAAAAGAAATAACGATTTGCGAAGGTCTGCCGCAGGAATTACATTCTTTAAATATATTTCCTTCTTATCTCTGGAATACCGGTGACACTACATCCTCTATTTCGATCAGCCGGTCTGGTGTTTACTGGCTTGAAGTTCCTTATAATAATTTTTGCAAAGGCAGGGAATATATAAACGTGTTGCCGAAAAAATGTACTCAGAATTTTTATTTCCCCTCTGCTTTTACACCTAATGGTGATGGCATAAACGACATATTCTGTCCCACCATCCACGGCCTTGTCCTGAAATATTGCCTTTCCATCTATAATCGATGGGGACAGCTCATCCTGAATTCAACGGACCCTGCAAAGGGTTGGGATGGAAAATGGCAGGGAAAAATACAGAATACCGGTACTTATATCTGGATGTGTAACTACCAACTGGCTGGAGAAGAATTGAAAACTGAAAAGGGAACAGTTACTATTATCCGGTAATCCCGGCAGTGAGCGCCCCGGCAGGGAACCTAGATTGCACCCATGTGGTTTATATTCTTGATAATTGATAATACGGGCCAGATCTACCGGGTCCAAACTAAAAATTTCCGGACAAATTAAATAAGCTACATTTAGCACCCCGCAGCCCCTTGTGACACTTATCCTTCTCTTTTTAATTAACACTAAAATCAAAATCAATGAGAGTCCTTCGATCAATTATGCTGCTATCTTGTGCAGCTTTTCTTTTAACATCCTGTGGTAATAACAGTAGTAACGAACAAACAAATACTGATACCACAAAGACCGGTGATACCAGCAGTACCAAAACGGTCAGCGCCGAAAAAAATACAATTGTCACCACACCACAAACCATGATAAGCGCAACACATAAAGTGGCTGATTATGAAAAATGGCAGGCTTCCTATGATGGTCACGATTCTATGCGCATGGCTTCCGGCGTGCATAGCTTTGTAATAGCCCGTGGCTTCACCGACCCCAATATGGTGATGGTAGTGCTGAAAGCAGATGATGTGAACAAAGCAAAGGCATTTGTCAAAGATCCCAGCCTGAAGAAAGCAATGCAGAAAGGTGGCGTAACAGGTGCTCCAATGATCAGCTTTATGACGGCAGTTTGGCAGGATACAAGCATGCTTGCTCCGAACACTCTCCGGTCAAAAACTACATTTACAGTTAAGGACTGGGACGCGTGGTTTAAGAATTTCCAGGAAGGCAAGCAGGAAAGGATGGACAATGGCATTGTGGACAGGGTGATCGGCCATGATGTGGACGATAACAAGAAAGTAATGCTGGTAACAGCGGTTATGGATACCACGAAAGCTTTTGCCTACTATAAATCAGATATGTTGAAGAAAAGAAGAGAAGCGGGTGGAGTGATCGGCACACCACAACGGTTTTTGTTCCAGATAGCAAAACGGTATTGATCGATCGATCGCGAATAAAAAAAAGAGATGAAGCTCAGCCTCATCTCTTTTTTTATGTTACGGTGTGTTTATATTTCAAGATTTATCAGACAAAAAACCGAATTCAAATTCCCTTGTTGGTGCTCATTGAAGATTTCCAGTTAAAAAATAGTTACTGGAGGGGCGAAACGTGCCTACCGGCAGGCAGGCGCTAACAAGGGTTTGAAGGTTTTATTTTTTTAAATAGAGGCCTATTATCATTAGGGCTAAAGCCACCCAAAAAGCAAAGATCCACTTGATGAGATCAACCTTCGTATTAGCGAGATCTTCTTTGGTAGCAAGTATCTGGGTTTTGTTTTCCACTTCCTCTTTTATATTTTCTGCAATAAAGGTAGTGAGATTTTCTGCAGTCTCCTTGCCGAGTTTGGAGGTGAGCAGGTCGTATAATTTAGTAAGCGAAATGACAGTCATAGACCTCAAAGAAACTAAACCATCCCGGAAATTTCTGGTTTTAAACAACAGCCTTTTCTGGTATTTTTCTCTGAAAATGCAGAGCCTGCCACATTTTACAATCATTGTCGTTCAAGAATTTTCAAACGCAAAACCGAATTCAAGCTCCCTTGTTGATGCTCGTTGGGCATTCCCACTTAAAAAATAGTTATTCCAGAAGCGAAACACCATCGCGAATAAAAACGGAAAAGATGAGACTGAGCCTCATCTTTTCTGCTTTATGATAAATCAACCTTGAACCAAAATCAAAAACAATTAAAGTTTTACAGGTTTCCCCTTATTCAATTTACGAATAACCTGTGTTATTTTTGATTTCTTTAATCTCCATCCTCATGAAACACCAATACCTGATAGCGCTGCTATTATTATCATTACCAGCCGCCCCTTCTTTCTCCCAAAACAATCTCGACCGCGCTGGCCTTGGAATCTCATCCTCTACAGCTTACAGTTTGCGCCTGTTAAGCAATAGCTATGCAGGATATGCCATACAAGTCCGTCGCTCCAGCGACAATGCCACCCAAAATATTGGCTTCACAGCCTCCGGCGACCTCGACACATCATCGCTTAAAACATTCACTGGCGTTAACAGCGCCTATATCAGTATATGGTATGACCAAAGCGGTAACGCTAAAAACCTATCTCAGGCAACCGCCGCCCTCCAGCCATCAATCGTATTAAGCGGAGTCATCAATCGCGAAAACAATAAACCATTCATCAGATTCTCGGGAATCGTCGGCGCTGGCACTTATAATGCTATCTATCTCGCTTCACCCATCACAACCGTCGGCCACGTATCCGCTATCCATAAATTTGCTTCGGGGGGTGACGGCTTTATACTAGGGCATCAAAGCGCCTACTACTGGCATTCCAATCCATCAACAAACCTGATAAGCAATATATACGCATCTACATCCGTGCAGAATGGCGCAGGTTGGACCAACGGTGTTTCAACTTCGCCTCTTTCAATGGTATGGCCAACTACACTAACTATAAATGAACTTGCCCCATCACCATCCAACTCATTAACGGCCTGGGATAACATCGGGACCGACCGCAACGGAATTCACAATACTACAAGCGGGGGCTATAGCGAATTAATTGTATTCCCCAATGCTCTATCAATAAACGATCGCGGGTATCTCGAAGGCAATCAATCCAGTTACTATTCGATAGGCGTAACTATATTACCTGTCACCTGGCTTTCCTTTACCGTTCAGGCTCAAGATAAAATGATCGTACTCAAATGGCAAACAGCTAGCGAATTCAACAGCAAAGACTTTACGATTCAATACAGCAGCAACGGCAACAGTTGGTCGGCACTGGCCATTCAACCTGCGTCCATTAACAGTAATACCATACGAGACTATTCTTACAACCACCAGGCTCCGCACATCGGCGTTAACTATTATCGCATTCTCCAATCCGATCTCGACGGCAATATCAGCTATAGCGAAATCAAAGTGATTAAATATACATCCATTCAGCCGCCATTTGAGATTATAAGAAATCGTGTAGGCAATGAACCGGTTAAAATCAAAACAAACACCCCAATCGTTTTATCGCTATACAATGTCGAAGGCAAACTATTTTGGAATAAAAGTTTCAATCCAGGAATCCATATTATTGAAAAAGGGAACTATTCAAGCGGCACATATTTACTAAAAGGAGCCGGAATCTCCGAAAAAATTCTCTTCTAAACACCCCAAAACCTGCATTGTAACGGCATCCTGGTAAGGGATATAAAAAAAACTTTCAAAAAGAGATTGTTAATGAGATTTTGTAAACCTCAGAGCCTGAGTGAGAACTTTTGGCAATAGGATTTGGCATGGATATGTAATTTCGCAGTGATTTCGTTTTAGTTTAAATTTAAATCAAACCAACAACCATGCAACCGAAAACGATCAAGATCCTTTACTGGGTATTTACTATTTTATTTGCAGCACTTATGATATTTTCTGCCTACGGCAGCATACTTGTAAATGAAGATTCAAAGAAGCTGATACACGATCAACTTGGCTACCCGGTATATTTTATTCCATTTACCGGTTACGCCAAGCTTATTGGAGCGATCATTATTTTAATTCCCGGGCTAAAAACAATAAAAGAATGGGCTTATGCAGGTTTGTTTTTCGACCTCATCGCAGCCGTATATTCCGGTATTGCATTATCCGGGACTTTAGACCCAATGATGACTTTCATGTTAGTTTGGTTTGTTCCCGGCATTCTGTCTTATATTTTCTGGCATAAAAAAATGAAACTGGATATGCTGGAGGTAAAATAGATTTTTTAATATCGACCGTTCATAATTCACTTAACATTACCCAATATAAATGAATAAAAACCTATTTTCTGTACTTCTTCTTGTTGCAGGTCTTTTGATCACTACCTGGTTAAAGGCGATAGACATTACCCGTGTCGAACCGGCAAACTGGTGGTCAGGGATGAAGAATAGCGAACTGCAGATCATGGTATATGGACCTGGTATTAGCAAGTCAACAGTGACGATCAATTACCCCGGGATAAAATTGAAGGAAGTCGCCAAAACAAGTAATCCCAATTATTTATTTATTTATATCAGCATTACTAAAGGAACAAGGCCTGGCAATGTACCAATGTATTTTACAGAAGGCCAGCAAAAACTTACCTACAACTACCCGCTACTTGCGCGAAATGATAAAAGCGGTGCGCTGGGTTTCAATCCATCCGATGTTTTATACCTGATAACACCTGACCGCTTTGCAAATGCCAACTCAGCCAATGATAATCTCGAAGAAGTAACGATTAACCGCGAAAATCCTAATGCCCGGCATGGCGGCGATCTTGAAGGCATAGCAAACCACCTGGATTACCTAAGGGAATTGGGTATTACTACTATATGGCTTAATCCGATCCAGGAGAATAAAATGCGGGGCGGCTCTTACCATGGCTATGCCATAACTGATTTCTATAAAATGGACCCTCGTTTTGGAAGTAACCAGGAATTTAAATCGTTGGTAAAAACGGTCCACGATAGGGGAATGAAAATGGTTATGGATATGGTCTTTAACCATTGCGGCAGTTCGCATTGGTGGATGAATGATCTCCCATCCAAAGACTGGATAAATAATGACGGAGTTTTTCTGCAGACCAATCATGCTACTCTGACTGTCATGGATGTTCATGCTTCTGAAACCGAAAAAAGCAATTTTTTAAATGGCTGGTTTACCAGGAGCATGCCCGATTTAAATCAACGCAACCGTCACCTTGCCACTTATCTTATCCAAAACAGTATTTGGTGGATAGAGTTTTCACGTATCGATGGCATCAGGCAGGATACTTATTCTTATCTCGACTATGATTTTTTAGCCCGTTGGTGCAAAGAGGTCTATGCTGAATATCCCCATTTCAATATCGTTGGCGAAACATGGTACAATAAAGCAACAGCACCTGCCTGGTGGCAGCAAAATTCAAGGCTCGCCAATAAAAACTCCTATTTAAAAACAGCCATGGACTTTTCGCTTACATTTATTATGCAAAATGCTTTCGGCAAAAGCGACAGCGGCTACCTCACGAATATTTTTGAAGATATCGCACAGGATTTCATATATCCTGATCCTTATAACCTGCTAATATTTTTAGATAATCATGACCTTAGCCGGTTCAATCGTGCCGATGATACCGATCTAAAACGCTATAAACAGGGCCTTGCATTTTTATTGACTACACGTGGTATTCCCCAAGTTTATTACGGCACAGAGATATTAATGACCGGAACAAAAGAAGAAGGTGACGGAAGACTAAGGAAAGATTTTCCGGGTGGATGGCCAGGTGATAAAACTGATGCGTTTTCAAAAACTGGTCGTACCGACATGCAAAATGAAGCATGGGATTATATGCAAAAACTACTGCAATGGCGAAAGAACAGCGTAGCGGTTACACAGGGAAAGCTAATTCATTATGCCCCAAAAAATGGAATATATGTATATGGCCGTATAAAAAATAACAATACTGTCCTGGTCATACTCAATGGAAGCGCGAGCGAGCAAACTCTGCAAATGGGTCGCTTTAGCGATATAACAGGAGACTTTCGCAGTGGCCGTGATATAATTACATCAAGGTCATTTGATATTAAAAATCCGATCACAATACCAGGAAAAGGTGAATATATACTGGAGCTAGGCAAATGAAATTATGAAACCGGTCAGGGGTTCCAAAGGTTTTTGAAAATTACAGGCAATACATTATTTCAAGTCAAAACTTGGATATGAGTCGAACTCCCGAAATCACACTTCAAATATTGAATATAGATGAATTGCTTCGTTCTCCTGTTTCACCTTATCGCAAGAGAACACTCAAAACTGATGCTGAAGAATTCATTGTCGAAGAGGCTGAAGCTCTCTCCCGTAAAACTGCAATTAACATAAAAGTACATCTTGCATTATCGGAAGTTAAGTACAAAGATGATATAGCGACTGCCATACACAGGCATTTCTGTTACCGCAGGGAGCAATCACAAAAAGAGCTTAAACGCGTTTTCCAATACGGCTGGAGAACACTATTCATTGCTTTAGGTTTACTCGCTGTCATATTTTCCCTGACCGAAATCGCCGCCCGGTTTATGCCTGATAACAGGATTATCCTGTTTATTCGGGAGTCATTTATTATTCTCGGATGGGTTGTCTTGTGGCGCCCGCTGGAATTGTTGCTCTATGACTGGTACCCGGTAAAAATGAATATCAATTTATACCGCAGGCTTGAAGACAGCAAGGTGCAGGTTGTCATTAACAAGTCTTAAATTATAAAGTATGCACGAAGAAGGTCAACGACAGGATATTCTAAACGATCACTTAATGACCAGGAACGACGTGATTGCTATCATTCATCCGATCGAGATCAAATCGGATTATATATTTTGCTTCAAAAATTCTGTTGTAACTATCCTGGCAAATTCGTGATTCAAACTTGCAAGTGCAGTTGCATGTATAAGTTCCGCAGGATAATCCTGGCCTTCCAGGCCTTTTTTATTGAAAGTAGCTGTTGCGTCAGATACAAGAAAGGTGTCAAACCCCAAATTGCCGGCCATTCTTACAGTTGTTGATATGCAATGGTCAGTGGTCAAACCCACCATAACAAGTTTTGTTATTTCTAAATTGTCAAGTCGCTCTTTCAGATCTGTCCCGATAAAAGCGCTATTTACATTCTTTTTAATTATTGGTTCGTCGTGAATTGGTCTAACAAGGTCTTTGAAATCATTTCCTGCATTTGCTTCATTTAGCAAAGATTCGGGTTTGGATGAACAATGTTTAATATGGAAAATCGGAAGCCGGTGCTCTCTCCAAAGTTGTAAAAGCTCCCCTGCATTTTCTTCGGCATCCGGGTTGTTCCTTTGCCCACCCCAATATGCAATATCGTCAAAGCCCTTTTGAATGTCGACCAGTATTAATGCAGGTCTGTCTGTTCTTGAAATACTCATTTTACTTTAGTATTACAAATAGTAGTGTTACTTGAAATTATTACAGCAGTTGCTCAAAATATGCACCGATCTGTCTTCGTTTGTCTATGAACTGCAGTTCCAAGATCCAATGTCTTTCATTACCGTCGGCGTCCAGTAGGGACATATCGTTATGATTGTCGGGGTGAATATCCAATTCCAGGCTTTTAGGGTCTGGTGGTTGCTCATGAGGAAACTTTCCGACGATATGCCCTGCAATCTCTCCTGCAAATTCCCATCCATACTCTTTTGCCTTTGTGGCGACGTAGGCGAATAATACTGACGCTTTCACCGTATCCTGGCTATGATACCATTTTTGGATTTCATACCAGGCTTTTTCAACGTCGTTTTTCAATTGCCACTTTTCGGGAGATAACCCCAATACATAAGTTCTGCCAATGTCAGCCTCATAACCGTCCACTACCGGGCCCAAATCGATGAATAGAATATCATCTTCGATTATTTCGCGATTGGGCGGGTTATCGAGATAGATCGCCAGGGTATTTTTCCCGCTTCTCACAATTTTCTTGTGCCAGTGTTTTTCTATCCCAAACACCTTTAGCGCCAAATCACAGATCTCCAGGCATAGCTGTTCCTCTGATTTTCCTGCCTGAATTAAATTGCTTTCTTCAATAACTTTAAACAGATGAATTGAAATATTTTGTGCGTTTATTAGTTTTTCTCTTGTCATATGGCCTCTTTTATTGCAAAATAAATGAGACCATATGAGGTGAAAGTTAATCTACATTAACTCGGCCCAGTTTTTTCTTCAGGGTGCTTAAAAACTGCGGGGTGACACCCAAATAAGAGGCTATGTCTTTTTGAGAAAATCTTTTTTCCGCGTATGGTTTCTTCTTTATAAATAAGAGATATCGCTCTTCGGCAGAAGCAGATAAGGCCAAATTTATTTGTTCCCTTTGAGTAATGAAGGCGTTTTGAAAAAGTATCCGGAAAAACCGCTCAAATTTGGGAATCGTTTGATAGATCAAAGCCAGGTCAGTCTTGCCTATTTGTAAGATATCCGTATCTTCTATTGCTTTAATATTCGACCTGGACGGAGTTTGCGTTAAGAAGCTGTATAAATCATCTGCCCACCAATCCTCGATCGAGAAGTCGATGATATGTTCAAACCCATTTTCGTCCTGGTAATAAGTTTTTAGACAACCCCTGACTACAAAGGATTCATATTTGCATATATCTCCTTCCCGAAGCAAAAATTCTCCGTTCCTTAGAGATTTTGGCTTTAGCAATGAGGTGAAAAATTCTTTTTCTTCAACCGTCAGCGAAATATGTTTTGAAATACTGGAGATAAAAAGGTCAAAACTCATAAATTGTCGTTGCAATTGTCAGTTAATTTTCATTAATTAAATTTAAATGCCCAAGAAGAAGTTCTACAGGATTTGATAATAGTTGTAGTTTTTTGTTATTCATAGCCATATTTTTTTAAAAACTCTTTTCTCAAACTTGCAACTTTACCAGAAAAACGTCCATCAAACCATATGTAATGTGGAGCGCCTTCCAAGGTATCAAATTCAAATTGATTGCCTAATTGTTTCATTTTTTCTGCGAAAGCTTTTGCCGTTGCATAGTCCACACTTTGGTCGTTTGTACCGTGAATAATTAGCATAGGTGGAAGTCCTTTTATCAGCAAATGCTGGGGTGATATCTTTTTTACCAGGCTCTTATCTTTAAGGTCCCTGGTTATCCAGTCTGTACTGCCCTCAGAATATAAATTATAAACACCCGAATTAACCAGTAATAAGTTTGGAGAAGCACTATAATTTAAGTTATCTGTACTTTCATTCCACTCATTTGCCATGGCAGTGGTTAAAACCAAATGACCGCCAGCGGAATTGCCCGATGCCACAATTCTGTTCGTGTCAATATTGTAAGTATCAGCATTCATTCTTAACCATCTGATTGCACTTCTTGCGTCTTTCACCGCCTCAAAAGGAGTTGTTTCGTGTCTGTCAGCAAGCCTGTATTCCACTGATACGGCAACCCAATTTTTTTTTGCATAGTCCGCACAACTATAGAATGCCCATTCAGGATTTCCTTTTGTCCAGCTACCGCCGCTGAAATAAACAATAACAGGAAATTTCTCCTTCTTTTGGTAAGGACTGTCAGGCAAAAAAATATGTAAATCAAGATTATATCCATCGATAGCTTTGTATGTTTTAATCACATGTCCCTTGTATAAATTTACACCCTCCCTATAAACGCTGTCAATTGTTTTGTTGTAAGCCGGATTTTTACAAGTTGAAAGAAATGATTTTACATCACCATCAATATTTTTAACTCCCCAGTCTTCTATGTGCCCGGATAAGTAATGATATTGCCAGTAGTCTTTACACTCCTGACGGGTAAAATATTTAGGGATCAAATTGAGATAAGCGTCAAGCCTCTTATTGTCGGACTTTTTGTACATCTTCTTCTTAACTTCTTCCGAAGAGCGGTGCCTTAAAAAGGCTTCCACATATCCCTGGAAATCCCTGCTTGATAAAAGTTCTGGGTCATTAAAGTCTTTTAAATGCCCGTTCAGGGTTTTTTGCGTAGCTGTTGATAACTGGGCTTTTTGGCCCGTGTAATTTTCATGAAAGTATGGGTAGTCTAATACAATCCTGTCAAAAAAATATTCAATGTCCCTTCGTTCATTAGGCACAAAATTTTTGTCAATTGTTTGAAACGATTTTTCATAACTACTGGCAATTTTTAAAAAAGGAGCCTTTAATGAATCAATTTTTTTAATAAACTGGTTCTCGTTCAGAGAATAGATAGCTGGGCTGTTCGGGTAATATGTTTGCGAAAATTTAGTGCTGATAACTCTTAGGTCAGCGTTGTAAGCATTTCGCAAAGAATCTGCGTGATCAGTTTGCCCAAAACAAGCAATTGAAAAAAAAGAAAAGAATGTGGCTGATAAAAATTTCATTTGGTTGATTCGTTATAGCTGTTGAAAATGTGGCTGCTAACTCATAAATAATGAAACCCAATATTCAAGATACAGCAATCCACTTTCAAAGAACGCTTTGGCGCATCGGGGATTAAAGATAAAGGTTGTTCCCCTATCCCTTTGAAGAACCAGGTATCAATTTCGTTGAAAAAGCCGCCTTCACTCCTGGGTTTCACTTGAGAGCTTCGGCGGGCGCAGTGCACCCCTCAGCCTGAGTTCGAACTTTCATGGACCGGTTATTAGAAGACTTTACAATGTTATTTTGATCTGATATTCTTCAGAATGAAAAAATGCAACGAAGGTAATGTCACAGTTTGTCTATCGCTTTCAAACGCTGTCTTACTTTTTATTTAAAAATGGTATTATTACTTCCGGTAAAGTAGGCGCCATATAAATATCATAATGTGTATGATTTGGGATGATGGCAAGTTGTGAAGCCGGTCTTCCGGAACCGTCCCAACCAGCATCTTTCAAACCCCCGCCAAGCAATTTGAAGAACTCTACCATGTGACCCGGCATTACCCCGTCTGCATCGGCAGACACTAACAATACCGGTAACTTAATTGCTGCCACTTCTTTAGACCAGTCATAATCTTTTTTGATGGCCACAGCCATTTTCGTTACCAGTTTTGTCCAGTCTTCAGGCTTTGGCGCCAGTTTTAAATAGGATTGGTAGAGCGGTGATTGTTTCATCGCCTCTGCGGAGGCAGGCCCCATCTGATCCTGTTGAGCAAGTAAATCCGGAAACCATCCTTTCCGTTTAAACGGACATGAAACCAGCACCACTTTTTGTAGTAATTCCGGATGCTGAATGGCGAGGCGGAGGGCAACCATTCCTCCCAATGAATAGCCGACGATATTTGTTTTTTCAAGATTAAGTTCTTTGATCAACGCAGCTATGTCATTGGCCATCGAATCCGGGACGATTGGCCTGTCAATATCGGCAGTACGTCCATGGCCCTGCAGATCTACGGCAATCACTTTATAATTCTTTGCAAGCGCTGCCCGGGCAGGCATAAACATTTCCGTATTCCCAAATCCGCCATGCAAAAGAATCAATGGTTGTCCTGTGCCGGTAATCTCGTAATAAATTTTGAGCCCATTGACGGAAGCGTATGCCTTGATCGTATCTGTTGATCTATTATCTTCGGCGAGGGAATTCCTGGATGCAGTGTCATTCTTATTTTCGGTAGCGGATTTCTGCTGAGAATCGCCACAGCCTGCCATGAACGATGCCAATGCCAAGCAGATCATTCCCGTTTTAATCATGTTTTTCATAATTGATAATTTATAATTTAAAGATCGAAGGATTTGCTGCCTGCCGGCCTTGCTCCGCCATCCGCGTATCGCTAAAGCTTTAGCGGAGGCGCAAGCTACGCGAAGGCGCAGTAGGCAGGTCTTTACCCTTTTTTAAATTTTTTGGAATGCGTATAATTTTTATAACACAAAGCTAGTATCACCGCTTCATTCAAACACGGTGTTGTTGTGACTATTTGAGGGGGCATTTGCGACCAGTGTACGGAATTTGCCTTTGACTTCCGGAACTATGATCCGTAATGAATTCAAAAGATGTTCTGCCTGGTCCTGGCTATTATTTAAAATATCACAGGCTGATTATGCCCGAAATAAAAAACCGTCCGAGTATAATTGGGACGGTTTTAGTTTTTTATACTACCCTGTTGTTAGCGTTAACAAGCTAACACATTTAATGAAGGTATCCATAATATTCAGCATCTGTTGCACAATCCCACCAAATAGGCATACTCCAAATATTCGCAGCAGTGGCATGGGGATTTAAGGCAAGGGTGTTTATTGAATTGTAATTTATTTCATAAGTTGGAGGTAATGCCCAGCGGCGCATCCAGTACCGCGGGTCTGTTGGGGAAGTACCTGTCAGTTGAGCCTGGCCTGTAAATAAGGGACCTCGTTGATAACCCGGGTAAACAACGCCAAAACCACCAACGTTACCTGCACTGAAATTAAACCGGCGCATATCATTCCAGTTTTCAATGCTGCAACCCATGGCAATGTATTTCTGTAACATGATATCTGACATTGTCAGTGTCCCTGCGCCCTGTGCAACCGCAGTGCTCGCAAGATAGGTGGCGATAGCAGTTTGATCCATTGGTTGCATATCAGGAATGACAACATTGGCCGCATTTTTGTCATAACCTCCCGCTTTCCATTGAGTGAGCTTAGCCTGCATCATATCTATGTGCGCCTGGATACCTGCCCTGTATGCTATGTAAGCATTCGCAGCGTCAGCCATTCTCATGTACACTTCGGCTTTTATAAAGCACATTTCGTGGTAAGTTAAAATTTCCTGGTCGGAAACAGGGCGGACCTGGAAGGAGCCTGTCGAACCAATAACGCCAGCATTATATGCTGCTGTTGAAGGATACCAGTTAACATCATTTGCAGGCTGAGCGGCTATACCCGACGTGGCCAGGGCGCTGCTACGCAGGTTCACATAAACGGTATCTCCGGCAAAAATGTAATTCGTACTGTTTATATATATGGAGCCTGCCTTGTATGTCACGGTTACGTTATTGCCACTTGTGGTAAAAGGACGGCCGGCTGCAACCTGGGCAGCAATGAAATTAGCACGTTCAGTAGCATCAGCAATAGCATAGGTTATATTGGTATTGGTCGCGGCATAACTCGCAGTTTGAATAGAGGTAGCGGTGCTTTTCAATAACCGGGTTGCCGGGCCATAAGAATCAACACCTACTGAACGGTTCCAGGTATAAGATGATACCTTGCCGGTAGCATCCAGTTGAACATTAGCCATGGAAGCAGGCACAATCTTAGTCATCCTGGGATCAACTACCCCGGAACCACGCATATTCGTCAACAGGTTGTAATGGAATTGGGAAATGCGGTTAGAACTGCCATAAGCTGCATAGTCAAAGTTTCCGTTTGTTACCACGGGATCACCTATCAGGTAATCGGTTACGGTGCTGTTGTTGAAGCCAGGCCCTATAGTGTTATCGGCATTTGATTGTGGACCTTTGGATAAACAATACAAAATAGAATCGCCATTATACAGGTCCGATTTTTTTGAGAGCTTCAGCATATAGCGGGCTTTTAATCCCCAGCATAGTTTTATCCACTTGCTTACATCTCCACCATTCCATAAATCTCCGGAAGCAAGCTGTGGTGCTCCAGCATCCTGTGTTTTACTGAACAGGCTGATCGCTTCATTCAATTTTGACATACATCCATTAAAAATGGTTTTACCGTCATCAGGAACCGGGCTTGGATTTCCTGTTGCTGCTTGCGTGTAAGGCATTTCGCCATACAAATCCAGCATTTCCATAAAACCCATTGCGTGAAATACATCGGCCGCAGCCATATAATGATAGGCGCCTTGTTTTTGGGCGGAATTATACATATCAACCACATTGGAAGATACTGCCACAAACCATGTTTGATAGGGAGTTGTTGAATTGGAGTTAGAGCATTGCCATGTTGTGCTAAACGTATTGGGAGTAGCAGAGTTAGTATAATAAACTCCCGCCTGGCACGATGTCCGGTAATTGGTAACCCCTGAAGTGTACTGGTAAAAGTGTTGAATCCAGGGCAACCGGTTTTGGACTAATACGCTTTGATTGTTTGGACTATTCGGGTCCGTATTGACGTCCAACCATTTTTTACAGGAAGCCAGACCCAATATGAGCGCACAACCCAGTATAATATATTTTGTTTTTTTCATGATTTAGTTTTTTTCGAGTTAAAACTTGAGATTTATACCGAATGTGAAACTTGCTACAGCAGGCACGCCTAAATAATCTATACCTGTAGAACCCGAACCTCCTGTTCCACCTGCTGCACTTACTTCAGGATCCATTCCTTTGTAATTTGTCCATGTAAATAAATTGGTGCCTATTGCTGTTGCCGAAATACCTTTAATGATTTTTTGATTCTTCAATATACCGGAGAAGTCATAAGTTAATGATAGAGAACGTAGCTTCACCCAATTTACTGAAGTAATAAAATTATAGGAGTTGGCCGCATAGTTTGTCCAATATCTTTGAATCATATCATAACCTGAAACGGTTGTACTGCCAACGGTATATGACTGATTTGCGTTGTAAGTTTGAGTAAAATCAGCTCCTGTTACGCTATTAACCCCGCTAACTGTTACCGATTGGCGATCATTCAGCAACGTCTGTTTGCTCAAACCGTTTACGACCAGGGCATATTCTGTACCATTAAACACATCACCTCCCTTTCGAATATCGAATAGAAATGATAAGGAGAACATTTTGTAACGGAGAGTATTATTAATCCCGCCGATGAAATCCGGCTCACGGTTACCTACAACCGGGTTATTAGCATTGATTTTATAAAATCCGGTTGTCGGATCAACCTGATAGCGGCCATTTGGAATTTCGGCGCCTTTTGAGTCAAGTTCCCGGAAATAAGATTGACCGGTCATTCCCAAAAAGTAACCACCGTTGGGGATTGATGCTGCTTTCACTGTTCCAAATTGAGCATCCGTTGGGTAAAAATAGGCGACACCCGGAATGAAAGCTCCTAACCTACCCTGGTTATAGGAGAAATTCAGGATTACGTCCCAGCTGAGATCCCTTTGTGCTATTGCTTTACCTGAAAGGGCTATTTCCATACCCCTGTTAAGTACCGAGCCGGAATTGAGGGTGCTGAAAATAAATCCGCCGGATTGGGCTAAACGCGGTTGCCCGATCTGATTCTGTGTTTCACTATGATAATAAGTATAATCCAAACCAATACGGCCATTCAAAAATCTAAACTCTCCACCAACTTCCCAGGAATTTTGAATTTCAGGTATCAAATAAGGATTACCTGCAGCCCACTGGTTACCAACACCGATAAAGGAACCGATGGTGATCGAAGGGTTTACATAAGTATTCGTAGCATAGACATTGGCGTCTTTCCCGACCCTTGCCCAGCTTGCCCGCACTTTACCAAATGATAGAATTTTGTTTCTGGGTAACAATTGCGTAAAAACAAAAGAACCGCTGACAGATGGATAGAAATAAGACCAGTTTTCTACAGGCAGCGTGGAAGACCAGTCATTCCGTCCAGTTGCAGTTAAATAGACAAGATCTTTATACGATACACCAGCTTCCCCATAAACTCCTACCAACCGCTTAGTTGTTGTTCCATCTGTAAAGAATTTATTCGCAGTTGGTATATTATTGAAGCTAATAGTACCAGGAATAGTAAAACCATATCCCCAATGGTTTTGACTTGAGGTTTTCGTGTCTTCCGAAGTGGTACCTAACATCAGGTGCGTATCAAAGACCCCAAAAGTCTTATGAAAATTACTCATCACGGTTGTTGTAATGTAGGTATAGTCATAAAGATCTTTACTCAGCCGCCCGTTCTGGTATAAAGGAGCCACGGCAGAACCTGGAGCAATGAAAGTATAGTCATTAGTAGCATACTGGTCGTAACCTAAACGTCCTGTAATATCCCACCAGTCTGCCAATTTAAAATTGGCGCTAATTCCGCCGGTGAAACGCCTGGTTTGTGATGTTAAATTATCCTGGTTAATGATCCAGTAAGGATTATCTCTATCGCTTTCCAAAGGAAGGGTTCCGGCATATATCCGGTGTTGCGTCCCATCCGGGTTGATGTAATTTTTTATATCGTATGTCAGAGGCCAGCTATACAAAGATTGCATACTTCCAACCCCGCTACCATATAACCCGGCAGTAGTCAATGTTCTATCGATATTGGCATTAGAATAAGCAACATTCGCATTCAAAGTCAAACGTCCGTATTTCTGTTCGCCATTAAAACGAAAAGTGGTTTTTTTATAACCTGTACCGGGTACGATACCTGTTTGGTTAAAGTTAGATGCCGATAAATAAAAAGAACCGTTCTTCGAACCACCGGATACGTTTACATTATTATCATATACAAGACCATGTTGAAAGAAATTACCGATATTGTCATAGATCGTACTGTCAGAAGGAATTTTTGCTCCCCATGAACTATAAGTGTTCGCAGTGTTGAGAACACCATTGCTGGAGTAGACACCGGGACCGAATACGGTTTGAACCTCAGGCAATTTATTCGCCCAGGAAGTGCTTATTTTACTATTGACATTAACAGTTACCCTGCCTTCACTCCCTTTCTTTGTAGTAATAATAACAACACCGTCAGCGGCACGGGCGCCGTATAAAGCTGCAGCAGCAGAACCTTTTAAAACCGACAAGGTTTCAACATCCTCGGGGTTGATATCCATGATACGATTTGAGTAGGTTGTATTACTACGGGACAAGCCATCGGTGCCTGTATTGCCCGTGACCGTAGTTGAATTATCATATATAATACCGTCAATAACAAATAACGGCTGGTTTTGCCTGCCTTCGGATGTTGAATTACCGCCACGAATCGTGATAGATGCACCGGCACCTGCTGAACCACTAAACTGAGTAACATTTACACCGGGCACTTTCCCTGCTAAAGAATTAATGACATTGGTATTTTTGTTTTTCATCAATTCCGCCGCATTCAGGTCAGTGACCGAATACCCCAATGCCTTTCGTTCTTTTTTTATACCCAAAGCGGTCACAACAACATCGGCCATCTGCACGGATTCTCCTTTTGATAACCGTACTTCCATGCCAGTTGACGCAGCTATCGTTTGCGTGGAATAGCCTATATAACTAAATTCCAGCGTAGCCCCTGCATTTGCATTGATGGTGAATTTGCCTTTACTGTCTGTAACAGTTGCCCGGGTTGTGCCAGTCACGGTAACCGTTACGCCTGCCAACGGTACACCGTCGTCTGAAAGCACAGTCCCACTAATGGGAATCCCCTGGGCCACCAGATTGTTTGCTATCATGCCAAGCAGAACGAGCATGATCAACCTAAAAAGCTTCCATTTTCTCATACGTTTACTTTTTGTTTTATTAAAAAAAATTATATGCCCACTATTGCCTTCTGTATATTATAGATGATTTCGGTGTTTATCAACATACGGGCTTCGTAATAAGATAACCGATCGCCATTTAACCCGCAAATGTCTATTGATTGAGCCAGCTTTTCAGAAATTGTCACACAGGAAATTTTTGCAGAAGCCTTAAACATGATCTCCATTAAAATTTAATACTCATATTTCTTAGTGGGAGCTAATTTGTCAGCATTGAAATATGAGGATAAAAACCTGAGAGACAATTTTCCGGTCCCTAATGCTGCGTTAATAATATGTTTTTGATCCCACTAATCTGAAAAAAGCTGCTGGAATGATCGTAATACAGGGTACGTATTTTTATGAAGCTATGTCGGGCACCATATATGGAATGAAACGAATAGTTGTAAGCGGGTAAAACTAACTTTCATTTTTATGATAGCTCACCTGTTGGATTTGATCCTGTAAATTAAAATAACAGTCAAAATTATTATAGCTGTCGTACAGGTTAGATTAAATATCAGTTAGAACTTATATGCAAAATTTTTATAACTTAATAATTGGGTTATTCTAATCGCATCCGATTTTGGCAATTCATGACAATTGAAAAGTGTAATCAAACAACCTACTTTGTTTTATACGTTACCTGATCTTTACCAGGTATCTATTCAATGATAAGTTTGTAACCCCTGCCATGTACGTTAATAAATTTAATGGAGTTATCGTCGCTTAATTTCTTACGTAATTTAGACACCAATACATCAACATTTCTACTGATTACAACTATACCTTCATCTTCCCAAATTTCTTTCATCAGTTTTTCCCTTTCCACGATCTGATTTATATTTTCTGCAAATATTTTTAGTGCTTTTGTTTCTTTTTCGGAAAGCGTAATAGTTTTATTCTCAGTTTTAAGAAAATTATTATCTGCGTAGAATCTAAAGCTTCCTAATTGTATATAATCATTATTCTCGAAGATTGATTCTTTCTCTTCTTTTTTCCGAAACTTATCTTTCACATAAAAACCAACAAAACTCAAAGGAATGATCAACAGTAACAACAAAAAGAAATTAAACTTATTTTTCTTCAAAAGTTCAATTTCAATAACATAACAGCCAACCTCCAGCCTTCGACCCCTGCAGGGTGTTAAATCGCCTGTATGGCTATTTATTTCAAATGCAAAGACAGTTTCATTTTGTTTACAATTCCTCAAATTCACTATATAATCCTTGGCCAGGGCATTTTTTCGAAATGTTCGTTGAACTAAATTGATGAGTGTATCTGAAATAAAACCAAAGTGATTTTGAAAGGATATCTGGTATGTATTGTCATTTAATTTCTTAACCGGCAGCACCCGGGATGAGGAATCTTTAGCTGTAAGCAAAAGTTGATGTCCTAAATCACGCAATACAACTTCTACATGCTTCCCGGGGATCTCATTCTTTTTATTGATAAATGCAACATCAGAAATCAAAATAGCAATTATCATGATTGAAGATCCGAACAGGATAAATGGCTTCATGTGTGCAAAAATAATCTATTAAAGCCCGGTTTTCGGTGGTTTTACAAACGTTTTACGTATCCTTTACAACTCTTTACTATTAAAAAGCCCCAGGACAGTTGACGCCCAATACCTTTACTTTATTGTTTCACCAAATAAAGTATAGTCATGAAAATCTTTAGCCTTGCGTTTTTGCTCCTTTTTCTATTCCCCTTTGTATTTCCAATCACGGATAGTCAGCAAAAACTGAATAAAAATAGGTCAGGTGTTGCAAACATCGTTTTTAAATCTACTGATGGCGGACAAACCTGGCAGGACATCAGCAAAGGGCTGCCGGAAAATTTGAGGAAAGATAGTATCCGGGGAAATAGCTTCTTTGCAAATGATAAAGGGCTCTTTTTAAGGGTTGGAAACGGACTCTATCACAGTACACCAAATGCCACAGCTCCTTTTTGGACCAAAGAGATTTTCCCTGACCAACATAACAGCATTGCCCCCGGTAAATCGGGGATATTTGCCAACAATAACTGGGGAGTAAATTTGAAAACAACAAACGGAACGAGTGTATGGTCGCCGATATTCGAAAATATTCAGGCGTCACGAATACGTAGCGCTTTTGAGACTGCCGGAGGTACAATTTTCATCCTCACCGCCAGAGGTCTTTTTAAAACTGCCAACAATGGAAAAACCTGGAAAACTGTCCATACCGAAGGCATGGATGGGAATTTGGCAGAGTCGAATGGCGTACTGGTGGCGGTCAGTATGAGAAGGATAATAAGATCGACCGATAATGGCGAAACCTGGGCGGTGGTGATAAGTGATAGCAGTGTGGCCTTCGATGTAAAACCGATCAAAGGTGGATTCGCTGCTATCACTGCTGGTTCAGAGTCGGGTACCAGGAGTTTAAGGACATCTTACGACGCCGGTAAAACCTGGCAGCCCATTGATGCCGGCGACAAAGTTTTTATTGATTCAATATGGCGGACCTGGGATGATCGCCCTCGTATGCAAATTTTCATGACTTCAATTATCCAGGTTGGTGAAAACTTCGTTTGTGCTCATCCTGGCGGCATTTTCAGATCATCAGACAAAGGAAAAACATGGAAATTATTACTTCCTTCTGTAGAAGATAAGGTCTTCAATTTATTTGTTTCAGGCAACGTGATCTATGCCATACCCAGCAAGGGTGGATGTTGAAAAATCCAGGCTGACATTTATGCATTGTTTAAAATTACCGCAGGTGGCGGATATAATTAGTTGTGCGCAAGTTGAAAAAAAATAAAAAATATGAAAAAAAGTATAATGATATTGATGATGGTGACAACAGGATTTTTTTGCTCCGGGCAAAGCAGTACAGATTCCGTTTATACAGGAACTTTGGATTCGGTAAAAGCTGAAGTTGTTATCGAGCCCGAAACTAAAGGCTTAACCAAAGCCGGACTTGCTAAAGCAATCGAGACCGGAACGATTTATAACTCTACATCGCCTTATCATAACGATTTGCATGAGTTTACTTATTTGGTGGCCATGCGGGATTTTTGTAATAAAACTTTATTGCAAATGCGTACTAATGGTGAAGTTGATAAGAAGCGTTCTAAAGAATTGCAAAGGGAATTGTCAAAGGCTAAGGCAGAATTAGCTTCAACAAAATTTAATGGTTTAAAAATTGAATCGGGGATGTATGAAGTGTTTATGAAACAGAATAATGATCGATTTAAGGATTAATCTAGCGGCATTTTACACAGATGATATCCCGGTTTTTTGCAAGACAAAAATGACAGTTCTGTCTCAATGGCGAAAGAACCTGTATCAAAAGTTTAGCCCTGCAGCCGGCAAAGTAGTCCCAGCGAGCCTAAGTTCGAACTTTCTGTTAAATGATCTGCTATCGATAGTGGAAAACACCCGGTGAGAAAGCTGATTTTCTAAAGTGACTTTGCGACGTCCTTCTTGTAAGCCTTTTATCACTGGATATTATCAGATTTTTTTGGATAGCTCGAATTATTGGGTATTTTTGGGTAATTATTTGGGTAAATGGACACTTCCACGCTTACTATTACTCCTAAAATTCTCGCATTAATTGCTGAAATTGATGAATTTAAAGGGGCGTGGAAGGCATTGGGTCAATTGGCGCCGGAAAAATTAAACTCATTAAAACGTGTTGCCAGCGTTGAAAGTATTGGCTCTTCCACCCGTATAGAAGGGAGTAAGCTAAGCGATCAGGAAGTAGGGGTGTTGTTGGCTAATCTGAGAATCAAAAAATTTGAAACAAGGGATGAACAAGAGGTGGCGGGATATGCGGATGTGGTAAATACAATTTTTCAGAATTATCAGGACATTTCTCTCACTGAAAACTATATTAAACAATTTCACCGAGACCTATTAAAATACAGTAAAAAGGATGCACGTCACAGGGGGGAGTATAAAAAACAGACAAATCATGTGGAAGCGTTTGATGCTGATGGCAAAAGCATAGGTATTGTTTTTGAGACAGCAAGTCCTTTTGAAACTCCTTTCCGAATGCAGCGTCTAATCGAATGGGCAGGAAATACGATAGAAAAAAAATCGTTGCATCCGTTACTTATAGCTTCTGTTTTTATTGTTGAATTTCTTGCCATACATCCATTCCAGGACGGTAATGGAAGGTTATCAAGGATTCTGACTACCTACTTATTATTGTCTGCGGGATATAGCTATGTTCCCTATAGTTCATTGGAAGCAGTGATTGAAAATAGCAAAGAAGGATATTATCTTTCTTTGCGACAAACACAAAGTACTCTACAAACCGATCATCCCGATTGGCAACCCTGGACAATGTTTTTTTTAAAAGCCCTTCAGCAACAAAAGGAAAGGCTCGAAGCCAAAATTCAAAGAGAAAAACTGCTTTTAATGCAGTTCCCCCAATTATCTTTAAAGATCTTGGAGATAACAAAATCAAGAGAGAGAATTACCATTAAAGAAATTGTCATCCTGACTGGGGCAAATAGGAATACAATAAAAAAGCATTTGGATGCATTGGTTAAAGGCAATCATTTAATAAAACATGGAGTAAGTAAAGGTGTGTGGTATTCATTGGTGTAATAATGATACATCCTACATAAATAGCTGTGGAAAAAAACTTAATATCATATCCGGTGCCAGTATTAAGTTGCACTCAATTCTTTGATTCTTCTTTTTTGCAGCCCAAGAACAGTAAGTGTACTGAGTTACACAACCTTTATGGTTTAAAACCGGCGCCGTGTACGTCGACACATCATAAAAAAGTTAGCTATAAAGAAAAAAGACCCGAAGTAACTGGTTTATTGATTACAGATAGAGGGTTAACGGTAAATTCTATTATCCGGAAACAGGGCAAAGATTAACCCATTCACAATGCATTTAACAAGGGTAAAAGAAGCTGTACAACCTACTTATATTACCATTTTATGAATTAGCAGTCCGCTCAACAGCGGGATATTCTGCCCTTCCGATTGCTATCGGTAGAACCAGATCTCAGTATCAAAGAAAAGCCCGCCCTCACAAAGCTTCGACCGACGTTGTAGACCCAGCGAGCCTGAGTTCGAACTGGCTTGTCTCAGGTTTAAATTCAATTTTTTGCCACAGATTGGACAGACGAACACAAAGGTGATCCGCAAAAATCTGCGTAATCTGTGGCAACAAGAAGTTTCTCATAGGTATGTTTTCGCTGCAAACAGATAACGAACAATGCCGTTGACATCTAAATAACACCGGCGGAAATTATGAGTTTCTAACTTTGATCGAAAAATGAAGAAGGGAACATTCGGAATAATAGGTCTTGGTAAAATGGGCAGGAGCCTTGGGTTACAGGCCATTGATAAAAACTACGAGGTAATTGGGTTCGATCCTTATTTAAAGGAGGATATTAAAAAAACGGGCATACAAACGATGGAAACCCTTGAAGCATTAGTTAAACAATTACCTGCTCCACGCATCATCTTTATTTATATTCCGGCAGGCAAGGCCGTTGATGATCTCTTAGCGGAATTAATGCCGCTGTTGAGTAAAAGAGATATTGTAGTGGATGGAGGAAATTCTTACTGGGGCGACTCTATTCGAAGAAATGAAAAATTAAAAGAGGCCGGCTTATATTTTATTGATTGTGGAACTAGTGGAGGAGTGGAAGGAGCCAGGAACGGCGCCTGTTTTATGGCCGGTGGTGAAGAAAACGCAATGCAAAATGTAGCTCCCATATTAAAAGATCTTGCCGTCCCGGACGGATATGTTCACACGGGCCCGCCAGGTTCAGGACATTTTGTGAAACTTGTCCACAACGGGATAGAGTTCGGCATGTTGCAGGCCATTGGTGAGGGGATGGAATTGCTCTCTCATTACCGTGAATCTTTAAACTTGGCGGAGATATTGCATTGTTGGAATAATGGTTCTGTCATTCGTTCCTGGTTGATCGAATTGATGTACAAAATTTATACGGAGAAAGAAGGCTTTTCAAAAGTCCCATCCTATATAGAAGATACGGGGGAAGTGAATTGGCTCGTCAATGACGCAATGCATTTAGAAGTTCCGATACCCGTGATAGCGCAGTCGGTGATGCAACTGTTTGCGTCGCGTGAGAGTGATCACATATGGGCAAAAGCTATAGCGATGATGCGTCATGGCTTTGGCGGTCATCCTTTTGGTGAAAATGAAGGGATAAAACGGGAACGAAAGTTCGGACGAGTGGGAGATTTTCCGATAGACACAGAAAAAAATGAACAATAACTAATTAACCAGCATTGAAGTGTGCGAGAACTGACAAAAAAATTAAAAGAACAATCCGCCTTGATAACAGGCGCGAATACCGGGATCGGGAAAGCGGTGGCGGTCGCACTTGCAAATGAAGGGGCAAACGTTGTAATTAATTATGTATCGCATCCTGAATTGGCTGCCGGTGTTGTCGATGAAATAAAATTCAATGGCGGCGTTGCCATTGCATTACAGGCAGATGTGAGCAAAGAAGACCAGGTGCAAGCTATGTTTCAGGAAATGTATGAGCAATTCGGCACAATAGATATCCTGGTAAATAATGCCGGTTTGCAGAAAGATTCTTCCATTGAGCATATGACACTGGCAGATTGGCAACTGGTCATTGATGTGAATCTGACCGGGCAATTTTTGTGTGCCCGGGAAGCCATCAAAGAATTTCTTCGCCGGGGAATTGTAGCCGAAAGAAGTTGTGCAGCTGGAAAGATTATTTGTATGAGTAGTGTACATGAAGTAATACCATGGGGTGGGCACGTAAATTATGCTGCCAGCAAAGGAGGCATCATGCAGTTGATGAAAAGTATGGCCCAGGAGTTGGCACCTAAAAAAATAAGAGTTAACAGTATTGCACCGGGGGCCATTCAAACGCAGATCAATCGCAATGCATGGGAAACACCTCAAGCCTTACAAAGCTTATTGACGCTAATACCTTACAACCGAATTGGACAACCTGAGGATATTGGAAAATGTGCCGCCTGGCTGGCTTCTGATGAAGCCGACTATATTACCGGCGCCACTATTTTTGTAGATGGTGGCATGACATTATACCCGGGTTTTTCTACCAATGGATAGCAATGGATAAAAGTCAATCAACAGAACAGCAGCGATTAGATGAAAATGCAAACAAAGAAGTGCCCATTGAATTGTGGGGACCTTATCTCAGTGAGAGACAATGGGGAACCGTGCGGGAAGACTATAGTAAGGACGGAAATGCATGGGCCTATTTTCCGCATGATCATGCGAGAAGTAGGGCGTATCTCTGGGGGGAAGATGGAATTGGCGGCATATCGGACTATATGCAAAATATTTGTTTTGCCATTGCGCTGTGGAATGGAAAGGACATTATTTTAAAAGAACGGCTATTTGGTTTGAACAATTGGGAGGGTAACCATGGCGAAGATGTAAAGGAGTTATATTATTACCTGGATAATATTCCCACTCACTATTACATGAAGTATCTATATAAGTATCCCCAAGCCGCTTTTCCCTACGAGGATCTTGTGGATAAGAACAGGTCGCGGTCCAAAGACGAAGCTGAATACGAGATCCTGGATACAGGCGTTTTCAACGACGATAAGTATTTCGACGTATTTATTGAATATGCAAAGAAAACTAGTGAAGACATTTTTATCAAGATCGAAATATGTAATCGGGCGAAAGAATCTGCAGCCATAACTGTATTGCCCACGCTTTGGTTTTATAACCGATGGCAATATGGTGGATTAAAAACGAACCCATCAATAGACAAGATCAGCAATGAAGGCGTGCATATCCGCCATGAAAAATTATCCGACTACTTTCTTCATTTCGCTCCTCCCGATGAGTTATTGTTTACAGAAAATGAGACTAACTGCGAAAAACTTTTTGGTAAAGCCAACAACAGCCAATTTGTAAAAGATGCTTTTCATGAAGCGATCATTAATGGCAAAAATTATGATGACTTAAAGCAGAAAACAAGCGGAACTAAGTTTGCGCCAGTTTATCGTCTGGACATCGAAGGAGGTGGTTCACATACTCTGTACCTGAGATTAACGAATCAACAAAATGCATTCGTGTCGAAAGAAGATTTTGACGCATTGTTTGTTCAGCGCAAAAAAGAAGCGGATGAGTTTTATCAATCAAAATTTTCAAACAATATTTCTTCGGAGCTCTCCAATATACAAAGGCAGGCCATAGCAGGATTGTTATGGAGTAAACAGTACTATCATTATGACGTGGAGCGCTGGATCAATACCAGCGACGACATCACGCCGGTTTCCGTTGAAAGATTGATGGGCCGGAATCATGATTGGAAATACCTGAAGAACCAGGATATCATTTCCATGCCTGATAAGTGGGAGTATCCCTGGTATGCAGCATGGGATCTTGCTTTTCACACGATTTCAATGGCAATGGTAGACCCTGTTTTTGCAAAAAACCAGTTACTTCTTTTGATGCGGGAATGGTATATGAATCCGGAAGGGCAAATCCCCGCATACGAATGGAATTTCAAAGATGTCAACCCGCCCGTTCATGCGTTTGCCGCACTGGAAGTATACTATACAGATAAAAAAATGACAGGTAAAGGAGATATAGATTTTCTGAAAAAAATATTTCAAAAACTCATTATCAATTTTACGTGGTGGGTCAATCGGAAGGATGCTAATGGCAATAATGTTTTTGAAGGCGGATTTCTTGGACTTGACAATATCGGACTTTTTAACAGGGATTCTTTGTGGGACAAGAATATTATACTGGAACAGACCGATGGCACAAGCTGGATGGGTATGTATGCTTTGAATATGATGGATATTGCGCTTGAAATTGCAGGACACGACAACACATTTGAAGATTCAGCCACTAAATTTTACGAGCATTTTGTAATTATCGCGGAGGCATTGAACGAATTCGACCTTTGGAATAAAAAGGATAGCTTTTTTTACGATGTTCTTAGCGTGTCTGGCGAGGATCCATTTCCACTTACGGTGAAGTCTATTGTCGGACTGGTTCCCTTGTTTGCTGTATCAATCATAAGCAAGGATCGCATAGATAGATTAAATGATTTTAAAAAGCGCTTAGATTGGTTCAGAAATTACCGGATCACCCATAAAAAATATTTGCCCAGCGAAGAAACGAGCTGGGACAAGGACCATTTGTTGTCGCTTGTACATAAAGACAGGATGCTCGCCATATTAAAACGGTTCCTGGATGAAGACGAATTTCTTGCGCCCGCCGGTATCAGGGCATTGTCCAAATATTATGGCGAAAATCCTTATACGGTTGAGCTAGGCGGTAAAAAATATACTATAAAATATGACCCTAGTGACTCCACCACTGACATGTTCGGTGGTAACTCCAACTGGCGTGGACCCGTATGGATGCCGGTTAATTATCTTTTCATTAAAGCGTTAAAAAAATACGATCAATTCTACGGCGATTCGCTTAAGATTGAATGTCCAACCGGTTCAGGTAATTTATTAACTCTTGGCCAGGTGGCCGATGTAATCATAGAAAGGCTCAACTCCATTTTTTTCAAAGACAAAGAAGGGAACAGGCCGGTATATGGCGACTATAACTGGTTTTATAAAAATGAGAACAGCGATTTGGTACTTTTTCATGAATATTTTCATGGCGATACTTCCCGTGGATTGGGTGCCAGTCACCAGACAGGTTGGACCGCCTTGATCGCGAATTTGATTTGAAGCAGATCGATAAAAATCGCTAACTCAGTTCACCCGTAAATATTTCTGCTAAGTAATGGTAGTCCCGCCAAGAGATAGTTCGAACCAATTGATAGAGGATTTGACCGAAATAAGTTTGCTACTTTCTCCGACGAGCCTCCTATGACCCCAAAAACGACCATATCCCACAATATTTTTCAGTAATTTTCAAATAAGAAATCTGCTTACCGTTTTAATACCGATATGTCACTTGAACTTGTCTATTGTTATCTAAAAAAATATGACTCATCTTGCCCAAAAATTGCAGATAAAACCCGGTAAAAACTGGCTCCTTTATAATGCTCCGAAAGGCTATTTAAAATCTCTTGAACCTCTGCCCGAAAGTGCTACATGTACAATGATACCTAAGGGAAGCTTTGACGGCGTACAACTGTTTGCAAAAGGTAAAGCCGAATTATCTTCATCTATGAAAGTAATTGCGCCCCTGTTAAAGCCCGATACAATATTTTGGGTTACTTATCCCAAAAGAAGTTCAGGTATTGAAAGCGACATGAAGATGGGAGACTGGCCGGAAATGGCAGAATACAGATTACAAGGCGTTGCCTCTATCTCTGTTAATGAAAAATGGGCGGGTTCACGATTCAGACCCGAAGGTCAGGCTAAAATTTCAGGTACCGGAAAAAATGAGATCAGGAAAAGCGATTATGCTACTTATATTGATGTGGACAATAAGGTGATTACTTTACCAGTTTATATAAAGCGCATCCTTAAGAAAGCACCGCAGGCATTAAGTTTTTACCAAAAACTATCTTACAGTAATAAGAAAGAATATTTGCTTTGGATACTTAGTGCAAAGCGGGAAAAAACCCGTAATGAAAGATTGGTCAGGTTGATTGAAAAATTAGTTGCCGGGAAGAAAAACCCATCTGAAAAATAAAATAAAAGCTTTATTTCAAAGTTATACGCTGACTGACACCATTTGGCGTGGTAGAAAAGGCGGAGCGGTGTATTTGGGAATAATTAACATTCCTTTCCTTGCTACCATTAATAATTCAATACTTCCCATTGATGTCGTGGTAGTAGATACGGGACAACTCAATGGACAACATTTCGCCGACAAGGCAGTACTTTTTTAAAAACAACGTTACATGAGTAATCCATGTGTCAACCATGTGCAATGCATGTGTCAACCATGTGTCCGACCGAATAGAGAACACATCAAGAACACATAGATGACACATGGTTGAGCGTCGGACTAAGCCGCGAAAAAAGGGCAGGATCGCAATTGTTTGCTTTTGACACAGGTTTTTAGATGCTAGTTATTCACGCTAAAATCAAAAATCCATTTCCAGATAGAAATGTCAAATATCTCAGCTTCACTTCGGCTGCTGGTGGGCCACTAATTATTTTGTAGTCCCGACAGGAATCGAACCTGTATCAAAAGTTTAGGAAACTTCTATTCTATCCATTGAACTACGGGACCGGCGGGCGGCAAAAATAACAGTTTCCAGCCAGCTTGAGTTTTATAGCCCTTAAAAAAACTTTGATCAGGAAAAACCGACTGCCATAGGGTTGGCAGTGGCACTTGCTTTCTTTGGGTATCAACAAAAAATCAGTTATGACCCAAACACAAGAAACACCTACAGTTATTAGCCCCGAAGCACTGCTTGAACATTGGCAGGGGCATCGCCGCCTTACACGTAAAATGATCGAGGCTTTCCCAGAAGATAAATTGTTCACCCACACCATCGGAGGCATGCGGCCATTCTCCGGGTTCATTCTCGAATTCCTGGGGATGGCTGTACCGGGTTTGCGCGGGGTGGTTACTGGTAAATGGGAGAATGCCTTTGATCTCCCACATCATCAAAAGAAAGAACCACCTTCCACGAAAAAAGAATTATTGCAGCAATGGGATGAAACTACAGAGGAGATGAATAAACTATGGGCGCAAATACCACCAGCACGTTTTGCCGAAACCGACAAGGCCTTTGGGCAATGGGATGGAACGATCTACTTCTTTGTGTTTTACTGGATAGATAATGAAATCCACCATCGCGGCCAGGGATATGTTTATTTGAGATCGTTGGGGATTGAGCCTCCGGCGTTTTGGGATAGGAGTTAAGACGTTGAATGGTTTAAGGCGTTTAAGGGTTTCGTGTTATTCGAAGAATCCGAACTGGATGCTGGTTGTTGGATGTTCCAGACTGAAATGCGTCATTGGATCCGCCAAAGGATAGATAAAGAAAATAACGGCCGAAATCATGAAGAGTGTCGGGTAGAAGCAGGAAGTAGTTTCCCTCTCCTTTGGAGAGGGACGGAAGGGTGAGGCCGATGCTGATAAAAATAACAGCAGCTCAAATTATCAAGATGCGGCTAGATGCGGGACGTGGTTTCCCTCTCCTTCGGGAGGGACGGAAGGGTGAGGCCGATGCTGATAAAAATAACAGCAGCTCAAATTATCAAGATGCGGCTAGATGAGGGACGTGGTTTCCCTCTCCTTTGGAGAGGGATGGAAGGGTGAGGCCGATGCTGATAAAAATAATAGCAGCTCAAATTATCAAGATGCCGGCTAGATGCGGGACGTGGTTTCCCTCTCCTTTGGAGAGGGACGGAAGGGTGAGGCCGATGCTGATAAAAATAACAGCAGCTCAAATTATCAAGATGCCAGCTACATGCGGGACGTGGTTTCCCTCTCCTTTGGAGAGGGATGGAAGGTTGAGGCCGATGCTGATAAAAATAATAGCAGCTCAAATTATCAAGATGCCGGCTAGATGCGGGACGTGGTTTCCCTCTCCTTTGGAGAGGGACGGAAGGGTGAGGCCGATGCTGATAAAAATAATAGCAGCTCAAATCATCAAGATGCCGGCTAGATGCGGGACGTGGTTTCCCTCTCCTTTGGAGAGGGA
>VBAT01000027.1:0-2237 GCA_005884665.1 Bacteroidota bacterium
ATTCTAAACGGAGCACGGTCAACTGTCTAAACAAGAAGTGGGGACCAATACACAGAAATGGGTCTTTAGCCCAGGTCTCTGTCTGGTTCACCCCGCTTCTTGTTCTAATTTCCAGCTAAATCTGTTTCAAAGAATCTATTTATTGACTAAAGGGTCCTCTGTGTCTTCTCAGTGGTCCCCTGCCTGCCGGCAGGCAGGTCTGTGGGCAAACTTAGAATGAGGCACGCTTGGTTTTCCTCCCTGATAAACTGTGTCACTACCGTGCAGTAACTGTATCAAATCCGAACAGTTTCGTATTTTTGTAATTATCACAAAATAATGACTATCATTTTGTTAACGCAGCGGCATATTTTTCGACACGTCACTATATAATATTGTACAAGCGCCTTTAGAGATTCGCGATCCTTGCGGTTCTTAGCGTCCTCTGGGATACAAGAACTATGGCAAAGTGCGCAACGGCTACGCAAAGTACGCTAAGACACTAAAGTCACTGAGGTTAAACAACAGACAGCTAACAGTCGATAATAGATATCCGTGTGTATCCGTGGCAGCCTCTTATGTTAATAGTGTCACTTGAATTGTAATTTTTGCAGAACCAATCATAAATGAACTTCTATGTTTAAAAACTATTTCACGACGGCCTGGAGAAACCTGGTTAAGAACAAGATCTACTCCGGTATAAATATTTTCGGTCTTGCCGCAGGCATGGCCGTGGCAATGTTGATTGCGTTCTGGATCTGGGACGAAGTGACCTATGATAAATACCATACCAATCACGAGCAGCTTGCGCAGGTGATGACCACCTTTATTGGGGATGATGGCAAGGTCGGTACTGGCGAAGCGGTCTGTATGCCCATTGGACCCGAATTGCGTGTTAAGTACGGAAGTGATTTTAAAAATATATCCATGGCCTCATGGAATTTTGGCCATGTACTGGCCATAGGAGAGAAAAAAATTACAGCTACCGGGATGTGGGTTGAATCAAATTTTCCTTCCATGTTTTCCTGCAGGATGCTGAAAGGAAATATCAATGCCTTAAGTGATCCATCCACTATTTTGATCAATGCCACTCTCGCAAAAACATTCTTTGGCGATGATGACCCCATCAATAAAATGATAAGGCTCGATAACAAGGATAATTATAAAGTTGCCGGCGTGTTCGAGGATTTTCCGCGCAACACCAGCTTGCACGACACGAAATTATTCCTGCCCTGGAAAAAATACATCACAACAGAACAATGGTTAAAAGATGCAGCAACCCAATGGAATAACCATTCATGGCAGGCGTTTGTGCAGGTCAACGATAACATAGACATGGATAAGGAAACACAAAAGATAAAGGACGTGGTGATGGTGCATAAAAATGTGAAGACGGAAGGCAAGGAGCAGGCTGTTTTATTTCCCGTGGATAAATGGCGCCTGTATGAATTTGAGAATGGTAAGATAACAGGCGGGCGTCTTCAATTTATCTGGTTGTTTTTAATAATTGGTGTATTTGTATTGATGCTTGCCTGTATAAACTTTATGAATCTATCTACAGCACGCAGCGAAAAACGGGCAAAAGAGGTAGGTATCCGGAAAACAGTTGGCTCCGTTCGCCGGCAATTGGTCGGCCAGTTTTTAAGCGAATCTGTTTTGGTGGCATTTGTCTCGTTCCTGTTTGCAATAATTTTTGTTGTGCTGTTATTGCCGTTGTTTAATACCCTGGCCGACAAAAACGTTGGTGTGCCCTGGAGCAGCCCGGTATTCTGGCTCCTTGCTCTTGCATTTACTTTTATCACAGGATTAATTTCAGGCAGTTATCCCGCACTGTATTTATCAAAGTTTGAACCGATAAAAGTCCTGAAAGGAACATTTCGTGTTGGCAGGTTTGCGTCTTTGCCGCGCAAGATCCTGGTCGTTGTTCAGTTTACTTTTTCTGTTGCATTGATCATCGGGACTATCATAGTTTTCAACCAGGTACAATATGCCAAGAACCGCCCTGTCAATTATAGAAGCGAAGGGCTTATCACCGTATCGATGTCGACACCGGACCTCTATGGACATTATGATGCCATCAGGTCCGATCTGCTGGCAACAGGTGTGGTCGATAATATGGCTGAGTCGTCCAGTCCCACCACAAATGTCTGGAGCAACCAGATCGGGTACAACTGGGAAGGAAAGGACCCAAACACATTGCCCAGTTTTGGGACTATTGCTGTTACCGAAGATTTTGGCAAGACCATTGGCTGGCAGAT
>VBAT01000027.1:2290-59442 GCA_005884665.1 Bacteroidota bacterium
AAGTTGATATCGTCGGGCAGACCATTGATTTTGATGACAAAAAATACCATGTCCTGGGAGCTATAAAAGACATGATCATGCAGTCGCCGTATAAACCGGTAACACCGACTATTTTCTTCTACAACCGTAACTGGGCCAATGTGATCACAGTTGCGATAAAGCAGGGCACGCCTGTAAAAACCGCCCTGGGTAAGATAGAAGCCGTATTTAAAAAATATAATCCCTCCGCGCCATTCGATTATACATTCAACGATGAAGATTACGCAAAGAAGTTCAGTGATGAACAGCGCATAGGCAAGCTTGCCACATTCTTCACCGTACTGGCCATATTTATTTCATGTCTCGGCTTATTCGGCCTGGCATCCTTTGTTGCCGAACAACGCAAAAAAGAGATCGGCGTCCGCAAAGTCCTTGGGGCCTCCACCTATAACCTCTGGCAAATGCTTTCAAGAGAATTTGCATTGCTGGTAATGATCTCCTGCTTTATCGCCATTCCACTGGCCTGGTATTACCTGCACCAATGGTTACAGCACTACGAGTACCGGGCTCCTATCTCGGTCTGGATATTTATTGTTTCCGGCATCGGCGCACTTGTAATAACACTCATAACGGTAAGCTTCCAGGCGGTGAAGGCGGCGTTGGCGAACCCGGTGAAGTCGTTGAGGACGGAGTGAGGAATGGCGGTTTCCGAATGAATACATAAAACCTGTCCGGGCCATAGTCTGGCCGATACTTCCTTGTTACACCTGAGATCGTCAGGAAATTCTTATAAGGTATTTTTGAATGCAATCCTTTCTTTAGTTGCCTGCCTTTTCATATTTTGCGCATTCAACTTATAACCCCTCATGTTTGAACAAACTTTCAAAAACATTGACGATATCCTTTGGAAAGAAGCTGGTTGTCAATCTGAATTAGACTATGTAGAGCAAACTTCCTGGATATTATTTCTTAAATACCTTGATGACCTGGAAAAAGACCGCCGAACTAAAGCGGAACTGACAGGAAAAGAATACGAAAACATCATTGGCAAACAATATCGCTGGGATTCATGGGCTGCGCCGAAACTTAAAGATGGTAAAATAGATCATCATCATGGATTGACAGGGGATGATCTTACGGATTTTGTAGATGATAAACTCTTTCCTTATTTAAAGAAATTCAAAGCAGACGCAGATTCTGCCAATACTCTAGAATACAAGATTGGCGAAATATTCAGCGAGTTGAAGAATAAAATACAAAGCGGGTATAACCTTCGGGAGATAATCAACCTTGTTGACCAGCTCCGGTTCCGCACTCATGCGGAAAAGCATGAGATGAGCCACCTGTATGAAGATAAGATAAAAAACATGGGTAATGCCGGTGAATATTACACGCCGAGGCCGTTGATCAAATCTATAGTCAAAGTTGTAGCACCCCAACTCGGCCAAACCATTTATGACGGGGCAGTGGGGAGTGCAGGTTTTCTCTGCGAAGCATTTGAATATTTAAAAGAACATAACAAGAACCGCGGCACGGCGCAGGACAAAACCTTACAGACAAAAACATTTTACGGTAAAGAAAAAAAATCCCTCGCCTATATCATTGGGATCATGAACATGATCCTCCATGGCGTGGAAGCTCCCAACATCATTCACACAAATACGCTGAGTGAAAGCCTGGCGGATATACAGGACAAGGACCGCTATGATATTATACTGGCTAATCCACCGTTTGGTGGTAAAGAAAGAGCCGAAGTACAACAGAACTTCCCGATCAAAAGCAGCGAAACTGCTTATCTATTCTTACAGCATTTCATTAAAATATTAAAGGCGGGTGGTAAAGCCGGCATCGTTATAAAAAATACATTTTTAAGTAATACCGATAATGCCTCTATCAGTTTACGTAAGCATTTGCTCGAAAGCTGCAACATGCATACGATACTCGATCTGCCCGGGGGTACCTTTACCGGCGCTGGCGTAAAAACAGTGGTGTTGTTTTTTGAAAAAGGAAGTGCCACAAAAAAAATATGGTATTACCAGCTAAACCTTGATCGTAACCTTGGTAAGACTAATCCATTAAATGAAAACGATCTCGCCGATTTTGTCAGCCTGAACTCGTCGAAGGGGGCAAGTAAAAACAGTTGGACAGTAAAGATGGCCGAAATTAACACGAGTACTTATGATTTGAGTGTAAAGAACCCCAATAAAAAAGAAGAAGCTGCTTCACGTGAGCCGAGAGAGATTTTGGAAGAGATGAAAACATTGGATGAGGAAACGGCGGATATACTTAACTCAATAAAGGAAATGATATGAGGATAGAGTGGAAAAAAAGAGAATTAGAAGAAGTTTGTTCAGTTGACTATGGAACAAGGGTAGTTCAAAAAAGAGACGGAGGAAGTATTTATCCAGTATATGGAGGCGGAGGAGCAACTTTTTTTATGGATACCTTCAACCGAGAAAATCAAATGGTAATCGCAAGATTTGCCATGTCTGAACAATGCACAAGATTTGTCGAAGGAAAATTTTTCCTTAATGATAGTGGACTAACAGTTTCTCCGAAAGATAATAAAGTATTATTTCAAAAATTTCTTGATTATCAGCTTCTTTTTCTAAACGACTACATTTACTCACTTTCAAGAGGAGCTGCTCAAAAGAATTTAGATGTTCCGGCATTCAGAACTATTGAAATTGCTTTTCCAGAATCAACATCAGAACAAAAAAGGGTTGCCACCATATTAGATAATGCTTTTGTTGCTATGGACAAAGCAAAAATTAACATTGAGAAGAACCTGGAAAACGCAAGGGGGCTCTTCGAAAGTTTCCTGAAATGCATTTTTTTTAATGAAGATTGGGAACAAAAGACACTCAAACAGGTATCATCAGAGTTTAGCCGAGGAAAATCAAAACATCGGCCTAGGGGAGATATGAAATTATTGGGGGGAAAATACCCTCTTATTCAAACTGGTGATGTTAGCAATTCAGAGCATTGGATAAATACCTATTCACAGACGTATAATGAAGTTGGCTTAGGTCAAAGCAAATTATGGCCGAAAGGAACTGTTTGTATTGCTATAGTTGGGTCAAACGTGGCAGAGACATCAATATTGAATTTTAATGCTTGCTTTCCAGACAGTATTATAGGCTTAGTAGTAGATAAACAAAAAGCAAACAATGAGTATGTTGAATATTTACTGCAATCTTTCAAAACTATACTTAAGGAAAAAGGTAAAGGAACAGCAAGAGATAATATTAATGTGGGGACATTTGAGAATCAAAATTTCCCATTTCCAAATGTAGAAATTCAGGAAGAAATTGCAGCAAATCTGAATGGACTTTCAACAAATACAAAAAACCTCGAAAGTATTTATTATCAAAAGCTGGCTGATCTCGAAGAGTTAAGGAAAAGTATTTTACAAAAGGCGTTTAGCGGGCAATTGTCTGAATCAGGATTGGCTGGATTAAAAGATGAACAGGATGTTTTAATAGGATAATCCTGTCAATCCATGAATCAGATAAATCCTGATTATATTTTGAATTAGATTGATTATTTTACTAGATGATTGCGAAGAATATGAATCCGGCAAATTCTTAAATCAACCAGATACTGATTGACATTAGATGAGATAACATACAAAATAAATGGTTGTGCCATGAAAGTGCATAACACACTTGGAAATGGTTTCCAAGAGGTTATTTACCAGCGATGCCTTGCCATTGAGTTGGAAAAGGCTGGGTTGCATTTTGTACGGGAAATGGAACAGGCTATTTATTATGAGGGAATAAATGTTGGTACAAGAAGGGCGGACTTTGTAGTGGAAAATTTGGTTATGGTCGAGCTGAAGGCATTGGTAAACCTGGAAGACGTGCATTTGGCACAGGCCAAAAATTATGTGGTCGCTTATAACTTTTCCGTCGGCCTGCTGATAAACTTTGGGGCAGCAAGTTTGCAATTCAAAAAAGTATTTAATCCGAAGACAAATCCTGCCAATCCTACAATCAAGTAAATCCTGATTCAGATAAATGAACGAAGCCGAAACCAGAGCCGAACTCATAGACCCAAAGCTTAAAGAGAATGGCTGGGATGGCAAGGTCAATCCGGATGTGAAAGTGCATCGGGAATATCATATAACAGCTGGAAAAATAAAGGCAGGTGGCGGAAGACAAAAACCTGTTATTGCAGATTACCTACTTACTTACAAAGGCCGTAAGCTAGCGGTGATAGAAGCCAAAGCAGATTTTCAGGAAGTTGGCGAAGGCGTGGCACAGGCAAAAGACTATGCCCAAAAATTACAGGTGGAAGACTCTTATTCCGCCAATGGCCGGGAGATTTACCATATAGATATGGATTCGGCTGAAGAAGGGTTGCTTGAGAACTTTCATACACCCGATGAATTATGGAATAAAGCTTTCCCGGTACAAAACGATTGGCGGGATAGTCTTAATGAAGTGCCCGACGAAACAAAAGGCGGCACGATGGGCGGCCGGTTTTACCAGGAGACTGCTGTAGAAAAAACCCTGGATGCCATTGCTCAAAGGAAAGACAGGGTTTTACTTACGTTGGCTACTGGCACGGGCAAAACATTTATTGCCTTCCAGGTCGCTTGGAAGTTATTTCATACGAGATGGAATCTTCAATATGATGGCAGGCGCAGGCCAAGAATCCTATTTTTAGCTGACAGGAATATCCTGGCCGACCAGGCCTACAATGCATTCTCTGCATTTCCTGAAGACGCATTGGTTCGCATCAAGCCAAACGAAATAAGGAAAAAAGGTAAAGTACCTACCAATGGCAGCATTTTCTTTACCATCTTTCAGACCTTCATGAGTGGTACAGATAAGGACGGAAATTCTTTGCCTTATTTTGGAGAATACCCACCAGATTATTTTGACTTGATAATAATAGATGAATGTCATCGCGGAGGTGCCAACGATGAGAGCAACTGGCGGGGCATAATGGAATATTTTTCTCCAGCCGTGCAATTGGGTTTAACTGCTACGCCTAAAAGAAAAGAAAACGCGGATACTTATAAATATTTTGGCAACCCTGTGTATATCTATTCTCTCAAAGATGGAGTCAATGATGGATTTTTGACGCCATTCAAAGTAAAAAAAATCAGCACCTCATTGGATGAATACACCTATCATGCTGATGATAATATTGTCGAAGGAGAAATCGAAGAAGGGAAGATCTATACCGAAACTGATTTTAATCGAATTATTGAAATAAAAGAAAGAGAACAAAGACGGGTAAAGATTTTCATGGATCTGATCAATCAAAATGAAAAGACAATTGTGTTTTGTGCTACACAGGAGCATGCGGCGGCCGTCAGGGATTTAATAAACCAATATAAAAAGAGTAAAGAACCTAGTTACTGCGTTCGTGTTACTGCCAATGATGGAGAACTAGGCGAACAATATTTAAGAGAATTCCAGGATAATGAGAAAACTATTCCGACTATATTAACTACGTCGCAAAAACTTTCTACCGGCGTCGATGCAAGAAACATCCGCAATATTGTATTAATGCGCCCGGTGAATAATATTGTAGAATTTAAACAGATTGTTGGCAGAGGCACGAGGTTGTTTGATGGCAAATTCTTTTTCACTATCTATGATTTTGTAAATGCAAGCGAACGTTTTAATGATCCTGAATGGGATGGTGAACCGATTGAGCCTGTCATTACTGACCCGGTACCGTCAAGAGAAGACACTGACGAGCCGTCGCCGACGATCGAGGATAGCGGAGATGAGGATTTTGAAAGGCCCGTAAAAATCAAAATAAAACTGGCGAACGGTAAAGAAAGTACAATTGAACATTCAATTGCTACCATATTTATTGGGCCAGACGGAAACGCAATGACGGTACAGGAGTTTTTGAATAGCTTATATGGAAAACTGCCAGAGCTATTTAAAGACGAAGCTGAGCTGAGAAGGATATGGTCAAATCCCATGACAAGAAAGACCCTCCTCGACAATTTAGCGGAAGCGGGTTTTGGAAAGGATGAACTCGTCACATTACAAAGAGTGATTGATGCCGAAAAAAGTGATTTGTTTGATGTGCTGGAGTTTATCGCCTACTCAGCCAAACCGATAACAAGAGAAGCAAGGGTGGCTTCTGCACAGCATGATATCTTTGCCTTATTAAAGCCAAATGAAAAAGAATTCCTTGGATTTGTATTGGACCGCTATATTGAAACAGGTATCGAAGAACTCGACCAGGAGCAATTGCCACATTTATTGGAGTTAAAATACCATGCGGTGAGTGATGCTGCTGAAAAACTAGGAAGCGTTGCCAGGATCAGGGAATTGTTTATCGGGTTCCAGCAGTATTTGTATAGTGATAAGATCGCATAAGTTTACGGTAGTGTAAGATTTTTATTTCAAAACAGTCGCTTGTTTAGTTTAGCCATGCTGTAATTTAGTTTGCTAGCCCTCTTCCTGGATGATCCTCGTTTGAAGGAGATTTTCTTATTTTTAAGTAATATGAAGTTTTACTTAGGAGTAACAGATAATAATTGGTATAATTTCTTGTCTTTTCAAAACAGAGAAGATATCAATTTTTGGCAGCCCGGCGGTAGCGTCGCATTTAAAGTGCTTTCACCTGGCGAGCCATTTCTCTTTAAACTTAAAAGTCCAATTAATGCTATTGGCGGTGTTGGTTTTTTTTCAAGCCATACTTTTTTACCTCTGTCGTTGGCTTGGGATGTATTTGAGAATGGTAACGGTTGTAATTCATTGGGAGAGTTGCAAAGAATGATTTTTCCTTTGAGAAAGGATAAAAGTAACCCCAATCCTCCTATCGGGTGTATTGTTCTCACCAATCCAATATTTTTCAGAAAAGACGACTGGATTAAGGTGCCGGAGGATTGGAAGCCCAGCACCCAACAAGGCAAATCCTACTCAACTGACGGCGGGATTGGGCAGAGAACCTGGAGCCGCATTGAGTCGCTGCTTCAAAAATATTTATACGCTATTCCTGATGAAAAGGCGAACCAACTCACGTTGGAGGAGCCCGACGCACAATATGGCAAGTCTATTTTAGTAAAAGTCAGGTTAGGCCAGGGTGCTTTTAGGGTTTTGGTCACAGACGCCTACCAAAGAAAATGTGCAATTTCCGGCGAAAGAACTTTGCCCGTGTTGGAAGCGGCGCACATTAAGCCCTATGCAAAATCAGGCCTTCATCTTATTTCAAACGCATTGCTGCTTCGTTCTGATATACACAAACTTTTTGATACAGGTTATTTAACGATTACTGCCGACCTTAAAGTTGAAGTAAGTAAAAGAATAAAAGAGGAGTTTGAAAATGGAAAGGAATATTATCGGTTTCATGGCAATAACCTTTACAACCTTCCATATAAATTAATAAACAAACCGGAAAACCGATTTGTCGAATGGCACAACGAAAATACTTATAAAGGCTAAACACATGTCAGATTGGGAAATGGAGATGTATTGGAATGACCTAAATGGCAATAAATAAACTGCAGAGCATGATAAGTAGAAATGAATTTGAATCCAGAATAAAAAAAATGCCAAAGACGATTCCGAGCAAAACGGGTAACGCAAGTTATACGCGTTTTAAACTGCATGGGAAACTTTTAAGTTTTGTGCGGGTTAATAAAGGGACATCTTGGAAGTTAAACATCGACGAACTTTATAGCGTATATAAAGCCCATAGCTTTATTAATACTACAGTTATAAAGAATACGACAGGTCGCCGGGTAAACTCTCCATCCGTCGCTATTTTGATGGTCATTGATTGTATAGATCAAAAAGGAAGGAGAATAGCATAAGACCTTTTGAAAGTACAGAAAACGACTAACCGAGTCCATGGTTGATTTCACTGAATCATCTTCCCCCTCACAATCTCCATCAACTCCGCCTTATAACTTTCGCCTATCATAATCGCCGAAGGGATATCTTTTAACCGCACCATATTTCCTTCAATTCCTGTGATCCGGGAAACAGGAATGATAAAAGATTTGTGGACCCGGATGAATTGTTTTTTAGGAAGGCGGTCTTCCAGCTCTTTCATACTGGTATAGACGAATGTTTTTTGCCCGGCTCGGTGGATGACGACATAGTTCTTCATGCTTTCAATGAAATCGATATCTGCCAGGTTGATCTTTAACAACTTTCCCTTTGATTCTGTTTTTACAAAAATATAATCGTCTTCGGGAGATTCCTGTTGGGGTAAGGGTTCATTTACGGGACGGGTTTGCTCCACCGCTTTTTGGACAGCAGCCAGGAACCGCGCCAGCTTAATGGGCTTTATGAGATAGTCCACCACATACAGTTCATATCCTTCCAGGGCAAATTCGCTGTAGGCCGTTGTTAATATTACTTTAGCCTTGCCATGAATCGTTTTGATAAAATCGATGCCGGATAGCTCGGGCATTTGAATATCGAGGAATACGAGGTCGACCTTCTGCATGGTTAATGCCTGCAAGGCCTTGATAGGGTTAGTAAATGTTTCCACCAGGTTCAAATGCGGTGTTTGTTTCACATAATGAACGAGAACATCAATAGCATGCTGCTCATCGTCGACAATAATACAGTTGATCATAATTCATAAATGTTTAATTCGGCTGTATAAAATTCAGCTTCATCCATTATTTTGAATTTGTATTTAGTCCCATAGGCTAGCTCAAGTCTTCTTTTTATGTTTTCGAGCCCTAAGCCCGTAGATGGGTGCTTGGGTCCGATGCGCTTTTTATTTCTGCAAATAAATGAAAGTTCATTCCCTTTCACATCCAGTTTAATGTTCAGTGGATGTTGCTCGTCCTTCAGTTCCCCATGCATCAATGCATTTTCTACCAGCGTGATCAATACGAATGGAATGATGAGCTTTCCTTCTATTTCGCCAGTTGTTTCAAAATTAACCTTCAGGGTATTGCTGTACCGAAGCTGGCTTATCTTGATCACATTGTTCATATGTTCGATCTCGTCGGCAATCAGCGCCTTGCCGTCTTTCTGATTTCCCTTGCTGAGCGCATAACGCATGATATCACTGAGAATAAGTATACCCTCGGATAGATCAGGAGAATGGGGGAGTGCTTTGGAGTACAAAAAATTCAGGGTGTTATGAAGAAAATGCGGGTTGATCTGCGCTTTTAGAAAATTAAAATTTGCCTGCGATATCTGCGCTTCCAGTTGAAGCTTTTGTGCTTCGAGTATCCGCCGTTGCTTTAAGGATTCCCTGACATACGTCAGGTAGGGAAGAAAAATGCTGATTATTATGTAAGGAATAAAACTCAATAGTGTTGAACGATAGACCTTGACAATCGAATCATATTTATAGTCCAGCAGCCGGGGTATTGCATAAAAAAGAAAACTCTTGTAAATAAGAATGGCCAGCATCAGTATGACAGAAACCTTGAGAAAGGAAAAGAATTTTTTTTGCGTATTGATGAGGTGATAATATAGATTCAGGCTGATATACATTAGGGTCACGTAATAGAAGAAAGCGTAGAGGCCTACCAAACCATTTCCCTTGTAATCCCTGGGATCTTTCGCCGTCACATTTTTATGAGGAGCGGCATCGGGATTAAGCGCGATGACTAAGGAATAGATGGCGTAACCGACAACACCTACGCAGATGAAGCCAACCAGTACCTGCCAGTATTTATATCTTGTTTTAGACCACATAGCAACTGTGAATATAGTTAAAGGCCACAGAGAGCCACTGAGAAAGGGCCACAAAGAAAACTCTGGGGCTCTCCGTGGTCATCCTTTCGCCCACAGAGGGCCACTGAGAAAACACGGAGGACCACCAGAGAAGGAAAAGCTCCGTGGCTCTCTGTGGCCATATCCTATTTCTTCATCAGCCTCTCTGCAATATACTGACCCAGCTCTTTTCCCATTGCAGTACCCACTTCATTATCGGTACGGAAATGAATGCCCGCAAAGAACCTTGAATCAGCACAATCCTTTGCCAGCTTGCGAAACTCCTTCGCATCGGCCGGGAAAAAATATTCCAGGACGGTAGCCGTGGTTGAAGAACCTGCGGCATGACCGGATGGATAACCCGGGAACGGCGGCGTTTGGATCAGGGCTTTATAGGTGCTGTCATATTGATCAGGCCTTATTCCCCAATAAGTGTACTTCGCATCAAAGATTGCAATGACAACATCGTGATAAGCTATATGCAGGACTGCATAAATACGCGCTACTGAAGGTGCATCGTCGACGCGGTTCTCAAACATTTTTTTTGCTGCCAGGTCCGACCAGTAATCGTAGCCACCGTTATTCGCCCAATAATAAGCCAGGGAATTAGAACTAAAATTTCTTTTGAATTTTTTTAGTTCATTCATGTCCGCTTCAAAATCCGGGGGTGCTACCGGTCTGAACTGATCAGCTGAATTCAGGACCAGCGGTTTCATTAAAGGAAGCGTAATACCCATGGGAAATGAGCCAGTCCATTTTTTTGGATCTTTATTTACCGGTCCTTTCCAATCCATCGTAGCTCCATCCTTCTTTGCCTTTTCTATGATTTGTTTGGCAACAGCTTCGCCTAATTTCCAACCTGCATCGGCATCGCTCTGAAATTGTAAACCGGCATTTATTCTTGATTGAGAGGCGGCATGTGCCAGTTGTAAAATTGAATCACCTTTTTCAGGAAAGAAATAGGCTAGCACAGTGGCAGCCGCTGCGGCGGTTACAGTATGTTCACATGGATAGGAGTAAGTAGCGGGCGCATCGATGGCTGTTTTTATCGAGGGATCCATATCATGTGGCCGTTTGGTTTTGTATTTGACCTTTGCTCTCCAGGCTAAAACAGTGGCATCATAAATAGCCAAATTCATCCACGCGGTGGGCGTTCGTGCGATGATATCAAACCTGTCATACGAAATTAATTTCGGCGCGATCTGATTCCAACGATGTGCCGGGGCGCCTGCATTCCAGTATTTTATTTCTGCAACCTGTTTTTTATCAAGCTTAGCCACACGCTGTTTGATCGCCTGTAATTCAATTTTCAACTGTGAAACAATAGGGGGAGGAGGAATTGTTATTTGATCCGGGTTATCTAAAAACCAGGTATTCCACCCGGCTGCTTCATAATTTGGTGATTGGGATAAACAGGGGTTAAACACTCCGGTAATAAATAATGTAACAATAAGGAGCTGCCCGGTTTTCCGAAAATAATTTACGCGTAGCATAATAATCTGATTTAAGAGGTGTACAATATGGAATTAGAAAAAAAGAATTCTATTATTGAATAAACCTAGGCAGAGATCCAGGGGAAAAGAAAAACGTTATACCAACGAGGCTTTGGGGAGGACGAACGGATTGCCACGGATTCACGGTTTAACGTTTCTGACATACCGGCTGCTACAATGCCAGCATACACACGGAGTAGAGCGAGGAACAGAGCGGGAGCGAGGGGAAACATAGCCACCGAAGAATTTCTGAGCAACGAATATATGGATGACTTTATTTTTTTTCCGTGAACCCGTGGCGACCAAAGCGATACCTATTTTGTCTGCAAAAGAATTTGGCCGCACAGCGCATCGATATTCCCATCGTAATGATGACCGCCGGGCATTTTGATCAGCCGTTTATTCTTTATGGTCAGCTCACTGAAGGGAAATTCATTTTCATCATCACCCGTAATGATGGTCACTGGTATTGAGATCCTGTTGATCTCGGCAGGAACACTTTCGCCGGAATCTTTGCCCCAGCCAAGCATCTGCGCTACATGGATCTCAAAATCCGTTTTAGTGGAAGGAGATAATAAAATAAGACGATATACCTTACCTGCCAGGGCTGGTTTAAAACGCTTGAACATAAACGGTGCTACATCAGCACCGAAAGAGTAGCCGATCAGCACGATATTTTGTTTCTTCCAGGTCTTGTTGATTTCATTGATGTCAGCTTCAATTGCAGCAGCTGCGTCTTCTGGTTTTTTCTTATGCCAGAAATAATCTTTTGCATCCAGGCCGATCACTGCGTAACCCTGTTTATTCAGCTTTTGCATGAATGAGGTAGAAAATTTATTGAATCCACCATCGCCTGAAATATAAAAGACCAGCGGTTTCGTGGTATCTGCACTAGTGTACAGGGAAACGGGCAGCGATGTTTTTTGTGCCTGGACTACGTTCCAAAGACCGGCGAATGAAATAATGACCAGTAGTTTTTTCATCTTGTTGAGAGTTGCATGACTTTATTTAACGCTGCAGGTAATTGTATCAGGTCAAAATCATTTTCGTATACAAGGTACTTATTCACCCATGTTGTAGCGTATTTTTCCTTGAACTCACGAAGACCTGTATAGTGCCTGAATCGCTTAATTTTTTCGTAAGCATAGCGTATCAATCTCTCGGCTGTATTTCCCGGCTGTTCGATGCCCGCCATAGGCACAAGTCCAAGATTGATCCATTTCAATTTTTTTTCACGGGCGTATTTCACTAATTCAATGATCAGCGCATCCATGCAACCACCCGGGGCATCAGCTGTCTTCCGGATAAGATCATAGGTGCATTCTTCGGGCGCAAAATCCGGGATAACATTTAGGAAGGCTTTCAATTTTCCCATTTCATCGCGGATAATGATCACATGCTGTTGACCAATTTCTTTTTCATCAAATACACCTTGTGAAAAAACCATTTCTTTCTTTCCGTTATGCTGTAGCCATTCGTTGGAAACCTGTTTCAATTCCCCAATAAGCTCCTTTTGCAACGGAGGCGGGCAAATTGAAGCGTGGTAGCCTTTTCTCAGCAGGCTATTCTGGCCGTTACGAAGTGATTTTTTTTCTCTTCCCTCCAATGTAAACTTAGCCAACTCCAGGACGGCTTCCTGGCCAATCAATAGTTTTTGTTTTTTAAAATAAGTGAAGTAAGAAATACTGGTTTCGTCTACACGGTAGAAAGCCGTTTTTAATCCCATTTTATGACAATGACGGTCGAATTCCTGCAGCACTGCAATTTTGGCATCATCCTCACAAACGGGTTCTTCTAATACAATGGCAAAGCCATTAGCAATACGGTAAGCGACGAATGCTTCAAATTTGTCCGAGAAATAAAATAATTTATCCCGGTAAGTTTTGAAATGATCGACAGGTGAATTGCCGAATCGTTCGACCAATTCATGTGCTTTTTCTATTGAACTGGTTGCAGACGGTTTGCGATGAAAATAGGGCTTCAAAAGTGTAAATACTAAGAAACCCCAGGCAAAGAATCCCAGGAAATGCGCGATCCAGATAAATTCATGACCAAAGTGAGTAACAGGCTTGATGCCTTCACTATCCATCAACAAAAAACTTCTTACGGAAAATAAAAATGATTGCTTCCAGCTAAAGTCAATACCGAAATGCCTTTTGTCAATAAAATAAAAGCCGATAAAACCAAAAATAATGACAGCCACGAAAACAGACATAGCCGCTTTTATCCCTAACTGGAATAGTTGGCGGCTGGCTTTTAAACGATATTGTTTCCTGCTTGCCAGCAAAACAATCATAACAAAGGCCGCAAGAATAGCTTCTTCATAATCCAGGGCTTTGAAAAGATGACCAGACAGGGACAACGCTGACAACATCACGGCAATTACCCATGCATTTCTTAAGCCCCGTATTAAATAGGTGGCGGTTACTAAAAGTATGACTCCAACAAGTGACACCATTGCATTAGTGGCATAAATAGAATTGAGAGGAATGAATTGACGAAGTAATCTCAGGCGTTCACCAATGGGCGGCGTGATCACTGACAAAACATTGACTACTCCCAGCGTAAAAACCAGGAACGCAGGAAACACCCTGGCAAACACGTGACGGCCTTTCCATAAATACGAGAAGAATCCTGCCAGCAATGGCAGCCAGAATTCAAACAAACGATATAAAATGGTTATGGCAAGAGCGTTGACAGGCGAATAACCGTAAAGACTCAATATATATGCCGTCGATAGTTCTACAGCACCAAGTCCTCTCAGGAATGGAGAAACGATCATCAACAATACAGATACAATATAGGCAATGGCGCTGGCCGATAATGTGGCAGGTAATCCGAGGGCTTTGGCTGCAATAAATATATGGGCAATGCCACAACACTCTACACCGAGTGAAAGAAGGATAGTGTAGGTAAATTGTTTCCGGGAAACACTTGCTGAAAGCAACTCGTTGACATAGGGAATATATTTTGGGAATTTTTTTTCAAGCCATTGATATAATCTTCCCTTTTGCCGGAAGGAACGAAAAACCTGGTAGACTGTTCCCAATATCAAAAAAAGAATAAAGAGGCTTTGACCTGGGCGAAGAATATTTCCCGACTGGAAAAAGGAGTATACCAATACGGGAACGCCTACAATAAAGACGGTGAGCAAGCCGACAAAAGCATAAATGCCCGATGCCTGGTGAACCTGCATTTTTGTTAACCCGTTTTTGCGGATGCTGCCAGGGGAGTAAGCGAGTGAACTGATGCCACCTGCAGGAAGAAAAACGCTCAGGAAATTTCTTTTCAAAAAGAGTTCAATGGCATGGATCCAGGGAAGCCTGTTAGAAATAGCTTTGAAAGATGTAACATACATGCCGCTTTGTAAAACGATATAAAGGAAGGTAACAATCGCACCCATCCACATCCATGCGACATTAGCGTTAGCGATGTGTGTTCCCAATGAGCGTAGTTCTGCCCGTTCCGACCTGAAAAAAAATACGGCTATAAGCAGAAACAGCGCTGCCAGTGTTTCACGCCAGTAGGTCTTACCTGTCTTTCGAAAATCAGCGAGTAGTTTTGATGCCATATTCAGACCCAAAGCTATTCATTGAACGGAGCCTGGGCTGGTTAATGCCGGTCATTAACTAAAGGTTAATTGATGCCTTTGGAACGGACCTTTTTAGAACCTGGCTGGCATAGCTTTCGTCAAAATTTATATTGATTGTCAGAAGGTAAGGGACGGTTTTTGTAAGGAAGTTCGAATGGAAGTTTGTTGGATTATCTCATTTAATCCTGCGTTTTCCTGAATTTGGTTGCAACGGTTTGCCCGTGATTCTCAAAATAATTACCTACAGCATAAAATGCCTGTTTGGGAATCCATTGCATGTCTTCATAATTCCTTAGCCCGGCACCCGGCATGGATTTTACAATTCCATACGAAGCCATATCGAGATCATAACGCGGATCTTCGTTATATAGATAATTATAGCTGATAAACGTGAATACAAAGGCGCCCGTCACCTCTTCCTTTTCAAAAATATCCAACAATTCCAGCAGGTATCGTGATTGTACGGTTTCATCTCTTGTATAAGGTCTTTTTAATTCAGGAATATCTTTTTTCCAATCGACAATCGCCCATCCCGCAGCGCCTTTTTCATCAGCGCCGGAATAAGCACAACAGCCAAATTCTGTAATCATAAAAGGTTTACCAATGCTTTTATAATGCCGGAGTTCTTTCAAATAGGTGGACTTGTTGTAAGAAGAACGGTAAAGATCAACACCGATTATATCGAATTCTTTCCAATTTACTTTTTCCCAGGTGCCCGAAGCATAGGTGACTTGACCGCTAAACCTCATTTTGATTTCACCGATTGCTTTTGATAAAAATTTATTCAGACGTTTATTATACCTGCGTTTAATTCCAATCATATTTTTCAGGAGGCTTACGGGGCTAAAAAGATTTGCAAGCCTGTCATTACCGTCATTTCCTTTGATAAACCCGCTTGTAAATAAACTCAGCTCACAGCCCAACACCAATATCACATTGGAATACCGGGCTCTTAATTTTTCAGCTGCCATTGCGCTTTGTATAATATATTCCAAAGTGTTTTCGGGGTTATCATATAAAGGGAAAGGAGAAAAACAAACGGTTAGCCCCAATTTTAAAGCCATTTCAGATGCCCTGGTTACCCGGTCTATAAAGATCCCGGAGATCCTTATTGCATTACAATGCAATTCTTCTTTAATAATTTTAATTTCCTTTTCCACTATGACCAGGTCAAAACTCTCCCGGGTTATCCCACCAGTTGTGGTTGTTGTTCCGGTGTCATAGTTTATGCCTCTAAGCTTCATGATTCTTTCGTTTTAATGGGATTAGAAAATCTTACTCATAACCTACAATGGTGTGAGGAACATAGTCTGACTCAAGCATTTCCATTTCTTCTTTTTCCAATCTCACGTCAAGTGAACGGACCGCATCATCAAGATGTTTCAGGTTTGTCGCTCCAATGATTGGTGCAGTTATGCCCGGCTTATGGTGTAACCAGGCGAGTGCCACCTGGGCATAAGAAATGCCGCGATTGTTTGCAATATCCCCAACATAATCGACAATTTTTTTATCCGATTCCTCAAAAGCTGAATAAAGTTGTCGTGCTGTTTGATCAGTACTCGGTCTGTCGGAGCCGGACGCAGCCTGCCATTGACGGGCCAATCTGCCCCTGGCCAGCGGGCTCCACGGTATTACTCCAATTCCTTCTTCTTTGCACAATGGCAACATTTCGCGTTCTTCTTCCCGGTTGAGTAAGTTATAATGCGGCTGCATAGAAACAAATCTTGTCCATCCATGTATATCCGCCAAATGAAGCGCTTTACAAAATTGCCAGGCAAACATCGACGATGCCCCCAAATACCGGGCCTTTCCTGCTTTTACTATATCATGTAATGCTTCCAGTGTCTCTTCAACCGGTGTATGATAATCCCAGCGATGTATTTGGTACAGATCGACATAATCCGTGCCCAGCCGTTTTAAGCTCGCATCAATTTCATGCATAATGGATTTTCGTGAAAGGCCTCTGCCATTTGGGTCATCACGCATCGGAAAGAAAGCCTTGGTCGCTATCACAATTTCTTCCCGGCGTGCAAAATCACGTATAGCTCTTCCCAAAACTTCTTCACTTTCACCGGTTGAATACATATTTGCTGTATCAAAAAAATTAATACCCTGTTCTAACGCGTACTTTATAAATGCCCGGCCGCCTTCTTCATCACGATGCCAGTTTTTACCGGCTATATCGTAACTCATACAGCCTAATGCAATACGGGAAACTTTCAATCCCGAACTTCCCAGGTTGACATATTCCATAAATAGTATTTTTACACTTTACCTTCAAAACTGTTTACGGTGGTAAAATTAGGCATTTTAACTTTACCAGCTAAAATAATTTAGCCAGCAAAGTGTATATTTGTGTGAAACTTTCAAATATAAAAATGAAATCTATAGCATTGGATCCTGGTAATTATAGCGGAACCTATAAACTGGTTGGTGAGGAAATAAGTTTTGATTTTATCAACACTATATCATGGCCAGGTACCGAACGGGAGCATGATTGGCTGGATGTACCAGGCAATTTCATTCTATGGGCCACGGCGGCAGGTATTATCAGTAAAAGCAAAGCAAAATTGCTTTCTCGAATTTCTGGTGTGAAGCTCACTAAGGAAATGGAATATGTGCAAAGTATTCGCTATGAATTGTCAAAAATATTAACACCTCTTGCATTTGATAAAAAACCCCCGGAAGGGGCAATCGCGGATTTAAATATATTGATTCATCAAATTGTTCAGCAGCGAAGCATAGACCTTAAAACGCAGAAATGGGTTTGGAATGATTTTCTTTCCCTTAGAGAAGTCCTGGCGCCCATAATATGGAATGCAGGACATGTGATTACAGAAATCGATCACGCACGCATCAAACATTGTCCATCATGCAATTGGATATTTTACGATAATACTAAAAATAAAAGTCGCAGGTGGTGTGACATGAAAGACTGTGGAAGCCGCGATAAATCCCTTCGCTATTATCATAGCCAGAAATGAATTTGATGAAGGATAAGTTTGATCACGTTAAATTGACGAGACATACCAGTTAATTCCATATTTATCAGTGACGGCGCCAAATTCTTTGCCCCAATAGACCATTTGCAAGTCGGCGGTTACTTTGCCATCCCGGGTGAGTTTTGCAAAGATTGATCTTGTTTCCTCATCGCCACCTGTGTTTATCCATAAGAAGATTGCATCGCCAACGGTTGTAGGCTTTGTCATTTCCGAAGCAAACAAAACAAGTTTGTCGCTAATTAAGGAGGAATGCAAAATTTTATCACCTTCTTCCGGTTTCATAAAATTTTCGAGTGGAGAACCTTTTACAGTGTTAAAAATGAGTTCACCGCCAAAACATTCTTTGTAAAACGTCATTGCTTCCCGGCAGTTGCCATCAAACTTTAAATACGCATTGATCTGGGCCATGTTTTTTGTTTTTACTTGTTTGGTTAATTAGTTGAAGACAAAAGTATTCACCATTTTGACCATTCATGGTCGGCAGATGTGACTGTTTAAAGGGGTATTTGCGACAATCGTGGCAATTTTTTCTCATTAGGGTTTCGATACGGCCTTATCATCTTGCACGGATGATTCCCGCCCGAATCGGTTATTTTTTTCAAAGGTTGCCCGACACACGATTGAACATGCACAAAAATAAAAACAGGCCCATAATTTTTTCCACCCATACAACCTTTGAAAAAATACAACGATAGTAAAAAGAGGTAGTGGTATTTCCCGGACAGACATTCAAAGAGAATAGATGTCCAGCACCGGGACCTTATATACTATTTTAATCCTAAAACTTTTTATTATGAGAAATCTGTTTACCATAACCAGAATGCGATGGATGACTGCCCTTATGAGTCTGTTTGTTATCGTTGGAATCAACAGTTGCGACAAAAACGATAATCCACCACCTCCCACACCCGCGAGCCAGCAAAGTTTTTCTGTCGTGAACCTCGTGGCAAGTGATGCTACATTTACCGCAACCAGGGTAGACCCGCATCTTTTGAATGGATGGGGCATTGCTTTTAGTGCAACGGGCACCGCATGGATATCATCACCTGGTGATCACACGAGTGTTATTTATAATAGTACCGGCGCCCAGGTCCTGGCGCCCGTCTCTATTCCAACACATGGCGCCGCGACGGGCGGAGCACCCAGCGGACAAATTTTTAATGGCAGCACCGGCTTCAAACTTCCGAATGGAAATGCTGCCAGGTTCATCTTTGCAGGATTGGATGGTGTAATTTCTGGTTGGAATGGCGGCACTGCAGCGATAGGTAAGGTTGACCGGAACGGAACATCGGTGTACACAGGTTTAGCTATTGGCGCAGCTGCCGATACATTCCTGTATGCGGCGGATTTCAAATCTGGTAAGATAGATGTCTATGACAGGACCTATACACTACAGGCAAGCACATTTACCGACCCCAGTTTGCCGGCGGGTTATTCACCTTTCAATATCCAGAATATAGACGGTAAGTTATATGTTACCTATGCCCAACCCGATCCTGCCACCGGTTTTGAAAAGAAAGGTGTAGGACTTGGGATTGTCAATGTATTTAATACTGATGGCAGTTTTGTAAAGCGGCTTGCTACGGGCGGTACTCTTAATGCACCCTGGGGTGTTGCACAGGCACCTGCAAGCTGGCTTACCGGTGCGCCAAACAGTACAGTAATATTGGTTGGCAATTTCGGTGATGGCCATATCAATGCTTATGATGCATCAACAAACGTGTGGCTTGGTACATTGCAGAGCAACGGTGCTATTATTACGATTGACGGTCTTTGGGCAATTAGCTTTGTCCCCGCAACTGCTACAACGATCAATGCCGACTGGCTATTCTTTTCTGCCGGTCCTGGCGGAGGTACCAAAGGTTTATTCGGGTATGTCGCAAAATAGCGAATGAATATACCGCAGCATTCAGAACAGTATTCTTATTGTGTGTTCTATATTTTGAATGCCGTTGAATAAAAGGGATAACTGCAGGGAAGATAAAAAAGTGCAGCCTCTACCGAATGGCTGCACCTAGAGAGTTCAGGCGACTGGTTCAGCCTTTTGATCTCTTTTCTTGTCCATCATTTTTTCCATAAAATCGGGTAGTTTTTCAAAAGCAGCACTGAGACCTCTGCTGTTGCGGGTGGGAATAAACGAGATCTGGTCGCCACGCGTAGCAAGAAATCCAATAGGTTCAACACCCAAGCCTCCGCCGGCGCCGCCTCCAGTTCCTTCGCCATTTGCTTTACCTGGTTGGACACCCTTGCCTTCTCCACCGCCGTATCCAAGACCCATACCGAATTTAATAACAGGCATACAGGTGAACTCACCCAATTGGAATGACTGGCCCACTACTGTTTCTATTTTAGCTTCTGTTTTTAAGAAATCAGTCAATTGCTTTACTGTTTCTTCCAGGTTGAATGCCATAACTTAAAATTTATTTGGTTAAAAAATAATTTATCCAAAAAAAGCATACAGAATTTTCCAGGGCCGGTTATGTATTTTCAATACCAGGAAATTTTCATCTCTGAAATTGATATTTAAATGCCCAAAATTTCGCCTTGCAAAATTCAGAGGGTATAGTTGCGCGTTACTGCTATAATCACTTGTGTCAATTGCAAGTCGCCACTCTATTACCCGGAATGTTTTAATAACTTTTATTGTTTTCCGCAGCATCCGCATCGTTCCCGCTCGTTTGTTTCTTTTTTTCCGGGGCCGGTCTTTTAGGGTCTTTGACTTTTTTTTCATGTCAGCAAATCGAAAGGTCTTCTGGTAAAAACGAACTTTCATACTCAGCCACCAGTCATCTTCATACCATACCTTAACCGTCCCTATTCCCTGCCAGCGCAGCTCTGCTTTTGCTATTCTTGTATCAACTTCCACAACAATTCTCGAAAAGAGAAGAAAGCCGAGAATGGCGCATATAAACAATATGATGATCAGCCAAATCATTCCCATGTATTTTTGTAATACTTCATTGTTTATGATCGATGTCTCATCGGTTGTTCTATCTGCTTTTTTTTCAAAGTCAGGATAATAATGGCTCCAATCAGGCCTAACACAGAAAAAACAGAAGCAATATAAACCCATGGCAAGGTCCAGTGTACATCGTTTATTGCCCTGTTTCCCGGTCTTAAATCAAAATCGATCCATGGACCGGAGCGGCCCGCAACGAATATTGCCATACGAACGAAATGCAATATCATTGCGATGGAAGTAAGCTTCAATGGAACACTGTTATATTTTTTATCATTTTTTATCCACCAGGATATAGCTCCAACAAGGCAACTTAAATCGACCAGTAATTCAACAACGAGTAAGAAAGCCACCCATGGAATGAGGGTGTGTAATGCTCCCTGGGAAATCATAAGGATGGTGCGATAAAGTAAAATACCTGCGCCCAGGACCATTAGTGAAGCATATGTGCGCTGTTTTGACATAAATGATACGTTTAAATTTTCTCACCGTGAAAGGTTTAATAAACTATCTGCCAGCGTAGGGTGACTCATTATCAGCCATGTTGTCAATAAACTATTTATATAATTTCAAACAGCAATTATTTTTGATCCTTCTTTTCAACCAATGCCTTTCCACATTTTGGACAAACCCCGTCTTTGTCGAGTGATACGTCCGGATGCATTGGGCAGGTATACAGCTTCACAATTTCAGTTTTCATTTGTTCTTTGGGAGAAAGATTCAATTTTTTCCCGCATTTAGGACATTTACCCGGATCATGACTAGTTACAGTCAAATGCACCGGACAAGTATAATTGTTCGATACACCTGCTTTCATTTGTTCTTTCGACGAAAGCGTAAGTTCCATTCCACATTTTGGACACTTTCCTGGGTCATGACTCATAGCATCAGGATGCATTGGACAGGTGTAGTAGGTTGCATGCTGTGAAGTATCTGCTTTCCCTCCTTTAGTCTGGGCAAAAACGTGCGCCGATATAAGTAAGAGTGAAACAATTAAAATGATTAGCTTTTTCATGATTTTTAATTTTTTTTCTATCAAATAAACACGATCGGTGATCTGAAAACACAGATTAGAAAGCCAATGGCGTCTTATCCCCTTTGTAATCTTTAATGATGTTTTTCTTCAGTAAATCTTTTACGATCATCTTTCCATATTCATACGTAAGAGTGCTTGTTGACTGCGGATCGAATGATCGGCTGTGGGCTGAATACAGTAATTGCTGCATTTTATCAAAACTGTAAAGATTGGTTTCCCAGAAATAACTGGTATTAGTGACATAGTATCCTTTAGAATAGACCCGGTCAGACATAGTGGTATAATAACCCCAGAAGCGATTATGGTAGTCGGAGGATATGGAATAATTTGCCTTGTCATTCACATAATACATTTCTTTTGTTTTATCCAGGAGAACGACTGTCAGTACCGCATCTACGCCGCCATGGGTGAGTTTTGCCAGAGCTTCCTGCTCTTTCATGTTCTCAAATGCTTTTGAGTCATATTCGTCACAGGAACATACCGCGATATATCCAAGATCTTTCAGGTTTGATACAATGTTAGCTTCCATCGCCACGCGGATCGTTCCGTCAGGGTCATTTATCAATCCCAAAACAAGTATTTTCTTGTATTTTACCAGCTGAACATTTTCCGCCTTCCACGAGCTGGTGATCTTAGAAGTGTTACAAGCCATTATTAAAAGCATACCAATGATAATTGGCTTATAAGAAAATTTCATAAAATAAATTTGGTCATGGCAAGGTAGGAATGACACGGCTTTACAATGATGACAATCGTCAGGAAAAGACAGGATTTTGATCAATCGTTAACGATATCGTTTAGATCTCCAAAGATCCATTTTGTACACTTCAAACCACATTACACTGGCAAAAGCAACTGCAAGGCAAATAAGAAACTCATTTAACGTGAGTGTTGTCATCTGGAAAAGACGGCGAACCGGCAGGATGAACTGAAGAGATGCCAGGAATATAGCCGATATAATAATAACTACCGGCGCCAGGGCATTTTTATACCGTATTGTATAATATAACGTTTGAGTAAGTGATCGTGAAGTAAAGGTCAGGAACACGTTGCTCAGGATTAGCGTGGTAAATACAACGGTTCTTGTTTCTTCAATACTATAGTGCTCTTTCATAAAGACATTATAAAGGATCAGCACGCCTGTTGTAATAGTAAGGCCCTGCACGATACCGATCAGCAGTTCCTCCCGTGTAAAGAGTCCCTTCATGCGTTCTCTTGGAGGAAGTAACATCAGGTCCTTTTCAACAGGTTCGTTCTCAAAAAAGATTGAGCAGGTGGGTCCCATGATCAATTCAAGAAAAATAACATGCACGGGAGTAAAAATATTTGGATAGACCCAGCCAAATATTAATGGCAACGAAGCTGTAAGAATGATCGGGATATGAATAGAGATGATGTACCGTATTCCCTTGAGCAAGTTATTGAATATCTTTCTCCCTTCGCTTACGGCTGTAACCATTTTTTCAAGGTTATCATCGGTAATAATAAGATCCGCGGCACGTCTTGCAGTCTCTGTTCCTTTTTGACCCATAGCAATACCGATGTCAGCAGCTTTCAGCGCAGGGGCATCATTGATGCCATCGCCGGTCATAGCGACGACTTCGCCGTTTTCCTTTAGTGCTTCGATCACTTTTAATTTGGCATCCGGGAACATCCGGGTGAAAATTGAAATATGGGATACGGTTTTTTTCAATTCGGATTCGTTCATGGTTATCACCTGTTCTCCGTTTATGTAGCCAGCATTAGTATCTATACCAACCTGCTTGCCTATATTCATCGCAGTTTCGGAGAAATCTCCGGTAAGCAACTTTACTTTAATACCGGCATCGTTAATTTTTTTTAAAACATCCTTCACATTAGGCTTTGGCGGATCATATAATGCAAGAAGCCCGATAAATTCCCAGCCGAAATCATCCTGTTGTGACGGAAATCCCGGTGTAGAATGTATGGCACCAGCCACTCCCAGCACACGATATCCTTTTGATGCGAATGTATTTACGTGTTTTATGACCTTTGCAGTTATTTCCTGGTCTGTTTTGCAGGCCTTCAAAATTCTTTCTGCAGCGCCTTTTGCTGCAACAACAACAGTATTATCCTCCGAACGATAAGCATGGGTCATCATCGGCGGTTGTCCTTCCAATGGGTATTCATAGATCATTTTATAATTGTCATATCGCCTTCCTGGGTCATTCTCCTCGTAAGCTTCCCATATTGCTCGTTCCATTGAGTCAAATGGATTGGATTCGCTGGCAAGGGTAGCAAATAACAGCATCCTGCTATTGGGTAAAGGGATTTTGCCTTCAACATCTGCTACTGCGTCTTTGCCAAAATCATAAATGTTTTTGACCTGCATTTTATTTTCCGTGATCGTTCCGGTTTTATCAAGGCATAGCATCGTTATAGCTCCGAGGTTTTCAATGATCTGGGGCTGCCGCGAGATAATTCCGTATTTGCTCATTTTATAAGCGCCAAGTGCCATAAACGATGAAAATGCGACGGGTATTTCTTCCGGCACGGCAGACATAGCAAGTGTCAATGCAAATAACAGGCTTGTTACAAAATCGCGGTAATGAAGATAATTGACTAATAGTATTACAATGAAACCGAACAACCCAAATAATGCGAGCTTTCTTACGAATTTATTTACCTGTGCCTGCAATAAAGTTTTTGGATAACTATATGCTGCTACTGTCTTACCGATCTTACCAAGCATCGTACCATTTCCGATTGCCGTAACTTTTGCTATGCTTTTCCCGCTTTCAATGGTAGAGCCCTGGTAAAGAAGGTTCGTCTTTTCCCTTTCGTTTTTTAAAACAGGTAATGATTCACCCGTGATAACAGACTCATTGACCGAAAAATCATTTGCCTGGATCACGATGGCATCGGCAGGAATTTTCATTCCTTCTTCCAACAGCATAATATCTCCGGGGACCAAATCTTCAATAAGGATCGTTACTTCGGTTGAGTCACGTATTACCTTCACTTTTGGCTCCGAGTACTGTTTTAACGCATCAAGTGCCTTTGAGCTTTTTACATCCTGGTAAATTGAGATAGCGGCAACAACGGCCATCGTGATTGCCATCATGATGCCTTCACTGATTTCTCCAAGGATAAAGTAAAGAGTGCAGGCAACGATCAGTAAAATAAACATGGGCTCTCGGAAAACACTCAACAAGAGCCGTAGAAAACGAAACTGTCTTTCGAAGCTGAATATATTTTTCCCGTATTTTTTCCGTAGTACCGCAATTTCGGTTTGCGACAGACCATCCGGCTTATTAATATTTATTACCGCCCCAGGCATGCTCAATTCATTTTAAGCTAACGATTTAATTTTAAGTCCGAGAGTATTGGTTGAGTGATGGAACCGTGTTGTCATTGATTGCTTTCACGTCGCTTCTTCCATAAAGCTATATTTTCTATTTCATGGATTGCTTTATTTCTTCCATGAGATCCATTTGCACCCTTTGTATTTCAAAAAGTGTTTTCATTTGCTCGGATATCAGCAGGTCAATTTTTTGGTGAAGATTACGCACCTCGATTTCGGCTTTTAGATTGACGAGATAGTCGTTCACGGCTCTTTGCCGGTCTTTTTCCTCTTTTCGGTTTTGACTCATCATAATGACGGGCGCCTGGATGGCCGCTAATGCTGATAGAAGCAAGTTTAATAAGATAAAAGGAAATGGATCGAAGGGTTTTTGAAAAATATAAAGATTGATCCCCATCCAGATTATCATAAACAAGATAAAGACCACAATAAACTTCCAGCTTCCCCCGAAAGACGCGATCCTGTCGGCGATTCGGCTACCTAGAGCTGGATTTTTATCTTCAAACGCATAAAGTTTCTGGGACAGTAATTTCTCCTCCTCAACTGCTTTTAATACAATATCATTAAGTTTTTGCAATTGCTCATTTTCCGTTACAAGGAGGTGTTCCAGGTTTTTTCTTTCCATATAATACCAATTTGCCTAAAAAAAGATTAATAATAGTTTCTCATAGTTCTATTATCGAACTAAATTAAAACTGATCGCGGGGATAATAGGTGATCAGTTGCCGGAGGTAACCTGATCTTTATCAGTTAGTCTGAACATAATACCCAGTAAAAAAATTGCCCCGCTACACAGGGTAGCGGGGCATTAAGCCATACCGTAGCTGGCTATTTTACAGCAATTTGCTTTGCTGCAGGCTTTTTGACTTCTTCTTTCCTGGGTAGAGATATCTTCAGCAGACCGTCCTCATATCTTGCATCGATCATTTCTTTTTTTACTTCATCGGGCAGGGTGAAGCTGCGGCTGAATGAAGTATAACTATACTCTTTCCGGGTAAACTTCTTATCCTTTTCTTCCCGGGTTTCATCTTTTTGACAACTAATAGTCAGCATATTTCCGTCTATGTTGATCTTAAAATCATCTTTTTTCATGCCGGGTACAGCCAGGGATATGCTGTACTCATCTTTGTTTTCCATGATATTAACGGCAGGCGTACATAGTGTGCGATTCCAGAAATTTGTGCTATTATCAAACCATTCATTCAGGGGACTGAAAAAATCACCGAGAAAAGCTGGAGTCCGATCGTTTGTCTTTGTTAATGCTTGTGTGCTCATATGATTTGTTTTATGATTTCGATAATTAAAATGCCGGTATAAAAATAGCAATCGAAGTCACGAGATTAAAAGACTATCGTCAGTGTGCGGTATGAGGCTGGTCAGGCGCGATAAATTATTTGGTGGTAAACCTGGTTGTTTGGATGTATAAAGGATCAACTAATGCCGAGGTATAAGAACGAAGGATGACTATGGTCACCCGCAGGTCGTTTGTAGAAATCATGGCAGGGGATAGAAGCTAGAGCTAAATGCTGTCTGTTTCAAACCGGCCTGTTATCTCTGAAATTGAAATACGAAATACGACAGGCTTAATACTTCCTGGTGATCTCGGATGGGTCCTTTCAGCTGTGATCTCGGGAGGCTTTGCAGTGTCACTGATCTTCATATGCATCATTCTGTCCACAAATAATTTCATGGCCTGGTATTTCTCTTTTTCTTCCGTGATTTCGCAATATTCTCCCCAGGCAATTATACTTTTCCAATTGGTAAAACTTTTCATTTCATCCACTTCGAAACACACTGCAGGGTTTTTGCGCATCATCCTGGTCTTCATGCCCTCGTTTGAATGAACAATTATAGAGTTGTCTTCATAGATATAGTTTACAGGGACAATGTATAGTTTATCATCTTCCCTGCAAGCGATTCGTCCCACTGCATTCGACTGTAATACCCGCCGCATTTGCTCATTAGTGAGTTGACCGATCATAACATCTTATTTATAGTACCCGCTGAATTATTCATGTACTGACAGAACGGGAACATGAGTGTGGATGACTAATTGTTTGGCATGACTTTTATGAAAAATTTTATCTATAAACCCGTGCTTTTTCGGAATAACAATTAAAAGGTCCAGGCTATTCTTTTCTGCATATTCACTGAGGCCTTTGTCGATATCTACATTGTTCAAAAAATGATAAACAGGATGAAGCTTTTCAAACATTTCCTGCGCAACACCCGCTTCCCTGATGATCCCAGGTGGATAATTCCTGTCACCTTCGGCATTTACATGAATAATATGAAGCTTTGCCTTAAAAAGGGTTACCAAAGTCCTGATCTCCTCAAAAGGGGCGGTTTCCTCTACATCTTTGAGATCACAGGCGAAACCGATACTTTCCAGTTTTCTAAATGTCGCTTTGGGTGGGACAACGATGAGTGGCCACGACAAATTTCTTATCGCCGTTGTGACAGTACTTCCCAAAAGCATTCTTTCCACGGCATTGCCGTCCCGGCTACCCATCACTACAAATGAGGGGTCGACCGATCTGCAATAGTTTTCTATTTCCGGCACTACAGAACCCACGGCGTTAACATCGGTATGGATCTTCAGTTTTCCCTGAGTTCGCTGGGAAACTTGTTTTTCCAGGTTCTTAATACCCGCTTCAGCGCTAGCTATCTGTTCATCGATCGTGACTGCAGCAACCGGTACTTCTCCATAAACCGTCGGCAATTGCAAAATATGCACAATCATTAAGTTGCTGTCCGTTGCCACAGCCAGGTCGGCTGCATAGTTTACTGCATTTAATGAGGCTGGCGAAAAATCTGTAGTGGTCAATATTGTATTCATAAAAATGAGTTCAATGTTAATAGTATTGGATCAACGCGATCCTGTTGTAATCTTTAAGCGTTCCATCTTCCACAAATTCCACGTCACCTCCGTATTCCAGTACTTTTTCAATTACGGTATCTACCGCATCTTTGATATAAGAAAATTTGTTGTAAGGTTCCTCTGCTGCATGGATGATCTCTTCGCTTTCACCCTGCTCGGCTGCAAAAGCGAATTTTTCGTCGACGACCAGTAACCTTCCGCGGTGTTGGCTGGCCATTTTCCAAACGTGTTTCATACCGGTTGCCAGTTTACCCATATCGGCTGCTCTTTCGATTTGATGCGTGAGATCGGCCGCTTTAACCTTTTTCCAATCCAGGACATAAGGCTGCAAAGCTTTGCTTAACTCTTTTTCAGAGGCTTCTTCAAAGTTCCCATTAATATAGCCCGCTATGCTTTTCTCATTTTTTGTAATCGCCTCAAAGTGTCCGAGTATTTTTGAAGTACCCATTACAAATATCGGTAGGGGATAAGCTTGCAGTACGAACCTTAATCCATCATCGGTATGCCTTAAGAACCTGTTTAACAGTATTTCCTTTTGCTCCGAAGGATCTGAGGAGTTTGTTACTCGTTCTGGAATGTCGTGTGTGAAAGCCGCGATATGGTCAGGTACGTTTGATTTTACTTTTACGAATGAGGAATAGTCCCCGAGATAGACCTTACTCCACTTACCGCTTAAGATTAACACGAGATACCGGTGAAATTCTTTTTTAGCATATAAAAGGTCTCTTATTTTGAAGGAATCGTCCACCACTATTTTTTCCCTCATAGGGATATCGAGATATAATACCTTTTCAAAAACGGGCGAAACATAAATAGCGATACTTTTTTTAAATGTATTAAAGTTTAGGTTCTTCACTATTTTTTTCAGTTTTTGAATTACCAGGTCCGCGAGATCAGCATGATAATTTTGGCGAACCTCCCGGTCAACCTTATCCATGGCGAATTTTAACCGCTGGACCAACTCAGATTTTGCGTTCATCTTAGGCTCAAAAGGCAGGATGAGAGAGATAGCCGGCCGGTAATGTATAGCTTCGACCACATTGCGTATGTCAGGGGATAGTACTTGTTTCATAAATGATTGTTTTATTGGTTTGCCAGCAACCCGATTCTGTATATGTCTGCCATAGTGGACGTTGTTTTAATTTGATATTTTTTACAAGAAATGAATCTCACTTATTATGTGCGATGAATAAGGGAACTTTCAGGTCCTTCATCAGGGTGTCGGCCATACTTTGGTTTAGCCATCTTGAGACCGCACTTCTCCTGTAAGCACCCAGCACAACCAGTGAGGTTTCGTTTTTCTTTTTTAAATAGTTTTCTATTTCAATTTCCGGGTTTCCCTTCAATACAGTAAAAACTGCCTCGGGGAAATGACGTTTTGCAAATTCTTTCATCAGCCGGTTATCCGGAACATGGGAAGACTGCTTTACCTGTTGTACAGTCAGCACCTCTGTCGGATTGTGTTTCAATGAATACAAAGTGTAGCTGAACATCTTTATGGCATGTACGGAAGAAGGCTCGCCATCGAACAGTAATACAAGGTTGTTTATCGGGCGGAACTTGTGGGGTACAAGCAGCACCGGACACTGGGCATTGCTTAACAGGTCCCGGTTAAATTTCGTCGGCAGTTTTTCATTGTGATGAGTAAGTGTCTCCCGGCTGTTTATTACCAGGAGGTCCGCGTAAACACTTTCATGTAGAAGTTCCTGAATAGCAATATTCCTGTCATGGTGTATTGAAAATTCGATACCGGAGGTACGACAGGCAGTTTCAAATTTATGGACAGCAACTGCTCGCATTTCAAGATCTTGATGTTCCAGTATTTTCTGTTTTGACCCGGCATCCTGGCCGTCTTCTCTTACCAAGTCATAAATCTTATAGCTGTGATAGGTGAAATCATCCAGGAAAACGCCCACGAGATGCGCATGAGACTGTTTTGCGAGAAAAATAGCATAATCTCTCGTGCTTTCAGAAAATTTAAGACCGTCAAAAGCGGCAATTATTTTTTTCATAGTATCCTCTTTTTGCTCAATGCCAGACCTCTACACATAACACTTGCCAGCTGAACGAAGCTATACTGGTAAAGCCACTGAAGAAATGACAATGCCCAGTTAATTGCCTGATTTTTGTCAACCGGACAGCCCTGATATTTATCAATCTCTATATTGACGGCTCTCATTTTTTCCAACCTTTGATAGACTTTTCTTTGTATAAATGAAAGCTATGTTTGGAATATTGAATCCCGCGGAAATTGAACAGCTTTTAAGTAAGCAGTTGATTGGCCGGATCGGCTGTCATGCCGATGGTGTTACGTATGTTGTTCCAATTAGTTATGCATACGATGGCGAATATGTTTACGCCCGCACATTTGAGGGAATGAAGATAAATATGATGAGAAAAAATCCGGATGTCTGTTTCGAAGTGGAGGATACGAAAAACCTGTCAAACTGGCGAACAGTGGTTGCCTGGGGTTCTTTTGAAGAATTGCCAGGAGGCGATCAGCGAAAAGAAGCTCTTAGCGCGCTTGCACGCCGAAAACTCCCCGTGATCAGTAGTGAAACAATGCAGCTGGGATCTCAGTGGCCCTTTAGTTCCGATGACGAAAATGTGGATGGAGTCATATTCCGCATCCGGATAAAGGAAAAAACAGGGCGATATGAAGAAAGTCTTAATGAATCATCCTTTGGCACGTAATCATTCTGTGCTTTAAGAATTTTAAAATATCAGTATGATGGACAAAAACGACAAACGATTTCTCTTCAACGTCAAGTTGAATTGGATAGGTGATACCATCGGGCTTCTTAGTTCAACATCAACTTCTGAGGAACTATCGGTCGCCGCTCCAGCTGAATTTGGAGGCACAGAGAAACTATGGACCCCGGAGCATTTTTTTCTCAATGCGATCAGTAGTTGTTTTATGACGACTTTTCTTGCTCTTTCCAAAAAAATGGGTTTTGAAATTTTAGATTTTAATTGCGAGGCAGTCGGGCAAATCGAGATCGTGGAAGGCAGGTATAAATTTACCCATATCGATCTATACCCAAAAGTTTATATAGACAATGAAAATCTTCATGAGAAAGCCGAAAAGGCAATGGAAAAAACTCATAAATACTGCATCATCGCCAATTCTGTCAATGTAGAAGTGACTTACCACAGCCGGGTTTTGATAGGAACAGAACGAACTCAATGATATTTAGATAGAATATTTTAAAAGAGCTACCGGCCAAACTCCCCAAAGTTTTCGCCTCATTGACGAATAGTCGCAAAATTTTCAAAAATACTATCCCCACAGGTATTTGTAGTATCATCTTTGTTGATGAATTGGAGAACTATACAATTCAAAGGATATGAACAATTATTTGACGGAAAAGCAAATAGCGGCGGTCCGTTATATTGTTAACGATGTAGATTCTTCGGTAAGTTTTTATACAAACATACTTGGCTTTAAGGTCGATCAACATGTAAAATCCGCCTTTGCCGCTTTAACGCTGGGCGATCTTCGGTTATTCATTAACAGCCCGGGCGCAGGTGGTGCGGGGCATGCCATGCCTGACGGAACTATGCCTGCTCCGGGAGGTTGGAACCGGTTTCAATTGCAGGTAAAGGATATTGAAGTTGCTGTCGAAGACCTTAAAAACAAAGGAGCAAAATTCAGGAATGAGATTGTAAAGGGTGTTGGAGGTAAACAAATACTCCTCGAAGATCCTTCAAAGAACCTGATAGAGTTGTTTGAATTTCCCTCCTGACAAATTTGGCCATTTTCACATAAGCAAAAATATGTTTGCGATGACAAAAGTTATCATACGACCCCTGCTAATTACTTCCTGTTGCATTGGCGGTTTACTTGCCGGCGGCAATGTTTATAGATACATAATTGAGGTTCCTGCCTGGCGCCACCTGGATATTACTGACTGGTCCGCTTATAGCAAAAATGCTGATCTAGGTAATGGTCTTTTTCTTTTTCCCATTGAAGCTTTTGGCAATGCTTTGCCACTCATCATTGCATCTGCGATATGCTTAAAGAATAGAAACCTAAAACCTATCGCATCATCATTGCATGTTTCTACATTGTTTGCCATTGCCGGGCTTGCATTAACTTTTTTTGCAGCTCCAATCATGTTGCATTTGCCAAAAATTGACGGAAACATTCCTCTCTTGCAACAAGCTTTTAACAGGTTCCATTTTTGGGGTAGTCTTCGCGGAATAACCCAGGTATTGTCATTTTTATTTTGCGTGCTTGTGGTTTCAAATATGTATAAATTGAATATTCCCGGAACAGAATTTAAAAACTTTGCTAAAACTGTGAGCTATGAAATATAACAACAGTAACCCTGCTGAAAAATTTCAAAATCGAAGGTCCTTTGTGAAAAAAGGACTGATTGTTACTCTTTCAGGAGCTGCAGGCATCGGTTTATTACCAGGTTGTAAAGGAGAGGAAGAAGAAGACGAAGGTCAGAAAGTCTCGCCGCCTGAGGATTTAATGCAAGAACACGGAGTATTAAACAGAATACTATTGATCTATGATAACTGTAAGAATAGACTTATCAATAAAGAAACTTTTCCAGTCGAAATCATAGGTAGCGCTGCAGGCATTGTCAGAAATTTTGTAGAGGATTATCATGAAAAACAGGAAGAAAATTATTTATTTCCCCGTTTCAAAAAGGCAAATCAGTTAACGGACCTGGTAGACATATTATTGCAACAGCACCAGGCGGGGCGCGTGGTTACCGACCAGATACTGGAATTCTCTAAATCCTCTTCAAGAACTGATGCAGAAAACCAGCAATTAATACAAGCATTGACTGCATTTAATATCATGTATCGGAGAAGATACCGTCTTGTTTCCCGCATTTCGAAAAATAGTCTCAAAACACGAATATGATTCACTGGGAGAGGAATTTGAAAAAAATGAACAAAAGCTTTTTGGAAAAGATGGTTTTGATACAATGGTTAATAAGGTATCAGAAATAGAAAAATCTTTGGGAATTTATGAACTGTCACAATTCACACCTAAGGTATGAGGGTATTTCTTATAGTAATAAAAATTTAAAAATATGGAAAAGAAAAACACAAGTAATCCGATGGACCATACCACGAATATTAAAAAGGAATTCAAGGAATTGATCGATCATTTACGCGAAGACGTTGAGAAGGTAGATGACCCGGCAGCGAAGGCTCTTTTCGAAACTTCCGCCGAAGTTATCAGTGGGCTGGAAAAAGCCTTCAGTCATTATGAGGCGAAAACTGAGCCTGCCTGGAAAAAGAACTAATCTTGAGTGCCGGCGCCAGGTTGTGTAGGCTCGGACTGTGCTGGAAGTAAATCAGCCTAAATTTCTACGCTTGTAAATTTCAGTCGAGAAATATGCATGGCTTTTAAGTCCTTAATGTTTCTGACAAGGATTATCTATCGGATGAAAAGCAGGCGGATAATTTTGATGAATTCCCGGTTTTTATCCGTTAGCTCTTCTTTTTAGAAATTTGGCCATCCAGTCAGTTAGTCCCTCTGCTGCTTTGGAAGCAACATTACTGGCGATAGTATTTACCGCGCCATTAAATCCTTCATTTTTGACAAACGATTTCCAAAAGCCGTAATCGCCATTGTTTTTATTTTCATGCCTGCAGAAAACGGAATTCATAGTCATCGAAAAATAGTTTTCCTGCAAATGATCGAGGTTGTGGTCCAGTTTTTCCTCCAGGTTTTTTGCTTCCAGTTTAAGCCGGTACAATTCCCGGTCCAGGGAATCAAGATTGTGTATGTTTTTGGCTTTTTTCATTTACTGTGTGATTTTTAATTATTACCCGGATCAATGTCATCATTATCAGCCATGGTACGCCGGATTATCTTGCGAATAATTGGATTAACGAACAGGACTTTCCTGAATAAGGCCAGGAAGATAATTATTCCAAGCATGATCAATGTAGTATACCCGAATCCTTTTACATAGCTCCCCGTCATATCGGTAAACCAGAAGCCGATAACAAGGCCTGTGAAAGCTAGAAGCAAAAAAATAAGCGCCAATGAAATGATGACCCATATAAAATAGCCTCCTGATTTTGAAAATGCCCGGATCATCTTCAATTTAAATGCCTCGAGACGGGTATCGAGATAATCCCTCACCAGTTTTTTATTTTCTTTTAAAAACGATCCTAAATTTTCTCTCTCAGCCATACAATTTTGTTTAGACTAAACTAGTTTAACAGCTAATCAATTGAAATGATGGTTATCAGTTCCGGGTATGATTGTTTACATGACCGCGTAAATAAGGAAGTAACAGTATCTTAGAGGGTTTTTATATACAATGTTGATCGCCTTGGAGAAATGGACCAGGTTTATACCAGGGCAGGTATTCCGGTCAAAGACCTTATTTGGGTAAACAATTTGTCCGCATCTTCTTTGTGACATAATTCGGTACCAGGGTTCATAGTAGCTGCAGTTCCGCAGGCGACCCCATATTTAGCCGCAGTTTCTATGTCATAACCTTTGGATAATCCCATAATAATTCCGGCTACCATGCTGTCGCCTGCACCAACTGTACTTATCGTCCTAACAGGCGGAGCAACGATCCGGGTGGCTTTATCCTTTGTTACCAGTAAAGCCCCTTTGGCGCCAAGTGAAACGATAATGATTTCGCATTGACCACTGGTTATTATTTTTTTTGCTTCATCTGCTATTTCATTTTCCTGCAGGTATTCTTTGTTGGCCAGGTAGCTCAACTCCGATGCATTCGGTTTTATCATATAGACACCTTCGGCAAGCGCCGATCTTAATGGCTCACCCGATGTATCGATGATTAGTTTTGCGTGCTTTCTTTTGGCTATGTCAGCAATTCGTGCAATAAAATTTGGAGGGATGCCAGGTGGAAGACTGCCGCTGGCGACAATGAAATTTAAATTGTTTATTCTGGTGATAATCTTAAATAGTTCCTGGCACTCGGTTTTGCTTAAGTCATTACCCGGCATTCCCAACCGGAATTGCTTATTGGTCGAGTTCTCGAAAACAATGATGTTCTCACGGGTTTCCTGTTTCATCCGGATAGAGATAATGGAAACCCGTTCGTTCTTGAGTAACTGATCAAGAATCTTACCTGTACATCCCCCGGATGGATAAAGAGCCACTGCTTTTCCACCTAATTTTCCGATTGCTCTTGCGACATTTATACCACCGCCACCGGGTTCTATTTTTGGCGAACTGCATTTTAGTTTTTTATCCGGCAACAGTTCCTGTATCGAAGTGCTTTTATCGATACATGGACTGAAAGTGATGGTAAGTATCCTGGACATAGTTGATTATGAAATGAGTCGATAGACGAGTATTAGGATAGCCAACCCAAGAAGAAGGGAGTATATCAATTTATTATACCGGGCCAACCAGCTGGGTAAGAAAATATCAAAATTATCTTTTTCCGAATTTGAGAATTTCCTGGCAACAAGAGTGAGTGGGCATATATTCTCAAAGATCAATAAGGTAAGTCCTTCAATCGCAAACAAGGCTATACAAATCCAAACCCATATATCAATCTTGTCGGTGATAACCGCGTAAAACAAATAAAACAGGATCCCGTTAAAGAAGATCCATACAAGTGTATGAACAGTTTTTATCAGCAGGAGTTTGAGTGATTTATTTTCCATGTTTTATTCAGGTTTTTTCATTTATTCATGCCATGGAGTGTTTATTCTGCCAGATAAAGAAGGCCGGCCGTTTTTTTAAGAGGATAAAGCAGGCAATCGCCATGATACCTGTTGCCGGAAAGCCTGCGCCGACACCAAACGGTAAAATGGCAACCAGAAAGATAATCGCTCCAAGGCAGCCGATTGTATATATCCATCCCTTGGACAACATGGATACCGCTATCAATGCCTGGCTCGTCGCTACGAATCCAATCACAAGGGAAATGTGTTTTGCAAACCAGCCATTGATAAAGGAAGCATACCATCTGCTCCATGTTAAGTCCGCATATTCCAGGTAAGCTTCCGGATTTTGCAATGTTGTTTTCCAGTTTGTCCAACTGGCCCAGGCAAAAAGCAGGAAGAAGGAGAGCCGGGCGATCCGGGGCAATTTTATGGCTGCGACTAATTGAAGAATAGCAATGATATTAGAAAAGATCAGTAGGGTTATATATAGTTCGTTGTCTAAACCTTTCATAACACAGGTTTAAATTGTTTTTTTATGTTCAAGGATTGTATTTGCCATCTTTTCATTCCTCTTTCGGGTTCATACCAGCATTTAAAATTTAATACCTTTTTCTTTCATTTGCTTCGCAAATTTGCCTGATATTTTTCGGCAGCCACACTGTTTATGATGTTCGAGATGCCATTTTACTCTTTGTTCAAATGTTGGATTTTCTGGCATTGGGTGAGATAAATGCCATTCTTTATTCAGTTTTTTGATTTTTTCTTTCATTTCAATATTTTCAATCTTAATAATGAGAAATAAAAATTGGCAATGTCATCGTTTTAATAATCCTGTCCGCATGGCTTTTTTTAAAGAACCGCGAAACAGAAGTCCGGCCATAGGCTCCCATAACCACCATACTTTTTTTTCTCTTAAACAAATAATCGAATAGCCTGTCGTCCGTATTTCCTTCCAGCACCTGGAACCCGATAGCTGAATAACGATTTTGTAACCACTCGCCTATGTTATGTTTGTCTTCTTCGTTCCACTCGCCTTTTTCATTTATCTGCAACAGTATGGCCCGTTTGTCCTCCAGTTCAGGAAGCAGGTAAGCAAACTGTTTTATTGCAAACGCTGCCGACTTGCTCCCATCGTAGGCAAAGATTATTTCGTCCAGGCCCTCAAAGTCTTCCGGTGCAATGATCACAGGACATTCTGCATCTTTCAAAACATCCTTAACGAACTCTGTCGGGCTACCCTCGAAAGTTTTATTGAAGGAGGTGGCTGCGTCCACTACGATAATATCCGCATAACGACTCTCTGAAATAATTTCCTTTGTGGGTACTCCTGCATCACGATGTACATTGGACTGTACGGACCGGGAGGTACAGGCCTCTTTGAATCGGGTAATATTGGCGTCAATCATTTTTTGTCTGCCAATATATTCCAGAGAGGTTTCATCCAGCTCCCAATCCAGGATTGGTGATCCATGGACGGTCTTAAGCACCGGCTTTTGTTCAGCAGGTAGATTTTCGAGAAATACACCCGTAATTTTTGAACGGGTCAGCCTGCCGAGATAACAGGCAAAATCCAGGGCCGGTATGCTAGGTTCGATACCATCGATAACTAATAAGATCTTGTCCATAAAATTGTTTTGTCAAACTTATTTCATTAACACCCGGATTTCAATGATCGGGGTTATAGGGTTTTATGATTGAAATCAGGGGGCAACCAGGCATTAAAAACGAATCGTACAGGGAATCTGCGCTATCGTTGGAACAGGCATTTATAAAAAATTAGAATGGCTTTAGCCGCGATACATCCTGCTTTTTCAGGATCTTTTCTTTGAGCAAAATCTTAAAGAGGTCTTCTTCAAAAGAAAGAGCACTTTGATTTGTTATTGATGTGAACGGACGCGATTGAATAGAGCATTCAATTTCAAGCGTATTCAGGTTGAATAATATGGCTTCCCAGAAATAACTTCCATATTGACCGCGATTTTCCGCCGATAAATCCGCCTGGATATTCTTATAATTCCAGATTCGGTCATAATAGTAGTTATCAGGATATTTATGCGATTTGTGGGTTTTGAATTGCTTTTCTTTATTGTTGTCGACGATCGTGACTACGATCACTGCATCAATACCCTGGCTGCAAAGTTTAAGGTATGTTTTCTCCTGTCCAAGGTTAGAAAGACCACCTGCGCCGAATTCTTCCAGGGCTGATACCGAGGTATACCCCATATTTACCAGGTCCATCGCAATATTTTTTTCAATGCTTCTGCGTAATGTATCGTTGTCGTCCCTGATGACGGCCACAGCCATAATTTTACTATGACTAACCGGGGAATGATACCTGCTCGAACTAATAAGTATATGTGTCGAAGAACATCCAACTGCGATCAACGCGGTGAAAACGATCATTAATTTTTTAAGCTTTTTCATATTACACAGGCATTTATAGCAAGACTATAATCAGTTAGTTAAAATTGGAGATTCACTAGCTTAGAAAAGATGATAAATGCCAACGGGAAGGGTGACCTCGGGGCGTAAAACGGCTGATAAGGGTCATGTGTTCTGGTAATCGCGGTCATCGTTATCGGCTCGGACCAGGGATAGATTTGTTTATAATTTGTAATCTGAAAAAATGAAACTTGAAATATCAAATATGAGGACGGTCCAGGAAGTGCAGTGCGACTTCAACAGTCAGTACCCTTTTTTGAAACTTGAATTCTACAAGGTTTCACCTCAAAAACCGGGTTTAAGGGAGCAATTGTCAAACTCGTTGTCGCTAAAATACGCTGGCTTGAAGATCGCAGGATATATTGATATTAGCAACGACATGTCAGTGGGTGAACTGGAGAAGATTTTTCAGGAACAATTTGGAATTATGGCCCAGGTTTCACGTAAATCAGCGGGGGTATGGCTTGAAACGACCATGACTGATAAATGGAGCCTGCAAAAGCAAAACGAATATGGCAAAGAGATCGTAAAGCAAACTATTGTAAATATTGGCAATTATGACCGGAGCCTCGATGACAACGGGTAATTTTTTCTATATCAATACAGCAGATTTTTCAGCTTTTCAGGATCACTAACCCTGATCTTCCCTTCTTTTATTTCCACTAACTTTTCAGCTTTGAAATCACTCAGTGTGCGGATCAGCGATTCGGTGGCTGTGCCGACATAGTGCGCAATATCTTCTCTTGATATTTCAATCGGCCTATTACTTCCGGGTTCGTTATATTTTCCATTAAGGTCTACCAGGGCTTTCGCTACTCTTTTTCGAAGAGAGCTATATGCCAGGTTAAGTAGTCTTTCTTCTTTTTCCTTTACATTTTGAGTAATGATGTGGATAAACTTTGCCGCTACATTCATGTCGCCATAGATCATTTGTAGAAAATCCTCTTTTGGTATCTGCATGATCTCGGCATCTTCAAGTATGACAGCGCTGTCATCATAATTTTTGTCCTCGATCAATGCCGGGTATCCCATGAAATCACCATCGCTAAAGACATCAGTTATATAATCTTTCCCGTCTTCATGCGTTTTAAAACCCTTGACTTTCCCTTTTACCAGGTAATAAAGATACCTTGGCCGTTTACCTTCCTGGTAAAGTGGTTGCTTTTTGCTGTATGATTCAATGGAATATTGTTCAGACAATTTGCTGATCATCCCTGCATCTTTCGCATCTTTAAGGAACTGGTGTATACCATTTTCAGATAATGGGTAATTCTGTTTGACTACCTCTGCCTTCTTCAGCCTGATTTCAATAGCATTCAGCAATTCAATGTCTTCAAAAGGCTTGGTCACATAGTCATCCGCACCCATTTCCATACCTTTTCTAAAATCACTTCTTTCGGTTTTTGCGGTTAGAAATATAAAAGGAATGTTTTGAGCTTCGGGATTTTTCCGAAGGAGGTGAAGCACACCATATCCATCCAGCTCAGGCATCATGATATCACAGACAATTACATCTGGTTTTTCTTTCAATGCAGCCTCTACGCCTTTCTTTCCATTTTCGGCCGTAAATGTTTTATAGCCCGCGAGTTCGAGTATTTCTGCAATATTTTCGCGGATGTCTTTGTTGTCATCAATAACCAAAACAGATTTAATCATATTTGTTGTTTTACAGGAATAGTAATTGTAATTGTGGTGCCGCTCCCAAGTTCGCTTTTAATTTCAACCTGTCCATCCATCAATTCAACGAAACGTTTTACGATATGCAGCCCAAGCCCGGTACCTTGTATATTGAGAGCATTGGCGCCCCGGTAAAAACTTGAAAACATATGTTCCAGGTCTTCCTGGGGAATACCTATGCCGTTATCGCTAACTCTGATCTGACCACGGGATTCATTTATATCGGCAGAAATATTTATGCTTCCATCTTCACCCGAAAACTTAATGGCATTTGTAATAAGATTAATCAATATATTTTTAAGCAGCTTTTTATCCGAAAATACCTCTTTGTTGCCTTTATAATGAAATTGAATTTCCTGGTCCTTTTTCAAAAGCCCTTTGATTTCGTCGATTAGTTCGGTTATAAATTCTTCCAGGTCAAATTCGGAAGAATGGCTCAGTACCTTTCCTTCATCCAGTTTTCCAAGAGAAAGAAAATCCTCCAGTATGTCATTAAGATGCTTGACCGACGACTTTATTTTTTCAAGGTGACGGACGCGTTTATCTTGTTCCTCGGTCGTGGTGTATTTCATGGCGAGGGAGGCAGAGGATAAAACGGTGCTTAATGGCGTTCTGAACTCATGAGAGGCCATTGAAACGAACCGGCTCTTTATTTCATTTAACTGTTTTTCTTTTTCCAGCGCGTCACTTAGTTCTTTTTGTGATTCTTCGAGCCTTTGTAGCGCTTCGCGCAAAATCAATGTTCTTTCTTCTACCTTGCCTTCAAGTTCCGTATTAAGTGTTTTTAATTCGTTTGTGATCCTTTCAAGCTCTTTTTGCTGACGGATCATATTTTGCTCAATTTGTTTTCTATGGGTAATATCTACAATAAAAGCAATAACAAACAAGTCATTGTCCCTGTGATAATGGCTCAGGCTTACTTCTACAGCAAGGTTTGTCCCATCTTTCCTTCTTCCGTAAAGATCCCGGCCCTGGCCCATTACCCTATTGGAAGGTTTTTTATAAAACCCCTCACGATGATGGTGATGCTTTGGTTTTAAGTTATCAGGAATGAGAATTTCAATGGGTTTCCCGGTGATTTCTTCAGCGGTGTACTGGAACATTCTTTGTGCAGCCGGATTGATCAGGATAATATTTCCCCGGCCATCTGTGAGAATAATCCCTTCGGTGGCATTTTCAAATAGAGAGGTCAGGTGGGCGATATGAGTGTTCATGGCGAGGCGTGAGCAATTAAAATAACAAAAAAATTATAAGGCGCCTAAAAGCGCAGGGCCTGCAAAAATATTCCATGCCGCTAAGTTCCGGGCACGACAGGAGCTACGAGTTTTATTCGAGTGGAAGTTACCTCTTATTTTCCTTGTCACATCAAAAGGACCACGTGAAAAATATTTTTACCGGAATTTCAAATTCAGTGAAAGAATATCTGAGTTCATTCCCGTTGTTTTTTGGTAATGACCATATCGCACTTCAAGGGAATTCAGACGTTGAATTTTTAAAATTCCCTCCGGGGGTGCTATTCTAAAGCCGGCTCCAAAGAAATTACTATTGAACCGGGAGAGATCATAATTGCTGGTGTAATAAGTATCGGTAGCGGAATGTAGGCCATAAGGAGCAAAATAGCGGGTGGCGCCCTGCTGGTAAAACCTGTAAAACGGCGTAACGGAAAAGAATGGAGTGAGTTTCACGACCGTTTCGACCTGTATCGTATTGGAATTAACACCCCAGTCATCATGGTAATTTCGGTACCATGTTCTCACGATGAATCTGTCGCCGATAAAATAGTTAGCGCGAAAACCTAATGGGATCTTTAAACGGGTGGAGGGAAGGTTCTCGACGTGAACCGAGTTATCGGTAAAATATACCCGGTGAAAAGGCAGGCCGAGATAACCCTGCTGGTAAACCAGCTCACCCTCCAGGCTTATTTGTAACTGCCTGTTGATGATCTGCGACCAGCCCAAACTTCCACTGAAGGAATTGCGGCCAGTTGTAGCATAATCATCTTCATGTTGATTTGTTCTCAGTTCAACCGGGTAGATCAGGCTTACCTGGTCAAAATATGCCTGGGCTTTCGCACTGAATTCGCCGCTCCTGTTCCCTGTTTTTTTCGCAAAATTGATATTTGCACCAAACGATTTGTAATCAAACTCTGATGAAAAAGAAACGGCCGATCCAATGGCTGTTCCTTTGCTTTCATTTTCCATCGTCCATGACAACGAAGGATAAAATCGAGTATCTGCATGGGAAGCAGAAGAAAGGGTCGAGGGGTCAATTTTATCAGAGGAAGCAGAGGTATAATGATCAATCCCGATCTCAGCAGTAAAACTATGTTTTCTCAGCCGCCGATCATACATGTTTAATTTTAGATCGATGGAATTTGAGAAGTCGGTGAGTTTTTCCGAACCGATACCCCCGGTCACGGCCGAATTATTGCCATCCTGCCGGTAATAACTTGAAACAAGGTTGGCTTCTTCAAAAGTGAGCTTCCGTGGTTTATAGGCTGAATCTGTTTTTGGACCACCCTGGGAAAACGCAGCCAGCATGGTCAAATACATCCCGATCACAGAAAGAAATAGCTTCTTCATAGTTCAATGGGAATTGTTGTTAATTACACCCACAACCTCCGCCGGTCTTGCCGCCATTAGCGCCAGAGGCTCCTTCACGATACGACTGAAAATTGAGTTCTGTTTTTTCTATTTTGCGGCTGGAAAGCTGCATTTCCGCATCATTTAATTTATTCTTTTGATATTCCTTCACGGTGGTGCAAGAGATGATGAAAAATGCAATAATCGTACAGGCCAACATTGAAGGCCGGAAGTGGATCTGCAACTGCGGATTTTTCATTTCAGGTGAATATTCTTGGATGTATAAATATTATCATTATCATCAATAATTATGCCTTCGAGACCTTTTACCTGGTTGATCAGGTCGAGGCCAACTTTCACCCCCATGATCATTACCGGCGTGGCCATCGCATCCGCGATCTCCGCGTTGGGACAAATTATCGTAACACTTTTAATGCCCTTTATCGGTAGCCCGGTTTTTGGGTCGATGGTATGGGAATACTTTTTTCCATCGATCAGTACAAATTTTTCATAATTGCCTGAGGTAGCCACCGCCGTGTCTGTAATTTCCAAATAAGAGAAAGCCTGCCTGGCTGAATCGGGGTTGGCGATCCCTATGGTCCAGGGTTTTCCACCCGGCTGGTAACCCCATACGGCTAAATCGCCCGCTGCATTTACAATTCCGCTTGTTACTCCTTTTTGTTTCAGCAATGCCTTTGCCATTTCTGCTGCATATCCTTTTCCAATACCGCCAAAACCAATTCTCATCCCTTTTTGTTTCAGGAAAACGGTAGAGTGATTTTCGTCTAACAGTATGTTTTTATAATTGATCAGCCGCACCAGTCGTTTTGCTGTTTGCTGATCGGGAAGGCGGGTCATTGTTTTATCAAAATTCCACAACGATTTGTCGATCGATCCATAGCTGATATCAAATGCGCCCTGGGTAAGCTCCGATATTTTTTTAGATCGATTGATGAGATCAAAAATTTCTTTATCAACCTTTACCGGTTTAATACCAGCATTTCGATTGATATGATTCGTTTGACTTGATTCGTCAAAAGTGGTAAGTAGCCTCTCAATTCGGCGGATCTCTTCGATAGCCGCCGTGATACACCTGTTGGCCCAGGATTCATTATCGGACACCACGCTTATCTCAAAACGATTGCCCATCAGTTTAGAGACCTGCTTATAAACCGAAGAAGTCATAAGGAGAGTCGTATCACTTGTTAGCATCCACAACAGCTTTTACCTGGTTGGTAAATTCTTCTGAAGATACAGACGGAAATCCCTTCCATTCTTTCAAGATTTTTCCGTCGGCGGTCAAAAGTACTGTTAATGGGAATACTCCATCAATGTCATACCGGCTGGCAAGCTTGTCATTTTTTTCCTGCTGGCCCTTGGAAAGTTCGTGTTTTTTTAAGCGGGGAAAATCAGCATTTACAAGGACAAGATGATCGGTAGCGTAATCAGAAAAACTGTTTTTTTCAAATATCTCTTTATGCATACGGATACAGGGGCCACACCAATCCGAGCCCGAAAAATTGAGCAGGATTAACTTATGTTCCGATTGCGCTGATTGCTGGGCTTTGCTAAAGTCGGTTTCCCAACCTGTACCGGTAGATACAAGGAAACTGCCAAATAAAGCGATAAGAAGTGTGTGCATATTTTGTAGTGTGTTTAATTCAGGGCCGAATGATCAAAAATAGAGCCCCGGGGCCTTATTTTTACCGAATGAGTGACCATTAACAAGTATTTACCTTGTAAGATCATTGGTTGAGAGTAACGCCTGCACTGGTATAATTGATCGAAAATGTTTGTTAAAATGCTTTAGTGATCCTTTCGTTCTTTAGGTTCCTTACCACACAAAAGCTATCGAAAATACGCAGGAGGTTCGTAAAAATACCCGGGACACCATCCCATTACATGAGCAGCAACTCCTTTTCCATAGCGATAGCTCTCGGAAACAGCACTTGATTTTCCAGGTAGACATGCTGGACCAGGTCATTGTCCAGTTCTTTTAATAGCGAAAAAGTGACCCCGTGACTTACACAGGCATTTGGTGGGGACTGGTAACTATCCGTCAGTAGTCTGATCCTGTTCAAAATTTTTGAAATTGTTTCGTGCTCATGCTGCATGACATTCTCAACAGGCTTCCTCAGGGTCCGGACCAGCAGACTTGCGTATGATTCCCTGCTGTGGTAAGCATGGGCTATCTGCCTGATATAAGGGAAAAGAATTTCTTCTTCCATGGCCAAATGCGGGAATGATTCATCGTATAATTGATGAAACTGGTCCTGCAGCTCCGCCAGGTACACATACCTGTTTGAATGACTGACGGTAAAATGATCAAGCTGTTTCTTTACCTGTGGTAATGCGTCCCGCAAATAATGGTGGTGGATATTGACAATATAATCGGTCAGAAAATCGATTGACCAGGTGTCAAACCGGATCGTATTGGATAGCTGGACCGTTTTCGCTGAAAGAGTAAGCTCTTTTTTAAGCTGGTAAAAATTTAATCCCTTCATTTCGCATATGACGGCCAATGTCCATTTGCCCCCGCAACAATAATCAATTTCATGTTTCCTGAATACTCTTGCAGTACGATAATCCTTGCGGACAACGTCGGATACAAATGATTCTTCGGTAATATTGATTTCGGGTAAATGCATGCAAACGAATAGTCGGTAAATAATTCCCGGGCAAGGTAAAGCCGCGGCCCGTTAAAAAGGCTGATGAAAATCATCTGCTGATATGATAAAGATTAGTTGCCCCTTAGTAATTTGAAAATTTCCCCCCTGCTGGCGGGAGAAAATGAGGGGATAGTCATTCTGGAAGAAAAATTTTCAGGCGGTAGAATTGGCTATTTTTTTAATTTTTACTAGTTGAACGACCAGGTAAATGATCGTTCCCCAAACGCCAATAACAATTGTATAGGCCATGAACAAAAGCCACAGTGGTGTTCTGAACCGGGTTGACCAGAGCGCCCTTTGATTGAAAAAACCGTTGTCCGTTTTGGTGACGACACCCCAGGGCACCGGTTTTTCCACGATAAGATTTCCCAATTCATCATTGTCTTCGACCCTGGCAACCAGCATAAGATCCCCGTACTCATTCCCGGGAAGGCTATCTTTTTTAAACTCGCTTGTGGCGATCCCTGTTGAATCGGTTGTATAACTATCACTTTCTCCTGCCGGAAGTATACCCCCCAACCGCTGTACTCCAATCTTCATTTCCACATCTTTTGCCGCCAGCCACTCACCATTTTTGTACTTCATTACTGTGACGGAAATATTTTTTGTACCATCTGCAGATGAGGTATCGATGGAGATCTTTGCCTTTCTAATAGTAAATTCTGATGGCGTTTCTCCTTCTTTACCGCTTGCTTCGGCCACCACCAGGAAGTTGTGTTGCTCTGCGCTATCCCAAATACTTTTTAATTGCGGAGGAATGATCGCTTTTGCTTTTCCATTGTCGTCGGTCATTACTTTAGCAACGAGGTTTTCGGGCTGATCTTTGTCAAGAAATATCTTGAATGCCTTACTTTTCTGAGGTTCGATTTGTTTGCCTTTTTTGAGGATACTCTCAAGTATAAGGTATTGGAGGCTGTTATTGCGATTGAAGTATTGCAATTTTACTATTTCTTTTGCGACAATAGAGTCCTGTCCAACCACAGTATTCGAAATCATGCTGGTGAAGACCAGGAAAAGCAATAACAATTTATTTTTTTTCAGCTTCTTCATGTTGTTCAGTTATTATTTCATGAATGGGAATGATAGGATAGATCCTTGCAAAAAATGTAATAACCAGTAATGCCCCGGACAGGGAACCAATGGCGATAGCCCATTCTTCCCAGCTCGGGAAATAATGATGGTAACTCTCGGGAACATTTTGCATTGGTAAGAAAGGGTGAAGCAGGGTAGGCGTGACGATCAGGTAACGTTTAAACCATGCCCCGATTACGACCATTATTCCTGCGATAAAAACCGGCAATGGCCGTCTTCCTTTTTTGAAGAGCAGTATTAGAATAGGTATGATCATGCCTATAGAAATCGCAAACCAGAACAATGCAGCAAATTCCCCGGTAAATAATTGGGTCAAATGAGCTTCTTCGGGTTTCTTCATCTTAAAAGCCGGGATCAGGTATTCATTTATATTAAAATACAGGTACAAAAGCGCCAGTAACACGACGATCCTTCCCATTTTTTCAAAATGCTTTTCGGTAATATATTTTTCAAGATGATAGGATTTTCGGAAAATATACATGGCTACAACTACACCGCCGGCGCCGACGAGAAAAGCTCCCGATATAAAATAAGCTCCAAAATTCGTACTGTCCCAACCGGGCCGATAGGTTGTTGCGAATAACCAGGATGTCACCGTATGTATACAGAAAGCAACGGGAACAATAATTATGCATAGGATATTTATCGCTTTATCGCTTATCTGGAATTGCTCCTTTGTTCCTTTCCAGAACGAACCCTGGAAACGATACAGTTTATTTAGTGCCTTCCCCGATTTTTCTTTGAATGCAATAAGGATTTTCAGGTCCGGTAATAATGGGAAATATAAAAGAAGGCAGCTTATGAAAAAATAGGTCCCTATGACGATCACATCCCACATGATCGGTGACTGGATACGGCCATGCAGGAAAAGGTTCATAAACCTTTCGGGACGTCCCATATCGACAATAATAATGAGCGATGCAAATACGATAGCTGAAACTGCAATGATCTCGGCGATCCTTGTAAGGGGAGTACTCCATTTTACATTAGCCAAACGGAAAATGGCGGTAATGAGTGATCCCACCAGGCTGATAGCCACAAAAAAAACAAAATTGGAAATATAAATTCCCCACGAAACATAATCCCGCATGCTGGTTACTACGAGACCATATTTCAACTGGCGGTAATAAGCATAGGCCCCGGTAAGACACAGTAGTACCAGGATTCCGGTCCAGATCATTCCCCGTCTTCCAAATTTCTGTGGGAGCAGGTCACGGGTAATTTGTTCGTTTGAAAAAGCAGCTATATTTTCCACGATTAGTAAGTTTAGTTTTTCGTTTTTTCCTCTGGTTTTTCATTTTCAAGACCTGATTGATAAGGGAAATTCCGGTTGACCGGGGGCAAATAATACACTCTCGGTTTGGTGCCGAGATCTTCCATTAAACGGTAACCTGCCTTGTCTCTTATCAATTCGCTGAAACGGAATGTTTCGGCGCCATTGGTCACAGTGTCTTCATTCATGTCGCCAAAGAAAAATACCCCGTTGGGACAAGCCGATACACAATGAGGTAATTCGCCTTTCCTTGTCATATCAGGACAGAAATCACATTTTCCGACTGTTCCTTTTTTCTGCGGCAAACTTGTTTCGCAAGAATAATGCTGGTCAGCGACTTCTTTTGGCAGTACCGGTTCTTCCCAATTGAAGACCCTTGTTGAATAAGGACAGGCCGCCATACAAAAACGGCAACCAATGCACCTGTCGCTATCAATTAATACAATGCCATCCTGTCTTTTAAAGGTGGCATCAACAGGGCAAACTTTTACGCAGGGTGGTTCATCACAATGCATACAGGTTGTAGGTTGCCAGTATGGAGCAGTATGATCCGAATCTTCCATTCCGAGGACTTTGATCCAATTTTGCCCCGGGTGCACATGGTGCATGTGATTGCAAGCTTCCTGGCACTTGCGCAGGTTTTTGCAGCGGGCGAGATCAATGACCATTACGAATTTCTTGCCTGGTATCCCTTTTCTTTCTTCCGAATTGGATAGATGCGGCAAATCGGGGACGGGTTTGAGAAAAGCTTTATCTATTTCGATGATTTCTCCATCTACAGAAAGCAACTTTACTTTTTCCCCGGAAGGCACTACTTCATCTTCTGGTATAAAAGGGTTTTTTTTATCGCTGCAGCCTGCCAATGCAGCTGTAGCCAGCAGGCTGGTCACGAGGAAATCTCGCCTGGAGTTTTTAGAACAATCATTGCCACCGCAATTACAGCTCATAGTATTAGTTTTTATTTTTTTCTTCATTAGGTTTCACCCATTGTTGCAGTTCGTGGTCACTGATCTTTTTGCCGGGTCTTCCTAACATTTTCCTATCCACTTCCACGAGCGTGCCATCCTGCGCCAACATTTTTACGGTATAGAGCCGGTCTTTCTTTTTCCGGGTAACAAATCGTAAGATGGTTGCTGAGCAAAAAGCCGCGGCGGTTAACAGAAGAAATTTTTTTCTTGTCGGGGATTTTTGAGACGAGTTCATATTAGTGTTTTGATTTTCTATTGAGGCAGTAAGGTACTATGGGGCTTGTGACTGAGATAATACCTTCGTCACTATAGAATATGATTATTGTCAGCCACCAAACGGCTATTTCTCCTGCAGATCAATGTGAAATAAAAACACCGGTTCGAAGGGGTTGAACCGGTGCCTACCATTGGTAACACTAAAAACCTTGGGTAGTTATTTTTTTAACGTGCGAACGTAATTGACAATACTCCAGATCTCATCCTGGTCCGGGATTTTTTTCTTGAAACTCGGCATATCATCCCTGCCTTCGGAAATTTTATAAAAAAGAGCGCCATCAGTCTGGGATTGGGTCTCTGCTTTTGAGAAATCGCCTGGTTCTGTTTTTAGCTGCGCTGCTTTGGGTCCATCTCCGAGGCCTTTTGTGCCGTGACAGGACTTGCAATGCGTTGTCCACAAAGTTTTGCCGGCAGCGATCGATTCGGCATCGGATGCGACGGTATTTTTCATGGTTTTATATTTATCCGGGACAGGCCAGGGCTTTTGATCTGAAAATTTAAAACCTGAAGTCAGGCCGAATATAAATAAGGCCGGGATTACAAAGATGCCTGTTGATATAACTTTCTTTTTCATGTTGTTAGAATTGATTTTATTTAAAGAGTTTGATGAATCACGTAAAGAAAAATGACCTATTTAGGACACAAGGTATTTCTTTGATGATCTATTGTAATTGATGATTGTGCGACGCGTACATGATTTTAGTCATGTTGTCGTAATGGATAATTCAGCGGGTTCGGCTGGACCGGGAAGACTTTAGAGGAAGCTGTTCTTTGTGCATTATTTATCAAAGTAAAAACCAAGCGCGGTTTCCATATTCATCATGTCGGCCAGCTCGGGCTCTTTCTTTCCATCAAACAGAAGTATGCCGCACATATCACCCTGGTTGTTAAGATCGATACAGGTTTTTCTTTTGTCAGCCTTTTGAAACAGGAGGAACCGGTTTGTTTTTGTGTCAATGATGTGAATTTTCGGCCAGTATTTTTTCAGTATGATTCGTGCATTCCGCATCAGGAAAACACAATTGTGTACTTCGGTTTCATAAATTTCTTTTTTTGAAATGGCCTTTATTTTAGCAAGCTGCAAACTATCCGGGCTGTAAAACACGGCCGACATATTATTAATGACAAGGGTGTCATTAAAGCTGGCGGGCGGTTTTTTATATTGAACAGGCGTTGGTGGGACCGTCTTTTGTTGTACTGGATTATTTTTTTTTGATGAGTCCCTGCCGGTGCAGCCGGTCAACAAACACGCAACGAAGAAGAAGGGGAAACTTTGTCGAGCAATAATTACGATTAGCACCTTTTTCATACTAAGAAGTGAAGGGAAGTTACAATTTGACGACGATATTGTCATTTCCGATATAAGACAAGGGTGTCTTTAAACCGGAAGCCCTGCATTGCTGAAATACAGGGCTTTTTGTTTTGGTGGCTTAAGATAAATCATAAGGGACTGCCGGGCCCGTTACTGAAGCTTAATAATTCCACAAACGGGTAATATTAAAGCCGATCAGGAAACGTCCACCTTTTACTTTGGTGCTTTCATCTTCTGGTGTGGCCGGATCATTTGTCGAATGATCTGTATATCCAAATGGGTTATTCGTATTATACATATTGTTTATCGCCGGGTTCAGGTAAAAGAAATTGGTGAAAAACAACTGGAACGAGTGGCTGCTGGTATTAAACTCGATCCCAAAAGAAAGACTTGGGTTTGGGTTATTAGTAGCGTGCCTGGTAATTGGCTGATCATAGTTAAGCATCAACGAAGTGACGGTTGTCAATTTATACCTGGCGGATATCGCGACAGCAAAATGTTCGAATTCCATCGAGGGGTTTATCTTCAAAGTGGAATCGTTCTCCTTTGTATAGTAGCCATTTACAACATTATGATGTGAAAGACTTGGGGCAACCTGTAATGAAAGTTTATTAGTGACTTTCCTTGCGATCAATATCTGGTGAAAAAATGACCATCGATCGCTATTGTACCTGTAAATATCATGATTGGGGTCCTTCTTTGTGTTAAAGGATGCGTTGACATAATAGCTGACACTAACGGGATATTTGCCTTTTGTTTGAGTAATGATAGAGTATTTCAAATTTCCATCCCACAACGGACCCGAGACCGATGAAATAGTAGCCTGGGGGATAACAGCCGCAGTTGTCTTGGTAAATCCAAATCCTACATTTAATTTTTTGACCGGAACATAACTCAAACCAATCCTGATATTGGACGGGGCAAATAGGCCCCAGAAATCCTGGTAACCATTATTCCAGGTACCAAACCGATGCATGATATCCATTTCCATACTGCCTTTAACCGGCACCATCACCGTTTGGTTATCGCCGAGCCAAACGCTTTGAAAAGTATTTTTAACCGGTTTCACTTTGGCTGGTGCCCGGGGTGCTTCCGCCACCGTGCTGTCCTGGGCTAGCAAATTACCATTGAGTGAAAGCAGACAACCAATAAGCAATACTGGCGCCGTAACCCAGCATTTAGCTTTATTTATTAAGAGTAGTTTCATTTGAGTTAATTTTTAAGTCTGTTAATTATTGGGTGCGCCATTTCTAATCCAATCATACACTTTTTGCCTGTCGGCCTGGGAGGGCATGTGTTCTCCCATACTTCCATAAATCTGTTTGTATAATATGCTCTCTTTGGGCAAAGCCGTGTTGACAAAACCACCATTCACGATTTCCTGGAAGGATACATCGAGAGTCAGGTAGGGATGGTGCGCTCCTGAGACATGACATCCGACCTTGGCGCAGCTCGAATTAAACAAAGGCTTTAATTCACTACTGAAACTTACCTGTTGGGGAGGTGCATTGGGATCTTTAGGCAGATCAGGAGTGATGATGTCCTTATAACAACCTGCCAGCCCAATCACCAGGATCAACAGCAAACCGGAATATATTGTGATACGTTTCATACTAGTTATTTTAGTGGTGATCATTTATTGTTGAAGTTCATATTACACTCAATACTGATCTTATCGCCTATGTTGGTGCTGGTAATACCAAAATCAGCCTTATTAAACTGGAAGGTTAACTGCAGTCCGAATACATCGTAAGTGGCTCCTGTCGGTGTAGACTTTGGTACATAATTTAATTTGCCTATAAGAGTTTTAGTAAGAGGCTGTGCCAACAAACCTTTCCAGGTTAATTCCAGTGTCACTATGTAACCGTTGCTGGCTGGATCCAATTCAACTTTTGTAGATCTTATTTTTGCAAGGTTTGTCACAGTAAGGTTTTGGGTGCCGGTAACAATAACAGTAGTTCCCAGGCTTGAAATATTACATCCACCGTCCCTTCCGGGTTCTCCTGTATTAGATGTATTGATCTGCACATAACCGTTGATATGAGTCTTGGATGGATCGCTTTCATAAAAAGACCATGAGCTATCTTTTAGCGGTTGCCCGGTTGTCACATAATTTATCATTTCCGCGTCAACAACATTATGCATCCCAAACTGGTTAAAACGACCGGTCAGCAAACCTGCAGCTCCGATATAAGCGCCGGACCACAATACACTGGAGTGAGCTTTATCCAGCTTCCATTCAGTTGCATTACCGGCTGTCATGTTCCCAGGAAGAAGAATGGCGTTACCTCTATTGGGAGCAAATGGCTGTGTTAGCTTAATAGGAACAAGCATATCATTATCTCGGGTGCAGCCAGCGACGTATACCAGGCCACTGAACATAATAACAGCTATGGCCCAAATTCTAGAATTACTAAGCAGTTTCATAATACATATTTTGAAGTGAGTAATTAATTTTTTCAAGACTGCAAGCTAAAAAGGGGGACATGACCATCCCATGACTACGGTCAAAACAGGTAGTGACATATGTCATAAGAGGCAAAAGCGTCTTAGGTTGAAGTTTTTTTGGAAAATGCAGGCAGCAATGAGATCAATGTTACCAGGAGAAGAGCAACCAGGTTTAAAATGATGCTCACTGAGTATATTTTCATGCTATTCCTTACCATGTCATTGTCGGCGGCGGAGGTAAATAAGTTTAAGTACAGGCTCTTCAGAAGCAGGAAAAAGAACACAGAACTGTGCAGGAGACTGAAAACAGGTTTCTTATTGAACAGTGGTATCCAGAATAAGATGGAGAGCAATGCCCATATTTTTAAAAAGGGAAGTTGGACGCTCGCGGCCATGTGGCCAATAGTATAATCCGGGTATGCATCTTTTAATTGCAGGCCGAGGTATAAAGTTCCCGCCAACGCATAAGCCAGGGGCAGTTTCGGCAATAGCCTCGTTTTTGCAAAACTTGTAAGTGGCGGTTTTGATGCAACCAGGTGAATGATGGCATAAACCAAAAGATAACCGGAAAAGAAAGTTTCCAGTTCAATCCACTCAATATATGAAAAAAAAGATTCCAGCATTTGCTATAACAGATCAATATTAATAGTAAAGAAATGGCTTTTTGAGTCAATATTGGATGACGAAACTCATACCTGCTGCTGATTAAATTAGATAATTCCCCGTGCTTACTGTTTTAAGTTTGTATTCATCAATTTATTAAAATTCAGAAACCATATGAACAAAGTAGGATTTATCTCCGAAGACGAAGCGGTAAAATATATAAAGTCCGGTGACCGGGTCTTCATTCATGGAAGCGCGGCGACACCCGTGTGTTTGGTCAAGGCGATGCAACGAAGGCATCATGATCTGAAGAACGTAGAACTGGTCAGTATTACAAATATGGGGGACCTTGATTTTTGCAGGCCGGAATATTCAGGAAGTTTTTTCTTTAATTCTCTTTTTGTATCTGCTAATACAAGGGAAGTTGCCAATAGTGATGACGGGGATTATGTACCGGTTTTCCTAAGCCAGATACCTCAATTGTTTAAAAGGGACATCTTGCCGATAGATGTAGCGCTGGTCCATGTTTCTCCGCCCGACAGGCATGGGTATTGTTCACTGGGTACTTCTGTGGATGTTGCAAAAGCAGCAGTGGACACGGCTAAGGTTATCATAGCCCAGGTCAATCCCCGGATGCCGCGTACACATGGTGACGGATTCGTACATACCGGCAGGTTTGATGCAATGGTATGGCATGAAGCAGAACTGCCCGAAACAGATTATGCATCCAAAGCAAATGAGGCTGTCCGCCGCATCGGGAAAAATGTAGCCTGTCTTATTGAAGATGGCGCAACCTTACAGTTAGGCATCGGGAGTATCCCTGACCAGGTGCTGAAAAATCTTTACAATCATAAGGATCTTGGTATTCATACGGAAATGCTTTCGGACGGTATCATCCCTTTGATTGAGCGGGGCATAATAAATAACAGCAGGAAGAAATTGAACGTGGGAGTCTCCATTACCGGGTTTATGGCCGGGACCAGGAAATTGTATGATTTTGTTGACGATAATCCTCATATTAATGTTATGGACATAGAATATGTAAATGATACGAGTATTATCAGGCAAAACCCTAAAGCAACAGCAATTAATAGCGCTATCGAAGTAGACCTGACGGGCCAGGTTTGTGCTGATTCAATTGGTACGTACCAATATTCCGGGATAGGTGGCCAGATGGATTTTATCCGGGGTGCTTCTTTATCAGAGAATGGTAAACCAATTATCGCTTTGCCGTCAACAACGTCCAGGGGTGAATCACGAATTGTCCCATTTTTAAAGGAAGGCGCAGGTGTGGTGACTACGCGGGGACATGTTCATTGGGTAGTTACCGAATACGGTTTTGTGAATTTGTTTGGGAGAAATTTGAAACAAAGAGGAAAAAGCCTGATAAGTATAGCACATCCTGACCACCGGGAAGTGCTGGAAAGAGCTTTTTACGAACGTTTTCACAGCATGGCTGTGCATTCCTGAAAACAGGATAAAAATATTTTTCATCAATAAATTTTATACCATGACAAAGAATATGGGGGATGATGACAGGGTGATCCGCCTGGTATCTGCATTCTTGTTGATCGTGCTTTATCTCCAGGGTATTGTTAAAGATCCGTGGGGTATAATATTGCCAATTGTAGCCGGGTTGCTTATCATAACGGCTATAGTTGGTTTCTGTCCTTCATATCGGTTATTCCGGGCAAATACAAACCAGAATAAATGAGATTATGTCATCGATGGTAAAGGTTACTGTAAACTCGTCGCAATGAAGTGAAACGGTGAATGGTGTCCCGATACCTGCCTGACGGTAGACAGGGCTATCGGGAGGTGAGCGGCCTGGAAAAAAAACCTGGTAATTAACATCAAATAAATAATAACAGGGAAGGATGTAGTGATAATAACGAATCTGAGTTTTTCAAAAACAATTCTTCACAGCTAAAACTTATCAAAATGTCAGTAATAACAAAACCCGGTAAATCAGAAAAGCCAATGCTTTCTTCAGTTGGAAACCCTGGAACAATGAATGCCTTGGTCTATTACGGTCCCGGGAAAAAATTCTGGAAAGAAAAGCCAATACCCGTTATTGGTGAGCCAACAGATGCCCTTGTCAAAATCCTGAAAACAACTATCTGCGGAACGGATCTTCATATTATGAAAGGAGATGTGCCGGATGTTGAACCGGGCACAACCATTGGTCATGAAGGCGTTGGTATTATCGAAGAAGTTGGAATTGGGGTAAGTAATTTTAAAAAAGGAGACCATGTCTTAATTTCCTGTATTACCTCCTGCGGCAAATGCGATTATTGCAAGAAAGGCATGTATTCGCATTGTGAAAATGGTGGATGGATATTGGGTCATTTGATTGACGGAACACAGGCTGAATATGTCCGGATACCTCATGCGGACAATAGCTTGTATCATATCCCCGATGGAAGCGATGAAGAAGCTCTCGTAATGCTCAGTGATATTCTACCAACCGGTTTTGAATGTGGAGTGCTTAATGGAAGAGTGCAACCGGGAAGTACGGTAGCGATAGTTGGTTCTGGTCCGATTGGACTGGCAGCATTGCTCACCGCACAGTTTTATTCCCCAGCGCAAATTATTATGATAGATCCGGATGATAATCGGCTGGCCGTGGCAAAAACATTTGGTGCAACGGAAATTATCAACAATAGTATAGAAAACACAGTTGAGAGAGTCAACGTTCTCACCGGAAATAAAGGCGCTGATGCGGTTATTGAAGCGGTAGGCATTCCGGCGACATTTGAACTATGCCAATCCCTTGTTGCGCCGGGCGGTACAATTGCAAACATTGGCGTGCATGGCAAAAGTGCAGAGCTTCACCTGGAGAGGCTGTGGGCACATAATATTACCATCACAACGCGATTGGTAGATACAGTTACCACGCCGATGCTACTTAAAACCGTTCAATCAAAAAAATTAGATGCCAGCCAATTGATCACTCACCGGTTTAAATTAAGCGATATTATCAGTGCGTATGATACGTTTCAAAACGCAGCAAAAGAAAAAGCGCTGAAAGTCATTTTGACGAATGAATGAAAGTGAATATTGGTAGATGGTCCTCGTAAAGGATATGTTTATCGCCTGGTTAACATCTTGCAAAGGCTGGTAAGTGTGTTGCTATGCTGAACAAAAACTGCAATTTATCTTATCAGCGTAACCGTTCCCTTTTCGACTTTCGCCGGCTCACCCTCTAACTGGTAAGCACATATCCATACAAATACCGACGTCATGGATTCGGTTCCTTTGAAAGTTCCATCCCAACCTTTGTTCGGGTCTTTTGAGCGGAATACTTCATTGCCCCAGCGATTATAAATAATGAGATCATATTTCTTAATGTCACCGAACAACAACGCTTTGAAGACATCATTTTTCCCATCATGGTTCGGTGTAAACGCATTTGGCACATACAATCCTTTTAAACACTGCTTCATGACTACCTGTACGGTACTCTTTCCTTTGCAATTGTTATTGTCCGTTACTTCAAGCCAGTAAGTACCCGGCTGGTTGATATTAATGGAGGAAGAGTTGGCACCGGTATTCCAGGCGTAACTGCTATAACCGGAGTATGGTTGCAGGGTCAGCGAAGCGAAATTACAGAAGCTGGTATCCGTCGGCAGGAAACCAAGGGGCTGTGGCAGCATAGTGGTGATAGTGGAAGAGCCAGCTCCATTACAGCCATTGTTATCTGTAACAGTTACCAAATAGGTTCCTGCAGCTGTTACATTGATCGTGCGGCTTGTTTGTCCCGTATTCCATACATAAGATGAAAATGCACCAGCGTCGAGTTGTCGTATCGCACCGGTACATAAGGTGGGTGTTTGATCTAATGCCACAACCGGGTTAGTGTAGATCGTCATGGCGATCGTATTGCTGTTTGCGGTTGGAACAGTTATACAGTTGGCATTGGAACTGATCACACAGGTAATGACATCATTATTATTCAGCCCTATATCGGTATAGGTGGGAGAACTGGTGCCTACCGGCAAACCGTTCTTTTTCCATTCATAAGCAGGTAGAGGACCTCCATTGACCGGCGAAGCATTGAAAACAGCTGTGTTCCCTGCACAAATAGAATTGTCGGGAATGCTGATCGTCACGGCGGGAGTCAGAACAGGATCAACTGTGATCTGCACAGAATTACTGGTCACCAATGCCGGGACAGCACATGAATAACCTGATGTGAGCTGGCAGGTAACGATATCATTATCGTTTAACACGGTACTGCTGTAAA
>VBAT01000084.1 GCA_005884665.1 Bacteroidota bacterium
TGTCAGCGGATACCGAACCGCATCACGTTATGTCGGAGGATTTGAAGTTTCGCTGCGTTACAACAATCTCGCCAGCGCGTTATTCGAAACCCGCCGGGAATTCAGATAGTCCCTTCCCCTTTTATGAAAAAAAGATCTTCGTACATCATCATTGTGGTGTTGCTCATTCTTGTGGGTGCATCAGCATACCTCTATTTTTCGAAATCAAAGCTCAGCACGGTCGACCAGGACTCCAGAAAATTCTCATTCAAAGACACAGCGGCTATAACCAAGATCTTCATTGCTGATAAAGACAACCACCAATCCACAATCGAGCGCACGCCAAAAGGCTGGGTCGTGAACGGGAAATATAATTGCCGAACGGACGCGATCCTGAACCTTATGGAAGTGATCAAACACGTGGATGTGAAACTCTCCGTTCCAAAGGCATCGCGCGAGAACGTGATAAAGTACATGAGTTTTAATGCCATTAAGGTTGAGATCTACGCGGGGGATGAAAAAGTGCGGCAATACTATGTGGGACACGAAACACCCGACGCCGAGGGAAGCTACATGCTGCTGACCGATGTTGAAAGTGGAGATAATTTTAAGGATCCATATGTTTGCTGGATCCCCGGTTTTAATGGATTTCTTCAGCCCCGCTTCATAGCCTCAGAAAATGACTGGAGAGACAGGATCGTGATCAATTTTATTCCGCCCCAATTGACGTCTATAAAAGTGGAGCACACTTCAACGTCAGCTGATTCGTCGTTCGTGATCACACTGAAGAACGCCAATACTTTTAATTTGAAGGATCTTAAAGGAACGGAAATGAATTTCGACGAAGAGAAACTTCGCCAGTACCTCGTGTATTATCAGAATATCTCCTATGAAAAACTCATCACCGGTAAAAACATTCAAATGCAGGATTCCCTGAGCCATCTGCGTCCCTTTTCTGTGATCACCGTTACTGAAAGGAACGGCAAAGCGCATGTTTACAAATGTTACAGAAAGTCTTTTCCTCCTGATACGGGAAAGGAACATGGTGTTGTTTACGAATATGATCCCGACCGGTTTTATATGAATTTTGATAACGGTGGTGAGTGGGCGCAATGCCAGTATTATGTGTTCGGTAAGCTACTCGCCAATACGAGCTATTTCCGGCCTGCGGCAAATGTTAAAAAGTAGTTTAAAACTCCGTTTGCCTTCGGGGGCAAAATTTCCTGCTTCCCGTAATTTCGCTTAAACTAAAAAAGCGCGTATGAATTTTGTTGTCTCGGCGTCCACCTTGTTGAAGCATTTGAAGTCTATTGGAGGTGTGCTGAACTCAAGCAATACCATCCCCATTCTTGATTGTTTTCTTTTTGAGATCAATAAGAGTGAGCTAACCCTTTCGGCGAGCGATATGGAGACAACCATCACCACATCGATGAAGGTTGATTCCAACGAAAGCGGCAGCATCGCTGTTCCCGCAAAAACCCTTCTCGATTCACTGGCAAATCTCCCGGAGCAACCTATTTCTTTCATCATCGACAAAACAAAACACACGATGAAACTGAAAACCGAGACGGGCGATTACAATATTTCCGGACAGAACGGAAGCGAGTATCCAAAAATGCCCAAGCTCGATTCGCAGAGCTCGATTGTCATTAAAAGCGATGTGCTGGCGAACGCGATCAATAAAACTATTTTCGCTACCGGAAATGACGATCTCCGCCCTGTAATGAGCGGCGTGTACTGCCAGTTCAGCGAGAACAATTCGATCTTCGTGGCTACCGACGCTCACAAGCTGGTGCGTTACACCCGCAACGACGCAAAAGCGGGTTCAACTTCTTCATTCATCATGCCTAAGAAGCCCCTGAATGTCCTCCGTGGGTTATTGGCGGGCGTTGATGACGCTGTGAAAGTGGAATTCAACAAAACCAATGCTCTTTTCAGCTTTGGCAACGTGAACCTGATCTGCAGGCTTATTGACGGAAAATACCCGAACTACGAGGCCGTGATCCCGAAACAAAATCCAAATAAACTTACTGTGGACCGCAGCGCTTTTCTCGGCGCTTTAAAAAGGGTAAGCGTATTCTCCAACAAAGCAACTCACCAGATCCGCGTGAAGGTCACCGGTAGTCAATTACGCATCAGTGCGGAGGATCTTGACTTTGCGAACGAAGGACATGAAACACTTACCTGCACTTATGTTGGAGAAGACATGGAGATAGGATTCAATTCCCGTTTCCTCGTTGAAATGGTGAGCAACCTCGAAAGCGATGAGATCATCATTGAAATGAGCGCACCGAACAGGGCGGGGATCATCCTTCCCAACAACAAAGCCAATCCTTCAGAGGATGTGCTTATGCTGGTGATGCCTGTGATGTTAAACAACTGATTTTTTCTTAACTTGGTCTTATGAGGCCGGGTAAAATGTTCTACTGGAGCCTGTTTTTAATAACAGGCTTTTTTACTGACGCGCAAACGGGCACTACACTTACTGACAGCATCCCATCAGGAGGACAATGGCGGAAATACAACCTCTATATTCCCACGAGCTATAATGGCAGCAAAGCTTATCCCCTTGTATTAAATCTTCACGGTCTTACTTCCTCCGGCATCCAGCAGTTGATTTACGGCGATTTCAGACCCATCGCCGACACTGCAAATTTTCTCGTCGTTCATCCCGAGGGCACTAGAAACGGAACCACACAATTCTGGAACGTGGGGTTATTCAGTACGCCGAACGATGTATTGTTCATGCGTGATCTGATAGATTCTCTTTCTCTTCTTTATAAAATCGATGCGGACCGCGTTTACAGCTGCGGCCTTAGCAATGGCGGACTATTAAGTTATTACATGGCGTGTACG
>VBAT01000085.1 GCA_005884665.1 Bacteroidota bacterium
GATACCTATTATCAGCAGGCGTTGACCGACGGCATTATCAGGCCGGCAGAAAATGTCGGGGCTTTTCGTTCACAAATGCTCAATGCAATGAATGGAAAGCTTTTGCGGTTTGATCCTAACACAGGAAATGGGATTGTATCAAATCCATATTATGATGCATTAAATCCTCGCGCCCCAAAGTCAAGGGTGTGGGCGCTCGGATTTCGCAACCCCTTCCGTATGTCTATTCAGCCAAACACTGGAAGCACAAACCCGGCGGACGGCAATCCCGGAACTTTTTTGATTGGAGACGTTGGCTTTTACACATGGGAAGAAATTAATGTAATATTTGTTGCGGGCTTGAATTGCGGATGGCCGGTATTCGAGGGCGAAGTTTTGGACCCGGACTACGGACCACAAACAACGGTCAACCCGGATGAGGGAGTACAATTCAGAAACCTCATTGCTCAGCCAACTTCATTCACGCCCAGTTCAACGCCGGCCAGCAATAGGTTCGTGCACTATCGTCCGAGTATTGCATGGAAACACGGCACAAACGAAACTCGTGTAGCTTATTTTAACGGAACGACTCCGATAGATCCATTGGTAGGCGCTACCGGCTCACCCACAACAGGTCAATCTTTTGCCGGCAACTGTGCGATAGGCGGAGTGTATTATACAAGCAATGCATTTGGACCGGCGTATCAAAACACCTATTTTTTTGCTGATTACGGAACAAATATTATTAAGGTTGCAAATCTAAATTCGACCCAACCCTGGTTCAGCAATATTTCGAATTTTGCGCCGGAAAATTTTACCAAAGGTATCGTTGACATGGAACAAAATCCCTTAGACAATTCTATTTTGTACGTCAATATCAGCACAGGGGAGATCATGAGAATCGCCCTGGCAGGCACTCAGCCCCCGGTTGTCGCTATTTCATCAGATAAAAAATTTGGACCTTCTCCCCTCTCAGTTAATTTCAGCTCTTTAGGTTCAACCGATCCCGAAGGAGGTCCTTTACAATATTTGTGGAGCTTTGGCGACGGTACCAGTTCTACCGCTGCAAATCCTACGCATAGTTACTCCGGCACAGGGATTCTTTCTTTTACGGCCACATTGACTGTAACGGATCAGACATCATTGTCAAGCTCGAAGTCATTATTGATTTCATTAAACAACACGCCTCCCACGGCGAAAATTATTAATCCAGTAAATAATTCTACCTATTCAATTCTGAACGCCACTCAAATGCAGCTTTCAGCAACGGTGACCGACAACGAGACTACGACAGCAATGCAATATGCCTGGCAGGTGATCTTGCGACATAACAACCATGAACATCGTGACCCGGTTGTTAACAGTCCCAATCCGATCGTGCAAATTTCACCGGTAGGGTGTGATGGCGAAACTTATTATTACATGATCCAATTAACTGTTACCGACAATGGTGGTTTAACCGCAGCAGACTCTGTAAAAATATATCCTGATTGCAGCACGGTGGGTTTGGCAGTAACGAATCTGACCGCAACTCCTCAAATAAACAGCGTCGCTTTGTCGTGGACAAACCCTTCGACTTCTTTTGATGAAGTAATGGTTGCGGCTAAGGCATCAACTGGTTTCCTCACGAATCCATCGGGTACAAATTATGTTGCCAGTTCCGATTTTAATGGCGGAGGTACCGCATTTGAAGGTGGCAAGATAGTTTACAAAGGCACCGGTCAATCAGTAACTGTGACTAATCTTGTTCCAGGCACTACTTATTATTTCCGTGGGTTTACAAGAATAGGGACCAGTTGGACTGGCGGAGTTGAAACCTCTGCGGCGCCCGTCGCTGGAGTTAATGTCACGGGAGTCACAGTAACCCCAATATCCGCAACTCTTTCAATAAATGCTACACAACAATTGACAGCAACAATCGCTCCTGCAAATGCCACCAATAAAAATGTGGCATGGAGTAGTAGTAACAGCACGGTTACGAGTGTAAGTTCCACTGGGTTGGTAACTGCAGTGGCAGCAGGAAGTGCAGTCATCACTGTGACCACACAAGACGGAGGAAAAATTGCAACGTGCAATATTACTGTTACCCAACCCGCACCCGGGGCGCTAACGGGGTCTGGTGTGACTTCAGCGTCGACAGTAAATCTTACCACCCAGGGAACTTCTGATTGGGCTCATTGGTCGGGCTATGCTCATAAAGCATCAGGAGGAGCTAAGATCAGCAACTATACTGTTGTCGGCACGGGTACGGTTGCGAATTATACCAGCGATCCACGCAGGTTCACCTGGAGTGATGGAACACCGACTGTAAGCGGCTCTAATAGAAATGGAATTTACATTGCCGGTGCCG
>VBAT01000086.1 GCA_005884665.1 Bacteroidota bacterium
AAGAGCACCATTTATATCACCGGTAGTCGGATTACATCCAAGACTTAATGAACCACCAGTTGCTGTAAGAATAGGAGCTGTATTATCAGATGTCCATGTTGCAGTACGTGATGTAGTAGAAGTGTTTCCGCAAGCATCCCTGGCAGTGAATGTTCTTGTTTGAGAACGAGCACAACCATTGCTGACAACACTACCATCAGAAGAAGATACAGTTGGAGTGCCACATGCATCAGTTGCAGAAGCAGAACCAAGAGCACCATTTATATCACCGGTAGTTGGATTACATCCAAGACTTAATGAACCACCAGTTGCTGTAAGAACAGGAGCTGTATTATCAGATGTCCATGTTACAGTACGGGATGCAGTTGCAGTATTTCCGCAACCACCTGTTGCAGTAAACGTTCTTGTTCTTGAACGGCTACAACCGTCAATCACCGTAGGACCATCACTTGAAGTTATGGTTACATTGGCACAAGCATCAGTCGCTGTAACAGTACCTAAAGCGGCATTAATGTCATCTGCGGATGGATTACATCCAAGAGCGGCTGGAACACTGGTAGGATTTATTTGAGGACCTAAGTTGTTAACGATCCATCTAACCAACCTGGCAGCAGTCACAATATGACCACAATCATCGGTTGCAGTGAATGTTCTAACCCGAACACGTTCACAACCATTAGTGGTGGTAGGAGATGTAAATGTAGAGACAGATGGTGTAGCGCAGCCATTCGTAGCATTCGCCGTACCAAGCTGAGCCTCGATAGAAGGTTCGGATGGGTTACATCCAAGATTAAATTCAGTAGTACCAGTTATCGAAAATCCACCTACTGTTAAGACAGGGTTTGAAAGAACGGCTATCCATCTTACTGTACGGGATACAGTGGCAGTATTGCCGCAACCATCTCTTGCAGTGAATGTTCTTGTGATCGAACGGTTACAATCATTGCTGACAACAGGGCCATCAGAAGAAGTAATCGTTGGATTGCCACATGCATCAGTTGCAGTAGCCGTACCGAGTGAGCCAACCCATTCTGTTACATTACAAGTAAGCGTTACATCATTATAGGTTCCGGTAAATACAGGAGCTGTATTATCAGATGTCCATGTTGCAGTACGGGATGCAGTAGCGGTATTTCCGCAAGCATCTCTTGCAGTCCATGTCCTTGTTTGAGAACGGCTGCAATTATTGCTGATGATACTACCATCACTTGAAGTGACAGTTGCCGCGCTGCATGCATCGGTTGCAGAAGCAGTACCAAGTGCAGCGCCGATATCATTTGCAGATGGGTTACAACCAAGCGTTGTAGCAGTACCACCTGTAATAATAGTTGGAGTTGTATTATTTGAAGACCATGTTACCGTACGTGATGCAGTAGCAGTATTACCACAAGCATCTCTTGCCGACCATGTTCTTGTTTGAGACCGAGAACAACCAGTACTGATAATACTACCATCACTTGGGGCGGATACGGTTGGAACGCCACACGCATCCGTTGCAGAAGCAGTACCTAAAGCCCCGTTGATATCACCGGCATCCCAATGCTGTTGTTGCACCATTTGAAACAATTATTGGGGGAGTATTATCAACAGTCCAATTAATTTGTTGCGAACATGAGGCCATATTTCCACAGTCATCTGATGCCGTCCATGTTCGAATCATACTTCTGTTACAACCATTACTAGTTATTGGACCATCAGCGGCAACAGGTATAACTGTTCCGTTGCAGTTGTCTGAGGCTATTGCACCACTTGGTGTTGGTATTGTAGGATTACATCCCACCAGATTCAGCGTTGGAGGGCAAGTAGTAAATACCGGAGCTGTATGGTCAAAGCAAATACCTAGCTGGAAGGGAGAAATGAAATCTTTTAGATCCGCCGTTTTTTCCGCAGAGGATTTTGTTTTAACAAATAAAGTTTGAAAAGGAAGTGAACCACACTCACCAGGAAGACCTGTGCCTCCTATAAGAGCAGTAAGATCAATTGCAGATTCTACAAATTGCAATGGTTGATAAGTAGTAGAACCAAATGCGCCGCAAGGCACATTGATCTGACTCTGATTAACTGCTGTAAATGCAGATCCCGCAGGCGGAGTGATGGGGAAATAGTCAAAGGTTCCCGCTTCAGCAGCAGGTTGCCACTGGAGGTAAGATGCAACAGACACAGCCCCGCCATTTACATATTGCAGAGTTATACTTAGATCGCCAACTGTTCTTCCACCATTCGGACCAGTTGAAATAAATCCACCCGTACCACCGGGTATCGGGCCACCTGTTTTGGTGATTGAATTCTGATAAAATTCAAAATCGAGGTAGCTGGTTCCGTTTGTGGACAAACGATCACCTGATATAGCCAGCCAAATGTGATTATCCGCAGGGTTTAATGCAAGAAATACCATTGCGGTATTTATATCATCTTTAGCCGGTGGTTTCTGACTTCTCCAACCCCATGTATTGGGGTCGTCGTTAAGTTTATTACCACCATCAAAAATATCATCATTGGTTTGATCATTGAAAGGATCAGTAAGGCGATATGCAAGGGGAACAAGTGCCACACAATTATTTGTGAACACCACATTTGTAGTCCCACCGGGACCCGCCTGCCAGTCGCCTGCAGCTCCCTGTCGTTGGATGAAGCCGTCGATGGCCATTGGGCCTGTAAAATTTGGTAAAGACTGCATGGGTGCGTTTCCTGCTTGCCCATAAGATACGGTACTAACAAGGGTAGTACAGATCAACATGAAAAGCCATTGTAAATTCCATTTACAGGAAGGCTGTTCCGTGGTTGTTTTCATAAACAATTAGTGTTGTTTTTTAAGTATAAATAAATGCATGCGGACATTTTTAAAATGCACTAGTCAAAGGCAAAATGCCTTTCATGGGAAAGTGAATAAAGTGCTTTTTGATAGGATAGGGGATAAGAATATATAGCGGGAAATTGAACCGAAGGGTATATGTTAAATCAAACTGATAGTTTTAAATTTTTAGTTGTTTGTTAATAATATCAAAAAATTAAGGTTACAAAACACAGGCCATAATTGAAAATTTGCGTTGTTGTTAAAAACTAATGCAAATAAAAAAGTCCCTCGTTACAACGAGGGACTTGAAATTATCTGAGTTTATTTTACATACTAGTTAGGACTTAACACAACACCTTTCGCATTATGTGATCCAACATTTACAGTATAAACTATCCTTGTTCTGTAGATCGCAGGAACATTGAACGGAACCCATACATCTCTTTTGGCAACCACATCTCTTTTCATTTCACTGATCTTAACGCCATCGATTGTATAGAAACTGATCGATGCTTGTCCTGTTACCGGAGAATTCACTTTTAGTGAGAAGTTCTCCTGATAAGGGTTAGGATAAGCTGTTACTTCTAATGAAGGTGCAACTGTTGTTGCAGCAATTTTACCATCGCCTGGTGTAGGATCAGTTGGAGCACAAGGAGCAACATTCCAACCAATGAATGCTTTACACTCATCAAATCCTTCATTGATTGCAGCTACAGCACTCTGAATGTCATCCAATGATATGCCTGCTTCTGAACCGATTACTCCGTCAGTATTACCTAATGCCCTATTGGCAAGCTCAAACAAACCAGCCACATTCTTAGTAGGTAACGCATTATAAACTGCCTGGCTTATTGTTCGTGAGCCGTATTCATTTTCAACACTAACCAAGTTAAATGGAGCAACAGTATTATAATGACATACTCTTGTTTTCGGAGTGGTAGAACCACAACCACCAACAAGGCCAGCAGTATAGAATGTGCCTGCCTGTAGTGCGAAGCCGGCAAGACCACTATTCCCTCCCATGTTCAATCCGAGTGTAATTGTTTGTCCTGCCAATACATTCTTGATTCTATGCTGATTGGTTAGCATTGACGCGGGCAAATTACAGATACCAAAGTTTCCTGGTGCTATTTCTGTTGAGCCTTGGTTGCCTGGTAATTCATCGATAATACAAGCGACATCACCAGCATTGTTATTCATAACAACTGAACGCCCAGGTTTACCCACCGTCAATGAACCGCCCCAATTTGCTAAAGACATGGCAATATAACCTGCTGTAGAGAACCCATCATTAGTGCCATTACACATCTTTCCGCCATCACTGCCATAAGCCCCTTGAGTATATGTACATAATGCAACCGGGCAACATTTAACCCTGATTGTTTGAGATGCAGTTGATGTGTTACCACAGGCATCTGTTGCTTTCCATGTTCTTACAACCACCCGGTTAAATCCTGTAGAACAATTTGCAGGATTATCTGTGTTGCCTGTCATCGTCACTGTTGGCGTACCACATGCATCAGTTGCGGATACAGTTGGTGGTGCCGGTATAGTTGCATTACAATCGAGGTCAACACTAGCCGGAGCATTTGTAATTACAGGAGCTGTATTGTCTGAGGTCCAGTTTACAGTACGCGATGCAGTTGATGTATTACCACAAGCATCTCTTGCTGTCCATTTTCTTGTTTGAGATCTTGAACAACCTTCACTTGAAACAGGACTATCACTTGGTGCAGATACAGTTGGATTACTACATGCATCGGTTGCAGTTGCAGTACCCAAAGCACCATTAATAGCACCGGTAGTTGGGACCATCAATAGCACCGGCGGTTGGATTACATCCAAGATTTGCACCATTGGCAACCGTACCACCTGTAGTGAATGTTGGAGCTGTAACATCAGCAATCCAGTTTATAGTTCTTGACACAGTAGAAGTGTTACCACAAGCATCGATTGCAGTCCATTTTCTTGTTTGAGATCTTGAACAACCGTCACTTGAAACAGGACCATCGCCT
>VBAT01000082.1 GCA_005884665.1 Bacteroidota bacterium
AATTTCATTTCAATCAGCCATACATGTCCGAATGGATCTTTGACCTCCCCCTGGCGGTAGCCATAATCATAACTTTGTGCTGGCGATAAAACAACAGCACCGGCTTCTATTGCGCTTTTCATAACTGCATCTACGTCTTCAACAAATAAGCCAATCAATACAGTAGTTCCGTTGACTCTTTCAGGACAGAATTGATTCTTTCTTGACGTTTCCTCGTGCAAATGAAACAATGTTCCATTTATAGATAACTCAGACACATGAATTGTTCCATCATCGTTAGAGAATCGTCTGAGTTCTACGGCACCGAATGCTTTTTCGTAAAAGCTGATGTCGGTAATTCCATTTCTAATGTAAAGTTGCGGGGCGAAGAAAGTTGGCTTTATGTTGGTCATTTTAGAAGAACAATTGTTCTCTATTGAAGTTAAATGTTTCTAACCAGTTTGATAAAATGGGTAAATGATGTGTTCATATTGGTGTCGTTGGTGGGCTAAAAGAAAGTCAGCATCTCACCACCAACAAGTTCGAAAAGGGCAGAAATGAATAAGCTGCTAATGCGCATTCGTAAAATCAGCATTAGTTATGCTTCTTGATTTATGGAGCTTAAAATTGCCAATACTGTATTAGCGGTAGCTCTTCTCCTAAAACTAGAAAAGCTCTATTGTCTATTTTACTCCGCGAGTAATTAATGAAGCATTTCGATTTACATCATAGTCAACCGAAGAAACGTTTTTTACGAACGGTCGGCTTACAACTGCTTTAACCAGGTCAGAGTGCATAAAATCTTCCATTGCACTTTTGTTTTCCCATAAATAGAAGCCACCAAAAGTATTTTTTCCTTCGTCAGCCAACCAAACTTTTGAGATGAGACCTTTTACGTTTGCTAAAATGGGTGCGTCGGGTTCAACCATTTGTTTCTGATATTCCGCTTGCGAAATATCGTTTAATTGATAAGTAATTACTTGTGCGTGCATTGTTTGTTTTTTAGATAATAATGAGGCAAAAGTACAAGTGTTCCACTAAGCCATTGTTTTGATTTCGCCAACAATTGAGCGTAAATTTAAAGAGCAACCCAACTTCTTGCTTATGCGAAATCCTCATTTACCAGCAATAGTGGCACTTGCGCTTTTTATGACATATTGTGCCCCTTCCAAAAAAGCTGCGCCGGGTGTTTATATCAATCATCAACAACTAAATGGTCGCACATTTCATAAACTGTTTGTTGAAGTGGAAACAGTGGATGTGCAATTAAGGGCCATGTTGGAAACGGACCTTGTTGAAGCACTCACTTTGGCAGGGTATGCAGGCGCGAAGAGTATCGACCTTATTCCGTTTTCATTAAAAGAATTAAAGCTGCCTACTGAAGAGGAAATCAGGCTGAAAGTAAAAGAGAGCGGATGTGATGGTATATTGTTTATTTCTGCATTACGCAAAGGGGAAAGCCTGGAATACACTCCTGGCACCGTTAGAAAGGAAAATGAGCAGTGGGGAGCCGGCATTCTTGGAGGTGTTTTAAATAAGGGAGGAGCTGGAGGAGAGGTCAAAGCCATTCCGCCTGTACACACGGATGGTTCGTATTCTCATACTGCTGCCGACTTCATTCTCCGGAACAATTTATATGATGTGCCGGCCCATGTACTCATGTTTTCTGTTCAATCGGATCATATCGACATTTCTACGCTCGATAAAATAGGGAAAACCTACGCAACCATGTTGGTTGGTCAACTAAAGGACGAAAAATTATTGAAATAATAACCCCAGCCGCGACATTATCACATATGCGGGTATGCCTCGCTGCTGCGCTCGGATTTTATTAATGTCACCCCGAAATAGAAGCCGATAAAAGTACGGATGCTGAGTTAGAGGACAAATGATGGTTAGAATCGGGTTGCATTGGACTAGTGCCCTATTACCGATTGATTGTTCATGATTTATCCATCTGCCAGGATAGTAGCAAACCGATGTTACCTGCAGCTATTGTCGAGAAACCTCAAACTTCACCGTATCCTCTACGAAACGTAATATGCTGTCTTGAAAAACGGCTTGTCGTCCTATTTTGAAGTCCAAGGGAATTTTCAAAACAAATGTGTCGCCTTGTTGTCTGTAAGTTCCCCAATAAGTCGTGCTACTTAAACGGTGAATTTTCTTGCCCTTCAGATGATGGTTTTTCTTGAAGTCCAAAGTAAAGCCACCGTCGCTGCCCAAGGCATAGTTCGTCGCTGTAAAAAGTGTAGGAGAATTGTCATAATGGGAACGCAGCAACATGTGTCCAACAGTAAGTGCCAAAAATAAAAGCCCAATTGTAGAAGGAAGGTAAGACACGATGCTTTTACGTTGTCGGTATTGTCTACTATTTTTAAACAAGTACACAATTGTCAAAATGCAAAGTGTATAAAATGGCACAGCCTCAAATAGGTCGCCGCCAAAAAGTGTCCATTCTTGAATGTCTCTGAATTCAAGATAAACAGTCAGTCCGCCAAAAAGTAAAATGAGAATTATTTGAACTGGTCGCTTCGTAGTCTTAATTGCAGGTAAGGAACGTAAAGGGCTTTGTGCAGGTGTGGCATTTGAAAAGCTTCAGTTCAATAGGTCGCAAAAGCAAAATAGAGATTTATAGTTGAATGCTGAACTTCCAGCCACAATTTTATAAATACTCTGTTGTGCGTTCGCCTTGTACTCTAAATCATTTTACTGTCAGTGCCCAATCATCCATATAATTTTCAAAAACGCTTAACGGCATTGCCCCACCTTTTAATATTGCATCGTGGAAAGCTTTAAGACTAAACCGTGCACCTAATTGCTGTTTATATTTATCACGCAATTCTTTTATTTTCAGCTCGCCTGTTTTATAGGAGAGAGCCTGTCCCGGCATTGCCATATAACGCTCAATTTCTGCGGTAACTGCTTGCTCGTTCAATGCTTCGTGGGCCATCATATAAGCGATAGCTTCTTCTCTTGTCATCTTTCCAGTGTGCAGAGCAACATCTACCACTAACCGGATAGCCCTGTGAATTTCATTTCCATATGCACCCATTTTTTGATAAGGATCTGTATAACAACCTAACTGT
>VBAT01000087.1:0-1574 GCA_005884665.1 Bacteroidota bacterium
TACCGATCGCGTAAAAGGATGGGATGATATACTGACCATCTCTGGCGCCAATGCTAAAGATTATGATCTGCGTCCAGGTGAAAGCATGGATGAGTTGGCGCAGCGTAAGATCAAACTGATCGCGAAGGTGTACAATGAAGGTACCGTTCTCGATGCCGGTAATACCAGCCAATATAAGTATTACCCATGGTTTGAGATTGTTAAGGACACGGCAAAACCCTCGGGTTTCGGCCTGTCGTTCTTCGGCTGCGTCCTCTGGTTTTCGTGTTCGGGTGTCGGCGTTCGCCTTTGCTTCAAGACATCCGACCTGGCTATGGATGCAGGAAAGAAGTTTCTCAAAATCTATGAAGATCTATTGATCAGATAAACCAAAGCGAAATGAAAAAAAGTAAAAGATTCATCGCCCTCTGTAAGAAATACGGGGTGGATCCGGAGAAAGTTCCGGAAGTGCTAACCTTTGAAAGTGCTTGCAAGGCAGTAGGGGTAAGCCCGAAGAAATTGCCGGGAGTATCCCATCTGCCTGTAAGGCATCGTAAGCGACTCGTTGCAGATTATAAACTGACGATCGTCGCTGAAGCTTTAAGAGGCGGAAAGAAGGCTAATTACAACGATAGCGGTGAATTCAAATATTTCCCTGTGTTCAGAGTAAAAGCAAGCGAAAAGAAACCCTCGGGTTTCGGCCTGTCGTGCGGCGACTACGTCTTCTGGTATTCGGATTCGTTTGTCGGCGTTCGCCTTTGCTTTCCAACCTGGGATCAGGCGAAATTTTTCGGAATGCATTTCCTGAAACTGCACACGGATCATCATTTGTACACGTGAAAATATAAGGTTGTGTATTGCCGTAGGCGCTGATTGCTCAGGTTTCAGCCTGTCGTACAACGACTACGACAACTGGAATTCGAATTCGAATGTCAGCGTTCACCTATGCTGATTGAAATGGCGATACAAACCCTGCCAACAGTGCAAAAAAAGACTCGATGATAAATGGCGCTGGTATCTCCCTAACGGGATTGGAGAAAGCGACTTTTAGAAGCAAAGGCAATGAGACGGTTTAATAATCTATATCAGAAAATCTATAGCATGGAAAACCTTTACCAGGCTGAAGAAAAAGCCATAAAGGGTAAGGCGGAGCAGTATGGAGTGCAGCGCCATGTTAAAAGGCGTGAGGCAAATATTATTGCCATCCATGAGATGCTGAAGAATAAAAGCTATGTCACATCGCCCTATACCACGTTTAAGATTTTTGAGCCGAAGGAGCGTGATATTTTCCGGTTGCCGTTTTACCCTGATCGCATCATTCATCATGCGATAATGAATGTCCTCGAGCCTGTATTTGTTTCGATGTTCACCCCATACACTTACAGTTGCATAAAAGAAAAAGGGATTCACGCAGCAGCCAGGGACGTGCAGAGGGCACTGCGGGACATACCCGGGACGCAGTATTGTTTAAAGATTGACATTAAAAAGTTCTATCCGAGCATTGATCACGGTGTTTTGAAACGCCTTTTGCGCCGGAAATTTAAAGATGCCGACTTGTTGCAGTTGTTGGATGGGATCATTGACAGTGCCGCAGG
>VBAT01000087.1:1620-5176 GCA_005884665.1 Bacteroidota bacterium
ACCTCAGCCAGTATTTTGCAAACTATTACCTGACCGGTTTTGATCATTGGTTGAAAGAAGAGAAACGGGTCCAGTACTGCTACAGATATGCCGACGATGTCGTTATCCTGGCCAGCAGCAAAGAAGATCTACACCAGCTGCTGTATGAAATCCGTAATTACTTACACGATCGATTAAACCTTGATATAAAAGGTAACTACCAGGTATTTCCAGTTGATGCTCGCGGGATTGATTTTGTTGGGTACCGGTTTTATCATGGATACACCCTGCTGAGAAAATCAATTAAAAAGCGGTTTGCCAAAGTTGTAAAGTTGGGCGGTGCCCGATCGTCGCTGGCATCTTATTATGGTTGGGCAATCCACTGCAATAGCAACCACCTATTAAAAAAGTTATTCAATGAAGCAGTTTAAAGAAATGGGCATCACTGCTGAGAGAAAAAGCTTTGTGGGGGATAAGATCAAACTGGAAAGGATCCTGAACCGGGAAATTACTGTGCATGATTTCAAGGTTGAGCCATCGAAGATCCAACGGGAAATGCCTTTATCTGCAAATTGAATTGAAGGATGACAAGCATGTGGTGTTTACCAGTTCGATATACCTGCAGGATATGATAGGTCAGGTGCCCAGGAGCGATTTTCCTTTTAAAACGACGATCGTAAAAGTCAATGATCATTTTGAATTCACATAAATGAGAAAAGAACACCCGATATTATTCAGCACTCCAATGGTGCAGGCTATCCTGGAAGGTAAAAAAGCCAAGACTCGGCGAATTATCAAACACCAGCCAATCATCGACCAGGATAGCGGATTTGTGTTTGACGGTAAGCACCGAAAGCAATATGATATCCATAATTGGCAGGAGCGTTTCATCGATGATTTCGCCAAGTGGATGCCCGATGACTGGTTATGGGTAAGAGAAACGTATAGTTGGGACTACAAAGAATATCCTGAGAGAACAGAAAAGTTTTATTACTATAAAGCTAACACAAGTGATAATTTTTTGGCCTCGGGCGAAAAGTGGAAGCCGTCAATCTTCATGCCCCGTGTAGCAGCCCGAATATTTCTTGAGGTAACAAATGTTAAGGTCGAAAGGCTGCATGATATCAGTGATGCTGATATTATATCCGAAGGCGTCCGGGTACCGGTCAGCGAGGAGGGAGGAGTTTTTTTTAAGCTTGGAGTGGAAAATTCAGCCTATCGTTTCATGCCAGAACAATGGCAGATTGATCGCCATGTAGAGAATCGTGGTAAAGAAATATACACGCCAACGGAGCATGATCTGCTTTTTGCTCATTGGGCAGAGTTGTGGTGTGAGATCAATGGCCGTGAAAGCTGGGATGCAAATCCGTGGCTATGGGTGATTGAATTCAAAGTTCTTTCAACAACCGGTAAGCCATTATTTAAAAAGCTTGCTGATGTCGAGACAGTGTAATCATCCAACGTGTGGTGAAACTTGCCGGCGACCGAAGAAAGAGAAAAAGAGATGCCGGCTTCGCCCGTACAGTTTGAAACGTCAGGCGATAAACAAGGTGTACAATCCAGATGCCCGGCAGTTTGTAAAGGATAATCCGAAATGTGCAATTAACAGCCCGAATTGTACCGGACGAACGCAAGGGGTGCATCATAAGAAGGGACGTGGCAAGTATCTAATGGACAAAAGCACTTGGGTGCCTGCATGTAATCCGTGTAACGACTACTGTGAGGATCATTCGCAATGGGCAATTGAAAACGGTCACAAAGAAAGCAGACTAAAAATTTAAATAACTAACCAATATGATAGTCATCAAGAAATCTCGAAATGGTCAATACTATTTCATCGCAAAATCAAGGAACGGTCGGACGCTTGTAACGAGCGAAACCTACAAGCGCAGGGACCGTTGCCGCAACGGAGCTACTTCGCTTACAAAACTACTTCGTGGCAGTCTCAAGGTTATATACCAAACCAAAAAATAAACTGATGCCAGTAATCCCTATGACTGATGAAAGCCTGATGCCATTTGGTAAATACAAAGGCAAAAAGATGGGTGAAATCCCAGGCTACTATCTGTTATGGCTATGGGATAACACAAACCTGCGGGATCCTTTGCGTGCTTACATAGTAGACAACCTGGAGGTGATCAAAACAAACATCAGGCGATCACAGGAAAAGAAAAATGCTGGTAAATAACTGAAGCTATGATGCCACGGTACAAGGTAACCGAAGAGAAGGTTAAAGAAGTAAAACGGCTCAACAAGATGGGACTGAGCCAAAGGAATGTCGCCCGACGATTGAACATCAGCCAATACTCGGTATGGCATGCTCTCCGCGGTTCGTATGACAAAGATCAAAACCTGAATTCTGCTTTCCGTAAGGCGGGATTTTTTGAAAACTATAGACCTGTAACTATCTAATTTTTAAAATAAAAAACTGATATCATGAAAGACTTCATGCCGGAGATAACGGACGTAAAACAGCGTTTGCAACTCTTAAAGGACAACTGCGACAGCAGTGAAGAGACAACCTATTTCAAGGAACTTACCCAGGAGGATCTCGATGTAAAGCGAGAGATATTGTCGGAAAACCTGGTGAAGCTTTCCGAATGGGATGATGAGATGAACGAAACAAAAAAACTCCACAAGGCCAAGGCTGATCCTTTGAAGGAACAAAACAAGGGATTCATTTCCGAAATAAAAACCCGGAAACAGCAAGTGACTGGTATTCTCTACCACATCGCCGATCACGAAAACTCTGTCATGGAAACCTATGATGAACAGGGTGAATTTGTGAGCAGCCGGAGGTTGCGCCCGGAAGAGAAAAGCAAAATTCCCTTTCCGATCCGGAAAGCAGCAAACGAATAATTCTTAAATCACCAAACTTTATAAGATGAAAACAGACATCAACATCACGCCGGCACCTGGTAGTTCAAACACCTTGACAATTCTGGAGGGTAAGGCCCTGGAATTAAAACAACCGGAAAAGATCAATATCGCCGGCAACATTGATAGCATTTCCGGATTCCTGAATAAACGCTACGACGGCCGGGTAGGCAAGGACCTGCAGTTCGTGGATAAAGACAAGGCTATCGTAATCGTTGACAAGGATGCGATGGAAATCACCCTGCAGCTGGACCCGCAAAATACTTTTGGCCCCGTTATAAAGGGATCGCTGGAATTATCAACAGAACTGGCCGTGTTCCACATCAACGAATCAAAAATGTTCAAGCGTGAAGAGTTCGTAAACCTGCTTCGTTTCAACCGGCTGTCATTTGACAATAAAGAACAGCATGAGAAGATCCTGAAAGCCTATATGTCTTTCGAGGCAAAGACTAATACTGATCTGGCCGCAGCGAGCGATACGCGGGGAAATAAAGCTGCCAGCATCAATAAACAGGTCACATCAAACATTCCAACCGACTTTGTTTTACTGATCCCAATCTTCAAGGGAAAAGGCCCTCTCCGCTTTCGGGTGGAGATATGCCTGGATGTTACTGATGGCGGCGCCAGGTTCTGGCTTGAATCTACCGAGCTGCACGAACTGATCAACACAGAACGCGATATCATTTTTAACGAGGAGCTG
>VBAT01000087.1:5182-7607 GCA_005884665.1 Bacteroidota bacterium
AGCTATGGTAACAGATAAATACATAGAATTCCTTACCCAAAAGATAAAGGTTGCCGAAAAGCACGGAATTACTGTTGAACGGTCCCTGCTTCATTCGGCTCTCCGTCCCGACCAGGTAGATATCGCATTGTGGTGTTTGGAGCGAGGCTCTGCTTTAGTGGCACCGGATGCTGGCTATGGTAAAACGAGAATAAGCCTTGAGGTTGGTAGGCAGCTATTGAACCGGTTTGGTGGCAAAGGATTGATCGTAACTGAACTGGGCGCAGCTGATACTTATGTTGACAAGGATCCTGAAGTTGGCGAAGGTGTGAACATGGGGATGGAATTGGAATATGTAACCAATCAGGTTGAAGCAATGGCCAGCACCTGCAGTATCGTTGTAACGAATTACGAGCGTGTCAGGGATGGCAATTTTGATTTCGGAGGTTTCACCGTCGTGTGGCTCGATGAGGGCAACTATGTGAAGAATATGGCAAGTGAGACTACTGAGGAGCTAAAGACACAGCTCGCCCGGGTGAAGTATAAGTACATCGCCACTGCAACCCCATCACCCAATGAACACCTGGAACTTGTCAACTATGCCCACGTTCTTGGTATTTGCGACCGCGGGCAGATTTTAACACGATTCTTCCAACGCAATAGCACTAAGGCCGGTGAACTGACACTGCATCCACATCATGAGGCTGATTTCTGGCTATGGGTTTTCAGCTGGTGTATTGCTGTCAACAGCCCGACGGATTTGGGATATGATTATCCCGGCTTTGATTTACCTGAACTACATCTGCACTGGATTGAGGTTAAAAACGAGAAACCAATAGATGCCGGCGCTGAAAAGGACGGTCAGCACCGGTTATTTATTCAATCCCGATCGGGTTTGTCGGAAGCGGCAAAGATCAAAAGAGAAAGCATTGATGCGAGAGTTGAGAAGGCCCGGGAGATCGCAGCTGAATTTCCTGATGATCATTTTATTTTTTGGCATCATTTGGAAGATGAGAGGAAGGCGCTGAACCATGTCTACAAGGGATTGGCTCAATACGGTGACATGTATGGCAGTCAGAAATGGGAAACCAGGGAAAAGCGGATCATTGATTTTACGAAGGGCAAACTTCAATACTTGGCAACTAAGCCCGAAATATCGGGAGTAGGTTGCAACTTTCAAAAGCACTGCCACCGATGCATATTCGTTGGCATCAATGATTCATTCAATGACATCTACCAGGCCCTGAAACGTATCTGGCGATTTTATAACCCATCGGAGCATTGCCACGTTTATCTGCTATACTTACCCGAGGAATATGATATCGTTCTGAACCTGCAGCGCAAGTGGAGAGAGCATAATGAAATGCGAGCTGTCCTGAATAGCATCATCAAGCTATATGGATTGAACGAATGGCCACAGATCGAGGAGCGGAAGAGAACGTTTAAAACAGAACGTAAAGTTTACAGCGGGTCCAGTTACCGATTGATAAACGATGACTGTGTGCCGGCGGTTGCTGAAATGCCTGACAATTCCGTGGATATGGTCCTTACATCGATCCCTTTCGGCAATCATTACGAATACACGGCCAACTATAACGATTTTGGACACAATAGCAGCAATGCTGAATTCTTCCGCCAAATGGATTTCCTGGTACCTGAACTGCTGCGAGTATTGAAACCAGGGCGAATAGCTGCCTTTCATACCAAGAACAGGATCCATTATGGAAGTGTAACGGGTAAGGGCTTCTCGATATTTCATCGCTTCACTCATGCAGCATGCGATTGTTTTGAGCGCAATGGCTTTGAGTGTATGGGATTTCATTTTGTTCCTACTGACGTTGTCCAGGAGAATAATCAAACCTACAGGCTTGGTTATACAGAAGCCTGCAAGGACATGACAAAGATGGGCGCTGGCATTCCTGAAGAGATATGGATATTCAGAAAGGCGCCAACATCCAACGCCGATGCTTATGCTGACGAGCCTGTAATGCATGATAAAGAGGATTACAGCATCGCCGGCTGGCAAATAGATGCCGACGGTCACTGGCGATCATCAGGAAACCGGTTGTTGAACATTGACGAGCTGGCCAGGCTTGATATGAAACACCTGCGGAAGTGGTGGAATAAATTCAATGCTGAGCCCGGCTACGATTACGAAGAGCATGTAGCGCTGTTGAAGCTTCTGGATGGTAAAGGCAAGCTATCCCGTACGTTCACTACACTGCCGATGCGATCGCTCACTGATTATGTATGGAACGATGTCAATCGGATGCACGGATTGAATATGGAGCAAAGCCGGCGTAAGCAACAGAATCACATTTGCCCGATGCCATTTGACCAGGTGAACCGCCTGATTGAAATGTATAGCAACCCGGGAGATACCATCCTGGATCCTTTTGGCGGATTGGGTACTACAGGTGTCTGTGCTATCAAAAACGGTAGAAAA
>VBAT01000028.1:0-30489 GCA_005884665.1 Bacteroidota bacterium
GGCCAAACCACTTCTTTTTTCCGGGTTACCAGCATCCACACATAGAGCAGAGGTGCAAGTATCGCCACCCAGGAAAGACCAAAAGGCAGACCTACCGTATTGATAAAAAAATAGATCAGGGCTACCGGCAAAAATTTATTCAGCCTCATGCTCTCTTCATTTTAAAAAAATCAATTGTTCCCCGCAACACACCCCGGGCTTTTTCCCATTTACCCGTTATTACCCGTTTCAAAAATCGAAATCCGTTAAAAAATACCACAATGGGCAGGTTCCGCTTTTTGTATGTGGCAATAAACAACAGGCCGTTGCGGACATAGTAATAATCGGCCAAATATCCCCGGCCAATTGCGGTACTGATCTTATCGTAACAAACCGCCGTGGGGCAAACATACAATTGGCAACCCCTGCTTCGCGCACGGTAGCACCAATCGCTTTCCTCCCAATATAAGAAATACTGTTCCGGCAGCAATCCTACCTTTTCCAGGTTAGATGCATGAGAAAAAAAACACGCTCCGTGAATATAATCAGGCCGCGGATCGTTGCTGGGTCTTGTTATCGGTGTGATAGTGCTCGTCATCAGGTTCATCGTAGCCCCACCGTAAAAAAGTATCTCGTGGTTGCCAGCCAGTGCTTTTATTACTCCGCCAATTATTGCATCAGGCGATAGCCCTGCTACAAACGCCACCAGTTCTTCCAGCGTATTTTCCACAATCGTAATATCAGGATTGAGTAGCCAGAAATAAGCATCCTCTGTTGCTAAAAGCCGAAGCGCAACATTATTGCCGGCCGCAAATCCTGTATTTTTTTCGTTTTGAATAAAAGTCAACCGCGGAAGCGAGGAAGGATCATCAAGCTTACTTATATCGTGGGAATGAAGAACAACATGCGGAACCGAAGCTACAAGAGAGCAGGTTGCCCATTCAGTGAGATGAGCGATAGAATCATTTTGCGAGTCATTGTCTATCACTATCACCGAGAAATTCGGGTAGGATGAGCGAAATACAGATTCAAGGCATTCCTGTGTATCCCCCCAGCGTTTATAGTTCAGGATGATAATATATACATGTGGCCTGTTCATTTTTTTTCAGCTACACATAAATATTGTATAGCCAGGAAATCCAGGAATAATCCAAACGTCAGCCGATTGATCCATCTTCTCTTTTTTCCCTGCGGTATTTCTTTCAGAAGGAAATTCGGCTTGCAATAAACGGGGGACAGGGAACCGGACCTCATCAGTTCAAGAATATTTTTCCTGCAAAAAAACCGAAGATGCGTATTGTCGAATATGCCGCCCTTCACATCATACCTGAAATCACCCCCAAAAACGATCTTTGATAAAGTTTTAAACTCCCTGATATTGGGAACACTTGCGATCAACCAGCCTCCTTTTTTCAGGTGCCGGGTGATTTTTGCCAAAGAGGTCCAGGGATCAGCCAGGTGTTCGAGTACATCCGCACAGATAATGATATCAAAATAATCTTCGGGCGCGTCTATTTCCTGTTTTTCAATATCAGCGACCTGGAATTTATCGATCGATGGATGTTGCTGGTAAGAACCGGGAACAGGCATGAGTTCAACGCCCATAACTTCAGCTGCCAGGTTATTTTCCTTGATATAAAGCAGCGATGCGCCGCCACCTGCACCGATCTCCAACACTTTTTGCAAAGGGACTGGCGGCAGAAGGCTGATTACATCCAGCCTGACATGGGAGAAATATTCCTTCTCCTTATCCGTATAGTTCTTATTCACTACGCAACCTGTTTAAGACGATTATCTCTGATGTTGAATTTCACGAATAAAACGAAGATAATAAGCTCCACTCACGATCACGATAAAATGCAGGTTCTTTTAATTTTTTTGCCAAGCAACCGGCGCTGATTTGCGAACGATACGTCACTGGCGCTATATGAAGATCGCCACGGGATACACGGATTAACCAATTAACCAATTAACCAATTAACGGATAAACCAGATAATGCTGGTTTTTATTGTAATTTTCGCCGGTAGTAACAAAATTTTTATGAGCCAGGATCCGAAACATAATCCCTCCGTATCTGATGATATAGACCTTCTCTTATTGATCGAACGCAGCCTTGCTTTTTTCAGGAGATATATTTTAATTTTTATTATTGCAATAGTGGCTGGACTTGCAGGTGGAATTTATATGTATAATTATCTGCCGAAGGTCTATCGCTCATCGATGGTCGTACATTCCTTTGTGCTTACCAACCAGGAAAACATTAAGATTCTTGATAACTGGAATGACCTGCTGAAAAAAAGAGAGTATGCGGAACTCTCCGCGACACTCAATAGTCCCGAAAGCGTTTTTCGACAAACCAAAAACATTCAGGCGGAAGAGATACAAAAAGTATTTTCAACCACTAACCCTAATGGCTTTGTTGTTAAGGTCACTGTCACAGACAATGCAATACTTGATGAACTGCAAAAAGCGATCGTATATGGGCTGGAAAACAGTCCTTATGTCAAAGGCCGGCTTGATTCAAGAAAGGAAAATCTGAAAGTGATCATTGCCAAAACAAGTTCGGAAATACAGAAACTGGATTCAACTAAAAACACTGTAGAAAATATCATTGAAGGCAAAGGCAAAAGTTCTTCTACACTGATCGTTGAGGGAGCTACCATTAATAAACAAATGATCGAATTAAATGAAAAGCTTCTTGGGTACCAGGATGACCTGAAATTCGCAGCAGCCGTGCAGGTTTACCAGGGATTCAGCAAATTCAGTGAGCCAGCCGGACCCCATCTTCTTCCCTGGCTGTTTATAGGATTGGTCATTTTTCTTACTCTCGGTTTTCTGCTTGCGTTTTTAGTCCATATGTCCGGCAAGATGAGGCGCAGGCGACTCGTTCAAGGCGTATAAACCTGGAATATATGCAACCATCAAAGGGTCTTAGCTGGGTCATTCAGGGGTTGTATATCGCATTTTTCATCAGTCTCACCTGTTCTTTCAGGGCTATCAGTAGTATTGTCCCGGTATTGTTGATCATTGCGGGTCTTATCAAAAATCGAATCGAAACAGGAACTTTCTTCACTCCCCGGCTAAAAAATCCTTTTTTATTTGGATGCATACTACTTTTCCTGTCTCATGTTGTCGCTCTTTTTATCACAGGTGCTGATAAAGCCGGCCTGGCCGATCTACAGGTAAAGGCCGGTCTTGTGCTGGCACCGCTGGCCTTTTGTAGTACTACTATTTCCGATGAATTGAGAAAAAAGCTGGCGGTTTATTTTATCATTATCATCGCGGCCACCGCCTTTTATTGTTTGATCAGGGCAACTTATAATTATTTTCAAACCCGGGATACTTCGTTCTTTTTTTATCATTCGTTGGTCCAACCGGTAAATGGACATGCTATCTATTTTGCCGTGCTTGTTTTTATTGCGTTGTTGTTTTTAATTGAAACATACCCTGTAACTACTCTTGTTTTAAAAAGACCGGTCCGCGCCAGTCTTATCATTTTTCTTTCAATCCTTCTTTTTTTGCTATCATCCCGGCTTGTGTTGGGATTTTATTTTTTATACCTCATTGCGTACCTGGCAGGGCGGGTGAAAAGGAGATCTGCTAATCGTTTTTTAATTTCCGGTGCATTGATCATCGTTGTCGCGGGTATTATTGCCCTGACAACCGATAATCCCATAGGTCGGCGGTTTTCAGATATCATGACCGGTAACTGGAAAGTTGTAAGAATGGAAAGATTTAACCCTGGCATGTACTTTAACGGGGTGCAGTTCCGGTTACTTCAGTGGAGATTTACAGGTGAAATCCTGGTTGAAAATCATGCCTGGGTAACGGGTATAGGTCCTGGAAATGCTCAATACCTGCTGGATCAAAAATATGTTTCAACCAACATGTATATCGGGGAACCGGAAAGAGGGGACCGTGGGTTTTTGGGATATAATACGCATAACCAGTTCCTGGAATCTCTTTTGAAAACGGGGATATCCGGACCTATCGTCTTGTTGTTTATCTGCATTACGCTGGTAAAATGGGCCTGGCAAAAAAGAAAAAGGCAAGCCGCCTTTATTACCGCTCTTTTCATTGTATGGTTGTTTACAGAGGCCGTGCTGGAGCGACAGTATGGCATACAGATCTTTATATTTTTCCCACTGTTCCTGTGGAGTAGTGAAAAGTAGCCTGAAAGCAAACCTTTTACTCCTTCTTTCCGTTTTAAAGGAAACAGATTGCCCAGTTCCCTAAACTTATTCCATGCAACCCCTATCAGTTGTAATAATCACTTATAACGAAGAGCATAACATCGGGAGGTGCATTGACTCTGTGAAGTCCCTGGCTGATGAGATCATTGTCCTGGATTCTTACTCTACCGACAAAACCGTACAGGTAGCCCAGGCCCATGGAGCTATCGTTCATCGCGAAAAATTCAGAGGATATATCGGCCAGAAGAACTATGCCATGCAACTGGCGACCCATAACTACATCCTGAGCCTTGATGCCGATGAAGCTCTCGATGAAGAACTGAGAGCCGCTATTCTCGAAGCCAAAAAAGATTTCCCACACCGGGCTTACCGGATGAACCGCTGCACTAATTATTGCGGCCGTTTTATGCATCATGGTCTTTGGTATCCCGATAAAAAGATCCGCCTGTTTGATCGTCGCATTGCTAAATGGGGTGGATTGAACCCTCATGATAAGATCGAGCTCAGGGAAGGGTTTACCTACCATCATCTCAAGGGAAATATTCTTCATTATGCCTTCGACACTACAGAAGACCTGATCTGGCGAAACAACCGTATCAGTTCTATTGCTGCCATGTCGCTATACAATACTGGCAGGCGCAGCAATTGGTATAAAATGCTGGTGCGTCCCACTTGGGCCTTTGTCAATGGATATTTTCTCCGCCTGGGCTTCCTTGATGGTTTTGAAGGATTCAGTTTTGCCGTCAATACATCTCACCAGGTTTTTTTGAAATATAGCAAACTCTATAAACTGCAACGCTCCTCCGGGGTAAAAAAAGCGGGTTCATCTGCTTCTGCCCATTTAACGCCGGAGAAAAAATCCGCCGTTGGCGAGGGGTAAGACCTATAAGGTTTATGGCAATTTAGACCTATGAGGCTTAGCGTAACCCAACTAATAACAGGATATCACTATAAGCCTCATAGGTCTTATATTTAAGCTCCCAACAAGCAGATTTGAAAAATATTATTAAAAATACCTGGGCCGTCCTGGATAAAAAAGAGAGAAAGCAGTTCAGCATGCTGATCTTTCTCGATATTATCATCAGCATCATTGATATTCTTTCGCTGGCTCTCCTTTTATGGATCATCCAGTTTTATATTCAACCCGGCCAAAGCAGTAAACCGGGATTTCTTCCCTCCTGGCTGGCAGACCGCAATTCGATAGTATTCATCGCGATCTTTTTCTTTTTTTTTGGCGTCAAAAACCTGGCAGCCTACCTGGTTTCGAAGGCTCACTATAAATTCATCACTCGTGTTACGGTCAGGATCTCGCAGAATAACCTGTCGGGTTATCAACAGGCGGCATTTGGTGAGTTTGTCAATACGGATTCTTCGGTTTATATCCGTCGCATCGGTTTCCTGCCTTTGGAGTTTGGGCAGAATGTGCTTGCCGGGGTACCGCAGATCATTACCCAGGGAGTACTGATCGTTCTTACGATCATTGCCATCGTCCTGTTCAATGCAAGATTATTCCTGTTATTGCTAGCCATCCTGCTGCCCCCGGTCATCGTTATATTTTACTTTATCCGCTCAAGACTCAATAAAGTAAGGAAAGAGATAACTATTGGCAACGAGATATCCTTCCGTCACCTGCTGGATGCATTGAAAGGATATGTTGAAAGCAATATCTATGGGCGTAATGATTTTTTCCTGGACAGGTTTGTTGGTTCGCGAAAAAAGTTCAGCACTTCATTATTCAATTCAACCAGCCTGCAGACCATGCCGGCCAGGATCATCGAGATCTTTGCAGTGCTTGGCTTATTCCTCCTGATAGCCATTGCCAAATGGTCGGGCAGCCAGGATAGCAGCTACCTGATCACGATCGGGGCTTTTGTTGGCGCAGCTTATAAGATCATACCCGGGATTGTCAAGATCATCAATCTGAGCGGGCAAATAAAAGCTTACGGATTTTCGCTGGCCGATCTTATACAAAACAATAAACAAATCACAGCCGACAAAACAAACTCAGCTGCATCGGGTATCGATTCCATTGAATTAAGAAATGTCAGTTTTAAATACGATCAGCAGCCTGTATTGGCTGAGTTTTCGCTTCTAATTCAAAAAGGAGATTTCATTGGCATTTCCGGCGAGTCCGGGAGGGGAAAGACCACGATCCTGAACCTGTTGCTTGGATTTCTTGAGCCTTCATCCGGGGATATCCATGTAAACCATCAACCCGTAAGTAAAAACGATATGCAAAGCTGCTGGCCGCATATCGCTTACGTAAAACAACAACCCTTCTTTATTCATGATACCGTTCTCCGCAATATCACGCTGGAAGAAGATAATCATAATACTCAAAGGCTACAGTTTGCTTTAGCGGCATCAGGACTGGATAAGCTGACCAAAGAATGGCCGGAAGGACTTGAGAAAGTAATCGCCGAGAACGGGAAAAATATCAGTGGTGGCCAGCGGCAAAGGATAGCTATTGCAAGAGCCTTGTATAAAGATGCCCAACTGCTAATACTGGATGAGCCGTTTAGTGAATTGGATGAGGAGTCGGAGTGTTTGATGTTAGAGAGCTTAAAACGTGTGACCCGGCAGGGAAAGACTGTGTTGTTAGTTACTCATAATGCAAGAGCTTTATCGGCATGCAATAAACTGGTGAAATTATGAGGCAGGACGATAAAACACTGGTTATTCTATCCCCGGCATTTCCAGCCAACGAATCCGAGACCTACTGGATACCCTTCATGCAACTAATGGTAAAAGCATTAAAAAAAAATTATCCTGAATTAAATATAATCGCTCTGGCTTTTTTGTATCCAGGCTTGGAATCCACCTACCGATGGAATGGTGTGCAGGTGATCAGTTTTGGCGGCATGTATAAAAACAAGTTTCACCATATCCTGCTTTGGCGTAAGACCTGGAAGGCGTTAAAAAAGATTCACCGGGAACATAAAATTATCGGGCTATTCAGCGCCTGGTGTGGTGAATGTGCATTCATCGGTAAATATTTTGCAAAAAGGCATTCACTTAGGCATATAAGCTGGATATGTGGCCGGGATGCTTTGAAGACAAACAAATGGGTTCGCTTTATCCGTCCCCGAAGTGATGAACTGGCAGCCATGTCGCCTTTCCTGGTCAAAGAGTTTTCTAAAAATCATGGTATAATACCAGCACATATTATCCCAAATGCCATTGATCCGGTGATGTTCACACCCAGCGAACATCCCGAACGAAAGATTGATATTCTCGGTGCCGGTTCATTAGTAGTACTAAAACAATATGACCTGTTTGTAGAAGTAATCGCGACAGTAAAGCAATCTCTACCCACGGTTCGCGCATTACAATGTGGTGACGGTGATGAAAGGACAAAACTCGAATCGTTGATCAAAAAACTTGAGCTTGAAGATAACATGGAACTGCTTGGATCAAAAAAACATGAAGAAGTAATTTCACTCATGCAGCAAACGAAACTGTTCTTGCATACTTCGAGTTTCGAGGGATTCGGCGGTGTTTGCCTTGAAGCGTTGTATGCCGGTGCACATGTAATCAGTTTCCACTATCCTCTGGATCATCCCGTTCCGCATTGGCATGTTGCAGCAAATAAAAAAGAGATGGCTTCAAAGGCTATTGAGATATTACAAGATCGAAATACCGACTATTCTCCAGTGCTGGTATTTTCCATGGATGATAGCGCCAAAATGCTAATGACTCTATACGAAACCGTAGCGGTTTAAATAAAATCGAATGAAAGTAGTTCATGTTTCCTTTACATATGACGAAAAAATTAAAACAGAAGAAGAACTTCTGGAGAAGCACTATACCGTCACCGGATGGGCCGAGGCCCTGCAGCGAAAAGGAACTGAGGTAATTGTAATAAACCGGTTTTTTAGAGACAGCTCATTGCAAAAAAATGGTGTGAATTATGCTTTTGTAAAAGATAACCTCGGTCCAGGACTAAAAAGCTGGCAGTTGCCTTTAAAATTCTTTCGAAAAATTAAAAAGCTCAATGCTGATATCGTCCATCTGCACAATCTATTTCTGTCTTTGCAAACATTTGTGTTGCGGATAATGCTTGGCAGAAAAACGGCCATTGTTGTCCAGCATCATGGCGGGGTATTACCTGGAAGAAAAAAAAGGTGGTTGCACAACCTGTTCAACAACGCAGCCAACGGTTTCTTTTTTACAACGTCCGAGCAAGGCAGGGAATGGTTCATAAATAAAAAAGCCGCGGATAAAGTGATGCCTGTAATGGAAGGCGCCACTTTTTTCAACTTTGATCAAAGAGATGCTTTCGTGGATCTCGTCTATCATGACCGCGCAATTGAAAGGGCCAGAACCGGAATCAGTGGCTCACCTGTTTTTCTGTGGGTGGGGAGACTGGATGACAATAAAGACCCATTGACAGTATTGGATGGCTTTGAAATACTTTTTGAGAAACACCCAGCAGCAAGATTATATATGATCTATAACGACGACAGGCTTGCCGGTAGAGTGAAAGAAAAAATTGACAGTGCAGCGGTTTTAAAGAGTCGGGTCAGGCTGGTCGGGGAGGTTGAACACAATAAAATAGAACAATTTTATAACAGTGCAGATTATTTTGTCTTGGGAAGCCACTATGAGGGAAGTGGCTATGCTTTAAGCGAGGGTTTGCGTTGCGGCTGTGTTCCTATTGTAACCGATATTCCAAGTTTCAGAATGATGACGAATGAGGGGAATCTTGGAGCCTTATGGGAAACGGGCGGTAAGAACTCTTTTGTGGAAGCTGCTATAAAGGCGATCAGCAAACCCCTGGTAACTGAAGCCAACGCCTGTATTGATTTTTTTAAAGATAGGCTTTCCTTCGAGGCAATTGCCGGGATTTCGCTTAAACACTATCAAAAACTGATTAAAAAAAGATAACAAAGTAACAAGGGGGTTTTCTATCCAAAACCCCCTTGTATGTAATATTGATCAAATATTATTTAGTTAATGTCATTTGTCGCGTATCAATTACCTTATCATCAACAATCAGGGAGTAAACATAGTTTCCAGCAGAGAAAGTACTACCGGCAAAAGTAACCTGGCCGGCCCCTCTATCGTTGATTGAAATACTCTTTACAGAGCGACCATTTAGGTCAACAATCACAATTCTTGCACTAAAACTTCTTGTTGGAACATAGTAACGGATAACCGTGCTTGCGCTAAATGGATTAGGAGCATTTTGATCTAATCTCGCTTCTGGCAGATTTGAGTTGAAAGAACCACGTTGGGAAAGTTCAACGGCATCTATTTTTTTAGACAACGTATTTATCTGATCCTGCAATTGTTTGTTTTGGTCAACCAGCTTATCGTTTTGCGCACTCAATTCCTGTACTGCTTTTACCAACGGAACTACAAATTCGGCATAACGTAACCCGTACAGGTCTTTATCGTTTTTTGGAACATCCACACCGCTGAAGTCAAAATCAACTGATTTAGCTGCGGCCTCTACTTCTTGAGCAATGAACCCAGTTAGGCGCATTTGCTCCTTTGCTTTTCGATCTAGTGATCGTGCATTAAGATAAGTATTAAGCCTTTCATCCCTGGCTAGGGCAGATACCGGTCGCTCTACTATTTTATCCGCTTCATCTAAATCTAAAGTGTAGGTGACCGGCTTAAGCCTATTAATAAATTCAAGGCCAGGAACATTCGATATAATATTTCTTTTTATCCTTCCATCTGAAATATTAGTCCAATTCTGATAGCCGCCTATGCTTACGACAGCAGCGTCACCAATACGGACTTGATTACTTGCGGTTGTAGTAGCACCGCTGCCTAACGCAGTCGTGTTAGTATAGCCAGCAGAATTGGGGCCAGCCGCAAACCCAAGACCTGTATTGGCATCTCCACTCATATTTTGTTCCAGAGCCGCATATCCGACAGCCGTGTTAATACCGCCGGTAGTATTTCGCCATGCCGAAATAAATCCAACAGCTGTATTTGACAGGCCGGTCTCATTGACAGCAAGAGCCAGTTGCCCAATGGCTGTGTTGTCCTCTCCTTCTGTGTTAGTTGCGAGCGCCGAATAACCAACAGCAACATTATCTATCCCGATGGTGTTGGCGAAAAGTGCACCTGGTCCAATACCAACATTAAAACCGCCGCTCGTATTGTTTTCAAGTGCTTGGACACCAAATGCTGTATTATTGAACCCGGTAGAGTTGGAATAAAGTGCATTAAATCCGGCTGCCGTATTATGCTGACCGGTAGTATTTGAATACATTGCTGCATGCCCCATCGCTGTATTCTCTATTCCTGAGGTGTTGGACTACAGTGATCGGTATCCAACGGCGGTATTTTCGGTTCCGGACGAATTAGAATAAAGAGCTTCGTATCCTAGGGCAGTAAGATTACTTACTGTAGTATTTGTGAAAAGCGACTGATAACCCATCGCGACATTTCCTGCACCTGAAGTATTATTTTTTAACGAATTTGACCCGTAGGCGACATTATTGTCACCACTCGAATTAAAAGCTAACGCAGAAAGACCTGAAGCCACATTGTAGTTTCCAGAAGAATTAGCATATAGCGACGAAAGACCGATTGCAGTATTTTTAATCCCGGTCGTGTTGGAATACAATGCAAAAGAGCCCATTCCAGTGTTGGACAGTCCGGTCGTGTTATGATATAACGAGTTATATCCGGCAGCTGTATTATATTCACCCGAAGTGTTTGAATATAAAGACGTGTATCCGACCCCCGTATTGTTGTGACCAGTGGTGTTAGCCTGCAGAATTTGATACCCAAATGTTGTGTTAGCTTTGCTGCCATCATAATCTATTAATCCAGACCTTAAATTATTCACTTTAATTGTCAACGGTTGAGAGTTTGTCGACCCAAGAAAATCAGTTGACGAAATTGAATTTCCTGTTAATTGCCATTGAGCGTTGCAGACGATAGAAATAATTTTTGCGGACATCTATTAGATCGGCAATGACCGGTTATTTTAAAACAATGAATATGCTATTCGCAAATGAAGCGGGGACGGGTATTGTCTTTTTTAATGAAAAAATTTCTTTCAATGCTATAGCGAAGACTGCGGCTTAACATTATCAGACAGTAGTTAATAAATGGGTATAATAAAACTGCTTAACAAAAAGACGCAGGAGGTTTTGACGACTTAGTTATTCATCCGTGATCGGAAGGCATAAAATGTCCGTATTATGATTCTCATTTAGCCTGTCGACAGATTGCATAGTGGAAGCATTCTTAACCTCGTATCCCATACCTTCAATAAATTCGATCAATGATAAGGCAGAGTATCCGTGTTGACGTAAACTTACTTCGGCTAGCTCGACGAAAAGAATTGGTCTCCACTTTTTGATAACCTTTTTCGATCCCATTAATACAAAGACCTCAAAACCCTCAACGTCAATTTTTATTAAATCAATCCGTGGTAAAGCAAGTTGCTCAAAAACATCGTCAAGTACCAAAACTTCCACTTTTTCCGCCTGGCAGGGCTCGCCTGGTTTTTCCCTTAGGATTCGATTAGCACCCGGATTATTTGCATATAGCTTATACAAGAGAGCGGTTTCCGATCTTGCGCCAAGTGCGTTCTTGAAAATGCGGATATTCTCAAAATCGTTTTGACGAATATTATCCTCCAGGGCAGCAAAGTTCTCTGCGTCAGGCTCAAACGAAAAAACATATCCTTCCGGACACCTTTTTGCGAAGCTCAAGGTGAGGAACCCAATATTTGCTCCGATGTCAAGAACAACGAAATCCTTTTTAACATACCTTAATAAGTTATTCCAGGCGGGTTCGTTTAGTTTATGAAAATAAACTGAATGATCCAGCAAATGACTTAAATCCAAATGCAGATTTATGCCATCTCTTCTTGCTTGCCTGATACTTCCCTGTTGATAAAAATAAACCGGAGGGATAAATTTCTTCCAAAATTTTGATCCTTTTTCAAGTTTCGAAACGAGTAGATTTTCCAAAGCAGGTATCGTAAAAATGTATCTGAACAAGTTAAAGAAACGAATACGTGCAGGGATCTTAAAGGGATATTTCTTATAAACGGTAATTGGATTCACCATAGCATAATCAAAGATAATTACTGTTGGGAGCTAAATGACAAATACTCATGATGCGGATAGCTACTAACATGATGCACAACGGCCGGATGTATCCCAGACCTGCCGCTATCCTGATAAGCATCTTCCTAACCGGCCCTCTTTCTTTCATCATAAACCCGTTCGAACCCGACATCCCACTGATCTCCGGAGCCACCGGGAAACATTTCACTTTGATACCGGAAGCAGCAATTGCTCTATGATAGGCATGCTCGAGAAAAAAAACATCCTTGTCCCTGACGTCTCTGTATGCATTTATAAGAACGTTAGTAAAAAAAACCCTCGTGGTGTAATATACACGAGTGTCCACACAATGTCTTGCAGCAGCCGGCACCATGAACCGGGGACGAAGCAGTGATACCGGCATAAAATAATTTTCCCGTTCACCGCATTTTCGCAAAACTTTCTCTGCATTCAACAGTTTTAATCTCCCAGTCACTTTTAAAAAACCTTCCGCGTTTTTTATCAATGAACTGTTTGATAGTACAAACTGCATGATCTCTCCCTCCCCATATCCTTTGCCATAATTCGTAACCAGTTCTTTGTTTCCCTGGAACGATAATAACTCTATTTCTTTATTGTGAAGCCTGGCGAGGTCCCGGAGCGAAGCCGGGTATTGAAAACCGGAATTGTCGCAAACAATAATTTTTAGTAAAGGCGTCTCGCGAATAAAAAAAGATATGGAGTCGAGGTATTGCTTTTCTCTTTCCAGGGGGTCAGTCAAAAAAGTATAAGGAGCACTCACGTGCACTGTTGAAGGAATTACTAATGCACACTTATCATACATCATTGATCAAACAATTTAACCCCGGGCAAATAGTTTTTTATTTCTTTTATCAATGCATCCGGATTGCCAATTACCCATTTGATACTGCCATTTACAATCAATTCACCGAACTGGTTAGTAGCTGTCAAATTCGCTAACAGGGAATGCAGGCTTTCATCAAATAAAACAATTTTTCCAGCACAAACAACCAGTAAAATGTCTTCCGGGTTTAGCTGGAAAAAATCATCCATATTTTTACCATCATTCTTTTTTGTCGCAATGACGATATCAGCTTTCTTTCCCTCTCCAAGCACTCCCCTATCATTCAAACTCCAGGCTTCTGCAGGATGTTTAGTGAGAGATTGGAACAGTTCATCATCATTCAACATCTCTGTTTCCCTGGCCAACCGGATATGCTCCCATGCGTTCCACTCTGCCGATAAGGTTGAATCGGTTCCAAAAAGGATCTTTGTCTCCTGTTTAAGCTTGTCAACCCTGGCCGTAGCATTCAACATAAAAAGATTCGAGGCCGGGCACCAGACCAGCGCCTCAAATGCGGGCGCCTGTCTCATATCCATCGATACGCCATGCACCGCGATAATTTTTCGTTTAAACAGGTTCCATCGCACTAGTTCATCAATCTCTTCAAACGCTGCCTGGTCGACTCCCTCGCCCACATGAATAACGAATGGCTGCTTCCCTGCAAAAGGCCTGTTTAATTTGAATTTCCAGCCTTTTTCCCTTACAGAATGCAAGGAATGGCATTCCTGGAAAACATTAATGAACGGATTGGGTATCTCTATGTGCTTTCCATGGTTCACGACTGTAGTAAATCCATTTACCAGGTTTTTGTATAACCCCCATTTAATTCTTATCTCCCCCGGAACGCCAAGCACCGATTCAATAATCTCCCTGTCATTTTTCTGAATGTCCTCTCCCCATTCCCGGTAACTTTTGTAAACCTGGTTTCCCAATTGCGGGAACAAATTGAAGTCAAGGTGATCATGAGAATTGATCAGCCCGGGAAAAGCTATCGCATTGTCAAATTCAAGCTGTATCTCATCGCTAACAGGTGATAAGTTGCAAGCAATCTCCTGAATTCTATCATCACCGATCCGTAAGTCTTTTACCGTATCATGACCAATTATATGGAGATTCTGCAATAGCATTTTTTATAAAGCTGGCTCAATGATTTTTTTACCCTGTTTATTTCCTAAATAATAAGGATTTTTCCCGGTTGCAATTTTCCACATTGCCTTAAAATTCGCGCCGGCCATTTTACCGTTGCCTGATAAAATAAAACCTGGCATATTCCCCAACAGCGACCACAATAGCCGGCTTCTTTTGTTATCCAGCAGTCTCTTCTTTGTTTTGATAAAATAATCCAGCGCCAATACCCGCCGGTAATACTGCAATGATCTTTTTAAACGGTTTGCCGGTTCAAGGTGATGATGAACGAAAGTGGTTTTTACCACATGCACACCAGGAAATGGCAGACTGGTCGTTACACCATAGTTATCGCCGATCCCGTGCCGGTCCAGCACTTCATCAAAAAGATTGTGCATCAGCCATTGTCTTTTTACCAGTGAAGCTCCGAGGCTATAAACAGGGCAGATAATATGATCGGAAGAAAAATCAGTATTGACAGGCCAGCCTGCCCGGGATATATGATTGCCTTTTCTTTTGTAATACTTTTTTATCCCCTTATTGAAAAAATTGTCCCTGCATTCTATTTCCCCCCAAATTCCCAGTTGAAAAAAATAAGCCCATAACAATCGCCGCGTCGAATGGATGGGATGTGTTGCTTTCCATTCATTATTTTCTTTTTCCAGCCAAAGACCCGAGATGGCACCCGCCTCGGAATGAAGATTGGCGTATTCAAAAAGCTTTTCTACATAGTCCTCCGGAATTTCAATGTCATCGTCGCAAAGCAGGACCCAGGGCGATTTCGCCATCTTTATCCCCGTATTGCGCTGAATACAGACCGATCTTTCACTTGTCACGTATTGAATAGCCAGTCCCTTGAATATTGAATAATCGCCAGGTGATAGTTTATCATCGCCTGAATCGACGATGATCACTTCCGCCAGCGGACAGGTGGAAGCGTCCAGGTCCCGAAGTAATGAAAGCAGTCTTGCCCTGCGGTCACAGGTAGCAATAACAACACTGATCTGCTTGTTTTTACTTGCTAAATTTACAGGGTTCATTTGTTCCAAATCAGAGCAACTGTTAAATACAATATTACGTTTAGTTAGCCAAGCAAGTAACCACAATTATATGAGCCCGGACCAGCCTCCCCGATCCAGTTTATCGCGTTACAGCTATTTGCTCAAAAACACCGCTGTGTTCCCTTTGTTACTTCCCGTGTTCTTCGTTCTGCACGGAACTGTAAGCAACCTTGGCGCCGTAACTTTCATGGATGCTTTACTGCTGGCTGTTTTGTACCTGCTGGTTACATCTATTATTATCGGCATCGCCTGGTTCTTTTACCGCGATTTCTTTAAAGCCGGACTTCTTGCATTCTTTATGATGGCTTTTCAATTCTTTTTTGGATTTATACAGGACCGGTTAAACAGTGTTGCACCGCATTCATTTATTTCTCAATATCGTTTTATTCTACCGGCCTGTTGCCTGTTCTTTATCATTCTTGCTATATGGTTGAAAAAAAGAAAAAAGACATTATTTGTGTTCACTTCTTACCTGAACACCGTTTTGTTGCTTTTGCTGCTGATCGATACCGGGTTACTGATCATAAAAACAATTCAGAAAAAAAGACCCGGTTTCTCTTATACAGAAAAAGATCTAAGTAACTGCGAGAGTTGTGACAGGCCGGATATATATTTTATCGTGCTGGACGAATATGCCGGTGACGCCGGGCTGAAAAATGTATTCAATTTTGACAACTCCCAGTTCGAAAGCGAACTTACTCGCCGGGGATTCCAGGTGGCTAACCGAAGTACCAGCAACTACAACCTGACTCCATTTTCGATGGCTTCCACATTGAACATGGACTATTTGGATCCTAACGCGACTGTCCCCGGCCGCCTAAACCTTAATTATGTATATGGGACGATAAAGAATAATAACGTAGTAAGTTTTTTTAAAAAGCAGGGATACCGATTCTTCAACTTATCAGTTTTTGATTTTCCCGGCCAGCCTGCGCATAAATATGGTGAATTTATTCCATACGGTACCGAACTGATCACGTCGCAAACATTTACAAAAAGAGTGATCAAGGCTGTAAGGAATGACGTCCTAAGTGGCAAGCTGCCGTTTACCACATGGCGGAAAAAAATACTTTATGAATACCTTGATTTCAACGATGACATCTTGCTACAAACCCGTGAAGTGGCCACACAAAAAAACAGGAGACCAAAGTTTGTCTATTCACATTTGCTAATGCCGCACTGGCCTTATTATTACGACAGCAAAGGCCAGCTTGTACCGGAAGAACGGCTAAGAGGTTTCCACAAAGAAACTGCGTCGCGTGACTATACCGAATACCTGTTGTATGGCAACGAAAAGGTCCTGCAATTGGTGGATGATATTTTTAAGACCTCACCAAATCCACCGGTTATTATTCTCCTGGGCGATCATGGCTTTCGGCTGCCAGTAAATGACCAGGCTTATAAATATGAATTCTCAAACCTGAGTGCCGTCTTTATTCCATCTAAGAGCCGTAAACCGTTCCCTGATTCCTTATCAAATGTGAATTTTTTCAGGATATTACTGGATAGTTGCTTTAACCAGCGTTTACCTTTATTGAAAGATTCGACAATTAATCTGTCAAAGGCCAGGCACTTGAACCTGACGATCAATTAATAGATAGTTAGAACGCAGATCATTATGATTATTATGATTGTTATGATATCATAATAGATCTTAATCATCCTTACAACCAGCGTTCTATAACGAAAAATCAATACATTAGCAAAAGGCAACAGAATAGAGTAAGATTTCGATTTAATTACCAGGAATAAAAAAGCCATTGTTCACCCAATCCTTATATCAAACATTTAAACGCTATCGTTCGCTGCAAACTCACAGGATCTCGGCCTTGCCGATCGTGATCCTGATGCCTCATAGCGCCTGCAATTGCCGTTGCGTGATGTGCGATATCTGGAAGGACAATAAAAACCTGAAACAGCTTACCGAAGACGATATCAAAGACCTGCTGGTCTCGTTAAAAAAATTAGGAACCCAACAGGTATTGATGTCGGGCGGCGAAGCCCTGCTTAACCCGAATTTCTTTAAGTTTTGTGAATTGCTTCAAAAACAAAACATCGGCGTCTCACTCCTGTCAACAGGACTCACGTTACAAAAAAATGCCGCCCAATTGGTGCAATGGGTCAATGATATTATTGTTTCGCTGGATGGGAATGAGGAACTGCATAACGCGATCAGGAATATTCCTGATGCCTTTAAGAAGCTGAAAGAAGGCGTTAAGGAAGTCAAGAGTAAGATCCCCACCGGGATAACCTTCAAAATCACGGGAAGGACCGTTATACATCGCCTGAACTTTCGTCATTGGGTATCCATTATCGAAAGTGCGAAGGAGATGGGATTGGACCATGTGAGTTTTCTGCCGGCTGATGTCAGCAGTCACGCCTTCAACCGTGAAGTGCTATGGACCGACCAGCGGCAGCATGAAATTTTACTGACTGAAAATGAACTGGACGAGATCAGGGAGATCACAGAGAGCGTTATTGAAAAATATTGCGGCGGACATGATGCTGGTTTTATTACCGAAAACCCGGGGAAGTTGAGAAGAATCTATGAGTACTATTCCGCCTTCTATGGCCGAAACCCTTTCCCCTACAAAAAATGTAATGCCCCCTGGGTATCCACGGTGGTAGAAGCCGATGGAACAGTAAGGCCCTGCTTTTTTCATCCCCCTATGGGAAATACCCGTGAAAAACCGCTGGAAGAAATTTTAAACAGTGAAGAGAGCATCCGCTTCAGGAAGAATCTCGATATAGATAGAGACGACACCTGTGTGAAATGTGTTTGCTACCTGAACCTGTCGCCCGGCACAAAACTGATTTAACGAGATGAAAAATATTCTTTTTTCCCATTCCTATTTCCTGCGGTTTGATCCGAAACAATGGATCACGGGCCGGCCCTATCCCCCGATCGGTACACTCTATGCAGCGGCGCTGATGAGAGAAAAAGGTTATATGGTTTCCTTTTTCGATACGATGTTTGCCCATGGCCCGGAAGAGATCAGTCCCGCCCTGGATGATAAGCAACCCAAGCTCTTCGTTTTATACGATGATGGCTTCAACTATCTCACCAAGATGTGCCTGACGAATATGCGGGAAGCTGCTTTTAAAATGATAAAGCTTGCCAAAGAGAGAGGATGTGTTGTTATCATATCCAGTTCCGATTCTTCTGATCATTACGAACAATACCTTAATGAAGGCGCTGATTTCATCCTGCTAGGCGAAGCTGAACAGACCCTTGCCGAATTAAGCGAAGCGATCACGAATAACAAAACTGATTTCCTTTCAATAGCCGGTCTGGCCTATAAGCTGGACAATGCGATCGTTAAGACAGTAAAAAGAAATGTTATAAAGGAACTCGACAGTCTCCCTTTTCCCGCCTGGGACCTGGTAGATATCGAACCCTATCGTAAAATGTGGTTGAAACACGCGGGTTATTTCTCTCTTAATATCGCTACTACAAGGGGATGTCCGTTCAAATGCAACTGGTGCGCTAAACCTATTTATGGCAACCGCTATAATTCAAGGTCGCCACAGAACGTAGTGGATGAATTGAAAATGCTAAAGGAAAAATTCGGTTTTGATCATATCTGGTTTTGCGATGATATTTTCGGATTGAAACCCGGATGGGTGAATGAATTCGCGAACCTGGTTGAAAAAGAAAACCTGCAATTCAAATTCAAGATACAGGCAAGGGTCGACCTGATGATGGAGGAAGATTATATCAGGGACCTGGCGAGAGCAGGGTGTGAGAATATTTGGATGGGAGCGGAAAGCGGTTCGCAAAAGATACTGGACGCGATGGATAAAGGAACAAAGGTCGAGCAGATCTACATCGCTACGCGAATGCTGAAAAAACACCGTATTCATCCTTCGTTTTTCATCCAGTTTGGTTATCCCGGTGAAACCAGGGACGATATACTTAAGACGATCCGCATGATCAATGAACTTCTTCCCTATGAGATCGGTATCTCTGTTTCCTATCCCCTGCCGGGAACACCTTTTTATGAGCGGGTAAAAAGCGAATTGAAGGATAAAACAAACTGGACCGATTCGGATGAGCTTGTATTGATGTTTCGGAACACCTATGCACCGGCATTCTACAAACAGCTTCATAGTTATGTTCATAAAAGTTACAGAAAGCATATCGCCATGGCTCATGTAAAAAAATTGCTGGCACGGCCTTTCACCGCCAGCTTCTTTACAGTAAAAAAAGCCCTGTCTTTTTTATACTATGCGCCGGCTGCCTGGGTTGACAAACAAAAACTAAATTCGCTTGAAAATACACCGGTATGAACGACGAACCGGTAAATACCATAAACGAGCTGGCCGCAGCTACAGCCTTCAGCAAGCAGGCGCCGATATTCGACGAATTATACGCCGGAGATATCATCATTCAATACAAAAGACAACGGGTCAGGGATCATGTGATGCGCTACCTGCAGCCCGAATCAAACATACTCGAACTGAATGCGGGGACCGGAGATGATGCAGTTTTCTTCGCCCAAAAGGGGCACCGGGTACATGCAACCGATATTTCAGATATCATGCAAAATATGCTTAAGGAAAAGGTCAGGCTAAAAGGCCTGGAAGGCAGTGTCAGCACGGAATTGCGCTCTTTTACAGATCTCAAACATCTTTTTAACCGTGGTCCTTATGATTTGATATTTTCCAATTTCGCAGGCTTGAACTGTACTGACAAGCTGCAAGATGTACTGCGTTCGTTTAATGGGCTACTAAAGCCAGGAGGATTGGTATCACTGGTCATTCTTCCTAAATTCTGTCTCTGGGAATTCAGCTTACTATTCCGGGGAAAATTTAAAACTGCTTTCCGCCGGATGGCTGGTAAAAAAGGTACCAAAGCACATATCGAAGGAGAATTTTTTCGCTGCTGGTATTACAATCCATCCTTTGTCAAAGCAAGCCTGGAAGGGTCTTTCACGGTTGAAAGCATCGAAGGACTTTGCACACTGGTGCCTCCGTCGTATATCGAAAAATTCGCGGAGAAACATCCGGTGGCTTATAACTTCCTGCAGAAAAAAGAAGATAAATGGAAGGGTCGCTGGCCCTGGAGAAATATTGGTGATTATTATATCATCACTCTTCGAAAGAATAATTAAACGGTTCAAAATAGCCCGGCCATTTGTTTTTCAGCTGCTTCATCCTTTCGCTATATAACCATACCGTTTTCTGCTGGAATGAATCGGGGTTTGACCGGGCGAAATGCTTACCGGTTAAAAGCGACATTTCCTTTCCTTCATAATTCAACATACCCTGTTGCTCTTTCTTTTTCCAGCGACGGCTCGTCAATTTCATCAGGTAATTGTCCAACCTCTCTCCAGGCCGGTTGTCAAACATCCATTCCATCACTCTTTTTATCCGGGAACGGGTAGCAGGCGGCTGCTGTGTTTTAATGACGGAAGGATAGGTGACGAACCATTCGCTGACCCAGCCATTAGCTGCAAAAAAATCTTGCAGCCCTTCCCCGCAAACCGGAATCAGCGTAATCGTTTCAATAGCTGTATAGATGTTTTGATCTTTTAGCTGCAGCGCTTTTTCATCCAGGAAATAATTCATGCAGTGATAATGCTGCCTCCCTCTCAAAAAAGTCCATTTCTTATACAGGTGCATGATCGTTCTCGCTATCCACAGGCGATCAGCCTTCGTGATAATGAAGAAATCGAAATCTGCCTTGTCATTTGCATACATTTTGGAAAGGCTGCCAGAGATCCCGATACCTCTTACAAATGGAAATCCGCAGAGGAGCCTGCCGATCTTCATGGCATGGGGCAATAGTTGCTGCGCCCGCTGGTAAGCCTGGTGCTTTTTCATCACCGGTTCCATGTTATTTTGCAATGAATAAACCTTGTCGAGTTTAAAAATCGCACCGGCTTCAACCAATCGCGATAGGGCCGGTTCAACGACCTCTTCGTTGCTTCCCGGAGGAAGAAATCTTCGTATTTCGTCGGCTGATAAAGGGAAATCAAAGACAGAAAAATAAGCCAGGATCTGCAATAGGCTGCTTTCAATTCGTTCCCCGGTTACGGCGTCTTTTTTATAGATAACCTTCAACATTTTTCTTTGTAAAAACTTTTGGATCAACGATCAAGCAACCTTTCCTGGTAGTTTTCCGATTAAATCAGGTTAGAAAAATACCACATTTCTTCTTATCAATTTCAGTTTTGCACAAGCCAGGTACATATAAAGATTTTCAGATTGCGTCATTGCCTGAAAGTCCGGCCATAAACGAAAACGGAATAGTCACACGCTTCGTTGCCAGCCGGAAGAACTATTTATTGATCAAAAGAAGTTTTGATATTCTTTTTTCTTTCCTGTTCATCGCATTTATACTGAGCTGGCTTTTACCCATCGTTTCAGTATGGATTAAACTCGGTTCAAAAGGCCCTGTATTCTTTTCACAAAAACGTATGGGCAAGAATGGAAGAATATTCCGCTGCTTTAAGTTCCGCACTATGGTGATAAATGATGAAGCAGACGAACGACAGGCCGATGAAAATGATGATCGAATTACAAGGGCCGGCAGGTTCCTGCGTAAGACAAATATTGATGAGCTTCCCCAATTATTCAATGTATTGATCGGCGACATGAGTTTTATCGGTCCCCGTCCTCATATGCTCAGTGATTGTATCCGTTTTTCATTTGTGGTCTCTTCCTATAATTTCAGAACACTTGTCAAGCCAGGTATTACCGGCCTTGCGCAGGTCAAAGGGTTCAGGGGTCCCGCAAAAGACTATGAAAGCATTGTCAACCGCTATCGTTGGGATGCTATTTATATCAACAAAGCCGGTCTTTGGCTCGATATAAAGATCATGGGCAAAACCCTCGCACATTGTTTTAATAACATAACTGGCGGGAAAAAACGCGCATAATAAATTTACCAGACATTCCTTGGGCAGGAATCACTGTACTTGTTCCCAATCAGGAACCCTACCACGATCTCATGCGTCCCTTTGCTATAGTTGTTCAGTTTGGAAGTAGTATAATCGTAAGCATACCCGACATTGAAAGTATTAAGAACATTTAAACCAACCATTCCGGAAAATCCATCTTTATATCGGTAGCCCGCCCCGATCCAGGCCAGGTCGCGGTATTGCAGTTTGCCGTTTACTTCAACCTGTACAGGTAAAGGACTTACATATTTCACCATGACAGATGGTATAAAGTTCCAGTCATATCCCACCAGGAAACGATAACCCGCCGTTCCAAATAAATGTGGAACGGTTCTCCCGTGTTTGAGACCAACATGGTTATTTGAAAAGTCTATTTTCTGTGGAACGATCTGCTGTGCCGAAACACCAACAAAGTAGTCGGCAGAATAGAGATACAGGCCAGCTGTTAGGTCCAGTCTCGTCTTATTTAATACCCCGGAAGAATAGACTGAAGGATCAACAGTAAAATCACCGAAATCAAGTTTGGATGCATCTAAACTTATACGATTGATACCAACACCGAATCCACCGGCCAGGCTGGTCCCTGGGCTAATACCCAAATGATAGGCATACGTTCCATAGGCCGATAAATTGCTTATCGGACCTGTTACATCATTGATAGCCTGGAAACCTATGCCATGGTGTGGCTCAGCTGAAGTATATTCTTCCCAGTATCGCTGACCCCGCGGATTTTCTCCTGGCACATCAAAAGAAGTAGCCGTTGTACGATAGTCTTTTTTGCCAAGTGGGCCGTGTATTGTAAAATAGGTTGTGACCGGCGCATCCTGTATTCCCGCCCACTGGTGCCGGTGACTGATCTTAATGTCCGTATAGTTCTCAATTCCTGAAAGTGCAGGATTAATGATATACTGGTTCAATATGTATTGGGTATAGTGCGGCTTTTGTTGTCCCGTTGCCGTTACAACAGATAATGCCAAACCCATCAAGCAGGCTATTCTTTTCATATTATCTCGTTTTCACTACAGGATTCAAACATTGAACAGTTCAAATCCAATTATACTTTATTTCATGACAGCGTCTCTTTTTTTCTCGCCATCCCGCAAAATTGCGGGACAAAGTCGCAACGTATATACCTTTATAAGAAGATCGTCGCGTCATTGCGTCGCCGCGAGAGATTTATTTCAAATCCGATAGCTATCGGATGAGACATCACCTAATTCTTCAGCACTTTAAATTCTGTCCGGCGGTTTTTCTCCCTTCCTTCAGGATTATCCGATCCGTCATCATTCTTATTTGGCGCGATCGGCATCGTTTCGCCATATCCTTTTGCTTTCAGGCGGGATGGATCAATTCCTTTGCTGACGAGATAGGCTACTACGCTCGTTGCCCTTGCTTCGGAAAGCTTCTGGTTATACTTCGTTGTTCCTTTGCTGTCTGTATGCGCACTTAATTCTATTTCCATCGCAGGATAAGTGTTCAGCATTCTTACTATTTCATCCAAAGCGGGGAATGATTCCGGCTTCAGGTTCGCTTTGTCAAAGTCATAATATACGTTTTCCACCACGAACGTTTCATTTACCTTCGGTGGCTCCGGTTGCAGGCAGAGATCAGGGTATCTCATAGACTCATCCTCCATGTCGCCAGGCAGGGCTACTTCTTTTGAATTGCTGATAAATCCTGTGGCATCTGCTTTTACTGTTACAGGCAGGTAATCTTCCAGCGTAAAGGCATAGCTTCCATCCGGTGACAGTGATTTTGTAAAGACTTTATTGTTTGATGCATCTGTAATTGTAACGGTAGCTCCCGTTAACTGTTTGGATGGATCGCACGATACCACGCGACCGCTGACCTGCCTGAGAGGTCTTATTTTTTTAAGATAAAATAATTCCAGGCAGCAGGCTGCGTCACGATCGGAACTTAATAACACATCTTCCAGAATATTTTTTGCTCCTCCCCTGCTGGTAAAATAAATATCATCTTTCACGGAGTTTACCGGGTAACCAAAGTTTTGCGGAGCAGCGAAATTGCCGATGCTGCCTTTGCTTTCAAAGAAATCATATCCACCCATCCCTATCCTGCCGTTGCTGGAAAAAACGAGGGTCTTTGAGGCTTCATGATAAAACGGAGCCTGCTCATCCTGTGCCGTGTTGATCACATTTCCCATGTTTACCGGTGCACCGGGTTTACCGTTGGCATCCAGTTCCGCATACCAAAGATCGAATCCGCCTTGGCCTCCGCTCCTGTCACTTGCGAATAATAAATATTTTCCATCGGCAGTAACAAAAGGCTGCTGTGTATTGGAACCGGGTGAATTGATGGATGCGTCCAGCAATACCGGTTCATTCCATCCGTCTCCATTCCGCGTGCACGAATAGATCGATGACGATTTTTTGCGGTTATTAATTGTCCACCGGGTCAGGAACATCAGGTTGCCATTGGGTAATGCGCTGGTCACACCCTGTTGGATATCCTTTGCCTGTGGCAGTGCCGCTTTCTTCACATCTGCTATGTTACCTTCTGTATATATGGCCTGGTAAATATGATTAGTGTAATCCTTTTGTTTGGTCGTGCTATCCTCAGGACGGGTGGAAGTAAATAACAACGTAGTGCTGTTTAGCCAGGCAGGTGCATAATTACCGCCAGTTGAGTTGAGTCCCGAGGGCGCTTTATTAACGGTATAATATTTCAGGTCTTTCTTATTGAGCTGCGCCTGTATGAACTGCAGGTTTTTTATTTCCCGCTCGGCCGCTTTTTTGTAATCATCCTCGGTCGCATAGCTATTTAAAAAAGCGGTAAATGCCTGTTCGGCCTCACTATATTTTCCCAGCGCTCTCAACATAGTAGCATAGTGATAACCGGCCAAAGGAAATTTCGCTCTATTCATTTCCATGGTCTGTTTGTAATACGGCTCGGCTTTAGCCGGGTAGTTCAGCATGCGATAGCTTTCAGCCAACCGCCACATGGCCTCTTCCTTACTGCTTACCGCCGTTGATTTTTTCTTCGCTATGGTTTGCGGGCTATAAGGATTGTATTCGTTGCCTTTGGAGGACTTTGTATCCCCAAAATATTTTTCATAGTACTGCGCTGCTGAAAAGTAATCTCCTTTTTCATAATAGCCATCCGCGGCTTTCAGGTATTCATAGACAAACTGCGCTGAGGCCATCACAGCAAAACCGCTAACAACAACAGTGAGAAATATTTTTTTCATATCGTGAAATTGTTCATTAAAAAATTTGCACATGCCGGTTATAATCTGGGGCAAACGAATTCTATTTCTGGTGTTTTGGTTGATTTTCTTCCGATAAACGACAGCGATATTTCAAAGCTGTTTGATCCTTTCGCCATCTTTCCAAGGTCGGAAGTGTTGATATCATAGCTGGCGCCGATCGCCATGCCTTTATAAGTAAATCCTATAAAAGGTGAAAATGCATCTTCAAACCTGTAGTTGGCGCCGATCATGAGATCCAGTTCGGGGGCGGCCTTGAGCGATGCATAAGCACCGGCCATTTTTTCCTGGGCACTTCCCTGTTTCAAATACAAAAGATTCGGTGTAATGCTGAACACTTCGGATAATGCAAGCCGGATACCTCCATGTCCCGTCAATCGCATCGGGATTCTCGCAGTACCGGATGCGCTGAACTGATCTTCAGGTCTTGTGAGATGCGATACAGAAAACCCGGCGAAGATATTTGCCTTCTTTCCCGGCTGCGCATCAAAGTACATAATGCCTGCCCCTGCATCAAACGCCGTAGCCCTGGTCCTCGACAACACTTCTGCAGAGGGATTTCCCGGATTGTAGCCAGTAACAGGATTCCATTGATCGCCAAAGCTAAGCTGTGAGCGATCAAACTTTCTTTGGATCATACCTGCCTGTATACCGAACACAATCCGTTTTGTATACCCGGGACCAAACTTTACACCGGTATAAGCCACGTTGGCATAGGCAGTAGTGTAATGATACCCGCCACCACCTGCTGTCTGATCAAGTATACTTATTCCAAGGTTGATATTTTTGTTTGTCGTAAAATCGGCTGAAATGCCGGGAGTAGTAAATGGAACGGTAACATTGCCCCATTGATTACGATAAACTCCGGCAATCCTGTATTGCCCGTCGAAAGCCCCGGTAAGAGCCGGGTTGAGCCATGCGGGATAAACATAATACTGTGAAAAATGCGGGTCCACCTGGGCTTTTGCAATCCCCGCAACACAAAGGGCCAGGCACATACAGGTGACTTTGAAAAAATTTCTCATCGTAGTCGTTTTTGAATATAAATAATCTGGTTTCATAGTGTCAGTGTTACTTGACTATTGTTATCGAGCCGGTCATTGGTTTAAAACCATTTTCCAGCGTTATTACATAATAATAGGTTCCAAACGGCAAATCCTTCCCATTATACCTGCCATCCCAGGGAGTACCGTATCCTGATGAAGCGAATACCTGCTGGCCATAACGGTTAAATACTTCAACACGGCAACCGGGATAATCAGCAAGGTTTGTGATGATCCATTTATCGTGAATACCATCACCATTGGGTGAAAACACATTGGGCACTTTTACTGGCTTCAATATTTTCACGCTGATAAAATCGGTGGCTGTACAACCGAAGTCTCCTGTTGCTACCAAAGTATAATCCTGGTCTGCCATTGCTACCAGCGTCGGTCTTAAAGCGGTGGGATCACTCAGGCCGGCAGGCGGTGTCCAACTAAAAGTTAAGGATGGAGAATTGGCTGTTGCTTCAAATTGAACAGTTGTTCCCTGCGGCACAACAAATGAACGGCCCGCGTCGATCACCGGTTGCAGATGTACAGTCACCGTCTTCGGGAAAGGGTCAGATGTGCATCCGACAGTGTTTGTTACGGTCAATGTAACATTGTAAGTGCCAGGATCATTAAACTTCCTGGTTGGTGTTTGCACGGTAGAAGGTGATGAGCCATCTCCAAAATTCCAGTTCCAGCCCTGCACAGAACTATTAGGAGCACTACTTTGGTCAGTAAATACTGTATTGACTCCCTGGCACAATTCATCAGGCGTTACACTAAACGAAGCAACGGGTTTATCATAGAAATCACTTACTACTTTTGGCGCACTTGTATTGACACAGCCAAATGTTGAAGTAGCAGTGAGAGTTACATTATAAGAACCGATACCTCCGTATACATAAGACGGGTTAGTAGCGGTAGAAGTTCCCGTGCCATCCCCAAAATTCCATTGATAACTCAACCCGGAATTATCCGGTACTGTAGAAAGATTGGTAAATGTGGCCGTACCGCCAGGCATACATATGCCGACAGGGGTATTGAAGTTGGCAACAGGTAAAGGATGTACAGCCACAGTTTGTGAATAGGGCGTACTGAAACAACCTTTGTCGCTTACCGTGACAAGCTGAACAGTATAGTTGTTGGCGGCAGCGTAGGTAACATTAAAAGGATTTCCATTCGTATAAGAAGGTGTGTTTCCGTTACCCAGGTTCCAGTTCCATGCCGTGATCGTTCCGGTTGGGATTGCGGAGGTGTTTGTGAATGTCGCCGGTTGATTTAAACAAATACTATTAGTCGATGTAAATGAGGCATCAGGTCGTGGATACACTTCAATCGTCGTAGTAGCTGATTGCGTGCAGCCACCGGTCGTTGTGAACGTATAGGTGATAGTATGAATACCTGGACCTGCAACATTCGGATCAAATAAGCCCGATGCGTTTGTACCCGGCCCACTATAAACGCCGGTACCCGTCACGGGATTAGTCACTGTTGCACCGGCAACGGATGAAGGAGCCGCGCCTGGGTTTTGACAAACAGGGGACAATGACGAATAAACCAATGCAGGTGTTACTTTAAATACGGCAGTGATTGTCGTATCCTTTACACAGCCGTTGGAAGATGTCACCGAAAGATTGACCGGGAAACTGCCTTCACCGAAATTATGTGTTGGATTCTGTAGTGTTGATGTGTTCGGATTAGTTCCATTGGCATTTGGATCGCTGAAGTTCCATGCCCAACTCATCGTTTGTCCGTCGGCTATGCTCGTTGTATTGTTGAACTGGACAAATCCCGCAGCCGGCAAACAGGTTCCCGACGGGAAACTGAAATTGGGCTTTGGTCTTGCATACACAAGAATTGTTTGAGTGATCGACTGAACGCATCCGCCACTGGTAGTAAACGTATAGGTAATAGTATGATTACCGGGACCGGCAATGGCAGGATTAAATTGTCCTGATGCACTTGTACCGGGTCCGCTGTATGCACCTGTTCCTGTAATATTATTGGTCACCGTTGCCGTAGCTACAGATACACCGGCTGCATTTTCACAAAGCGGGCTCAGGGCAGTAAAATTTAAGATCGGTGTAACGGCAAATGTTGCAGGGACCGTAATGCTGTCCGCGCAGCCATTTGATGAAGTAACGACCAATTTTATATTGAATGCGCCTTCGCCAAAATTATGGGTTGGGTTTTGTGCGGTGGAAGTATTGGGATTGCTTGCGTTTGCATTCGGATCATTGAAGTTCCACAACCAGCTCATCGTTTGTCCATCGGTAATGGTGCTGGTATTGTTAAACTGCACCTGTCCATTCGCCGGTAAACATCCTGTATTGGGAATTGTAAAACCGGCAATAGGTTTCGCATGAACCAATATTGTTTGCGTGGTTGATTGCACGCAACCGCCGGTTGTTGTAAATGTATAAGTGATCGTATGATTGCCTGGACCTGCTATGGCAGGATCAAATTGTCCGGATGCACTTGTACCCGGCCCACTATAAACACCTGTTCCCGTAACATTATTCGTTATGGTAGCAGTAGCTACTGAAATAGCGGCAGCATTTTGGCAAATTGGATTTAATGCCGGATAATTTATAATTGGGGTCAATGCAAATGTCGTTGGAATAGTTATACTGTCTTTACACCCATTGGATGAAGTAGCCAGTAATTTGATATTAAAGGCGCCTTCACCAAAATTATGTGTTGGGTTTTGCGCAGTTGATGTATTTGGATTACCGGCATTTGCATTTGGATCATTGAAATTCCATAACCAGCTCATTGTTTGCGCATCAGCAATCGTGCTGGTGTTGTTAAACTGTACCTGTCCATTGGCCGGAAGGCAACCATTGTTGCTAAAATTGAAATTCGGATGAGGCTTACCATAAACCAGGATGTCCATTGACATCGAATCCACGCAACCTGCTGTTGATGTGAACACGTACCAATAAGTATGCTGTCCCGGACCAGCTACCGAAGGAGTGAAATTACCTGCTGCATCCACTCCGGGACCATGATAGATCCCCGTTCCCGGAACATTGTTCACTACAAAAGCTCCAGCGATATTGATGGGACCTGGGGTGTTTTCGCAAACAGGGTTGGGTTGGGTAAATGCCAGCTGCGGCTTCAGGTTAAACGTAACCGGTGTGATCACGGTATCGGCGCAACCATTTGCAGTCACAGCGCTAAACTGAATGTTGTAAGCTCCGCCTACATGGAAACTATGTACGGGATTTTGCAATGCGGACGTGTTATCATTACCCGGTATCGAATTGGGATCATTAAAGATCCATGCGTAATTCGTGATCGCCTGTCCATCAGGTGTAGTTACGTTACCAGTGAATTGCACATCACCTGTAACATTTAAACAACCTGTTGGTGAAGTGATAAAGGAAACATTTGGTTTTGAATACACCGTTATTTGCCCGTATACCGTATCGCTTACGCAGGATGAACTTGAACGCGACACATGCTTGATTGTATAAGTTCCGGACGCCGGGTAAGTATAGGAAACAGAAGGGCCTGTTGTTACTGTTTGGGTGATCCCATTACCAAAGTCCCAGTACCACTGATTCACGGCGACAGTTGCAGAAGATGTATCCGTAAGTGTAAACGCTGCGCCCTCGCAAAGTGAAGTTGGTGTCACCTGGAAATTTGCAGGTGGTTTATCATAAATGGTTATTTGTTTGGCAGTATCACCAACGCAACCTTCATTGGAAACAACCGATAAATTGATCGTATGGGTGCCGGGTGGCAATAGCTTGTTGACAAATTGACCCGTTGCGGTTACCGGCCCAGGGAATGTCCAGTTAAAATCCCGGATGGTAAAGCTATTGCTCGTTGTAGCTGTTCCGGAAAAATGAACCGTGTCGAGTGTGCAGCCTGTATGTGTGAATGTAAAATCGGCCAGCGGGCTTTCTTTTACGATGACGGGCACGCTAAGCTGCTCCCGCTGATAACAATTTTCTATCGCCGGGTTATATGCATTGATCGGGATATCAAATGTATCGGCTGCATTAAATGTATACGTTGCCGGCAGTGTGTATTTATAATAAGTGAGCCCGTTGACTACTACGGTCCCCGTT
>VBAT01000028.1:30524-39132 GCA_005884665.1 Bacteroidota bacterium
CCGCATTGGGTGTGATCACAGAACCCAATTGGCTAAGCAACCAGTCTAATCTCGTTGGCTGGTAACGCATCAATACAGAGAGCTGAACAGGTGTACCGGTACAGGTAAACGCATGTTGCGGCGTAGCAGGATCGAGTGTATTGTGAATGGAACTTACTGCACTGAGGTTGTTGATCAGTGTGCCGGCATTGTAACCATAACTTTCGACACTTCCCAAGCCATAGGTAATAGCCGTAAAAGCCGAATCACTGGAAACAATACATTGCGATGAAGATGAATTCCATCTTTTAATTACCACTGTATAACCCGGCAATTGCGGGTGCGGGTAAGAATGATCGTAAGGAGGAGAAGCTCCATCAATGAGCAATGAGGGAACACCGTTGGTTGGTATGATCAGCGTAAGATAATTGACCGTAATGGCTTCGCGGGTGTTGCGATAAAAACCGATTCTTTTTATTCCCTGCTCGATCGGGCTGATGTACATCATTTCAGGATCGCCAACGCCACCACCACCCTGGCAGGCTGAACCGCCAGTCATAAACTGGGCGACCATTACAGGTTTATCTGCTTCAATATAGTCGGCAGTACCCGATTCAAACCTGTAGTAGCTATTGTTGATTATACCTGTCAACACGGTTCCGTTTCTTTTTACAACCGTAGCAGGATCTTTTACTACAATTTTATAAGAATTAACCATGGGAGTAGACGCCGTATTGGAATTTGAAGTAGGCGCTGTCAGGTATCTTTTACCCCAGGCGATTGAAGGAAAACATTGTTGGTTATCGTTATCCCCGCCCCCGCTCCCGCAAGATGCCGGGTTGGATGTACGGCTGCTTCCGGAAAAAACGGCTATTGGATAACAATCACCACTTGCATTCGCAATGGATCTTATTTTGGTACCGGTCATTTCAGGCTTGGCGGAACCCGTTTCAGGACCTGCCATTGTTTGGTAGATATCTCCCCTGTTCAATGTAACTGTAAAAGAAACGTTCGCTGGTTTTCCCGCCCTGGTCACTACTGCAGGAGTAACTTCAATGAGAGTGTTATCGTGTTGCGCGATAGCATATACCCATGAATAACAGTTCGCCGCATAGTTCTGGATACTGTTTACGGAAATGTAGGAGTATCCCCAGGTTTCAACCGGCATTAACATCGAAGCACCGGAAGAAGCGCTCCCGAAGATATGCGCATACGCAACGATAGGAACATCGCTAACAATATGAATGGCTTTGTTACTAAATGTTCCTTCGCCACCGCAAGGAGGAATTCCACCGGTAAAACTGCAGGGTACTGAGATCAATCGTGCATCAACAGCTCCCCCTTTGGGAATATACTCCGACGCGATAACTGTATTGGCCGGAATACTATAATTCCTTACCCAGGTAGTACCCTCTATAGTAACCGTGACATTGGCCGGTTGTTCTGCGCTCAGGTACAGTACCATTTGCTGGCTATTGTCTTGTCCCGGCTCCATGAACTGGTGATGCCCATATCCTACCCAAAAGTCCTTACCCCGGTTGGAAAGGTTTTGAGAAAAACCTTCCAGCCAGCTGAACAGTAAGCTGAAAACAACAATTGATCTTATCATTCTTTTCATATCGGCGCGGTCCTTCGCTTTTATCTTATCAGGTTAATAGCTCCTTTTCTTTGCAACTTCGTTCCGTCGTTCAGTATCACGTCGCATACGTACATGTAAACACCTGAAGGCTGCGGTTTTCCCTTTTGCGTGCCATCCCATGCTGAGAGCTGGCTTTGCGACTCGAATATCTTTTCACCCCATTGATTGAAAATGGAAATCTTCATTGTCTTGATAAAGTTTCCGTACACTTTCAATACATCATTCAATCCATCTCCATTTGGCGTGAAAGAGTTCGGTATAAACACGGCATCATTGATGGTCAGGGCCGTTACCGGTTGCGATACACCTGGCACACAACCGCCCAATGCCCGCACCGACAATGTCACTGACTGTCCAATCTGCAAACCCGTTACCGTATGTGTCAATCCTATTGCACCTGAAGAAGGTGTTATCCAGGTAGCCCCGTTATCTGTCGACACCTGGTAGCCAGTAGCATTCGGAACAGCGTTCCAACTGAACCGTATCGCATGGGCGCCGATTGAATCGGCCACTACAGTTGGTGTCGTAATATTGGGAAGAATGTATACTGAAACTTTCTTGCGGGTTAGACTTATACATCCACTTGCTGAAGCGCCTTCCACATAATAAGAAACGGGACCTGTCACCGTAAATGTATATGTACTACCGGTATGTGCAAGCGTTCCTCCCGTTGCACTCGTGTACCAATTGTAAGTAGCGCCAGCAACCGGGTTCTGAACTGCAAGGCTTACACTGCTTCCATTACAGGATGGTATAGAATCAGGAACTATGCTTACTGTCAAAGGCAATGACACTCCAATTGTCTTAGTTGTGTCATCCACGCAACCATCGGCAGTAACGCCGCGGAGTGAAACTAAATAATTGCCCGGTGTTGTCCATTGATGAGTCGGAGTAGTGGTACCTGTGGCAGTGCTTCCATCACCAAAATTCCAATTCCATGTATTGATCGGCATGCCGTTGCTGGATGTACCTGTACCATTGAATTGTGCAGTACCGTTCACACAGCCCGGGAATGTATAACTGAAATCAACAACAGGCGCAGGTATCACATTTATTGGTAAAGTGAAATCAAGGCTGTTGCTGCATCCTTCCAACGATGGATGTGTAACGCTGATAGGCAGTGTAAATGTGCCCGTGCCATTGATCGTGTAATCCTGGTTTACATTAAAGACATAGTACCATTGTCCATTGTTGAATGAAGAATCGGAAGGTATTGGAGAACCTTGTGATAGATCAACAGCCGGTGACAGACCCGGGACCTGGCTGAAATGCCATACGAGGTTTGTCGGCTTAACACTCAGCTTGATACTGAAACGGAAAGGCGTGCCATTGCATGTATACGAAACGGTTGAGGAAGCCAGCACGTTACTGATAGAACCGCTTGCTCTCAGGTTTTTAACCAGCGTGCCTGCATTGTATCCATAGCTTTCGACGCTGCCTAATCCGTAAGTGATCGCGTTAAAGGCCGAGTCACTTTGTATGATATGCTGACCTGCAGTACCACCGAGGTTTTGACGGATACATTTATACCCGGGCAAATTAGGATGATCAAACATATCGGTAAATGTATTGCTGCCATCGATGGTCAAACTTGCCAGTCCACCTGTAGGAATGATCACATTGATATAGTTAGACGTGATGGCGCTTTCGGTTGTATTATAGAATACCGCTTTCTTGATTCCCTGTTCAAGCGGGCTGATAAATATCTGCTCAGGATCGCCATTGCCGGTGGGCGCTGCAAGACCTGAACAACCGGTACCGTCAGTAGAAAGCATGTACTGAGCAACCATTACAGGCTGATCGGCTTCAATATAGCTTGCGGTACTGGCCCCATTGCCGGTACTTATTCCGAATTCATAATAGTTACCTGGTGTGACCAGGCCAGTCATCACAACACCATTTCTTTTCACTACTGTTGCCGGATCTTTCACCATTACTCTCCATAGATTGGAATTATAAGTAGTGTTGGATGCCGAATTAGCTGTACCAAAGGTCAGGTACCGCTTGCCCCAGGCCTGGTTAGGAAATACCTGCTGTATCACATTGTCACCATTCGTGGTATTGCAAAGAGCTGTACGGCTGCTGCCTGAGAAAACAGCGATCGGGTAACATTTACCACTTTCATTTGGTACAGACCTGATAGCACTGCCGCTAAGGTCTGTTCCATCGCCTCCGCTGCTTTGCGTGCCCATTACGTTATACACTTCTCCCCTGTTAAGCATAACAGTAAACGGAACATTGGCAGGACGTCCACCTTTCGTAAGTACTGTCGGGGTTATTTCCACTTTGGTGCTATCCCTGTCGGCGATCACGTAGAACCAGGAATAGGACCCTGCACCGCCAGTCGGGTAATATTGTTTAGAATTGAGTGACCGGTATTCATAACCGTATACCCCCACAGGTAACAACATACCTGCTCCTGAATTGGCACCATCGTAAATATGCGCATAAGCAACTATTGGGACATCACTTGTTATACTAATGCCCTTGTCAGAAAATCCTTCATCAAGCAATCTTGCATCTACCAATCCAGATTTAGGAAGAACATCACTAACTCTCACTGTATTCGCTGGTATGTTATAGGTACGTACCCAGGAAGTACCATTCACCTTTACCTGTACCGTTGCAGGTTCTTCAGCGCTCAGGTAAAGCACCATATCCTGGCTGTTTGCGCTGAATCCATAGTGATGGCCATATGCTACCCAGAAACGTGTTCCGCGGTTGGAGCTATCTACTGAAACAATATAAGGAGGTGGTGGTGGCGGAGCAACAGTGCTATCTGTCATTCCAGTAAACTTATCCATGAAATGCAGCGTGTCGCGTGTAAGGACATTGGCGACCGTGTCTACAGTACTCACAGGGTCCATCACCCAGGCACCGGAAGAAATGGTACGGCCCAAACGGGTCACTGTTTCTCTCGGAATAAGCCCCTGCCAGGGATCGATATAGAATTGTTTCAGTTCATAATTAGGAACAGCTGTACCCGTCACATCAACATCTGTGTAGAAATACATGTATTTGGCACCTGCACTCATTCCAGGAGGCGTCACACCGGAATATCTTCTTACACTTACCGAAGAAGGTAAAGGTGAAGCCGGTTTCCAACTGATCTTTGAAACAGTATCGGTACCAAACATAAATACCTGTGTTGTGCCGGCAGCCGGTGTAGCCGGTGTAGCTGGCAATACAGGTGGAGCAATGGCCGGTAAAAATTCATAAGCGCCGAGATCAGGCACCCCTGCCACTACTGTTGTCGGTCTTGGATTATTATTGAAATCGTAATTATTGCCAACGATCTGTTCACCGCGGCCATGAATCGCCCACACATCAGGATTGTTGATATCAGGTGTAAGATTTGTTGCACTGCTAAATGCAGGACTATAAACAATTGAATTCGGATCGGAAGACGAAGCGTTGCGCCATGCGTCCAGGGTGGCATAGCTACCTGCAGGCGTACCTGCCTGTACAAGCACCGTTCCGGTGGTGTACAGCATGTTATAATTAGAGTAAACATAGCTTGTACTTCCGACATACATTGCTCTTCCTCCTGCCATATGTGAGAAGATATTATTGCGCACATCCACGCCGCTGCCACTGGTGTTGGAAAAATAGGCAGCATAATTATTGGTAGCAGAACTGGCAACGCTATTCACTGAATTGTTGTAGTACCTGTTCAATCCGCCGCCAGTACTGTAAATTCCATAAGAGCTGGCGCCTGAAGTATTCATCACGATCACGTTATTGACAGTACTGTTGAAGGTAGTCGCCGTTTGATACATGCCATATAGAACACCGGTATTGCCAATCAGTGCGGAGATCTTGTTGTTGGCCACTCTGCCCGGGTCGTTGGGAGATGCATCGGCCGATGTCAGGTACATACCATATGTAGTAGTATTTGTTGCATTACTAATGTTAATGGTATTGCCAACATACTGGTAAGCTGTATCGCTGTTGGTGCTATAGATACCATAAGTAGTTGCATTACGCGAGCCGCTAACGCTAACAGTATTCTTTTGCACCCTAATCCTTTTTGCGTTGCTGGTGTAAATATTATAATAGTAGCTGCCATTAACCGTATTACTGTCGATCAGTAACCTGTTGGCCGGTGTCGCTGCAGCCGATCCTGCCATGTAAATACCGCTCGATCCATTATTAATTGTATTCCCTTTTACTACGACATCGTTGCCTGTCATAGCTGTTCCTACGATTCCTGCAATTGCATTGGATGTACTGGTAGAAACAGGCACATTGATCACCAAATTCAGCAGGCTGTCATTGGAGGCAATAGAAGTTATTTCAACCGCTCTTGCATTGGTTGTGCCCGCTGCCGTGATCGTCATGTTCTTATAAATTACGTTGCTTGTACTGTCAAGCTGCAGCACGTAATTGCCGCCTGTCGTAATAGTATTGGTTAAAGTAACGGAAGTAGCATTGCCGTTCTGGCTTTTGAATGTTACGGTATTTACAGGTGATGAACCTGTAATAGCATGCATTCTTACCTGTTCTGTGTAGGTACCGGGAGCCACGTTGAAAATAACCGGGCCGCTGATACCACATTCCATCACTGCAACCGCTTCCACAAAAGAATGGAAGTTTGTGCCGCCGGGATAATCGGTCGCCAACGTGTTATTAATGGTATAAGTGCCTGCGGGGAATGGTGGGTTCATATTAACCAGTACCGGGGTAGAATACGCAGTATTGCCACTACAGGTAACTGCTGCACGGTAATATAAAGTTGCACTTGCATTGATAACAGTATCCGGGATCAGCATGGATGTACCCAAGGGAGTCCAGGGACCGGCGGCAGAAGTCGAAAACTGCCATTGAAACGATTGTCCAAGCCCTGATGAGTTACCAGTGAGTGATAATTGTATTTGGGTACCCAAACAAATGCCGGTATTGGGAACTGCATTTGAAACACCCGGCGTCGGTGGTGATGTACAGGGTTGTACGGAAAATTCCCAGGCCCCGATATCTGGTGTTACCGCACTCCTGGGCTGCGATAAAATGTCTGTTGTGATATTAACCGGAGTTCCTTTATTGTCTAAAGGACCAAAGTTGGGCAGCAGGTTTCCAGCAGTCATATTGGTATACACGGGATCAACCGACATCGAATTTGCATCCTGGCTTGTTGCAGCCTGCCAGTTGGCAAGTGTTGCCTGGTTAGTGCCGTTGTATCCTATAAATGCATTTGCTGTTCCAGCATCGATATAAAGGTCATTATAATTGGAAGTGTAAGTTGACGTACTGGTAGCAAAATAGACGGCGTGCTTGGTGCCTGTACCGCCGCGGGATATAGTGATGAGATTATTCCTGAGCCGGATACCATCGGCTGCCGTTGTCTGGTAGAACCCTCTTGTCACGCCGGTAGCCGTACTGGCCGCGTTGTCAAGCGATATTGTATTATGATAATACCATGCATTGTCCGATCCTACATTATACATTGCATAGATAAGACCATTGTGGTTGATATTGTAGATCGCGTTATTGCTTATAATGTTTTCTGCGCCAACTGGTGCATCGGCACCTGTCAGGTAAATGCCGTAGAAATCACTTGTCGAAGTTGCGACTCCATCAAATAAATTATGAAGACGGTTCTTTGAAATTTTAGCGCCGGTGCTGATACCAGTAAAATAAATTCCGTAAGTAGTCCCGGTTGCGCTGCGAACGGGTCTGCTGATATTGTTGCCCTCGACCAGTATGTTGGTTGTTCCGTTCACATAGATGCCATATATATAGAAATCCCTAATGGTATTATTGAACAGCTTATTGTTGTTTATCTTATTGGTCGAACCATTTGCCACTACAGATATACCCACATACCCGCCATTGATCGTATTAAAACTGACCGTGTTATTGTCGCAGCGGCTGTCTCCCGTTGCAGTGCTGCTTGTCGCCGAGCTATTGATTACAACACCTGCAAAGTTGGTCGAGGTCGACGAAGTATTGATATTGATCGTACAGTTGTTGATCGTATTGTTGTCTGCATTGTTGATCATTTGCACACCAAACCCATATTCGGTTGTCGTCGTTCCGCCTGCAGTGATAACAAGGTTATAAAAGCCTACATAATCGGATCCGTTCAACTTAATAACAGCCCTTTCGTTCGTATTGGTAGAGGTATCGATGATCGTTTCACCATTACCATTAAACGTAACCGTATTGATAGCAGACGTACCAGGTATTGAATCCAGTACCAGTTGTTCAACATAAGGGCCTGTGCCGGCCACTACATTAAATACTACCGGGCCGTCGATACCACAGGATAGCGCAGCTTTGGCTTCATTGAAACTTAAGAAGTCGGGACTGGAAGCCCCGGTTTGATCGATCGTATAGGTTCCACTTGGCAAGGCAGGATTCACTGATAGCAATATCGGTGCAGAAAATACCGTATTGCCGCTACAGGTTACGGCAGCACGCCAATAGAATGTTGAAGAGGCAACAATAGCTGTATCAGGACTCGTCAGGATATTTCCAACACTGGTATAAGGTCCGCCGATTGCCGTTGACCGTTGCCATTGATAGGTCTGGCCCAATCCAACGGAATTACCGGTCAATCCTAATTGAACCGGTGAGTTCACGCAAACTGGTGTCTCAGTCACAGTTGCGTTTCCAGCTGTAGGTGGAGTGGTACATATGGCTGGTACAAATTCATAAGCTCCTATATCGGGAGTAGTCGCGCTTCTTGCATTGCCGTTTATATCTATTGTAATTCCGACAGGTGTCCCGCGGTTGTCAATAGATGCATTGGTTGGCTGATAGTTGCCCAAAGTGACGTCTGCATATACCGGGTTTGTGGCAACAGAGTTGGCGTCCTGGCCCGAAGCAGTTTGCCAATCGATAAGAGTAGCCTGCGCAGCCCCGTTAAAAAAACCGGTGTTCACTGTGCCTGAAGCAGAAGAAACATAGAGATCATTCCTGTTCGAAGTGATCACATTGGATGCGGCGATCGTGGTACCGAAATAAATAGCGGTCTTTTGACTGGGACCA
>VBAT01000028.1:39183-41645 GCA_005884665.1 Bacteroidota bacterium
TGGTAAAAGCCTCTTGTAAAATCCGAACTGGTTCCGGTACCTAATGTTCCGTCAAGCGCAATCGTATTATGATAGTAGTGTACATTGTCCGAGGAAGAATTGTATAATCCATATTGATCGCTTCCACCATTAATATCGTAAATGAGATTATTGCTGACGACATTCTCCAAACCCGACAAAGCGTCCACTCCGGTAAAATAGATACCATAAAATATACTGGTGCTGGAAGGATCTCCATCGAAAGGAGCATGAATGCGATTTCTCGTGACATTAGCCGTAACGCTCAGACCGGTAAAATAGATCCCATAATGAGTGGTCAGCGTGGTTCGGGTAGGGCGGCTGATATTATTGCTGTCTATCAGCGTAGCCCCGGTCCCGCTTATATATAATCCATAGGAGTAAAAATCTTTGATCGTGTTACCTTTTATTTTGTTGCCGAAGTTGGCAACGGTCGAGCTTCCCACGTTGGTGATTGAATAATAACCACCGGTGATAGTATTATTGCTGAAAACATTGAAATCACAGAGAGCAGAGCCCGTCGTAGTAGCTGAAGTTGCTGAAGAACTAATTACAATACCGGCGTAGTTGGTCGACGTTGATGAAGTGTTGATGCTGATCGTACAGTTATTGATCACATTCGAATCCGCATCATTGATCAATTGCACACCAAAGCCATATTGGGTAGTAGTAGTACCAGTCGCGACTATGTTGAGGTCATTAACAATAATATGATCGGCGCCATTTAACTTGATGCCAGCCCTTTCATTTGTATTCGTTGATGCGAACTGAAGTGTTCTTCCATTACCATTAAATGTCACCGTATTGATGGCCGAAGCACCTCCTACCTGCGGGATGCTCACCTGTTCATTGTACGGCCCACTTGTAGCATTCACGTTAAATATGATGGGGCCTGTAATACCGCAACTCAATGCGTTAACGGCATCTGCAAATGAATGGTAGTTGGTGCCGCCTGTTGCCAGGTTGGAGTTAATAGTATATGTACCGCCGGCCAGGCCTGCACTCGCTACCAGTTGCACCGGCGTTGAATATTGGGTGTTCCCGCCACAAGTCACTGCAGCCCTGTAATAAGTTGATGTAGATGGCGAGCTAAAGCCATAAGTAGCTGAGTTAAGTACTCCGCTGAACGGAGTATAGGGACCGGCCAGGTTAGTGGAACTTTCCCATTGATAAGTCTGGCCTGTACCACCGCTATTTCCGGTTAAGCCAAGGGTCATTGCTGTTCCCGTACAAACCGGGGTAGACGGGGATAATACAGAAGTACCCGGAACGGGCGGAGAAGTACATGGTGCCGCATCCATAAAGGTTATTGTTCCGGTAAACCATCTCGGGTTGTTGGTTACGGTAGGAAATGCACCACCGTATCCCACATTGGCACCCCCTACTTGTGCTTCACCTACTTTGAGGGTCACGCCACCAGCTGTAAACATATCGGGATCGCAGTTCCCGGCAGCCGATCCGCTATACCTGATGGATGAAGAAGATTGCAGGGCAAACCGGTATTGCGCACCGTTCGGGATCACAAATGACAACCCCGTAAAGCAATCAATTATTCCGTTTGCAGTCACCGTTATCGTGTTGCTCTGTATCGATGTCCATGTTGGTGTGACCACATTGGGTGTACCTGACAGGGAAGTACTGGTATACCAAAGTGTGACCGTAGCGCCGTTACTCGCCGTTTGGAAATAATTTCCTACCTGGGTAAGCAGTTTATTAGAACCACTTGTATTCTCGATAACAAATGTTACCATCGAATTTCCCGTCACGCCGTTGGTGGCAGTGTATCCTGTACTACCGACGGTTGTATTAATAGTTGTTTGGGCGTCTCCTCGTTCTGAAAAAACAGTTGTTGCTATGATCAACAGGAACAGGCCACGGACAGAACGTTGATAAAAATTTCTCATTACGGCTGGTTTGTGAGTATTAAACATTGTCTTCTTCAGATATATTCCGGAAAAATGCTATTATAGTTTTAAGATCATGCGCTGTACTACGTCTCCTCTTTTTTCATTTACGTTCCTTACTTTTTCATCTATGACCCTTACTACGTAAAGACCGGCGCTGAATTTTGACATATCGATATCAAGGCTGGTAGTAAATGAATTCTGATAAACTACCGCACCATTGGTATTGACAATCGTGATCCAGAACTTGGTGCCATTGCCAGTGTAGCGCACAGAAAGCATACCCCGAACGGGGTTGGGTGCAATAGTTATTTGCCCGTCGACAACAGGATTCACAGTCACAGGCATTGTATAGTTAAACACTTCTGATAAAGGACCAAGACATCCGTTCGTTGTAACCTGGACGGTATAGGGACCAGATGAATTGGGTGTAAAGGAAGCTCCTGTTGCACCCGGAATAACCAATCCATTTAGGAACCATTGATTGCCTGATGCCGCAGATGATTGCAAGGCATTGCCAACCTGTGTAATCACTGCCTG
>VBAT01000028.1:41652-72991 GCA_005884665.1 Bacteroidota bacterium
GCTGTTGCGGCAGATGCATTTGAACCGCAGCTGTTCGAACTTGTTTTCACGGTATAGTTTCCGGCTGTGGTAGCAATATAAGTTTGATTTGTAGCGCCCGCTATAACCGCACCATCTTTATACCATTGATTATTGGCTGTAGCCGATGAAGTAAGCGTTACGTTACTGCCAGTGCAGAATGATGTGGGGCCCGATGCCGAGATTGTTGGGGCAGCGGGAATTGGATTTACTGTAACTGTCACAGACAAATCTTTTGAACAGGTGCCAATATAACCGGTGACCGTATACGTCGTTGTTGTGGTAGGACTGGCCATCACAACAGCTCCGCTGGTGGTATTCAAGCCTGCCGCTGGCGCCCAGCTATAAGTGCTGGCTCCATTCGCTGTCAATTGTGTAGATGAACCCGCACATATTTCGTTGGCTGCATTGATACTTAACGAAGGACCCGGCTTATAAATGATCTCTTTGCTGTTGTGATCATCACCACATGAGTTTACTACGTTAACTGAATAGTAACCGCCAGTGGAGACATCAATGCTGTTTGTGGTCGCACCATTACTCCATAAAAATGTGCAACCGGTACAATTTACCGTGCTGAGTGTAACATTGGTACCGCTGCACACTGTATCGGCCGGTGAAGTGCTGATGGTGGCAGTCGGCGGGCCATTCAACACCACAACCTGTACCGCTGAAGATGTATCAGAAGCTCCGCCATTTGTACAGGTAACGACGTTGCGATAATAATGAGATACAGATTGGTTGGTTGTATAGAAAATAGATGTCGCACCAGCGATATCTGACCAGTTTACGTTATCGGTGGACGATTGCCAGCGATAACCTAAAGCCGACGCAATAGTACTTCCTGTAAGACTTAGAATAAAGTTCTCGCCAGCACAAACATTTAACTTGGAGCTGCTAGCCGAGCCTGCATCAGGTGTGCCGGCGCAGGGAGTATTGGGTGCAATATTAATAATGTAGTCTTCCGTTTCTCCATAAGTATAAGTCATACATGGCTGCAGAGCGGTTCCTGAATAATTCTCCGCAACAATTATCCGCATTCCTACCAGGCCAGGGGATGCCGTAACAGGAACTGTAAAATTGCCGCTGATGGTGCGGGGACTTTGCGAGAGTGCATTTTCAACGTACACCTGTTCTCCCGGATCTGTAAATACCCCATTGCGGTTAAAATCGATCCATACGGCACATCCATTATTGTAGTAAGTGGGGCCGTCACATTCATCTTCCTGGATAGTAAAAGGTACTGTAGTACCCGGAATGAGAGTAGTCAGTGGTCCCAGAGTGTAAAAATTGGAATACCTGTTTAATATGGATCCTGGTCCGGGGGCTACTGTCGTACAGTTATAAGCATTGGTAGCACCATTGACTGTAACGCTAAAGATCTCTTCATCGATGGTACTGGTTGGTATCGAAGGACAATAACAAATATTGGTGGTCACCAGGAGAGAACCGGAAGTAACGGTAGTGCCGCAGGTAACTTTACTCCTGTAATACATGTTTTCTGTTTGCGATGTCGTCAGCGTGGAATTGGTAGCGCCGCCTATATCAGTCCAGTTCACATTATCTGGAGAAGATTGCCATTGGTAAGTTTGACTGGTCCCGGTTGTCCCACCGTTAAGACCCAGGGTAAAACTTGTTCCCATACAAACGGGATTAGAACTTGCTGTTACTGTTCCAGGCGTTGGCGGATTGATACAGGGGCCAGCAGGCGCCGCAGTAAAAACAATATTGGGTCTTGTTGCCTGGTCGCCTGTATTTGTCGTTGTAGCAGTACCGCAAAGATTACCGAGATTATCGGCCCGGTAACTATGAGAGCCATTAAAACTTAAACCCGAAGTCCAGGGAATAACCGGGTTACCTGTATAATATATATCGGAGGTATTATTGGGGTCGCCGCCGCAGATCTCTATCACAATATTATCTGTGCCATTCCAGAAGAAGGGAGATGTAAAAGTGAAAGTGTTTACGCCAAGAACAGTCATGTAATTTGTCGGACCATAAACAGTAGCAGTTACTGTTTCCCATGTCGAAGTACCAAGCGAGGTCGTCGCAGTTGTACCAATCTTGATCGTAAACTGCTCGATAGCGGGGTACGTGCCGGTGCTGGTAGTAAGACTCACGGCATTGAACTTGATGCCGACGATATTTCCGGCGCCCATACCCGTTGCAGTCAACTCCGAAGCCCGGTACAGGAACTGCATCCTGCTCCCCTCATAATAATCCTGCAATGGGCAGGGATAGGTGGTATTGGCATTTCCCGTTGTTCCGGTACCAATAGTAAAATCAACCTGGGCTTTTGTATTCGTAAGAAAGAATACTGTAATAATTAAAAGCAGCAACGATCTTCTGCAAAAAGCAGAGTAGAGTTTTCCCATAGCAGACAGTTATAATTAGTGTATGTGTGTCTAAATTCCATTCAGCAATCATCTGGATAAGCATGACAATAACAGTAGCGTCTTTGCAAACGCGGTGTTCACATGGTCATCCAAAAAGATAGAATAAACGATGGTTGTTCCGATCCTGGTTAATTCGCCTTAATACTATCTGATTTTATCTTCAGACATAGATTCTTCAACTCTAGGTTTTAGCAAAGGACCGTTTTCAATGGATAATGAATAGGATCTTAAATTGAAGGAGGTAGCTACTAATCTCTAAAAAAAATGGTAACGCAATGTTATAAAAAATAATTGACTAATGTCAAAACAATTTATGTTTTTGCAAGTTTTTTTTTGTAAAAAATTTGATTTGTACTTTATACATAATTGCAAATTGATCTTGAATGTAACATGTGAACTACTTCGACAAAAAAATGTAGAATTACTTTCGTGTCTTCTCATCTTCCGGGTTACGCTATCGTTTGCACATCCTGCAAACCTGTTATTTCCTTATCTAACTCTCACCGGCATCGTTTCCGGAAAATCATCATTGGTATTATCGATATTGTTATAGCTTTATGCCGATTAGGTAAAGGTTAAGATTTTGAATTGTTTAAAGCTTCCTGTTGGATTAATTATAGATTAAAATTCCTGAAATGAAGAATATTCATCCTGTACATCCGAATGATTTTATTCAATACACCACAGAACAAATACGAGAAAAGTTTCTGCTTGAGAACTTAGTAGTTGTAGATAAAATCGAATGCGTATATACACATTACGATCGCATGATCGTCGGCGCTGCTCACCCGGTAAATACACAACTTGAATTAGGCACGTATGAGCAATTAAAATCGGATCATTTTCTCAGCCGTCGTGAAATAGGTATTATTAATATAGCCGGAAATGGAAGCGTCAATGTAGACAAAGAAAAGTTTGATCTTGAAAAACAGGATTGCCTGTACATTGGTAAGGGAAAACAAAAAATAATATTCAGCAGTGTCAACAAATCCAACCCGGCTAAGTTTATTTTCTTTTCCTGTCCTGCTCACCAGGAATATCCGTCCCGGCTGATGAAACCCGCAGAAGCGCTGCCTGCCGAACTCGGTAGCCTGGAGAATAACAATCACCGGGTGATCAATAAATATATTCATATGGATGGCATCAAGAGCTGCCAGTTGGTGCTCGGTGTCACCAATTTCAAACAGGGAAGCGTATGGAACACCATGCCTCCGCATCTCCATGAACGCAGGATGGAATCGTATTTTTACTATGACCTGGCAGAAGGCCAAAGGGTGATTCATTTTATGGGTGAACCGAAAGAGACACGCCATATTTTTTTGAACAATGAGCAGGCGATCCTTTCTCCTCCCTGGAGTATTCATTGCGGCGTGGCTACCAGCAACTATTCATTTATCTGGGCTATGGCTGGTGAAAATATGGCGTTTACGGATATGGACCCTATAGCACTGCAGTCCCTACAATAAATCACAAGAACCAAGAAACAAGAACCAAATAATATTTAAAACTAAAATCTAAAATCTCAATTAGTTGGTCTCGGAAGCTTCTGTTTGAATATTTTAATTTGTAATTTATTTGGTTCTTGTGATTTAGTTCTTGGTTCTTAGTAACTATATAATCTTATGTTGAATTTTAGAGTAGACAATAAACTCGCATTAGTAACCGGCAGTAGTAGAGGTATCGGTCTGGCAATTGCGACTGCTTTGGCCGAATCAGGCGCTGATATCATTGGTGTAAGCAGTAAGCTGGAAGCGTCGGGATCGGCGTTGGAAAAAGCGGTCACGGGTGCCGGTAAAAAGTTTTATGCATACCAATGCGATCTTGGCGACAGGAAATCAATCTATACTTTTTTGGAAAAACTGAACGCCGATCACCCGCGAATAGATATCCTGATCAACAATGCCGGTCATATACTTCGTAAACCGGCAGCCGAACATCCCGATGAATACTGGGACTCGATCATTAATATTAACCTTAATGCGCCCTTTATCCTGGCAAGGGAAATTGGCAAGCGGATGGTAGAACGCGGTTCAGGAAAAATCGTTTTTACCTGCTCATTGCTTTCTTTCCAGGGAGGTGTGACGGTTCCCGGCTATGCAGCCAGCAAAGGAGCTGTCGCTTCTTTATTAAAAGGATTGGCTAATGAATGGGCAAAATCCGGGGTAAATGTCAATGGAGTTGCTCCGGGTTATATTGCTACGGACAATACTGCACAATTAAGAGAAGACAAGGAACGTAATGCTGCTATTCTTTCAAGGATACCCGCCAACCGTTGGGGGACGCCAGAAGACATGGCCGGCGCATTTGTATTCCTCTCCTCGCCTGCTTCCGATTATATGAATGGATCTATTATTACGGTAGACGGAGGCTGGATGGGGAGATAGACCCAAACCTATAAGGTTTGGCTGGAAACCTGAGATCTAGTACACCAACGCGAAACCTTATAGGTTTGGTCTCTATTTATATAACACCTGGCAATTATTACAAAAGAAAGTTCGCCGGTTGGTCTTTCCGAGATACTTCTTTATAACAGGAAGATTACAGCGGGGACAGATCTTTTTAGTATGTATCAACCAGTGCTTTTTTAATACATAGGCTTTCTTCCATTCCAGGAAATCAAAACTATACTGCCGCGCCTCCCTGATTAGGGCATTGAGTTTTGCGGCCGGCAATTTCCCTATCTTGCTTTGAGGATGAACCTTAATCCTGAACAATACTTCGTTTTTAATGATATTCCCTACACCGGCAAAAATGTTCTGATCGAGCAAAGCATCACAAACCAATGTTGAGGGCTGGGCTTTCAACTTTGCTCTGGCTTTTTTGGGATCCCAATTATCGTTCATTACATCAGCGCTCCAGTCGTATATTTCATCCAGTTGATCCTGGATCAGCAGCACGGAGCACGAATAAAAATTCAATTGGCCATTGGAAAATTCAAAACTCAGGCGCGGAGGAGCAGGTTTTGTCTCGTTGATCCTGTAACTGCCGAATAAAAGAAAATGTATACGGACGGTGACTTTATCAAAACAAATGAGGAAATGTTTTCCCCAGCTTTTAAAATCCTTTACCGTTTTTCCCTTTAAAAAAGCCACGTCGAGCTTGGTATTGCCGCCCACGAGCAAAACTTTCTTATTCCTGAATTGCTTTACTGCCTCTTTCAATATAACGATGGAAGGACCTTCCGGCATAATTGCGTTTTATCGTTTATTATTGTCAAAATCTGCACCAGTTGGCTTTGCTTTTGCAGGCCTTGAAAGAAAAAGCATGAACTGGCATATCGGGTGTTCGGGTTTTCATTATAAGGAATGGAAGGAATTCTTTTATCCAAAAGGCCTGGCCCAATCGAAATGGTTTGTTCATTACAGCCAGCAATTCGATACCGTGGAACTTAATTCGACTTTCTATCGTTTTCCCCGGGTCCGCGCTCTTGAAAACTGGTATACTAAAAGCCCGGAACATTTTTTGTTTTCCGTAAAAGCCCCACGATTGATCACGCACTATAAAAAATTCACTGATTGTATCGGTCTGCTCGATGATTTTTACGGAACAATAGCAGAGGGACTGAAAGAAAAATTGGGACCTGTACTTTTTCAATTGCCGCCTTCAATGCCTTACTCAGAAGAAAAACTGGGATTGATCATGGAGAGCATGAGAACGGGATTTTTGAACGTAGTGGAATGCCGGCATAGCAGTTGGTGGGATAAGAAAGTTCTGGCAGTGTTCAGAAAAAACAAAACTGTTTTTTGCAGCATTAGCTATCCTGGCCTTCCCAATGAGGTAATCGATACCGCAGGAACGATCTACTACCGTTTTCATGGTATTCCCAAATTATATTACTCAGCTTACGAAGAAAAATTCCTAAGAAAAGTGATCAACTCGATCGACCGGTCAAAGGCAAAAACGGCTTATGTCTATTTCAACAATACCGCCGAGGAAGGCGCAATTTGCAATTCGGGCTACATAAAAAACTATATCACGGGAAAGAAGAAAACTAAATTTGTAGAGGCAGATAAAGCGTCATAACACGAATGGATTTAATCGAGTTCACCGATAAAGGCTTATGTTGCAAAGCAGGCAATTTCTATATTGATCCATGGAAGCCCGTGGACAACGCAGTCATTACGCATGCGCATAGCGATCATGCCTATGCGGGTTCAAAGGCATACTTATGTCATAGGCTATGCAAACCGCTTCTTCAGTTAAGACTCGGCGACAATAATTACCAGACAGTAGAATGGGAAGAAACAATCTTCATGAATGGCGTCAAGATATCCTTACATCCGGCTGGTCATATTATTGGGTCTTCACAAGTTCGGGTTGAATACAATGGAGAGGTTTGGGTGGTTAGCGGCGACTATAAGACCGAGGATGATGGCCTTAGCGAGAAATTTGAACCGGTAAAATGCCACACTTTCATCACCGAGTCGACCTTTGGTCTTCCTATCTATAATTGGAAACCCCAACAGGAAATCTTCCAGGATATGAAGGATTGGGTTTGCCTGAATAAGGAGGCAGGCAAAACTTCCGTGTTCATCGCCTATAGCCTGGGAAAAGCACAACGTTTATTGCAATGCCTTCCGGAAGCAGGGTTACCCATTTTTGTTCACGGCGCTATTTGGAATGTACATGAAGCAATTACCCGTAGCGGTTTTTCTTTACCCGATGTGCAACGAGTAACCTATGATACACCGAAGGAAAATTATATTGGAAATATTATCATAGCTCCACCAGGTGCAGAAGCCTCTCCGTGGATCAAACGGTTTACTCCTTATGCCACCGGCATCTGCAGCGGATGGATGCAGGTAAGAGGAAATGTCCGCAGACGAAATGCGGACGCAGGTTTTGCCCTTAGTGATCATGCCGACTGGAAAGGTTTGCTGGCAACAATAAAGGCAACCGGTGCTGAAAAAGTGTTTGTTACGCATGGATTCCAGGCAGTGCTGGCCAGATATCTTACTGAAACCGGTATTGAAGCAGCTGAAGTAAAAACAGAATTTGGAAATGAAGAGGAGGAAAACAGCACTGCGGTCGCTGAAGAAAATCAATGATTACAGATTACTAATTATTAATTATTGATTATTCATGGAGCACCCAAATTCTGACGCGGGCCCAACTTGAAGGAAATAATTAATAATAAATAATCAATAATGAATAATATTGAATGAGACTGTTTGCTGAACTAGTATCTACATTAGGCACCTCGACAAAGACAAATGAAAAGCTTCAGGCCTTGTCAAATTATTTTGCTACTGCAAGCGAAAAAGACAAGGTCTGGGTGATCGCCATCTTCAGCGGGCGGCGTCCGAAGCGCGTCGTTAATTCTACGCAACTATGGACATGGTGCAATGAACTGGCCCAATTGCCCGGCTGGTTATTTGAAGAATCTTACCACGTCGTTGGGGACCTCGCGGAGACCATTGCTCTTTTACTACCCGAAGCCGTTAATGCAGACGCCTCGTTTCCGCTGCATCACTACCTCGAAACGATGACCGGGATCGAGAAAGAAGATGAGATTGTTCGTAAAACATTTATTCTTGAATCATGGAACAGCATGACGCAAACAGAGCGATTCGTTTTTAATAAACTCATCACAGGAAATTTCCGTATAGGAGTATCGCAAAAAACAATGGTGAACGCACTGGCTAAAAGCATCCAGTTGGATGCTTCGGTAATTGCTCACCGGATAAGCGGTAATTGGGATCCCGCCACAACTTCTTTTGCTGAATTACTGAGTGAGCATGTAGTAACAACAGATTATTCCAAGCCTTACCCGTTTTACCTTGCCTATGCTTTAGAAGATGATACGCAGACCCTTGGTGATCCTGATCAGTGGCAGGCCGAATGGAAATGGGATGGCATACGGGGACAGATCATTAAAAGAAATGATGAATTGTTTGTCTGGAGCCGCGGGGAAGAACTTATGACGGATAAATTTCCTGAGTATCATTCACTGAAAAATCATTTGCCTAACGGCCTCGTGTTAGATGGAGAGATCATCCCCAGTGAAAATGGGAGGCCCCTTCCATTTTCACTGCTTCAAACAAGGATCGGCAGAAAAAATGTTACCAAAAAACAACTACTGGAAACGCCAATCACATTCTTCGCCTATGATCTCTTAGAATATGAAGGCAATGATGCAAGAGAAAAAATTTTGAGCGAACGAAGGTTGATGCTGGAAAAAATAGTGGCAGAAGTAAATCATCCAGCATTGCTGTTATCGCCGGTCATTAGTTTTTCCAACTGGGAAGAATTAGCAGAACTGCGTAAACAGTCCAGGGAGATGGGCAGCGAAGGCATCATGCTGAAAAGAAAAGATTCAATCTACCAGGTTGGAAGAAAAAGAGGCGACTGGTGGAAGTGGAAAATAGATCCACTTGTAATTGATGCCGTCATGATCTACGCACAAAAGGGGCATGGACGGCGAAGTCGTTTATATCCCGATTACACATTCGCCGTGAGGGACGGTGAAAACCTGGTAAGTTTTGCTAAAGCTTACTCCGGTCTTACCGACAAGGAGTTTGCACAGGTGGATCATTTTGTCAAGCGAAACTCGTTGGAGAAATTCGGACCGGTAAGAACAGTAAAACCTGAATTGGTTTTTGAAATCGCTTTTGAAGGTATTGCTGCTTCTAATCGCCATAAATCGGGCGTTGCGCTCCGGTTCCCGCGCATTAATCGCTGGAGAAAAGATAAACCTGTCGCTGAGATCAACACGCTGGAAGATTTGAAGAAGATGCTGGAGATATACGGAAAGTAATTGTAAGCCTGCCTGCCGGTAGGCAGGTTATAGGTTTTAAGTAAAGAAGGAATCATACCAGCAAACAAGTTGTCAATAGCGTCCCTGCTCACTACATCCGGGCAGTTTTCCTTCATAGATATTTAGCCCTAATTATTAAGATTCCATTTGATTCTTACGCATTTAGCTCACCGTCCCAGCATCCAGGACTGTGCCCGATCAGTTTTGTGTCAAATGAGCAAGATTCTCCATAACCGTTGGCGGAGTATTGAACTTCAACGTGTCTTTATAGGGAAATCCAAAAGGGTTTCAGGGCTGAGCTGTTATTGGGCTATGGCGTTAATCATTCGGAAGAATTCATCAAAGATTGTAATTGGTTTTATCTACAATACATAAAAAATCTCAGCGTATGAAAAGAGAAATACATCCTTTATCGTTAAGCCTTGATAACAAAATTATCACTACACATAAAAACTTACAACGACTACTGACGATTGGTCTTATTGCTATAGCCGTTGCACTTGCCGGTCGTGTTAACGCCCAGGACGAAGAAAAAGTAAAAAGCCTCGAAGTTTACGGCTTCGCGATGGTGGATATGGGTTACAATTTTGACCAGATCGACCCGAGGTGGTTTGACGCATTGAGACTAAACCGTCTACCCAAATACAAAAACCAGTTTGCACCGGATGGAACATGGTTCTTTGGTGTAAGACAAACCCGTTTTGGTGTAAAAGGTTACACGCCTACTAAAATGGGTGACCTGACTGTAAGATTCGAGTTTGATATGTTTGGTACAGGTGCGGATGAAGGCCAAACCACTATGCGTTTGCGCTATGCCTATGGACAATTAGGAAAATTTCTTGCCGGTCAGGCCACCTCGCCTTTTATGGATGATGATGTATGGCCGAACACGTTGGAATACTGGGGTCCTTGCGGCATGGTGTTTTACAGGAATGTACAAGTTCGGTATATGCCGATAAACACTAGTGACAAAGAATTATGGTTTGCCCTGGAACGTCCGGGTGCCGGCGCAGACAAGGGAACAATTTCGATTCCCGAACTTCCATCATTAGATAGTGTAAAAGGTAAACTTTCTGCTCCTGACATTTCTGCGCACTTTAAGAAGAGGGGTAAATGGGGCAGCGTTCAATTGGCAGGTATCCTACGCCCGCTGAAATGGAAAGATACCCGTGTTAATAATTTCGGTACTGACCTCAGCGGAAGTGCTACAGGTTGGGGAGCTCATTTAAGTACGGTGCTCAATTTAGGAAAGAGCACGGTATTCAGGGGAAGCGCTGTTTATGGCGAAGGAATTGAAAATTATATGCAGGATGCCCCTAATGACATCGGCACTGTTGTTAATGGTAATCGGATTGACGGTGAAGCATTACCGGTTACCGGGCTAATGGGCTGGTTTGATCATAACTGGAATTCTAACTGGTGGACATCTATTGGTTATTCCAGTGTTTCCATTGATAACACAGCAACTGCGGCAAACACCACTTCTTATAAACACGGGAATTATGCCATGCTCACTATTGGTACCACTCCAGTTAAAAATACTATGGCAGCTATCGAATTTCAGTGGGGCCAGCGGGAAGGAGAAGATGGTTTTAAAGCAGATTGCATGAAGATCCAGATCTCTTTCAAATATAATTTCTCAACAACCTTCTTCAAGCCAAAAGGTGGACAGGATTAGCTCTTGAAAAACTAAGAAACTGGAAATATGAACGAAGAGTCTGACTTTCCTTCAAGTATAATTTCTTGCAGACCTTTTCAAACAGAACTAATTAATCACTCTCTTTAAATACCATGTTATGAAACATATTTTTCAAATAAGTGCAGGTAGATTGGTCCTGCCTCTTATAGCGGCACTGCTATTCTCTTCCCAATTGCGCTCACAAGGTGGCACACCTATCACCAAGGAAAGAATTGAGCAGGTACTAACCGATGCATACAATAAATATAAGGACATAAAAGAAGGCAAGAACGCCGACTATATAAAAGAGCTGGCGCAGGTGGATCCGAATATTTTCGGCATTGCTGTGGTAACGGCCGATGGCCAGGTTTTCACAAAGGGAGATGTCACTTCGATGGTATCGATACAAAGTGTATCGAAAGTGTTCACTATGGCCAAAGTGATCGAAGAACAGGGATGGCAGGCTGTCATGGATAAGATTGGAGTAGATGCTACAGGTATGCGGTTTAATTCCATTGTTGCCGTAGAAATGCAAAAAGGAAAAGAAATTAATCCTTTGGTCAACCCGGGGGCTATTGCATCAACCAGCCTGATCTCGGGAGCAGACTCTGCCGCCAAATGGAAAAACATCGTACAAATACAAAGCGATTTTGCAGGAAGACAACTTTCATTGAACGTGCCGGTGTACATCAGTGAAGCGGGAGATAACCTGCGTAACCAGGCTATTGCTCACCTGCTATATGCTTATGGCCGCATGTATTTCGACCCGGTACAATCGACGGACATTTATACAAAACAATGCGCCCTCAATGTAAATGCAAAGGACCTGGCTACCATGGCCGCTACATTGGCCAACGGTGGTGTAAACCCCATTACAAAAAAGAAAGTGGTGAGCCAAACGACTGTAATGTACACCCTGCCTGTGATGGCTACCGCAGGCCTGTACGATAATTCAGGTATCTGGTTATATAAGACCGGGCTGCCTGCAAAAAGTGGCGTAGGCGGTGGATTACTCGCCGTATTTCCGGGCAAATTCGGGATCGCTGTTGTATCTCCTCCTTTGGATGAGGCAGGCAACAGCGTAAAAGCACAATATGTTATTGCATATGTAATTGATCAACTGAAATTGGATCCTTACTGGATCGAACCAAAGAAATAGATCGATTACGCCGACTAACCATGATGATTATCGAATAGGCTTGCATTAAAAAAAGTAAAGAAATACCCAATTATAATATTCAACTATGAGAACATCATTGGTTAGGATGATTTGCCTGGCAGGTTTTGTATTGCTCACTTTCCCAGGTTTGGCTCAAAACGAAGTACCGGATTCAGCGAGTGCGACGATCCTCATGAAGCGGGGTGTAGTGAAAGATTCGACGTATGAAAACTATGCTTCGGGTGAATTTACACCGGGACGGGGCTTTGACATGGTAAAGAGTAAATTCGGAACCCTTAACATTAGCCGTTACCTAAACCAGTTGCCCGGTCACCAAACCTGGCAGGATCACCTGGGAAGAGATAGAGATTTCGTAGGCCGCAATGATTTCTTCTAGCATCGTACTATGATATGGTACTCCGGCTGGTTGGGTACACCCAAACTCACCTATGTGGCAACGGTCTGGACGGTTTTTTCAACACAACAGGCGCTGATATATGGCAACATCGCTTACAAATTCAATAAACATTTCCAGGTAGCAATCGGTGTCGGACCTAATCTCTCGGTAAGATCCATGCAGGGATCTTTTCCATTTTATTCATCGACCGACAGATCAATGGGTGAAGAATCACTTCGTGGAGGTTTCACCAACGGAATGTGGTTGACTGGTGAAATAATCCCTAAACTGAGATATAAATTAATGGTTGGTAATAACCTGAGTTCATTAGGAATCCAGGCTTCAAAACTTACCAGGGATCTTTCAACAAGTGCTACGCTTTGGTGGATGCCCACCACAGGAGAATTTGGTCCTCGTGGCGGTATTGGTGATTTGGAAAGCCATCAGAAACTCGCTACACGATTTGGCGCTTCCTACAATCATAGCCGGGAAGATCGTTTTAACAATACAGGCACGCCATCACCCGACAACACACAGGTAAGAATGACTGACGGAGTTTTATTTTTTGAAACAGGAGCGCTTGCAGATAATGTTACCGTCGATAACGCTGACGTTGACAATGTCAATTTCGATGCCGGAGTTAAGTATAAAGGCTTTGGACTACAGACCGAATTTCATGCTAGGAAACTATCGGATTTTGATGCCGATGGTCCTCTGCCCTATAGCACCATCACCGACTATGGTTACGACCTGCAGGTTTCTTACATGCTTGTGCCAAGAAAGCTCTGTGTTTATGGAGTCAATTCTTATTTCTGGGATGAATTTAAAAGACATCCATGGGAAGCTGGTGGCGGCGTTAACGTTTACCCTCTCAAAAACCGGAGCTGGAGACTAAACCTGCAGATCATGCATGTATATAAAAGTTCTGCCGGTGGCACATTTGGGCTTTATACAGCCGGTCAAACTGGTACGACAATAACATTCGGCACAGATATACTTCTTTAAGAATTGTTCTTTGAACGTGGTCCGAAGGCCAGGAACTTCATAACCTTCACATCATTGAATAAATCATGAAAAAAAAATCATACCCGGAAAGATCGTGCTATTTGCCTGCACACAACCGGCTAACAGTATCTATTGCTGTTATGTTCATTTCTTTTTGCGGAATGGGGCAGTCTTCTCCAGATACAGCTCTTTTCTGTGATTCGCATTTCCATCTTACCAATTATATCCAGGAAGGGATCACGGCCAAACGTTTCCTCGAGGTCATGGGAAATAAAGTGCAGCGATCAACATTGTTTGGCATACCGCTGCAACAACAATGGTCGTATCAGAATTCCGGGGAATACGCGCCTACTTATTATTTGCAAACCGATGCTCCTCTATACTACTACTCTTTTACCGACGCTTATATTGCCATGCAATATAGATCGCTAACGAAAGAAGAGCAGGATAGGTTTGATCCCATGATAACTGGCTTTAACCCTGCAGATATGTATGCTGCAAAACATATTGAGCGGGTATTACGAACATTCCCCGGAGTATTTACCGGTATTGGTGAGTTTACCATTCATAAAGAATTTGTTTCGGCGAAAATATCCGGTGAAACAGCGAGCCTGACCAATCCTGCACTCGACAGTATATTGGATTTTGCCGGTAAAGTAGGACTTGTCGTGATCCTTCATAGCGACATGGACATGCCAATGGCGAAAGATAAAGCCAAACCCGTTTACCTGGAACAGATGAGGGCCCTGTTCAAACGCCATCCCAATACGACGATAATTTGGGCACATGTTGGTTTGGGACGTATCGTTCATCCTGCCGGGTATGGGTCAACCCCATCAGGTGAAAGATCGTCGACGCACACGACAATTGCAGAGGATATATTGAGCGATCCGGTCTTCTCAAATGTATACTTTGATATTTCGTGGGACGAAGTGGCCAAATACATCGTGGCTACTCCTCAATCCATTCAAAAAAGCGCAAGCCTCATGAATAAATTTCCGAGCCGGTTCTTATTTGGTACCGATGTAGTAGCGCCACCCGACCAGGATTTTTATTTGGCCGTTTATAGAATGTACGATCCATTGTGGAAAGCCCTGACACCCGATGCCAGTGAAAAAATAAGAAAGGGAAATTATATACGGCTTTTTGACGCAGCCCGGGCAAAAGTTCGTGCATGGGAAAAGACCAATGTCAAATAAGTCTGCTACTATTTCGCAATAGTAAAAATGATTTCATCATAAATCCGGCTATGAGATTAAAATGGTTAATCAAAATTTGTAGTTCTAAGGTTGTGATGATTTATATGATGCTCGCTTCCGCAAATAAAAGTTACGGGCAACAGTATAATTCTGACAGCTGGTTGTCGAAACCACACGGCACAATAACGATCATTCCAACTTTAGGCGAGCGGAATTCCATGCTCATGACAACTTATTCTCTATTTCCCAGATGGGAGTTTACCATTGCAGGCTATTTGTATAACAATGATGGAAATCCGCGGACCAATGACGGATATTCCGCTTCCCTGTATGGTAAATATATGTTCTATCAAAACAAGGCCCAGACCGGTGGAGCTTCGGTCAAAGCCGGTACAGGTATGCGACCCGGAACAATAAATAGTGAAGACCGGGAAAAAGATGCATTCAAATCGTATTGGATCAATTTTCCCTGCACGATTCCAATGTTCAACAATAAACTCTCGTGGGACCTGATGCCCGGCACTAGTATGACAAAAAATTATGGAGATAGCCAGACCGTTGCCTGGGGATTTACTTATTCCACCCGGCTGGCCTGGTATCCTTTTGATCCGCGATGGTCACTCGTTGGAGAAATGTTTGGTACAGCAGGGGAGAATAAAGCAATACCGGAATACAGGATCGGGATACGATGGGAGCCCAGCCAGTATGCTGTTCTTGCTGTCACTTACGGACATGAATTTAATGGTTCCGAAGGAGCAGGTTTCGAAGTGGGCCTGATGATATTTACTCCCCGGTTCGCCTGCCTTGGTGGTTGTGATAAACAAAAAAAGAAAAAGAAGAAATCAACAAGTATGGTTCAATGAAACAGGATACCGATACAAGTTTTTCAAGACCTCTTGTGATCAAGAACCGTCAATATGATATAGGCAGGTTCTTTAGTTCCATGCCGGCTATCGTTTTATTTGCATTGATTGTAGTTTGTTATGCTGTCGTGGTTGCACTGGGGGTTATTATTGGCTATCAAAAATTTTTGGGCAATATCAAAGTTGCCGATTCCCCTATCGAAACTGCAGTAGCAGCTGTTTTCGGTTTGCTGGCATTTATGTTAGCCTTTACATTTTCTCTGACATGGTCGCGGTTTGCCAACCGGAACGTTCTTGTCATTGCCCAGGCACAGGCTATTGGAACCTGTTACCTGCGTACCAGCCTCATTACAGAAAAACAGAAAAACGAGGTTCGCATGCTTCTTTATGAGTACACAAATATCCTGGTAAGACTTCCGGGTCATGCGGATCTGCACAAATCACTGGACCGGCTGGATGAAATTCATTTGCTGATCTGGAAACAAACTGCAACGCTTGGAAAGGAAGACATAGACTCTGAATTGCGATCGCTTTTCATAAGTTCGGTAAATGAACTCATTAGTATTCCTGTGCAGAGAAAAACTGTGGCCCTGACATTCCGCATACCTGATATTATCTGGGGCTCACTGCTTTTTCTTGCGTTCGTAGGTATGCTGGCTTTTGGTTACCAGGCAGGTGTCAACGGGATGCGCAGGCTGTTGCAGTTACCCTGGCTCCCTGTAGCTTTTGGCCTTATCATCGTGCTGATCGCAGATTTAAATTCAAGCAGTTCACAACGGAATTTCAAAGTTACCCAGCAACCGCTTCTCGATGTGTTGAAAATGATGGAAAGTGATATAATATAGTTAGTGATGTATTCTTTAGTTAACAGGACCGATGCGCTTGCCCTATGCCTTGTTCTTTTCTGCGGCATACTCCTGACGGCTACACTGGGCAGATGGTGCAATAAGAGATGGCGGGGAGATGCACATGAATTAAAAGGCGGAGTTAATTCACTGCTTTCGGCATTGTTTGCATTATCAGGACTAACACTTGCCTTTACATTTGGCATGTCTGGAAATCGTATGGAGAATGTTCGCGGGGTCGTTCGACAGGAAGCTAATGATATAAGTTCCGCCATACGTCGTGCCGAGTTTTATCCTGACAGTGTTCGAGAGAAATTCCGTGCCGATTTTAAAGAATATGTGGAGGCCGTGATCCACTTTTATGAGAATGCGACCAACCGGACCCAGTTGTACAAAGCAATCGAAGATGCCAATAAGATTGGCGAGAGATTATGGACAAGGGTTGCTCAGCAATCGAAGCAACCGAACATGCTTATTCCTTCCAACCAGATGACACCGGCACTCGATAAGATGCTTGATAGTGCGACAACCAGGATAACCGTTCTAAAATCGAAGGTTCCGGACCTGGTTATATACATGTTATTTATCTGCGTGCTTGCCACCTGTTTTATAGGCGGCTTTACAAGTTCTGCTTTTCATTACAAAGACTGGATCATTATCACCGGTTTTGCGATTATTACATCGATGGTGGTTTACACAACGTTGGATCTAGCGCGGCCTATGCGTGGAATTATAAAAGAAACGGCTGGAAAGGAAGCCATTGTTGAGCTGAGAAAAATGTTTTAGATCGAACGGACCGCTTCTATCGATCGGGCCGATCGACTTTAAAGAAATTTGCAGATAATGTTAAGCGGCCTGGTCGATCGCGCGGGCATTACGATCATTTGATTGCTATCTTCCATTGGGATAGTATTGAATCTGCCTGGGCGCGGCTTATTTTCCAGCCAAATTCATGACCCCCGCCCCGGTATTCGCAATCCCAATAGCTAACGTTTTCATTTTCGTCAAAATCACAGGAAATAAAAAGGTCTTCTCTGAAATTGCCATCAACGGTTTTATATTTCTGCCCTCCGGCAAACCTGTTTTCTTCTCTTTTTACTTTTCCATTGCGGATCCTTACAAACTTTGATTGAAAAGCCATGGAATCTGCCGAATGCGCTGGAGCCCACATAATATAGCCGTCCCTATTATCTGTTATTCCCCAATTAGAATCGAGCAACGGCAATCCAATCGCAGCTCTTTTGCCATTAAAATCCAGTCCCCTCCTTTCAACGTTGCGGCAGTGCATGGTTAAGAAAGCTATGAGAATAATGAAACAGGATTTTTTCACAATAGCGAATTAAAGGAAATTTTTTCGAATCGATCGGGCCGCTACTATTTAAAGAAATAATAGAGACAGTGGAAAGCGGCCCAATCGATTGTCTCAAACATTGATAGAAGTTCAGAATCCTCCGTCCCGATAAAATAACAAACTTTTTTCGACACGCCCGTCCTACTTCTGGTATCGTTAGTTGCGACGATCTTTTCGTCGTTCCGTCGATGATGACCTTCGTGAGAAGTCAAGTTCTCTGAAAGATAAAATTTGAAAAGGGGGTGTTTTCCCCGTATTTTAAAATTGAATTCCGTTTTACCTTGCTCTCAAATTGGTAAATCTCATTTTTCAAATCCCACAACAAAACCTTAAATGTTATGAAATCAAAATTGCTCTTTTTATTATTGCTTTCACCAGGAGTAGCTTTTTGTCAGGACATTATGGTAACCATTTCCCCCACTACCCTGACTGCCCACAAGTATACAAACGAAAAACTTGTTATTCCAATCGATATTACTATGGAATTGTCTGCTGGTTCTGTGCCGGGCAATGGCACCAGCATAACCACTCCATTTGCTGTTAGTCTTTCGTCCAGCGGCTTGCCGCCGAGTCTCACATTTGCTGCTGCTGATTTCGCCCAAATTTCTCTTGAAACGCCACAGACGAGCGTTCAATTTGATTCAGCTACGCCATCAAAAACTGTGCGCGTGTGCGTAATTATTCCCGCAGCCGTTGCCATTGTCAGTAATAAAGCACTGATGCTTCAGGTGCTTTTGAACGGCGTACAGGTTTTAGCTAAACAATTATCTATCCAATTGGCAGATGATATAATTTATAGTAGAAGTCAATATTTCATGTCTTCTGATCAACTTGATTATGTCGTGAAAGTAGAATCAGCAGACAATATTCTCACCATTTCCGGATATAAAAACCACGGATATACAAAACGAAAAGTATTGTTAGAACAAAATCAGGTGCTGGGAATAACTGAAAAGAACTATGTCTTCGGAAAAGGATATTTGAACAGCGCTCCATTTTCATTGGTTACAGTTCCTTTTAAGATAAGACCAAACGTTAATGTAACACTCCATAAAACCAACACACCCAAGGATACTATATTTACTGCTACAGCTATGTCAGGCATCACTAGCCTGGGAATTAATATAGACATTGTCAAAAAGACGACCGATCGGTATTTTGCCAGCGGGAAAAAAGCCACACACAAAATAGGCATCGGTATTTTCCTTGCACCTGGTGTGGAAGAATTAAACTCATCTGTTATTATGGACACTTCGCTAGTCGGTGATAAAAAGTCAAAACAATTTTATATTTCTGGTGGCATTTCAATTTTTTACTCTTATAACGGCATTACATTTTTTGTGGTTCCTGCTGCTCTGGATTGGGCGCCCAGTTCATTGGGAAAACAATGGATATATAACAAGAAATTCTGGTGGGGTTTTGGCATTGGCCTGAGTCCGACGATTTTTAATCAAGTATTTAATAAATGATTAGGGGGGGCAGTGCTTTGTGTCATTTTCAAAATCCTTCTTTCTTAATGGCCTACTACTGAGCAGCAATGTCGGCCTCATTATCTTCCTCATAAAAAATGCCAACCTTCGATAATGCTAAGGTTGAAAAGGAAAATTTCGATTAATTTTTATTTGTCTACGTCGATAGTTCCGTCTTTACTGTATGAATGAACCCAATGTGCTTCTGCATTTGTGCTACTATGGGCATTTGGTTTTAGTGTTGCTGTTATGTCAGTCATTACATATGAAAATATTGTATCTTCTGTGCCCATATTGTACTGCTCAGAAATAGCGGCTGTTACTCCGTAACTCTTATTTGCCTTTGTTAATGTGACTGTTACCTTTTCCACCATTGAGTTTGCAGAATCTTTTGTTAGCGTAGTGAACTTGAACTCAACAGTAATACCGAGCTTAAAGTTTATCGTCTTTGAAAACTCTTTACGCGTTCCCCTATTCCATTCCTCGCTAATTGGATCCCAGGTCTTCGTCGCAATCACTCCCTCGGCTCCATCGCCAACTTGCTTCATTTGTGAATTGGAAGAGACCTTGGCATTTTCCAAATTAGCTTTCTTTGTGGTTGTATCTGTTTTGGCAGTTTCATCCGGCTTGTCCGAATTGTTGCAACCAAGCATTGTGGCGCCGATAACAGCTGCTAAAAAGAATAAAATCATTTGTTTCATAAACGATGGTTTGAGTTATGGATGATTAAAGATTTCCGAAGGTGATGAGGGCAAGTCGGATTTCAAATTTTCCATCTGCCTTTTTAATCGTTGTTAGGGATAGAGAGATGTCTCGCGGTAGGTAACTCATCGCCAAATATGGTCCTTCTACCGCTGTCGTCTTCCATTTGGATTTATCAACGCAGCCAAGTATTGTGGCTTTTAGTTTCTGACCAGCCTTGTCGGCGGAAGCCTTGGTCGAATAAGCACCTAAATTCACAATATAATCGAATTTTCCACTCTCCTTTTTGAATTCACTGACCAACTGATTTGGCAGCTTAATCAGGCAAGTGTAATAAGCACGATTACGCGTACTTCTGGAGTTCGCTACAAAATCTGATTTGCTTTTTAACAATCCTACCGGAGTTACAATTGTTGTATCAGATTGTCGCTTTTCCGATATGAATTTATGGATGGTTAATAAATTCCGGCAAAACTCTAAGTTGTTATCTTGTGCATTTGCTCTCAATGAAAATAGAAGAGACATTAAAAGCAGAAATCTTACTATTTGGGTTACTCTTGGCTGCATAGCATAAGTTTATATTACTCTACCCCAACTCAAATTACTCAAAAATCTAATTCCGTATTCAGGCTATTTCAATGCGGCCAGCAGTTGGTGAGGCAGTCCCACCATACAGGGAGAACTCGTAACATCTTCAAGGACATATGATGATTTAGTCCCGCCCAGATGGCGGAATTGATTTCAGCCACTCATCCATTGATCTTTGGCACTAGTGGATTTAATTACAGGGTGATGATCTGGTCCCAAACCATTTGCATAAACAGATTTAATTAACGGTCATGTTCACAAAATGAAAAAAACCATCTTGCTAAAGCAAGGTAGCCATGTCGGGAGGACTCCAATACTAATCGGACGACCTCGTGGTCCAAAACCATTTGCATAAACAGATTTAGTTAACGGTCATGTTCACAAAATGAAAAAAGCCCACCGTCGCTAAAGCTAAGGTGGGCAATGTCGGGAGGACTCCGATACAATCGGAGCGACCCTGTGTCGGGAGGACAGGATTCGAACCTGCGACCCCGTGGTCCCAAACCACGTATTCTACCGGGCTGAACTACCTCCCGTTAATCAATCAGGCCGCTGCAAATATCGCTATTAATAATGAAGCGGCCTGATTAATCGCGGTGAGGGAATCCTGCCATTTGGCGGGAGAACCCTCGGTACATCTTTAAGGACGTACGACGGTTTAGTCCCGCCTGAATGGCGGGATTGATTTCAGCCACTCATCCATTCATCATTTGAATTAATAGGTTTAATTAAAAGACTATGGTTTTTCTCAAGCCACCTTCTAATACCTCTTTTCTTCACTTGCCTTTCTAATATCATTGCCTCTGACCTTGTCTCTTTTACTATGTAACCTATAAGAATCCAGGGTATACCATGTTTGTTGCTTACTGTCTCCCCCGAATTATGCTGCTCTATTCGGTATTCGACATTGTCCGTTTGCCCACAATAAAATTGCTGAAGATTTTCACTAAACAAGAAGTAGACGTAGAACATAATCACAAAACTTCGATTTTGAGATTCTCGTAAGACAGTAATATCCGACGTGAGATATATCTTTAAAGACGTTCGACGGTTTAGACCCGCCTGGACGGCGAGATTGATTTCAGTCACTCATGTTCTTCAATGTATAAGGCATAAACACAAAAGGTCTCGATAAATCAAGACCTTTTGCGGTGAGGGAGGGATTCGAACCCTCGGTACATCTTTAAGGACGTACGACGGTTTAGCAAACCGTTGATTTCAGCCACTCATCCACCTCACCGTGGATTCCGCATTTAACCTTCAAACTTTTTATCGGTACATCTTTAAGGATGTCCGACGGTTTAGTCCCGCCTTATCGGCGGGATTGATTTCAGCCACTCATCCACCTCACCTGAATGTGCCGAATTTTGTCGGGAGGACAGGATTCGAACCTGCGACCCCGTGGTCCCAAACCACGTATTCTACCGGGCTGAACTACCTCCCGAACACTAATCCTGAAACTATTATTTTCAGGGGCAGCAAAAATAGCCTGAAACTGTCAAGCAGCCAAACAAAAATCCCGGCTCTTGGGGAACCGGGATCTAAATAGTTTTGTTTTTTATTACATCGCTGCTAACTGTACTTTTTGCTGCAATTCCAGCACGTTTTCCCTGAAAACGGTATCAGTATCCATCAGGTCTTTTACTGTCTGGCAGGAATGAATGACGGTAGTATGATCCCGTCCCCCGAAATGTTCCCCTATCGTCTTTAAAGAATTCTTGGTAAACGCTTTTGCGAGGTACATAGTGATCTGCCGCGCCTGTACGATTTCCCGTTTACGTGTTTTTTGAAGGAGTTTATCGTATGACACGTCAAAATAATCACACACCATCCTTTGGATAGTGTCGATCGTAATCTCTTTACTGGACGATTTTACAAAATTGCGTAACACTTTCTTGGCTAAGTCTAAGTCAATCTCTCTCCGATTCAGCGAAGATTGTGCCAACAGTGATATTAAAGCGCCCTCTAACTCCCTGACGTTGCTATTAATATTGTAAGCGATGTATTTTACTACCTCTTTGGGCATTTCCAGGCCATCATTCTTCATTTTCTTTTCCAGGATATCGATCCGGGTATCATAATCGGGAATCTGCACATCGGCGCTGAGTCCCCAACGGAACCGGCTCAACAGTCTTTCCTGAACTCCTTCCAGGTCTTTGGGAGATTTGTCGGAAGTAAGGATAAGTTGTTTATGGGATTGATGAAGATGGTTAAATATCGCAAAGAACGCGTCCTGTGACTTTTCCGCTTTAGCGAAAAATTGAACATCGTCGATGATCAGAACGTCGATAAGCTGGTAAAAATGGATAAAATCGTTGATGGCATTGTTACGGCTATGGTCCATGAACTGGTTAATGAACTTTTCGGAGCTCACATACAGGACCACTTTATTGGGGTTACTTCTTTTAACCTCATTGCCAATTGCCTGGGCCAAATGGGTCTTCCCTAAACCGACACCCCCATAGATTACCAGCGGGTTGAATGAATTGGTGCCTGGCTTTTCTGCCACGGTCTTGCCAGCCCTGCGGGCCACCCTGTTGCAATCCCCTTCTATAAATGCATCGAATGTATAGATATGGTTCAACTGGGGATCTATCTGCATCTTTTTCAGACCCGGTATCACAAAAGGATTTTTGACAGGATTATTTATGACCAAAGGAAAGTCCATTTCATTATTTGAAAAACTTTTGAAGCCCTGGCCTGTGACATCCATCGTCAACGGTTTGTTCTTGCTGTTCCCACTATCTACCATTATACGATATTCAAGCCTTGCTTCTTTACCTAATTCTCTCTTCAAAGTCTTTGCCAATAAATTTACGTAATGTTCTTCGAGGTATTCAAAAAAGAACTGACTGGGCACCTGGATGACGAGAATATTGTTTTTAAGTGATACAGGTTTGATGGGTTCGAACCAGGTCTTGAAATGCTGCCATTCAACAATATCCTTGATAATCTTTAAACAATTGGTCCAGATTTTTTCGGCGTTTTTCTCCATCAGTCAGTGAGCAATTTATATCGGGTTAAGTATTGTTGTTCATCAAAATGGTCCAAAAAAAAACTTTGCACACATGTCAATAAAAAAATTTGGACAGGGTGGCGAATATCTACATTTCTCAGTTAAAAAAAAATTTTATTCCCTTGTTTTTTTCGATAATAAAAATGTCTTCGATTTTGCTGGTTTTTTGCATCGAAATTTTATAAAATCGAAATCAAATTTGTCTTATATTATCCGTACCATCTTTCTTCTGTCCATTACAACATTACTTTTTTTATTTGTAATTACTATCACTCTTTGCAAAAAAAATTCGCTTCTTTTTTTATCATTTGTCATCCTGCAATCTTTATACGCAATTATACGATTCGCATGTGCCCGGTATCTGCAAACACAGGCTTGGAGCAACCGTTTGTCCCGGCCAATAATTGCATGAAGTTACCTGTTCATCCAATGAATGCAATTGCGCGATGTCTTTTAAGTCTTATCAGATTGTTCTTCAGGGAACCGGCCTAGTCCGGCATAAATTTTTTCTAAGGATAATCAGCAGAGTACAAGTGACTGAAAGGCTATTTATTGACAGGTTAGCGCCTGTTTTCTGAAGATATAAATATTTTCCAGACCAGCAAACAGAAATCTTTGATTAATGATCAAAATCGTAGTGCTGCCTGTTTTTTGGTTCTTTTGCAGGGGTCGTTATATTTGCTAATAATCATTACATTTGTCTACACTAAAACTAAACGAACTGATATGAGAAAATTCCTCGCTGCTGTGGTAGCCGTTTTGTTCTTTTCTGCTACGTTTGCCCAATCTCTAAAAGGTAAGACTGTTTTTGGCTTTAAAGTCGGAATAAATGCCAGCACTTTCCGCACTGCAGTTGATTATCCTGATTTTGACCCGAGCTACAAAGCCGGACTTGCGCTGGGCTGTTTCGTGGAAATTCCTCTTTCTTCCCGTTTTAAAATTCAACCCGAATTCTTATACAGCCAAATGGGTTCCAAAGGCGCTTCAACCGAATGGGGAAACGTCACTTTTAAATACAACTATTTTGCAGTGCCTTTATTGGTAAAATTCAATGTAATAAATAACTTCTCCGTATTTGCCGGCCCTGAAGCCGATGTACTGATCCGGGCCAGGCAACACAGTTTCAATGAGGTTAAAACGCTCACAAACGATATCCAGGATTTCGATTGCGGATTTACCGTTGGTGCCGAGCTTGCATTAGGTAAAAAATGGACACTTCACGGCAGGTATATCCATGGTATTCGTGATTGTGCTGCAGATGATGCAAACTTTAGTTTCTTTAACCAGGGATTCCAGCTTAATGTTGGATACAAAATTTTCAAGAAAGCCAAAAAAGCCAAATAATAACATACTTCAAATAAATTATTGAAAGGCTGTCAGCAAGACAGCCTTTTTTGTTATCTATCTTTGCACCCGATCTGTTTTTCAGGATAAAAACCTGGCAACATGCAAAAAATCATTTCATTAAAACTACTTCCATCGGAAGCAGCCGATGATTCCGCAATAACAAAGCTTATTGCAAGCTCCGAAGCAGTTAAAACTACTGCTGTTTCCGGTTATAATATTCTTAGGCAGTCAATTGATGCACGCAGCAGACAGACCTGGATCAATTTAACTGTACAGGTCTTTATTGATGAACCATATCATCACCGGCAAATACTTTCCTTTTACTTCCCTGATGTAAAAAATGCCCCAAAAAAAGTTATCATTATCGGCGCCGGACCAGCCGGGCTGTTTGCAGCTCTCAGGTTAATTGAGGCTGGTATCAAACCTATTGTCCTGGAACGGGGCAAAGATGTAAGAGCCCGCAGGCGGGATCTCGCCCGGCTTAATAAAGAAGGAGAAATAAACCCCGAAAGCAATTATTGTTTCGGTGAAGGTGGGGCCGGTACCTATAGCGATGGAAAATTGTACACAAGAAGTTCAAAAAGGGGTGATATCAACAGGATCCTCAATCTTTTTGTCCATTTTGGAGCCGAAGAAAAAATATTATATGAAGCACATCCGCATATCGGTACCAATAAACTTCCGCAGATCATTACGGCTATGCGAAAAAAAATCAACGACTGCGGAGGCGAGTTCCTGTTTGAGAAAAAAGTAGTTGATCTTGTCATCACCAACGGAAAAATAAGTTCGATCCGAACAGCCGATGGCGATACGTTATCTGCAGATGCCGTGATCCTGGCAACCGGTCATTCCGCAAGGGATATTTTCCAATTATTATACTCCAAAAAGGTATTGATCGAAGCAAAGCCATTTGCACTGGGAGTGAGAGTAGAACATCCGCAATCATTAATTGATACCCTGCAATATCATTGTCCTTCCCGGAATAAATTCCTGCCGCCAGCTTCCTACAACCTCGTGCAGCAGGTGGATGGAAAAGGTGTGTTTTCATTTTGCATGTGCCCCGGAGGCATTATTGCACCCGCATCCACTAATCCCGGGGAACTGGTGGTGAACGGGTGGTCACCTTCCAAAAGAAATAATCCTTACGCCAACAGCGGCATTGTCGTTTCAGTAGAAGAGAAAGATGTAGTGAAGCATTTTAATAAGCCGGGGATAAAGAATGATCCCCTCTTATTAATGCAATTCCAGCAATCCGTGGAACAAAAGGCTTTTAATGCAGGCGGAGGAAAATTTGTTGCTCCCGCACAACGGCTGGTTGATTTCACACAGTCTAAATTATCCACCTCTCTACCGGATTGCTCATATTTACCAGGCGTTCACCCAGCATTGCTAAAGGACGTATTACCTCCATTTATATATACAAGACTGCAGGAAGCTTTTAAAGAATTTGGGAAAAAAATGGCAGGAACCGCCGGCAAAGGCTATTTCACGAATGAAGCAGTAATAGTTGCCACTGAATCGAGAACCTCTTCACCGGTTCGCATACCGAGGGACAATAATACCCTTCATCACCCGCAGGTAAAAAATCTGTATCCCTGTGGCGAGGGTGCTGGTTATGCAGGCGGCATTGTCAGCGCTGCAATGGATGGAGAAAGGGTTGCCCGGTACATTGAAGCGCTTTAATGGATGCAACTGGCGCCCCCGTTTCAGCATTTCACGCCTTGCCGGCATCTCTTTATCGAAATATTACCTTTGGGTTATACTAACGTTTATTTTTGTCCTACAATCTTCTCAGCATGCCAATACTGGAACTTCGAAACCTGAAAAAATACTTTGCCACACAAAAAGCAGTAGATGATATCAGCCTGACGATTGAAAAGGGCCAGATATTCGGATTGCTTGGACCCAATGGGGCAGGTAAAACCACATTGATAAGAATGATAACCGGGATTTTTTATCCTGATGAAGGCGAGATATTATTTGATGGTAAAAAATTCGATCCGCGGTCGGATATCTCCCACATCGGTTATATGCCCGAAGAACGCGGGCTATATAAGAAAATGAAAATCGGTGAGCAAACGCTTTACCTGGCCCAGTTAAAAGGCCTGAATAAAAATGAAGCCACTGAAAAGATTAAAGAGTGGTTCCAAAGATTCGACATGAATAGCTGGTGGAACAAAAAAGTTGAGGATCTTTCAAAGGGTATGTCGCAGAAGCTTCAATTTGTTACCACCGTATTGCACGATCCGAAACTGATCATCCTGGATGAACCATTCAGTGGGTTGGACCCTGTGAATACCAACCTGATCAAAGATGAAATATACAATCTTGCCAAGCGTGGTTCTACTGTTATCTTCAGTACCCATCGTATGGAGCAGGTGGAAGAAATCTGTGATCATATTGTACTGGTAAATAAAGGCCGGAAGATCCTGGATGGCACTGTAAAAAGAGTAAAGCAGGACTACAAGGAAAATCTTTTTAGTATCGGTGTCGACCAGATGCCTGCAAACTTAAACGGCACAGCTCCGTTTGAAATATTAAGGAATGAGGATCTCTCTTACGTGGTGCGGATCAAGGATAATAACAAACCAAATGATGTATTGCAATACCTTTTGCAAAAAGGCGTAAACATTCATTCGTTTAACGAGATCCTTCCATCGCTCAACGATATTTTTATCCGCCTGGTGGAAGGAACGCCGACGGCCCGCCAATTCCAGAAAGTAAACTGATTGATGCAACCAACTTCAAAACTATTCCATGAGTAAGACAACGCTTATCATAAAAAGAGAGTACCTGACAAGGGTAAGAAAGAGAACTTTCATCATCAGCACAATATTATTCCCGCTGCTTTACCTGGGGCTGATCTTCGGTAGCAGTTATATCGCCGCCAAAAGCGGTACCCACCTTAATGTCGCTGTCATTGATTCTTCTGGATTTTTTGACAGGGGAAAAATTGAAAGGGAGAATATGAAAGATCCCGATAGTTCCTCCAGGCTCACGTTGGTGAACATGAACCCGGATAGCCTGGCCGCCAATTTTAAAAAAGAAGGTTATGATGGTTACGTCGTTATTCCAGCCAGGCTGAAATGGGAAGATAGTGTAGGCAGCAAACTGACGATTTTTACGTCGCGCACTATTGGTGGTGAGGGGACAGGGCCCGTTCAGAGCAAGCTGAATAATATCTGGAACTCCATCAAAAATGAAAAGCTGGGAATTGATGAGAATAAAAAGATGATCCTCGAAAAAAATACGATTAAGATAACACCACAGAATATTAATGATAAAACGGCTAACTCCGATGTCGCAACCGGAATTGCCTATGCCTGTGGTATTCTTATCTACATTATTCTCCTACTTTATGGTTCGCAGGTGATGATGGGAGTAATGGAAGAAAAAACAAACCGGATAGCGGAAGTGATCGTTTCGTCGGTAAAGCCATTCCAGCTAATGCTTGGAAAGATAATCGGTATCGGGCTGGTGGCGCTTACCCAATTTTTAATATGGGTATCGTTTGTCTTCATTATATATAATGTTACCTCAGCGTCTGCCGGAGGCGGAGCAATGAGCCAGATGGTTGCTAACGCTCAAAAAATATTCATGAGCATCAATGTTCCATTGATCCTCTTTTGCTTTATTTTCTACCTGCTGGGAGGTTTCTTTTTCTACGCTTCATTGTATGCAGCTATCGGTAGCGCCGTTAATGAAGATATGAGAGAAGCACAATCACTCAGTTTTCCCATTACTATGCTTGTAATCATAAGTATCACTATGATGTCTTCAGCCATGAAAGATCCTTCGGGCCCATTAGCCGTTTGGGCAAGTATAATCCCTTTCAGTTCACCTATCATGATGATGGCCAGGATTCCCTTTGGGGTACCCGGCACAGTTCCCTGGTGGCAATTGGCCGCTTCAATGGCCACCCTGATTGCAGGTTTTATGTTCACCACCTGGTTTGCCGGAAAGATCTACCGTACCGGCATCCTGATGTACGGGAAAAAACCTACCTGGAAAGAGATGATCAAATGGGCTTTTCGCAAGAGCTAGTTTTACGGCATGGCCGCTAACCCAAGCAGTGGAATGCGAATTAAGAAAGCGGCCTTGCCGATGCCCCCGTGTTAAAAAAATCCTTAAACAAAAAAGAGTGTAACAAAATACGAAACTAATCGTATATTTGATACGAGATTTTTCGTGAATCAATAAAACTAAAACCTCTTAGTATGAAACCAGGATCAATTACAGCCGGGCGTGTTTTGCTGGCCATGCTTTCCGTAGCCACTATGTTTGTTCTAATATCGTGGGATCATAAGCCACATCAATTTCAACAGAAGCCATACTTCAACGATACCACTCCTAAAAACAAAAAGACGGAAAAGGAAAAAAAGGTCCGTGACCTCGACGATGTGTTGGATGAAATGGATGCTGTCGATATCCAGAAGGAAATGGAAAAAGCCCAGGTTGAAATACAAAAAGCCATGAAAGAGTTGGACGGTCAAAAATGGAAACTGGAAATGGATAAGGCCCTGAAAGAATTTGACTCGGAAAAAATCGCTAAACAATTAAAGGAAGAAATGGCTAACATGGACATCGATTTGACCAAGATGAGAAAGGAATTTGACCGGTCATTGAAAGATTTTGATGTTGAAAAGATGAAACTCGAAACGGATAAAGTGATGAAGCAGTTGGATTTCGAAAAACTTCAAAAGGAAATGAAGGAAGAGATGGCAAAAGTAGATTGGGATAAATGGAAAAAGGAAATGGACGAGTTTAAGAAAGTGGATATGGAAAAGCTGAACGAAGAAATGGTCAAAGTCCAGAAAGAAATGGAGAAAATTGGACCGCAAATCGAAAAGGAAATGGCTAAAACCAAAGTTGAAATGGAAAAAGCAAAAGCTGAGATGAAAGAGTTCAAAGGGTTTGTGGACGGGTTGGAAAAAGACGGGCTGATCAAAAAAAGCGATGGCTATACGCTTAGACACCGGGATGGGGAATTATTTATAAACGGAAAGAAAGCATCCAATGAAACGTATCTCAAATACAAGAGCTTTCTTGAAAAACATCCAAAATTTGAAATCAAAAAAAGCGATGACGATTTTGATATAGATGTTGATTAGTACTTTTTGCAAAAAAACAGCCATGAAAAATAAACTGTCCCGTGCTATTGCGCGGGACGTTTATTTTTACGGTATGAACATGTATTTCGTCGCATTGGTGTGTCCTCCGGAAATTGACCAGCAGGTGTTGCAGTGGAAATTGTGGATGAGGGAAAAGTACAACTGTGTGATAGCTTTGCGATCGCCGGCCCATATCACGCTGGTGCCGCCGTTTTGGATGAAGCCGGAACTGGAAAGCGAATTACAACAAGCTTTATCACACTATTCCGCCAGCAGGGATCGTTTTTCCATTCAATTAAAGGATTTCTCCAACTTTAAACCCCGGGTCATATTTGTGAATGTAATACCCGGTCAACAGCTCGTAGATCTTCAAAAGCAGTTGTTCGACTATTTATTATCCAACGGTCAATTTCCACTTGCAAAGGAAGATCATCCTTTTCATCCGCATGTGACGATAGCCACAAGGGACCTGCATAAAAAAAGTTTCCAGGAAGCCTGGGCATATTTCAAGGAAAAAAAATACGAGGCGAAATGGATGGCGGCAGGAATTACGCTACTACGCCACAACAAAAAAAATTGGGATGCAATTGCTGCATCCCAATTCAAATAAGATCTATTCCTTTTTAGAAATCGGAAAAATGGAAGGGAGAAGGCATCATCTCCAAATCACCACTGCCTGCCATTTCAATATTCAACTGGAAAGTTTCATCTGTTTTGACTATCACCTTTTCTTTCGTCACTTTTCTAAACCCGGCTTTTTCAAATACGAACTTATAAATACCCGGTTTTAATTCGTCAAACGAATAGTTGCCTGACTCGTCTGTTAATACGGTCTTTTCTTTTTTGGAAACGGAATAGGCGGTTATGGTCACGTCCTTCAAAGGTTTTTTATGTTCTGAATCATAAATAACCCCGTTAACTTCATCAACTCTTTTTTTTGGATCGGGATCTATGCTGGCATTGGCTTTGGCAGCAGCAAAACCCAACAGGCAAATAGCCAGTAAAAGGATCTTAGGTTTCATGCTATTACTTTTTAATTTGTAAAACTGGTTTACAATTCATATCCCGTGGCGATATAAAATTAGTGGATTTTAACCGGATTAGCCAAAGCCGACGTAAATTCCTCCCACAAATTTCTGACAATCACATCCGCCGGCAGAATTTCACCTAGTAAAGAACTCACCTGACCGATCTCCAATTCACCTTCTTCGAGGTCGCCTTCAAACATCCCCTTTTTTGCTCTTGCTCTTCCCAATAACGTTTTAAGTTCGTCCGGTGTTGCCCCTCTCCATTCGGCTGCCTGTATTTCTGTATAAAATTTATTTTTTATTAACCTTACCGGGGTCAACTGCTTCATGGTAAGGACGGTATCGCCTTCTTGTGAACTGACCACTTTCTCTTTAAAGCCAATGTGAGATGAAGCTTCTTCGCTTGCCAC
>VBAT01000088.1 GCA_005884665.1 Bacteroidota bacterium
CATAGTTCAAAGGTTTAATGGCGAAAAATTTGTTTTTGGTCAGGCAGGATTAAAATCATTAAGTGGCCTTCAGAGAGAGAGAGATCATTCATCACGAATTCGGAAAAAATGCGTCACCTAAAAATAGTACATGAAGACAGCGATCGGTTTTTATAGCGTGTGTTTTTTAACGGCAGATGCCCCCGAATTTTCTTTTTGGAAAATGAGAAAAATAAAAAAAGAACCTCGCCTATGCTCCGGCTGGTCGCCTGACCAACTTAATTTACTCACATTGGTTGGTCTTTCTTGCAAGGAAATACTGTTGCAGACGATGCTACTATTGCGGGCATAAAATCATTTGTGAGTTATGGCGGCAATTTTCTTGCTCAATGTGAAGCTATTCAAACCTATGAAAACAGTTTGACCGGCCATTTACAAACTACTAACGGCATCCACGTTACCAATACCAATGTTAGTACAGCCGCGGTCATCTTCCCAAATCCGGATCTTTCCTTTTCCCAAATTGATGGAATATTTGAATTTAATTATGGTGGAAGTGTAAGAAACCGGACACTCGCTTCCGGCAGCTCATTTGCTAATAATGAACACAATCATGCATCCGGTGGAACAATATCCGCTCAAACCCCGATTGGAGCCAGTGTTTCTAAATTGAATGTCCCCGCATCGCGGCGATGAGGGGAAGGCGAGAGGAAATAAAAAGACCAACCCGATAGATCGGGATGGCCGTAATTTTTTAACTGTGCAAATTATTGTTTGATGAGTCTGATCATTGATCGATTCCTTGTCTTACTTCAACAATAGAAACACCGGTTACAAAGTTTTTACCAAAGCGGTATTCCCGTTGGCCGTCCTTTCTGGCTTTCCGGCTGCCAACTTTTTTTTGAATTTATCTATTACTTGTTTTCAAAATATTCTTTGGGAATTTCAGATTGACGAATAATAGATTGCAAAGTCCCAATTTTAATTTCTAAATGATTTGGTACAGGAACAGTGATAGTTGTATTCTCTGTTTTCTTTTGCATTACGATATGGCTACCTTTTTGGCGCACCTGGCTAAACCCATGATCAGAAAGGATTTTACAAACATCTTTTCCTGAAAGTATTTTTAGTTTACGCAACTGCTATTTGCATATTTGTTATAAACACATCAGTTTTTAACCTTGATGTTATTTCTTCCTTTGAAGCATGCTCAAAAAATAATTCAATTGCTTCCTGAAGATTCGATTTTGCTTCTTCTACTGTATTGCCCTGACTGGCAACGTCCAGTTCCGGGCATAAAGCGACGAAGCCATCATTCTCTTTTTCTATAATTGCAGTAAAATTTTGAATACTTTTCATGATTTAACCTTTCTATAAAGCTACACAAATAAAAAGACACATGATAACAGAACCATACTATTTGCAAAGACAAAACTCCGGACCTTAAATAAAAAAGACCACCCGATACTGAGCTTGTCGAAGTATGAGTGGTCTCAGTTATTTATCTACCGTCCAATTATTGCTGGATCGGTCTGAGTCGTTTGTGCTTCACCCTACATCATGTCGACAAAATAAACACCCATTTTGTATGGTTTCTTCAAAGTTTGTCAGACAAGTTGGGAGACGTCTGACCTATTCTGCAAGGCATATTTAAATCATTGTTGTGAAAATCGAAAATCTCATTTTGGATCTTCAAGGACCTTTATAACCTGGAAATATGTTTGGTTAGTAAAGAGGCTATATTACAAATTACAATGCCTTCCTTTGTTTTATAATCTTCGATATCAGGCACGACAACAAAATTCTTTTTTGTTTTAAGATCAGCAATACTTTGCAAATTTCCTTTGCTGATAGTGGGGGCATTGCTAAGCTTTATTTCAATGCAGGCGACAGGATGAACTCCCTTTGCAAGTACAACATCGTATTCAGCGCCGGCCTGCGTTCTGTAATAATACATATCCATGTTTTTTGGTTTCATTTGCTTCACTTGTTCTACCACATATCCTTCCCACGAAGAACCAACAACCGGATGTCCTTTTAAGGAAATGATATTTTGCACATTACTCAACCGGTGCAACACCCCACTATCCCTGATGTATATTTTGGGAGCTTTCACAAGGCGCTTTCTCGTGTTGAAAAAGAAAGCTGGTAGCCGGCGTACCAGGAAAGCGCCTTCGAGCAAATCAATATAACGATTAACAGTAGGTGCGGTAATGCCCAATGAACGGCTGATCATTTCTGCATTCCATGTTGTACCATTTACATGTGATAGCATGTTCAACAATCGGCTGATTATGTTACTTGTCAGGTCAACGCCAAACAAATGGCTCAAATCCCTCTCCACATAACTCCTGATAAAATTATTCATCCATTCCGCAGCCATGTTTTCGGTTCTTGCCAGCAAGGGGGTAGGAAAACCTCCGCGGAGCCAATGCCTGTCGCGGGTTATTTTTTTGGGCAGCTCGGTAAAGTTTATTGTGGATAATTCTCTGTAAGCAATACGCCCAGCCAGTGATTCTGAAACCCCTTTTACCAGCTGTGGGGATGCACTTCCCAGTAAAATAAATTTTCCGCTACGCCTGTCTTCATCTATTACTGACCTCAGCACGGAAAATAATGAAGGAATGGTTTGAACTTCATCAATGATAATACATTTGTCTTTATTGTCTGTAAGAAAAGTATAAGGATCAGCAAGGCGACGCAGATCCAAAGGATTTTCCAGGTCCAGATACAGACTAGGTCTTTTTTGTACAGCGGCAATTTGGTGGGCAAGGGTGGTTTTACCAACCTGCCTGGCACCCACAATTGCCACAACAGGAAATTGTCTTAATAAGGAAAGTATTTCTTTATATAAACTTCTTTCAATCATCGGGGCAAAGCTAAAGCTTCTCATTGAAAATCAAAAATGACATTTTTGATTTTCAATGATGTGCGGGGACTCAACAAATGCGGATAGGCGGGATAGAATCAGGCGGGGTATCTTTGTCTATTAATAAAAGCAATTAAATGTATTTCGACTTAAACAAAAAAGACAAAAAAATTGCCCGGGCCGCTATTGATAAAAGTTTAGAAGCAAAATATAAAGAAGGTATTGAAAAAGCTGAGGCAATTATTAATGATTGGCGCAGTGGAAACCTCGCAAGCAAAGAATCCTATCTTAAACTATACAAAACACTTGAAGAACATGATGAAGAAATAGCCCGTCGTTATAATAGCCTTGGCGGCTCCCGCTATCTCTTTACCGTTGCTATGGCTTTATATGATGGCGATATAACAGAAGAAGATGTAAAGGACTTTTCTGAAGAGGCGACGTATACAATGAAGAGTTGGATTGTATTCCGGAAAAGCCGGTGAGTAATGGTTAAACAAAAAGACCCTCCCGTTTTTTCGGGATGGTCTTGGTTCCATCTTACGGTCCAAAGTTATTTACATTATTGTTTAACGAGTTTGACCTGTTTGTGTTTGTCACCCTGCATCATATCGATGAAGTACACACCTATTTTATAATTGCTTCCAACCTTTAACGTTTGACCAGGCGACAGGTTTGTAAATGTTTGAATCGTTCTGCCTGCCATGTCGAAGATTCGCAAGCTGATCTTGTCTTTTAAGTTGTCACTTTCGACTTGTAACGTGAACACATTTTCGCTCGGGTTGGGGTATGCCTTCAGGTTAAGCTGGTTGAAGACTACAAGCTCCCTTGCGCTTTGTCTTGCCATTGGTGAAGTTGTGGTAATCGTGCTTGAAGTACCAGTTCCGCTCACGGA
>VBAT01000029.1 GCA_005884665.1 Bacteroidota bacterium
TCGCAATAGTATTTGCGAGCCCTGGATGTAAAAAGTTGTTGGAAGAAGAGCCCAGGACTAGTTTCACGCCGCCGTTCTTCGCAACCAATGATGGTCTCCAGGGTGGTATTGCCGGTATCTATACCAGTTTTCGAACCCAATGGGCCAATCAAATATGGACTCAATTGTTCGACGGTGGAACTGATGAAGCTCTTAGAGGCGGATCTGTTGATAACGGAGCTGCAAGCTGGATGATCTATAACAACCCGGTAATAAAAAGTAACACCGGGAACTATGAAGGTTTTTGGAACACTTTATTTACCGATATCAATACAGCAAATGGAGTCCTGCAATACGGGGTTGATGCTGATATACCGGCTACAACCAAGACCCAACTTCTTGCCCAGGCAAAATTCCTTCGTGGATTCTGCTACTTTTATCTCGTAACGACATTTGGCCAGGTGCCGCTGCACACGACGCTTAATACTTCTGCATCGACAGCCGATGCCCCGGCTCCTCTCGCAGATTTATATGCCCAGATCATCAAAGACTTCACCGAGTCAGCTAATGATCTGCCGAATACCCCGGCTGCAGGAATGGGTAAGCCAGCATTCAAAGCAACCGCACTGTTCCTGCTTGCCAAGACTTATCTCTGGCGCGGATGGTCGTCAGTTGCGCAGGCAAGCGACTTCCAGCAAGCTTTTACTATCTCCAAAAGTATTATTGACAACAAAGCAACTTATAACCTGGACCTGCTTCCTAATTTCAGCACGGTATTCAGAGAAGGACAGGAGTATAGCAAGGAAATATTGATGGTTATCGATCACACAAAGGATCTTAAATTCGGACAAAACTCTCCAGTAGGCAACGGCGCAACAAGCTTCAGCGAGAACAAAGCGAATTTCTTCTGGCGTCCCAATTATCCAACTCTTAATGCAAACTATCCTGCAAGTGGCGGAGCTAATGTGACTGTGAGAGATATTCAAAATGGGCGTCCATTTGTGCGTCTGAGACCAAACACAAAATATGTTTTGGACGTGGCATTTGCCAACAGGGCTACTGATTCCCGGTATGATGGTACATTTGAAACAATATGGTTAGCGGTTACCCCACCTGCAGGTGTAGCGCCTGATGCAGTGGTCCCCGGTACTACCGGTGCAACTACTCCGCGTGGGACCCTGATCAATAAAGTTGATACAGCTATCTGGATGAGAGACAGGCTTGTGACGCCGGCTGAAAGAGCGGCATTCAAGGGAATCATGTTTGAGCCAGACAACCTGCCAGGAGCTACCACGCCATATACAGCGGCCTTTTTCCCAAGCGTCAGAAAATTCGACGACTCGACCAGAGGTCATATGAATGATTATTCCGACAGACCCTACATCCTCTTCCGCTTTGCTGAGTGTTATTTGATTTGTGCAGAAGCGGCAATCAAAGGCGGCGCCACCACCGCGGATGCTGCTGCTATGATCAATGTATTACGCACAAGAGCTGCACTGAAAGATCGGCAGACACCAGCGGAATACGCGGCTGCAGTCGTGGCGCAGCAAGTTACGCCGGCGCAAATGACAATAGATTTTCTTTTAGATGAACGAACGCGTGAGTTATTTGCCGAGGATTGCCGGTGGTGGGACCTTTCGCGAACAAAAACGCTTGTAGCGCGGGTTCAGCAATACAATGCCGAAGCTGCAGCAGGGGTGCAGCCATTTAATATGTTGAGACCAATACCACAATCGCAAATCGACCTGGTTACGGAAGGGCCACCCTATCCGCAAAATCCCGGGTATTTTTAAATGACAATAGATTTTTGATTTATAATTTATTCAGAAAAACCGGGGAAGAGTTATTATCCCCGGTTTTCATTTAAAATATGAACAAGCAGCAACTCCAAAATATACGGCCTGCATGATGAAAGAAAAACGATCAAAGTATTAATGATATATTTTTGCCCGTGTAGTTTCACGTAATTTGGCTTTGGCGTCTGCCTGCTGGTTTTGCTGATCACATAAACATATCAATCGTTACTATTTCCTAAGTTTTCAGGCATCAGAAATAGTAATTATCTATACCCGCTGTAAAGAATTCGATTATGAAAAAAATTGCCAGGGTTACACTGTTGGTCTTTGTTATTTCTGCATGTACAAATGGAAAGGAGACCGTCACGGAACCTACCGGCGTTGACAATTTAGCGTATAAATGGGGACAGGTCGCGATGAATTGTACTGCCGATGATACAGAAAAGTTTTCCCCCCGGCCCACAGTTACATCAAGATTTCTTGGACTGATCTGGACAGCAGTGTTCGATGCATGGACAAGATATGATGCTGTTGCAAAGCCTGTCTACCTAAAAAATATCGATCGCCGCCCGGCCAGCGAAAGGACTTTGAAAAATAAAGAAGCGGCTATTAGTTATGCTGCTTACCGCACCATGCTGGTGTATTATGCTTTTGATTCTGCAGAGCTCACCAAAAGCATGAAAGATTTCGGCTTCGATCCATCCGATAATTCAGTGGATCCAACAACACCGGCAGGGATTGGTAATCTTGCTGCCAGGGCCGTGGTTGAGGCCAGGAATAATGACGGCTCAAATCAGACAGGAACAGTTCAGGGATCAAGCAAAGGTCCCTATTCCGATTACACAGGATACAGACCTGTCAATCCTGCCGATACGTTGAATGACCTGAAGCATTGGCAACCAAAATATTTTTCTGATGGTAAGGGAGGAAGATTTGCTCCGGGTTGTCTTACACCTCAATGGCCACTGGTTAAACCACTACTGCTCGATTCAGGCAGTCAATTCAGGCCTGGACCGCCTCCGGCTATTGGCTCGGCCGAATTAAAACAGGAGGTGACCGATGTTGTCAATTACCAGGCAAATCTTACAAATGAACAAAAAGCGTTAGTGGAATTCATGCGTGACGGACCACGATCGGTGCAACAGGCGGGGCACTGGTTCATTTTTGCCCAGGCCGTTTCCGCAAGGGACAAACATACGCTTGACGACGATGTGAAAATGCTTTTCGCTGTCGAGGCCGGTGCTATGGATGCATTTATCGCCTGCTGGGATGCTAAAATGCAATATGATTTTGCGAGGCCTTATACATTGGTACATTATTATTTCAAAGACAAAACTATCCGGGGATGGTATGGCCCTGAGAAAGGATGGGGTGAAATGAAAGGACAGGAATGGCGCCCTTATTCGCCCGATGCATTCCTATGTCCGGCTTTTCCAAGTTACGTTTCAGGACATAGCACGGTAAGTGGTGCCTGCTCAGAAATATTACGCCTGTTTACTGGTGATGATCATTTTGGTATCGAGATCATACGTAACCCGGGCGAACTGACGGAACCTAATAATATAGGTCAGCCAGTTGTTCTAAAATTTCCAACATTTACTGCTACAGCTGACATGGCCGGCCTTTCCCGCGTAATGGGGGGTTATCATATCCCGGCTGAAAACCGGGAGGGTTTGAAATTGGGCAGGAGTGTGGGCAACGCGGTTTTTAAGAAATATCTCTCGTACGTGAATGGTATAAATTAATGTGCGAAAACGCTTATTGATGAAAGTGAAAAAGAACATAGGATTGGTTATTTACACTGCATTGCTGTGCGGCTCTTCATTGCTAATATTGGGCTGTAATGGCACCGATCAGGATAACGGCAAAGATGCAGCGAGTTTAACATCACCAGTCTTCAAAAAAGTTTTGTCCACCCAAAGCGGCATAACCTTCAACAATCTTGTGGATGAAAATTCTGATAAAGGCTACTTTGACAAATTTGCTTATGTGTACAATGGAGCCGGCGTGGCAGTTGGGGATATCAACAACGACGGGCTTCCTGACATTTATTTCGCCGGCAACGAAACAGCCAATAAGTTATACCTGAACCAGGGTGGGATGAAGTTCAAAGATATTACAGGGTCCGCAGGTGTGGATGGTGGGAAAGGATGGGACAATGGTGTCTCGATGGTCGATATCAACAATGATGGCCTGAAGGACATCTATGTTTGCAAAGGTGGTTTTGAAGACGCTGACAGCGAAAGAAGAAATTTATTATATGTGAACCAGGGCAATCTGACATTCAAAGAAGAAGCAAAGCAATATGGCCTGGATGATGATGGATATTCCCAGCAAGCTGTTTTTTTCGATATGGACAATGACAATGACCTGGATCTTTTTCTCACAAGCAGGCCCGATTCGTTTTACTTAGGTTTATCTCAAATGGTCTCCGGCAAAAGAAACCCACCGGAAAAAAACAGGAATAAATTATTCCGGAATGATGGCGGGAAATATGTTGAGATAGGAAAGCAGGCGGGCATCAATCATACGTATGGATATGCTTTGGCTGTTATTGCGGCCGACCTGAACAATGATGGCTACCAGGATATTTATGTAGCCAACGATTATGCAGATAACGATTATTTTTTTATTAACCAGGGCAACGGCACATTCAAAGATGAAGTGAAGAAGATGACCAATCACCTTTCCCTTTTTTCGATGGGGGCCGACATAGCCGATATTAATAACGACGGGTTCGAGGACATCGTGGTAATGGAAATGCTGCCTGAGAATTATAAACGATCCAAGGTCTCTATGCCGAGAATGGATGTAAATGGTTTTTGGGCGATAGTAGATAGTGGGTTTCAGAAGCAATACATGCATAATGTGCTGCATCTTAACCAGGGTAATGGATTTTTTTCCGATATATCGCAGATAGCCGGGGTCTCTAAAACTGAATGGAGCTGGGCCACGCTTGCATCGGATTTTGATAACGATGGCAAGAGAGACATTTTTGTGGCCAATGGTTACAGGCGAGATCTATTTGACGGGGACGTCATGCAGAAACAGAACATGTATGTGAAGGCTAATATGCACAAGTACAACTCGAGCCAGGAAATGTTTGAAAAAGGATTTAAGGAGTATATAGAAATATACGATCCTATCAAAGTAAGAAATTATCTCTTCAAAAATAAAGGTGATCTGAAATTTGAGAATGTGTCTGAAGCATGGGGCTTTAAGGACAGCACATTCTCCAATGGAGCAGCTGTCGCAGATTTTGATAATGATGGCGATCTCGATTTAGTGATCAACAATCTGGACGGTGAATCAGATTTATATGAAAATGTGACCAACTCAAAAAATAATTATCTCCGTATTAAACTCGAAGGGCCACCGAAAAATGCAGATGGGATCGGCGCCCGGGTTTCATTGTATAATGGCGGAAAGCTCGAACAATTTTTTCAACAGAAGACAGTTAGAGGTTATCTCTCTTCGGTCGACCCTGTCGTTCATTTTGGTTTAGGACAGGAACCCCAGGTCGATAGCGTCGTGGTAGTGTGGCCGGATGGTAAATCCAATACCTTAGCCAACGTTAAAGCCAACGAATCGCTAAAAGTAAATTATAAGGATGCAATTCCGGGAATTGATCACAGCCGCCATTACAATCCGTTATTTGCCGGGGCATCGGGCCAGCTATTATCAGCACCATTTATCCATAAGGAAGATAAATACGATGAATACCAGGACCAGGTACTTCTGCCTCACGAGTTCGGAAAGGATGGCCCATTTATCGCAACAGGTGATGTAAACGGGGATGGTACTACAGATTTTTATGTTGGCGGCGCTAAGGGACAGGCAGGCAGCTTATATATTCAACAAAACGAAAGGCCTGCCTACCGGACAGGCAGGTTTGTTAAGAAGGTAGTTGCTGCGTTTGAAGCTGACAGGCAGTATGAAGATATGGGAACAGCATTTTTCGACGCGGATGGTGACGGCGATCTCGATCTCTACGTGGTAAGCGGCGGAAGCGAGTTCAATGAAGGATCGAATATGTACCAGGACAGGTTATACCTGAACGACGGAAAAGGAAATTTTACAAAAGGAAGCCTTCCGCCAACCAAAAGCAGCGGCTCCTGCATTGCCCTGGTTGATCTTGATGGAGATGGAGACCTGGATATTTTTAGGGGTGGTGAAATACTCGCCCATAAATACCCACAGCCTCCCGAGAGTTATTTATTCATAAATGAAAAAGGAAAATTTGTTGACAAAACGAATGAAATAGCGCCGCAGCTTTCCAGGATTGGTATGGTCAAATCAGCAGTATGGGCAGATCTGAATGGAGATAAAAAACCGGAATTGATCCTTGCGGGTGAATGGATGCCTGTTAGAGTTTTTGAATTCGCTGGTGAAAAAATGAAAGAAGTTTCATCGGATTATGGCTTTCAAAACACGGAAGGCTGGTGGGATAAATTAGTGGCTGACGATATAGACGGCGATGGCGATATCGACCTGGTTGCTGGCAATCTCGGGGAAAATTATAAGTTCCAGGCCAGCATGGAAAAGCCATTTGAGGTCTTTGCCAAAGATTTCGATGGCAATGGCACCAACGATATCTTTCTTGCCAGGCACCTCAACGATATTATGGTGCCTATTCGAGGGCGGGAATGTACTTCACAACAGTGCCCGGTGATAGCAACAAGATTTCCGACGTATTTATCATTTGCAGAAAGTGACTTGACGGGCATCCTGGGAGCAGACGAGATGAAGACAGCTCTTCATTACCAGGCACATCTTTTTTCGACTGTGATATTTGTGAACGAACATGGCAAATTCACCGCCAAGAGATTGCCGGTCGCGGCCCAGCTATCAACTGTAAACGGGATCATTGTAAAGGATTTCGATGGTGATGGTAAAAAAGACATCCTTATTGCAGGAAACAAATTTGACGTAGAAGTGGAGACTACTCCGGCCGACGCTTCAGCCGGTGTGTTTTTGAAAGGCCTGGGCAATCTTGAATTCAGAAGTTTTAATCCATTGGAAAGTGGGTTTTTTGTTCCCTATAATGTAAAAGATATTCAACCGGTAAAAATAAATGACAACTGGGCGATACTCGTAAGCTCTAACAATGACAGCTTAAGGGTTTTTGTCCGCAGGAGTGAATAAATAAAGCGACGCATGTTAATAGAAAGCATAAAAGAATGGGTGAGTCCGACAGTAGCTGTAGGCTTATTGTCTTTGTCGCTTTTCTTTGGATGTAAGGAGTCGCCACATCAATTTCAGAATCGTCTTGCTAATGCATCAAGCCCGTATCTGCGGGAGCATGCAGATAACCCCGTTGATTGGTATGAGTGGGGGGATGAAGCTCTTTTAAAGGCAAAAAAAGAAAATAAGCCCCTGATCATAAGTGTTGGCTATGCCGCCTGTCACTGGTGTCATGTTATGGAAAGAGAATCATTCATGGATACAGCGGTGGCAAGGATCATGAATGAAAATTTTGTTGCTGTTAAAGTTGATCGCGAGGAAAGACCCGATCTTGATAATATTTATATCAATGCATGCCAGTTGTTAAACAATGGTGAGGCAGGATGGCCGCTAAATGCATTTGCATTACCGGATGGAAAGCCGTTTTTTGCCGGAACCTACTATACAAAAGACAACTGGATAAAATTGTTAAAGCAAATTGCCGAAAGTTACAGGAACAAGAATAACAAAGTAGTGCTCCAGGCCAATGCCTTAACCTTTGGCATCATAGATAATGACAGCCTTTTGTTGAATGGGGACAAGGGAAAGACAGGAATGGATCAGGATCTCTATCGCAGCCTTTTTGAAAACGCTTACAAGCAAATTGATTTGACCAATGGAGGCTTAAAAGGGCAGGAAAAATTTCCAACGCCCTCACTTTGGGAATTCATGTTGCAATACTATCACCTCACCGGTAACAAACATGCTCTCGATGCAACAGCAAATACCATTTCCAAAATGGCTTTGGGAGGAATTTATGATCATATTGGAGGCGGATTTGCCCGTTACTCAACTGATAGTTTATGGCGAGTTCCGCATTTTGAAAAAATGCTGTATGATAATGCCCAACTTGTAAGCTTGTACTCACATGCATATCAAATAACAGGAAATGATTTTTTCAGGAAAATAGTAGTGGGAACCCTTGACTTCGTCGATAAAGAACTGGCTTCTCCGGCAGGAGGATTTTATTGCTCAATCAATGCCGATACAAGAGAGGGGGAAGGAAGATATTACACGTGGAAATCCGATGAGCTGAATAGCGTTCTGGATAAGGATAACATCAATGTTGTTAAAACTTATTACAATATTTCTTTCGATGGTAACTGGGAAAAAGGAAGAAATATCCTGTATTCAGTCCAGGAACCATCGGACTTTGCATCGGCGAAAAATATTCCGGACAAAGAATTTGAAGGTATTTTGAATAACTTCCGGGACAAACTTCTCGCGGAAAGGAATAAAAGGATCAAACCCACGGTTGATGACAAGGTCCTCACTTCCTGGAACGCACTGTTGCTAATGGCTTATGTGGATGCTTTTAATGCATTAGGAGACCGTCTCCTTTTGAAAAAAGCATTGGCTGTTGCTTCGTTTCTTGAGAAGAATATGCTTGATGGCAGTGGGCACCTTTGGAGAAGTTTCAGGAATAGCAAGGGTTCGATCGATGGATTCCTGGATGATTACGGCTTGCTCGCTAAGGCCTACATTGGTTTGTATGAAGTGACGTTCGACAAGCATTGGCTTATGCTCAGCACTAAACTGGCTGATTATTCGATTGCCAATTTTTACGACAACAAATCAGGGCTATTTTATTACACTTCTGCCGGCTCTGAGAAATTGGCTGCGCGGAAAATTGAGATTCTAAACAACGTGATTCCATCGTCAAATGCAGTGATGGGAGAGGTGTTGTTTGTATTGGGCACTTTGCTTGAAAATGAAGGATACCTTCAAAAGAGCTCGGCGATGACGACAAAAATAGCGGGCAGGCTGGGGGAGACGATAGCCTATTCGCCTGAATGGGGTTACCTGGCGGGCCTGACTGTCCATAATAATTATGAAGTGGCCATTATGGGCGCTGAGGCCTTACAAAAGAATTCCGAGATGCAAAAGAATTACCTGCCTAACTCTTTGTTTATGGGAGGAATAGAAGAGAACCTGCCCCTGTTGGAAAATAAGCTGCCCAGGAAAGGCACACTTATTTATGTATGCACCGACAAGACGTGCAGGCGGCCAGTCAGTGATGTATCAAGTGCCCTGCAACAAATAAAACAATGATTAAAGAAACCGCTAACATACAGCTATTGGCGACGATAATGTTCAATGAGATCAAAATTATTAAAGAGGCTTATAACAAGCAGTTAGTTCTTATACAGGCAATCGTAAGGGAGGGGTGATTTCATTCATCCTTCCCTTTAATTTTGCAGTAATTTATGCAATAAAACGGAACCCAAAACCATGATCCTTTTAGGAATCGACCTTGGCACTTCTTCTATTAAAGTTTCAGCGATTGATGCAGAAACGCAACAATGTATTGCTTCGGCTCAATACCCTGAAACGGAAGTGGATATTATGTCCCTGCATCCGGGCTGGGCGGAACAAGGTCCGGATCAATGGTGGGAAAATGTAAAACAGGCGATCCTGAAATGTCATGCGACGGGAAAATACGATCCAATGGCCATCGAAGCCATTGGCATTGCTTATCAAATGCACGGATTAGTGTTGATAGATAAAGATCAGCATGTTCTTCGGAATTCAATAATATGGTGCGACAGCCGCGCCGTGGAAACCGGTAATAAAGCTTTTCAGGAAATAGGTGAAGAAAAATGTCTTTCTCATTTGCTGAATTCCCCTGGAAATTTCACCGCAAGCAAACTGGCATGGGTCGAGCAAAACGAGCCAGCCCTCTATAAGAAAATAGATAAAGTTCTATTGCCCGGCGATTTTATTTCTATGAAGCTTACTGGTGAATGTACCACTACCATTTCAGCACTTTCGGAGGGTATCTTCTGGGACTTTAAGCAAAATAAGTTGTCCAAAGATATTATCAGTTACTTTGGATTTGACCATACCTTATTTCCCGATTTGGACCCGGTCTTTTCCATTCATGGCCATCTGAAAGACAGCGTTGCTTCCAGGCTTTCATTGAAAGCAGGCATACCTGTTTCCTATAAGGCAGGTGACCAGCTCAACAATGCTTTATCATTAAATGTGCTACAGCCGGGGGAAGTAGCTGCTACGGCCGGGACATCCGGTGTCATTTATGGAGTGAGCGATGAACTGAGTTATGACGTGCAATCGCGGATCAATAGCTTTGCACACGTCAACTATGAAATAAATAAACCAAGAATAGGAGTGCTCTTATGTATAAACGGGGCGGGAATTTTCAACCGCTGGATAAAAAATATAGTTGGAGCTAATCATACCTATGAAGGACTGAATGAAATGGCTGGCAAAGTTCAGGTTGGTTCGGAGGGTTTAATGGCTCTGCCTTTTGGCAATGGCGCCGAACGAATGTTGAACAACCAGATTATCGGTGCGCATTTTCATCAACTCGATTTCAACACGCACACAGTTGGGCATATGGTTCGTGCTGTACAGGAAGGGATCGCTTTTTCATTCCGCTATGGTTTGGACATCATGAGGGAAAACGGCATCCGGCCCAATGTTATCCGGGTAAGTAAAACCAATCTTTTCCTGAGCGAGTTGTTTACCCGTTCTTTTGCCGGGGTTAACAACGTGGCAATCGAATTCTATGATGGCGATGGAAGTTTTGGAGCAGCTATCGGTGCCGGCATCGGGGCAGGCATCTATAAAGATGCGGAGGCCGCATCGGAAAAAAGAAAACCGGCGGGAATGGTTAAGCCCGAAGCCGTAAAACAGTACGACGAACTATATGGACAATGGAAAGAACTCTTAAACAACCAGCTGGCTAAAGCCAGTAAAACCGATACTTTATCATTCAGTTTATCTTAATCCTTTAATAACAATAAAAATGGCACGTATAACTATCGGACAAAAAGAATATTTCAAAGCTATACCCGAAATAAAATTTGAAGGAAAGGACAGTGATAACCCGTTTGCATTCCGCTGGTATGATGAAAACAAAATTGTGGCCGGTAAAACCATGAAAGAATATTTACGGTTTGCATGTGCTTATTGGCATTCCTTCAACGGCAGTGGCGCCGATCCTTTTGGCGAACCCACTCATTTATTCCCGTGGGATGAAAAAAGGGACGCGGTAGAAAGGGCAAAGGATAAAGCCGACGCTGCATTTGAATTTATCACCAAGCTGGGTCTTCCTTATTATTGTTTTCATGATGTGGACGCAGTGGATTATACCAATGATGTAAAAGAAAATGATGGGCGTTTGCAGGCAATCACAGCTTACCTGCAGGAAAAGCAGAAAGCAAGTGGTGTAAAATTGTTGTGGGGCACCGCTAATCTTTTTTCCAATAAAAGATATATGAATGGAGCTGGTACCAACCCGGATTTTCATGTGCTCGCTCATGCGGCCGCGCAGGTAAAAGCGGCGCTGGACGCAACAATTACCCTGGGTGGCGAAAATTATGTATTCTGGGGAGGAAGAGAAGGATATATGAGCTTGCTTAATACCGATATGAAAAGGGAAAAGGAGCATTTTGCCAAATTCCTTCATGCAGCAAAGGACTACGCCCGGAAGAATGGGTTCAAAGGCACATTTTTTATTGAGCCCAAGCCTTGTGAGCCATCAAAGCATCAATATGACTATGATTGCGAAACGGTGATCGGGTTCCTTCGGCAGTTTGATCTCCTGAATGATTTTAAATTGAACGTCGAAGTAAACCATGCAACACTGGCCGGTCATACTTTCCAGCATGAATTGCAGGTGGCCGCCGATGCCGGTCTGCTAGGCAGTATGGATGCCAATCGCGGCGATTACCAGAATGGTTGGGACACCGACCAGTTCCCCAACAATCTCAATGAACTCGTAGAAGCGATGTTGGTGATCATAGAAGCAGGAGGGTTCAAAGGTGGTGGTATTAATTTCGATGCAAAGGTGCGCCGCAATTCGACCGATCACGAAGATCTTTTCCATGCACATATCGGCGGGATGGATACGTTTGCCAGGGCCCTGATCGTCGCTGATACTATTTTACAGAAATCCGATTATAAAAAGTTTCGGAAAGAAAGATATGCCTCGTTTGACAGCGGTAAAGGAAAAGAATTTGAACAGGGAACATTATCTTTAGAGGACCTGAGAACTTATGCTATTGAAAATGGCGAGCCAGCAATGAAGAGTGGGAGACAAGAGTGGCTGGAGAACATTATTAATCGCTATATTTAAGCTTATCTATTAATACAAACCAACTATTATGCTTACCACTCTTGACTGGATAATTATTCTATTTTACTTCGGTGTCATTGCAGGTATTTCCTGGTGGGCTGTAAAAAAGAAAAAGAAAGATTCTCCGGATGATTATTTTCTTGCAGGCCGGCATTTAGGCTGGTTCGTTGTTGGCGCTTCCATTTTTGCCTCTAATATCGGTTCAGAACATCTGGTTGGGCTCGCAGGCTCAGGTGCAACCGATGGGGTTGCATTGGCACATTACGAATTGCATGCATGGTGTTTGTTAGTATTGGGTTGGGTAATGGGGCCCTTCTTCATGCGGTCAAAAGTTTTTACGATGCCCGAATTCCTGGAGAGAAGGTTTACTCCGCAGGCAAGAACCGTTTTGTCACTTATTTCACTGTTTGCCTACATTCTTACTAAAATAGCCGTGGGCATTTTTGCAGGTGGTGTTGTTTTCAGGGCATTGTTGCCAGATGTAAATTTCCTGGGAATGGATTCGTTTTGGATCGGCTCAATCTTATTAATAATCCTGACGGGCATCTATACAATCGTCGGGGGATTGAGAGCCGTTGTTTATACAGAAACGCTTCAAACTTTTGTGAAGATCATTGGGGCGATCATGGTGACTTATTTTGGATTAAAAGCGCTGGGGGGATGGGATAAGTTACGCGAGATCTGCGGCAGCGAAATGTTCAATTTATGGAAACCGGTGACACCGGATGGTGTGGCCAGCACGTGGGCTCCTGTAAAAGAGGCCGGCAGAGCAGCCTGGTATTTTAATGATAAATACCCATGGCCAGCCATGTTGTTTTGTGCACCCATCATTGGTCTGTGGTATTGGTGTACGGACCAGTATATTGTACAACGTATCCTTGGTGCAAAGAATGAAACGCAGGCAAGACGTGGTACTATCTTCGCAGGCTTTCTAAAACTTACCCCCGTTTTCCTTTTCATTATCCCCGGTATGATATGTTTTGCCCTCGCAAAAAGCGGGATCAACGCGGACATACAGAAGCAGTTGATAGATGCAAATGGCCACCTGATAAGGGAAAAGGCACAAGGCGCATTCCCGTTGTTAGTGACACATGTGCTTCCCATGGGTGTTAGAGGTATCGTGGTAGCAGGCTTGCTTGCTGCGTTGATGAGTGCATTAGCCGGTGTATTCAATGCATCATCGTCGTTGTTCACGATGGACTTTTATTCAAGGTTCAGGCCCAAAGCATCACAGGAAAAATTAGTACGCGTTGGAAGAATGGCAACAGTTGTTATGGTACTTGTCGGGTTGCTTTGGATTCCGGTAATACAGGGCGCAAGAGGTTTGTATGATTATTTACAGGGTATACAGGCTTACCTGGCGCCACCCATATTTGTCGTTTTCTTCTTCGGGGTATTTATGAAACGGCTCAACGGCCCGGGTTGTTTGGCGACATTAATCATTGGCTTTTTAATGGGAGTGTTCCGCCTGATAGTTGATACTCCAGTGAAATTGAGTGGAAAAACCTATACGGAAGGATCTTTCCTATGGGTGGTCAATAATATTTTCTTCCAGTATTATAGTCTTTTGATAACGGTCGTCTGCATACTTGTGTTTTTAATAGTCAGCTATGCAACCAAGCCGCCGGAGTACAGCAAGATCCAGGGACTTACGTTCTCTACATTGTCCGCAGAAGACAGGTTGGAAAATCGTAAATCATGGAACTGGATAGATGTAGCTCTTTCAATATTAATGGTCGCATTGATTATCGCCATTTATTCGTATTTCACAGGATAAATGCACAGCTACAGGAAGATAAATCTGCCTGTAGCACAAGTTTGAATGTAGGACGGATTTTTTCATTGATCGTAGCCACAACTACTGTAGCAGTGTATTTATTTTTTCATCGTCAGGTGTAGGAGATTAAACAGTAAAAGGACCTAAAAATTATTTATACGTCAATGAGATACCTTAAAATATTTATTCTATTTTCTTTTGCCACATTGTTAGTTGCATCATGTGGCAAAAAGAACTCAGGTGGAGGTGGAACTCCGACACCACCACCGCCTTCAGGCCCTACGATTTTAAAGGATGCATCCAGCATACCGGTAGGTATTGGAGTGGATTATTCTCCAATGAAAAATAATGCTGCTTACTCCTCATTGGTGAAAGCGCAGTTTGACAGGATTACGCCGGGATACCAGATGAAACACGGCGCTAATGTAAAAAATGACGGCTCTTTTGATTTTACCGGTTGCGACGATCTTGTCAACACAGCTCAAAATGCAGGCCTTACCATACACGGGCATACATTGGCATGGCATGCCAATAATAATGCCTCATACCTGAATTCATTAAGCGCTGCTACAGGCAGTAATCTGCTCCTGAACCCGGGATTTGAAAATGGATATACTAATTGGTTCACCCAGGTTTCTTCCACTGCTCCCACCTCAGGGACTATTTCACTTGAGACAACCGATGTACAGTCAGGTGTACAGGCGGCGAAGATCGTGGTGAATACGCCGGGACCAAATGCATACAGCATTCAAATTGTTTCGGATAATTTTTCAGTGACCAGCGGGACAGCATATCAATTAAAGTTCTGGGCTAAAGCTGCTCTTAACGGGCAATCAGTCAGGGCAGTTGCCCAGGGAAATACTTACTATACGCAGCAAGATCAGCCACTTACCACAGCATGGACACAATATACATTCAACTTTATTCCTTCGGAAAACGCAGTCTCTATAAAATTTCATTTTCCGAATGCCGGGAACTTTTTAATTGATAATCTGACGGTACTTCAGTTGTCCGCTACGCTAGACGCGGTTTTGGTAAAGAATGCATTTAAGAACTGGATCACGACTGTTGTTACAAGATATAAAGGAAAGGTGACAGGATGGGATGTGGCCAATGAAGTAGTCGTGGATGGCACCGGTCAATTGCGAACAAGCAGCACTTCTTCCCAAACAGGCAGTGATATTTTTTATTGGGCAGATTATCTTGGAAGAAATTATATTGATAGTGCATTTAAATGGGCCAATGCTGCTGATCCCACGGCAAAACTTTTTATCAATGATTATAATCTTGAAATAGATAATCGTAAGCTGGATTCCGTTATTAAAATAATCAACGATCTCAAAGCAGCGGGTATTCCTATACACGGCGCCGGACTGCAAATGCATATAAGCATCAATACAAGTAATGCAGGTATTGATAACGCATTTCAAAAATTAGCTGCCACTGGTTTACTCATTCATGTGTCGGAAATGGATGTACGGGTAAACCCTTCTAATGCTTCTCCCTTTACTGCCACACCTGCATTACTGGATCAGCAGGCTGCGAAATATAAATATGTCGCGGAATCTTATTTCAGAAATGTGCCGGCAGCACAGCGATATGGAATAACAGTTTGGAGCCTTACTGATGCCGACAGCTGGATAGTTACTGCGCTGGGTAAGCAGGATGCTCCTTGTTTGTTTGATGCAGGCTACAATAAGAAAGTGGCGTTTACGGAGTTTATAAAAGGTCTCCAATAAAGAAGGGCAACTGTCAGGAGTTCTGTATCAAAAAGGTTAAGCACGAGTACCATAAATACGATACCCGAAAGATTGTTGTTTCCGGGTATCGTATTTTTTTATCCCGATAGGCTATCGGGATCAGATTTTGTATTCTTTCAGATTTATCTTCGTATTTCTCCCGATAGCTATCGGGATCAGTTTTCGAACTTTAATCATTTTATCATGTTGATGGAACAAACCATGCGCTGGTTCGGGCCAAACGACCCGGTGAGCTTATCGGATATCCGGCAGTCGGGTTGTACTGGCGTTGTTACAGCCCTGCATCATGTACCTGTTGGAGGGGTATGGACAATCGATGAGATCAATAAAAGAAGAGCTCTTATCGAGGAGGCTGGAATGAGCTGGACTGTTATTGAAAGTCTGCCTGTAAGCGAGGATATCAAAAAACAAACCGGTGCTTTCCAACAGCATATCGAAAATTATAAGCAAAGCCTGCGAAACGTAGCTCAATGTGGTTTGAAAGTAGTGACCTACAACTTCATGCCGATACTCGACTGGATGCGTACGGATATTTCTTACACGCTGGCCGACGGAAGCAAGGCCTTATGGTTTGAAAAATCAGCGTTCATTGCCTTTGACCTGTTCCTGCTAAAGAGACCGGGCGCAGAAAAGGATTATACCACCGAGCAAATCGGCAAAGCCAAACAAAGACTGGAGTCCATGACCGCGGAGGAGAAAGATGTATTGTATCGTAACGCATTATTAGGATTGCCGGGCAGTGAAGAAAGATTCACTCCTGAACAAATTCTGGCTGCTTTAAAAACCTATGAACATATTGATGCCGCGAAACTCAAGCGACACTTGTTTTATTTTCTTCAACAGGTGGTACCCGTAGCGGAAGAAGCAGGTCTAAAAATGGCGATACATCCCGACGATCCGCCCTTTCCTTTACTGGGTCTGCCCCGGATCGTAAGCACGGAAAAAGATGCAAAAGAATTATTGGACGCAGCGCCATCGCCGGCTAATGGTTTATGCTATTGTACCGGTTCTTACGGCGTAAGGGCTGATAATGATCTGCCCGGAATGGTAAAGCGTCTTGGTGATCATATTCATTTTATTCATTTGCGCAGCACGAAAAGAGATGCGGAAGGAAATTTCTTCGAAGCCGATCATTTGACGGGAGATGTGGATATGTACAAGGTGATCAAGGAAATCGTTCTTGTTGCGAAAAAAAGAAACATCTCTATTCCTATGCGGCCTGATCATGGACACCAGATGTTGGATGATTTGAAAAAAACAACTTACCCGGGTTATTCGGCAATTGGTAGGCTGAAGGGACTGGCGGAATTAAGAGGATTGGAACTTGGCATATATAGGAGCCTCAATGAATAAGAACCAATCTCAAGAACCAAGATCCATGAACAAAGAAATTAAAAATTAAAATATTTAAACAGGAGCTCCCAATTCCAATCTTTTGATTTTTTTGCTTGGAGTTTTCCCGATAACTATCGGGATGGTTCTTGTGATTTGGTTCTTGGTTCGTTCTTTACTTCCTGGTTCTTTCTTTCAACCATCTTCTCACTGGCTCATCAAACAATTTCAACGCCGCATAAGCGAGCAGAATAAAAAATACAAATAAACTAATCGCTACAGGTATGATTTTCGAAGTCGGGGGATGTTTAATATAGATCCACTCCGTATAAATATAAATGAACGGGTAATGGGTGATATAGATCGGGTATGAAATATCGGCTGAAAACTTACAAATCTTTGCCAGTCTTCCGGTCACCTGCCCACCCGTCCCGGCTGCCACGATGAAAGGAAACGCAATGATGATACAGGCGGCTTCATACACGCCATTGAATTTAAAAGTAGGCATGATGAACAGCACTGCCAGTAGCAGCGAACATAAAGGAAAAGTGAAGGGCAACTTGATTAGTTTAGATGAACGGAATAACAATAGCCCCGCAAAAAAGGGAAACAACATACGTACTGAAGCGATCCAGAACGTATTATAACTCCATCCAGTGCCCACGTCTCCCCGCCACACAGCAACATATGTAAGCAAACCTGCAGCGATAACAACAAAGATCCATAAGGCAGTCTTACTCATTTTCCGCCCGAACAATGCATAGAGAAGGTTGGCGATATATTCCTGCAATAATGACCAGCAGGGACCGTCCAGCGGATGCGTTTCACCCCAGCCGCGAATATCGGGTGCTGGTAGTAAAAGAAAACCCAACAGAGTGGCAGCGGTTATTTTTAATAAACTTGCTGATGGAGTATAGGGATCGAATAGGAAACATACCAGCCCAATCAATACACCCAGGATCACTAGCGGGTGAAGACGAACTAATCGTATTTTGAAAAAATCTTTGATGCTCATTCGCCCCCATCGATCATCATAGGCATAGCCAACGACAAAACCGGATAACAGGAAGAAAAAATCGACTGCCAGGTAACCATGGTGTACCGGGTTATCGGCAGGATCGGGATGAACCCCTTCGAACAAATGAAAAATAACAACTAAAATGGCTGCTACGCCACGGAGACCGTCCAGTATGAGGTAGTGCGGCTTGGTGGTTAATTGACCCTGTGGCATGAACGATTGGTGATTTTGGTTATGCCATCCAAAATATAACAAAACTGCCTTCCACAATCAGGAAGGCAGTTTATTGTTCTGAAGGGGTTCTATTGTTAGCGTGAGATTGGAAATGCGATGGTGATACAGCTGATAACAATGGCCAGGTCAATAAAAAGGCTCAGGAACAAAACAGGTATGGTGATCTTCGTGGGCATGGCCGCCAAATTAGAGATCAGGCACATAGCCATGGCACCAATTGCAAGGGCCCAGAAGAACATCAGGTTGCCGGAAAACATAATAGCGAGCAAGGTCAGTGGAGTAACAATGCATCCATGACCGGTTACGCCAATAGCCAACCATAAAAAGCGATCTTTTTCCTGACCGTTACACCAGTTAATAAAAGTTGACCAGGCAGATTGGCTGGTTGAACGATAGTTAGCAACGGCGGTATGTTTTAATGCTGTGTTCATAGTGTTTTTATTAGAACACAAATTTCAGCCAACGCCGGTAGCTGTTTTATGACAGATGTTAATTTCCATGGTGATTTAGATCATGTCAGCTGTTTTGACTATACTAAATTGGTTATCAATTATTTAAGATTAAAAATTTTCGATGAGATGAAGTCAAAAGTTAGCCGGAGTAATGTTGTTGTCCGTGGCATTCCCGAACAGGCACAACTTCCTTTATTTTAGCAACATGATCAGGCTCGCCGAATCAACAGACGCAAAGGGAATGCTAGATATCTATGCTCCTTACATCACCGATACTTCCTTCACTTTTGAATCAGAAGTTCCATCCACCCATGAATTTGCTGATCGCATTACCAATTATCTTGTGCATTGGCCCTGGCTGGTTGCTGAGATCGACGGAAAGATCGCAGGCTATGCATATGGTTCCAAATATCGTGAAAGGATCGGCTATCAATGGTGCGTGGAATGTTCAGTCTATATTCATGACGATTTTCAACGAAAGGGTCTTGCCAAAACGTTGTATACAGCTTTGTTTGATTTATTAAAGAAGCAGGGCTACAGGAATGTATACGCTGTGATCAATCTTCCCAATGAAAAAAGTGTGAGGATGCACGAGGCCTGCGGATTTAAATGGTTTGCCAGTTATGAAAATGTGGGTTATAAGCTAGGTAAATGGAAAACCGTTGGGTGGTGGCAACTCGTGATCAATGAGTATACTGAAGAACCTATGCCACCAATAAAATTTTCTGAGCTCGATAAAAACACTGTGTCTGCAATATTGGAAGACACAGCACAGACAGGTGACAACCTTGCATGAAGTACTCTTTACAGGTTCTGCTACTTTTAATTGTCATTTCGAACGAAGTGAGAAATCTAGTCGAAATGAGAAATCTATTTCTCGGCAACTGCGGCGCTCATTTTAACTGCTGTCTTCCCCGGGTATTGTTCCAGCGCTTTTTCCAGACAATCCATGGCTGCGGCAATCGATTCACGATTTAAAACATACGCCAATCTCACTTCATTTTTTCCTAAACCCGGTGTTCCATAAAATCCCGTGGCCGGGGCCAGCATTACAGTTTGCTGGTTGTATGAAAAACTTTCGAGTAACCATTGGCAAAACTTATCGGAATCATCGACCGGTAGCCTTGCCATTGCATAAAATGCTCCACCCGGTTTTGGGCAAAACACTCCGGGCATTGCATTTAATCTTTTAACCAGCAGGTCGCGCCTGGCCATGTATTCAGCTTTGGGTTGGTCGAAATAGTGTTCCGGCAGATCCACTGCCGCTTCGCCCATGATCTGGGCGAGACCCGGGGGACTTAATCTTGCCTGCGCGAATTTCATCGCTGCATCATATACTTCCTTGTTCTTCGTCACCAACGCACCTAACCTGGCGCCACAGGCGCTATATCGTTTGCTGATCGTGTCCATCAATACCACGTGTTGCTCCAATCCTGGAAGATGCATGGCGCTCACATAGTCGCCATCATAACAAAACTCGCGGTAGGCTTCGTCGCTGAATAAATAAAGGTTGTGTTTTATACAGATATTTTTCAGTTCTTCCATTTCCTTCCTGCTATATAAATAACCAGTCGGGTTGTTGGGATTACAGACAATAATTGCTTTGGTCTTGGCAGTTATCACCTTTTCAAAATCTTCGATGGGTGGCAGGGCAAACCCTGTTTCGATATTAGATTTGATAGGGACCACGTTGACACCGGCTGCACAGGCAAAACCATTATAGTTGGCATAAAAAGGTTCGGGGATAATGACCTCATCACCCGGGTTGAGACAGGTAAAGAAGCCGAACATGATCGCTTCACTGCCCCCGGTGGTAACCAGGATCTGTTCATGCGATACATCAATACCTACCCTCTTATAATATTGTACAAGTTTGCGGCGATAACTTTCATTGCCGGCGCTATGGCTATATTCCAGCACTTTCATTTCGGTATGCCTGACTGCATCCATGATCTCCTTGGGAGTTTCGATATCCGGCTGTCCGATGTTGAGGTGAAACACTTTGATACCTTTTTTCCTGGCTGCCTCTGCATAGGGCACCAGCTTGCGGATCGGGGAGGGCGGCATTTGTTTGCCTCGTTGTGAGATTGTAAGCATCGGGCAAAGATAGGAAGTCTATAGTCTAGAGTCGATAGTCCGTTATTGTGGCTACAAGCGAAACGGCGAAGCAACCAGTGTTATGTTAAGCGTATTTGTCGCCACGGGTTCACAGATAAAAAAGAAGTCATCCGCGGCATTGATTTGAGGTCGGTGATCGTTCATCTGTTTATCAGTTAATTTGTTAACCCGTTAAACCTGCCTACCGGCAGGCAGGCGGTAAATCTCTTAATCCGTGTGTATTCGTGGCAGTATGGATCGTCGACTCATACTTAACTTAACACTAGATGCAGGATGCCAGATGTTCGATGCCGTCATTGCGAGTGGATGCCTGCCTCGTAGAGGCAAAATATCGGTGGGCGCGGAATGGCTGAGCAGCGAACAGAACGTACAAGAGTGCGACGCAACGAACGATGATCCGTGTTAATGCAGTTGGCATAATAAAAATTATTTGAATAATAATTAATTATCGACGAAGTACCGCTGAACACGTCATCAAGTGGTGTTTTTCTCGTTTAAAACAACGCAGATAGTCGTTTTTTCTACAGAGTTCCTGGCTGTTTTTAACAAAAGAAGATGATATTTTACTGGCTTTTTTTCACGTCCAAACATATTATTCACAAATCCGGCACATTGTATAATATGAGATATTCATCCTGTGTTTTTAGTTGCTAAAATTCTTAACTTGCCTTCTTAAATAAATACGTCAATTTAAATTTGAGCACTATGATTAAAATGCAAATTATCGGGAACCTCGGCAAGGATTGCGTGGTGAACACCGTGAATGGTAAGAACGTTATCAACTTCACCGTAGCACATACGGAAAAGTATAAGGATAGCCAGGGTAACCAACAGGAAAAAACAACATGGGTAGATTGTGCCTATTGGGTGGATCGCACCGCTGTCGCACAATACCTGACTAAAGGAAAACAGGTATATGTAGAAGGACAACCAGAAGCAAGATCGTTCCAGCGCAATGATGGAACACCCGGAGCTTCTCTTTCTCTTCGCGTTCGCGAAATACAATTGTTAGGAGGCCGCGGTGAAAACACTGGCACGCCGTCTTACAATAATTCTTATAGCAATACGGCATCTGCATCACCAGCTGCAGGCAGCAATATACCTACAGCCAGCGAGGTTACTGAACCGATAGATGATCTTCCTTTCTAAGAAGGAACAAATCATTAAACAATAATGTCCTGCTTCGGTGGGACTTTTTTTTGGGATGCTGGATACTGGATGCATGCATGTAGGATACGACACATTGCCCCGCAGGGGGCATTATATCGGTGGCCGCCGCAAGGAGGCAATGTTTTTATTTGCGCCGTAGGTGCAAAATAGATTAATATTCGTGCTGCTGCCTAGTGGACGCTGGATGCTAGATGCCAGAATCCAGCATCTAGCATCGTCTCTTTATATTTGCCCATGGCAGAACAATTTTTTTCCTACCAACATCTATTCAATTTTACAAAAAGCATTTTCAAAAAGATTGGATGCAATGCTGTAGACGCCGATATAGCTACCAAAGCATTACTCTCCGCAGATCTTCGGGGGATCGATTCGCATGGAATCGCCAGGCTGAGTGGGTATGTACGATTGTGGGAAGCAAAAAGAGTAAATGCTGATCCTCGTGTAAAAATCATCCATGAAACACCATCGACCGCAGTTGTTGATGGGGACAAAGGATTGGGGTTGATAGTGGCGCCCTTTTCCATGCAGGTCGCAATTGATAAAGCCAGGCGGGTTGGCACCGGTTGGGTAAGCGTACAGAACAGCAATCATTTTGGCATTGCAGCTTATCATGGCATGATGGCTCTGCAACATGATATGATAGGTATTGTTATGACAAATGCCAGTTCAACAGTCGCTCCAACATTTTCAGTCGACAGGATGCTTGGTACAAATCCAATCTGCGTGGTGGTTCCTGCCGGTGAAGAACCTGCGTTTGTCGCGGATCTTGCTACCACGACGGCTGCCAATGGTAAACTGGAAAACCTGCAACGAAAGAACCAGCCGGCTCCGCTCGGCTGGGTACAGGATATGAATGGAAACAGCTCAACCGATTCCAACGAATTGAAAAAAGGCGGTGCATTATTACCGCTTGGTGGTGACAGGGAACATGGAAGTCATAAAGGATACGCATTGGGTGCAGTTGTCGATATTTTTTCTGCCTTGCTGAGTGGTGCGAACTATGCGCCATGGGTGCCGCCCTTTCCTGCGTATTTGGCCATGCCCGCCGTACAACCCGGCAAAGGCATTGGTCATTTTTTTGGCGCCATGCGAATTGATGCTTTCAGGCCGGCTGAAGAATTCAAAATGCATATGGATAAATGGATACGCGGATTTCGTTCGGCTAAGACAGTAAAAGGACATGAAAAAGTATTAATACCCGGCGATCCCGAAAGAGAAATGGAAGAGAAATATAAAATTGAAGGTTTGCCTCTCCTGGAAAGCGTGGTTGAGGATCTGAAAAAACTCGCCGGCAAGTTCGACCTGCCTTTCAGTTGATCACCTTTAATGAATGGCCTTACCCTGTCTTTATATCCAATAGTAATAGTTCTTTAATATTAGTCGCAATAAGATTTCATCCAGGTTGAAGTATATTTCATACATACCGGAGTAAATATTTTTTGTATGATGTTCAAACCACAGTCCGCAGAATTCAGGACAATCGGAGGGCAATCGTTAAAAGTGCACCTGGTTTCTACAGGGGCTGTAACCGTTAAAACAAAATTTAGAGATGCCAGCACAACCGGGTTGCTGGCGAAGATTGCTTTTATGCTCGACCGGAAATATACCGGTTGGCTGCCGATCTGGGTAATGATTATTGAACATCCTGAAGGGATATTCGTGATCGACACCGGGGAAAATTCTAATATTAGCGATCGGGACTATTTCAATTTTGCAAGCCCAATGGTGAAATGGTTTAATACCACCCAGTATAAATTCACAGTTGAAAGAGAAGAGGAAATTGACAGGCAATTGCAGCCCTTGCGCATTCCAGTTGAAAAAATAAGTTCGGTGATACTCACTCACCTGCACCTGGATCACGTAGATGGGTTAAGGCATTTCACTAACACACCTGTCTTGGTTAATAAGGCAGAATGGGAAAAGCCTTTTGGTGATTTGCCACAATTATATCCTCCCGGATTCAAACCCCATCTTGTTGAATTGAATGAACAATATGAAATGTTTGATAAAGCTTTTTATATAACAAATGCAAAAGACATTGTGCTGGTAGAAACTCCGGGCCATACATGGCATCATTGTTCTGTGATCATAAAAACAGAACGTTCGCATATTCTTTTTGGTGCGGATGTGTGCTATGATCAGCAACAGGTGATTGATAAGAAATATTCGGGTGCGAATGCCAGCCATAAACTGGCAAAGGATACTTATGCAAAACTCAGGACCTACTGTTGGGACAATCCAGTAATTTTTATTCCTTCGCATGAGGCAGCCGCAGCTGACCGGTTAAGAGAATCCCGGTATATTAAGGTGAAATCGGCACCTCGCGGATAATTTAGGGTATTCTTTCAACCGCTCTTCCTCCGTTGAGGTCTTATGAAACGCTTCCTTTATATTTGCACTCCATTTATAATCCTTAAACATACAGCTGGGGGGAACAAATGAAAGTAATGAAGTTTGGCGGCACGAGTGTGGGCAAACCAGAGCGTATGCATCACATCGTTTCATTGGTATCAAAACAAACCGAGCCTGCTATCGTGGTGTTATCAGCGCTGTCAGGTACAACCAATGCGTTAGTAGAAATAGGTAATCTTATTGCTAAAGGCGAACGCAATATGGCCAGCCAGGCCATCGAAAAGCTGGAAGCCCATTACCAGGCATTTATCAAAGATCTTGTAAAGGCGCCGGAACCTTATGCCAAAGCGCAGGCAATAATAGCAGAGCACTTTGAATTTCTAAATATCATTTTGAAAATATCCTTCAGCGAAGCATTAAGCAAGGATATCCTGGCGCAGGGAGAATTGCTTTCGACCAAGCTGTTTTGCGCTTACCTGGAAGAACAAAAGATTGATTACGCATTGTTGCCCGCATTGGAGTTTATGACCATCGATCAATATGATGAACCGCAGATCGGGAGCATCAAAGTTAAACTGACACAATTGCTGAATCAATATCCTGAAAAAAAGCTTTTCGTTACACAGGGCTATATCTGCCGCAACGTAAGAGGAGAAGTGGATAACCTGAAAAGAGGTGGAAGCGATTATTCGGCTTCACTAATTGCTGCTGCCATCGGCGCTACCTCTTGCGAAATATGGACAGATATAGATGGCCTGCATAATAATGATCCCCGGATCGTAAAAAAGACCGTGCCGGTGGAGCAACTAAGTTTTGAAGAAGCGGCAGAGCTGGCTTATTTCGGTGCGAAGATCCTACACCCTGCTTCCATTTGGCCGGCGCAAACGTATAAGATCCCGGTGAAATTGCTTAACACGATGCAACCTGAAGCAAGGGGTACTCTCATCGTTGAGCAGGCAGGAAGCGTTGGAGTAAAGGCGGTGGCGGCGAAAGATAATATCATTGCCATCAGAATCAAAAGTAGCCGAATGTTGCTGGCCTATGGTTTCCTCAGGAAGATATTTGAAGTATTTGAGAAATACCGTACCCCCATAGACATGATCACCACCTCAGAGGTGGCTGTATCTCTGACAATTGATAACCCGGCTTATATAAAAGCGATATTAAAAGAACTGGAACCATTTGGCACAATCGAGGTTGACGAAAACCACGCCATCATTTCTGTGGTGGGTAATGAAATTTCACAAACTACCGATATCGTCAAAAAATTATTTGGGTCTATAAAGAACATCCCGGTGCGAATGGTTTCTTACGGCGGAAGTCCCCACAATATTTCATTATTGATCGCAGCCGAGTATAAAACCCAGATACTACAACAACTCAACAAGGGCATGTTCGGATTGGAATAGTCGTGGCGTCCAAGCCTGAAAAAATCTCATCCACCAAACGACGTAGAATGGCGCAACTTATATGCCGCCATAGTAGATCCATTGCGCTGCGCCTTCGCGTAGCGAGATCGTCGTTCCGCATACTTGCGGGATTGCGTGAAACCACTGTATATTGCCGGTATGAAAATTCCGGCAATTTTTATTTTTTTCCTTTTCTTTTCTTTCTTTGCTTTTGCCCAGCGAACCATAAAAGGAAAAGTAGTTGCCTCCGCAAATGGTGCACCGGTTGCCGGTTGCAGTGTTTTCATCAACAATACTTCCAAGGGTACTGCCTCCGACAAGAATGGTAATTTCGAATTAAATGATATTTCACCGGGAAAGCATGAACTGGTGGTCTCCAGTATAGGTTATGAGACAAGTGTTTATCCATTCAATTCTGTGCAATTGCCTTTGCAGTTAAAAATTGAATTGCAGGTAAAAGTAAAAGAACTAGGCAATGTGATTGTAGAGCCATCAGTAGAAGAAGGCTGGGACAAATGGGGCAAGACCTTTACCGACAATTTTATTGGTACTACACCCAATGCTTCACATTGTAAAATAAAAAATCAAAAAGCGATACACTTTCGCTATTATAAGAAAAGTAACCGGGTTATAGCTTACTCAGATGAGCCTCTCATTTTTGAAAACAAAGCATTGGGCTACAGGATAAGTTACCAGTTGGAAGAATTTGAAGTGAATTTTAAAACCAGGGTTTCGATGTATTACGGCTATCCTTACTTTGAAGACATGGAAACAGGAAGGAAATCCAGGGTCAGCCGCTGGCAACGCAACCGCGACAAAGCTTACTATGGTTCGATGATGCATTTTATGCGTAGTCTCTATATCGATAGCATGGCGCAGCAGGGATTTGAAGTGAGACGCATGTTCCGGACACCGAATGAAGAAAAGGAAAGAGTAAAGAAAATACACAGGACGGAAGATCTTCCCGCTGATTCAATTGCTTATTATGAACGTATATTGGGACAGCCGGACTATAAAGAAAGATATGCAAAGGATCTGCTTACCGGGGATAGCCTGATCATTGGAACCGAAGGTCCATTTAAGATTCTTTTCTTCACTGACTATATCTATGTCACCTATAAAAATGAGATAGAAGACAGGGATTACCTGGTAGCCCAACGTGAAAACAGGCAACCGACCTGGCAACGATCCTATCTTACCATGCCTGATCCCAGGCAAGTAGAGATTGATATTAACGGTAGCTATCCGCCCCAGGATATTTTAGCATGGGGCTATTGGAGCTGGAGCGAAAAAATGGCAGACTTCCTTCCTTTGGATTATGAACCCTGATTATTCACCTTCTTCATCGTCATCGCCACGAATGGTGTAAATGGCGATCACGCCGCCACCGCTATTAAAACCACCGGCAAAGGCTCCTTTGATCACTTTGATCATCGCAATATCATTTACGGAAAGCGAACTCATAAAATCGGGGCTCACCTGTACTTCATCAACATAAATAGCCACACGGCTGTTGCGGATATAGGGCAAACGTGTATTGCTTCTCGTTGTATAGACCTGTAAACCGGCTACTCTTCCATTCAACCAGTCGAGAATATTCACGTATCCTCTTGCACTCGATGCTGTAATATCGTCGAGCAAATCAAAATAGATGCCGTCAGGTGTATTGAAAAGACCACTGCAATACTGCTCATTGAGTTGGTGTTCTTTTGTCCCTGGATGATTTATTTTTGTTTGGCTGAATGCTGAGACAGCAAGCGTGAGTATCATTGTAAATATGATCAGCTTCTTCATAATCTATCCCTCCTTCCCTGAAAGTTACGATGGTTTTTTGTTAGTGTGGCGTTAAGTTATATAAGCCAGGAAGACAGGCATTGGCCAATCCCAGGCGCTGGATAAAAGACAGGATATGATTAATTAGGACGTAAATTTTCCTGGTTATTCTACCTTGACAGAAATCATGAACGTGGGATTTTAATTGAGTGAAAACGATTTGTTTCTGAGTTATTTAATTATTAGTTTAAGATAGAATGATCTTTGTACTACAGCTCAGAATTGAAGCTGGTTTACAGACGATTAGTGAAGATGGCGATCAATATCCAATACTCTATGAAATGAAAAGCCCATGAAAACCCAGTTACGCTATGTAAAACTTTTACTCCTCTTATTGTTCTTCTTTTTTTGGCAAGGTGGGAACAATCTTTTTTCCCAGGGAGTTGTACAGGCCGTTCCTACCTTTCAATCTATAGGGATTTATTGGACTAGCAGTGGGGGAAATGCTAACACTGTTTGTGCCGTAAAATACCGCGTAGTAGGAGCTTCGTCCTGGATCGACGGTTATCCGTTATGGTTTGACAACAGGGCACATAACGCTAATGATATAGCGCCATACCAGGGCGTCGTTCTGCCAGCTAATCAATATAGGGGTTCAATCGTCGGGCTCAATTCCGGCACTAGTTATGAAATACAACTTACTGCTGGAGCCAATAGCGTAACAACAACTACGACTACATGGGCCGAAACTTCAGCATGGCCGGTGAATAATACAACTACTGTAGCCAATTCATCCACGCAGTTGAATATTACAACTTCAGGAACAGCGAGCGGATACAATTTATATACAGGCAGTGCTACCATTGACGTTGCGAATGGCGCCGCCAATTGTATTTATATAAATGCAGGCTACATTATTATAAGAGGGCTTTCGCTCAAAGGAGCCACGGAAGATGCAATTCGCCTGGGACCGCAGGCGCATGATGTGGTAATAGAAAATTGCGACATCAGCGGATGGGGTGGAACTACATTTGCCAGCGATTACAGCTCATTTCCCAATACACATTCGGCGGTGAGAGTACGCGGTAAAGCAGGTAATGACGTGGGCAGCACTGAAAACTGTTATGGAGTTACGAGGATTGTTGTGCAAAGGAATAAGATACATGATCCGCGTGGCACGGCCGGCTCATGGGATAATGGTTATCCTTATGGCCCGCAGGGAGTTTGTTTCCAGGAGGCCGGTGGTAATAATGTTATACGATACAATGATATTTATGGAAGCGATACCAAGCACTTCCAGGATGGGATTGGGGGGCTGAACAATTTTACAAAAAGCGGTTTCCCAAGAGAGAATACGGACATCTATGGCAACAAAGTGAGTTATTGCTGGGACGATGGCATCGAAGTAGAAGGAGCCGATTGCAATTGCCGTATCTATGGAAACTTTTTGGATAATACATTTACAGGTGTATCATCAGCTACCAACTCGATCGGGCCTTTATATATTTTCAGGAACGTTACCTACGTAAGCCGCCGTCATGGTGCGGGTGCGACCAATGGCAGTTTGGATATTGAGGACAGGGGACCCTTTAATAAATGCGGGACTCAAAACAATGCAGCCATTGGTGGGAGAACATTTCTGTTTCATAATACGGTTCTTCAACCCACCGAGCCCGGCTTTGCTAATCCAAGAGGATTGAATGGCGGTATTATGGACAATGGGGGAGGGCCAGTTCAAAACACATTTAGCCGTAATAACATCTGGACTGCAGCCTACCAGGGACAGGGTGGAAGAGCAGTAGCTGAAAATTATAGCGGTACTGGCGTTGGTTGTACGTATCAATATGACGTGTGTAATACACCGCTTGTATTGCTTGCAGGCGTTGCTGGTAATATATTAAATGGTAATCCAACTTATGCAGCAGGTGTACCTGTAGCACCGCTTGTGATTAATGCAGGTCCACGTGCACAGGGATATGATTTAGCAACAAATAGTTTGGGATATAACGCCGGGATCGTATTGCCCAATTTCAATGATGGTTTCGCCGGTACAGCTCCGGATGTAGGTGCTTATGAAGCAGGCAAGCCTCTTTTACAGTTTGGTGTAACTGCATACTTACCTACGTCGGGCAATCAACCTCCGGTAGCCAATGCGGGTCCTGATAAGACAATGACGCTGCCTACGGTCTCGGTACAGGTGACGGGCAGTGGTACGGACGTTGATGGTACGATAGCTTCGTACCAGTGGTCGTATGCGGGTGGTCCGGCGACCTACACGATCGGAACGCCTAATGGAGCTGTATCGCTGATGGGAGGGCTGACGACGCCAGGCGTTTATTACTTTAAGTTAACGGTTACCGATAACCTGGGACTGACGGGAGTGGATACGATGAGAATAACGGTGAACCCTGCAGTGAACCTTCCACCGACAGCAAACGCGGGAAGTGATGTAACTATCACGCTTCCTACCTCGACAGCGCAGCTGGTGGGATCGGGAACGGACGCCGATGGAACGATAGCATCCTATAGCTGGACAAAAATAGGAACGACACCTCCGGGGGGAACGCTGGCAGCACCCACTCAATCGAGCACCGGAGTAAGTGGTCTTACGACAGTAGGAACTTATTTGTTCAGGTTAACGGTTACCGATAACCTGGGAGCGACAGGAACAGATACGGTCCGGGTGATCGTGCTTGCAGCACCTAACCAGCCGCCAACGGCTAATGCAGGAAGTGATATAACTATCACCCTTCCTACCTCGACAGCGCAGCTGGTTGGATCGGGAACGGAC
>VBAT01000030.1 GCA_005884665.1 Bacteroidota bacterium
ACTTTGCAAACCAAGACGCAGAAGTTCAATACATAGAAGTAAAAGGCAAGAAAGGAAATGTGACTTTACACACAGGTATGACAAAAGATTCTGTACGGATACTTGTAGGCAAACCTGATAATGTTGCATTACGTTCTTACGGGAATGCACTTGAAGACTGGGGTTATAAGATTAGGAATAATTATGTGCCTGACTTAGAAATAAATTTTGAAGCTGGAAAATTAAAGAGCCTACGACAAGACTAATTTATATTGTTTTGCACTAATTGACTACTACTAATTGCATTGACAAAAGCAGTCATCTTGTAAATGGAAACCGATAAATCGATGGTGATAGAATGCCGAACACACAACATGGGGTTTGCTGCTATGCTGGTTGAAGAATATATACTGATCGCCCCGTTCGCTTATCAAACGTAGTCCGGGCTGACGAATCACAGAATATCAGCAAAGCAGAAAGCGATGACCGTTAGCAGCAAGTTTAGCAGACAGTGCGTTTAAAAAGGAATAAATCAAGAATTGATATGTTGACATATAGTGAAGTCATAGTTCTAAGGGATAAGCTGGCGAGTGGCGAAATTGGCTTAGAATCCGCACAAGCACAATATTGGAAAGATTTTAAAGAAGGACAAAAGTCCTGGCATACTAAAGACTGGAAAGAACGAAGGTCTGAAATGATTAAAGACAAGTGTGAAATATGCAGTAGTAAAGATACATTAACGCTACAGCATCGTTCCCACCCCAAAAAATACTCGGAGTATTTAAGTGACGTAACAAGAGCATACGCTGAAGAGTACAGAAACACTAATCCCGTCATAGATAAATATGAGTTCACTACTTACGTGCTAAAAAAGTATGATTATGTACCCATTCCTTTCTGTCCAAATTGTAAGTGGAGCAATCCTTACGAAAGAGTGAGAAAAATTCCCAAGTATCGTTGCTTGGGATGTCGGCACGAATTTGATAACCCAGTCTATAAATCTGTTGATGAACTTATTTCAATTTTTTATGAAAATGAAGAAGCACTTGAAGTTCGGGATAAGTGCTTTGTATCAAAGGAATGGCGAAATAAAAATAACCTATCAAATATTAGATATTGGCTGCAAAGAGACCGTGCAAGAAATAAAGATGCTGAAACGATCGGGAAAGAGGCGTTTTTGCTTTATCTGAACGACAGTATTCAATATCTTTCCTTTGATGATACGATAACTGCTTGTAAAAAATGTGCATTTAACTTTGATATAAATAAAATGGAATTATGTCCTAAATGTAACCAATATTACAAAGGACTTCAGTATCCAACCTGTATTCAATGTTTACCAGAAGAAAAGCGAAAAGCTGCATTAGAAAGTATTGAATTTGGAAAGGACTGGCGAGAAATGCATAGAGAACTCGGAATCGACTAAACGGTGTCTAAAAAACCTGCTGCTAACATTGGATTGGCAATATGGCGGGGGCGACGAATATATTCTCAGCTTTTTGTTCACTACTCAGCTACGGTTTCGGCAGACGAATAACGCCAAGCAACAAAATAAACAATGAGCTTTTGTATATTTAATCAGCAGTGGCATCGGGCGCACGGAACACAGAATACTGCCAAATTACTAATGCTTTAACGTTAGCGGTCATGCTATTTTAGACTCTACCCTTTTAAGTAACTTTATAGATGACAGAGACAAGACGAATGCACTATGTTCCGAGAGTTTATTTGGAAAAATTTGCTAAGCAGCGAGGTGATGAATATTATATCTGTGCATTAGAAAAACAAACAGGAAAAATATTCAATCCAAACATTAAAAAAATTTGTGTCGAAACAGATCTGTATTTGCTTGACGGATCTACAGAAGGCGAAAGACAAATGATTGAAAAGCTTTACAATGACTTATTCGAAAGAGAATATAACAAAATACATAAAATACTTGTTGATGATAGCCGAGATGCAATAACTATGGAGGAACGATACGATATCATCAGTTTTGTCGTATCTATGTTTTATCGAAATAATGTTTGGAATGCTGGATACAACAAATTAATTGATGAAACACTAGCAAAGGCATACCATTTGTCCAAAGCAAATGAAAAAGATTCATTTTTCTTTGGTGAACAAGAAGTTTCAATTGCTGGCAAATCACTAGAAGAACTGCAAAAAGAAAACCGTGATAAGGACAGGCAGATGCTTGCACTCAATGCTATTCAAAGAATATTCGAGTTGACACGTATGCGTGTTGTTAATGACGTGGTTACCGTTGTAAAAACAGAAGATTTAATAGTGACAAGCGACAATCCTGTTTCATTTCGAGGAGAAAAGGTTAATGTTAGACCAATCCCAATTGACCCGAATAATACATTATCACTTCCAATAGATGATTGTCATTTATTACAGCTAAGACCTTGGGGTGATAAACTTGACAATAATCTAACAATGCTTGGAAGGATGTCAGAATTTTCGATTGTATCTGGAATTGTTGCAGAAACAAACAATCAATTCCAATATAATCAAGCCGAACGATTTTTACTAGGGACTGAGGATGGGATAAGAGGCTTTCAATACGATCCTAATGGGGAGCTATTCAAGAAAAAAATACAAGCAAAGTTTGCTTCAAGAATGCCTAAACCTCAATAGGTGTACAATTGCTTCATGGTGAAAAGCACGAACCGCTAACATTGCATTGGCAATATGGCGGGGCGATGAATATATTCTCAGGAAAGCTCGTTGTTGATTTATTATTTCAAATCTCATAAATCTTTTGATTGACGATTTGCCACTATGCAGTTTAGATACTCACATTCTAATTTGAAATTCCCAAAAAATCTAAGTTTGCTTCCTCAACCCCCGATGTATGAAATCACAGATATTGTCTGAGCTAAGGGAATTAAAATCCATAATGGCTCAATTAGTTGGAACCGCTGATCAACCAGAGCAAGAACAATTTTCTAAAGATGCTTTGGCGAAGGCTTCAAAGTTGTTTCTCAAAATGGCTGCCCAAAGAGGCGAATGGGTTAAGGAGGATGAATTGGGTAAGTACATCAAGGCAGACTGGAGGGCAGGAAGTTTTATAAGATCGGAATTTGGTTTTAATGCTTGCATCAAGGATGGTCGATCCCATTTATACAATAAAAAGGCTCTGCAAAAACTAGGGCAAGAATTAAAAGCTCGCAACATTGACCTTTCACGATATATGGAGTACAGGCGAAGTGAAACTGAATTTCAGAAGAAAGTGTCTGCAAATAAGAAACTGACGAAAAATAAACATCCTTATGAACTACCATCCGATATAAAAGACATTACCACATCACCACCGCCAACACCTGACGTGGCGTTGGTTAAGGCCGATTTGAAAAGGTTAAAAGATGAATTTTTTCAGTTCAAAATGAGTGAGTATATAGATATCTATCGCGATAATCACGCAATGGTGAAATTTGTTTACTATTTTGAAAAATATCTTGACCCGCAAATCAAGCGCAGATGCAAGAAATGGTGCGATGATTTCAATTATGCGAATCACGCATTAGAACTCATCACTAAGAAAAAAGAGGTTTTTGTTCCGGTAAAGGAAGAAGACATGATTCAACTATGATCAAGCAGTCATTCTTTTCTTCTTCTCAATTTTCAAAACTTCGGACTCCAGGTACATCGCTTTTTTGCGCCCCTTTACCAACTGAGGTTTGACAATACCCTCATTGATAGCTTTTAAAAATACTGCGTTGCTAATACCCGCCATTTTTAGGGCACCTTCTTTCGTTAGGAGTTGATCTTGCTGCAAGGCCATTTTAATTTCCTCCTTCAGGATTACTCTCATTTTTTCAAAGAATTCATCGACTCCGATGGAGTGCAATAGTATTGATTCCATAGTCAAAAATTTTGACTGAAAATATCATAAGACGCCAATATTTGGGGTATTTTTGTCTAAGATTTGCAGTTACTCGATAGCAGAGAAGGATAGTGAGCGATTCGTGGAGTACAATTCCAGAGATATTTGTAAGAAATTGATTCAGAATAGGATTGGGACTTAGGTTCGAGACCCGTCCGGTCCGCTTTTAAATGAGCAATCAGGTAAAAAGCCGCTTAGAATACAAAATCTAAGCGGCTTTTGCTTTATAGATGGGTCAAAAAAGACGTTTCAAGACTCCTCTATTCGGTTAGCATCCCGGTTAGCAAGCCAGTTTCGTCGAAATGAAATGCTTGCGAAGGTGCAATTAATGAATTTTATATTTAATAAAACCACTGATCTTTCTAATGTAAAATTCTTAAATGAACAATTGATGAATAAAAGGTCGCCGGGATATGTATTGCCAGCAAAAGAAAAATGTTGAATCTCCACATTTATAAAAAGTACCGGATGTCGAAAAGATGAATGTTCAATGAATAGTGTATCAAATTCAGCCGAATCAATAACAGCAGGGGACCTGAATTCAGTATTTTGAATAATTAAGTGTTGAAGAAATACGTTTTCAAATAAAAGGAATCAATATTTGAATTTGTTATCTCAAAAGCATGATTAAAGAAAATCGTGTTCTGTCGTAATTTTCTCAGAGATCCAATTACTACCTTCAAATCTTGGTGATCGACGAAGAAAGTTGTATCCAAAAAATACATCGGGCTCTCAGATGTATTCCTGAATATAATATCCTGCGATTTAACTCCTTCCAAAAAGCAGTCAAAAAAAGTAAATACAAAAAGAGCGTCCGTTTCAAAATATTTATCTCTGTTATCTATGAATTTAAGGAAAACCGGAAGATTAATTAATAAGCTCCGCATGGCGGACAGATATGCTAGGTGACAGGCGGTTCATTTTACTTGAAATTACAACTTGCGTGATTTCGTACATTCGCAAACCATTGGGTTACAGACCCGACTTCGGATCATAAAAAGTTCACAAAAAGAGAACTTTTCAAATATTAATTGTATCTTTGGCATGAAAGTTCATTTAATAAGAAAGGAAACAATTGAACACTTTGCCAGCAAAATGCCAGAAGCAGATCTTCATTTCGGGAATGGTTAACGAAACTGAAGTATGCGGATTGGGAGAATCCTGAAGACATACAGGCAACCTTCAGTTCTGCTGACTTGTTGGGCAATGGAAGCGATAGGGTTGTTTTCGACATTGGAGGCAATAATTACAGGATGATATGTAGGTATTGGTTTGGCACAACCCGGATTCATGTATACGTTAAATGGATTGGCACACATGGTGAGTACAATGGGCTTTGTAAAAGAAATAGACAATACACCGTTGACGACTTTTAAAAATTGAATTATGGAAGTATTAAAATATAAAGTTATCAAGAGTAAGACTCAATATAATCAATACAGTAAAAAGCTGGAAGAACTACTTGACGGCGGTTCCAAAGCCAGAGCTATCACTGAGGAAATTGACTTACTGACTTTACTGATTGAAAAATGGGACGAAGCCCACAATACTTTCGATGAGCTTGACCCAGTTGAACTATTACACTCGTTGATGACAGATCACAATATGAAAGCAAAGGACCTGGTCCAGCTGCTTGATATTAGCAAAGGCTATGTTTCCGACATTCTTAACTATAAAAAAGGTCTTTCCAAAGATGTCATTCGCAAATTGGCAGAGAGCTTCAAAGTATCACAGGAAGCTTTCAACCGTCCATACAAATTAATTCTTCCTGAAAACTCTCACTTGCACAATGCAAGTATTATGAACACAACCAAAAAAAATGGATCGGGAAAAAGAATACGCCTAACCAAATCGCTTTCATAGTTGTTGTCCAAAAGCTGGCATCCACAATCACCAGGAAAGCGAAGTAAGCGCCTTCGCTCGTCAACAGGCGAAAAAGTGATTCTATTTCACCTTGACAACAACTTTTCCTTTAGCATGCCCTTTTTCGACGTATGCCATAGCTTCATTGGTTGTTTCAAATTGAAATACCTTATCCACAACTGGTCGTATGATACCCGAGTCAATGAGAGAAGTGATCTCACGTAATTGATCTCCGCTTGCTCTCATGAAAAGAAATGAATAGCCTACTTTAAGCCGTGTAGTTTTTTTTCGAATTCGATAGCTCAAAAGACGTACTATCAATTTCATGAACCACGACAATCCAGTCTGTTTAGCAAAATCAGGATCGGGCGGGCCGGAAATCGAGATGAGCTTTCCACCGGGTTTTAACACTTGTAATGATTTTTCGAGTGTTATTCTATCCTGACTATTCAAAACCACATCGTAATCTTTAAGTGTTGTTTCAAAGTTTTCCTTTTTGTAATCAATTACAATATCTGCGCCGAGTCTTTTCACCAAATCAATATTGGAGGCACTGGTTGTTGTTGCAACGGTAGCACCGAGGTGTTTTGCAAGTTGAATTGCAAATGTTCCTACGCCACCGGAACCTGCCTGAATGAAAACTTTTTGTCCTTTTTTCAGGTTCGCTTTTTCAACAAGTGCCTGCCAGGCCGTTAAACCAACCAGGGGTATAGAAGCAGCTTCTTCCATAGAAAGGTTTTTGGGCTTAATAGCAAGATCGTTTTCATTAACTGAAATGAATTCTGCAAAAGTCCCGATTCGATGGTCTGCAGGTCTTGCATAAACCTCATCACCAGCCTTGAACCTGGTAACTCTTGCACCAACTTTGGTTACAACACCCGACATATCGTGTCCCAGCGTAAATGGAGTTTTATATGGCAAAATCATTTTAAATTCACCGTCTCTGATTTTTGAATCCAGAAGGTTCACGCCTGCGGAATGTATTTGAACCAAAATCTCGGTTTCTTTTACAGCCGGGTCTGCAATTTGTTTTAGCTGTAATTTTGCTTTTTTCCCGTAGCGGGTTAGTATAAATGCTTTCACTTTATCCTTTTTATTTCGATTACATTTTTTTCTGCCGGTTACTTTGGAGGTTGCCAATCTTCATCTTTTTGTCGCCATTGTCCTTACGTTCTTTAGTCGACTTAAAAATTCCTTTGCTGTTTTTCCTTCTTCATTTCAATTATTTGATTCTTTTAAGAATTGAATTTTCAAATGTTTTGTATGCGAAATGCTGTATTGCAAGTAGTAGCGGAGCACCTTTTCCCACGGGGTGGCTGAATTTTGGGTTATCATCAGTTACCAGTTTAATTACTGTATCAATAACCGGGGTAGGTTCAGGTGCGTCTTCAAATACTTTGTTTGAAAATTTCGCAATCTTCTTCCGGTAACTATCGTAATCGGCTAATCTATTTTCAGCAGCCACCGAATTGGTAATAACATTAGTTTTGAAACCCATTGGCTCAACCATACTTACTTTGATATTGAACTGGTTTAACTCAAACCGCAACACTTTGAAATAACCCTCTAAAGCGTGTTTAGAAGCGGCATAATAGGCACCATTTGGTAAACCAATCAGTCCTACGATGGAGCCTATGGTTATTATTTTGCCATGTTTTTGTCTTCTAAACTGTGGCAATAACTCGTTAGTAAGCTTAACTGTTCCCCAAAAATTCGTTTCTAGCTGTTGCCTTCCTAATTCAATAGAGGTCTCTTCCGCAAGACCCGATACATAGTAGCCGGCATTATTGATCAGTACGTCCAGTTGATCAATTTCATTGAAGAGTTGCTTACCAAATGATGCAATAGAGCTATCGTCAGCAATATCCAATGTCAATAATTTGAAAGGTACAAGCTTTTGATGTTTTTCCGGAGTTCTACTTGTGCCAATTACTTTAAAGCCACTTTGGTGCAGCCTGTTGGCAACTTGTAAACCAAAGCCCGAAGATGCGCCTGTAACTAAAATTGTTTGTTTCATTTCTTATTGTTTTGTAATTTTACTTGCATTTTGCAAGTATAAATATATAACTTACTTGCAAAATGCAAGTATTATTTAGACAATATTTTTTATGTTAAAAGCAAAAAAAAGGTCAGATTGCCCTGTTAGTTCTTCCCTTGATATATGGGGCGATAAGTGGTCTCTGTTGATTATCAGGGACCTGATGGACGCAAAAGAGCGCACTTATGGTGACTTTTTAAAGTCACCGGAAGGAATAGCAACTAATATTTTGGCTAACCGGTTACAAAATTTGGAAGAAAACAAGCTTATTGAAAAATTAGATCACCCGGATAGTAAAGCAAAAGTGTTGTATAAGTTAACCCCAAAAGGGATTGATTTGGTTCCCGTAATGATTGAAATAAGCTTATGGGCTGAAAAATATTTTTCCATACCGGAAGACAGAAAAGCAATGTTGAAAGAAGTTAAAAAAAATAAGACCGGATTTATTAAAGCAGCAATGAAAGAATTGAAGAGTGATAGGTGAATGTTTTATTTCCTTTTATCTGAATATGGAAGCTTAAAGTATTCTGCCGTCGTTAATAGTAACTAACCCTTGTAGTAGCTAACATGGGTTTTTTTGTAAGCGATATTTTATTCGGTCGTTTTTAGTTTGCCCCGGGGAGCGCCGCCGAAATCGACGGTAAAAAACTAAATATCCTACCTTTAGCTTCTAAACCTAAACAGATGACTCCAACCGCAGTACCAATGAACCCAAACAAAGCATTATGGGAAAAGGGTGATTTCACCCAGATAAGTCAAACCATGCGTGAAAGCGGTGAGGAACTGGTGTCAAAGCTGGGGATCACCAAAGACATGAATGTTCTTGACCTTGGTTGTGGTGATGGTACTACGGCGATACCTGAGGCAGAATTCGGCGCTAACGTTTTGGGTGTTGATATTGCCACTAATCTTGTTGAAGCTGGCAACATTCGTGCAAGAGAAGCCGGGCTTACAAATATTAAATTCCAGGAAGGTGATGCAACCAATTTGGTTGATTTGAAGGATCAATCTTTTGATCTTGTGGTAAGCGTCTTTGGCGCTATGTTCGCTCCGAAACCTTTTGATGTAGCCAGGGAAATGGTCCGTGTTACACGCCCTGGTGGAAGGATCGTCATGGGAAACTGGATACCGGGAGATCCTACCCTGGTAGCACAAATATTAAAGATCAGTTCCGCTTACACACCGCCACCACCCGAAGGTTTTATCAGTCCCATGCTTTGGGGTGTAGAGGACAATGTTATAGAACGTTTTGGTAAGGCCGGTGTAGCAAAAGAAAGTATATCATTCACCAGGGACACATTTACTTTCAATGCTCCGTATCCGCCGTCCGAATTCGTCAATACATTCAAAAATTATTATGGTCCTACCATGAATGCATTTGAAGCAGCTGAAAAGAACGGCAAATCTGCAGCATTGCAAGCTGAACTGGAGGATATGTTCAACAGGCAAAACAAAAGCGATACCAACGATACTACTTCGATACCGGCCACTTTTCTACGGGTGACGGTGACAGTTTGATTAGGTTTAACGGTTAATACAACCGGTACGTCTAGGAACTTTACAAGTTTCAAACAACCTTTAAACCTTTAAACGTTTTAAATCATTCAACGTCTCCAATAATCCTCACATAAGTATTTTCTGCCTAATTCCCTACCTTTAGTTACTCTCCTGACCAAAATTTTGCTATATGAAAAATAATACTCCAACGCCTCTTGTTGCAGATGAGCAACAAATACCAAAAGAAAATACACCGGCCGCTGACGCATCCATGAGCCGGCGCAAATTCGTAGAAATGACTGCTATATCGGCCGCAGGCTTTACCATTTTGCCAAGGCATGTGCTGGGCGGAAAAAATTTTATTGCGCCAAGCGACAAAATAACGCTGGCCTATATCGGTACAGGCACACAAGGGATAAGAGAAATGCTGCCCATGCTTGCGGTACCACAAATACAGATAGTTGCTGTTTGCGATCCAAATAAAGAGGCCAGGGGCTACCGTGACTGGGGCACCGATTATTTGAAAGGCGAGATACGCCAGACCCTGAAGGATACTAATTGGACACCCGGCGGCGATAATATCATTCCCGGTGGAAGAGACAATGGAAAAGCCATCGTGGACGCGTATTATGCCAACGTGGCCAAACAGGAAAATTATAAAGGGTGCGCTTCGTACGCTGATGTAAGAGAGTTACTGGATAAAGAAAAAGGAATTGATGCAGTAAAGATCATGACGCCTGATCATTTACATGGTGTGCTGGCGATGGCTGCCATGAAAAGGGGCAAGCATGTGCTCCTCCATAAACCGGTTTCCAACCGCTTGATCGAAGGAAAGAAAGTGATCGAAATGGCCCGTAGCAAACCAAAGCTCATCACGCATCTTATACCCTGGGACTCGAATGGATCCATGGACACCGTTATGGCCTGGCTCAATGCAGGGGCTATTGGTACATTAAAAGAAGTTCACAACTGGACCAACCGCCCCGTATGGCCGCAATACCCGGACCTGCCAAAAGGCAATTCACCAATTCCCGAAGGATTTAATTGGGATCTTTGGCTGTTCCGACTATACGCACATGGTTTTCCGTGGCTGGTATGATTTCGGTGGCGGCTCCATGGCCGATATGGGTCATTATAGTTTATGGACTGTTTTCAATGCATTGAAATTAACATCGCCAATCGTGGTGGAACCGCATCGTAGTCACGTCTGCGGTTTTAACGGGGCTGTCCCTTATCGAATCAACAATGACTTTTCATTCCCGATGGCAAGTACTGTTCGCTTCAGCTATCCCGCCAATGGTAACCGCGGTCCCGTAGATCTTTTTTGGTATGATGGTGGAATGCGACCACCCATACCGGATGAATTGACTGCACAGAATAAGGAATTGCCGCAGGAAGGAATGATGTTCGTCGGCGACCATGGAAAAATCTTAGCCGGTTTTAATGTGCAGAACCCGCAGATCATTTCCGGTAAAAAAATGGATGCGCCTGCAGCTAAAACAGATAATCTTAACCAGGTGCAGCAGACTTCTGCAGCACTGCCTTTATTTGTTGATGCATGTAAAACAGGCAAGCAATATCCCGGTAGTTTTCCCGATGCTGAATATTTAACCGAGGCGGTGAACCTGTATGCAGCCGCATTGAGAGCAAACAAATTATTGCGCTATGATGCAGCCGGCATGACATTCGTCAATGCCAGTGATGCAAACAAGTACCTGAGTAGAGAGTATAGGAATGGTTGGAATCCCGATACAGTCTAAAGTCATAATTGGTGGGTTTGCCCCGAGCCGGGGAAATTAAAACTTTCAATTTCAAAAACATTTTTATGAAAACGACAAACAGGAGAAATTTTATTTCTACAACAGCTAAAGCAGGCGGAGCTGCTTTTGTGTTGTCGCACTTACCATCGCATTTCTTTGAAGCTGCAGGAAAAGTGAATATGCCCATTGGATTTCAGTCATGGACGATAAAAGATGAGCTGAGCAAAGATTTTCCGGGAACACTCAAAATGATGGCCGATATGGGTTACCGCCAAATTGAAATGTGTTCTCCAAAGGGATATGAACAGATCGGTTTTGGCGCATTTACCAAAATGAAAACCTCAGACATCCGTAAAACGATTGAAGATTCCGGCCTTACCTGCCCCAGTTGTCATTTTGGTTCCGCAGAATTCAAAGATGAAAATATTGATGACCGTATATTATTTGCAAAAGAACTGGGCCTTACACAAATGATCTGTTCTACATTCTGGTTACCCAAAACAGCAACATTAAAAGACTACCAGGCTGAGGCAGATAAATTGAATAAAGCGGCGGAAAAAATAAATAAAGCCGGGTTGCACACCGGATTTCACAATCATGATTTCGAATTTTCAATGCTGGAAGGTAAATTGATCTATGACGAACTCATGGCCCGCTTTGATCCTAAGCTTGTAAAGATGCAGTTTCAAACCCAGGTGATCGTTCATGGATATAAGGCAGCAGATTATTTTAAAAAATATCCCGGCCGTTTTATCTCCTCGCATTTGTCCGACTGGTCGGCCGATAAAAAAGAAGTACCGTTGGGCCAGGGTGTGATTGACTGGAAAGAGTTTTTTGATGCGGCAAAAAAAGGCGGGGTAAAAAATATATTTGTTGAAATGGACAGGGATAAGTTTAAAGATAGCGCGGCATATCTTTCGATAGTTTGATCCATCGAGGCCGGAAGAGAAGGCCCGCACGGCGAAATATTAATAATTTATCCTCCTCAGCAATTCACCTGTTGATTCTCCACTAGCTCAAGCAGGAATTGCATTATCAATTGAACAATGCGTCAGCGACCCTATTTTCATTTTTTGTAACTTACAGTCAGAAAAATCATCAACCATGGTCCTGAGTATCAATGGTGACAAACACGAAGTAACCGTAGACCCTGATGTTGAATTATTGATCGTATTACGTGACTACATCGGGTTGACCGGTACCAAATATGGGTGCGGTGAAGGAGCCTGCGGCGCCTGCACGGTACTGGTAAACGGTAATATTACACGATCCTGTATCACACCTGTTAATTCCGTTGCTGGTAAGGAGATAACAACTATTGAAGGCCTCGAAAAAAATGGAGAACTCCATGCTGTACAGGAGGCCTTTCTCGCAACGGATGCTTTTCAATGTTCGTATTGTGCGTCGGGTATGATCATGGCGGCTGTGGCCCTGCTAAAGCACAATCCTTCTCCTTCGGAAAATGCCATTGTAAACGCAATGAACACGAATATCTGCCGTTGCGGTACCTATCCATATATTGTCAAAGCCATTCAACTGGCGGCAAAATCATAAATAACTTACGATGAAAAATCCGGATCATTTACAACATCCGTTTGAACCTATGACGGATGAACTGCCACCGGAACCAGGTTATCATTTTATTCTTGACCGGCGTAAATTTCTTGCACTTACCGGTGGAGGCTTGGTTGTTGCTTTTGTGCTGCGGGATATGCTTTCATTTTCCGGGGAAACTTTATCACCTGGAAACTCCCAGGTTCCCGTAAGTGGTGTAGGCGCATGGATACATATTAGCGAAGATGGAAAGGTAACAGTATACACAGGCAAAGTGGAAGTGGGACAGAATATACGAACATCGTTGGCGCAACTTGTTGCAGAAGAACTGATGGTGCCTCTCTCTTCTATTACAATGATTATGGGTGATACGGACCTGGTGCCGTATGATGCCGGCACGTTCGGAAGCCGCACTACTCCACAAATGGGCCCTCAATTGCGTAAGGCTGCCGCCACAGCAAGGGAAGCGTTGTTGGAAATGGCGGCAAAAAACTGGAACACTACTGCTGGTAATTTAAAAGCAGAAAACGGGATGATCGTAAATGCTGCTACTAATAAAAAAATTGGTTATGGTGAATTGACGAAAGGTCAGCAACTACTGATCCCAATTTCAGACAATGTCCAGTTGATTGCGACAAAGGATTGGAAAGTGGCGGGAAAAACGGTTCCGAAAATAAATGAACGCAATTTTATTACCGGTAAACATCAATATGTTTCAGATATGAAATTGCCCGGTATGCTGTATGGTAAGGTGCTGCGGGCGCCTTCATACGGGGCAAAATTGCTTGATGCGGATGTTACAAAAGCCAGCAAAATTCCAGGAGTAGTTGTGGTGAAAGATGAAAATTTTATTGGTGTAGCCGCGCCTGATGTAAAGACTGCAATAAAAGCTCTGGAGGCTATTGATGCTAAATGGGAAGAAAATAAAGGTCACCCTTCCAACGAAAACATTTTTGACTATCTCGTGAAGAACGCAAGGGGCGAAAGCGGTGGAAGAAATGCCGACGATACTAAAGGGAATGTCGAGCAGGGGTTAACCGAAGCTGAATTCAAACATTCAAAAACCTACAACATTCATTATATAGCACATGTACCGCTGGAACCAAGAGCAGCAGTGGCAGAGTGGATTGATGGAAAGCTTACTGTATGGACAGGAACTCAACGTCCGTTTGGCGTTCAGCAGGAACTTGCCGATGTTTTTAAAATGAGTAAAGAAAAAGTGAGGGTAATAATGCCTGATACCGGGTCGGGTTATGGAGGCAAGCACAGCGGTGAAGCTGCCATTGAAGCTGCACGGCTTTCAAAGGAAGCAAAGAAGCCGGTTAAACTTGTTTGGACAAGGGAAGAAGAATTTACATGGGCATATTTCAGACCGGGCGGCGTCATTGATGTGAGTGCAGGCGTTAAAAAAGATGGAACTATTACGGCCTGGAAATTTAATAACTATAATTCGGGTGGCGCCGGCCTCGCTACTCCATATAAAATCGGTAACCAGAAAATAGCACATCTTCCTTCGAATACGCCATTGAAACAAGGCTCCTATCGTGGCCTTGCGGCTACTGCAAATGTGTTTGCCCGGGAATCTCATATGACCGACCTGGCAAGATTGATTAAAATGGATCAACTTGAGTTCCGGTTAAAAAACTTAGAAGACGATCGTTTAATTGCAGTCCTCCAGGCAGCTGCAAAATCTTTCGGCTGGAATGGACCAAAAACTCAAGGTCATGGTTTCGGTATCGCAGGAGGCTTTGAAAAAGGCGGTTATGTCGGTTGTTGCGCCGAAGTAATGATCAATGGTGATAAGGAAGTTAAAGTAGTTCGTATAACGCAGGCATTTGATTGTGGCGCTATTGTCAATCCGCATCACCTGGAACAGCAGGCAATGGGTTCTATTATCCAGGGTCTTGGCGGCGCTTTATTTGAAACGGTTCAATTTGCCAATGGCAAAATACTTAACTCCGGATTATCCTCTTACCGGGTTCCCCGTTTTAGTGATATTCCAAAAATTGAAATCGTTTTAATTGACAGAAAAGACATTCCATCTGCGGGAGCAGGCGAGGCATGTATCGTGGGTGTTGCCCCGGCCATCCGCAATGCGATAGTGGATGCCACAGGCATAACTTTGAATACTTTGCCAATGTTGCCAAACGGGGCATTAGCTTAAACTTTCAGTTTTGAATCCTTTTCACTTTGAATGTATGGTGGTGATATAAACAACCTAATTGTCAAATTATTTCGTTTTGTCCCACCCGCCGGCGGATCAAATTCATCTGGAGGTTGTCCTGTCTTCTAAAAATTCTCTATCCACTTCACTTATTAGTCTAAACGTTTATTAATAATTCTTTAGCAAAACGTTTAAAAGAAATCCCTACTCATGATCGTTTTTTCCGGACAATCGATCATCCTATGAAAAAACTATTTTTTTTCGTCCTTTTTATCGGAACTGCATTCCTGGCTTCAGCTTTAACTGGTCCGGGGCCTTCACTAAGCAAATCACTTACTTTTCCTGTCGCAGGAAAGAAAGCAAAAGTCGGTAGTTTTTGGGGTGCTGAACGTGACGGCGGAAAACGCAAGCACGAAGGCATTGACATCTTCGCAAAAAAAGGTACACCGGTCGTCGCAGTTTGTGATGGCGTTATCGTTTCCAGCAGAAACACTCCCCGGGGAGGAAGAACGCTTTGGCTCCAATCCAACCGTCACCCATGGAAAGCCTATTATGCTCACCTGGATCAAAAAAAAGTCAAACCCGGGCAAGTAGTGAAAAAAGGCCAGATGATAGGCACGGTGGGTAACACCGGCAATGCAAAGTACACTCCGTCTCATCTCCATTTTGGTATTTATAAAACCCTTGGCGGAGCTATGAATCCGCTGCCGTTTGTAAAGAATTCTCCCAGGATCTCTGTTAGACCAGGTAACGGGGTTAAATCATAATGCTGGATGCTGTCGTTGCGAGTGCGTCATTTGAAATGTAGCCAATCAGTGGGATGCTAGATGCCGGATGCTGGTCGGTGGTCGTTGGCATCTTGTATTCGTCATGGAGGTTGTCAATCTTTACTCTTATACCCCTACATTTACTGCAACATCCCGGCGGCTCGTCCGTCTAATTCAGCAGTGTACAATACTAACCCGGATAATGAGGAAGAGAGGCGCGTGATCAGCCGGGCGCTGAAGGGTGATACACAGGCTTTTGCCGCCATCATCAAGAACACGGAAAAACTGGTGGCTCAAATTGTTTTCAAAATGATCAGCAGTCCGGAAGACCGGAAGGACATTGCCCAGGATATTTATCTAAAAGTCTGGAATAAATTACCTGGTTTTCGCTTTAATAGCCGGCTATCTACCTGGATCGCCCAGATCGGCTACAATACCTGCATTGATTTCCTGCGTAAAAAAAAATGGATATTCTTTGATGGAGAGGAAAAAGAACCGGGCACTGAGAGGGAAGATTCATTCCATACCCTGTCTTCGGCATATGCCACACTGGAAAATGATACCGTCACCATTAAGGAACTATCAACAATATTGAACAAAGAAATAGAAAAACTACCACCGGCTTTTAAAATTATGATCGTGTTGTATCACCAGGAAGAACTGAGCTATGATGAAATAGGACAGGTAACCGGGCTACCCGCTGGTACCGTGAAAAGCTATTTGTTCAGGGCAAGAAGAACATTAAAGAATAACCTGCTGGCTAATTATAAAAAAGATGATCTATGACAACAAAACATCCAAGCGATGATGAATTGCAGCAATATATATTTAATGGCGGCCCGATAAGCAAAGATGTCACTGCACATATTAATGCTTGTGAAGATTGCAGGGCCCGAATGGAAACCTACAGGGTATTGATCATGGGTATTGAGCAGTTGCCTGCGCCTGTTTTTGAATTCGACTTACAAGAGCTGGTATTGTCACGGCTACCCGCTCCCATTGAAAAAAATAAGGAAGGTAATTTATCACCCTGGGTCTTTATCGGGCCAACCGCTATGGCCGGTGGGCTGATCATTTATTTTTTCGGGCGTTATTTTCCTGGTTTGCTTACCGGCGTTGCCACGCTGGCTAACGGGTTGGTAGTGGTTTCCGCCTGTATCCTGGCAATGGTACTTGGTGTTGATATGTACAAAAGCTATAAGAAAAAAATAAATGCTCTTGACCTGTATTAATTGCAACATAAGACAGGAATTACCGTCTCATTCATCATAAACCGTTTTATAATGAAAAAAATAAATATCCTCGCGGCGCTTGTACTTGCCACATCCCCTGTTTTTGCTCAGGGTGGCAGACAAACTTCGCTTTACGACCCGGAAGTAATCAGGATTGTTTTTACGATCGCAGTTGTTATTATATTCATGGTCTTCATCCTTCTTGTCATGAAACTATATCTCGGTCACCGCCTTAAAAACAAGATCATGGATAAGGGATTATCGGAAAACATTGCTGCTTCTATCCTGCAGACCAATCCCCAGGAAGACCGGAACAGCAACATAAAATGGTTTTCGCTGATGGCGGGCCTTGGCGCCGGTCTTCTCGTTGTATACTATACACAGCCGCTGGGTATACACTCCCTGGCCATCATGTCATTCAGTATTTCTGCAAGTTTTTTAGGATATGACTTATTTACCCGGTACGCGAAGAAATAGTTGAGAGATATTTTCGACTAGTTTTTCTTTTCCACTTCTGTAATAAAACTCCGGATATTCAAATCCTGTGAAGGATTAGGAATTTGAATACCGTCTTTTCTAAATGCTTCATCGATGGCCTCGATCATATCGCTTTTTATTTGAGTTCCTGCATCGAAGTTTTCAATCCAGAATAAGACCCTGATCTCAATCGTATTGCTATTGAGATCCTTTATCAATACCACGGGTGGTGGATTGCGCATGACCCTTTTATCAGCTGTCAAAAGATCCAGCAGCAGCTTTTTGGTCCTTCCCCGGTCGCTGCCATAGGCTATCGCTGTCACTATCTCCACTCGCCGGTTGCGGTTTCCCATTGTCCAGTTAATCATTTGCTCGCTTAAAAGATTTCCATTAGGAATAATAACATCGGCTCCTTCCCAGGTAGTGATTATACTGCTTCTGAACCCGATAGACTTCATGGTTCCCGATTGCCCTCCAAACTCAACTACATCTCCCACATTAATAGGCTTCTCAAAGGCAAGGATCAACCCGCTTACCAGGTTATTGACCAGGGACTGTAAACCAAAACCGATACCGACACTTAATGCTCCCAAAATTATCGTCAGGCTATCCATGGGAATACCTGCAGCCGCAAACGCCAGCATTACACCAATAGTTATTATTGAAATTCGTATTAGTAGAAGCCAACTGCCAATTCCACCTTTTTTTCCCCGAGTCCTTACGGCATCCTGTTCGCCCGAAGCAAAAAATGTAACAATACTGGATATCATGCCTGACAGTATGAGAATGAGGAAAAACACAAAAACACTTTGGATGGTAAAAGTGGATTCACCGATCGTTCTTTCTTTCGCCATGAAATCAGTGATGGGGCCAGTGATCTTCCTGAAAAAATAGAAGCTCCGTCCAAATAGGATACACCAGCCGACCACAAGCAGGAAATAAAATATGGAAGGCCCTCTTTTGCCCAGCTTTTCAAAATCAATATACAGCGTTTTTTTACCCGGTTTTTTGTATATCCCGGAAGCGAGGATCAGCATTTCATTGATCAGCCGTATTACCCAGAAAAATAGTATACCATTGGTAAGACCGAAGATGCCGCTGGTTAAAAAAGATTTCGAGAAGTTATACCTCCCAAAAAGATTGGCTACTGCAGCTATAAGTTCCATCAAAATGAAGAAGCCGAGAAATATGCGGACGCCTTTTTCTTTTATTTCCTTACGGAAGCCGCCAATTAGAAAAACCAGGCCAAAGACCGCTCCCGCTAGCGACAATAAAAGCATCCCATATCTTTCAACGCGGGAAGCCTGGAGTGTTAAATTGTCAATAGTTGCCAGGAAAAACATAGCCAGCAATACGAGCCATGCAGACTTCCAGTATTTCGAAATAAAATTCCTGAAAATGAATGTAAGGGCCAGAACTGAGATAGCCCAGGATATCATTGTGAAAACAAATGGCGGGATTGGAAAGACAAACTGGAAAACATTTAAGATAATTATCACCGATGACAAAAAAGGGGACGATAAAACAAGGTAGTCCTGGGAACTCTTCGATAACGATTGAGATGCAGTCGATTTTTTCTTCAAATTTCTTAAAAACATCGTTAAGCCTGCAATCAATAGCAACAGGAACACTATCCAGCCTGAATTGTTTTTTGCGTAGTAAGAAAGAGCCAGTCTTGATTTTTCTTTTGACAGAAAATAAATTTCACGGAAAGGCCTTCTGAAAGCCGCCGGCTCCCATAAATTGACAGTTTCACGGTCAGATAAAGAAGCGGAAAGCTCTTCCCTGTAATTTTCAATTTGCTCAATACCATCTTCCAGTTTAATAATAACAAAATTTACCCTGGTCTGTAACAACTGTACCTTCTGGATCGCTTTTTTAATAAGAGTATCCGCAGGCCTCATTTCTTTTGTCACCAGCGTTATTTTGCTGATTAGGTTCGTAAGACTAATAGAGTCCGAGGGCAATTCAATAAGAATACTGTCGCTGGCCAGGGAATCAATGTTGTTCTGGAAACCCACAAGGTTTTTAAGATAGGATTCCAGCGCCTGTTTTGAGATTTCTGTTTTGTTAAGCAACTCCTTTAGAATCGTTGAAGAGGTGGCCAGGTTTCTTTCGGTTTGGGTAGTGCCTTTATTTGTAAAAATGCCATCGCCAGCCACATCATATAAACGAAGTACATAATTAAGTTGAGATGCTATACCTGCGGTGTCTATCCCCTTTTTTAAGTAATCATTTGCTTTTTGTGAGACCTTCAGGATATTATTAAGTATCTCATTTTGTCTTTTAGCGATCTTGTCGGAACTGAGCTGCTCAATATTTTTCCTGATCTCATCCGCTACCCGCTGTCTTAGGGGGATTAAAATCTCTTTTCTTACCGTATCAGTAATAATCGTATCCCGGGGGGCTGTTCCCTGCTGTGCGAATCCAAAGTTGCAAAATGAAGATGCCAGGATAAATAGGGAGATGTACAATAATTTTCTTACTATCATAAGCTTTATTTACTCATGATTGAGGCCCTGCCCCGGTATTGCCTGCCTTTTGCTGAGGCTTTGCAGCTTTCTTTCTTATCAGACACTTTCCGTGCATGGTTTTCTCCAGGCGGATATCACTTTAAAAATGCAAAGAGTATATGATCTTTTATTTGCAAAATCTTATTTCTTCTTCCGGTCTTTTTCAAATTGATCCATCAGCAGGGCTGTATATTCCTTACTCGATTTTTCTATGCTCTCGGGGTTTTCTGCTTTTGACTGAACCGACCAGATCATCGCCTGCGTTTCTACATCATAGGCGTTGGCTTCGATGAAATAGGTATTGTTAGTAGTGTAATAACCGGGATCATAAATGGTGTTCGACCAATAAGCATAATACCCATAGAAACCGGCACCGTAAGCGCCATAATAGCCGTATCCACCGTAGGGTGCATAGTAACCCGAGCCCTGCACATAATGGGTCTCACTTTTTTGGTCGATGATCGCGATGGTCAGGATGACATCACAACCTCTTTTTTGTATGGCTCCCAGCACAACATCTTTGTCCCTCATGTTATCCTTGTTGAAATTCGGAGGAAATATCTCGTAGCCTTTTACCACTTTAAATCCTTTTTTCTTTGCCGCAGCTCCCAGGTCATCTTCAATCGCAAACTTCAGGTCATTCCTTTGTATGAGAGCTCCAATAAAAACAGTAGTATATTTTTTGGCTGGCCTCTCCGGGTTGACCCACGCTGTCAGAATTCTCTGGGGAGTTTTACAGGAAAAAAACAAAGTCACTACAACAAAAAGGCTAACTATAGCATTTTTATTCATAAACTAATTTTGAATATGATCAACTGTATAATAGTTGACTATTGTGTTTTCAATTTATCGAGTTCACCAATATAAGGCAGGTTCGCCTGTAAATGGATCTTGATATACGACTGAAGAAAGCTTTCGACATGCAGGAATTTGGCAGCCTGTAGAGCATTAAGGGCTGTTTTCATGCTATTGTAATATTGTTGTAATAACTGGGCGTTGGCCGCATCATTCTTAAAAAGACGGTTCGCCAATTCGTCGGCCTTCGTATTGGTCAATTTTTCATATGATTCGACATAGTCGTTCAGGATTAATAAACGTTCGCGGCCTAATTTTTTCCGCGTTACTTCATACTTGTCATATACGGGCCAGAATTTGACAGAATCTTTAGCCGAAAGACTCATCGCCATGCTTACCAATTCTCTTTTTTGTCTTCCCCATGCTCCCTGTATAATCTGGATATCGTCTTCAGTGCTTTGAGCAAATGCGTCGTGCAGGAAGAAACTTGCTAATAAAACTACGGCTGTTGAAACTCCTCTTTTCATAACTTACTTTTTTGTGTGATGAATATTTAAATTTTTAGAATTGACCTTCACTAAATAGATCCCGGAGATAATAATCCCCGGCAAACGATTTTATCGTTGTTGGTTACAGTGTGTAAGGAAATTCTAAGTGTGGGACGAAGCGCAACAAGCCATAGTAAAACGTGACGTAGCAACTGTCACTTGAAAGCGGCAAGCCGAAGATACAGATAAAACTGCACTAATTTTTTTGTAATAAAATTGCCCGGGATTAGTTGGTGCCAGTTGCCGGGCGTGAGGTGCCAGGCGTAAATTGATAGAAAGCTGATACCTAAAGCAGGCTAATCCGTATATTCATAACAAATCGCAGCGATTTGACTTTTACCGCTGCAAATGATGATTGATCCTCGATATTAACTGATCTATGGTATGCGGCTTCTGGAGGAATTCTTCTGCGCCGTATTGATCATAGTCTTTTGCTACTTCGGGAAAAGCAGAGCCAAGAATGATCTTGATAGAGCTGTTATCAGGGTCAGCCTTTAACTGCTGGCAGATCGTTCTGCCATCATGTTTTCCCAGCCTTACATCCAGTACGATGAGGTTGGGTTTAAAACTGCTTACGGTAGTGAAAACTTCTTCACCGTCGGCTAAAGAATAAACGTCGAATCCGCGTTTCCGTAAAAGTGCGGTGTTAAGATGCAGGTAATCCGTCTCATCATCCACGAAGAGGATCTTGGGTAAGTATTTCATTTTCCATTTTTAGGGTTAGCAAACAGGAACTATGTATTGTGTGTCCTTAGGTGGAGAAGAAGCAGCCCAAATATATTAAGAAAAGGTTTAATTATCGTTGTTGTCCAAAGCATCCTGCGATCATTCATATCAACAATTGAAATTATTTCAGGCAGGGATTTGTCTTATCAACGGCATACGAGCCTTTTTACATTGAAATCTGTTGTTAAAACCATTCTGGCTATTTAGGATTTATCTATCCGGAATCAAACGGGGAAAAAAATCTACAATCGATCAGCCACCATAATACATGTATAAGGATGTTCTTTCGATTTTCGGGTTTAAAACTTCGGATTTATTTGGTTCCTGGGTCTTGAGATTTGGCTCTTTAAAAAAGCTCCAGGAACCCAGCATGAACAAAACTTAAATAAAAAGTCCGAATGATCGGTGGCCTTTTCGATTTTCGGATTTAAAACTTCGGATTTATTTGGTTCTTGGATCTTGAGATTTGGCTCTTTAAAAAAGCTCCAGGAACCCAGCATGAACAAAACTTAAATAAAAAGTCCGAATGATCGGTGGCCTTTTCGATTTTCGGATTTAAAAATTCGGATTTATTTGGTTCCTGGGTCTTGAGATTTGGCTCTTTAATAAAGTTCCAGGAACGCAGAATGAACAAAACTTAAATAAAAAGTCCGAATGATCGGTGGCCTTTTCGATTTTCGGGTTTAAAACTTCGGATTTATTTGGTTCTTGGGTCTTGAGATTTGGCTCTTTAAAAAAGCTCCAGGAACCCAGCATGAACAAAACTTAAATAAAAAGTCCGAATGATCGGTGGCCTTTTCGATTTTCGGATTTAAAACTTCGGATTTATTTGGTTCTTGGATCTTGAGATTTGGGTTTTTAAATGGAATCTGCCTGATTTATCGTCTGATTAACCTTGGATTGATAGGGTTCTTAAACTTTTTAATATATTAAATAGGATTTGTCGTCTACCTTTGCTAACCTTATCCCCTGGAAAACGATCATAGTAGGCCGGAATAATTTTTTGACAGGTACAGCGTTATTGACTAACACTTCAATAATTCATTGGGCGCTATGAAAAAGAAACTAAAAAGTTTATACCTTATCCTGTCTTCGCTGTTTCTTACAGTTTTGAATTTGCCGCTTGCATTTGCAAAGCCGATTTTTGGACACAGGTCGGTTGCAAAGCCAGTGATTACTGTAATGCCATTGCCTTCACCATCTCCTATGGCAATTGGCGAAAATGACGTTTTTTCTTCGGTCAAATCTGTATACGATAGTCTTCATCTTGATTTGAATGGTCTCAGCCGCCAGGCATTTGTATATGCCAGGAAAGGCTGGCAAAAATTACTGAGCCAGGGTAGATTGCTCAATGATTCTGTTATGGCGATCGTTGATTTCAGCCAGTCGAGTGATCATAAAAGACTGTATGTTCTCGATATGAAAAACTACCGGGTCATGTTCAATACGCTGGTTGCACATGGAAGAAATTCAGGTAAGGAACTGGCTTCATCCTTTTCCAACCGTGCAGGATCTTATAAAAGCAGCCCGGGGTTTTATATCACCCAGGATACCTATATGGGCAATAACGGCTATTCACTAAAACTGGAAGGCATCGAAAAAGGAATAAATGACAAAGCCTATAGCCGGGCCATTGTGATGCATGGCGCAGACTATGTCGATGAAACATGGATATCCAGGCAGGGGTTTATTGGCCGCAGCGAGGGCTGTCCTGCGGTACCGATACAGCAAGCCGGTCAGATCATCGATGCACTTAAGAATGGAACTTGTCTTTTCGTGTATACTCCAAAGAGCAATTATACTTCACGTTCTTCTATGCTTCGGTAATAACAAAAGAACCAAGAACCTAAGAACCAAATAAATTAGAAATCAAAAATCAGAATATCCAAAACTGAGTTCTCCGATTTTTGGATTTCGTATTTAAATATTCGTGCTTTTTGGTTCTTGTTATTTGGTTCTTGCGATTTACATCATTCCTATATAATCCGTAATTTAGCCCCTCATTTACGGAGTATGCCAACTAATGCAAACCGACAATTCCTCGATTTTGAAAAACCGATCAAAGATCTTATTGATGAGATTGAAAATGCGAGACATCGCCAGGAAAAGACGAAGATCGATATGGGTGACCTGGTTTCACGCCTGGAACAAAACATACTCGAGAAAAGAAAAGAAATTACTTCCAATCTTACCAGTTGGCAACGGGTGCAGCTAAGCCGACATCCCGACAGGCCTTATACGCAGAAGTATATAGAAAAAATGACCACTCATTTCGTCGAGTTGTTTGGTGACCGCAATGTAAAAGATGACAAAGCGATGATCGGTGGTTTTGCCAGCCTGGATGGAGAAACTGTGATGATCGTTGGCCAGCAAAAAGGAATAAATACCAAGATGCGGCAGATGCGCAATTTCGGTATGGCAAATCCTGAAGGATACAGGAAAGCATTGCGGTTGATGAAACTCGCCGAGAAATTTAATAAACCCATCGTAACACTTATTGATACACCCGGCGCCTACCCGGGACTGGAAGCGGAAGAAAGAGGACAGGGCGAAGCAATCGCCAGGAATATATATGAAATGATCCGCCTGAAAGTGCCGGTAGTCTGCGTCATCATCGGTGAAGGAGCCAGTGGAGGAGCATTGGGCATTGGAGTAGGGGACAGGGTATTCATGATGGAAAATACATGGTACACGGTCATCAGCCCTGAAAGTTGTTCCTCCATTTTATGGCGGAGTTGGGAAAAGAAAGAAGTGGCTGCCGAACAGCTACGATTAACAGCTGAAAAAATGTTGGGTTTTGGCCTGATCGATGGAATTATCCCTGAACCTATCGGGGGAGCACACTGGGACTACGATGCATCCGCCCAGATATTAAAAGATTATATTAAACCTGTATTGAAAGAACTAAAACAGATCCCACCCGACGAACGCGTCACTCAACGTATAGAGAAATTTGGAAAGATGGGATTCTGGGAAGAGGAGTGAGTCCTTAGCCCGGAGTCGATAGTCGATAGTTTGTGGATCCTAGCATTGCAACTACGAGCGTAGCGAAGCAATTGGACGTCGCTAACGCTCCCTCTCCTTTGGAGAGGGAGTTGGAGGGTGAGGTCGAAGCAACTGAGCAATGAAAAATTTACCAGTTTTATTGTTGGCATTAAGCTTCTGTTCATGCGCTAACCATAGCGAACCGGATAAGGTGCTCAAAGATTTCGATAGTGTTAATCAATCGCTGAAAGAAATTGACAGCAAGTACGGCCAAAGTACATCTTCCCTATATGATTCACTGAAAAAGAAATTGGGCGAATCCCGCCTGGGATTGTTTCAGTTAACAATATCCAATTGTAAAAGTTACCTGGAAGATCTGCAGCGCAGGTTTAAGATATTTTGTGGTGATAGTAGCGGGATCAGTTTGCCGGAGAACAGTGAGGACAATATTTCACTGACCAACAGGTTTTTTGAAAATAAACAAGGCCCGGCCGGTCATCTGCTTCCAAACCTGGAAGAAGTAAAAAAGGTTAGCCTGGATAATACAGACAATCCGGTATTGGAAGAACAAATTAAAAACATGGTGAGAACTCCTCCGGGAAAAGATTTCATTGAGCTATATTTTTATAATGCACCGCCAATCGCCGTTCTGACAATATTGAGTAAATTTGCCGTCGATATTAATAATATAGAACTCAAAATTCTGCTGGAACAATTAAACAAGTAAGACTTTATGTCGCTAAGAGAAAAATTCACGGGTACGGGTATTGCGATTGTTACGCCTTTTTTGGAAAACGGGAAGATCGATTGGGATAGTTTTAAGAAGCTGACCGAATTCTGGATCCGGGGAAAAGTTGAGTATATCGTCGTGCTGGGTACTACCGGTGAAAGTGCTACGATACATGGTGAGGAAAAACAGCAGGTCTTTAGTTTTGTGAATGAAGCGGTGAAAGGCCGGCTGCCGCTTGTTGCTGGTATTGGGGGTAACGATACCAGCGAGGTCATAAATAATTTCGGCGAATTTGACCTGAAGGGGTATGACGCCATTCTTTCCGTGTCACCATATTATAATAAGCCTAACCAGGAAGGATTATTCCAGCATTACAAAGCCCTCGATGCAGCAACCCCTCTGCCCATAATAATGTATAATGTTCCTTCCCGGACGGGTATGAATGTTACGGCAGATACTCAATTGCGAATCGCCAGGGAATGCAAGAATATTTTTGCAACTAAGGAGGCGAGCGGAAACTTTGAGCAGATCAACCAGATCATAAAATATAAGCCCGATGAGTTTATGGTCATTAGCGGCGACGATCCCATTACGCTACCGATGATCGCTTGCGGGGCAGAAGGACTTATCTCCGTTGTTGCCAATGCTTACCCAAAAGATTATTCGGACATGGTTCGTTTATGCCTTGCAGGGAAATTGAACGAAGCGCAGAAACTACATTATAAATACACAGACATCATAGCTTCGATGTTTGCCGAGGGTAGTCCTTCAGGCGTAAAAGCTTATTTAGCCGAGATGGGATTATGCAAGAATACTTTTCGCCTGCCTGTCTACAAAATAACCGACAAACTCTATCAAAAGATTAAAGAATTAATGAAAACGGTTGCGCAGTTGGAGCTTCAGGATCTGTGACGTACTAACGCATGTTGATACTTATTTAATGCAACTTCAATGTAACTTTCGAAAGCAGGATCAATGCAACCTGTTTTATTTAAAACCTGATCTCATTTAATTATCATTGCTAAGCCTTTCTGTTGTAACCCGTTTTGTAATCCACACGTTATTCACAATAATTGCTGCAACTTTTATTTGACTCTGTTGAGGTATGTTAGTACTATTTTAACAAAATCTTAGATTTTTTTTCTAGGTTTTCTTGGTTTACAACTTTTTTCCAGTAAATTGAATCGGATTTTCCTATTTGTTCTATTTAAACCACACTGCCATGCTTGCCAAACTAACAATTCTGAGGAGTGTCATGCTCCTGCTTATGCTCTCGTTGGCCACGTCTCTGTTGGCCCAAAGGTCAGTATCAGGAAAAGTATCGGGACCAGATGGTAAACCTCTTGCAGGGGTTACTGTTTCTGTGAAAGGTACCAATGTTGCTACTGTCACATCTGCGGACGGCTTTTATTCGATCAACATGCCGGCCAAATCTGAAATACTTATTTTTTCATCCGTTGGTTATGAACTGTCGGAGGTAAATATCAAAGGCAGCAGCTATGATATTGCCATGAAGTTACAAACCACCAGTCTGAACGAAGTGGTGGTTACCGGGTATTCTGCCCAACGAAAAAAGGACATCACCGGTTCGGTGTCTGTCGTTAATATCAACGACGTCAAACAAACACCTGTCGGAACCGGGGAGGAAGCATTACAGGGCCGTGCTTCCGGGATTACCATCACAAGCTCTGGTCAACCAGGTGCTGCCAGTGATATCCGCATCAGGGGTATTACTTCTTTTGGAAATAATTCACCATTGATCATTATTGATGGCGTGCGTGGCAATCTTCATGATATTAATGTGAACGATATTGAGTCGTTGCAGATTTTGAAAGATGCTTCGGCAGCTATGTATGGTGTGGCCGGCTCGAACGGTGTAATCATCGTCACTACCAAAAGAGGTAAGACAGGCAGGGCTAAAGTCAGTTATGACATGTATGTTGGTTCAACCTCAAGAGGACCCGGCTATGACATGGCAAATACTTCGCAAGAAGCCAATGCAATATGGCTTCAGCAAAAGAACTCAGGTATCGCTACCCCCACCCACCCGCAATTTGGGACCGGAGCCAATCCAAACATTCCCGATTACATCACTCCAGCCGGTGCGATGAATGGCGCTGCAGGTACCGATCCAGCATTATATAATATAAATTCCAATCAGATTACAAAAGCGAATAAGGGTGGGACAGATTGGTACAATGAAATCACCCGGAATGCCCTTATCCAGAGCCATAATCTTTCTGTAAGTGCAGGATCCGATAAAAGCTCTTATTTCTTTTCTTTCGGTTACCTGAACCAGGAAGGGATCATGAAATTCCAGTATTTGAAAAGATATTCTGTAAGAGCAAACACACAATTTACTATTAAGGATAAGATCAGGGTAGGAGAGAATGCTTACATATTTTATAAAGACAACCCTATCTTCGGCAACCAGGGTGAAGGAAGCCCTTTTACAACCGCTTACCGCGAATCAGCGATCATTCCAGTATATGATATAATGGGAAATTTCGCTGGAACAAAATCACAGGGTCTGGGTAATGCCCGTAACCCCTACGCTGATATCTACCGCACAAAGGACAATCATGGTTATAACTGGGACATTACAGGAAATGTATACGCAGAAGTTGATTTTCTCCGGCATTTTACCGCACGCACCAGCTTCGGTGGCGTGATGGATAATAACTACTACTATAATTTTAACTATGTAGGGTACGAAAATGCCGAAGGAAATACCGGTTCAAATTCTTTTACCGAAGGTGCCGGGTACAATACCAGCTGGACATTCACCAATACGCTGACCTATGGTAATACCTTTGGTGAACATAATGTAAGACTTATCGTGGGTACGGAAGCTGTTAAGTATTATGGCCGTTATTCCAGCGGAACAAGAAGTAACTATTTTTCACAAAATCCGAATTACTGGGTGCTCAACGCAGGAACAGGATCTCAATCCAACTCTGGGGGCGCTTACCAAAGTGCATTGTGGTCGCAACTGGCGAAACTCGAATATTCCTATGCAGGCAAGTATCTGATAAATGGTACAGTTCGCAGGGACGGGACGTCCATTTTTGCTGAAGATCAGAAATTCGGCGTTTTCCCCTCCGTCTCAGCCGCCTGGAGAATTTCTGAAGAGAATTTCTTCAAACAGGCTGTTGGCTTTGTCAACGATCTGAAAATTCGCTACAGTTGGGGTAAAATGGGTTCTACCAGTAACGTAGATCCTTCCAATCCCTTTAACCTTTATGCAACAAGGTTGGGTAAATCTGCTTATGATCTTTCAGGCAGCAGCACAAACCCCGCCGTTGGTTTCTTCAGGAGCAATATCGGTAACGCTAAAACTACCTGGGAAGGCGATATCATAACGAATGTCGGTCTGGATGCTGTTATCCTGAAAAATAAACTCGACTTCACGATTGATTGGTATAAAAAGAAAATAGATGGTCTGCTCTTCACACAACAAGGCGTGCCGGCAGATATCATTTTCACCGGTGATGCAGGTCTTCCAAAAGTGAATATCGGGGATATCCAGAACACGGGTATCGATTTCAATGCTACTTACCATACAACAATCGCAAAAGGCCTGAAGCTTGACCTTACAGCCATGATAACTACCTATAATAATAAGATAATTGATATTCCAGGGTTGGTTCCATTTTTTGACGGGGCTGTGATCAGGAACGTTAGAATTCAACGGTATGAGGAAGGTCATCCTTTCGGAGCTTTCTTTGGTTACAGGGTAATTGGAATTTTCCAGGATGCTAATGACGTGGCTAAATCACCCGTTCAGCAGGAAGCTGAGCCCGGTGTATTCAAATATGAGGATGTTAACCATGATAATAAGATCGATATTAACGATAGAACGTACATTGGCGATCCCAATCCTGATTTTACTTATGGTTTCAATATCTCTGCTACTTATGGCAACTTTGATTTCTCAACCTTCTTCTTCGGTTCTCATGGTAATGACATTTTTAATAACACACTTTACTTTACAGATTTCCCCGATTTCTTCAAGGGAGGTATCCGTAAAGAAGTTGCATTGAATTCATGGACTACGAACAATAAGAACACCAGCATACCAAAATTGAGAACTACCGGTAGCTTCAGCACCGACAATAGCGGTTATGCCAATAGCTACTTTATTAGCAAGGGCTCTTATCTCCGTAACAAGCAAATGCAAATAGGGTACACATTCCCGACCAAGATGTTATCCAAAGCAGGAATAGACCGCGCCAGGATTTATATCCAGGGAACTAACCTGTTTACTTTCACAAAGTACAGCGGATTGGATCCGGAGCTTCCCAGCCAGCCTAATTCAAACGGGCAAATTGTGAATACATATGAGTATGGTATTGACCAGGGTAACTATCCACACACACCGGCTTTCCTTGTTGGTCTTAACATCAATTTTTAATTCTTAACTATTGAAGTTTATGAAAAATATAAAATATAAATTGCTTGCAGGTCTTGTTCTTAGCGTAATGCTTGTCACTGCCTGTAAAAAGTTCCTGAACAAACCACCCCTGGGAACTTTGAACCCGGAGGTTATGGCTACTGAAGCTGGCGTTCAGGGTTTATTGGTCGGAGCCTATTCTCTCGTCGACGGGGAAGGTGCAGCCGGAGATGGATTTGCTTCAGGCGCATCCAACTGGATATTCGGAGGAGTAACAAGCGATGATGCCTATAAGGGTTCAGATCCTACGGACGTAGGTGAAGCCGCACCGATGGAGCAATGGACTACATTAACCTCTACTAACAGTGCTGTTCCACAGAAATGGGTCGTCTGTTATTCTGGCGCTCAACGTAGCAACGACGTATTGGTCACCATGGCTTTGGCAAAAGATATATCTGCAGCTAAACAAACCCAAATCAAAGCACAGGCGCTTTTCCTCAGGGCTTTTTATCATTTTGAATTGAAGAAAGTATTCAACAAAATAATTTATGCAGACGAAACGGTAAATCCGAACAACACCAACGTCAACAATACCACGGATGTTTGGCCAAAGATCGAAGCTGACCTGGCTTTTGCCGTTGCAAATCTGCCGGATACATGGCCAGGAGAACCCGGAAGGGCCAATAAATGGGCTGCAAAAGCTCTCCAGGCTAAAGTATTAATGTTCCAAAAGAAATATACGGCTGCTTACCCGATCTTACAGGACATAATCGCCAATGGGAAAACAGCGGGTGGAACTAAATATGCGTTGACCCCCCATTTTTATTCAAACTTCAATCCTGCTCAAAAGAACAGCGCCGAATCAGTTTTTGCTGCCCAGACCTCTGTGAAAGATAATTCTTCGGTTGATTGGGGTGGTGATCCAAACGGTAACTATGGTGATATACTGAATTTCCCTTATACTGGCGGACCCGGAGCATGCTGCGGTTTTTATAACCCTTCACAGGATCTTACCAATGCATTTAAAACTGACGCAGTAACCGGACTTCCTTTGCTCGATACTTATTTCCAGGGATTGAATGTAAGCGATGAAGGCGGCAATAATTACCTCGGCACATTGGACCCACGTATTGACTGGACAATTGGCAGACCCGGTGTTCCTTATTTAGACTGGGGTATTCATCCTGGTACAGCCTGGATCAGGAATCCTCAAAATGATGGTAATAAGAGCCCAATTAAAAACGTATACGCCTCTTCTCAAAAAGATGCTTACACAGATGTAGGCAGTGCTTATTGGGGCCCCACTGAATTGGTTGCAAACAATGTGAATATTATCCGTTTTTCCGATGTTATTCTTTGGGCCGCTGAATGCGCTGCTGACGCAAACGACCTTACTGCAGCCAGGAATTATGTAAATATGGTAAGAACAAGGGCAGCTGATCCAACAGGATGGGTGTACAAAAACAGTGCGTATGATGCTCCAAGTGCAACTTATACCACGCAGACAACGCCTGCAGCAAATTATAAAATTGGGCTGTATGCCGCTTTCCCGGATAAAGCTTTCGCAGTTAAAGCTGTTCAATTTGAAAGAAGATTGGAATTGGCTATGGAAGGAATGCGTTTCTTCGACCTTGTAAGATGGGGAATAGCTGCTACAACAATAAATACTTATATCGCCAGGGAAAAAGCTGCAAGACCCTTAAAGTTGAATGCAAATTTCACTGCTGGCAAGAATGAGTACATGCCAATCCCGCAGAGTGAAATTGATAATATGAACTCTGACGGAACGGTCCGGTTGGTGCAGAACGCTGGCTATTGATAACAGCAAAATTTTAATAAACGTTTTGAGAGGTGAAGTATATTTACTTCGCCTCTTTTTTTAATTAAGGCTACTCATCCACTCAAATGGTTACTGATGAAAGTGATTAAAGTGCTTTTTGCTGCGTTGGTGACGCTTTGCATGGCCTCCTGCAAATCCAAAAATTCCTTATTTCACGAGGTATCTTCAAAACATTCCGGTATCCATTTCGCGAATACAATTGTTGAAAATGATTCCATCAACCCGATCGATCTCACCAATATTTATAATGGCGGCGGCGTTGGCGTGGCCGATTTTAACAATGACGGCCTGCAGGACCTCTACTTCACCGGCAACCAGGTGCCTAATAAACTTTATATTAATAAAGGAAATTTTGAATTTGAAGATGTCACGGCCAAAGCAAATGTCAGCGGCGACGGTAAATGGTGCCGCGGTGTGGCAGTGATTGATATCAACAATGACGGTAAACAAGACATGTATGTCTGCGCATCCATTTTGAACAACCCGGAGAAAAGGGAAAATCTTTTATATGTCAACCAGGGTGCAGGTAGTGACGGAATACCTGTTTTTAAAGAAATGGCAAAGGAGTATGGCCTGGCTGATACAACCCATACCACAATGGCAGCATTCTTCGATTATGACAACGATGGAGACCTGGATGTATACCTGGTGGTCAACCAGATCATAAAAGGTAATAACCCTTCTGTATTCCGGCCGATAATCACCGACGGGAGCTTTCCAAGCACCGGGAGACTATTCAGGAATGACTGGGATAATGGCTTGAATCATCCCGTATTCACCAACGTTACAAAAGAAGCCGGCGTGACTATCGAGGGCTATGGGCATGCCGTTACCATCTCCGATTTTAATTTGGACGGCTGGAAAGACATTTTCATCAGCAACGATTTTAATTCCTGCGATCTCCTGTACATCAACAATCATAACGGAACATTTACCAATAAGGCCAATTCGTATTTTAAACATACATCGGCCAATGGGATGGGCCAGGATGTGATCGATATGAATAACGACGGGCTTTCCGACCTGGTAGAACTGGATATGAACCCCGAAGACAATTACCGGAAGAAAACCATGCTGGGTTCTATCAATTACCGAACTTATCAAAACAGCGACTACTTCGGATATCAATACCAGTATGTAAGAAACTCTTTGCAAGTGAACCAGGGTCCGCGAATGAATCAAAATGATTCCATCGGCGACCCGGTTTTTAGCGACGCGGGGTTTTTTTCAGGCATTGCTGAAACAGACTGGAGTTGGACGCCGCTCGTGGCCGATTTCGACAATGACGGACTGCGGGACATCATTATCACAAACGGTTTTCCCAAAGATGTAACCGATCATGACTTCCTGTCTTTTCGACGGGAATCTTCTACTATCGCCAGCCAGGATTATGTGCTGAGCCAGATACCGCAGGTGAAGATCCATAACTACGCTTTTCGCAATAAAGGCGACATGAAATTCGACAATGCGACAGATAGCTGGGGATTGGAGATACCCTCATTCTCTAATGGAGCCGCTTATGCCGACCTGGATAACGATGGAGATATGGACATGATCGTTAACAATATCAACGATGAGGCTTTTGTTTATGAAAATAAGACCAATAGTAAAGGCAAGATCACCGCGAACTATCTGCAGGTAAAATTCAAAGGGGATAATAATAATATAGGTGGATTAGGAGCCTGGGTAGAGATTTATTACAATAAAGGTCATCGGCAGGTTTATGAGAATTTTCCGTATCGGGGGTATCTTTCGAGTATTGAGTCCGGCGCTTTCTTTGGTTTGGATAGCGTGGCGAACGTCGACTCAATGACCATAAGATGGCCGGGAAACAAAAAACAGGTACTTCAAAATGTAAAGGCGAACCAGGTGCTACTTGTGGACATAAAAAATGCCGACCGGAAGGATACATGGAGTAACGATGTACTGAACAGGAATTCGTTGTTTACCGATATCACCGGCAATTCAGGCATACACTACACGCACGAAGAAAGGGATTATATCGACTTCGACAGGGAAAGATTGCTCCCGCACAAATTATCTCAGTACGGCCCGGGACTGGCAGTTGCGGATATCGACGCGAATGGGCTGGACGATATTTGTGTAGGGGGCTCTACGACATTACCCGGTAAAGTCTTCCTCCAGCAGAACGATGGCCGGTTTATAACAAAAGATCTGCCGGCGATAATGAACAATATCACCATGCAAAAGCCGGAAGACATGGGCCTTCTGCTGTTTGATGCTGATAATGATGGCGATCCCGATCTTTACTGTGCGAGCGGAAGCGATGAATATGCAGCCAATACAGGTGTTTACCAGGACCGGTTCTTTGTCAATGATGGCAAGGGAAATTTTATAGCTGATACATCAGCGCTCCCGGTTAATTATACCAGCAAGAGCTGCGTAAAAGCAGTAGATTTTGACAATGACGGTGATCTCGACCTATTCATAGGGGGCAGATGTTTGCCGGGAAAATATCCTTCCGCCGTCAGCTCTTCCATTTATCGCAATGATTCAAAGAATGGCCACATAAAATTCACTGATGTTACCGCGGATGTTGCAAAGGACTTGCAGAATATCGGCATGATTTGCGATGCCGTATGGACAGATTTTGATAATGACGGCTGGACTGATCTTATTATCGTTGGCGAATGGATGCCGGTCACGTTCTTCCGGAACAATCACGGCAAATTTGAGAATACAACGGCTACATCAGGCGTAGCTGGTCAATCCGGGTGGTGGAACAGTATTGCCGCAGCCGATTTCGATAATGATGGGGATATAGATTACATCGTTGGTAATTTGGGGCAAAATTCTTTTTTGCGTGCCACTAATGAACAACCTGTAAACCTTTACGCCAAAGACTTTGATAACAATGGTAACATCGATCCTATTGTCACCGTTTTCTTGAAAGAGAAATTTGGAGGGGAGAAGAAGGAATTCACTGCAATGAACAGGGACGATATTGTAAGCCAGCTGCCGGGGGTAAGAAAAAAATTCCTGACCTATAAAGCATATGCCGAGGCAGATATTCATAAAGTATTTTCGGCGGAAGAAATGAAAGGGGCAACAGTATTGCACGCCAACAATTTCCGTAGTTGCTATCTTAGGAATGACGGTAATGGTAAATTCGAATTGTTGCCGCTGCCTGATGCAGCGCAGATGGCACCGATAAACGGTATCGTTGTAGACGATTTCAATGATGACGGGAACCTTGATGTTGCCATTAGCGGTAATGATTATGGCAATGAAGTTTTTAATGGTCGCTATGATGCCATGAACGGCCTGGTTTTGCTGGGCAATGGTAAAGGAAATTTCATCGCGCAAAGTATTCTGCAAAGCGGATTTTATGTTCCACTGGATGCAAAGGCACTGGTTGCTTTGAGAGGTAACAATAATAATTACATCCTGGCCGCTTCTCAAAACCGCGGGCCACTCAAATTGTTCGAGAGCAGGCAAAAAGGGAATTTCATTCCTTTGCAAAAAGGAGAAATAAAAGCGGAAATAAAATTCCGGAACGGGTCTTCGCAAAAACAGGAATTCTATTACGGCAATTCATTCCTGTCCCAATCGGGCAGGTTTGTAAGTATCGGTAAAAATGTGGCTTCCGTCATTTTTTATGACAATAGGGGTGAAACAAGAAAAATAGATTTCTGATCTTAAACAATCCAGGCAACCGGTCAACGGTTTGATTCATGAGACAAACAATTTTTTATCTTTCATTGCTCGCGATACTATTTGTTTCCTGTAACAACAACAAACGGGTCAATACCTATAAAAATGACCTTGGAATAAAGCCATCGACCCTTTCACAAATGGATAGCGCCAACTATACGGCAATCGAATGGGAAGATACATTACGAAATTTCGGGACTGTCAGGATTGGGGATACGGTCGTTGCCAGGTTTGGGTTTAAAAACAGTGGCGACAAGGCCCTATTTGTAGTGTATGCACATTCCTCCTGCGGTTGTGCCGTGGTTAAATACCCGGAGGAGGCAATCTTACCGGGCGAAAAAGGAGAAATTTCCGCAACGTTTAAGAATAAGTATCAACCGGGCTTTGTTCACCAGACAATTATCGTTACTACTAATACTATTAAAAAAAGATACCAAACGCTTTCGTTTGAAGGGCAGGTAGCGGATGGCCCGGCCGGGAAATGAAAGAAAAATGTTTTTTGATGAAATCAATGCGGGTTCTCTCTACAGGGATAGTTATCCTGACGGGTACAACTGTTTTTCTTTTTTCCTGCAACAACGGTGAGAAGAACAGCTCACATAAGCACGTTCCCGATTCGGATATCGAAAAAGGGAAAACGCTGGCAGCCACCTATTGCCGGTCCTGTCACATGCTTCCCGATCCTTCATTATTGGATGCAAAAGATTGGGAAGAGGGAGTTTTGCCTGAGATGGGACCACGATTGGGAATTTTTGAGCATGGGTTAAAGAAGTATCCCTCCAGCAAACATGACCTGGAGCTTGAAAAAAATTTTTATCCATCGAAACCACTATTGTCGACGGAAGACTGGCAACATATCATTGACTATTACTCTTCGGTGTCTCCTGATTCGTTGCCGTCACAACAAAGAACGCATCCTGTTACTCTCAATGATAAATTGTTTAATGTAGAGACTCCTGTATTCAGAACCGCGGTGCCTACCACTTCTTTCGTGAAAATTGATACAGCAGTGTCACCTCACCGGTTATGGACCACAGACATGATATCAAGAAACATTTTCCGATTTGATGATCATTTGAAACTCTCGGATACTTTTAAAAGTATAAGCCCGGTAGTTGATATTGAGTGGCAGAAGCAGGACCTCATCACTTGCAATATCGGTGTCATGAATCCCAATAATGGCAAATATGGAACTGTGCGAAAGCTTCGCCTTGGAAGCAGGGGAAAAATAAAAGAAGATACCAGCCTAAAATTTGAAAACCTGGCAAGACCCGTGCAGGTTACCCCGGTAGACCTGAACAATGACGGGAATATCGATTACCTGATCAATGAATTCGGTAACCTTACCGGCTCTTTATCCTGGATGGAAAACAAAGGAAGCAAATTTGAACGGCATGTCCTTCGGGCGTTTCCGGGCGCAATCAAATCGTATATACGGGATGTCAACAAAGATGGCCTGCCTGATATCTGGGTGCTTTTTTCGCAGGGGGAGGAGGGTGTATTTTTATTTACCAACAAGGGAAATGGAGAGTTCACTGAAAAACAGGTATTGCGGTTTGAACCTATTTTCGGGTCCTCATCCTTTGAGCTGGTAGATTTTAATAAAGACGGCGTTGAAGATATTCTATATACCTGTGGCGATAATGCAGATTTTTCGCCGGCATTCAAACCTTACCACGGCGTCTATATTTTTATCAATGATGGCCATAACAGTTTCCAACAAAAATATTTTTTCCCAATGTATGGCTGCTTCAAGGCCCTGGCAAGGGATTTTGATGGCGATGGAGATCTTGATATTGCCGCGATATCTTTTTTTGCAGATTATATCAGGCATCCGGAAGAAAGCGTCATCTACCTGGAAAATAAAGGCAATTTTGATTTCCTTTCCTACACCATTCCAAATACAAGCGCGGGCCGGTGGCTCACCATGGATGCCGGCGATATCGATGGTGACGGGAAAATGGATCTTGTAATAGGTAATTTTTCGATAGCCCCTGCTTCTATAAAACCTTCGGTCGACTGGAAAAAGGGCCCGCTCTTTATTGTTTTGAAGAACATAATGAAAAAATAACTGCCGACGATCCACGTAGTGATCTTGTAATGAAAACGAAGCGGGTAGCACTTCATTTTGACGGCATGTAACCTGTTGATCTGAGGGGTAAGCGCAACGATTTTACACCATAAATACATCGTTGCGACGTTGCGTCATGGCGTGAAAATGCCGCAGTTTTTTGTTAACTTACGATACAAAAGAATCCCCAAAATCAACCAATATGCGCTTGCATTTTACGACAATGATTAGCCTGGTAGTGGTGAGCTCGCTACTGATAAGCTGCGGAAAGAAAGGTGGTGGTAATAACGATCCGTCTCCGGCAGCTGCAATTAATAATGTAAGCCAGGAAAGAACCATCGGTTCTTCAGTATTTCATTTTTCTGTTTCCCTCGACAAGGCTACGACGAAGGCGGTGACTATTCACTTTGCTACGGTTGCGGGGACAGCCGTGGCCAACACTGATTTTACACCGGTATCAGGCACGTTGACGATACCCGCCAGTCAACTTACAGCTTCGATAGACGTCACTGTTACCGGCGATAGTTTGCGTAAGGATGATCAGACTTTCTTTGTGCAACTGGATAACCCACAGAATTGCACATTACAAACCGATAAAGGCACTGGCACAATTGTTAACAAGAACGGGCTCTACTTTCCAGTGGCCAATACAGGTTATAGCACACCCACCACCTATCCCGGCTATACACTAGCCTGGGGTGATGAATTTGATGGAAACGCTTTGAGCACATCCAACTGGAGCTTTGAGATTGGGAATAACAATGGCTGGGGAAATAATGAACTCGAATATTATACCGACCGGACGGAAAATGCGTTTGTATCGGCGGGTAATTTGATCATTGAAGCAAGGAACGAATCATTCGGCGGCAAAAATTATACTTCTACCAGGATGATCACCAAGAATAAAAAGTTTTTCAAATTCGGCAGGATAGATATACGCGCTAAATTGCCAAAAGGCAAAGGTATCTGGCCGGCATTGTGGATGTTGGGTAGCAATATCGATGCGGTCAGTTGGCCGGCCTGCGGCGAGATGGACATACTTGAAATGCTGGGGCACGAGCCCAACAAAATATACGGCACGATGCATTGGGGCAATACACTGGCGTCGCATGGTTCCAAAGGGAACAGTTATACCCTTGGCAGCGGCAGCTTCGACCAGCAGTTTCATGTGTATAGCCTTATATGGAAGCAGGATGATATCCGTGTATTGGTAGATGACCAGGAGTATGTGCATGTTACTTCGGCCGATGTTGCAGGCAGTAATTATCCTTTTAATAGTAATTTCTTTTTCATCTTCAATATCGCCGTTGGTGGTAGTTGGCCGGGGTCTCCGGATGGGACAACAGTTTTTCCTCAGCGGATGGTCGTGGATTATGTCAGGGTATTTCAGTGACAAAAATGATTTTCCTGCTAAATAAACCGCCATTTTAAAATCTTGACGGTTTTGCAGGCCATTCACCCCAGATAACAAAAGATTTATTCAGTAAAGCAAACCTCCTGTGTCCGTCAGCATTACACAATCTGATTAGCTGGATAAATTGCCCGTAATTCATCTTTTCGGTGAAACTTATCCGTAGAACCGTTGAGGTATCGTGAGTGTATTTCAGCTTTCTCGCTTCATATTTTATCAAGTCAAATTTTTTACTGTTCTCTGCTTCATTTTCATCGAGCATTATTTGTATCTGTTTCTTTTTGCTGATATCTTTTTCTATCTGGTAACGCGAAACCACGAGTGAGCGGCTTTCCTCCCTACTATCGGGAACAGCAAAGGGATAGCTATCGTATGTTCGATATTCAAATCTATTTGAATACCATTTTAAGAAAATGACCAGGGCCAATAAACTAATCATTCCCGGAACATAATACAATCTTTTTTGCGTCGGCACTATCATAAGATGCCGCTAAAGCTTCATTCCACATATGTTTGAAAATTTCTGCTTATTTTGCTGTTATGTTAAAATCAATCCTTGCCGTATCAATACTTTTAATTAGCGCTTACGCAATGTCGCAAAACAACGTCCGATTAGAAATTAAGTCTTTACCGTCCTATCATCCTTCCGGCAGCGATATTTATGCAGCGGGCTCATTCAATGGCTGGAATCCCCAGGATCAGAATTTCAAATTCCAAAGAACAGGGAAAGGAGATTATTACCTCGACCTGAAACTGGCAGAGGGAAAATATGAATACAAGCTCACGAGAGGCGGGTGGGATAAAGGAGAATGTAAAGCAGGCGGTGGATTTATCGCGAACCGGGTACTGGTAGTCCCTGGTGAAACCAGCGTTCAGCTAAATGTGGAAGAATGGTCCGACAGGTTTCCTTCAAAACCAAGAGTAAGTACCGCGACCAGGAATGTTCATATCATCGATACAGCGTTCCTAATTCCGCAACTGCAAAGAGTGAGACGGGTGTGGATCTATTTGCCGGATGGATATGAAGCATCACAGGAACATTATCCCGTTCTTTATATGCACGATGGTCAAAACGTTTTTGATGATGCTACTTCCTATGCTGGTGAATGGGGTGTGGATGAATGCATCGATTCGATGAAGAAGAAATGCATTGTCGTAGCGATAGATAATGGGCTGGCTAAACGTATAAATGAATATTGCCCTTACGATATGGAAAAATTCGGCAAAGGAGAAGGCGATCAATATGTAGAGTTCCTGGCAAAAACGCTAAAGCCATTTATTGATAAAAATTACCGGACAAAGCCCGGAAAACAAAACACATTTATCGCCGGTAGCTCGATGGGCGGTATCATTTCAATGTATGCCATATTGAAATACCCGGAGATTTTCGGGGGTGCAGGAGTTTTCTCACCGGCATTTTGGGTAGGGCCTAAGATCTTTGATGACATTAAAACAAAGGGTAACAAGGTCAATTCGAAAATTTATTTCTACGCCGGGACCCAGGCCAGGAATGCGAGACCATAGTACCGGATACCAGAAAGGCTTACGAACTGATGTCGGCAGTTTCAAAATCAAAAATGACAACTGTTATCCGTGAGGAAGGAAAACATAATGAGCAAAGATGGAGAACCGAGTTTCCTGCGTTTTATAATTGGATGTTGCAGCAATAAAGTCAAAAGTCAAAAGTGAAAAGTGAAACGTGAGATGTGAGATGTGAAAAACCCGATGCTTGCAATTTTCCGTTGGAAGGATGATATATCATAGATCAATTCATAATTCAACACCCATAACCTGCCCGCTGGCAGGCAGGTTATACTTTGTAGGCTACTCCTTCAAGCGCTAACTCCGTATTTAAAAAAACTTCCCTTGCTTCCGTTTCGAATTCTTCCAGCGTATCATATTTGCTGCTGAAATGGCCGATGAGCAATTTTTTCACATTAGCTTTTTGTGCAATAAGCGCAGCTTGCTTGGAAGTGGAATGAAAGCGGTCTTCGGCTCTTTCGCGAAGATTGTCGAGATAGGTAGTTTCATGATAGATCATATCGGCGTCTTTGATATGCTCTATCATCGCTTCGTTATATTTTGTATCGGCACAAAAAGCATAAAACTTTCCTTTAGGCGCTTCGATTGTAACCCATTCGTTTTTGATCACCTGCCCAGACGTGGTAACAAAGTCTTCGCCGTCTTTTAACCGCTCATAAAAGCTTAGCGGGATATTGTTTTCTTTTACACTCTCCAGGATCAGTTTGCGCGGTTTTTTCTTTTCGCGAAAAGAAAAGCCGTAGCATTCGATCCGGTGATGGGTGGGGAAGCATTTAATTTCGATCCTCTCATTGTCTACCAGGGTCGCCGGGCCGCTGATCGTATGAAAATGCAGGGGGAAGCAAAGGCGTGTGTCGGCTACCCGTAACTGGATTTCGATTATTTCCTGGAGCGGTGCAGGCCCGAAGACGTGTAGTTCCTGCTGGTGGCTAAGCAAACTGAACGAATTGATCAGGCCGATTAAACCGAAATAATGGTCTCCATGCAAGTGTGAAATAAAGATATGGGAGATCCGGCTTCGACGTATCTTATAATTGATCATTTGTATCTGAGTTCCTTCACCGCAATCCACTAAAAAATTTTCCCCGTCAAGTGTTACCACCTGGCTGGTTGGATGACGGTCAAATGCCGGTACTGCTGAATTGTTTCCGAGAATTGTCACTGCGAGCATGTGTCAAAAATAGAAAGATAATTTTAAGTTGAAGGTCAAATCCTGCCACGCTTTCAGATAAATGGCCAGGAACGTCGCGCGTCAACGGTCATCTGAATTTATTCAATGTATCTGTAATTTGATGGAGATAACTGCTACCAAAAAGATTCAGATGGATAAGCAGGGGATACAGGTTGCAAATTTCCCATTGTTCATGATAATTGGAAGGAAAAGGGAAATGATAGTTATACGATTCATAGAATGACTTGTCAAATCCGCCGAACAGGGTAGTCATCGCAAGGTCCATGCTCCGGTGACCGAAGTAAACCGCCGGGTCGATCAGTACTGGCAACGATCGCTCATCGCACATGAAATTGCCGCTCCACAGATCCCCGTGAAGCAGGGAAGGCCTTACCGCATCAAAAACAGAATTTAATTTCAGAAACAGCGACTCGAAGGCAACCGTGTGAGTTTTTTGCAATAGTTGCCTGGCTGTCGCCATTTCGATTTGCGGCTGCAGGCGGTGATGTATAAAGAATGTTGGCCAGTCGATGGTCGGCTCGTTTGACTGGGGAAGAGAACCCATGAAGTTGTCTTCCACAAAACCAAAATGCTCATCATTTACGTGATGTAGCCTGGCCAGTTGCTCACCAAAGATTTGCCAAAAAGATTCATTACGTATTCCGCGATCGATCCAATGAAGCAATAGCAGTTGATAATTATCAATGGTGGCGGAAAAAATAACTGACGGTGTCTGTATACAATGATGCCTGGCGAGGAAGTCAAGGCCGTTCTTTTCTTTTTCGAAAAGCCCCGGGAACTTTGTTTTGGAGTTCAGCTTTAAAAAGAATTGCTGGCCGGCATTAAACGATACCCTGTAAGTCTCATTTATCGAGCCGCCACCAACAGCCTGAAGTTCGATTGAACTAATAGCTGTGTTAAGTTGTTTAGATAGCAGTTCTTTTAAATGTTCTTTGACAGGAAGGAGATTCATAATGATTATTGAACCTAATTCTGGATACCAGATGCCAGATTCTGGACAGTGACAGTGCTTAGGATACAACATCGAACATCCATCAAGCGATCAGCGTCCACACCTGATCCCTGATAAAAATTTAACACCGGATTAGAACGGGCTAATTACAAGCCAGGGTTTTCGTCTTCATCTAGCAATTCCCGTTCAATTTCCTCCATCTGGACGATGTCCCAGGCCTCACTTTCGGTAGGCGTAACGTTCATCATTTCCAATAGTTCACCCTGATCAAGAAAGTTTTCGACCTGCGGTTGAACCTCGCAGACTACGAAAGATGCATTGTTCTCGTAAAACTTCTGCTGGATATAGACCAGTTTTTCTGCAGCAGCGTTATCTACGATTTCAATGTCTTTAAGACTGAGCACGACGTTTTTAACGTCATTTTGCAGGTAAGGCAATAAACATTCACCCAGTGCTTCTGTCATACTAGCAGAAATTGAGGGTCCAGGCAACGTGACGACATGAAATTTTTCTTTGGTATTTGTTTTGACCTTCATTTGTACAATATTTGGTCTGAGGGCGGCAAAAAGCCAAAAACCCAGCTCCCTGAACAACTAATGTTATCAACATTCCGTTTATAATTACGGGAGAAGAGAAACCAAATATATTCGTTAATATTGTATAAACCAATTATCTAAAAATGGATAATAATTTTTCAGCCCAGGTAAAAGAGATAATCTCGTTCAGCAGGGAAGAAGCGTTGAGGCTTGGAAATGATTTTATCGGCACCGAACACCTGCTTCTCGGGTTAATCCGGGAAGGAGACAATACGGCAGTCCGTATCCTAAAGAGTTTTAATGTAGACCTGTATGAACTCAGGAAAGAAATCGAACTTGCCGTAAAAGACAAAACCGGAAAAAATATAGCCAACATCAATAGTCTTCCACTTACCAAGCAAGCAGAGAAAGTAATTCGGGTCACCGTTCTTGAAGCAAAGGCTTTAAAAAGCACTACTGTTGAAACAGAACACCTGATGCTTTCGATACTTAAAAACAAGGAAAATATTGCTACACAAATTCTAAATCAGTTTGACGTGGACTATGATCTTTTCAGGCAGGAGCTGGGTATAGTAAAATCCAGCGATTCTACAAGAGCCGAATACACCGATGAAAATGATGACGACTTTGATGATGAGAAAAAATATTCTCAACAGAAAAGCTCAAAACAGGCCGGAAGTGCTAAAAGCAAAACCCCTGTGTTGGACAATTTTGGCCGGGATATAACAAGGCTGGCCGAAATGGGAGCTTTGGATCCCATCGTAGGTCGTGAACTGGAAATTGAAAGGGTATCCCAGATCCTATCGCGCCGCAAAAAGAACAATCCAATCCTTATCGGTGAACCTGGCGTGGGTAAGACGGCTATCGTCGAAGGTCTTGCATTACGCATTGTTCAGCGAAAAGTATCCAGGGTATTGTTTGATAAAAGAGTTATTTCACTCGATCTGGCCGCATTGGTCGCCGGTACAAAATACCGCGGCCAGTTCGAAGAAAGAATGAAAGCTATCATGAATGAACTGGAAAAGAATCGTGATGTGATCCTGTTCATTGATGAATTGCATACCATTGTTGGAGCAGGTGGTGCCAGCGGTTCTTTGGATGCAAGCAATATATTCAAACCAGCCCTCGCAAGAGGAGAACTCCAATGTATCGGCGCCTCAACGCTGGATGAATACCGGATGTACATCGAAAAAGATGGTGCGCTCGATCGTCGTTTCCAGAAGGTGATGATAGATCCTCCGACCGTGGATGAAACTATCCAGATATTGAATAATATCAAATCGAAATACGAAGATTATCACAACGTAACTTATAATGATGAAGCGATTGACGCCTGCGTTAAGCTTAGTGATCGCTATATTACCGATCGCCTGTTGCCAGATAAGGCGATAGATGTGATGGATGAAGTAGGTGCGAGAGTACATTTAAAGAACATCAATGTTCCTCAGAACATCGTAGACCTGGAGAAGAAGATAGAAGATGTAAAGAATGAAAAGAACAAAGTGGTGAAGAGCCAGAAATTTGAAGAAGCTGCTTCACTTCGTGATACAGAAAAACGCCTGGCAGAAGATCTCGAAAGAGCCAAGGCCGATTGGGAAGAAGAAAGCAAACACAAACGTTACCCAATAGATGATGAAGCCATTGCTGAAGTAGTAAGCATGATGACAGGAATTCCTGTTAAGAGAATGGTGCAGGCTGAAACAGAAAAGCTTCGCAAGATGGCTGATGATATGAGGAGCATGGTGATCGGCCAGGATGATGCGATCCTGAAAGTGGTGAAAGCTATCCAGCGTAACCGCGTAGGGTTGAAAGATCCCAAAAAGCCAATCGGTACTTTTATATTCCTCGGTCCCACAGGTGTCGGTAAGACGGAATTAGCCAGAGCCCTTGCAAGATATATGTTCGATTCTGAAGATGCGCTCATTCGCATCGATATGACCGAATACATGGAGAAATTCACTGTAAGCAGGCTGATCGGAGCACCTCCGGGATACGTAGGATACGAAGAAGGTGGCCAGTTGACCGAAAAAGTGAGACGCAAGCCGTATTGTGTTATACTTCTCGATGAAATCGAAAAAGCACACCCGGATATCTATAATATTCTTTTGCAGGTGCTCGACGATGGTCAATTGACTGATGGACTGGGCAGAAAAGTTGATTTCAAGAACAGTTTAATCATCATGACGTCGAATATCGGTGCTCGCCAACTGAAAGATTTCGGATCAGGTGTTGGGTTTGCGACAACCTCGAGGGTAGAGCATGAAGACGAGGCAAACAAAGCAGTTATTGAAAAGGCACTGAAGAGAACTTTCTCTCCAGAGTTCCTAAACCGAATTGATGATGTGGTAATTTTCAATAGCCTGACCAAGGAAAACATCTTCAGCATTATTGATATCCTGATGAAAGGTGTACTGAAGAGGTTGGTCAATCTTGGTTTCTCCATGGAGCTGACCGAAGATGCAAAATCGTTCCTTGCCGAAAAAGGATATGATGTTCAATTTGGAGCACGGCCGTTGCACAGGGCTATCCAAAAATATCTTGAAGATCCGCTTGCAGAGCAGATACTCAACCTGAATGTAAAACCAGGCGATGTATTAGTTGCAGAACTTGATAAGGAAAATCACCAGCTTAAGTTTACATTTAAGAAGGTAGAAGAAAAATCGAAAGCATCATAGGATATAGAATAGATTTTGAAAGTCATCCCGCCATCAAGGCGGGGTGACTTTTTTTATGGGATATGGCATGCCTTTGACTTTGTGATTAGTTAAGCAAACTTTCTCTCCAGCTCTTCAATCGAAACTGGCAAACAAATTGTTAAACTCTATTGTGCCACTTCTGTATTGTGTCCGGTACTAAGCCTTCCCCTCCTTACCAAAGCAGTCAATCTGCCCTTTGAATTCTCCCGGATCCGCCGGTCCGACGACTCATTTCTTTAAAATCATACTGTTTATGCTTCGCAACCCGTTCCGCTACTGCCTTTGGCTGTTGAATTTTCTTTCCATATCACTTATCAGTTTTGGGCAAAAAACTCCCCAGGTCGTTGAGTCGATCAAAAGAAAAATTCTTGCCGACCAAAAAGTAGCATCCGTTGAATTTTCCGCAGAAAGACAAACACCATCATTGATCCTGATGGATTCAAGACACGGAAATTATTCAAAAGAAAACATCAGATCATTACTCACTGGATGGTTGAATATGCGACCCACTATAGATGAGCTTGAGCTTTCAAGGTCTATAATTTTCAAAAACAACCTGGAGACAGTTGAATTTCAGCAGTCCTTTAAAGGAATACGGGTTGAACAGGGCAGGTATAAAGCGCTGGTCAAAAATGGGACCATACAATTCATGACCGGGGCCTGGTTCGACATACCCTCAACACTGTCCCAACAGCCAGTATTGACGGAAATACAGGCATTAGGATTCGCCAAATCATCTGTCAACGCGAGCAGGTATGCCTGGGAAGAAATACAGGATCTATTGAGAAAAACATCAGATCCACAGCAAAGGCAGGCATTTCAGAAAGAATTAAATGAATACCTGCCAAAAGGAGAATTGGTGATAATAAGAGATTTCACAAGAAAAGAGACACTCGTCCTCCGACTTGCGTATAAGTTTAATATCTATGCTACAAATCCCTTGAGCCGCGGTTGGATATACGTTGACGCTGAGAATGGAAAGATTCTTTTGTATGATAGCATCCTTAAGGATCTTGATGGAAAAAAGAATCCCGCGCCACCTTCAATAGATGCGACGGTACAAACAAGATATGCCGGAATACAGGTGATCAAAACAAAGCAGATCAGCGGGAACGATCCAAATTCCGGACTTCCATTAATCAGCAGCCACCCGGGCAATGAAGTTTACATCGCGGGCACTCCAACTTATGTTTTAATGGACGACACCCGGGGTAATGGCATAGAAACTTACGATCTGAATGGAGTGGGAGGATTACCTCTTTCCGTTCCCGGTTTGTATGCACAGGGCAAATCCCTTACCGATATAGATAATAACTGGACGCTGACCGAACATCATCGATCACCGGGAAATGATGGTGCCATGGAAGCCGAAAATGATGATATTGCATGGGATGCACATTGGGGCGCTGAAGTAGTTTACGATTACTGGCTGGCCAAACATAACCGGTTGAGTTTCGATGGCAACAATGGAAAGATCAAAAGTTTTATACATTATGGTCCCGCATATGATAATGCGTTCTGGAATGGAACTGCGATGACTTATGGTGATGGCTCGGGACCGGCTGCGGCAGGATTTAAAGCGCTTACCTCGCTGGATGTTTGTGGACACGAAATAGGACATGGCGTTTGCAGCCATACTTCCGATCTTGTGTACGCCAGTGAATCTGGCGCTATGAACGAAGCGCTGAGTGATATTTGGGCAGCCTGTATCGAACATTTTGCAATGACAAGGACAGGAAGTACAGTTCCATTCAATGCCTATCGCCCGTTTTATATTGGTGAGCAGATCGGGTCGGATAATGATCATCCCCTCAGGCGAATGGACAATCCTGGGCAGCAGGGTAACCCGGATACATATAACGGTATAAACTGGATTAATCCAGTATGCTCGCCCACTCTTGTAAATGATGAATGTGGCGTGCATACAAATAGCGGTGTACTGAACAAATGGTTTTTCCTTTTGACAGCAGGGTCGAAATTAGGCGCAAGAGGCCCCGGAACCTCACCTTATTATTTCCCGGATTCTGACGATGAGATCAATGACCTGGGGAATCCTTACCGCGTGAACGGATTGGGATTTGATGTATCGGAGAATATTATTTTCATCACTGAAACCTTGCTGACGTCTGCGGCTACTTATGTGGATGCGAGGACCGTTTCAATAGCTGTGGCAAATGCGTTTACAGGTAATCCCTGCGACCCGGTAGTTGAATCAGTGACCAATGCCTGGTATGCAGTCGGAGTAGGCGCTGCATTTGTGACACCCTGCGTGATCACCTATGGCTTTATATTTCAACCGGGAATTACGCTATCTGAAACTGGCTTAGGAACAGGTTGTAACGACGGACTTACTTTTTCTATTCCCATTCTTCTTCCCGCCAACTCAATAGCAAACATCACAACCGGCGGAACGGCAATCTCCGGGTCGGATTATACCTTGAGCAACACATCTCTTTCCAATTCCAGTGCCTCTGCCAGGCAGGATACATTAGCTGTGTTCATTAAAAATGATGCAGTAGTCGAAGCCGACGAAACAATAGTTCTGACTGTCTCGGTCACTAATGCAGGCGGTAGTCCCATTAACACTAACTATACCATTACTATTGTTGATGACGATGTGATCCCGGTAATTGGAGCGGATTCAATTACACTGATAAATGAAACATTCACGAGGGCTGATGGATTTGCTGATCCCGTGGGTTGGAGCGAGATCATGGAAATACCGGAGGGTGTTTTTGATGTGATCAATAACCCGACGCCTGTCGGAAAGAATCAATGGGGGATTTTCAGCAACAAGCTGGCGGTTACCGGTAAAATATTTGCCACCAATAATGCACTGCCCGGCGGAACATATAACAACCTGAGCGAAAGCAAATCGATTATTCGATCCCCCCAAATAGACGCAAGGGGCCTGAACACAGCTGTCATTCATTTTGATTATACGGTACAGGGTGAGGTGGACCTCGCATCAGGATCAACCGACCCGGAAAATCTTCCCGTATTTGATTATATGGGAATCGTATATTCTTTCGACGGCACGAATTTCACCGAGCTAAACACCGGACCTTACAAAGTCTTTGCGGCAGCGACCCCACAATCCGGAAGCTACACGATTGCCCTGCCTTCATTACTAAACAACAAACAATTTTATTTGGGTTTCAGGTGGTATAACGATGGAAACGCAGGAGGACCCGTCAGTATCAATATCGACAATCTTACTATAAAAGCGGTACCGAGGAAAATAGAAAAAGATCTCAATGATGAAGGCAATGAAACGATAGGCGCGGGGCAGGATGTATATGTTTATAGCCAAAATGACGGTGAACTGGTTATACGAGTTAACAATACATCCTCCCATGATTTTCATTGCACAAGCACAAGAATTGAAAAAGCAGGTAATTCAAGTTTTACCTGGTATAGTGACGGCAGTAACCTTTATAAGGCTTCTGGTAAGATCGTGAAAGTGATTCCCACGGCCGAGGCCACGGGAAACATGTATACCATCTATTTATATTTTTCCGAAGCGCAAATATCAGCACTGGAAGTTGCAACGGGATTGCCTCGTTCATCCTTCCAACTTCATCATACTACGGCCGCAGCATATTCCGGTGCAAACGGGGTCAATACAGTTAGCGCTGCGACGAGTTATTCCGCCATTGCCGGTGTGGGAGGTGTATTTTCAGCCAGTTTCAGCGGCGGGCTGGCTGGAAGCTTTGGATTGGCTGCGCCGATTCCACAGGCTGCCCTGCCTGTTAGTTGTATTGAGTTTCGTGTTGCCAATTCAGGAAATAACGCAGTTCTTAACTGGAAAGTAGGAGACGAGAAAAACAACGGTGGATTTACTGTAGAACGAAGTAATGATGGCATCAATTATACGCCTATCGGATCCGTTAACACTAATTCATCCGGAAACGGATCCTATTCATATACCGATAACCAGGTGGCTGGTCTGCAAACCGCTTATTACAAACTCAAGCAGACCGATCTTGCCGGAGAGTCAAAATATATATGTGCCGTTTTACGCGTACGTTTTAGTGAACATAATGCTTTTATCATCGGGAAGATATATCCCAATCCAACGACCAGCAACGAAATATTTGTCAATATTACCACGGCGGAACGGAGAAAGATCAGGATTGAATTTGTGTCCGCCACCGGTCAGTTAATAAGCTGGCAGGAAAAGGAGGTGTTGCCAGGCACATCCCGTGTATCATTAAATACAGGTATGATAACACAGGGTAGCTACCAGGTGCGATTCAGGGACCAGGACAAGAGGGTGGCAGATGTGCAGTCGCTGATTCGCTATTAACATACTATTGTCCAATTTCCAGGAAATTCCAGGGCTGTTCAATTAGTAGCAGCCCTTTTTATTATTTGCATTAGTGAAACGGACAAAGGGATCAACTTAAACAAATCATTGCAATAAAGCAAGTCTTTTTTGGTGCACAACCTTTTTTTCTTTCGGTATTTGTACTGATTTTTGCCGGACGATATGAAAAAAATAATCGTAACGGTAGATGGTTTGTCCAGCGCCGGAAAGAGTACGCTGGCAAAGGCCCTTGCAAAAAAGCTGGGATACGTTTACGTGGATAGCGGCGCCATGTATCGCGCTATCACCTTGTATTTTCTCCGCAATCATGTAGAATGGAACGATAAAAAGAAGCTGCAAAATGCTATAAAAGAGATCCAGCTGGATTTCCGGGTAAATGACAGAACCGGCGCGAGTGAAATTCACCTGAATGATGAAAATGTGGAATACCTGATCCGCGACCTGATCATTGCTGAAAAAGTGAGCGAGATCGCTGCCATAAAAGAAGTCAGGGCTTTTGCTGTGACCCAGCAACATAAATTCGGTGCAAAAAAAGGAATAGTTATGGACGGAAGGGATATCGGTACTGTAGTTTTCCCCAACGCTGAATTAAAAATATACATGATTGCCGACAGCGCTGTAAGAGTAGAGCGACGATTCAAAGAGCTATACGAAAAGAATCCAAATATCACTATTGAAGAAGTAAGAAATAATATTGAGATGCGTGACTACATGGATTCACACCGCGAGGTAAGCCCTTTGAAAAAAGCAGCTGACGCCATTGAGCTGGACAATACCAATCTTACCGAAGCAGAGCAATTGCAGAAATCCTTAGCACTGGCAAAACAGCGAATAGGTGGCTGAAACACTTTCCTTCTCCGGTCTCTAAAAATCATCCCGGTTAACTCCACACTTCAGTATTTTTATAAAAAAAACCAATGCACAAACGCTGGGGGTACAGGCTGATCTTCCCGTTTATCCTTTTGCAGGGTATTATCGTGGTTGGTATTGTCGGCTACATGCTGATAGAGCACTATAATATAATTGAGGCATTGTACATGACTACGCTGGCAGTGACAACGGTAGGGTTCAAAGAAGTAAGGACCTTATCCCCGGGAGGACAGGTATTCACTACTTTCCTGCTAATATTTAGCTGGGGCGCATTGATCTTCATCCTGTCACGACTTACGCAAATTATTGTTAGCGGCGAAATCAACAAATACTTTAAAACACGAAGGCTTATGACCACTATTGATAAAATGAAGCGGCATGTGATCGTTTGCGGTCTCGGCCGGAATGGGCAGCAGGCAGCCCGCACTTTAAAAATGCATAATGTGCCTTTTTTGATCGTGGAGAAAAGGGAAGAAATGATCGAAAAGTATGTAGCTGATAATCACGACGCGATCTATATACTGGGCGACGGCACGGAAGACGAAGTACTGCTGAAAGCAGGAGTTGAAAGAGCCGATGCGCTCATCACTGCTTTGCCTACTGATTCTGATAACGTATTTATTGTATTAACGGCCCGTTCGCTAAACCCTCACATCCGTATCATAAGCCGTGCTTCACATGTAGCTTCGCAGGCTAAATTGATAAAAGCAGGCGCCGATAGCGTGATCCTGCCCGATAAAATCGGGGGTACACATATGGCTACGTTGGTTACCAAACCCGATGTTATCGAATTCATTGATTATTTATCCGGCGAGGAAGGAGAAAGCATCAATATGGAATCAGTGCCCTATAATGATCTGCCCGAGGCTATCAAAGACAAAACCCTTTATGAAGTAATGACCTGGAAGAAAACAGGGGTCAATTGCATCGGGATCAAAAGCAAGGAAGGGAAGTTTGTGATCAACCCGCCCGAGAATACCATTATCTGCCAGGGAATGAAAGTGATCGTGCTGGGAACGAGGCAACAGATCGAGCAAATGAAAGGTAACCTGAACTGATCTTATTTTTGGGGTCTAACCGTACTTGCAGACGCTTTGCCTTTTTTTACAGCCAGTAATTCCACTTCAAATATCAATACAGAGCCACCGGGGATAGGAGGGTTGTCAAAAGGCCCGTAAGCCAATTCGTAGGGGATATAAAATTTATATTTCGAACCAACCGGCATGAGTTGTAATCCTTCGGTCCAACCGCGGATGACCTGCGAAACACCAAGTCGCAACGGCTCATTACGATTATAGGAAGCATCGAATTCAGTTCCGTCGGTCAGTTTACCCCGGTAGTGACAGACGAAAGTGTCGGTCTTCAGTGGCCTAATACCTTTACCCTGCCGGATGATCTCGTATTGCAAACCGCTTTTTGTAACCTTTACTCCCGGCCGTTTTTTATTGTTGGCAAGAAATATCCGGCCTGCCTCGATCACTGGTCTTGCGTTTTCTTCCTGTCGAAGTATGATTACCTTGTTCATTACTTTCGTAGCGGTATTGTCATCCAACTGCGACGGCTTATTACCCAACACATCACGAAGCGCTGTACCAATGATTGCAGTATCGAAATCGATTATGCCCTGTTGCTTGAAGAAAGTTGCGTTGTTCAGTCCAATGGCGTAACTGGAATCATCCCTGTTCAATTTAAGGGCTGTTGTATCTAAAAACATGGAGAGTGATGAATCAGAGTTTTTCTGTCTTGACAGTAGGCGGAGAACTAAATCACTGGAAACGGTTTCACTGACCTGGGGCGGCTTATTATCCCTGACATCAGCAAACGGGCGGCAGATTACAGGAATATTCGGTACGATCCCAAATTCCCTGCAGAAACTGGCTAGCGTAATGCCCACAGCATAACTGGCGGAATCGTTTAGCGTCTTTAGCATGGATGGAGGACTGGCTAATTTGACTGAAGTATTGCCGGGATTTTTCCCAGCCTGTGACCAAACAGCGATAACACTGACCAGGAAGCAAGGGAACAGGACCAGTTTCTTCATTAATGGCGATTAAGTCGTAAAAATAGAGTTTGGTATCGGTATTTTGAAGCTCCAATGCTATAATTTGGAGCGCATCTTAACTTTATCGAATGAAAGAATTTACCAGGAACGTGGAACTCCGGTGGTCGGACCTTGATCCGAATGCACATCTTCGCCATTCTGTATATTATGACTGGGGTGCATTCAGCCGTATTGAATTTTTATATGCGCATGGGGTGACAACCGAACTAATGCAACAGTTGCAATTCGGCCCTATTCTTTTCAGAGAGGAATGTGTTTTCAGAAAAGAGATCCGGCTGGGAGACAAGATTACGATCGGCCTTAAACTGGTGAAAGCAAAGAAGGACTATTCGCGATGGACGATACAACACGATATTATGAAAAACGGCGATATTCAGTCCGCTATTCTCACCGTTGACGGCGCCTGGATCGATACAGCCAGGCGAAAACTCGCGATTCCCCCGCCGCAGATCAGCGAAGGGTTTTCAAAAATGCCGCCGGCAGATAACTTTGTGTGGATTGATTGATTGGCAAACTCAAACGAATTCCCCTTCCAACAACGTCACTTTATTGGGAAATTTGGCCGCATAACTATTCACCAGGTTGTTGATATAGTTGTTGGGTTTATAGGGCGTCACGAGTTCACGCATTTCGGCAGGTTGTGTTATTGGGATATCATAAGACAAATATCCCATTCCATAGAACTTTCCCTTTAATACAAGTATGCAGGAACGTTCATCGGCCTGCAATCCATCTTCAATAATAGCGAATGAAGGTTTTGCCTGCAGCGACCCTATAGCTTCGTTGACCCTGGCATTGTATTCTACCGGGCTTTCTTTCTGTTCACAGGCGCCGAAGCAATATCCTTCTTCAATTCCCTGGCACTTGTCAAGATCAGTTTGCATAAAGCATAAACGCGGGCAGAGATTGAACTGTTTGATGATCTTCCTGAGGATCGAGTGACCTTCGAGTACATTATGAATAACGCAGGCAGGTTCCAGTTGTTTTTTATTTTTTTCGATGGCCAGCCGCGTGTATCCTCTCATGTCTTCATATGCGTAAATACCATAGGCATCCTCCCATCCTTTTTGAGAATAGTTAAAGACCGGCCATAATTTTTTGATCTCGGTAGACTCAAGAATACAGGCCATCAGTTCCGTGGCGCAGGGTTGATGGCTGATAGAGAAAGTATGACGCAGGAAATTCTGCTTTTGCCGGCTCTGCGAATTGTTGCTGAAATGGCTGTTTACGCGGTAACGGATATTTCTCGCTTTACCAACATAAATGATCTTTCCTTTTTCATCGTGGAAATAATATACACCGGGAGTATAAGGCAGTTGATCAAAATGTTCTTTGGGAACATTCGGAGGTAGAATAAACTCTTTAGAATTCCGTTGCAGGCTTTTCTGGATGAAGTTATTCCTGTCGCCTTTTAATATCTGCCTGAATACTTCTACCGTTGCATCTGTATCGCCTCCTGCCCGGTGCTGGTTGTTAATTTCAATACCCAGGGAGTGACATAGTTTTCCCAGGCTATAGGAAGGAAGACCGGGTAATATCCTGCGGCTTAGCCTTACCGTGCATAATTTTTTTGAATCCAGTATAAAGCCGCATTGATCGAGATGAGCTTTTACAAAAGAATAATCGAAATTGACATTATGGGCAACGAATACTTTATCGTGCAGTAGATTATAGATCGTGGAAGCTACCTCTTCAAACTCCGGCGCTCCCGATACCATTTCATCGGTAATACCTGTCATGACCTGTATGAAGCGCGGGATAGGCTGGTTGGGATTGATAAGGCTTTCAAATTTTTCCGTCACTTTTTCTCCGTCAAATACCTGTATGGAGATCTCGGTTATGCCATTTGCTGCTGCATATCCGCCTGTTGTCTCTATATCCACAATTGCATACATAAAAGGAACAGCTAATTTCGTAAAAAATTGGCAACACTGACCGACGATAAAATGCTAATGTTCCGTAACAGGCTTACGAAAGTTTTCCGCCATTTGGGCAGGCAGGCCAGGCGCCTGGGGGTCAGCTGTTACCGCCTCTACGATCATGACCTGCCGGAGTTTCCGCTCTGCATTGAATTTTACGGCGATAAACTATATGTTGCAGAATATAAGCGGCATCACGGCATGACGGAAGATGAACATGACCAATGGATAGAAAAAACCGTTGATATCATATCCGGTGTAACAGAGGTCCCACCAAAAAATATTTTTGTCAAAATTCGCCAGCGGAAACAGGGTAGGGAAGGGCAATACCAAAAACTCGATGCACAACAACATGAATTCACGGTAGAAGAAAACGGCTTGCAGTTTATTGTAAATCTCAGCGACTACCTGGACACCGGGTTATTCCTGGACCATCGCATCACCCGCCAGATGATCAGGACGGAATCAAAGAATAAAAAAGTGCTTAACCTGTTTGCCTATACCGGTTCTTTCTCGGTATATGCGGCGGCCGGCGGCGCAGATGAAATCGTCACGGTGGACCTTTCGAGGACCTATCTTGACCGGGCTAAAAGAAACATGGAGTTAAATGGGTTTGTTGATAATTCAAAGTACAGCTACATACAAGCCGACGTAAAGCAGTATTTAAAAAAGATCCCGCCAAACGGTTTTGATCTTATCATATTGGATCCGCCAACTTTCAGTAACAGCAAACGGATGGAAGATTTCCTGGATACACAACGCGATCACGTGGAATTGATCAATGACTGCCTCACCGGAATGGCAAAAGAAGGCGAACTTTATTTCAGCACCAACTACCAAAAATTCATTTTGGGTAAGGATGCCATAAATGCCTCATCCGTAAAAGATATAACCCGGGCTACTACCTCTTTCGACTTTGAAAGATCAGCGCCACGGTATTGTTTCAAAATAATAAAATAAGCGGCAGCACAGGAAATAGAAAAAGCTCCCACGTTTGCGGGAGCAATTAATTTTAGCGGCAAGCGCCAGTAGACGACAACAAAAGTTGGGATAATAAAATTATCTACCCCAAGTAAAGATCATAATAGCAGCGATCAATAAGATCATTCCGCCTATGATCAAATTACCTTGTACTTTTTCGTCGTGAAGAATAGAGTTAAATTTCTTCATAACCTGATTTTTTTTGTTTTCAAAATGGTTTCGATCAGGTTTTCACGGGGATGGGAATTGAACTCAGGCGGTCATTAAAGAGGATTAGGGATGGCCAAGTGGGTTCGGGGCAAAGGTAGAGCCTAAAATGATGCTGAGCAAGTCGAAGTAGGGATTTCTTGACATTAATCGGGTAGGTTTACCCAAAAAAATCAAGCCGATGTATAGTAAAATCCCGATTAGTCCTGCTTTTTAACCCCTTTCACGCTTCGATTTCGATATTTAATGTTTATCAGCGGATAATTACTTTCTGCTGTGCGGTCGACTCGCGGTTCCTTAATTGAACAATATATGTACCGGCAGGTATTGCGCCAACGGGGATGTCCACCCGCCCAGTCCTGCCATTTATATTTTGTTTTGCCAGTATTTCTCCTTTCATGCTCACCACCTCGACGGTGTTATAAGAATCATCCAGGAAGACATTTATAACTCCGCTTGTGATAATTGAAGGACGAACAAAATTCCTGTCTTTTCCACCTGTTTCAACTGAGGCAATACCCGAGAGTTCAGAACTATTATCAAGGTTTATCATTTTCAACCGGTAAAATTGTTTTCCGGAATTAACAAGGGTATGGGTGAACGAATAAACGGCACCATTAGGATTGTTAGTCGCGTTTACAACGCCGATCGTGTTAAATATGACTCCGTCTTTGCTATGCTCAATTTCAAACCGGGAGAGATTTTCTTCAAAGCTTGTCCGCCAGGTCAATTGTGTATTTCCATTTACAAGCCGGGCTGTAAACTCAGTCATTCGTGCGGGTAAAACAGCATCAACGGTGACAGACATAACTCTTCCTCCGCTAAATTGGGACACCAATAGAATTTCGCCGCTTTCCGTTTCGCCGATACTGGGAACGCCCGTTAATAATCCAGCCTGGGAATATACTGTCCAGCCGCCTGCACCGTCAGGTCTGATCTTATAAAAAGTGCCGGAATAATAATCGGTAGCCACGTAAAATCCCGCCAATGGTGCATTGACGGGAAGAGTTCCCCTGTATACCACGCCCCCTGTTACAGCCGCGCCACCCGGATTGGGATAATCAAAGATTGGGAACTGGTAACTCTCTATCGGCCCGCAACCTCCGGGAGAATATGGAAGATTGCCTTCGTAACATCTCCAGCCATAATTGACGCCCGCTGTGGAATCGGCCGGCCTGAAATCAATTTCTTCGCGAGTTCCCTGGCCTACATCACCGATCCATAAGTTCCCATTCAGCCGATCAAAGCTATAACGAAATGGGTTGCGCAAGCCAAATGCATATATCTGGTCAAGAGTATCAGGAGTTGTAACACCAAAATAGGGATTACTGGCAGGGCTGGAGTAGTAGGGCGGCGAAGAAGAACTGTTAACATCCAACCTCAGCATTTTTCCCAATAAAACGTTTGGATTTTGTGCGTTGTTCGGAGGATCACCTCCGCTGCCACCATCACCGGTAGCCAGGTACAGGTAACCATCTGGTCCAAATCGTATCGTTCCACCGTTGTGGTTGGCGTTTACCGGGTGTGGTATTGTTAGCACTATTGCTCTTGTATTTTCATCGGCAGAATCGGGATTATTGCTTACCTGGTAACGGGAGATCTCAAGATCCCCGGCAGCATTTGTATAATACACATAAAATAATCCATGAAAAGGGCTGGATATGTTGCCGTATTGCGGATGAAAAGCCATGCTTAGCAATCCACGTTCGCCCCCGGTGCTGATACCGGTTACCGTTAGAAAGGTATCCAGTTTGACAAACGAACTGTTATATACAAATATTGATGCACTGGTCGAAGCTCCCTGCATCACGACAAATATCCGGTTGCTGCCATCACCGGCATTTGTGACCTGGACAGGAGTTCCAAGACCCGTCAGAACGGGTGTGACCGTCAGATGCGGATCCTGTGCAAATAAAGCGATGGAAATAAAAAATAGAAAAACAGAAGTAATGGTGGGCCTCTTTGCGTAAAATTTCCACATAGAATATGAATTTAGATTGAGACCTTTATATGAATCGAATCAGGCCGCAAATTGGATGCCTGAAACAAAAAAGCTGTCCCGAATAACGAAACAGCTTTCTCTATATGTTGTGGGTTGTATGTTACAAGGTCTTTAAAACATCGTTCATACTCCGTACTGCATCAGCGCTTTTGTTGAATTCAGCCTGTTCCTTCTCATTCAAACCAAACTCGATTATTTTTTCCCAACCATTCTTTCCAATTACTACCGGTACGCCGAGGCAAATGTCTTTCTGGCCGTACTCACCGCTTAACGATACGCAACACGTGAATAATTTTTTCTCATCTCTCACGATACTTTCTACCAGGGCAGCTCCCGCAGCTCCCGGTGCGTACCATGCAGATGTACCTAATAATTTGGTAAGGGTGGCTCCGCCCACCATAGTATCGGCAACAATTTGTTTTTGCTGTTCTTCATTCAAAAACTTTGTAACCGGAACACTATTCCAGGTAGCAAAGCGGATAAGTGGTATCATCGTTGTATCACCGTGTCCTCCGACCACCACTGCGTTCAGGTCAGCTGGGTTGCAGTTAAGACGCAGACTAAGCTGGTATTTAAATCTTGCGCTATCCAATGCGCCACCCATGCCGATGATCCTGTTTTTAGACAGACCTGTGGCGGTTAGAGCGAGATAGGTCATAGTGTCCATCGGGTTGCTGATCACAAGGATGATCGCATTGGGAGAATGTTTTAAAATATTTTCACAAACACCCTTTACAATACCGGCGTTTGTCCCAATAAGCTCCTCTCTTGTCATGCCGGGCTTGCGGGGAATACCGGATGTGATAACAACTACATCGCTTCCTGCTGTTTTGGAATAATCGTTTGTTGAGCCAGTGATCTTTGTATCAAACCCGAGAAGGGCGGCTGTTTGCATCATATCCTGGGCCTTACCTTCAGCAAGACCTTCTTTAATGTCCAGTAAAACTAGTTCCTGCGCCAGTTCTTTGCGGGCAATATTATCGGCACAGGTAGCGCCGACAGCGCCAGCGCCTGAAATTATTTTGCCCGGCAAAGGTATAAGAAAGTTGATTTGGAGGACTGAAGTTTTTTGCTTTATTATCAGAAGAAAACCTGGGCCTGCAGCAAAATATGCCCGCCTTCACTGGACGTACCGTAAGTACCGGTCAATGCAGCTCTTTCAAAAGGTATTATGATCAAACCGCCGCCATAACCGTGATGCCAGAGATTGGAAATTTCCCCGGGTTGCCATACCCGGCCATTGTCATAAAAGGCCAGTAAGCCGATTTTACCTTTAAACACATAGTTGCTCGTTGGAACTACCCAGCGTAGTTCATTGTTATTATAAAAACAATCTTTTCCGTAAAATCTTTCCCGAGCATATCCCCGCAGGTTTTCGTTGCCGCCAAGTGTATTGAGATGATAATAATCCGCGTCACCGCTAATTATACCGCCACCGCCACGTACAGCGATACTGAAGGCACTACCAAGCGGAACATAAAAAGACAAAACAGAAGTAGCTTTAAGAAAAGAACGGTCGGTTTCCTGCAAATTTTGCACATAACCACCACCCAACCGGAACCGGAGACCTCTTGTCGGAAAGATATGGTTATCTACATGCTCGTACCAATAGCCAGCTTCGAGCCCCGCAAACTGTTTTGCCCCAAATACAGAAGGATCTTCATGAAAATCGGTTAGTACATTGTTATGGTTGATCTGCACCTGCTGGTAAAATGCACTGAATTCGACAACATGGTGCAGGGCGATCATTCTCCCGACACCAATGCTTCCATACAGCCGTGTACTCTTTGTGCTGTAATATGTTCTTCCAGTCTTTGTATCGTTAACAGTATTATTGCCTACGCCATAAAAATTCTCAACAGAAGGAATATCCAGTCTTGCCTTCAATATTGCGTCCCATTTACCTACAAACTGCCTCAATCTGCCAATGTATCCTGCATTCAAAGCTCCTCTCAGGAAACCATAGTTGATACTTAGCAGATGATCATTTTCATATTCGGCTTTTCTCCAGGGTTGTGTAGCATACCTGAAATTAATGCTAACTCTTACACCCGTGCGTGTGAACAAGTCAAGTGGATCACTGTCGAAGATGTGATAGTCGGGCGGGCTCAGCAAAGGACGAATTTGAAAATCAAATTTCTTTTGGTGAAGGGTATCAAACTCAAACCGTTTGCCTATGGCTGTTTTATTGAAGTGATCCTTTTCCAACATCAACGAATCTTCCCCGGAAGGATCTATCACTCTCACTTTTACACCGCTCTTCGAATTGCCTGTTACTTTGAATATATCCGCGCTTTCCAACCCGTAGACCCTTATCTCTTTTGTTTCGTTGTCTTTAAATAGTCTTGAATAATATGGCTTTGATTCGGGTTCGCCATTTTTCCTGATGTTATAAATGTTAAGGCGGGTTTCTTCTTTATTGATCCTGTTTATTTCAAACAATTCTCGTTTCTGAGAGCCTACGAGATCGACGTGGTGAGAAAGGAAATTGTAATAATTCCCGGCCATTTTTACGAGGTCGTCTCTTCTCGATTTTAGTTTTAAAATAGTAAGCTCACCACGAATTGCAAATAATTCTGGCGGCAGTTGATGCATCCCTCTTTCGATTACTTCATCGGTAAGTTGCTTTTGTAATTCGTTAGCAATATCGATCCAGTCCTGCTTTGTCAGTTCGTTCGTGAATTGCCTGTCCAGCGGACGGCCAGGCGTATTAAACCTTTTCTCGTTCTTCATGTGATAGTTAAAAGACTCCAGCCAGGTAGCACCCAAAACACTCGTCGCCAATCCAGGGAAAACTCCATCAAAGCGGGTATAAGCCTGGTCGCGATCACGGGGGATTGGCCGGTAAATATTCTGATCACCCTGGTCAAACTTTGCCCATCTCCATTGATCAGCATGCCTTCCCCAATCGCCTATAAACATATCAAAGAGCCTCGCTTTTGCAAAAGCTCGTTGATCGATATGATTGTCATTATCCTGGTAGATCTTTTCATATACTTTGTCAGTGCCGATTACATTTTTTGAATTACCGAAATTGGGAGCATTCTCCTGGTTCCCATCGGGTCGTTCTTCAAAGAGATAAAGCTGGTTGCCGAATTTCTTGTTGTAGTCTCCGAGGCTTTTTTGGTCGGGAACAAATACTACCTGCGGGTTTGTATGATAAATACCTGTTGCTTCGATCATCGGGGTGATAGTGATGGCAGCAAAGGGATAACCTATGGATGACTGATCTTTCGCAATATGACCCAGGAAAGTCTTGTAATACATTTCAGGCAGGCCATTTCTGAAATCCTTATCGATGCTTCTTAAAACATATTCTTTGCCGTTTTTATCTTCCAGGCGCAAGCCCATGGATTGCCTGCTGCCCCCTTCCTTCGTTACTTCCAATCCTCCTTTGGCGGTATCGAGATAAAAGTTCTTTACTCTTATTGCTGTTGACCATTCCCTGCGGTAATGCTTGCCCCACCAAAAATTATGATAACCGCTTCTGTTATATTCAAGGCCAGGATAGACGACAGTGGTTCCTGTCACAAACCCGGAATCTAACATTATAACTGTCTGGCTTTTTGCATTAATCGTCAAAAGGAGAAACAGACACAAAGCAAGTTTATGAAAAACGATTTTTCGCGGCAACCGGGAGAGGTTTTGGCACATAATTGTCACAGCTTAGGACACTATCGGTTAGAAAACCATGCCAGAATTCTATTATCTAGTTCTAGCTGACACGGAAACTGTTCTAATAAAATACATTCCATCAACGATTTACTCAAAGACTTTGATAATGTCTTCTATTTTCATTGAACCTTCGAAGGTGGTAATGAGTTTTCCTTTTTTATCATACATGGCCAGGAATGGAAAGCTTTGAACCCTGTAGAAACTTCGCAACAGGTCTTGAAAATCATGCCCTATATGGATGTTTTTCTGTTCGCCAATTTTATAGTTTGAATAAAATGTTTTCAGGTTGCCAAAAGATCCCGGGCCTGGCCAGGCAGCCATCACTATCTGAACTTTTTTCAAATCGTCTATGTGTTTGATGATTTCTTCGGTGAGATGCTTACAATGCTCACAATCAGGGTTGAAATACATGACCATTACCGGTTTATTTTTTTTCAGCTGGTCCTTTGTAAAAATGGTAACACTGTCTACCGCCAGCAAATGGAACGGAGGTACACTCGGGAAGCGCTTGAATGGCGGTGTAGCATCATATGTGCTTTGCGCAGATACGGAACAGGCAATCAACAGAACGGATAAAACGAAATATATCTTTTTCATACCGGGATAAATAGAAAACGAAATTAAGGAATTTGAGCGGTGAGAAACCCGTATATAGTTAATGTAATGTTACACCAGGACCGTTACCGGATGAGTGTGCTGGCTCCCTTTCTTGTTACCAGTTTTCCCGTGTAATCGATACCTTCCGCGATCCAGATAAATACACCTGTCTGTTGGTCAATTCCCCTGATCCTGCCATCCCAACCCCTGCCAGGGTCTTTTGTGTCAAAGATCATTTGTCCCCAGCGGTTGAATACACGGAAGTATTTCAGGTCCTTTATACCCACGGGTACTGGAACCAGGAAATCATTTTTACCGTCTCCATTTGGAGTAAACCCGCTTGCTACATAAATTTCTGGTCCCTGGTAAACTTTTATCTTGATGTAATCTGTACCCTGGCAACCTGCCGGTGTTGTGCCTTTCACCATATAAACATAATCATAAGGCGCAGTCACAACCGGTGAAGGGAAGGTTGCAATGGGCGATGCTATCAATGGATTGTTTAAATAAGTAGCAGCTGACCATTCCCATTGTGTCACACCGCTATTATTAGTTTCTGTCGCGTGCAGCTGGAGCGGTTGGTTCATGGCCACAATTGTATCATTACCGGCAAAGATCTTTACCGATGGCGTCACTTTCACCGTAACAGCATCCGTCTGTAATGAACGGCAACCGTGAATATCTTTCACATGTAAATAATAGATTGATGTTGCCGAAGGCTTAACGATCGGGTTACTGATATCTCTTGACGAAATAAAGGTCGGATCGGGCGACCATTGATATTCGATGCCACCTGATCCGTTTAGCTGCGCAGAGATACCGTAGCATATATCTATATTATCCCCGGCTTCAGCGACGGGAGCCGGCCATATATTCAATTTGACCGAGTCCATGCGCGTGCAGCTGCCCAGGGTAGCCGTTATATAATATAAAATGGTGTTGGCAGGGTTTGCCGTTGGGGTCAATGAATTGGTATTGGTAAGCCCTGTGGTTGGAAACCAATTAACGCTCGGGGCATTTGTTGTGGCATTTATCTTATAGCTTGTGCCTTCGCAGATAAAAGTATCGGGTTCCGCATCGACAACCACCGAATTTATTTTTGGTACTAACACGGACAACAATGAGTCTTTGCATCCATTGCCATCTTTCACGTAAATATTATACGTTCCATCGGCTACAGTAAAACTGTTATTGCCCTGGTAAGTTGTACCATTGCTTGAATATAGGAAATTGCCGCTGCCTCCCGTAGCCTGCACATTAATGTTCCCGTCGGGAGTAATGCTGCAACTGGCGGGTGTTTGGTTTGTAGTAATGGATAGATCCGGGAACGATTGTACCAGCGTTACCTGTATAGAATCCATGCAAC
>VBAT01000031.1:0-399 GCA_005884665.1 Bacteroidota bacterium
TTTAGCGCCAAACATCGTCCGCTTCAGCAGGTGCATGACCTCGTTGCTTGTCCAGCTGCCGGTATATGGCGACATTCCTGAAAAGAAAACGCGTTTCCCGGATTTAGTTTCCGCGGCTCTCCTGGCGATCTTAAAGAAGTCTCTTCTGTCCATAGGTTTAAGTTTTGAACGCTGATCATTAAGATCTGCGTTCTATTATTCCTACCGTATCAGCATAAAGGTTCCTTTCTGCTGATGTGAGTGGTTTTGTAAATCTTTATAGTCGATCACATAAATGAATACGCTTGTCGGCTGCGGCTGTCCTTTATATGTTCCATTCCATCTTTGATCAATAGACGAACTCTTGAAAACTATTTCGCCATTACGGTTGAACAGTTGCAACCTGTATCCTTCCGGCAC
>VBAT01000031.1:445-33337 GCA_005884665.1 Bacteroidota bacterium
GTAAATTGATCGGAAACCTGGCAACCATTGTCCAGGTAATTAGTAGCTGTATAAGTTGTAGTTACAGCCGGCGTAGCTATGGGCTCGTCACATGCTGTACAGCTTAGCGACGAATGTGGGCTCCAGGCAATTGTTCCATTACCATTAGTATGAAGAACCACGCTTTGTCCGGTGAATATCGAGTCGGTTTTCCGGATATTGTTAAACGGTCCGTTGATCAGTACCGGTTTGTAGTTGACGATCGCAGAATCATACCCGCATACATCTCGCAAAGTGTCCTGGGCCAACAGCCCGTTGATATTACATACCGCCGAGTCTTTATTCACCAGTTCGGGCATCTTCAGTTTGATAATAGCAAAATCTGTTTCTCCTATATTCGTAAAGTCGCCGTCATCTGAGTCGGAATCCCCGGCGAGATAATATTCATTGCGGGCAGTGTCCACTATCATGAAACGCAAATGATCATTGCCCCGGCCACCCCAATTTTGCTTCCAGACCACATTGCCTGCTGCGCTGAGTTTAACGGTCCAGAAGTCTCCATCGCCCAGGGGATTACTGATATCTCCATTGCTGGAATAAGAAATACCACCGATTATATACCCGCCATCTGCATCTGTAAGGATTGTTTTGGCATATTCGGCGTCTGTCCCGCCAAGATCTTTTTGCCAGTTCAATTTACCACCTGTAGTGACATTAAGGATCCAATAATCCTGGCTGCCCTTTGCGCCGTTCACATCACCGTCGTTGGAAGTAGTGTAACCCGCGAGTGTCAGCGTACCGTTGTCGCCTTTGGTCATACAATATGCGACGTCGTTTTGGGAGCCGCCGTATATTTTACTATAGATCTTATTGCCATTTGCATCGATTGCCAGCAACCAGACATCGTAGTTCTTTTGATCCGGCGGAATATCACCATCAACGGAGTTCGTAAAGCCGGCGAGATAGGTCGTGCCGTTGACGATCTCAAAATCGAACAGCTCTTCATTTTTGCTGCCGCCATAACACTTGCTCCATTGGACGGCGCCCGTAGCAGTGATCTTCATCAATACTCCGTCGGTATAACCACCGGTACCGTGATTCCCGTGAATATCTCCATCGTTGGATGAAGTAGAAGCTGCGATGAGATAACCGCCATCGCTCGTTATTTCAATATGATTACCGATATCCAGCCCTGTACCTCCATATCTTTTTTGCCATTGCAGGGTTCCACCAGCAGTGATCTTTAAAAGCCAGATGTCTTTTGTGCCACCATAACCAGCAACGACACCTCCATCGGTTGAATTGGTTTCTCCCAATACCATATACCCGCCATCAGCCGTTTGAACGATATCCCTTGCACTTTCATAACCGGTGCCCCCAAATGATCTCTCCCATTGGATCATACCACATTTGTCCAGTTTGACAATCCAGAGGTCCCAGTAGTCGCGATTAGGTTGTGGGCTTACATCGCCGGTTTTGGAGTCAGTATAACCGGCAGCAATAGTTCCGCCGTCAGTCGTGAATTTTATTACAAAGGGAATATCAACATCATTGCCGCCATAATTGAAGACCCATTGACGGGGAGGCAGTCCTGTTTGCGCGAATGCGGTGCCAGCTAAGGCTAAGGTAAAAGCTGAGATTAGGGAATAGGATATCAGGGAATGTATTATTCTCACTAGCTGGTTTTATTGGTTCAACCGGGTTCGAAACGGCCGGGTAAAGGCAAGGATTGTGCTAGGTTTAAAATTTTTTAGATATGTTTTTACCGGGAGGATATGTATTTCTGCCAGGGGATTTTACCAAACACTGTTTAGTGAGTGGTTAGCAACTGTTTGAGCAACGGTAATCCCCTCCCGCTAAAATTATTCATCTTTGCAGCCTAAACGGAAATAATGAAACAAGCGACAAAATTTATTCATGCAGGTTCGGAGCCAGATCCGTCTACCGGAGCGATCATGACACCCATTTACCAAACATCCACCTACGTACAGGAAGCGCCCGGAAAAAACAAAGGCTATGAGTATGCCCGTTCTCAAAACCCGACACGTAAAGCTCTCGAAGACGCACTCGCGATCATTGAAAATGGGAAATTTGGCCTGGCTTTTAGCAGCGGTGTTGCTGCAACTGATGCAGTGATCAAATTATTGAAACCTGGTGATGAGGTGATAGCCGCTAACGATATGTATGGAGGTACTTACAGGCTTTTTACTAAGATCTTTGAAAAGTTCGGCCTGAAGTTTCATTATGTGGATATGCATGATGCGAATAACATCAAAAAATACATCAACAGGAATACCCGTCTTATCTGGACAGAAAGCCCAACCAATCCTTTAATGAACATCTGTGACATCAAAGCCATATCAGATATTGCCAAAGAGAATAAAGCATGGGTTTGCGTGGACAATACATTCGCTTCTCCTTACCTGCAAAACCCGCTGGACCTTGGCGCCGATATCGTCATGCATTCGTCCACTAAGTACCTGGGCGGACATAGCGATGTTATACAGGGGTCCCTTAGCATGAATGAGGCTTCGCTGCGAGAACAATTATACTTTATTCAAAAAAGCTGTGGCGCAGTACCGGGACCCATGGATTGTTTCCTGGTTTTAAGAGGGATCAAAACATTACATATCCGCATGCAGCGGCATTGTGAAAACGGGAAGATCATAGCTCACTGGCTGCGCAATAACTCAAAGGTTGGAAAAGTTTATTGGCCGGGGTTCGAAGATCATCCCGGTTATGCAGTGGCAAAAAAACAAATGCGTGATTTTGGCGGCATGTTAAGCTTCACGCTAAAAGATGACAGCGTAGAAAAGGCGATGAAGGTTTTATCTTCAACCAAATTGTTTTCGCTCGCGGAAAGCCTTGGTGGAGTTGAATCGTTGATCAATCATCCCGCTTCCATGACACATGCGTCCATTCCGAAGGAAGAAAGGATAAAAAATGGCCTGACAGAGTCTTTGATACGTTTGAGCGTCGGCATTGAAGATGCGAATGATCTTATTGAAGACCTTGCAAGAGCGATTGGATGACGCCAATTGGTGCCAGATGCCGAATGTCAGGAAAGAGATAAAAAAGCACATTCCGGAAAACTGGCGGCTGCCAACAGGCCCCTGGCTTCAAAAGGGGGCAATTATTCCACGCCTTTACTTAATGAAGTTGTAAAAAACCGGTTGTTCCCGAGCATCCCCTGCTGGCACAAAATTGGTAAAACTAGGGTTGACAAAATAGATAGGAACAGATAATCTAAAATCAATCTTATGTTATACCTGATTGCAGTTATTTTACTAATCGGTTGGATACTGGGTTTCTTTGTCTTTTCTGCAAATTATTTGATTCATATTTTGCTGGTGCTCGCGATTGTTGCGATATTGCTCCGGTTGATCAGAGGCGACAGGCTTCTCTGACTCCGGTGAATGGATAAAGAAAAACTAAAGAAATTCCTGGATGAAAAGGTTGATCAATACAATCAACCTTTTTTTATTAAAGATGACCCTATTTCGGTTCCGCATCTTTTTTCAAAGCAGCAGGATATCGAGATCGCTGGTTTCTTTGCTGCTGTTTTTGCCTGGGGTAACCGGACCACTATTATTCAAAAGTCTAAAGAGCTTGTCCAATTCATGGAGATGCAGCCTTATGAGTTTTGCCTGCATCACCAGCCAAAAGACCTTCAAAGGCTGCTAACATTCAAACACCGGACTTTTAATACCACTGACCTGCTTTATTTCGTCGAATTTTTCAAATACCATTATTCAAAACATGAAAGCCTTGAAGCCGCTTTTACCCGGAATGGCAATACGGTCGGGGATATGCTCATTAGCTTTCATCATTATTTCTTTTCGCTGGAAGATGTACCGGCTCGAACAAGAAAGCATGTCTCGACACCTGAAAAAAATTCAACCTGCAAAAGATTAAACATGTTCCTTCGATGGATGGTAAGAAGTGATGACAGGGGAGTTGATTTTGGCATCTGGGAAAAAATCAGGCCTTCGCAATTGATCTGCCCGATCGATCTTCATGTGGCCAGGGTAGCTAGGCGCTTAAATTTATTGCAGAGAAAACAAACAGACTGGCAGGCCGGGTTGGAACTCACGCAACATCTCCGCGAATTTGACGACAAAGACCCTGCAAAATATGATTTCGCCCTTTTTGCACTGGGTGCGGTAGAAAGATTCTGAAATGATTCTCGCAAAGGCGCAGTATCGTAAACTTAGTTTTTTTCGTAGAAGCGTGGCGTTGTGGTGCCGCCGCCGCGAGAAACCTATTTAGAACAGGAAGAACCTTTCTCTTCCTCCGATCCGTTTCTTAACACCAGCAGCCCTTACATTATAGGTGAATGTAACCAGGAAATATTGCCCGAGAATATTACCTCTTGTTGTTGTGATCGAATTCCTGATAGCATTTACCGATATGCTGGTATTCCGGTTCAGGATATCATTGACAGCAAATTTCAATACCCCGGTTTCGTCTTTCAGGAAAGTAATATTCAAAGCTGCATTCCATCTTAACATATCCTGGGGGAGCCCAGCCGGGATACTTCCATTATACGAATAGCCAAATTGCGTTTCCCATATTAAATGTTTGGGCCAACGCAAGACCATATCTGTTCCAAGATCATAACTGCTGACATTTAACTTTTTGAAATGATCGCTGGTATAACGTGTAAAGTTTTTAGCGAAACTGTAATTGATATTCCATTCGAATTTATCGTTCAGGTTGATCCCGGCTCCAAACCAGTGGTTGTAGATAAAAGTCGTTTGCCATCCCGAAGTAGAATTAAATAATAACCGGCTGCGGGTCAGGTTCATCCAGTTGCCGGTATTCCAGGAAAACATGATGCTATGTTTATTCCTGTATTGCTTGTTGACATTCCAGTTCATGCTATAGTTCCGGGTGTTGTCTGCATTGACAGGCCTGCTTTCCTGCACTCCATTGTTATCAACCACGATACTTTGCACGATATCATTGTTAGTAAAGCCCGCATTGATCCAACCCCCCACGCTGAGGTAACGTTTCGGATTATTGAAAAAATAATTTACAGAAATATTGTCCTTGCGTGAAGGCAGCAAATATGGGTTCCCGGTCGTGATAAAATATGGATTACTTACATCCCTGACCGGGTTGAGGTAACTGAAGCCCGGCAACATAACATCTTTGTTGTAATTTATCGTGAGCTGCTTATAAACTATCGAAAGACCAGGTAATACGTCGAACTTTTTTTGCCTGAGAATGATGTCGGAAGTGATGAGTTTGTTTGTGACATGTTGCTCCAGGATGCGAATCGAAGGGGCGATAGTGAAATCCTGTTTCACCTTATATTCCAGGGCGGGGCTAATAAAAAAGCGGTGGCCTATTCTCCTGAAATCACTGCTTAGTAAATCATTCAGCACCTCGAACTTCCCTGTTCCATCTTTATTGAAAGTATTCACGCCGTTATTAAATCGGCTATACTCATAACGTCCCCCTATCCTGATCGTAAATTTTTTGCTGATCGGTTCGCTATAATTGAAAGTAGTGATGGCGTCTGTCCTGGGCAATCTTTCTTTTCTTAATTGAGCGTAGATACTATCGTAGGTGCCTGGGTAAAAATAACTGATGTCCGATTCAGACATGTAATCGTTAAACCGGTTGTTCACGTCCAGGTTGTGTACGAAGTTGACCCTTCTTCCTTTTTTCTTTTTTGACATTCGGCTAAAACTGATGCTATGCCTGTACCAGTACGTATGCGCGTCGTTATTCTGGTTCACATTGCCTTCACTTAACAGGCCGATCTTGTTGTTATCACCTGTTATGCGGTTCATGCGGTCTTCGTCCTGCAAACCGATGAGATAATTGGCATTAATAACAATATTGGTCACGGAATCTGGTTTGAGCCTCGCGCCTGCACCAATATTGTGTCCATGCGTGATCATATCCCCTGTCAGGATCGTATTGGTGCTGATGGTCGTGTCGCCGATAAACTGGTCCATATTGGTTGTGATCGTACGAGGGGAATGTACATTCCCGTTGAAATACTGCAGGTACAGCGATTTTTTTTGATTCGGTGCATGGTTAAGGTTAAATCCGGCGCCTTTGCTTGTGGAAATGCCGCCAAAGCCCTGCTGCCCACCGAAGTTGATGCCATTGATAGACACCCCGCTGCCTGCATTGCTATTCCAGACACTGGTACTGGTGCCATTGCTGTTGCTTCTTATCCGGTCAAAGCCGCCGGCCGACAATAATTCAGAATAACTAAAACCTGCGCGGTTCAGGTTATTCATATATCCCAGCACACTTACCTGTAAAGTATCACGATAAATATTTGCGATGCCTCCAGTTTCATATAGCTTGTCAGTACCGCCACCGGCATATAATTTTCCAAACCATCCTTTCTTGACACCTTTTTTTAATGTTATGTTCACGACCTTGCCTACGTTATTCGGGTTGTCATCACCATTTCGCATCATTTCTTCTTTGTCATCTGTTACCTGTACTTTATCGATCACGTTGGCTGGCAGGTTGCGGGTAGCCATTCTGGGGTCATCGCCAAAAAAAGTTTTACCGTCAACCATGATCCGGTTTACAGGTTTACCATTCACGGTAATATTGCCATCCCTGTCAACCATAACACCGGGTAATTTTTTGAGCAGGTCTTCTACCAATGCATTCGGCAATGTCTTGAACGCAGACGCATTGAATTCGATTGTATCTTTTCTTATTACCACGGGAGGTCTTTCAGCAACCACCAATACTTCATCCAGTGAACGGGTATTGGTTGTCATGTATATTTTACCAATGTCCATCGTGGACTGGTCTTTTGTAATGACAAATTCTTTTCGATAAACACTGTAACCCGAGAATGAAATGATAGCGCGGCAGTTCATATCCAGTGGAATCCCGGGCACTTTGAAATCGCCCTCCGGTGTGCTCATCCTGTAAGTAATGATAACGGTATCTACGGCTTTAAAAACTGTAATGGTGGCAAGACCCAGCGGCTGACCGGAGACAGAGTCAATGATCTTGCCTTTCAAGGTCCCTTGTGAATAGGCAATAGCTGAAATGCAGAAACCTGTCAAAAAGAACAAAATCTTCTTTCTCATGGCTGGTCTGGGTTGGGCTGGTTTAAAGCTGAAATATACGACAACTTTCGTATGGGCGGTGACTGATTTTATTTTTTTTAAAATTTTTGGACAAATGGCTATTAAGCTGGATGAAGAAGGTTTAAAGGTTTAATACGTTTAAAGCGTTCAAGGGTTTCGTGACGTTCGGAGATTTCACCAGGATAGCACCGCTACCTTTGTTGCATGCAAGATAAGGACAGCAACAATGAGTTTTTTTTTCAGCAGCTCCAGACATTGGATGAAAAAGAAATGGTCTCGGCAAACTTCAGAGAATCCCTGTCCCGGTTGATAAATGATCTTATCAATGATGACTTTGGAAAACTGGTACAATTTCTTTACCGGTTGGATATTGATGAAAAGAAATTGAGGAAGATCTTAGAGGCAAACCCTGCCGATAGGCAGAATGCAGGCCGTAATGCAGGCGAGATAATCGCTGAATTGGTGATCGAAAGACAAATTCAAAAAATAAGATCGCGTAGCGAATTTAAAAGAGATGAGAATATTGATGAAGATGAGAAATGGTAAAGAATGATAAATTATGAGTTTAGAATTATGAATTGACCGAAAGTCCGTTATTGCGAGCGAAGCAATACCACTCACCAAGAACTAAAGGCCGAAACCCAAGAACCAGAGAAGCCCAAAGTTTTAAAAAAAAATAAAAGGACCGGGATGTCCTGTTTTCGATTTTCGGATTTAACTATTCGGATTTATTTGGTTCCTGGATCTTGAGATTTGGATCTTTTTCAAGCTAACATCACTCAATAGTCTTAAATCGATTTCTTCTTATCAAACATCAGCTGCGTAACCTTCTCTTTATCTTCCTTTTCCTTCTTCAGATCAAACATGGTCCCAAATAAATGGTCCCAAATAGTTGAGCTCACGCCAAAGCCGTTATGTTCATTTTTATAATGATGCAGATGATGATTTCTCCACAGAGGTTTCATCCATTTGAACGGAGGATTCCAGGCATGTATGGCGTAATGCATCGTACCGTACATAAGATAGCCCAATACAAATCCCGGGAAGAACATAAATGTATGCTGACCCATCACCAGCCAGATAAGACCAAACACCAAAGAAGCGATGATCAGGCTGGGAACCGGGGGCATGAATAGCCGCTGCCTGTCCCTGGGGTAATGATGGTGATTGCCATGCAGGGTATAAATAAATTTTTTTGCTCTCCCGCTTTCTGCAACAAAATGAAACAGGAACCGGTGCGCCACATATTCAAAGAAAGTCCAGAAAAACATACCGCCTAGAAATGTGAGAATGATCCTTGTTGTAGAATAATTCAAACCAGCGCTACTGTAATAAAGCATATAAATGATCACCGGTAAATACATTCCCCAGATCACCAAAGGATGTGTCTTGGTAAGCATTTCCAAAAAATTACTCCTGAAAAGTCTTGCCTGCCCCTTGTTATGAATCTTCTCAAATTCCATAACGCAAATATAAGATAAGAGGCAGAAAGAAGCAGCGCAGGTCCTGTAAATGCTATTTTAACAATTCGTCAACTGTTTGAAATTTATAGCCTTTTGCTTTCAGATATTTTATTAACTGGGGAAGGTGTTTATAAAATTTGTCCGTCCTTTCCGGGCCAGTGCCGACATGCATCAGCAGGATAAAGCCGTTCAGACCGGAAGGGTGTGTCTTTTCGTAATCAATGATCGAGCGATAGATCGTTTCGCTGCTGCGATAATTCTTCATGCCGGGAGTGGTATAATCGGCTGTGCTTAATGTTCCCGGTGTATAATTGATCAGTTGAATATCCCAGCGGCGGGTCCAGGCGGCAATGGTATCGTTATACCATTCATAAGGCGGGAGAAAAAACCGGGGAAACGGCTTGTACCCACCCGGACGGCTCTCTGCCAGGTGTGCCAATCGCTCATTCGGCTCCCACAGGTCATTCTCAAAACTTTGACGATCGATCAGTAAACTGTCCCTATTGTTCCAATCGCAATACAAAAGATGATGCCCGGAATGATTGCCCATGAAATGCCCCTGTTTCCAGAGCTTATCAACCAATAAAGATCCCTGGAGGTTATCATAAAGTTCACCGGTGAAGAAAAAATTCGCCTTAACCTTTTCCTGTTTTAAGGTCTGCGCAATGAAATCACCGCCTTCAAAAAATTCATGTCCGGTAAACACAAGCGCCAGAGTTTTCCGGGCTGAGTCGCCACGTATTATACCCCCGTGACTGTAAGTGAATTTTTTCGTTGGTAACTCCCGGCCGGCTTTTGCGGAAGATAAAGCCGTTTCGGATTCCTTAGCTGCCAGCAAATAGATCAGCGAAGCGGTTCCATCCATTGTCGGTTCGTTGGTGCTGTAATCACCATAGTCATCGTGATATACCGCGAGATCGCTTTGGAATGCCTCATATTCATCAGGCTGATACAGAGTGATGCCAATAAGGTTTTTATAGATGCTTGTATAAACAGGACCGTCCACTAACCCTCCATCTATTGGGTAATTTTTTAAATGAGTAAATGCGGAATGAGGATCAACCGGGGTATCACCCCAGGAAGGCAAACCATAAACCATGCTGGTGCCCCAGGGATTGCAGCCAAATAGCCAGTCGATATTTGCCTGCTCTAACTCCGAAAACGTTTTATCACCCGTCAACTGACGATACCAGTAGCATTGGATCGCAAATGAAGTTGTAAGGTTGTTGCTGCACCAGATAAATGGGATGCCGCGATAGAAAGCGTTTTGTTTAGCCTTATTCCATACTCTTTGAATGCCTTCTTTGTAATAACCGATGATCGTGTCTCTTCTTTTATCCAGTAATTGTTTGGCCAGTTCGTAGTGACCAATGTTAATGAAAGGATACCACTGGTAATGCCTGGCTGTATCGGCGCCGAGCCAGAGTGTGACCGGTTCCTGCCGAGCAAAAAGATATGCTTTTTCCATAAGTTCAGAAGCACGCGCAAAATAGTTATCGGACGGTTTTCCAATCTGACTTGCTATCGCCTTCGCATAAGAAGCTGCCGCTAGTTCCATATCATCGGTCCAGTTATCTTCAGCATAGATATAAGGTGATCTTACGGAAGCTGTCTGAGTAACACCCTGTTTCTTTAAAGCATAGTGGTATGCCTGACCTGCTTTTTGCAAGTAATCGATTCCTTGAGCCCTACTAAATCGATTCAATCTCAGTGATGATGCAAGAGAAAAAGCGCTTGCAAACTTCCCGGCTGTTGAAGAAGTACCGGTTGTATTATTCATGAATTTCCCTCTCTGCTGCTGTTCACCGCTTACAAAATATACCGGTCGCTCTAATCCTCTTCCATAAAAATTTGTGTCCTGCCGCGGCATTCGCATTCCCATATGGTCACGATCATCACCGACCTGGTTGAACATCCAGTCATTTTTTGGATGCATCTTTAACAACCAGTCCAGCCCCCATTTGGCCTCATCGAGCACATCGGGTATATCGTTTTTACCATCAAGACCATTCGCTTGTTTTTCATCAGCGAAAACTTTTCTGAAATCGCGGTAGGCCATTAATAAATGATAAGTAGCATTGGCCGAAGTTGTTGCGTATTGCAGGTAGTCACTGGCATCATGCCAACCTCCCACGACATCAATATAGGTGCTGTCTTTAATTCCTGCTTTTTCTCCATACAACACGTACCCATCATGGGTATGACAACTGTCTTTTAAAAATGGATTGAATCCGCTACGCTGCTGGCGCATGTAACGAAGGCAAAAATCAGCAGTTCCCTTGTAGACATCATCACCAATTGTAAATTGCGGCGATTTTATTCCACGGACCATTAAATAATACTGGCCTGGCTTCCTAAATGAAGTAAAGTTGAGACGGTAGGTTTCTTTAAAAGGACCATAGTGACCAAAATCCTTACCCAGTTCACCTTCATACACTACCCGGCCAGAGAGGGCATCGAGCAACTCAAACCCTGCCGGCAAATATTGATTTGTTGACACCAGGCGGTCTATCGATTTACTTCCATACACCGCCACTTTTATGCCGTTAGGCGTATAGCCCAGTTGATTAATCCGGATCCAACCCAGTTCATTTTTTTGTCCAAAAGAAAATAACGGAAACAACAATATGATCGGCCATTTCTTCATGCCATCAAGTTACAAACAACATTGTTAACTTAGCGCCCTTAATTACTACTGATGAAATTCGTTTCTTATGTCAAGGACGAGCATGAGCAACTAGGTGTATTGGTCAATGGAATTATTTATGACATGGAAGTGTTGCACCCTGATCTGCCCGGCACGATGAGCATGTTCCTGAATTACTGGGAGGATACTTTTCCTGTTGCCCAGGCTGGTGAATTAATGCTGAAAGAGGGAACCCGAACCAGTAACCGTGGCGTTCCGCTGGCAAACGTCCAATTGCTGGCGCCGGTCCCATTTCCCACATCCTGCCGCGATGGATATGCATTCCGCCAGCACGTGGCTGCTGCAAGAAGAAACCGGAAAGTGGACATGATCCCCGAATTTGATCAATATCCCGTTTTTTATTTTACCAATCATCATAGCATTATTGGCCCGGGGGATGTAAAATGCATGCCCGATCATTTTGAAAAGCTGGATTTCGAGCTTGAAGCGGCGATCGTCATTTGCAAACACGGCAGGAATATCAGGGCTGAAGATGCCGATCAGCATATTGGCGGATTAATGATCATGAATGATCTTAGCGCAAGAAGACTGCAGATGGAAGAAATGTTACTAAACCTGGGCCCGGCCAAAGGAAAGGATTTTGCCACAGCAATTGGTCCCTGGTTGGTTTCACTGGATGAACTCGTAGAAATGGAAATTGCCGCAAAAGAAGATCATGTTGGCCGGAACTGGAACTTGAAAATGGGTTGCCAGGTGAATGGCATACAGGTGAGCGAAGGAAACCTGGGTGATATGGACTGGACATTTGCCGAGATCATTGAAAGAGCTTCGTATGGTGTGGACCTTTATCCAGGTGACGTGATCGGCAGTGGTACGGTTGGTACAGGATGCTTTTTGGAATTAAATGGTACCGGCAAGCTCAATGATCCAAATTATACTGAGCAATGGCTTAAACAGGGTGATGTGGTGGAAATTGAAATAGACGGGCTTGGGAAGTTATCGAATACGATGGTTGCAGAGGAAACTGAGTGGAGTATTCTTAATAAAAAGAAAATATAAGAGACCAAGGGTAATTCACCCTCAAAATCCGTGATTCAATCTTGCAAACAGGATCAGATAGCGAAATGCTGTCAGTTTTTTCGCATAAACTTTGTTGTTTTTCCTTTTGTTCCAACTTCATGGTGAATGATATTTGTAACCTGATGTATACGTTTAGATGAGCATTTTAATGCCAGTCCGTATCGAATGGATTAAGTTTTACAATTTGCCAGGTAACCGGTCGTTCGTGTATTGGGTAAAGATCTCAGTATCGCGAAGAGACTCGCCTACTGTTTGATCTAAAGTGGTAGTCGTTGGTGGTGGCGGAGGGGGAGGGATGCGACTGGGGAGGGCCCAACAGGGCTGAAATGTAGGTTGACACTAACAAAAACTTTCTGTTGAATTGCTAACAATAGGAAGAATTGTCACTTGACTACATCAATAATTATAAATAGTAAAGCCGCCCCGTTAGTACCCTATTGAACGTTCATCTGCACATGAGAAAGCTCAAAAAAAGACCCGGAGACGGCTCGCGTATTATCCTTAGATCACAACTTTCTTTATCCGTTTAATAGTAGCGGCACCCTTATTGGTCACCTTGCCCAAAAAAGAATCCTTCACCTTTATTTCTTTTTCTGCATTCACTTCCGCCGAACCAATCCCATTGTTATCGATATCCATTGTCTGAACCACAAAATCAGCGGCATTCAGGCTTCCCACACTTTTATTTTTGATCACAGCACTATTTGCTTTGCCATTCAATACGACATCCCCCACACTTTTGTTATCAAGATTAACTGACTGAGCCGTTAACTTTAGATCAACAGAACCCACGCTCTTGTTATCTATATCCAGGTTATCAAAGCTGAGGCTTCCTTCGGATGAAACGTCTCCCACAGTTTTCAGGCCCATGCTTTTTATTTTTTTGAAGCTGATATATATTTTCATCCCTTTTTTGCTGTTGTAGTTTATATCCTTCTTCATTGAGACAGTCAGCTTCGAACCTTCATTCTTGACTTCAAAATAATCCTGCAGGTTATCGTCGGCTTCGATCCTGACTTCCTCCTTATTGCCTTGTGCGAGTTTGACGCTGAAAACGCCTTTTACATCCACCCGGTCGAATGGCTGGACATTCACTGTACGGGTGATCATGTTACCGCTACCCTCAATTTTCGGCCTGTCTTTCCAGTCCTTTTCTTTTTCATCCTGCGCATGAAGGCTCGATGCGGCAAAAAATAATATAATGGCAAATGCTAAAGAGATCTTTTTCATGACTAAATGGTTTTAGTTTAAGTATGGTTTTATAACGAAATCTTTCGTAGAACGAAGATGAATTTATTTTTGTTACACCGGTTTCAAAAAAATTATAAATGGCCATTAACCGTTCCGGGCGGTAATTGAACCCGTCCTTTATTTTTACGGATATTTGCCTGCTATGACCCTTGACCTCGCCGGGCTAAAGCCTGCTGAAAAACAGTATTATCTCCAGCACGTGATTGCACCCCGGCCTATTTGTTTTGCATCTACTATTGACAAAGAAGGAAAAGTGAACCTGACCCCTTTCAGTTTCTTTAATTTATTTTCATCCAACCCACCTATCGTCATTTTTTCCCCGGCGAGAAGGATAAGAGATAATACCACCAAGCATACGTTGGAAAATGTGCTCGAGGTGCCTGAAGTGGCTATTAACATCGTCACATTTGACATGGTGCAGCAGGTCTCATTGGCCAGTTGCGAGTTTCCAAAAGGAGTAAATGAATTCATTAAAGCGGGTTTTACTCCCCAGCCTTCTACCCTTATCAGGCCACCGATGGTCAAAGAAAGTAAGGTTAAACTGGAGTGCAGGGTAAATGAAGTAAAAAGCCTGGGAAATGACCCCGGTTCCGGGAACCTCGTGATCTGTGAAGTGTTGAAAATGCATATTGATGAGTCGCTGCTGGACGCTGATAAAAAAATCGACCAGCGAAAGATCAATCATGTGGCCAGGCTCGGTGCCGACTGGTATTGCGTGGTCAATGAAAACAATTTGTTTGAAGTAGAAAAACCCAATACACAGATCGGTGTCGGCATAGATGCATTGCCTCTTTCCGTCCGCCACAGCAAAATACTTAGCGGTAATGATCTCGGCCAACTGGCCAATGTGTATGAAATACCGGCAGTCGATCCTTCATTCGATGATGTGAACCTGAGACAGATCATTCAATACTACAGCATCAATCCCACTGATATGGAAAAGGAATTGCATAGCTATGCAAAGAAATTATTGGAAGAACGAAAAATAAAAGAAGCATGGCAGGTACTATTGACAATATGAAAGCACCAAGAACCAAAAGATAATTCCACCATTTGGCGGGACAAAAAAGCATGAATATTTAAATAGTAAATCCGAACGATCGAAGTTTTTTTCGACATTCGGATTTACTATTTTCGAATTTATTTGGTTCTTGTTTTTTGGTTCTCAATATTATTTGATTACACTACCAAATACCTTTTTCAAAATATCCGTGGCTCTTGCAGTCGGATTAGCCCTGATATTCGCTTCTTCCTTTGCTACCTGGTCAAACAAAGCATCGACAGCTTTGCCGACAACATATGAAGTAAGGTCGGGATTTACTTTATTAAAAGTGGTCGGAAGCTTATTGTAAGTGTTCACGAGATCTGCATAATATTTTGTAGCGCTTACTTTATCCAATGAAGCTTGTACTGATGGCCTGAATGCATCGATCAGCTTCTGCATGGTCTTTTGCCTGAAATACTGCGTAGCCGCATCATTCTTTCCTTTAACAATATTGAGAGCATCAGTAAGCGTCATTTCTTTGATTGCATCTAAAAAAATAGGCTTGGCATATGCCACAGCATCCTCGGCGCCACGGTTGATGGACAGGATGGCTTTGTCTACCTGTGAGCCCATCCCCATTTTACGAAGGGTTGTCTCTAACTTCTTGGCATCAGGCGGCAGCAACATCTTATAAAATTCGCTTCCAAAGAAGCCATCTGTTTTATTCAGGTTCAGCACAGCATTGGTAACGCCCTGGGTCAGCGCTTCTTTGATACCCTGCCCGGCTTCATTTTCAGTTAACCCGGAAGTAGAATTTTTATTAGCTGTTAAAATCTTGGGAATTTTGATCTGCGAATAAGCTTCCCCTGAAGCGACAAAAAGAAAAATAAAGGATGCGGCCAGATAGATTTTCATATAATTAGTTTAAAGATGGAGCCAAATTACCTGCTGATTACCAATTATACAACAGGCTATGACCAATTTGACGATTCTTTAAGGCTTTCGGTTTACGGGACGAGAAAATTTGCGCCGGTATAACAGGATTTTTACTTATTATCCTGCTAACAAGTACCTTTGCTGCCTCTTTTGAAATGGAAAAGTTAATGTCTACACCACACCTATCCGAGCAGGAACTGCTGCGCAGGGAAAAACTAAATGAGCTCGTAATCATGGGTATCGAGCCCTACCCCGCCGCCCTGTACCCCGTCAACAGTAACTCGGCTTATATTAAGGAACATTTTACCCCGGAAAAAAAGGAAGAATTCGCGGACATATGTATTGCCGGCCGTATCATGAGCGTTCGCGATATGGGCAAAGCCAATTTTGCCGTGATCCAGGACGCAAATGGAAAGATCCAGTTGTACCTGCGTCGCGACGATATTTGCACGGGTGAGGACAAAAGTTTATATGATATTGTCTGGAAAAAACTGCTCGATATCGGGGATATAATCGGTATCAGGGGATTTGTTTTTATTACAAAAACAGGTGAAACATCCGTCCATGTAAAAGAGTTAACCCTTTTAAGCAAATCTCTTCGTCCGCTCCCAATCGTGAAAGAAGCTGAAGGGCAAACTTTCGATGCGGTAACAGATCCCGAATTCAAATACCGTCAACGCTATGCTGATCTAATTATTAACCCTACAGTAAAGGAGACATTTGTAAAAAGGACCAAGCTTATCAATTCCATACGCGAGTTTTTAAACGGACATAATGCACTGGAAGTAGATACTCCGGTGCTGCAAAGTATCCCCGGCGGTGCAACGGCTCGTCCTTTCATCACACACCACAACGCGCTGGACGTTCCGTTCTACCTGCGGATTGCCAACGAACTTTACCTGAAAAGGCTGGTCGTCGGAGGATTCGATTGGGTATATGAATTCAGCCGCAATTTCCGTAATGAAGGAATGGACCGCACGCATAATCCCGAATTCACTATCCTTGAATTTTACGTGGCCTATAAGGATTACCTGTGGATGATGGAAACAACTGAGCAATTGCTTGAAAAAGCGGCGATAGATGTTACGGGCGACACCAACATAGCTGTTGGAGATAAAAAAATATCTTTTAAAGCTCCATTCAAACGAATCGCTATTTATGATGCGATAAAAGAGCATACAGGTTTTGATGTAAGCAGGATGAATGAAGGTCAGCTTCGTTCTGTTTGTAAGCAATTACATATTCCCGTTGATGAAAAAATGGGCAAGGGCAAGCTGATCGATGAGATGTTCGGGGCTAAATGCGAGCATCATTACATACAACCCACATTCATTATTGATTATCCGGTTGAAATGAGTCCCCTGACAAAAAAACACAGGGACAAACAGGGCCTGGTGGAGAGATTTGAGTTGCTCATCAATGGGAAAGAAATAGCAAACGCTTACAGCGAACTTAATGATCCTGTTGATCAGCGGGAACGGTTTGAAGAACAGGTAAAGCTCATGGAGCGTGGTGATGATGAAGCCATGTTCATCGATCATGATTTCCTGCGTGCGCTGGAATATGGCATGCCACCCTGCTCGGGCATCGGTATTGGTATTGACAGGCTTTCCATGTTGCTCACCAACCAGCCTTCTATCCAGGATGTGCTGTTGTTCCCGCAGATGCGGCCGGAAAGTTTATAATAATCTAAAGGAGCTATTCAAAAAACATTCATGAAAGTCGTTGGGTTTTCGTTTATACGGAATGCAGTAAAATTTCAATACCCGATCGTTGAGGCAGTAAAATCGATCTTACCTATTTGCGATGAAGTAATAGTTGCCGTTGGCAAATCGGATGACAACACAAGAGAACTGGTAGCTGCTATTGACCCTAAGGTTAAGATAATCGATACGGTATGGAATGAAAATACCCGTGAAGGAGGCCGTGTGCTTGCCGAAGAAACCGATAAGGCCTTGCAGGCAATTCCTGCAGACGCGGACTGGTGCGTGTACATTCAGGGCGACGAAGTGATGCATGAAGATGGGCATGCCGAAGCGGTGGAAGCGATGAAAAAATGGAAAGACCATAAAGAAGTGGATGGCCTGCTGTTTAATTATGTCCATTTCTTCGGTTCCTATGAATATATTGGTGCGGAAGGACACTGGTACCCGCATGAAATAAGAATCGTCAGAAACGATAAGAGCATCTGGTCGTACAAGGATGCCCAGGGTTTTCGAAAAGGAGAAAATAAAAAATTGCAGGTAAAATCCTTAAAGGCCGTTATTCATCACTATGGCTGGGTTCAAACACCCAGGACTATGCAGGCGAAATTCCTGGTGAAAGATAAAATCTATCATAATAACCCGAAGGACGAAGACAATTTTGTTGTGAGAGAAGAATTGCCTTACTTACTGGTAAAAGCATTGCACAAATTCAAAGGCAAACACCCGAAAGTGATGCATGATCGTATCAAAAGCGTCAACTGGAAATTTGAATTTGATGTTTCAAAAAATAAGTACACGTTCAAAGACCGTTTCAAAACGATTTTAGGAAAGATAATCGGGAGACGTCCTTTTGAATACCGGAATTACAAGATCATTTAAGCCGTCGTCAAAACCACCAACATGAAAGCATTTATTCCCGCCAAGTTGGCCGAAGTAATTTTCGCACTGATCATCGCTTATTTTGGATACTGGCATTTTACTCATGCCGACAATATGGGAAGGACTGTTCCCGCATTTATTCCCGGGCCGGGAAGTTTGTGGATCTATATTACCGGTGGTGTTTTTATCCTGGCAGCTATTGGCATTCTCGCTGACCTGAAAAAGATAATCGCCTGTTATCTTTTAGCCACTATGTTATTGATCTTCGCGCTTATTGTGCATCTCCACGATCATGTAAATGCGCTGAAAGATGTTGCTTTGGCGATGTGTGCGTTGATTATTGGAAGCAGCGGAAAGAAATGATTGCTAAGATCCAAATTACAGGATCCAAGAACCAAATAAATTACAGGTATTAAATCTTAAAACTAAAAGAACCTACATACAGGATTTGGTTTTGGGTATTTATTCCTTGGCGCTTTTTTGTCCCGCCAATTGGCGGGATTCCTATTTGGTTCTTGGTTCTTTTCTTCAGTCCACAAAAAGATCCTTGTACAATTTCGCCCCTTGTACCACAGAATATTTTTCCAAATCAGTAATCCCCTCCCGAGCCAGTACATCTTCGTCAATAAAACAATTACCGGTGCATTCACCGGAAGGTTTTGATAAGATATAATAAGCTGCATCAGCCAGTATTGCTGGTGTGCGGCTCATTTTGGCCAGCACTTCACCGCCGAGTAAATTTCTTACAGCCGCCGTATCAATTGTTGTCTTTGGCCAAAGGGCATTAGAGGCAACCTCGTATTGTTTCAATTCGGCTGCCCATCCCAGCGCCATCATGCTCATATTATATTTCGAAAGTGTATATGCTATATGACCGGCCAGCCATTTCGGGTTCATATTGACTGGTGGAGACAACGTCAATATATGCGGATTGGGTGATTTTTTCAGGTAAGGTATACATGCCTTTGTAACAAAGAAAGTGCCCCGGACATTCACATCATGCATCAGGTCGAATCGTTTCGCCTCTGTTTGTTCTGTAGGAGTCAAAGAAATGGCGGAGGCATTATTCACCAGGATATTGATCGTCCCGAATTTTTCCACCGCTTTATTTACCGCATTTTGCACCTGGTCTTCAAAACGTATATCGCATTGAACCGCCAAAGCCTGCCCGCCGGCTTTCTCTACTTCAGCGGCCGCAGAAAAAATTGTACCCCCCAATTTTGCATTTTCTTCGGTTGATTTGGCTGCGATCACAATATTCGCTCCTTCACGCGCCAACTTTAAAGCGATCGCTTTTCCAATGCCCCGGCTGGCACCCGTAATAAAAACGGTTTTGTTTTTCAACGACATATTTATACAATTTAAAAATGAAGTTAGGGAAACCTGCATCGCCAACCTATCTTATCGCAGTAGTTCTACGGTAGGTGCAGTATTTTCAACCTTTGTTAAAATGGCAAGTTGTGCGCTAGTGCTAAAGGAATGTGAAGACTATATTTGAAGAAGAAGTTGGTTGATGGCAATGTCCAATATCACTAGAAGAACTTAACCGTCCCAATTAAATTTAAACCCTTAAAACTAAAAGTCCGACCCATTAGCCAACTTTCCGTAAGAGCCCCGTTTAAATCCAAATATCTGTATGAGAACACCAACCTTGAGACAAACCAACTACTGAAAAACACACGGTTTAGCCCTCAAAGTAACTAATCCCGTCCCGATCATACCAGGACGGGATTGTTTTTGTCTCCATTTGAAAAAGATGTTCGCTACTGCAGGATTTTTTTCGAATTCCAGGTTCTGGTATTCGAGTTTGTGATCATTGCATGTCTTTAGGAACCTTCACCGGGCCTGTGGGATACCTGAAAGTCACTTCGGACATATCCTGGGTAGCCACCAGTCCTTTGCCGCCTGTTATTCGCTTGTCAATTGAGTGATATTCTGCCACTGAATCTGTATAAAAAAGCTTTGAATTTTGATCCCACCATAATTCGGGCGCTTTCAATGTATCTCCTTTTACACTGATCACAACAACGCTGTCACGCAGATATACTTTATCCGATTTCTCAAAATACTTTCCGTACTTGCTGTCAAGCCGTGTCTCGATCGTCAGACTATCGTTATAGAAATCAACATGCAGGGTTTTAGGAAATTCAACATAAGGGGCCGTATCTATTACCCGCAACATAAGCGGCGAGGTCAGTTTAGCCTTTACCGATCCTTGCTGGCTCAGGTAACTTTCAATGTTTGTTCCCCGTTCTTCTGTATTCCTGTTTTCATTCATCCTTTTGATCACCTCTTCATCATTTTCACAGCCATAAATAACAAAACAGCAGCCCGTAATAAGAGCTGCTGCAGAAAAATATTTCGGCAATATGGAAATAAGGTTATTCATATTTCTTTTTGGAAAACCAAAGATCGCTGAGCGAAAATCCAACCGAGAACCGAAACAAGTTCTCCTTGAGCAGGTTGTCGTTATTTCCGCGCTTGATGTATTCAAAAGCTATATTGATGAACGTTGCCTGGTTATTCAGGCGGTTGAAATTGCGGAGGGGTAAACCGAGGCCCAGCGTTGCACCAAACTGTGGCATTACTTCTTTGACCTTGATATAATCGGGGCCGATAAAAAAGCCAGCACGATAAGCTACATTTCCAAAATAACTTTTTCTCGCAGCATCAAATGCAGGCCTTAACTCGCCGCCTACTCTTAATTCCCATTTATTTTGAAGTGAATCCACCTGTCCAAAAAAACGGTAATCCTGCCAGTTGGTCCGGCTAAAATCAACGCCAATAAGCCATCCACTTTTTTTAATGCCGGGCGTTCTTTCCAATGTAGCACCTACTGTGAAAGAAGCCGGGTATTCAATAACGCCCTTGGTACCAGTTTTTTCATAAACACTGTCTAATCTCACATAACCCTGGTTGGGGTCATAATAAAATGTTTCCCGGACCTGGTCCTGCGTAGCATTGATATGATGTTTAAGGTTGCCATAAGCCCCTAAAGTGAGAAAGGTCGATGAGTCGAGGTTGGCCCTATACTGGGCGCCCATATTAAAATAGAAGTCGCCGTAGTTTGTCTTTGTTTCAAAATTGCCGGCATTAAAGCTTACTGTATCATTGATAATTGATTTACGTGTGCTATAGTCTTTTTTACCAAACATGTAACCCACGTTCACACCAAGGCTGAGATGTCCTATTTTGAATCCAGTGCCGATCGTTGGCAGGTAAGCGCCCCCATCGCCTTCGCTTAAAGTACTGGTGCTGTCCGTGCCATTCTCAACTCTTCCTCCCTGGATGATCTTATAACTGATCCTTGTCACAGGACGAAGCCCGAAACTCAAACCCCAGCCTTTGCGAAGAGGAATACCTACCTGCACATGTGAGAACAGGGCATTGCTGGCAGTGAACTTTCCCGGTTTATTGGGTTCGATCAAAGTGCGGTTCTCGAAATTTAGACCTATATCCAGGATAGCTCTTCCATAAAGTAACTTATTTGATTTCGGTTCCTTTTGAGCATAAAACCAACTGTAAGAAGCCGGGTTGTTGAAATTAATAGAATAGATGTCGTTGTAACCTGTCGAAATGCCGCCCATCGCGCGGGTATTTATGTTGGTTGAAGGAACCAGGTCACCCAGCCCATAGCGGGAATAAGGGGAGTTATCCTGGCCAAAACCGGGGGTGCAAGAGGCTATGAATAATACGCTGAATGTTAGGTAAAAAATCTTTCTCAAAGCATTGGTTTTCTTAGGGGTTGTTAACTTCGCTAATACCATAAAGGCCCTTGAAGATCAGTTCAGGGTCTGCAAATATCTTGTTTTTAAGGTGGGACGCCAAATGCACTAAATCACCCCCGGTTAAAAGCGCGTTAAAGTTCCCGAACCTTTCGCGGTAAGCATCGATGAATCCATCGATCTCTTTTGCGAGTCCAAGTACAGCGCCACTCAATAAATTTGTTTCCGTATCATAACCGATCAATGGAACATTGCTGTCAGCTTTTACTAACGGCAGTTTAGCGGTAAACTGGTGCATTGCTTTCAACCGCATTTCCATTCCCGGCGAAATAGCTCCACCCAGGAATTCATGATATTTGTTGATGAAGTTGTAAGTAACGCAGGAACCCATTCCTATAACAAGATTATTCCTGTTGGGGTAAAAATGAACGGCCGCTGCTATCAGGGCCAGGCGGTCCGCACCAATCGTTGCTGGTTTACCGACAGGAGTGGTAAAAGAGAGTTTTGTAAGATGATTCAGCTTGTGAAACTTCGTTTTAGCTGCCAGTGATTCTTCTATCGCTGCATTGTGATCAATGACGGATGATAAAATAGATTTATGGGGCTTATAAGTATCCAGCAGTGCCTGGATAGTTGTCATTGAATCATCGTCAATGACAATGCTTTTAATGATTTTATCTTCATCGAAAACGGCTACTTTTTTCCTTGTATTACCAAAATCAAGGCAGAGTGTAATGGACATGTAGTTATTAGTGGTTTTTAGAAGCCATCGAAGCCAGGCAGGTTCTTGAAATGACCGTTCAGCTTTATTTTTTCTTTCAGTTGCTCCAGTCCTGCAACCATTGGTATCACTTTAGTCAGGTGTCTTTTGACATATTCCTGCCGTTGCCGTTCATCGAGCAATCCAAGTAGCTCATATTCTTCTTCCAAAGACAACCCGATATGATGAGCCACTTCAAAGCACCTTATTTCTTCATCTGGTTTATCGAATTCTTTTGTGACTTTTAAAAGCCTGTGCAGGTCGCGGATACCGGCCATTACCTTCCGCATCAGTTCAATATTACCCCGTTCATATGTGTCGGGGTAGTTGACAATAGCGCCGCTGTATAATTTGTCAGGTACATTTTTTATTACCTCCAGTATCCTGAACACTCGTTCTCCCTTTGTCTTTATATCCATTTCCCCGTTATCATGCACTTTGGATATCTCTATTATCGTAACCAATGATCCATAATCCTGCATTTTGTTTTCGATGACTGGAGGGATGCCAAAGGCCTTTTTCTGTTCGCTACATTCAGTGATCAGTTGTTTATACCGGGGTTCGAAAATATGGAGGTTAAGATTCTCTTCCGGGTATACAACGATGCCCAAAGGGAATATAGGAATGAAGTTAGTCACAATTCAAAGTTATTTAATTTGATGCTTTAATTATTTCCGCCACAAAATTGAAAACAATAAATAAAAATGCCAAACTGATTCCTGAATGGAAAGTGTCTCATTTTTATTTCCACGCCACGATGCGGTGACGCAACGCGCTAACTATGGCGGACGATACGTTGCGCGTTTGTCCCGGCATCTGGCGGGATGATATTTATTTTCAAACTGAGAAACCTTGCCTGAATGAGAATCCCCATATTTTTGTAGATATAGAATTATTTTTTATGTGGCAGGAGCTGGCGACATCATTGCAGAAAGGCGATATAAAAGCGCTGGCCCGTTCTATTTCGCTTGTCGAAAATGAACAGGAAGGTTATTTTACGTTCCTGCAACAATTACCGTCAAATGATGCCAGGATCATTGGTATTACCGGGCCTCCCGGCGCTGGAAAAAGTACTTTGGTGGACACCCTGATAGATGTATTGGTAGAAGGCAATAAAAAGGTCGGGGTCCTTTGTGTGGATCCTTCTTCTCCTTTTAATCTCGGGGCGCTGCTTGGCGACAGGATCCGGATGAGCCAGTGGTACACGCATCCAAATGTTTTTATTCGCTCCCTCGCTACGCATGGCAACATGGGTGGGCTAAATCCCATGATCATAGAAATAACCGCGCTGTTGAAAGCCGCCGCATTTGATCACATCATCATAGAAACCGTGGGTATTGGTCAAAGTGAGATAGATATCGCTGGCCTGGCAGACATAACAGTAGTGGTGCTTGTCCCGGAAGCGGGCGATGAAATACAAACGATGAAAGCCGGACTGATGGAGATTGCAGATATTTTTGTTGTCAATAAAAGCGACCGCCCGGATGCTGATCATTTTGTAAAAAATTTGAGGCTCCTGCTGGCACCTGCTTATAGTCGCCAAACACACGAAATACCTATCATAAAAACTGTTGCTTCTGAAAAAACGGGAGTGAACAGGCTGGCCGATGAAATCCTCCGGCAAAGTTCTCATGCAAATAATGAAAAGAAAACGTATTTGATGGCACATAAAGCCTGGAACATCCTGCAGCGTTTGCGAATGAAAGACCTTGATTTTAAAAAAATCAGTGTACAGGTAGCCGAAGCAACCAAAAAAGATAATTTCAACCTGTTCCGCCTCGTGGAAGAGATAAATAAAAACAACCCATGAGCAACAGCCTGGTAAGTGTTGTGATGTGTACGTATAACGGCAGCAGGTTTGTTGGAGAACAAATTGAATCTATCTGTAACCAAACTCACCAAACCCTGCAGGTAGTAATTGTAGATGATGCGTCAACAGATAATACTTATGAGATCGTAAAGCAATATGCTGCTAAAGATCCGCGCGTAGAAGCTCGCCAGAATGAAAAGAACCTGGGATTTAATCTCAATTTCAGTAAAGCCTGCAAACTGGCAACCGGTGATTTTATCGCGATAGCGGACCAGGACGATATCTGGGAACCGGCTAAGATTGAAAAGCTGCTGCAAAAGATCGGCATGAACAGGGATACATTATTAACACACTGCATATCGGCCCGTTTCGAAAAGTTTGGCAAATTCCATTTGAAAAGCTACAAGCTGGTAAACTATGATGCAGGCCATGATGTCCGCAATTTTTTTCTTTTCAATTTTATCTCGGGTCACAATATGCTTATCAGGAAAGAACTGTTGGAAAAAGCCCTGCCTTTTCCCGGCGCTGTGTATTATGACTGGTGGCTGGCCGCTGTTGCGAGCTGCAACGGAAAAATAGAAGCAGTACCTGAAATACTCGTATGGCATCGCATGCACGACTCGAATGCGACAGGAGCAGCAAAGCCCAAACTGGAATTGTATAAACAGGTAATGATTATCCTCCCGCAACTAATGACGATAAAAGAGATGAAACCGGCAGAGAAAGAATTTGCCGCACAACTTTTGAAATATTATTCTGTCTTCCCGCAAAAAAAAATTTCATGGCCTTTATTTATGTTTTTGTTCAGGCATGCCCAGATCGTTTTTGCGCATAAAAAAAGATCCTTTCCCTGGTTCTCTTACATCAAGCATTCTTTCAGGGCTGCCAGGGCGAAAACGCTGGCCTGACCTGCTTTTGAATACTTATCTTTGCGCACTTATGAAATGCAGAATTTGTGGCAATGCAGCCAATAATAAACCTATGGAATTGCGGGAAAACCTGCATGCCACAAGAGAGCTGTTCTCCTATTTTCAATGTTCCGCGTGCGAATGCATCCAGATCTCTGAAATACCTGCAGATATCGGTAAATATTATCCTCCCGACTATTATGCTTTCAATGATCACGGCGGCGATAAATACATGGAGAAAAAGCTGGATTTTTTCAGGAAGACGCAGTCCGATTACCTGATCCACGGAAAAAGTAAATTCCTTGGAAGTCTCTTCACGATAGGTTTTCCTGCTCCAAAAGTTTTTACTTGGATACGAAATCTGAAATTGTCGAAGAATGATAATATCCTCGATATCGGTTGTGGTACGGGTTCAAACCTTAAACATATGCACCAGCTAGGTTACATCAATCTCACGGGTGCCGATCCCTTTATCGAAAAAGATTATTCGTTTTCCGGTAGTTTTAAGATCCATAAAATAGATCCGTTGGACCTTGATGAATCAAACAAGTTTGATTGTGTCATGATGCACCACAGCTTTGAACACATGGAACATGAACGACCTGTCCTGGTCAAAGCAAAAAAATTATTAAAGCCGGGAGGTAAGATACTAATCCGCATCCCAGTATATAGTCAGCCGCTGCTGGAAAAATACGGGATCAACCAGGCCTCGCTGGACGCCCCGAGACATTTCTTTGTTCATTCTGCAAAAAGTATGAATATTCTTGTCAGGGAAGCCGGTCTTACCATTGATAAGATTGACTACGATGCCGACGAGTTTTCATTCTGGGCAAGCGAAGAATATATTCATGACATCTGTTCAGGCGATGAAAACTCTTATGCCAGGAACAGGAAGAAGTCCATCTTTTCCAAAAGCAAGATCAAAGAGTTTAAGAAGGAGATAAAAAAGTTGAATGAGGAAGGGAAGAGTGACTGCGCTGCTTTTTATATTTCCGCTTTATCGAACTGATGCTATCTCAGCCTTTTTGTTTCAACACTGTTTATATCATCCAAAACAATTCGTGTAACCTGTTTCAATGAGAGAAGCTCTCTTCCGGATTGGGCAGCCAGTTTTGCAAACGATTTTCTTTTGGCAAATATCGCAGTCCAGTGACGAAGATATTCAGTCACCGATCGTACAAAATAGAAACGCAGCAGAAGCGTGTTAAACAAACACTCAAAGAAGAGTTGGCCATGCCACAGCCATAGTGAGGTTGCGGGTAAATGCAGTGAATGCAGGTACATCTTGTTGCGGTAATAAATCACGTTAACCTCGTTCTTCTTTGCCTTGCTTTTGATCGTCGCCGATTCTTTATGCCGGCAAATGCTGTCATGATCATAGTAGCATTTCCATCCAAAACGCCAGGCCCGGACGCTTAACTCATAGTCCTCGACATAAAACGGGGCAAACATTTCATTAAAACCACCCAGTTGAAGGATCTTTTCTTTATCAACAAAAGCATTGGCGCCGGAGAGATACATACTGTACAACCAATGGCCAGGGTCCGGGCTGAGAGGAATATAATTACCTGAGGTCTTAATTTTCAAACCATGAAAAGAGGGATATTTCCCTCCGTCCTGGATAATATCATTGTCCCAGCCAATGATACGGCTCATTACTCCAAACGTATCTGAATTTTCAAAATACCGGGGTAAAGCCTGGAAAAATGTTGGAGTAAGTTTTACATCGCTATTGAGCAGTAGAATATGTGAATGCCGGGCCAGGAATATTCCCCTGTTGATGGTAGGGGCAAAACCAAGGTTTTCTTCATTTGCAGTTATTCTCACCTGTGGCCAGAAGGATTGTAAAAATGAAATGGAATCATCTGTCGATTTGTCGTCTGAAACAATTATTTCAAAAGGAAGGTTCGTGTTTTGCAATGCTTCGGCTGTTGAAGGCAGGATCTCTTCCAATAAATAACGACCATTATAGTTAGGAATAACAACAGATATGCCCGAAACCGGAGAATGACTCATGGATGATTATCGCTGTGCAACAGCGGACAGCAAGATAAAAAATATAAAATTGCTATTGGGGATCAGCCTGCCTGTTGCTTCTCCACCACCGGTACCCGATCACACCAACGATGGCCATGGGCATAAAAGCGAGATAAAGAATTCCAGAATTCAATCCTTTCGCCGGTTTTTCACCTAACTGCTGGGCTGTCTTTGTACAGATCGAACATTGGGCCTGCGAGAACAGGGAAATGCCCAATGAAAAACATAAAAGGAGAAAATATGCCAGCAGCCTGCGTTTCATTGCTTGTTATTTGCCACAAAAATACAAAGGAAAACTGAATACCAGAGCGAGGAACAGGGGCTGCCTGCCGTTGGCAGCCCGGAGTGGTAAAAACAAAGAGTTCTTCTCCTTTACAACTTAGCTAGACGGAAGCAAAAAGCTGGCTATAAAAGGAAGCTGGTCACCGGTGAAGCCAAAAAGCAACAGCAGGCCACGAGTAACCCATAAAACGGAACGTTGAACCAGTATTTTTTGGCCAGCCACACATAAAAAACAGAGCTGGCGATCGTGAGAAAGGAAAAAAGAAAAGAATCCTCAATAACATAAAAATATTTCACAGCAAGCAGACCATTTACCAGCCCCAAAAAAATCGCGCCTGCACTATGGCTGCCATTAAAGCCGATCCATGCTTTCCACATTGTAGTACGACGGGTCAACTCCGGTGAGGTGTTTTTCATTTCATCAATTACAGTCTTGTTGCGGGGATTAAATTTTGATGTAAAAAAAGTGTACCACAAGTGCCAGGTTCCCAGAATAAAGAAGATGGCTGAACCGGTAAGCCATAAGATTTTTGGTATCATGGTTAGAAGCTAAGGTTTAAACTGGCAGACAAATTTAGTCGACGCGACGGAGTTTGGCTGATCAACAGCTATCGGTCGTTTTTTTCTATTTAATTTCCGTCTTTTTCCCATGGCCGGGCTTCTGGCGAGAGCGACATTTGTAGCCGGATGCATTTTAGTCGGACGTTCCGATTTTGCTAGCGTTCTGTATTCATGAGAATAAACTTGCCACGCGATTGGCGATGTCTGCTATTCAAATAAATCAAGCCCCAATACGGGGCACGTCTCTCATTGCGGATAGCAGACGGTCTGAATGGTGGCGGTGGTGGGGGAGGGCAGGCTTGGGAGGGCCCAAACGGGCTGTCGCTATGTCGTAGTTGACTCACTTGAGCTGAGCTGTCTTTAGAATTTTTGAAAATTGCTCCAAAAGAAGGTGCTTTGCCCCTCTATAAGAATAGATTTTTGCTTCCTAAGCTCAATTTTATCGATCCACAGGCCTTTTCCCTTAGCCTTTAGCGACTTACCTGAGTAAATGACGTCTCCGAACCCAGATATTTACTCTTTTATAACCAAAATATAATTATTATTTTGATACCCATGGCGAAAGCTAACCACCTCGTCATGCCAGTACCAATGATAAAATCACCCCGGAGCTTCCTGATGCTGCCGGTCCTTATCCTTATTTCTCATCTTTTGGCTGCACAATCCAATATTAGCGGCATTGTCAACAGCTACTATAAAGTCATAGAGGTCATTCCTGCCAAAGCCTGCGTAAGATTGAATACAACCATTGGTTTAGGTTACAACGACAAAGCCATGATCATCCAGATGAAAGGAGCGAGTATCAATACCGCGAGCTCTACTTCTTCTTCATTTGGCGATACAACCAGTCTCAATGACGCGGGGAACTATGAGATCGGAACGATCTGCAGCATAAGCGGCGATTCTGTTTTCTTTGATTACATGTTTTTGAATAACTATACCGTGACGGGACAGGTGCAACTGGTAAGAATTCCCGAATACTATTCTGCAACGGTAGTGGACACATTGAAAGCAGCACCATGGAACAATACAACCGGTACTGGTGGCGTGTTAGCCATATTTGTTGACCAGGATCTCGTATTGAATAAGCCTATATCGGCAGATACTATTGGCTACCGGGGAGGAATATTCCGGCTGAGCAACGGTACATGTAGTAATATACCGGGTGCCACAGCCTATGCATACAACCCTACATCAGCCACACAATTGGGCGCAACCAAAGGAGAAGGTGTAGCGGACGTTGTTATTACCCAGGCTGGGGGTAGGGGCGCACCTGCTAATGGTGGTGGCGGTGGTAATAATCACAACAATGGCGGCGCTGGTGGAGCAAATCTTACAGCTGGCGGTGATGGAGGTGGAAATTCCAGTTCTTCAGGATGTAGTACGCCAATACAGGGAAAAGCAGGTAAAGCATTGAGTAGTTACGGGGGGAAAAAAATTTTCATGGGGGGCGGAGGCGGCGCCGGTCATGCGAACAATGGTTTTGCCGCTTCCAATGGAGGAGGTCATGGCGGCGGAATTGTTTTTATAAGAGCGCTCAATATTATCGGCAATGGTTATAAAATATCCGCAAATGGTCAAACAGGCGGACCCGCTTTATCCGATGGCGCTTCAGGCGGAGGAGCAGGAGGTACAATTATACTTAGTGCAAGTAGCTACTCTGGCACCATGAATATTACTGCAAATGGCGGTCAGGGTGGAATAGAAGATGACGGACTTAATATAAATAAATGTTATGCAAGTGGCGGAGGTGGAAGCGGCGGTGTAATCTATTTTTCCGGATCAGTTCCAGGTGGTGTTACAGCAACAGCTAGTGGCGGTAGCGCAGGTCCTGAAATAAACCATGATGTTTCATGTAATACAGCGGTTGCTTCTTTTCCTGGATTGGCAGGCCAGGTTATTACCAGCTATACGTTCCGGAGTTCATTGGTGCTATCCAATTCTTATTGTACTAACCTGCTGCCGGTTGAACTGGTTTCATTTAGTGCTTATTTCAATGCCGGTAAAGTTGTGCTAAGCTGGAAAACAGTGCAACCTGAATTAGTTGATCATTTCGTCATTGAAAGAAGTGAAGATGCAATGCATTGGATCGAACGCAATACTGTAGCGGCAGATGCAACGAAAACTGTCTATGGCTATGAGGATCTTTCACCGGTGCCCGGCAACAATTTTTACAGGATAAAGATCTTTAGAAAAAATAATGCTGTTTCGTATTCAGGCGTGCGGAAAGTGATCGCTCCGCTGGGAAATGAAGTGATCGCGATCTATCCTAACCCGGCATCAGGAAAGATATTTGTATCCGGTCTTAATTCATCATCACCATTTACAGTTTTTGACCAGATGGGCAAGCTCATATTTGAAAAGAAGATCATTACCACGCAACATATCATTGAAGTTGATCTGCCATCCTTACCCAAGGGTGTTTATCTCATCCGGGTAGGTGATACAGTTAAGCGGTTAAGCATCTATTGAAAAGGATAAAATCCGAAACGAATGTCGGAAGACTTTCGATTAAATATTTTGATCTCAAATTTCTTTGTTCCGCCAGTTAAGAACCAGGAACCAATGGAAAGAACCAAAAAAAACACTAAGGAATAAATATCAAGAACCCAAGCCTGTACGTAGGGCATCTTGATTTTAAGATTTAATACTTGTTCTTGTTTCTTGTAATTTGGATCTTTTTGCTACACTTCAGCACCCAACTTTTTGCTTTCCTTCTTCCTGGTTTCCTCATCGAGAATAACTTTTCTCATGCGGATAAAATTCGGCGTCACCTCGATGCACTCATCGTGTTGGATGTATTCCATGCATTCTTCAAGCGTCATCAGGGTTTTCGGGGCAATGTTAGTTGCTGCATCGCTTCCGCTGGCCCGCATATTGGTTAGTTTTTTTCCTTCTATGATATTCACGACCAGGTCACCCGGTTTAATGTTCTCTGCGATGATCTGCCCCGCATAAACTTCGTCACCCGGGTCGATGAAGAATGTTCCCCTGTCCTGTAATTTATCAATGGAATAGCCTGTGGCATTACCGGGTTGCTTAGCAAGCAATACACCATTGTTCCTGCCTGCTATTGGTCCTTTCCAGGGTTTGTATTCAATAAATCGATGAGCCATTACTGCTTCACCAGCTGTATTTGTCAGCATTTGTGAGCGCAGACCGATCAATCCCCTTGAAGGAATCTCAAATTCGAGATGCTGCATTTCTCCTTTTGTTTCCATTACATGCAGTTCACCCTTACGCCTGGTGACAAGATCAATCACCTTGCTTGCAAATTCCTGCGGAACATCAACCACGAGGTTTTCGTAAGGTTCCGATTTGGTGCCGTTGATTATTTTTACAATTACCTGTGGCTGTCCTACGGTCAACTCATATCCTTCGCGACGCATGGTTTCAATCAGGATACCCAGGTGAAGAATACCTCTGCCATATACCTGGAAAGCGTCCCCGTTCTCGGTATCCTCTACCCGCATAGCCAGGTTCTTTTCCGTTTCCTTGATCAACCTGTCGCGCAGGTGGCGACTGGTAACAAACTTTCCATCTTTTCCGTAAAAAGGAGAATTGTTGATGCTGAACAGCATGTTCATCGTCGGTTCATCCACGCTGATCACCGGCAATGCTTCGGGGTTTTCTGCGTCCGCTATTGTATCCCCAATATTAAAATCCTCGACTCCAACAACTGCACAAAGATCACCGGCAATAACTTCGGCCTGTTTTTTCTTACCCATGCCTTCAAATACATACAGCTCCTTCACCCTTGATTTCTTTATTCCACTATCGGCCTGCACCAGCGCTATCGGCTGATTTTCCTTGATTGAACCACGGCTTACTTTACCAATAGCGATCCTTCCAAGGAAAGAAGAATAGTCCAATGAAGTGATCTGCATCTGCAGCGGGCCTTCATTTACCTTTGGCGGCGGTACATATTTCAATATACCATCCAGTAACGGGTTTATATTATCGATCTGGGTGAGTGAATCATTGAACCAGCCGTTCTTTCCACTGCCATAATAAGTCGGGAAATTCAACTGCTCTTCGGTCGCATCGAGGTTAAAGAACAATTCAAATATGGCATCATGAACTTCATCGGGACGGCAATTAGGCTTGTCTACTTTGTTGATAACGACGATCGGCTTTAAGTTTAGCTGCAATGCTTTTTGCAGTACAAACCTCGTTTGCGGCATCGGTCCCTCAAAAGCATCCACCAGCAACAAAACGCCATCGGCCATTTTTAATACCCTTTCTACTTCTCCGCCAAAATCGGCGTGACCGGGAGTATCAATCACGTTTATCTTAACGCCTTTATAAACTACTGCTGCATTTTTACTGAAAATAGTAATACCTCTTTCTCTTTCCAGGTCGTTGCTATCCATTATTAAATCCCCGGTTTCCTGGTTGTCACGAAATACGTGAGTCGTATGTAATATCCTGTCTACCAGGGTAGTTTTACCATGGTCAACGTGGGCGATAATAGCTATGTTTCTAATGTCCATTATTTAGTTGAAAACTTGAAGGGTTTAAAGGTTTAATGTTGAAAGGTTTAAAGGTTTGGTCACCGATGATTTTCTCGAATGGGCGATACACCCAGTTCGTAACTAATCAACTTATCAACCAATTAACCTGTCAACTTTTCCGGGCGGCGAAGGTACATTAAATAGGTGGCGCAAGCAAACGAAACAGAGATTTAATACCAACGTAACAGGCGCTGAATGAAGATTTGACGTAGTTTTAGCAAAACTCGTCCATGAAGTTCATTAAATGGCTGGGTATCGTCCTGTTATTATTGATCATGGTTTATTTTCTC
>VBAT01000031.1:33393-39856 GCA_005884665.1 Bacteroidota bacterium
GCCTCTTCCCCTAAATATGATATGACACTGATCGAAGCGCCGCCTTATTCCCCAGCGTTAGAGAAATATGTCAGTGACCATGAGGCTCTTCACAAAATAAAACCGGGCAATGAGGCAAAAATCATCTGGGCCAATGATTCACTAAAAGAAAAGACGGAATATGCTATCGTTTATCTCCATGGTTTTTCTGCCAGCCATGAAGAAGGCAATCCGGTTCACATTGATTTCGCGAAAAAATTTGGGTGTAATTTATACCTCTCGCGATTGGAAGATCATGGAATCGATACAGTAGAACCCATGTACTATGCTACGGCAGATCGGTTATGGAACTCCGCTAAACTAGCCTATTCCATAGGCAGGGAACTAGGTAAGCAGGTAATCTTAATGGCCACGTCTACGGGCGCTACCCTGGCATTGAAACTGGCTGCAGAATATCCGGGTATCGCCGGGCTTATCCTGCTCTCTCCAAATATCGCTATCAACGATCCCAATGCCTGGTTATTGAATAACCACTGGGGTTTGCAGATCGCCAACCTGATACAGGGAAAATATGTGCATGCCAAGGACACCAGCGCTCTGTATGCAAAATACTGGTACCCCCAATACCGGATGGAGTCAGCTGTTCAGCTGGAAGAATTGCTGGAATCTTCCATGAAACAATCTACTTTCCAAAAAGTGAAGCAGCCAACTTTGCTTTTATACTATTATAAAGACGACAAACACCAGGACGAGGTGGTAAAAGTGTCGGCGATGAAGCGAATGTTCAATCAACTGGCTACTCCTGAAGATTCAAAGAGATCCGTAGCCGTTCCAGAAGCTGGCGATCATGTTATTGGTTGTTACATCAGATCAAAGGATGTAAAAACGGTAGAACAGGAATGCGAAAAATTTGGAATCGAAATATTAAAGCTTGCTCCGAGATCCTGATCACACCCTGACATATATCTTTCTTTTATCCAGGATAAACCCTACCAGCCAACAAAACAACATGATGCTGATCGCGAACAGGAATGATCCGAAATAAACGCCTGCATGCCGGTAAACATTTTCATACAACCAGGAATAAAAAGGCTGGCGCTTTTCTCCAACAGGAATAAACCACATCAGGTTAGCGCCGAGCTCCGACAGGAGGTAAATGAACAGAGGGTTTTTGCCAAATACTTCAAAGAAATAGGTCCATCTTCTCTTTTGCAGGAATTCAATCACATAGGTCAATGCCGCCAGAAGGATACAATCGATACCTACAGTCAGCAGCACAAAACTTCCTGTCCATAGTTTTTTATTGATGGGAAAAAACGGGTTCCAAAGCAAAGCAATGGCCACTGCTAATACTCCCGCCAGTAACAATTTCGCAAGGCCCTCGTAAGTGTTTCCTTTTTCCTGTATCCATTTGCCCGCCATATAGCCAAACGTAACGTTGGCAATCGCCGGTAAAGTGCTCAGCAATCCTTCAGGATCAAAAGCAACGCCTTCGCCGTGATACAAATGGTCGGGTCCAAACAACCACATATCTATCCTTGTACCTGCATTGGTCAGCATGTTGTAAGGGTCATTGCTGTCGCCAAACAACTGCAGGATCAGCCAGTACACCAAAAGAAATATGATCGAAAGACGGAAAACAGTAGTTGGTTTCATGTAACGGATCATCAGGGATGCAAACAAATACCCAAGAGCTATTCGTTGCAAGACGCCCATTATCCTTGTATGGGAAAATGGGTTGCCTTCAAGTTCATGGTTAGCATTCCAGTGTACAAAAGGAAACCAGTACATCAGGTACCCCAATAAAAAAATGATCAGGGCTCTTTTAAATATCTTCCCCAATACCGCGGAATCGGAAAGACCCTCCCATTTCTTCATGACAAAGCTCAGGGCATTGCCCACCACGAACATAAAAGTCGGGAACACGAGATCGGTGGGTGTAAATCCGTTCCAGCTGGCATGATTGAGTGGAGCATAAGCGGGCCCACCGGGTGTATTAACGATGATCATGAAACAAACTGTCATTCCCCGCAATACATCGAGGGCAAGAAATCGTTGTGGAGGGTTCATAGATGGCGTTTGTAATCCGAATATATAATTTAAGAACCAAATCACAAGAACCAAGATCCAAATAAATCCGAAATTTTAAACATCAAAATCGAAAAGCTCTTCGTAGTCACACCGGTATTTATCTATTCGTGCTTTTTTGTCCCGCCAAATGGCGGGATTGTCTTTTGGTTCTTGGCGCTTTTTGGATTCTCGGTGCTTTTCTTAACTTACTGCTCTTAACAGTAAACAATGCTCAACTGCATTTGGTAGCGGGTTCATATGGGCGAGCGCTTTGTTGAAATGGTAACAGGATCTAAATAAGGAGAATTCTCGATCCAATTGTCGGGAGATTATAAAACAGGCCGATACTGGTATTGCTAAACCTTTCCTTAATGTGAGGTTTGTATCTTTAACAGTATTCGCACGGCATCAGTGCATCTGGAAGTGCTCAGTGACCGTACCTTAGCTATGAAAAAATCTAATGTGTCAAAAATCTGGCTCGTTGCAACTATCTGCGTCGGGTAACTGTCATATCAACGGAAAAGTTATAATAAGATGAAAAAAATATTCACTGTATTGACGCTGGGGTTGGCGCTATCATCCTTCAGGGAAAAAAATGCCGAACCCGATTCCTGGAAAATAACCTGGAACAAGAAAGTCATTTTGCAAACCGGCAAAAGCGATGAAGCGGTAAATATTAGAAAAATAAAAGCCGGCGATCTGAAGAAAAATTACACGCTCGAAATTTCATACAAAGAATCTGATCCCAAAAAAGAAAAAGAATGGATCCGTTCCTTTATGATTTTTGATGAAAAAGATGCCGAGCTCCTACGAAAGGACAGCACCCGCGAGGCCAGGATAAGCGCTGCTGAACTGAAAAAGCTGTTTGGCGAAAGCAAGAAATTAAAGATCTATACAATAGCCGTTCCAGCCGATCCAAATAAGGCGGCAACAGTAAGGGTGAGGAGAGTGCATTTGTGCACATTACAGATCCAGTAATTTATTATTGGCGCTTCGCTAAAATTTCCCTGGATAAGCTGAATACCTTCATTTATGTACATTGCATCACTGATACCAAAGATGCACCGGCATATCATTTATATCATTAATCCCGTTTCGGGAACCAGGACCAAAAAAGACCTCCAATCATTTATCGGTCAAAAAACAAAAGAAAAGAAAATTCCTTTCGATGTATTTCCCTCAGTGGCCAGCGGAGATTATTCTTTTTTGCATTCCATCATTAAAGAAAATAAAACCACCGATGTCGTCATCGCCGGTGGCGATGGAACTGTGAGCCAGGTAGTGAGCAGCCTGATGGATCACGATCTTAACTTCGGCATTATTCCCTGCGGCTCGGGTAATGGCCTTGCTTTTGCCGCCAAGATCCTAAAACAACCGGCAAAAGCTCTTGATATTGTTTTTAAGGGTAATGCTTCACTGGTTGATGGATTCTATATCAATGATCATTTTTCCTGTATGCTCTGCGGATTGGGATTCGATGCCAAAGTAGCACACGATTTTGCACAGCAACCGAAAAGAGGGTTGGTTACTTATATAAAAATGGTCTTTAAAAATTATTTCTCCGCCGCAGCACATCCTTTTGAGATACAACTGGCCGATCAAACATTCAAGACAGATGCTTATTTTATCAGCATCGCCAACAGCAACCAGTTTGGCAATAATTTTACTATTGCTCCAAAAGCAAGCCTCAGCGATGGTCTTCTGGATATCGTCATTGTCACCGACCAGAATAAATTAAGCCTTCTATTGCAAACACTGAAGCAACTCAGAGCAGGTAATCCATTACAACCGGGTAGTATCGTTGCCGGGAAAAAAGGAGTGATCTATTTTCAAACAAACAAGCTGTCAATTCTCAATCCATCTTCAGCTCCGCTGCATATCGATGGCGATCCCGCCGAAACGGCTGAAAAATTCAAAATAGAAATAAAGAAAAAATGTTTCAGGTTGCTGCAGCCCTAACTCTTCACTTTCCGTAGACAAGGTGCATAAGCTGCTCAAAACTTTTTGTATTGGCGAGAGATTTTATAGAATGTACCACATCATTCCTTTCACGCTTGCTTAAATGAAAGTTCAGCGTGGCTTTATTTTCTTCCTTATCGGCCGCATACTCAAACAACACTTTATGCACCACCGCACCGCTATGCCTTGTATAATAACTAAGCATATCGTTTTGGAAGTATTCCATCATCTTGAACCAGTTGTGCTGCAATAACAGAAAAGGCTTGGTGACATGATCGCTTATATCATCGGATATGTAAGGAGAATCCCAGCCGCCGGGACTACGGTCTCTTATCTGCATGATCAATACCCCGCTGGTATTTTCCTTTATCCATTCTTCAAACGTTTCAAGGAACCTGAGTGTAGTTTCTTCACCGTAGTTATCCCGTAAGCCCGCGTCCATTACGTCAATTACCGGGTTGCTGGGTAACCATACATTCGGTAATACGACGGGAAAAGTGGCATTCATTCTTAAGGCAGTCAGTAATCGGAGATTATAAGGATTCTGGTTCTTGAAGAATGCTCCAAAATCAACAGCATCTGGGTCCATCGGCGGCATGCGGGTAGTATCCTGCCAGCCCTGCATCATAAAACTTATCGGTTGGGTGCTGATGATCATCTTCCGGCTGTCTCTTGTAACTACAGAATTGAAGAACATCAACGGGATGTTTGCGGCATTTTCGTCCTGCTGGTATTCTCCAATATGTTTATCCAGCAGACCGTGTGTGTTGCGGTTCAGTTTTTCTTCAAATGCATAGCCACGGTCTTTTACATATACATAATCCCCAATCCTGAATTTTTGTGCCGGCGCTATCATATCCCTGGCTACAAACGAAGAAAACAGCGGGTTTAACAGATCGCCGGATATATCATCGATATATTGTGGATCCTGGAGACGGATATTTTTTCCTTTTTGTTTTTGCAAATACAACTCGCGGAAATATGCGGCGCCGATCATTCCGCCGGAAGCGCCGTTTACGAGAAATATCTTTTTCATGATATCACCGTTGGTGACGCTATCCAGGTATTGCAGCACACTCATGGTAAACGTGGCGCTTCGATGTCCGCCGCCACTGGTATTTATAACTACCAGGACCGGTTTGGCTGTATCCTGCTTCTGCTTCCATCGTTCAAGGATAGTGATCATGTTCGTCTTATCAGCATCTGTTTTCTCTTTGGTACATAACTGAGAAAGCCCCTCCTTTGTATATAACGGTCGTTCATTCTTGTTTGAATAATTCAGTCCATACGCTTTATTGCGCGGATCTATCAGGTCAACCTGGTACAGGAAGTTTAATGTCAACACCAGCAGGATAAGATATGGAATGCTCCAGCTTTGCAGGAAATAGGAAAAAGCGCCCGCTACACCGATCAGAATGGAAAAGAAAATAGTAATGCTTGCAGCCGCTGGTATCTGGAAAACCGGTCTTTCCAGGAAAAAACCGATCATTACCAGGAATAAAAAGGCCGCAAATACGCAAATGATCGCGGCGAAATGATGACGTTTGAAAAGGGAATCGATAAACTCCGCTGTATAATGCTGAACATTCCTGGCCCGGCGGATTCTGAATGGCGTCTCAAAATACCAGTCCGCTTTTACGAGACTTGCCCCTTCATAAACATCCCGGGGTGGCCGGAGATGAGTGATGTATTCCTTGGGCTCATTGATCACCGGCATCATTTGCCGAAGGATGGAACGATCGGCCCGGAAAAAATAAATGAATGATATCGCCAGAACAAAGATCAGACCGCTGAGAAAACCGCCAGCCAGGAACACAAAATCAGTGGTCGTGATGAGTTCTTTGTAGTGACCAAACTGGTAAGCATTAAAAAAATAGAATACGAGGAATACAAACGGTATGACCGCATTGTTCGTGCAATATTTCAGGAATGGATTAGTGGTTGCTGCCAAAAAGCGGAAATGCCGGCTAAACAGGATGAAGCTGCTGATATTCCAACTCATGATAAACATACCGACCGACATGCCTACAATGGCGTAACTGATCGCGTTTACATCTCCCAGGTACTCTGGCGCCAGATAGAGAGCGTCCGCCCCAAACGTCTTCATGAATTTACCGCTGACGGTACAAAACAGGATCAGCCAGAAAACCAGGAGCACCTGGTATTTCCTGAAATGCAGAAACAGAAGCTGTATGGGGAATGAATGATAAAATCCGTTTAGCCAGGCTTTCATATAACAGTTCAGGTCACATTAAAAATACTAAATAAGACAGAGCCGGTAATCACCGGCCTATTTCATTTGCAAACGAAAAGAAAATAAGCTTATTGCCAGTATAGATGCAAACAAAAGGTGCAGGGGTTGCGCAAGAGCGGGCATTTTCATAAAATAGAGTGTAAGTCCCAGCGCAAAAGCCACCAACATTAAAACTAAGATGGCAAATGCATGCGCCCGGAA
>VBAT01000031.1:39884-55630 GCA_005884665.1 Bacteroidota bacterium
TCATTGAAAAGCTGCGATGAATTAGAAATTCATCTCCCATCCTTTTGATCCAGATATTTCGATGCGTGTAATTCAAGGCTGCCCCAATTTCATCCGTTTGTTCCCTTACCGCCGTCCCCAGCACGATTTGCATTAAAACCAGCACAAGGGTGATAACCACCAGACCTTTCAGCATCTTATTGGTAGGAATGCTATTTTGTTTTAAACGAGAAATAATGATCAACGGCAGAGCGGCAATAAACAATGCGACCATCATATGGATCGTCACTTTGACGACAGCCAGGTTGGCATCGACAACTTTCTTGCCTAACCATCCCTGGAAACCGACAGCTAACAGCATAACCACAGATACAAAGACTATGGTCTTGTTAGTCTTCCAGAACCGGGCAAAGCTCCAGCACGTATGAATTAAAATAAATATCCCCAACAGAGCGCCAAGCAAGCGATTAATGTATTCGACCCAGGTATGATATACATTAAATGTATGATCAATGTCCTGCTGTCTCAGGTATTTTTCATAATCGGCCGGTAGCTGATTTGCATTCGTAGGAGGAACCCAACGACCGAAGCAGGTGGGCCAGTCCGGACAACCCATACCGCTTTGTGTCATTCGGACTACTCCGCCGGCGAGTATGACAACAAATACCATTACCAGGATAAACCAGGTGTATCGGAGATAGGCAGCATTGCGTTCCATAAAAAACAAAGGTAGGATGTGAGCAAAATAATTTTTGAAGAAATCTTTTTCTGAAGATATTGCAGCATGCTTCAACCCTTTTTTCAGGACCAGCTAGTTGAGGCCGGGTGCGATGAGGCCGGGCGGGGTTGTTATGCCGGGCCCGTTTTCGCCGCAGCCGTTATTCTGCCCAGGGATTTTTTCCACCCCGAACTTAACGACAGTAAACAGGTGACACCTGAAAAAAGAAAGGAGCTGAAACATTTTATCAAAGAGCACGCTATAGCCTATGCCGTGGCCATGATTGATAACGATGAGATCGACCAGATCAATATCCTTCGTGCTTCTTTCAAGGCCATGCACCTGGCATTGGATAAATTGCGAAAACGTCCTTCTTTACTTTTAATAGACGGCAATCGTTTTACGCCGTACAGGAAACTAAAACATCAATGTATTATACAGGGTGACGCTACGTATGCAAGCATTGCCGCAGCAAGCATCCTGGCCAAAACGCACCGTGATTCTTATATGCGGCAACTGCATAAAGAATTTCCGCATTACAACTGGAGACAGAATAAGGGCTATGGCACCGAAGAACATCGTTTCGCCATAGAAAAACATGGTCTTTGCAAATACCATCGCAGGAGCTTTAATATAAACTCACACCAGGTAAGTATGTTTGAAGATGATCTTCCAAATCTCTCCGAAGATCAGCTCGCATCGTAAATCTACGCTGTTAAAGTTTTCTTAGGGGCTTAAACCCACGACGCCGTCACCTGTCTTATTAACCAAACAATCATTTAACAACAAAAAAATTACCAGCCATGAAAAGAATATTCGTACTCGGAGTTTTATTTACTCTTTTAGCGGGTGCTGCATCCGCCCAGGATCCCGGTGACCGTATGCACCGTCAACGTATCGAAAGAAGTTTCAACAGCGGTTCACTTACACGCCCTGAAAGATCTTACCTGCAAAGAAATGAGTTTCGATTCCAGGCAGAAAAACGCAGGGCCCTTCGTGACGGAAGAGTTGACCGTTTTGAAAGGAGAAAATTGCAAAGGATGAAACGCCATGAACGCCGCGATTTGTACCGTTTCAAACACAATGGCCGCAGGAGATTTTGATATAACCTGCCTGCCGAAGGCAAATGCGTCAGCAATCCGATATATAATAAAGAATCAGCAGTGAGAGAATACCCCGCCTGACCGCGGGGTTTTTATTCTTTCCATTCGCCTGCACCAGCACGAATGAGTTTGTATTCATCACCTGTACAATCAATCACAGTAGATGGCACTGTACCTCCAATGCCGCCGTCAATGACCAGGTCTACTTCATTCATAAAATTTTCATACATCACTTCGGGGTCGGTATAGTCTTCTACGAGTTCACCAGGCAGCGAAGCGCTGAGGATAGGCCGGTTCAAACTCATTACGATCTCGTTGGCTATCTTATTGGCCGGTATGCGGAGACCAATCGTGTCTTTTTTGCTTTGGAGAATTTTAGGTACCATTTTGCTTGCTGGTAAAATAAAAGTATACGGCCCTGGCAAATGCTCCTTCAACAATCGATATGTAGAATTAGAGAGCTGCTTGGCATAATCGCTCAGGTGACTAAGATCAGGGCAAATAAACGATAGCTGCGCTTTCCTGGGATCTACTTTTTTTATCCGGCATATTCTTTCAATAGCTTTTTGCTGAAAAATATCACAACCTAATCCATAGATGGTATCGGTAGGATAAATGATCACACCGCCTGCCTGCAGAATGTCCACTACCGTTTTTATAAGGCGTGGCTGTGGGTTGTCCGGATGGATATGAAGCAACATATGTTTAAACAAAAAAGCCCCTGAATAACGGAGGCTTTAAAAATGTATTGTTTGCGTTGAATTATGCAATGGTCCAAACCTCGCTGCCTTTAAGCAGCTTATCCAGGTCTGCCGCTTTTCTTGCTTTTGCGTCCTGCACCTGCATGTTCATGGTTTCTTCATAGCACGGCCTGTCGGTCTGGTAGAATACACCAAACGGCCGCGGTAAATGCCCTTCTATTTTCGGGTCATCGAAAATTCGGACAAGTATCTGTGCTTTGTAAATATCTTTTTCATCATGTATCCACAGGTCGTTTGCAGAATGTCCTTCATTCAGGTTTACAACTTTTGGTGTAAAGCCATCCAGCTTTATTCCTTTGTCATTCGCAGCGCCGAAAGTCAGCGGCTTACCCTGTTCAAGAAATAAAGTCTCCTGAGGTTTGCTTGCCTTTTCAGTAAATATTTCAAAGGCGCCATCATTAAATATGTTGCAGTTCTGGTATATCTCAAGGAACGAAGCTCCTTTATGCTGGTTGGTCCTAAGCAACATCGCCTGCATATGTTTGGGATCACGGTCCATCGTCCTCGCTACAAATGTGTCATCAGCTCCAAGCGCTAAAGCAAGTGGATTGAATGGATGATCGATACTCCCAAAAGGTGTCGACTTGGTAACCTTATTTATTTCAGATGTTGGCGAATACTGGCCCTTGGTCAACCCATAGATCTGGTTATTGAACAGCAACACGTTTAAGTTAAAATTGCGGCGTAATAAATGAATGGTATGATTTCCGCCAATACTTAAACTATCCCCATCTCCTGAAACTATCCACACGCTAAGGTCAGGCCTTGCAGCCTTCAATCCCGATGCAATCGCCGCGGCGCGACCATGGATCGAATGCATGCCATATGTGTTCATGTAATAAGGGAACCGGCTGCTACACCCGATACCGGATACGATCACTATATTCTCCCGTGGAATGCCAAGCGTTGGCATTACTTTTTGTACCTGTGCTAATATGGAATAATCCCCGCACCCCGGACACCATCTTACTTCCTGGTCGGTGGAAAAATCTTTGGCGGTTAACTGTGCTGTGGCTGTGTCTGACATAAGAAAATTTGGTTACAAATTTACAAAACGCTGGTGTGTGAAGATCGTCATTTTATGCGATAAAATTGCTTTCCCCCGGGAGTTTAAACCAGTCATTAACATGTCCCCCGGCGGTTGAAAGTATTTTATCAATAATAAGCCACTAATCATCAAAGAAAATCGTCCGGCAGCATAGAGTTCGTATTTTGACCCCAAAAAGAGGCTATGATCTCAAAACAACAACTTGTGAGCTTTCTGTGTATCGCCCTGTTTGTTTTTACAGGCATAGCGGCGACCCGGCTGCCGCAAAACAAAGTGAGAAATTTAAAGGTATTGCCTAACGATATAAGCGATCTGGCCCTGGACAGTTTCATGCACAGCTATAGTAAAGCGCTGGGTGTAGCCTGTGATTTCTGTCATAGCAAGGATAAAAACTCGACTAATGAACTCAACTTCGAGTTGGATGATAATCCAATGAAAGAGGCAGCCAGGAAGATGATGAGACTGACCATCCAGCTCAACAAAGACTATTTTTATTTTGACAGTACCCGGCGACCCGAATACCTGAATGTCGTTTCCTGCATTACCTGTCATCGCGGAGACCCGATGCCGGCAGATCTTAAATAGGATTCATCGTTGCAGGCTTTTCAGCCAGTCTTTTATTCCAGCGACAATTTTTGCGGCCACCTGTTTTCGAAACTTTGGATCGAGTATTTTTTTTTCGTCCTGCCTGTTGCTTAAGAATCCCACTTCTACCAGGCAGTTAGGATAATCTGTTGGGCCATTTAAACCGAAATTGAAATTACCTACATTGCCAGATTCCTTCAATCCAAGCTCCCTCATGCGTTTTAAAATAAATTGAGTTAACGGGCGAAAACCAATGTAGCGATAATATGTACTGATGCCCTGTACCGTATCATAATCGGATGAATTGAAATGGATGCTGACCAGGAAATCCGGTTCCTGTTGCCGGAGCATGATAACCCGTTCGGGCATTGATAGCGTAGTATCTTTTTCTCTTGTCATAAACACGGTGGCTTTTTCCAGTTCCAGCGCTTTTTTTAACTCCTGGGCATAAAGAAGGGTGTAGGTCTTTTCCAAACAGTGGCAGGTAGCACCACCTGTTCCTTTATTATCACCACCATGCCCCGCGTCAATAGCGATTTTCAAATGAGCCAGGTCCGGTATCGACGGTTGTTGTTTGATCCGGATCACCAGCTTCTTTTCCTCATAGTAAATACTGTATCCCCAATGTTGTTGATGTTTTAGTTCAATGGTCACACGCATTACATCATCCTCGGTTTGTTCATACCAGGTATTTTTAATTTCTTTTGCAGACGAAAGTTGCGTAATCCAGTTAGTATTACTGGTAGCACCAAAAATATCTACGCGGATACGGGAAGGATCAACCTCCTGGATGCCGCGATAGGGCAATTGCTCATCGAGTTGAATAGAGATATAATCGTATTTCTCATCGCCATAGACCTTCCACGTATTTGTTAGATAATAAGGTTGGGCTTTTAACGAGCTGTCGGCTTTGAAATGTTTTTTGGGCAGATAGGCAAAATGATTTTTAGATAGCTGCACCTTGTAAACATTTTTAACGCTATCTACTACTTTTATCAACACCATCGTATCCAGGAAGGTCATTTTCGCACCGCCCAGGCGGTCTTCGCCCAATCCATATTCGAGGTGGGGAAGGGTATCAGTCGTCCTTCCCATCAAAAACCCATCATTTACTGGAGGCTGATTTACGGCCTGTGCACAGCTCTGAAGTGTGCAAATAATTCCTAATAAACAGAGTAATCGTATCATAACCGAAAGTTAGGATAAAAACCCTTGAGGGCTGTTTCCGTATTATTACTAAAAGACCAAACACTTTTACTGAATTTTCCTATAAAGGACTAAGAGTAAGCACTATGTACGCAAAGGATGCGTTAAATTTGAGGAGAGATTGAAATGTGCATACGATTGCGATAAACCGTTATCCTAACGAAAAAAAATACCCCTATGACGTGGTTTGAGGTGATGGGCATTGTTTCAACGAGTGTATTATTCCTGCCCATCATAATCATATTTGCACTGCGACTTGCCTGGTACAAAAGTTTTCCCGCTCTTTTGTTCTATTATGCCATGGTAGCCAGCCAGAATTTTCTTTCACTCGCCTTTATTCATGCCAACAAAGATTTTGTACACGATTACGGGGTGATATCTAATTTCCTGGATGCCCCGTTGATGTTGACCTTCCTGACCTATTTCAGCAAGACAGCTTCTTTTAGAAAAAAGATGAAACTGGTCATCCCCATTTTTGTTTTATTCGAGCTGATCGTCATTGCTGCAAAAAGTTTCGATATTTATTCCGCGATGATCATTATACTTCCACCGGGACTTCTGCTGGTTCTTTGTTTTTCATGTGTTTTTTTCATCCACCAGGCGAAGATTACGATCATGCATCAAAAGGCCCTGGGAAAAGCGTGTATCGTTGCTTCTCTTCTTTTTGCCTATGGCGGGTATTCGTTTATTTATGTAGTGTATTATCTTTTAAAAACTCCCTATAAGGCCGACACTTATCTTATCTACTACCTTGTCAGCATAGTCTCGTCGCTGCTCCTGGCTACCGGGATAGTATTTGAACGGAGAAGAGTGAGCCAGCTGGCCGAGTTGCAGACGGCACGAAAGGAGCTTAAGGTTATATATGGCAGGTCTGATACAGAAACGGCTGCTCCAAAGAAGCAGCCGCTGTGGAAAAATAGCTTTTAGAATCAGAAGCAATACTTCCCCTCATTGATCATTTTATCGGCTATCGCCCTTCTTGCTTCTTTACTATTGAAAGGTTCTGTCTTTGTAAATCGTTTCAGACCCATCAGTATCATTCTTTGTTCATCGCCTTCCGCAAACGAGTTGATGGCATCTTTCCCGAATTTATTTACACTATCGGCTCCATCGTACAGGTAAGTGCGCATTATTTTCAGCTGATATTGGCTGGCCGCCTCACCTTGCTGGTCTACGATCTTCATTACCCGCAGCAACACGCTTTCGGCATTGAATGTTGCGATCGCCATGTCAGCGATATTCATCAGCACTTCCTGTTCACTCTCGATCTTCATCATCAACTTTTGCACAGCTGCGCCGGCGGCCAGCAAGATGGCCTTTTTCAGGTTGGCAACAAGTTTCTTTTCTTTTGCAAACGGGGTTTCATCTTCCGCCCCAAAATCAGGTATGCTCATCAGTTCTTTAGAAACGTCCATTGCCGGTCCCATCAGGTTCAGTCTTCCCTGCATTGCTCTTTTCAAGGTCATATCGAGGGTCAACAGGCGATTGATCTCGTTGGTGCCTTCATAGATGCGGTTGATCCGGCTGTCGCGATAAGCTCGCGAGATATTATATTCTGCACTGAACCCATTACCACCATGGATTTGCACGCCTTCATCGACTACAAAGTCCAGCACCTCGCTGCCATATACCTTAAGCATGGCGCATTCGATCGCATATTCCTCTGCAGCGCCGAGCAATGCTTCATTAAAAGGCTTTCCTGCCGCCAGTAACTCTTTTTCTTTTTCATCTACCCAACTGGCAGTGCGGTACAGGGCCGATTCGGCAACAAAGATCCTGATAGCCATTTCTGCCAGCTTATGCTTGATAGCTCCAAAATTCGATATCGGTTGTTTGAACTGTTCCCTCGTTTTGGAATACTCAACAGATGTATTCAATGCACGGCGAGCGCCCCCAACCGCAGCAGCGCAAAGTTTCAGACGGCCAATATTCAGAATATTAAAAGCGATCCTGTGTCCTTTGCCGATCTCACCCAGTACATTTTCTACTGGCACCTTAGCATCCTGGAAATACAATTGAACGGTTGAAGAACCTTTGATTCCCATCTTGTGTTCTTCGGGTCCTTGCGTAAATCCTTCAGTTCCTCTTTCGACGATAAATGCTGTAAACTTATCGCCATCGACTTTTGCAAAGACGGTGTATATCTGTGCAAAGCCACCATTGGTGATCCAGCATTTTTGCCCATTCAGCAAATAGTATTTGCCATCGGAACTCAGCTTTGCCGTCGTTTTGGCACCCAACGCATCACTTCCGCTGTTGGGTTCTGTCAATCCATAAGCTCCGGCCCATTCACCTGTGATAAGCTTTGGAATATATTTTTGTTTTTGTTCGGGTGTTCCAAAATATAAAATAGGTAATGTACCAATACCGGTATGCGCGGCAATAGCAACGGAAAAGGAATGACCGGCACCCAGGTATTCATTTACGATCGTGGCGGTAATGAAATCTTTTCCAAGCCCGCCATATTCTTCGGGAAAAGCAACCGACAACAGGCCCTGCTCGCCAGCCTTGGTCAACAACGATTTCATCAGGCCAGGCTCCAGGTTATCGATCCTGTCGAGTATTGGGTAAACTTCTGTGTCAAGGAATTGATCGCACATATCACGGATCATGCGTTGTTCTTCTGTAAAACCTTCCGAGGTATAAATGTCAAATGGTGAAGATTCTTTCACCAGCCATTCACCACCTTTAAGGACTGCTTTGGTTTGAGTTGTTGAGCTCATAGAAAAAGTTTAAAAGGTTTAAGACGTTTAAGGGTTTAAAGGTTTAAAGACGCTCACTATATTATCGACTATTGACTATAGACTCATGACTTCGTACTCACCACTCATTACTTACCACTTACCACTACTTCAAATTATCGTAAACGATCTGCAACACTTCTTTGCACACATCTATCTTTTCTACCGGGACAGTCTCCAGTGCCTCGTTCAATGTTTCCTCTGCCAGTATCATACTTTGTTCCTGTAACTTCAATGCCTGCCGGGTCAGATAGATACGGTTAATGCGCCGGTCATTTTCTGAAGCCACTCTTTTTACGAGGTCCAGCTTTTCCAGGTTATCAACCAGCCGGGTGATGCTGGGTTTATCTCGAAAAGTAGCATTGCACAATTCCTGCTGGCTCATTCCCTCCTGTTTCCACAAATGATATAGAACGCTCCACTGTTCGATAGTGAGGTTCAGGCCGGCATTATTGAATTTCTTCTGCAGGCGCCGGGCTATAGCAGTGGAAGCCTTACCGGTAACAAAACTGTACAATTCGCCTTTCTTAAATTGGTTGTTTGGCATATAGTTGTTTGTGCAACTAATCAAAATTAGTTTTATTTTTGAACCAGCGCAACATATTTTTCAGGAAAATTTACGCCCTTTTGGAAAAATTTCAATTGAAATATAAGGCCTCCAGTGTCAGTTACATACGCTTTGGAACCGGCTCCAGGACTGCATTCTGCTTTCATGGCTATGGAGAGGACGCAGTGTCTTTTTCATTCCTGGAAAAATATGCAGGGGCTGAATACACATTTTTTGCCATCGATCTCCCTTTTCATGGCCACACACTATGGAACGAGGGATATACCTGCTCCATCACCGACATTGAGCAGATCATCGGGCAAATAATGATCAGTAATGGGCGGGAACCGGGAACCGGGACCAATAAACTTACTCTTCTCGGATACAGTCTCGGCGCCCGGGTAGCTCTGGCGCTTTATGAAAAAATGTCCCCAAGGACCGACCGCCTGGTTTTGCTTGCGCCCGATGGGCTAAAGGTTAATTTCTGGTACTGGCTATCTACCCAAACCGGCATCGGTAATAAACTTTTTGCCTTCACGATGAAGCACCCTTCCTGGTTCTTTGGTTTTTTAAAAGGATTAAACAAACTCAGGCTTGTAAATGCGAGCATTTTCAAGTTCGTCAATTATTATATAGGCGATAAAGAAGTAAGAACATTGTTATATGCAAGATGGACAACCTTACGAAAACTTAAACCAAATATCGACCGCATCAAAAAGGAGATAAACGAACACAAAACAAAGGTGCGACTGGTTTATGGCATGCATGACCGTATCATTCTGTCCACAGTAGGCGAAAAGTTCAGGAAAGGAATCGGGGAGCATTGCATTATCTCAGTTATCCGCTCGGGACACCAGGTGCTGCATGAAAAACATGCTACCGACTTATTACCAGCTTTGTTGCAGTGATTCTCATTGACTAGCTTTGTTGTTCTGCATGATCCTTCTCTGGATAATCATACCAATATTCTTATTCTATAGTGTGCTAATTATGTATTATTGGTTGACTTGGAGATCGATTAGTGTTTTTACTCCCCCAGGCGATTTACCAACGCTAAAAATTTCCGTCATCATCCCAGCCCGTAACGAAGAAAAGAACATAGGCGCATTACTGGAAGCGTTGCAGGGCCAGACCTACCCTAAAAACCTTTACGAGATAATTGTAATTGATGACCATTCTGAAGACAGGACGGCTGAGATTGTGAAAAAATTTACTATGGTCAAATTGCTATCCTCACCGCATAAGGTACTGAATTCCCATAAAAAAAAGGCGATAGAAACCGGCATTAACTATGCGGACGGGCAGCTGATTGTGGCAACGGATGCAGATTGCCTGCCTCCCGCGAGTTGGCTCGAAACAATTGCCGCATTCAAAGTGAAAAAGCAATCCGCTTTTGTTGCCGCGCCGGTTTATATCAATTGCAGTTCATCACTTGTTCAAATTTTCCAGGGTATGGATTTTATGGTATTGCAGGGCATTACGGGTGCAGTCGTTTCTAGAAATAATATGTCCATGTGCAATGGAGCCAACCTGGCTTATGAAAAAAAAGTGTTCGACGAAGTGGATGGTTTTACAGGAGTAGATCATATAGCTTCGGGAGATGACATGCTGCTCATGCATAAGATCTGGAAAAAATATCCTGGCAGGGTTCATTACCTGAAATCTGAACAGGCGATTGTCTCCACTCAACCCGTAAAAAGCTGGAAAGAGTTTTTCAGCCAGCGCATCCGGTGGGCCAGCAAGGCCAGGAAATACGATGACAAACGCATACTACCTGTTCTTTTTATCGTATACCTTTTCAATCTTTCTTTTTTTGTATTAGCTATTGCAGGATTTTGGAATTACAGGTATTGGCTTGCAGCCCTTGTATTGTGGATATTAAAAACGTTGGTCGAACTTCCTTTTTTTATCTCGCTGGCTGCTTTTTTTAATAATCGATGGTCGATAAAATGGTTCTTCTTTTTTCAGCCTTTACATGTTGTTTATACTGTGATATCCGGTTTATTTGGACAATTCGGTAGCTACGAATGGAAAGGACGAAAAGTAAAATAAAATTTCTCTGCTGTTTCCTTATTGTCCATTGCTTGTTGCCTATTGCAAATTGCCTATTGTAAACTACCTTCCGCCCTAATGACAGCAACCTCGACTTCCTTCCAGCAAGCGGCCTGGCGAAGATTGCGGAAAAATAAAGGCGCCATCTTCGGACTGGTCATTATTTCTTTGGCTGTACTGGTAGCTGTCTTTGCATATTTCATCTCACCGGATGATTCTTCGTTTGCCAACCGGCAGATACTCGAGATCAGGACACAGAAGCCCGGGTTCAGGCAAAGTTTTTTGAAGTTGAAGAAAGAAAGACTCATAACCGCTGCCAACATTTTTACGAAAATGATCTCAGGCAGTGAAGACAAATATCTTTATATACCGATTGCCGGCAGTGAAACAAAGGGCGATAGCCTGATCGTTCAAAAATTTATTGATGATGGACTAAGTGAAAGGCAGGCTTACCATGTGTCACAGCTGGATGAGCAGCATCCTGTGGTTACCAAAAAGTTTTTGTTGGGAACCGATGGATATGGCAGGGATATTCTTAGCCGCCTGATCATCGGTACTAGGATCAGCCTTAGCGTAGGATTTATTACTGTAATAATTTCACTTTCTATCGGCCTGGTATTAGGTTCACTGGCCGGTTATTACCGTGGCAAAACAGATGACATCATCATGTGGTTCATCAATGTCATCTGGAGCATTCCCACTCTGTTATTAGTATTTGCCATCACGCTTGCCCTGGGCAAAGGGTTCTGGCAGGTTTTTATTGCAGTCGGCCTGACGATGTGGGTCAATGTGGCCAGGTTAGTTAGAGGACAGGTGCTGGCCGTGCGGGAATTGGAATATGTAGAAGCAACAAGGGCGCTGGGGTTTTCCAATATCCGGACAATCGTCCGTCATATCTGGCCGAACATCATGGGGCCCGTCATGGTGATCGCCGCATCCAATTTTGCATCGGCGATCGTAATAGAAGCAGGACTTAGTTTCCTGGGCATTGGTGTACAACCGCCGCAGCCCAGCTGGGGACTAATGATAAAAGAAAACTACAATTTCATCATTACCCAAAATCCAATGCTTGCTTTGGCGCCTGGTTTTGCCATCATGTTTCTGGTGCTTGCATTTAATTTACTCGGAAATGGGTTAAGAGATGCGTTGAACGTGCGGGGAAGAATTTGACGATGCCATGCCACGGATACACACGGATGAACTAATTAACTAATTAACAGCTTTCACCCGTTGATGTACTGTTTCCAGTTCTTAAGATTGATAAGTTTTGTAAGCCACAACAGGATCAATGCGATCATGCCTGCTACTAACATTACGACCAGCCTGTTTATTGTCAGGTAGCTGCTCAGATACAAAAAGCCCGCTACCAAACCGCCGGCCAGGATATAGATGATCCACGAACGGACATCAAGCGGCACCTGTAGTTTTTGCCTGCAATACCACATTGAAGTGAGCCCGCAAAACGCCTGGCTGCATATAGCAGCTATGCAACTTCCTTTTGCCCCTAATGTGGGAATGAGAAACAGGTTAACTGTTATATTGATCACTACTGAAATAAAAGTGATAAGAATAAAAGCATTGATCTTTCCCGTTGCCGTCATTACAGAACCATAGATCTGCAACAAAGAATAAAAGATAAGCGCCGGTATACACCATTGCATTACTTCAACATAAGAAGCGTCATTATGATGATACAATGTTTTTTGTATCCATGGCGCCATGAAAATTACGATCGAGGAGATGCTCAGCGAGAACACTACCAGGATATGGCGGACATTCAGTATTACACCGGTCATCATATTCCCATCGCTATGATGCCTGGCGATATAAGGGAGCAGGAACGAGGTAAGCAGGTACCCGATCATATTGGCAGCATCCAATAAACGATAGGCGCCAGCATACTTGCCAGCTTCGGCGGCGCTGCTCAATCGTTCCAGCAGGAACCCGTCCAGGCGATAGTGAAACGACATCAGCAGTATAATGATTGCGAAAGGCAATGCTGCTTTCAAAACTCTTTTGTCGGGCCATAGCGATTTGAATGAGAAATGAAAACCTTTTGCCAGTAAAAGGAGACAGGTAATCAGCATGGCAATAGCGGTACAGATCATTTGAAGTACCAGGAATCTTTCGATGCTCATCCCTCCCAACCATGAAGGGATGTATAAAAACGGAAAGCAAACGACGATCATTAGCAGTTTATCCAATACAGAAAGCCAGGCGTCCGTATGAAACCACTGCTGTGCGGTGATGATCGCCCTGAAGAAAACAAACTGCGATGCCAGTACCTGCGTCATCGCCACGTAGAAAACAATATCCCACCTGTCGATCCCCGATATAAAGGCAATGAAGAAAACGACAGCCATATATGAGAGGGCCAGTAAAAATTTCAGTAAGAGAAAATTGCCCGGGTTGCCTGTCAATTCATAGTTCCTGGCGGCCAGTTGCCGATTGTAAAAAGCCGTAAGACCGCAATCATGCAGGAAGCCGAGAACGATAGAGAGATTGAAAATGGCGAAATAAGAACCGTAGGCCGTGACACCTACTTCGTTTTGTACTTGCCGGTCGATGCCAAAGATCCAAAATGGTTTTATTACACCATTCAGAACGATAAGCAGTATAAGCGAAGAATAAAATCTGGAAGTTTCTTTCATGTGTAGTTACCAGTAGGAGGAATGATGCGCATAATCATAATTCTCAACTTATGATTTTTACATTACGGTTAAAACTTTCTTCAAGTGAAATGAATGTTTCTGTTCTTTCAATCCCTTTGATCTTTTGCAACTGGTCATGCAGCACATATCTTAGTTGGGATATATCCTTGCAGACAATTTCAGCGAACATACTATAGTTGCCCGTGGTGTAATTAAGCCTTACGATTTCCGGCATTTTTTGAAGGTCTTTAGCGACCGTATCATACAGCGAACTTTCTTTGAGATAAATGCCGATAAAGGCGATCACATCATAGCCGAGCTGTTTGAGGTCTGCGCTCAATCTTGTACCTTTCACTACGCCTGCTTCCTGCAGCTTTTTTATGCGGACATGAATGGTACCTCCTGATACAAATAATTTTTTACCAAGGTCGGCATAGGAGATCTCAGCATTTTCCATCATATGCTGGATGATCTGGAGATCAAGTTTGTCAAGATTCAATTTAGCGGCCATTTGAATAGGTGTTTTTTAAAATTATTCAGCAAAATAGTAAATTACTTGAATATTATCTATAATTTTCAAATTTTTCTTAGAAAATTTGGAACGAATTGGGTAATAAGCCTAAATTTGTCTTATCAAAGTTATTTGACACGGATGAAATGGATGCGGTAGGTTTTCCGCCTAATCAGCGAAATCCCTCTCATCCAACTAATCCGCTATACACTGTGGGGTGATGAAATCTTAGGCAGACATGCCCTCTCGTCTCGAGGGTGGGGATCACAGGACAAACGAAGAGTAGAGCCGACGTTATCGGCCGAAAGGCTGATTCAGCCGACCAGGGTTGACCACTAAATCTTTGCTCTTTAGCTAACTGCCCCGTGGAGGTTCGAACCCTCCCCCTACAGCATCGTTTTTTCATGTGAGTGCTAAGCCTGTATAATTTTTTATATAGGCTTTTTTGTTTGTGTTATTCCGACTGGTTAATCACTCAATTGACCAGAAATGAAATTTGTGAGAATCGCACACCAGTGGCACCGGGTTCGTAGCTCCTCGCAACGTACAGTCATCGCGATTCAATCGAACACTTTATAAAATCGAACAAACTGAGATAAAAGCTTCCACTTGGCCGTATCCGGCGGGAAGTGCCTTGCTCCTATCCTCTACCTTTGGATGCTGCAGCTTTTAAACCAAAAAAGATCCCTGCGGAAATTATGATGCTTCCCAAAACTATGGAGACCGGAACCGGATACTGTCCCGGAGGAACACGAGGATCATGATCTGTAGATACCAAATCGCATTCGGAATTGGGGTCGTTACAGTTTTCGCAGCGATAATGTTCGACACCGACATCACACAAACACGATCCGTCTTGCGGCGAAGGTTGAGTGCATGATGCTCCGCTGCCCAACGCACTTTTCTTCTTTGCATCTACAGAGAGAGGAAAAGCAATCAATAGCGATAATGACAGTAGCAGTAAGATAGTTGCTTGTTTCATAAAAATTGTTTTACGTTAATTAATCTCTTGGAAGAAAATATAAGTGTCACGGTTAAGCCGGGCGAAGATTACAAGGGGCGAACTTAGAGTAGGGAATACTAAAACCAGAAGCCTTTGAAAGTTATGACAATTTTCTGAATTGCGAGGACTTTAAGGGTTAGCACTTGCACAGACAGAAAATCCGCGATCAATCAGCTGGTCGGACAACTAGTGTTATGTTAATCGTAAACTGACTTAACGGTGATTGAGTCTTGAGATGAAAAACGTGGCTTCACTTCTGGCATTTCACACTTAACTTAACACTAGATTCCAGATCCTAAAGGCTGTATACTTTTTATATGGGCTTTTTGTCTTTTCATCACATCGCTACGTCTCATTTTCCAACCCAGAGCCATCCCTAATTTCCTGCAGCACTCCCATCTTGTCTTCACGGTTATGCTCGCAAATCTTTGCGCCAGGAAAACACAGTCCCTTCCGGCCCGCTATTTGGATGAAAGGTTTATAATATAACTTTATTCATTCAAGTGTAGTCTTATGAAAAGAATTTTACCCGCTGTGGCATTATTTTGCAGCGTAACGACCTTCTCCCAGGATAAAGAGGTAAAAAATCTTCGTTCAGAGTCTGAACGAAACATCTCTAAAGATCCCAACGATACCATTCCCAAAGCCTGGAAAAAGGGAGGTGTATTTAGCCTGAACGTTGCCCAGGGTTCGTTGAGCAATTGGGCTGCCGGGGGAGAGGACTTTTCGATCGCTGTTAATTCGCTCCTGAGCTTGTATGGTTTTTATAAAAAGGGCAAACACAGCTGGGATAATACTTTTGATTTTAATCTCGGCTATGTAAAAACAACAAGCCTTGGCG
>VBAT01000032.1:0-4691 GCA_005884665.1 Bacteroidota bacterium
TGTTGTTTAAACCATTCAAATAAATGATATAGCATCGCTGTTGTTGTTTATTTTTCGGAATGCCAGTTGCTTCGTCGCTTCGCTCCTCGCAATGTCGCCAGCATGTAGCATCCAGCATCCAGCATCTACCTCTCCAACTCCTCAAACACTTCTCTCACCACCTGTTTATCATCAAAATCATATTTCACCCCTTTTATCTCCTGGTATTTTTCGTGCCCCTTGCCCGCTATCAGCACTATGTCTTCGGGCTTTGCCAGGCTGATCGCTGTCTTTATCGCTTCTCTCCTGTCTACTATCGAGATATATTTTCTTTTTGCCGCAATTTGTACCCCCGCTTCCATATCTTTTATTATCTGTTGCGGATCCTCGCTTCTTGGGTTATCGCTGGTAAATATTACCCTGTCGCTATGTTCAATCGCTACTTCAGCCATGACCGGGCGCTTGGTCTTATCCCTGTCCCCTCCGCATCCCACTACTGTTATCACCTGTTCAAATCCTTTCCTGAGTTTCCGTATCGTAGACAGCACATTTAACAGCGCGTCGGGAGTATGTGCATAATCCACGATCGCTATCAGCCTGTCTTTCGGGGATAACATGTAATCGAACCGTCCTTCTGCCCCTGTTAGCACACTCAGGTTTCTTAAGATTTCATGCTTGTCTTCATTCAAACAAATTGCTGCGCCATAAACTGCAAGCAGGTTGTAGGCATTGAACTCGCCAATCAACCGGAAATGCACCTCCTGCCCGTTTATATCCATTACCAGTCCCGTGAGACTGTTTTCAATGATCTTGCCTTTGAATTCTGCCAACGTTTTTAAGCTGTAGAAATATTTTTTAGCATTCGTATTCTGCAGCATCACTGTTCCCCGTTTGTCATCTGCGTTAGTTATGGCAAACGCTGATGAAGGCAGTGAATCAAAAAAGGCTTTTTTTACCCGGATATACTCATCAAATGTTTTGTGATAATCCAGGTGATCATGCGTGATATTGCTGAACAGACCCCCGGTAAATTGCAACCCTGTGATCCGGTGCTGTTGTATCGCATGTGAACTTGCTTCCATGAACACGTGCGTGCAATTTTCATCCGACATCTGCTTAAGCATCGAGTTCAGGCTAATGGCATCCGGCGTTGTATGTGTAGCCGGCATTATCCTGTCACCGATATGATTCTCGACTGTGCTTAATAGTCCGCATTTATAACCCAATGATGTAAAGAGCTTGTATAATAAAGTCGCTATTGTCGTCTTACCGTTTGTACCGGTGACTCCAACGATCTTCATTTTTTCAGATGGCTGGCCATAGAAATTATGCGCCATATATCCTGCAGCTGCTGCGCTGTTTTCTACCTGCACGTAAACAACATCTTCCTTTGTTGCGGAAGGCATTGTTTCACAAATGACGGCTGTTGCGCCTGCTTCTACTGCTTTATCAATGAACTGGTGACCATCCGCCGCTACTCCTTTCACCGCTACGAACACACAACCTTTCTTTACCTTCCTCGAATCGATCTGTATGTCCTTTATCTCCACACCTGTTTTACCAACCACTGACCTGATGCTTACCTTATATAATATGTCCATCAATCTCATGATGCATCTTCGTTTAACCGGCCAGCTCAAGCATCACTGTACTACCTTTTACAAGGCTGGCACCGGGTGTGATGGATTGGGCCACGATCTTTCCTTTACCCTTCACGTTTACTTTTATGCCCATGTTTTCCAACAAATACAAAGCATCTTTTAATCCCATGCCTCTTACGTTTGGCATTACCTGCGGTTTCACCTTATTGCTTGTAATCACGGGCTGGAAATCGCTGGCGTATACATGACTCCATTCATCCCTGGAAACGGAATCGGTATAAGAGACATTCAGCGTGCTGTATACATTTTTAACATCGTTGGTATTTCCGGCATAGAAATAGGCAGAACTATCCTTTGCAACGGCATACAGGCTGGGATCTTTTTTCTGCACATACATTGCATACAATTTTGTGGCGATCTCCCTGAACACAGGGGCGCTTAACTGCCCGCCATAATGCAATGCTGCGTGCGGTTTGGTACGGATCACTACAATACAGGAATACTGCGGATCATTGGCCGGGAAGTAACCGACGAAGGATGCCTGGTAAACCATGTCATAGTATTTTATGTTGCCATCGGCTACATGTGCGGTACCTGTTTTGCCTGCTACTGCAAAAGGCATATCCTTAAACGCCGGTTTGCCTGTGCCTTCAGTAATCACCATTTCCATGCTTCGCCTGGCCTGTTCTATCACGGAGGAACTACATATTTTTTCGTCAAGCGCATCGGGCGAATATTGTTTGACAACGACGCCATTATTTTGAATGCTGTTCACCAGGTAAGGTTTCATCATCTTACCATTATTGGCGATAGCGTTGTATAGTGTCAATGTTTGCAGCGGGCTTACCTGGATCGCATAGCCAAAGCTCATAGTGATCATATTCATCAGCCCTCCATTCTTTTTGTCAAATGAAGCCAGTTGGGGTGATGGGATGTTGGAAAGATCAATCGGTGACCGGACGTCCATGTGAAACCGATGGAGATATTTTTTAAACTCGGACGGATCATTTGCAAAAGCTTTGTAAGCCAGTTTGCTCATGCCGACATTTGAACTATGGGCAAAACACTCCTGCACGGTCTCGACAGGTTTCGGTTGCCTTTCCGCATCATTCACTATTCGGGGTCCAACCTGCATTTGACCTGTACTTCCTACTTCAACCAGGTCGCTAAGCTTTGAACTCCCTTTATCCAGGACCGATAAAAGCGTTACCAGTTTTATGGTTGAACCTGGCTCCGTCACCCGCAGGGCATAGTTGTCATCTTCCCAATAGCTGCCATCCGGCCGGCGACCCAGGTTGGCCATTGCTTTTATTTTCCCGGTCTTTGTTTCCATTACGATGCAGGTGCCGTATTGCGATTCACTTTTTACAAGCATATTCAGCAGGGCATTCTCGGCTATGTCCTGGATGTTTACATCAAGCGTGGTGAAAATATCTTTACCATTTTCGGGTTCTACCTGGAAACCCTCTACCGGCACTGCTCCGCCTGCAATAAACCGCACCAGGCGTTGACCTTTTTGCCCGCTTAATAAAGAATCATAAGTTTTTTCAAGGCCCACGTTTTGCTTTTTTGCTTTTCCGTTGCTTGCCACGTATTCCCTGGACAAGCCAATCGTCCTGTTTGCAAGCAGGCCGAAAGGCGAAAGACGTTTGCTGTTCACTTCTGAAATGACACCGCTTTTATTCTTCCCGAGCCTTACCAGCGGAAATGTTCTGAACTCCTTATATTGCTCGAACGATAATTTTTTTCTCAGGAGAAAGTAGCGGCTTTTCTTTTTGTAAGCCTGCTGGAGTTCCTTCTTGTATTGAGCAGATGATCTATCGCCAAAGAAATCGGCCAGGGCGACAGAAAATGAATCGATGTTTTCTTTAAATATTTTACCATTCTTATCTCTCAGTCCGTCAGCCATAAAATCCATGTAGATATCAAACTGCGGAAGCGAAGTGCTGAGCATTTGCCCATCTTCGCTGTAGATAGTGCCGCGGTCAGCATCAAGTTCCACGATGCGCTGGTGCATGCTGTCACTCATGCTTTTCCAGTAGTTTCCCTGGAACCGCTGTATATAAAAAGCTTTACCTAATATCAGCACACTCAGCATTGCCATACCGATAAAGCTTAGATATACCCGCCATAATATATCACGCCTTACTTCCAATGTCGCACCTATAGTTGGTTATTTAGTTGTTGCCTCAGCTGAAACCGAACATTAATCCCGCTAGCCCTGCCTATCGGAAGGCAGATATCGGGACGGATATCGAAACCCTGGCTCATCAATTATCATTCATCCCCTACATTTTCCACCGTATCTCTCAATACCACGGGAGATGCCGTTAATTCCTTAAGTCCCAGTGGCTCGACCGCCTTTGCCAGTTCGCTCTGCTTGCTGCGAAACATCACTTCACTCTTCACTGTTTTATATTCGTGTTGTAACTCTTTTACTTCTCTTGCAGTCCGGTTGATATTCCGGATCGTATTGTCCGCATAGTGACCATTATATATATATATTATAGCCAGTAATGCCAGGAATAAAAAAAAGGGGATTTGTCTTACGACAGACTGGTAGTTCAGCCATCGTTTCCACCCGGCGAATGCCGGATCAGGTCTTGATTCTTTCTCTTGGGTCAGTTGATCTTCCATAACCAATATGGATTTTAGTCTTAAAAATTTCGCAGGGTGATTTTTTATCTAAGAACTCTTTCTATACTTAGCGATATCGATGAAGCAAGCTTCCTTCTATACCATCATCACTTTCTCCGCGATACGGAGCTTCGCACTTCTTGCTCTTGGGTTTTGTTTTAGTTCCTTTTCGGTGGGCAGGATGGGTTTTTTGGTAATCGCTATCAGCTCATTCACTTCTTCCTGGTTGATAAAAGGATTCGTTTCCGGCTCATCGAATGTGCCGCGACGAAAAAAATTTTTCACCAGCCTGTCTTCTAAAGAGTGAAATGTAATAACGACTATCCGTCCCCCGGGCTTCAGCAGTTGTGGGACCTGCTGTAACATCTCTTTCAACGCGCCTAATTCATCATTCACTGCTATGCGCAACGCCTGGAAAACCTGGGCAAAATACCTGTTAGGGTTTCCTTTCACAATTTCGTGGAGAGCATTTTT
>VBAT01000032.1:4710-53674 GCA_005884665.1 Bacteroidota bacterium
TGGTTTGAAGTGATACGGTGCCTCGCAGTTGTACAATTTTCTTTGCCAGTGTTTTGGCATTTGTCACTTCGCCATACTGCTCGAACAGTTTGTGCAACCGTTGCTCGTCATATGTATTCACTACATCAAAAGCTGTAAGTGGCTGCCGTTGGTCCATACGCATATCAAGCTTGGCATTGAAGCGGGTAGAGAATCCTCTACCTGCCTCATCAAACTGGTGGCTGCTCACCCCCAGGTCTGCCAATATACCGTCCACTGTATTTATTTTTTGCAGGCGCAAGAACCGCTGCACGTGACGAAAGTTGTGAGGTACGAATTGTACCCGTTCGTCAACAGGCAGGTTCTTAGCTGCCGCTTCATCCTGGTCGAATACGATCAGTCTGCCATCGGGACCTAGCTTTTGCAGAATGGCTTTTGAATGGCCGCCACCTCCGAACGTACAGTCTACATAAATACCACCCGGAACAATTTTCAAACCCTCCGTCACTTCATTTAAAAGCACCGGGATATGATATGTTGGTTCCAAGGCTCGATAATTATGAGTTACTGGTTGTTACTACCGCGATTCATTACCTCGTTGGCCAGCGCATTATGCCTCTCCTGTGAAAATGATTCAAAGAGCTGTTTGTACTTATTACTATCCCAGATTTCTATCCGTTTGATTCGCGACACCAGGACTATGTCCTTTGTAAACCCGCACTGATCTTTCAGGTTCGGCGGTATCAGCAGCCGGCCGGCCGTATCCGGCTCTACCGGTGTGGCCCCGTTCAAAAAGCTGTCAAGGAATTCCCTGACTTTGGGGTCATACTCATTCAATTTGCTGATATCATCAAAGACCTGGTCCCAGTTCTGAATAGGGTACAGATTCAAATTTTTATTAAAACCCCTGTTGATAACAAAGTGCAGGCTGTCCTCGTCCGGCAGCTGCTTTTTTATGCCAGCCGGCAGGAGAAACCGTCCCTTTGCGTCTATTGTGGCTTCGTATTCGCCCAAAAACCTTATCATTATCAGGGGATTGAATCAATTTACCATTAATTACCACAAAATAACACATTTTGACATTTCGACCCCAATTTTTTTCAATTTTCTTTTATCCCCACTCCTTTTTCGCATGAAATGCAGGCCTGTACAAGGTTTTGTGAATGTCAAATTCAAAACTGTTGATTTTAGCGTTAATTGAGTGTGAATTGCAGTGGATAACCTGTTGATAAGCTATTTTGAATGCTGGATGTTGAATTTTGAATGACCGGCATCTATGCTCGCAAATGGCAATCATCATATAGTCGATTCTATTTTGAATGGCAAAAGGAGCCTAATTCAAAATAAATTGTGTCAGCGCAAAGCCCGACGTAAAAACCAGGTTAATTTGAAGCTTATCTGCCGAAAGAATTTCTTCATTCAACATTTAAAATTCAACATTCAACATAATTTCATATCATGGCAACAGCAGGTTACTCAGGAACTCCATTGATCAAAAAACTGGGCATTAAACCAGGCGCCATCATTCAATTGATCAACCAGCCCGGTAACTATTTCGAATTGCTGGAAAGCGATATCAATGACCAACTCTATAAAAAAAATCAAATTCCCGATCTCGTTCATTTATTTGTGAAGAACAATAAGGAGTTTGAGACTGAAATGAAAAAATTAAAGGTTGTTTGCAAAAAAAATCCTTCCGTTACTTTATGGGTTTCCTGGTATAAAAAAGCTGCTGGCATCCCAACAGATGTCACAGAAGACACGATCAGGAATTATGCTTTGAAAAATGACCTGGTGGATGTAAAAGTTTGTGCAGTGAGTGATATTTGGAGTGGATTGAAACTTGTGGTACCATTGACAAAAAGATAATTCTCATTCATTAAATGCGACGGTTGGTCGCAAAAATATGGACCTGAAAAATATTCGCATCAGCGATTATACTTACGATTTGCCCGAAGAAAAGATCGCGGCCTATCCCCTGGGAGAAAGAGATGCTTCGAAACTTCTAATCTATAAAGAAGGGAAAATTTCGGAAGACATCTATAAAAATATCGATGCTCATATCCCTGCAGGCAGTTTATTGATCTTTAATGATACCAAAGTAATCGAGGCAAGAATACTATTTAAGAAACCCACGGGTGGCATTGTAGAAATTTTTTGCCTTGAACCGCATGAGCAGTACGCGGATATTACTACCGCCATGGGGCAGCAAAACCGTGTCCTTTGGAAATGTCTGGTCGGCGGAGCCTCCAAATGGAAAAAAGGCCAGGTGCTCGAAAAGATAATAATTCATGAAGGTCATGAGCTCATTCTCCAGGCAGCATACAAAGAAAAAAAAAGCGATCATTTTATTATTGAACTATCCTGGTCGCCCGATGCAAGCTTTGCCGAAGTACTGCACCTTGCCGGGGCCATTCCTCTTCCGCCCTACATCAAACGGAACACAGAACCCAGTGACGTGGAAAGATATCAGACTACCTATGCTCATTACGATGGCTCGGTAGCCGCACCTACAGCAGGACTTCATTTTACTCCCGAAATTTTTCAAAAGCTACATAGGAAAAATATCCAAACCGGGTTTGTGACCCTGCATGTAGGTGCAGGCACATTCAAACCCGTGAAAAATGAAACGATCGGCGGGCATGAAATGCATGCTGAATACATTGATGTATCAGCCACTGTCATCGAAACTATTCTCCGGCATTTGAACACAGACATACTTGCTGTAGGAACCACTTCTCTCCGCACGATCGAAAGCCTTTATTGGCTCGGGGTCAAACTGGCAATGGGCATCGCCAGTGAATATCCGGTTTTGCATCTTGATCAATGGGAGATCTATGAAAAACCGGACACCGGCATTTCACCAACAAAAGCATTACAAACCCTGCTGGACTGGCTAAGGCAAAACAAAAAAAGTAAACTGGTTGCGAAAACGCGGGTAATTATTGTTCCGGGCTATAAGACAAGGATAGTAAAGGGCCTTATCACCAATTTTCATCAACCCGGCTCGACCCTGCTATTACTTGTCGCTGCACTTACTGCCGGTGACGCAGGCGAAGGGCGATGGAAAAAAATCTATGACTACGCTTTAAAAAACAATTTCCGGTTCCTGAGCTACGGAGATGGGAGCTTGATTTGGGTAAACTGATCCTTCTTTAATCGTAGATTTTAAAACCAACTACCATATACGTTGGCTACTTATTTATGTTGAATTTTGAATTTTAATGCTGAATGAAAATAGTTCTTTCGGCAATCTATACAATGAATTATCGTTTCCGAACAATCGGAAACTAAGAACAAAGTTGGCTATAGGATTGCTTTCCATTGTGCGAGCACAGATGTTCGTCATTCAAAATTCAACATTCAACATTTAAAATAATCAGGACGCATTTTTCTTCAGTGGCATCTCAATCATAAATGTGCTGCCTTTACCTAAGGTACTGTCGGCTTTGATATGACCATGATGTGCTTCGACAATGGTCTTTACATAACTCAATCCTAATCCAAAGCCCTTCACGTTGTGGATATTGCCAGTGTGCGCCCGGTAAAATCTTTCAAAAACCCTTTTTAGTGTTTCCTTATTCATGCCAATACCGTTGTCCTCCACTTTAATGTGCAGGTTCTTTCCGTTCGATTGGGTTGTAATCTTGATATAAACAGGAGTGTTCTCTTTTGAATATTTTACCGCGTTATCAATAAGGTTATTGATCAAATTGGAAAAATGCACTTCATCGGCCTCTATCAGGTCGTTCTCGGCATTCAATACCAGTTCGGCCCTGCCTTTCTTTTCTTCCAGTTGCAATGCGAAATTATCCGTCACATCCTTTATTATTTCATGCACATGCACCGGTTTGAGGTTGAGGTCCACCTCCTGCTTTTCCAATTGCGATGCTTTCAGGATCGTTTCTACCTGCCTGTTCATCCGCTGGTTTTCTTCTTTGATGATCCCGCTGAAATACCCGATCTTCTCCTTATCCTGCAATACTTTTTCGTTCTTCATTGCATCTACGGCCAGCGATATTGTCGCGATCGGCGTCTTGAACTCATGGGTCATGTTGTTGATAAAATCATTCTTGATATCACCGAGTTTCTTTTGCCTGAGCATTGTTCGAACGGTCAGGTAAAAAGCCGTTATGATAATGATGATGAATAATACTGCGGTAATGATCCTTAGACGAAGGGATTGAAACGAAAAGTTTTTATAATTCAGCCCAACGATAACCAACGTTTCATCCGCCGCCAGGTTTTCCGCAGCTGAACCACTCGGTGTCAGCAGGGCATACCCTTTCGAATAATTGTTGACCGTATCATTAAATTCTGCTGGAAAATTCTCAGACTGTCTTTCGATCTTACCCATCAGACTGGTGCGGGGGTCAATGTTTGCCAGCCCAAACTCAAACTTCATCTTTTCAAGGTCTACTTTTTTAAAAGCCAACTTTATTTTTTCATTCAGCTCAGCCGCAGTAAAACGCCTGCCGATTGTTGCCGGTTTCAAAAATTCCATTGAAAAATCATCGGTAAACATATTGTCGACAGATGATTTACTGGTGGGTCCGGGAGAATAGTTGCCTTTATAAGGTTCCAGCTCATGACCCACGATATCCGTAGCCTCGTCAATTTTTTCTTTGATCTGCTCTTCCCGCAAGGCTATCATGTTTTTCAGCCAGGATACCTGGAAGAAAATAATACCGGCCAGCGACAGCGTTATCAGAATAGTGATAATAGTAAAAATTCTTTTCACAAAGAAGTACCTGATTTGAACGGAAAGATAAACGGTTTTTAATATATCAAAACAATCCGGCAAAAATACTATTCGTTCATGGGATACTATAGCTGTTAATAACCGTTAAGCAATTTTTAACGGGGATTTACACAGCAACATTCCTTTGATATTGCGTAATTAGAGCGGTTACCAGTTACTTGTTCCTGGTTACCGGGACTCGTATAATGGATCATCTACCGGTGCGCATGGAAGAACGCGATCGGGGCGATTTTTTGGCAAGAGAAAAACAGTGTGGTGTTTATTTTAAATAGATTTTATCCTAACTTGAAGTATGATTCAGCCCGGACCCGGCATATTGTTAATTGCAGATCCATTCTTAAAGGATCCTAACTTCCTCCGGACCGTTGTTTTCCTTTGCGAACATAAAGATAGCGGCAGCTTTGGTTTTGTACTGAACCGTAAATACGAGAATACACTGGATGAATTGGTCCCGGGGATCGAGAACATAAAGCTGCCTGTTTTTTATGGCGGACCGGTCCAAATGGATACGATCCATTTCTTACATCAATACCACGATGAAATTCCAGGCAGCGAAGAAGTGATCAAGGGAGTTTATTGGGGAGGTGATTTCGAAACCGTAATAGCTATGCTAAAAAACGGAACGCTAAGCCCCGACAAGATCAGGTTCTATATTGGCTATTCGGGATGGAGCGATGGACAGTTAAATAATGAATTGCAGGAAAAATCCTGGCTTACCGTGGCAGGTACCCGTAAACTGATATTCCATCGCAACTACCAGGAAATATGGAAGGACTCACTCAAAACGTTGGGAGGCGATTATGAAATGATGATCAACTTCCCGATCGACCCGCAACTGAATTAATTTATCTTACCTGAATTACTCTTACATTTACTTTCTTAGTTTTACTTTTTATCTTTCTGCATATGAAAAGAATCGTCCTGGGTATAGCATCATTGCTGATGCTTTTTATTTCCTGTAATGAAAAAAAAGATGCGACAAATGCACGGGTGCTTGTCTTCTCTAAAACGGCCGGTTACCGTCATGCTTCCATTGCGAAAGGCAAACTGGCCATTCAAGAACTCGGAAAAAAGTACGGCTTCCTCGTTGATACCACCGAAAATGCCGATGTCTTTACAGATAACGATCTGAAAAAATATGCTGCTGTTGTATTTCTCTGCACAACCGGCGACGTATTAAACTACCGCCAGGAGGTTGCATTGCAAAGATTCATCCAGGCAGGTGGTGGATTCGCCGGGATCCATGCTGCCGCTGATACCGAATATGACTGGGGATGGTATGGAGACTTAAACGGCGCCTGGTTTGCCAGTCACCCGGAAATACAACCCGCCTCATTGAAAGTTGTCGACAATACCCATGCTTCCACCGAGGCTTTGCCCGCAAACTGGAAGAGAACAGATGAATGGTATAATTACAAAAAACTAAGTAATGAGTTGAAAGTGCTGCTCACGATCGACGAGACAAGTTATACAGGCGGGACAATGGGCAGCAATCATCCCATTGCCTGGTACCATGAATTCGATGGGGGCCGTGCTTTTTATACAGGACTGGGCCATACAGAAGAATCTTACTCGGACTCACTGTTCCTGAAACATATTTTAGGAGGTATCCAATATGCCATCGGGAAAAACGATATTGACTATTCAAAAGCAAAGGCCCCCTACCCTCCGGATGAAAGCAAGTTTACGAAAACAGCTTTATCACAAGCTGAATTCTTTGAGCCTACGGAAATGACCGTTCTTCCCAACCTGGATATCCTGATCGTGCAACGCCGCGGGGAAATACTATTATATAAAAATGAAACAAAAAAAATCAAGCCGGCGGGTTTCCTCAAAGTATACTGGAAAACACAACATACACCAGGAGTAAATGCTGAAGAAGGATTGTTAGGCGTTTGCAAAGACCCGAATTTTGGCAAGAATAATTACGTATATATTTTTTATTCTCCTTTCGATACATCGGTTAACCGTTTATCGAGGTTCGAACTAAAGGATGATTCGATTGATATGCATTCGGAGAAAGTTGTGCTGCAATTTTATTCACAAAGGGAGATATGTTGTCACACTGGCGGCTCCATTGCTTTTGGGCCCGATGGTTTATTATACGTGTCAACCGGCGACAATTCCACTCCGTTTGACGAGAAAGGACAGCCTTTTGTCAATCACGGGTTCGCTCCATTAGATGACCGGCCCGGTCATGAACAATATAATGCACGGCGTACAGCATCCAATAGCAATGATCTTCGCGGCAAGATCATTCGTATCCGTATAAAGGATGATGGCAGCTATGAAATACCCAATGGCAATCTATTTCCGCCGGGTGAGCCCAATACCAAACCGGAGATTTATGTAATGGGCGATCGCAATCCCTACCGCATCTCCGTTGATCAGAAAAACAGTTTCCTGTACTGGGGAGAAGTGGGGCCCGATTCAAACGAAGATAGTCTCGAGACCCGGGGCCCGCGGGGGTACGATGAGATCAACCAGGCCAGGAAAGCAGGATATTTCGGTTGGCCATTATTTATTGGGAACAATTATGCTTATCATGATTACAATTATACGACCGGTAAGAGTGGGCCTACATTTGATCCAATGAAGCCAGTAAATACGGCCAGGTCAAACACGGGTATTAAAGAACTGCCTCCGGCGCAACCTGCGTTCATCTGGTATCCATATATACCGTCGCATGATTTTCCGGATATGGGTGTAGGCGGCCGTACTGCAATGGCGGGACCGGTTTTTTATTCCGATATGTTTCCTGCAGAGACAAGATTGCCCGATTATTATAACGGCAAGTTATTTATCTATGAATGGATGAGAAATTTCATCAGGGCTGTAACGCTCAAGCCCAACGGTGATTTTTACCAGATGGAACCATTTATGGAAAAAACAAAATTTGCCGCACCGGTCGATATTGAACTCGGTCCTGATGGGAGATTGTACATACTGGAATATGGAACGGGTTGGTTTAGTAAGAATAAGGATTCGGGGTTGTTTAGAATTGATTTTACGAAGTAAGTCGCAGGGATGGATGCTGGATACTGGATACTGGAACCTTGGTAGCCGACAATGGACACCGCTGCATCTGGCGGCTAGCATCCGGCATCCGGCTGTTTCGTCGCTTCGGTCAACGAACTGTTTTCATTTTCCTCTTGCCATAAAAATAATCGATCAGCAACACGACGATGAGGATGACCAGGCCAAAGAATTCTCTTGTTTCTTCAACCCATGGTTTGGTGGCTTTCATGGTCTCCGCAATATTTTCGGCATTGTGATGCTGTATCCAATCCAGCACGCCGTCTTTGTCAAAAAACTTATAAGCCGCATATCCCGCATATACCAGGATACCGAGCAGGTAAGCCTTAGGATAAAATTTATTCCGAAAAGCCAGCCAGCAAAAAACGGCGCCATAGAGATAGATGGGTATCCATACATAAGGGTCCGGGTCGTTGTATTGCAATGCGGCGGCATAAATAAACAGCAGGCAGAAGAGCAGGTTGAAGACTTTCATGCATTAAACATACAAAACCTTCCAAATAAATCAAACCCTCTTTCAATGGAGAGCAACCTGTTGTTTCGTGCCGCTCGCAGTATCAATTGCGTGTCCAGCCTGCATCTAAAATCCAGCATCTGTTGCTCACCGCCCAATTTCACCTCATCAATCCTGCGATCTAATCCTATAATTTGCATTTCGCACCTACGGCGCGAGGAGAACAATATTGATGATCACCACCGATATAATGTCCCTACGGGACATTCCCATAACTCGTATTTCCTTTCTCTCATTTAAGATTTAATGCTTCACTTCGCTCGCAATGACGATTCAACATAAAAAATACCAATTCGGGCACTGCCTTTGTACTATCATTCTTATGGCTGGATTTGTTTTTCATCTCTTAAAGACTCCTGGTTTCGTTGAGTTCATAGAAAAATTCGGGTATATCGGGATTTTTCTTTGGTTCATTACAATTGACCAGGTGACGCCAATTCCAGAGGAAATTTCCCTACTCATTGTCGGTTATTTATGTGCCCATGAAGTTTTCCACCCGTTAGCGGCCGGACTCTTTTGCCTGGCTGGGTTTATTAGTGCGGATATTGCGTATTATTATTTGTCAAGGACTGGCAGCAAACTGATCAAAAAAAGAGCTGGGAAAACAAGATCGTCCTGGATGACATCGTACAAGGAAAAATTAAGGAATCATATGGCAAAGACGGTAGCCATCCTTACATTCATTCCCCGTATGCGGATGTGGGCGCCGATCCTGGCTGGTTCTTCGAGATTATCCTTTAAGAAATTCCTGTTGTTCGATAGCCTGGCTCTTATCGCATTTACTGCGCTCTATCTTTCATTGGGAATTATTTTCAACAACAGTCTTGGCGCTTTAATGGCAAAAATGAAAAACCTGCAGCATTTTATATTCTTTGGGTTTCTTTTGGTGGCCGCCGTTGTAATTATCGTTGTCGAAAGAAGGAGAAGAAAAAATACACAAGCCGTTAGCCGGTAATTTCCAGGTCAAAATATTAACAGCTCGAAATGAAACTTTTTTAAATGTACAGGCGTTATGTTTCTCATCATGCGCCAACCTGCTTTCTTACTTTGTTTTGCGATGCGAATCCTCACAATGGCCCTGTTGGCTCTGATTCTTTCCTGTAAAAACAAACAAAAGAACACAAATACCGTAGCCAATTTCACCGTATATCCCGCTACCGGGGATACATCTTCCTGAATTGGCAAGTACTATATCAGTATAAGCACGCGAATGCTGAATCTCCCTGATTTATCGAAAGGAACTCCAGATTCCATGGAGATCAGGGTTTGGCGTCATGAGTTTCTAGACTTGTTTGAAAACGTGTTTATTTTTAAATTGGATAGTAATGGATGGAAAGGGTTTCACTATAATTCCTGGACTATGCCTTGGAAAAATTCTGGACAAGTTTTTCGATTCCAGGGTCAGCCTAAAATGGGAGATAGTGTTTTTATTGTGACGGAAATCGTTCCAAAATGCGATTGACAGAAATTTTCGGATAGCATTTCGTTTTTCCAAATACCGACGTTGCCAACACAGGATTCAATCAAAGACTTTAAATTTATCAGTCACACGGATGGCAACAATTATTCTTTTGAGATCGCCACGCCGGTATATTACCGATATCTTTTTTATGATATGCCTGATTACTATCAACACAAAGAATGTAAGTCTGTTAAAGAATTCCTGGCAATGCTTACAAGACAATTTGGAAGTGATTTTAACTGACCCTGGCAATGGCGTGTCCTAAATAAAAAACCTCCCGAATAAATCGAGAGGACATTGAATTTTGTTTTCAAATCAGGATTAGTAAGTACTGCCTGTCTTTCGACAACCAGGGTTTTTCACTGGTCTCTTTAATGGTTTATGTAGTTTCGGTAGCGCCTTCTACCAATACAGTTACCTTGTTATTGAGCACCTCCACAAATCCGCTTTGAATGTCAAAGTAAGCTAAATGATTCTGTTTATCCTTTAAAACTTTTACACGTCCTGCTTTTAGGGCGCTGACCAGGGGCGCATGCCTGTCCAAAACCTCGAAACTGCCACTGATACCCGGCATCTGCACGCCGTATACCTCGCCGCTGTATAATTTCTTTTCTGGTGTTAATATCTCTAAGTTCATAATTTGAAAATTAGATAATTTGAAAATTTGAAAATGACTGAGCACCCTGCGTTTTTAGATTGTCTCATTTTTCTAATTCCCAAATCTCCATATTAACCTTTTATAGGTTTGAAAACTTCGAATTCTTTTCTATCGATTTGAAAACTTCAAATTCTTTTGAGCTTCCCTCATTATCAAATTATCTTATTTTCAAATTTTCAAATTACCCCTGCGCTGCAGCCATCAACTTCTTACCCTTTTCGATAGCATCATCGATCGAACCTACCAGGTTGAATGCCGCTTCGGGGTAATCATCCACTTCTCCGTCCATGATCATATTGAAACCACGGATCGTTTCTTCGATCGGTACCAGCACCCCTTTCAGACCCGTAAACGCTTCCGCTACGTGGAAAGGCTGGGAAAGGAAACGCTGTACTTTCCTTGCGCGGGCAACGGTCATTTTATCTTCATCGCTCAACTCATCCAAGCCAAGGATAGCGATGATATCCTGCAATTCTTTATAACGTTGTAAGATCAGCTTCACACGGTTTGCGCAATTGTAATGCGCATCTCCGACAACCTGCGGCATAAGGATTCTGGAAGTAGAATCCAATGGGTCCACCGCAGGGTAAATGCCAAGGTCTGCAATCTTACGAGACAATACGGTTGTTGCGTCCAGGTGAGCGAACGTAGTAGCCGGTGCCGGATCAGTTAGGTCATCGGCCGGTACATACACGGCCTGGACGGATGTGATAGAACCATTCTTGGTAGACGTGATCCTTTCCTGCATGATACCCATTTCCGTAGCCAGCGTCGGCTGGTATCCTACCGCTGAAGGCATACGGCCTAATAGCGCCGATACTTCAGAACCGGCCTGTGTGAAACGGAATATATTATCAACGAAGAACAAAATATCTTTTCCTTTACCCTGGCCATCACCATCGCGGAAATATTCAGCAACGGTCAAACCACTCAGGGCCACCCTCGCACGGGCGCCGGGAGGTTCGTTCATCTGCCCGAAAACGAATGTAGCTTTTGAATCAGCCAGCCCTTTCATGTCCACTTTACTAAGATCCCAGTTGCCATTTTCCATGCCGTGTTTAAATTCATCGCCATATTTCATGATACCGGCTTCGATCATTTCACGCATAAGGTCATTTCCTTCACGAGTCCTTTCACCTACTCCAGCAAACACTGACAAACCGGAATAAGCCTTAGCGATATTATTGATCAGCTCCTGGATCAATACTGTTTTGCCCACACCAGCACCACCAAACAAACCGATCTTCCCCCCTTTCGCATAGGGCTCGATCAGGTCGATTACTTTGATACCGGTAAATAAAACTTCCGTAGCTGTGCTGAGATTTTCAAATGTTGGCGGTTTCGCGTGGATTGGGCGACCCCCTTTTTTGCTTACCGGTGGTAAACCATCGATCGGGTCACCGGTGACATTGAACAGGCGGCCATTGATCGCTTCGCCGACAGGCATGGCGATAGCGATGCCAGTATCTACTACTTCCATACCACGAACAAGACCTTCGGTACCGTCCATGGCTATACAACGGACGCTGTCTTCACCGAGATGCTGCTCCACTTCCAGGACCAGCGTATCGCCGTTTTGCCTTTTTAGTTCCAATGCGTTATAAATTTCAGGAAGTATGCCCTCAAACTGAACGTCGACAACGGCACCAATTACCTGTTTTACTTTACCAACATTTGCCATATCAATAATTTATAGAGAAGGTTAGATTTCAGGCCGCAAAGGTAGGGGTGCAGAAGGAAAATGAAAAATGTAAATGAGAGCCTCTCCTCCCAGCCTCCTCCCCGAGGGGGAGGAGGAGCAACTATCAATTGCTTCCATTCATAAACATTTCGTTTTTAGTGGTCTTACAATTTCCTACCTTTTAAAAAATATCATTATGCCTGACATTCGTCACCTGGTGTCTCTCAAATCAACTCCAGAAAAAATTTACAGGGCTATCTCCACGCAGACGGGAATTGCTTCCTGGTGGTCACGGGACAACAATGCAAAACCTGAAAAAGGGAGTGTCTACCGTATCTCATTTGGCGGAGACTATTATAAGGAAATAAAGATCACGGAACTGGTGACTGACAGCAAAGTGGTTTGGGAAATCCTGCAGGCCCATCCTGAATGGCTTAACACAAAAGTCAGCTTCGATATCAGTATGGGAAAAAACAGTACCGAGCTCCGGTTCAGCCATTCCGGCTGGAAAGATTACACCGACATGTTTGCACAGTGCAGTTATCATTGGGCCATCTATCTTGGTAACCTGAAGGCTTATGTTGAAAAAGACCAGCTATTTGCCCTGTCCACATTTTTTTAAAAATATTTTCCGGATTTGTCCGGCGGCTTTTCTCCCGCTCGTCATCAATAAAACTTTTTTAAAACATTAAAACAACAATTATGGAAAAGTTCATGCTTATTTTTCAAGGTCCTGTTCATGCTGGCCAAAGTCCTGAAAAAATGCAGGAGAATATGGGAAAATGGATGGCCTGGATTGACAAACTACGCAAGAGCGACCGGTATCTTGCAGGTGAACCTCTGTTGCCGGGGGGCAAATTAGTAACGAGTAAAAGAACAGTTACTGATGGACCCTATACCGAGGGCAAAGAAGTAGTAGGTGGCTTCTTTATCATAAAGGCCAAAGACTTTGATGAAGCAGTAAGTATCTGCGATGATTATCCTGATTTCAACCATGGCGCAACTGTGCAGGTGAGGCAGATCATGAAAGTAGAGGTGCCGGCATGATGAAGCGCTATATGAAAAGTGACAAGTCAGATGTGAGAAATAAGATGTAAGAAGTATGAGGTAAGAATATCATTATGTCTCAACAGGGTAATATTTATGAGCTTGCAGACCATCTTTTCCGGCATGAGTCGGGAAAGATGGTTTCTGTTTTGTCAAGATTACTCGGTTTGCAAAATATAGAAATTGCGCAGGACATTGTGCAGGATACCTTGTTACAGGCAATGAGCACCTGGGGATTCAATGGCATTCCTGACAAGCCAGCTGCCTGGTTGTACCGGGTGGCAAAAAACAAAGCGATCGATTATTTGCGCCGGCAAAGAAAATTCGAGGAGATCAGTCCTCAATACGCTTATCTCCTGCAGTCTGAATATACCCTGTCTCCTACTATTAACAACCTGTTCCTTGAAAACGAGATGCAGGACAGCCAGCTGCGCATGATGTTCGCCTGTTGCCATCCCTCCATTCCCGAAGAATCGCAGGTGGCACTGGTCTTAAAAACACTTTGCGGCTTAAGTGTAAATGAGATATCCAATGCCTTCCTCACCAACGATGAAACAATCAATAAAAGAATTTACAGGGCCAAAGAAAAAATCAGGCAGGAAAACATTGAACTGGACGTACCACAGGGAAATGAATTGCAGACAAGACTGAACAGCGTTTTAAAATCCCTTTATCTCTTGTTTAATGAAGGCTACCACTCCTCCAATCCCAACCAGTTGATACGGGAAGATCTTTGCCATGAAGCCATGCGGCTGTGTTACCTGATCATTGAGCATCCACTCACTTCAAGACCGCGCAGCAAGGCTCTGCTTTCATTGATGTGTTTTCAAGCATCGCGATTAAACGCGAGGTTGGATGATAAAGGTCATATAATACTATTGAAATACCAGGACCGGAGCAAATGGTTCCTTCCCCTGATTCAAAAAGGATTCGATTACCTGGATGAAATCACGGAGCCTTTCGAAGTTTCGTCCTATCACTTTGAAGCAGCTATTGCTTCACTGCATGCAGCTGCTCCCAGTTTTGAGCAAACAGACTGGAAAAGCATTCATCAATTATACATCCTGTTGTACCAGGTTCAACCCAGTCCCGTGGTTGCTATGAATAAAGCCATTGCTTCAGCTTACGCCGTTGGTCGCCAACAGGCGCTTGCAGAATTGAGAGCGATCAGCGGACTCGAAAATTATTATTTGTATCATACTTCAATTGGCGAGATATGTTATGACCTGCACGACAGGGCCGAGGCAAAAAAATATTTTGAGAAGGCTCTCCAATTGACCAGCTCGCAGCAGGAACAGCAATTGTTAAAGAATAAAATCCTGAGCTGCCTGGAATCGTGACCGCTACTGTCCAATCAAGGGCACAGCTTTTGCAATACCAGCTAGTATGAAAAGAATATCACTCTGTCTTATCACACTCATTTTTTTGATTTCCTGTACCAATTCGCAGACTGACCAGGAAAGAACTGAAACTGAAAAGGCCAAAAAAAATATCAGCACACGTGATGAAAGTATTACCCGGGCCAATTCGTATAGTGACCTGTTCCTTGACACATCAGCGGTCGAAAAATTCATCGATGAGAAAAAAATTCCCGATTCTTTGGCGGATCGTATCCGGAGTTTTTATAATGCCCGGAACTTCCAGTTTGCCTGGTTTAGCAGCGACGGGCTGACCGAACAGGCACGCGGATTCTGGAACCTGCACGATTATGTCACTACTTATGACCCTGACTCTTCGCTCAAGGATAAGACTCTGCAGAAAAAAATGGATGGCCTTATTACCGAAGAGAACCTGTCGGTAAATGCATCGGATAAATCATATGTCAATACGGAGCTCACGCTAACATCCCATTTTATCCAGTATATACTGCATAATTATGAAAAGGGATATGTCAAACGGAAAGAAATGGAACGTTTCATTCCACGAAAAAAAGAAGATCCTTTGCAGGTGGCCGATTCACTTATTAATAAAAAACACAAGGACGATAAGTATTTTGAAGACGTGAATGCCAGCTATAAAAGTTTAAAAGAAGAGCTCAAGCACTATTATACAATTGCTAAACAGGGAGGCTGGCCTCAAATAGGCAAGATCGGTAAATCACTAAGAAAAGGAGCCAAATCGCCTGAAATCATCAATATCAAAAAAAGACTCCTTGCCAGTGGCGATATGGCTGTGAGTGATTCAACAGACCTGTTCAACGACACGTTAGAAGTGGCCGTAAAAAACTTCCAGGTGCGACATGGATACAAACCGACAGGTATTGTCAGTGATTCACTGGTAAAAGACATGAATGTACCCGCTACCGCAAGATTGGAACAGATCCTGATGAATTTGGAAAGGATGCGCTGGCTGCAACAGGAAGCAAAAGGCAATCTTATTGTCGTTAATATTCCCGAGTTCATGATGCACGTCTACGAAGGCAACAAGAAAGCATTTGACATAGCAGTCGTGGTAGGAAAGGAAGGGCACAACACTATGATGTTTAATGGAGACCTGAACCAGGTGGTATTCTGCCCTTACTGGAATGTTCCGCCCAGCATTGTAAAAAATGAAATACTTCCTGCGATGCAAAAAAACCCGGGCTACCTGGCAAAAGAAAATATGGAGATCACGGGTAACGAAGGCGGTCTTCCCTCGATTCGCCAGAAGCCCGGGGGAAAGAATGCGCTAGGTAAAGTAAAATTCCTGTTCCCCAATAGTTTCAATATTTATTTCCACGACACACCATCGAAGAGTTTGTTTGATAAAGATAAAAGAGCTTACAGCCATGGATGTATCCGTTTGCAGGAGCCTGTCAAACTTGCTGAATATGTCTTACGCAATCAGCCGGAATGGACGCCGGAAAAAATTGCCGAAGCAATGAGCACCGATGAACAGAAATTTGTGAAGGTGAAAGACCCAATACCGGTTGTCATCACTTATTATACGGCCTGGGTGGATGACAATGGCCAGATGAATTTCAGGGATGATATTTATGGCCACGATACCAGACTGGCCGGGAAAATGTTCGGCGCAACAAACAATTTTGCCTCAACAGGCCACTAATATTAAAACCTGCTAAAATAAGACCTTGGGTTCGCCGCCTGGCACTTCTTGTTAAAACCCGGCTGGATTATTATCGAAATAATACAGATTAGTTATTTTGCAAGCGCCATTGACCCGGTTAGGGGCTGGCCATCGAACTCATGCAATTAACTGAAGTAACCAATAAAGAGGCAGCTAAAGATTTTATCCGGGCAAATGTAGAGATCAATAAGAATGATCCGAATTATATACGCCCGCTCGATAAGGATGTCAACGATACTTTTGACCCGGCAAAAAACAAAACTTTTCGTTTTGGCGAAGCCACAAGATGGATATTGCGTTCAGACGATGGCAATTTGATCGGCAGGATCGCGGCATTTACCAACAAAAAATATAAAAACAAGGGTGATGATGTCCCGGTCGGCGGCGTCGGCTTTTTTGATTGTATCAATGATCAGGCTGCAGCGGATATGTTATTCGATGTGGCAAAACACTGGCTCCTGCAACGAGGGATGGAAGCGATGGATGGCCCGATCAATTTCGGGGAAAGAGACCGCTGGTGGGGATTGGTAGTTCGGGGAGCTGGTCCGCCTTTGTATTGCATGAACTATAACCAGCAGTATTACCAGGCGTTATTTGAGAACTATGGCTTCCAGAATTTCTTTAACCAGATTTGTTTTGCGATGGATGCGAAAACCATCTTGCCGCAAAAATTTTATGACCGCCATGATGACTGTGCAAAAGACCCTAATTTCAGTTCGTCCCATATAAAAAAGAACCAGCTGGACAAGTATGTTGCTGATTTTACCAGGGTTTATAACAAGGCCTGGGCGGGTCACGGAGGTCTGAAACAGTTGGATGAAAAAATGGTACGCAAGATGTTTCAATCCATGAAACCAGTAATGGATGAGAAGGTTAGCTGGTTTGCTTATTACAAAGGAGAGCCGATTGCGATCTGGATCAACCTTCCTGACCTGAATCAATGGTTCAAATACCTGCATGGAAAGTTCAGCCTGTTCCATAAACTGAAATTTCTTTGGGTCAAATCGACGGTAAGGTGTAAAAAATTTGTGGGCCTTGTATTCGGTGTTATACCCGAATTCCAGGGAAAGGGTGTGGATAGTTATATCATTGTGGAAGGCTGCAAAGCGATACAGAATCTTTCGATGGAAAATGGCCAGCCACGGATCGGTAAATTGCTCTATGACGAATATGAAATGCAATGGATCGGCGAGTTTAACCCGAAGATGATCAATGTAGCCGAATCGATGGGTACCTACCACAGCAGGATATTGACAACTTACCGGTATTTGTTCGACCGGACAAAAGAATTCAAAAGACACCCTGTATTATTGTGACTGTCAACTGAGATATTAGCGAGTTCCTAACATCCGGATTTTGTTTTTTATTGCCAATATTGTGTTTCTTATCTTGCATTCCCGATAAAGGAAATTGAATATTTTTAGGGATTGAGGTTTATGGAAAAATTCATCGTTTCAGCCAGGAAATACCGGCCACAGACTTTTGACACTGTCGTGGGACAATCGCATATCACTACCACATTAAAAAATGCGATCAAACATAACCAGTTGGCACATGCTTTTTTGTTTTGCGGTCCGCGAGGAGTTGGCAAGACAACCTGTGCAAGGATACTGGCCAAAACCATCAATTGCGAGCACCGAACGAAAGATGGTGAGGCCTGTAACCAATGTAATTCCTGCGTTTCTTTTAATGAAGGCACCTCGCTGAATATCCATGAGCTCGATGCAGCTTCTAACAACTCGGTAGACGACATACGGGCACTGGTAGACCAGGTCCGCTTTACCCCGCAGGCAGGTAGATACAAAGTATATATCATCGATGAGGTCCATATGCTCAGTTCTTCAGCGTTCAATGCCTTTTTAAAAACGCTGGAGGAACCGCCTCCTTATGCCATCTTCATTTTGGCGACCACGGAAAAGCATAAGATACTTCCAACAATATTGAGCCGCTGCCAGATCTTCGATTTCAAACGGATCACGATCAATGATACGGTAGAACATTTGCAGGAGATCTGCGAGAAGGAAGAAATAAAAGCGGAAAAAGCCGCGCTACAGGTCATTGCTCAAAAAAGCGAAGGCTGTATGCGGGATGCGCTTAGCATCATGGATAAAATAGTCAGTTTTACCAACGGAGAACTGAACTATACCAACACACTTGAGCATCTTAACATCCTTGATGCCGATTACTATTTCAAATTGCTTGATTGCATGCAGAAGCAGGACCTTGCAGCCGCCTTGCTTTTGTATGATGATATTAACCGAAAAGGCTTTGAGGGCGATCTCGTGGTAAATGGTTTTGCTGAATTTATCCGGAACCTGCTCGTATGTAAGGATGAAAAAGCGGCTATCCTTCTCGAAGTGGTAGAAAGTTTCAGGGAAAAATATATAGCGACTGCAAAAACAGTTTCCGCCGCCGTATTGATCAGTGCGCTAAACATCCTGAATGAAACAGAGATCAATTATAAAGCAGCACGCAATAAAAGACTGCATGTTGAATTAGCGCTTATCAGACTTTGTTATCTCCAGCAGGCCATTGAACTCACTGCCGAGGGAAACACGATTAGTAAAAAAAAAATAGTTGAGGCAGCAAAGCCAGTTGCCTTACGACAGATCGTTCCGTTGCAATTCAAATCCCGATCGCAATCGGGTCAAAAGGAAAAAGTTGATGCCAACTATGATTTCGATACGAAGCTGATCATTGAACAATCTATTCTTGATAAAATCAAGCCTGCTAAGAATACATCTGTTGCCGGAACACAAGGAACAGGAAACATGCAACAGGCAACCGGACACCTTAAACCGGAAACTGCCAACCTGGAACCCGCAACCGGCAAGATCTCTGCTCTCGACAAGATCCGCAAACAATACCAGGGCAATGGATCTTTGACAAATGAGAATATTAACCAGCCTTTACAGGAAGATGCTTTACAAAGAGCGTGGATCGATTACGTACAAAAATTAAAAGATGCCAGGAACCCCGCGGCTCAAAGTTTTGAACTGGCGAGTTTGCGTATTAAAGATGAAAATTCTTTTGAAGCGGTTACGGCCAATAATATCGAACAGAAGTTTATCGAACAGGATCGTAACAAAGTGTTTGCTTATTTGCAGGAGAAATTAAACAACCGGCTGTTACAGTTCAATGTGGTCATAGAAGAGAACCCCGATCTCAGGCCCAGGGTGGAGGTACCGCTGTCATCGAAAGAACAACTTCAAAAAATGATCGAGCAATACCCACTGGTAAAGGAATTGAAGGACAAATTGAAGCTTGATCTGGATTATTAAAGTATTGAGGTAGCTTTATGAGATTTTCTAAATTTTTATACCTCCTCATTGTTTCATCGATTTTTAACCTAATTGCTTGTGCTGACAGTAACCCAGACGGAAAAGTTATTGATTCAAGTGATGTAATGAAGGAGTTCAGTGACGAAATTGAATCGAATCGCGTTTTAACAAAACAAATGCTTGATACAACTTCGGATAGCAGGCTTGAAGATAAAATAATCGCGAATATCAATAGCAAACAAGATATTAATCTAAGCAATGACAAAGAGATTTTGCCGACACTTTCTAGAGAGCGGCAAGCTATTTTTTACATTTATATGGTAGAAGGGGAAGTCAACAATGGTGGTTTTGATCAATTCTATCTTAACGAGTTTATCAACAGCGACCACTTATATATGTTCGAAAAAACAATTGAAGCATTTCAACTAATTGGAGCGTCAAAATTCGCTGATATTGTAAGTAGGACAAACAAAATATTTAAAGCCAATGAAAATGATTTTGTAAACAAGATTGGGCTTTTCGATAAACTCGATAACGAATTCTATGAGACTTACAAACAGGAAGATCTTGACGATTTGAGAATAAGATTTATTAGGGCAAATATTGAGGCTTTTATTGATAAATAAAAACTCTATGGCCACCTGAGGATTTTCCGAATTCCAAATATTAACCATTAACCAGGCTGCTATTTTTTCTTCTTTGTAAGGTTAAATGTTTTAGAAATACCAAGCATTAAGGTGTTGAACTTAACATCAGTATTTTCATTACTCGAGATGCTGCCGATACCAATAGTATATCTCAGGTCTATACCCAGGCCTGATTGCATGCGATACCCTACACCAGCGTTCCAGGAAAATGCAATAGACTTAAAAGAGTCCTTTATGTCCTCGGTACCCAGCGTTCCGCCTTTTCGTTTGGCTGTAACTAAAATGCCTAGCTGCGGACCAGTTTCTACGAAAAAACCATTTTTCACGTATTGAACCAATGCAAGCAAATGGACATAACTAAAATTCGTTTCGAATTCACCACCAAGTTCGTTGTATTTGTATCCCTGGCTGGACCAAAGAATTTCAGGTTGGAAACGAAAATTAGTGGAGACAGGAACGACCAGCAAACCCCCGGCATAAAAGCCGGTTTTGCCATTTACTGAGCTGCTTACATCAGATCCTGTAGGATTGGGGAAATTAGCGCCGGCTTTAATACCTATTGAAGTTTGAGAGCGGACTGCTGTCATGCTCAAAAGGCAAAACAGGAAAATAAGCGTCTTTTTCATAATAGTATACGGTGGAATTTGATATGCTATCCAAATTACTAAAGTTGGAGGCACACTCCAAATGTAGGGAGCAGTTGCTGTTGCGCACCTACGGAGCGCTGGCAGACGATACACAATGAGGCCACCGCCATTCAACCCCTATGGGGTTTGGTGACATAGCCATCCTATTAGTGCGCTACCTTCAATAACTCCTTATAGTCATTCAATGAATATTAAATAGCCAGCAACAGCGACACCAGCGATTACATTGAGCACCTACGGAGCGCTGGCAAACAATGCACAAGATTCCACCGGTATTCTGCTCCTATGGAGTAAAATGAATACTTCAATTTGAATAGGTCCCAGAGGGACGAGATGTCGGAAGCAGCTAATTTCAAATTTGATGCACTTGCCCCATAGGGGCAAAATACTACGGAGACGTTATTCAGTTATTCATGAAGATCATCTGTTAAAACAATTCGAGATTGAAAATGACTGCCAGCTTTTAGGCTCTTCGGCAGAAGGCTTTGCCCTACGGGTCTGGTGATATAATCATCCCACCGTGCGAGAACTTCAATGACATTACAGTCATTCAATGATTATTAAATAGCCAGCAACGCTAGCGATTACATTGAGCACCTACGGAGCGCTGGCAAACAATACACAATGATTCCACCATATACAATCCTACGGGGTTTTGTAACACGGCCATCCCATCAATGCGCAACCTTAATGTATCCCCATCCTTCTTTCTGCTTCGTAATGATCTCATAGATCCCATCAGGCACCACTTCCACACCCGGGATCAATTGGCTTCTGTCAATATTGTTTCTTTTCATTGTTGCCTCGCAAACTTTGAAAGTAACATTCTTATTAGCCATCAACTGGGCGAGAGCCGGCTCCTGGGCTGTTTTTCCTTTTAGAACGATATCGAGTCCCTGTCCATAAATAACAGCCTCGAGTTTTGCGTCCGCATTGCTTTTGCTGATGAGTGCCATCTGGCGAACCAGGGCCTGCTGGTTTGTTGAGTCCTTACTGGTCATATCAAACACCACCCGGTAGTCCGGGGTTTGAGCCTGCACTAAAAACGCCGTAGATAGGAGACTCGCAAGTGCTATGATCTTTTTCATGATTTTATTTTATAATAAAAAATTAGGTTTCGGTCTGACCCTTTTGACCAATACGACTTATTTGACTTATTTGACTTATCTGACTTATTTGGCTACTTCTTCCTTGCCAGACTTATCGCCTTAAACGGTCCATACTTATGTTGTTCTTCCGAAAAACCATCAATGAAAGGTCCAAATGGATGATCAACTGGTTTGCCTGCAATGTTGGGGTAATCTTTCCCATAATCTTTCTGCGGTCTTGGCTGCGAATTGACAAATGCGGCAACATCCCAGGCCTGCTCGTCAGTCAACGGCTCACTGTTGTGAGGTGCATCGAAAGGCATGTTATCTCTTACAAATCCGGCAAAACGACCGATGCGGTACAATCCCGCACCGGTGTTATAACTGTTGTCTCCCCAAAGCGGCGGATAAAGATACCCGCTGCTGTCAAAAAGTAAAGTCCCGCTTCCATTCGCGCCATGGCAACGCTGGCATTTTTGTATAAATACATTTTGTCCTTTGGCAGGATCGGCCGGGCGGTCTATAAAACTAAGATCCCTGATTCCCGCCCCGGTCGGTTTTACATTCTTTGGTATTTTTTGCCCGACCCAGTTGATATAGGCTGCCATTGCCTGCATCTCCCTCCCTGAAGTATCGATAATATGGCCATTTAGGCTGCGGTCGATACAATCATTGACCCGTTTATAAATATTTTCAATCGTTCCGCTACGTTCCCTGTATTTCGGGTAAGTTGAAAATACTCCTCCATAATTATTGCCCCAGGTCCTTGTTCCGGCATCCAGGTGACAATTCTGGCAATTCATCCCGTTAGTGATCTTCGCCACTTTTCCCTTCGGACCCAGGTACCACGATGTATTTACGATGAGATCGCGGCCATACCTGATCAGCAATCCTTCATCAGTATGCGGTATCTGCGAAGTATCCGGCGGCTCCCATACCAGGCCCGTGCTTTCGGTGTCGTCTTTAGAAATCGGTAATCCCCTGTTGATTGTTGCAGCTAATACAGCAACAATAACGACAGTTGTTGTAATCGTCAGGACCAGCAACCGGGATGAATTGATCACACTCATACTATAGCTCTTTGTTTCCCTAGCCAGCAAAACAATATTTACATCCATTTTCCTGGGCCCTTCCAACTGCCCATACGCCGGAAGGAACGACCTGTATACCTGGCAACAATCCTGACATGAAATCTTTGTATACATCTTCCTGGCTCATTTTGGTCATGTCGGCTAACACAGCGCTATAAACAGTCAGCGCAGCATTGCAGACACAGAACATCACGCCGCTGCTTTGCAATTCATTGATGCCGATCTGTACCGGGCCAAATCCCGGAACTTTAAATGCCCCGGGCTTGGGCTGCCAGAAAGGATTGCGGGTTGATGGTTGCTTTGTTTCGGGATCATCGGCCTTAAATACCTGTCCCAGGTTATATTTAGACCATAACCTGTCCTCCATGGCATAGCCGATTGAAGCATGCCGGAGTATGACAACCACTCCACAATCTTTTGCCGCCGTGCCTGTTTTTTCATTGGTCAGTAAGAAAACCCTGGGCCATACAAAAGGCAATATATCATTTGGCTCAGTTGAATCGAAAACGATACTGTGCTTCCTGCCTTTTACTTTGCTAAACCAAGTATCCGCATCATCGGCATTAAATCCGGGGATGTCGGCAGCGGATGCCTGTAGGGGTTGAAAAATTGTAGCCAGGCTTATCGTTGCAGCCCCGGCTGTAATACTTCCTAAAAAGCGACGGCGACCAGTCTGGTCGTTAAGATTAGTTTTTTCCATAAATGAATTTTTTATAAAATTAAAGGTGAGGTATACGACATACAATTAAATATATGTGTTATTGAAACAGCTTTGAAACGGTGTTCATATTATTTTATCTTTTAGCGCTTTTGCCACAGCCTCCCTGCCACAATTCACATGCAGTTTTGTATAGATGTTCCGGATATGACCTCTTACAGTATCAAGGCTGATAAAGCACGTGGCGGCGATCATTTTATAACTATATCCTTTTACCAGGTATTTCAACACTTCCGTTTCTCTTTCTGACAGATTATATAGTAACCGTCCCGGTGAATTTGTTTGAAATGATTGCAAGACTTTTTTAGCAATAGGCGGTGAAAGCGGAGCGCCTCCGTGCAATACATTATCAATCGCGTCCAACAGGTTCACAAAAGATGTATTCTTTAAGATATACCCGTTGGCGCCTGAACAGAGACATTTGAATAAGCGTTCCTCATCCTCGAGCACCGTATGCATAATAATAAATGTCTGGGGCGCCCGCTCCTTTATGATCCGCAAACCTTCAATGCCATCGACACCGGGCATATCAATATCCATGATGACCACCTCGGGATGAAGCTTGTCAATGACAGAGGCTGCATGATCACAATTGCCATAATCACCGCTTACTTTGTATCCCTCCACCCCTTCTAATAAGATCTTGAGCGATTGCCGCAATCGCTGGTTATCTTCAAAGATGACAATGTCGGTCAACATAAAGTATCTAAGTTACTGCCAGCTCCCATTCCTTCCAATGGCATGTTTATGCTATTTGTGCCTTTAACGTAATCGTAGTGCCATTGCCCAAGGCCGAATCGATATCCAGTTTCCAGCGGTTACTTTGGGCCCTCTCCTGCATGTTCTTTATCCCGTTGGTAAGAAGAACGGTTTTTGTATCAAAGCCTACGCCATTGTCGGATACCATCATGACCAGTTTCCTTTCGTCAAGCACAAATTTTATATTTACCAGTGTTGCCTTTGAATGCTTGGCAAGATTGTTCACGGTTTCCTTAAAGATCATATACAAGTCCCGCCGCTGCTGCATGTTTAGCTTTACATATTCGATCTCGGGCGTTATTTCTGCTTTGAGTTCAATATCCTGTGCTTCGAGCAATTCAGAAGCATAATGCAGCATACGGGGTAATGACTCACCAAGCGTGTCTATTTTAGGATTGATGCTCCAAACAATCTCACGCATCGATTCGGACACATGCTGGCTGTCTTCATAGATCCGTTTGAGTATCCTGTTCAACGAATTTTTATCATTCAATTGTTTTTGCGCCAGCAGGGTGCCCAGGCTGATATTAGTCAAAGTGGAACCTACCTCGTCATGGAGATTCTTTGATATTTCGCTACGGATCTGCTCGGTCCGTATCAATTGCCGCAACCGGAATCTGTATAATCCATAAAACAACCCTCCCGTAGCCAGCAATACCATTCCATAAAACCAGGCCGTTTTGGTAAATGGGGGTTTTATATAAAAACTGACGCTGGCCGACTCATCACTCCAAACCCCGTTGCTGTTCGATGCCCTCACTATAAATGTATAATTGCCCGGTGCCAGGTGACTAAAATTGATCTGTCGCTGGCTGCCCGTCATGATCCAGCCCGTGTCCTCGCCTAAAAGCCTGTAAGCATATTTCGTTCGCGTTCCATTGGAAAGATCGATCGCAGCAAACTGGATGGTAATATCATTCTGCCAGGATTTAAATCTTTCCGTTTTACCTGGCTCCGGCATGAGTAATGTACCATTTATGTGCATCGCCGTAATAATTGTTTTTTGAGGCGGCGGGTCCGGCCGTAACATGTCAGGATTAAAATGAAACACTGCTGATGAACCGCCTGTATACAATCTTCCATTGTTTTTATCGTAATAAAAATAAGCTGTGGGATAGCTCGCCGGCAGGCCATCTTTTTCGCTATAGCTGGTAAAAGTTTCCGAACGGCGGTCAAAACAGGACAAATCACCTTCGGTGACAAGCCAAAGCCGTTTTTCCCCATCTTCATAGATGCTGCTGATATGATTATTGCTTAGTCCCCGTTCATGCCCATAGATCGTAACCAACCTGGAAGGAATATCGAATTTCACCAGGCCATCGGTAACCGTACCCAACCATATGGTGGATTCATCCTGGCACCAGATACCAGACAGGTTGCTCAGTTTTTTACGGGAAGAAGTTTGCAGAGGTATTAATTCAAATCGTCCCGTACTTCTTTCCCTGTGAACCAATGCACCGCTTGCATCGTTTACAAACCAGAGATCGCCTTTTTTATCTTCAGCGATCAGTGTGGGATAACGGAGCGGATAGCCTTGTGATGAATTAGGAGGATACCAGGTAAAGCGATGCCTTCCCGGATCAAAAGAACAAACACCATGCGTTTTACCCAGCCCCATCCAGACCCATCCATAACTATCGACAAACTGGGTGGTAATAGCGACTGAATCAAGCGAAGGCGGTTTACCGGGATAAGGCGGGATTCTTCCGGATGTTTTTTTTGAGCGGCAATACCAGAACAGTCCGGCCTGCGTCCCAACCCAAAGCGTGTCGCTACTTACCTGCCGTATATTCCATACAAAATTGGGCCAGCGGTCGGATGGTGCGGTATGAATGAAATGCTGCTCATGCCTGCCCGACTGAAGATCGATTTCAAAGAATCCATTACCATAAGTAGATGCCCAGAGTGTGTGATCATATTGGGAAATCGAGTTGATATCATATTTGATCGCCTGCCCGGTCAACTGGTCGATGAGTGTATCAGCTTTGAAATATTGCTTGCCGGGTGATATCTTCTGCAAACCCTTTTCCGCAGTGGCAAGCCACCAATTACCCTGCGCATCTCTCCAGGCTGCATCGTATTCATACTCTTCAAAAAGCAATGAAGGTGGGCTATGAAGGAATGGCTTGTTATCCTTCCAGGAAACGGGAATATCCGCGCAACCATAATTGTGAAATAAAAAGACCAGGTTATTTGAATCGAGCGTAGACAATTGTTGCGACCAAAGAATGTATGGATATTTATTGTAAGGGAAATAGCAACTGTTCAGCTGTTTTCCTTTCTCATCAAAAAGATACAAGCTGTCGACAGAAGGTTTGATCACCAAAAAATACTTATCGAATATTTTAAAAACATTCGCAGCCGGCGTGTATTCATCAAATACACGGAATGCCGGAGTCTCGTGAAGATCATCAAGGAATTTCAGATGGTTGAACAATGCACATCTATTCAGATCAACGACCTTGTCTTCCCTGGACGAGAAAATTTTCAGTCCGGTAGACAAATAAAGGAGCATGTCGCCATTTGACAATGGCAACATCTTTTCGGCAAACTTCAAACGCTTACGTGTAACATCGGCTTCGGTAAATGAAGAAGGGATAACTTTTGTTAATTGTCGCTGCTTATCAAAAATATAAATACAGGTGCCCGAGGCCGCCCAAAGATTACCATTGTGATCAATCTCCATCCTTGTAATGATATTGCTGAACTCATCGAGAGAATTATTCTGCCGGTAATAAAAATTGACAAACTTCCCCGTACTGCTATTGTAAAAATCAAGCCCGGCCTGTGTGCCGATGGCGATAAAATTTCCGGCCAATCTTTCCAGGCAATAGATATAGTTGTGAGAGATCGAATTGGAATTATCATTATGAAAATATTGCACGACTTCTGTCCCGTCAAAACGGTTTAAACCATCCGTGGTTGCGATCCATAAAAATCCATTGTCATCCTGGGTGAGATCGTTGATCTTGTTGCTGCTAAGTCCTTCCTCCCGCGTGAGTTTCTCCATGAAATGCGGGATATCCTGCGCTGTGACATTGATACAAAATGCGCAGCAAAAAAAAGAGAGAACTATATGGTTGCCCGGCATCTTGAGGAGGATGAATGTCTACTAATTTAGGATTTTCTTTTTTTATAAGAAAAGCCGCTATTTTGACTGTCCAATTTCCAATCTAAGAACCGCCAGGATACGCAAAGTCCCTAAAGGTATCCGCGGTTCAAAACCCCAAGCCTTAAAATCGAACTATACTTATTTTTGCCCGTCATACTTCGTATAAAATCGATCTCTTCGGGTTTGTATGGAGTATAGTCCCTTTTAAATAATATATGATGCCATAAAGGAGGATCAGTGGTATACCTTTTCTCCCAGCTATCCCAGGGATATTTGGTCTGCTCTTTTCCATCTGCAAAGCCCCAGTTGATCATGCCTACTTTATTCGGTTTCGCCACGGGCATGATATTGATCACCGTGCTTTTATTCCCCCTTGCCATGTATTCGGAACAAATAACCGGCCGGCCACGCTCCAGCAGCGCATTCATTTGTTTGCGGAAAGTAACCGAATCATTATAGCAATGAAAGCTGATGATATCCGAATTTTCCAGTTGAATCCTTTCGGTCGCAGTCAGGTTCTTGCTGCTGTCCATATCCCAACCATTCTTCCAAAACGTCCAGAGACCTGAGGTCAAAGGCTGGGTTGGATTTTCTGCCCTTGCCCATTTGAAAACCTGTGGAAGTAATTGGTTAACCAGTTCCACTTTATTCTTTGGTTCTTTGCTTCCGTAACTGCTATCATTGGTATTATCCGGTTCGTTCCAGACATCCCAGCATAAAATGCGTTTATCATTGCCAAAGGCTTTGATTATGCCCTTCACATACTGCTCCAACTGGCCGTATTGAGAACTATCCGTTAAGATTGTAACGCCCGGACTTTGAACCCAACCTGAGTTGTGCAAGCCTGGCACCGGATCGTGTTGCTTACCCAGTTTTGGAAAAGGGTCCCAACAGCTGTCAAAAAAAACAAGCATCGGTTTGATATGATGACGGGCACATATTTCCAGGAAAGCATCTATCCTTCTTATAAAACCTGTCGAATCCTGTTGCCACAATTTATCATGTAAAAAAACTCTCAGCGTGTTGAACCCGATACTCTCTGCCAGTGCCAGTTCTTTATCGATAGTTGCGGAGTCAAAACTTTCTGCCTGCCACATCTCCAATTGATTGATGGCCGTAACAGGTAGATAATTGCACCCGGTTAGCCAGGGTTGTTGCTTATACCAGTCCGCTGCCTTCTCTTTTGTCCATATGCTTTGAGTAGGAGCAGTAGCCGTATTGGGACTTTCACACGAGATAAAAAGAAAGAGAATGGCTATGAAGGAGATTGTCCAGATGTTTCGCATAAATCTTGTTTAAAATTCTGTTTGATGAATATAAGCAAACTCCTCAAAATAGAGTTGCCACGGATACACGGATAGAAATAGATATTCCGGGTACCGGTGGCTAAAAATCTTTAATCCGTGTATCCGTGGCGATAAAATCGATTCCTATTGAGTGCCCTGGCCCTTTGCGATAGTTCTTGTATCGCAAGGAATACGCAAAGTCTCTAAAGGTATCCGTGGCAATCCCCGTTTCAATTCCCCATTTTACCTTAATTTCGGCCAAAATTCAAAGGCTCATGGCTGAAGTGATATTGATGCCCCGCCTCAGTGATACAATGACAGAAGGTGTCATCGCTGCCTGGCACAAAAAAGTTGGAGATACTGTTAAAAAGGGCGATCTGCTTGCAGAAGTGGAAACAGATAAGGCTACAATGGAACTCGAAAGCTACAAGGATGGTACATTGCTTCATATCGGTACCGACAAAGGTGGAAAACTCCAGGTAAATGACCTGTTAGCAATCATCGGCAATAAAGGCGAAGATATTTCCGGCTTATTGAAAAGTGGAGGAAACAACGACGCAAAACAACCCGAAAAGAAAACCCAGGAAAAAGCAACCGACAAAGCGCAAGGGAATGGCGACAAGGCCCAGGCTCCAAAACAGGAAACCAAAACCCAGGGTTCCTCAATAGATATTTCCAAGATGGAGGAAGTGGTGCTGATGCCCCGTCTCAGCGATACTATGACAGAAGGCGTAATTGCGGGCTGGAATAAGAATGTCGGCGATACAGTTAAAAAAGGCGATGTACTGGCAGAAATAGAAACTGATAAAGCTACTATGGAACTGGAAAGTTATAAGAATGGCAAACTTTTGTTCCAGGGAGCTAAAAAAGGAGAAAAAATTGCTGTGAATGATTTGCTGGCAATTATTGGAGCTGTGAATGATTTGCTGGCAATCATTGGAGAAGAAGGAAAAGTAGATGTGGACAAGATCGTAGCCGCTGCCAAAGCAGGTTCCGGACACGCGTCTTCTGCCGGCAGTCAAAAGTCTGAAGCAACTCAAAAACAGGAAACAACTCAGCCAGCAACAGCAGTCCAGGAACCGGTAGGAGCAGAACAACATTCAACGAATGGAAGAGTAAAAGCTTCTCCCCTGGCGAAAAAATTAGCTGCCGAAAAAGGAATTGACATCAATAAATTATCGGGAAGTGGTGACGGCGGAAGAATTGTAAAAGCAGACATCGATAGTTATAAGCCTGCGGCAGCTACAGCTGCGCCATCAGGCGAGAAAAAAGCTGCCGTTCCATCTTTCGCACCAATTGTATCTGGACAGGAAGCCTACACCGACATACCGAATTCTCAGATACGCAATATAATTGCGAAAAGACTGGCCGAAAGCAAATTCAGCGCCCCACATTTCTATCTTACGATGGAAATAAACATGGACAATGCAATGGCTGCCCGTACGCAGTTGAATGAAGTCAGTCCTGTCAAAATAAGCTTTAATGACCTGGTGGTGAAAGCCTGTGCACTGGCCTTGCGCCAACACCCGGCTGTCAACTCTTCGTGGATGGGCGATAAGATCCGCCGCTACCAGCATGTTCATATCGGTATCGCCGTCGCTATCGAAGATGGTCTGATAGTGCCCGTTGTTCGTTTCGCCGATCAGAAGACATTGCCCCAGATCGCAGCTGAAAGCAAAGAGCTGAGTGGCAAAGCAAGAAATAAAAAGTTACAGCCGAATGAGTTTTCGGGCAACACCTTTACAATTTCCAACCTGGGAATGATGGATATAGATGAGTTTACCGCTATCATCAATCCGCCAGATAGCTGTATTATGGCTGTTGGCAGGATCAAAGAAATAGTGGTGAAAAAAGAAGAAGGCTTTGGCGTAAGCAATATAATGAAAGTAACATTGAGTTGCGATCATCGCAGTGTTGATGGCGCAACCGGCGCTGCCTTCCTCCAGACGGTCAAAAAACTCCTCGAAAACCCAATAACAATGCTACTCTGATCCTGTTGAAATTTTTTAGAAAGCCGTCCGCCGAAAGGCAGGCGGCTTTTGTTTTATTCAAATATCCCTTAGGAGAAATACGTGTCTTGCCTTAAACCATGAAAATATATTTGAGGATGTTGGCATCATTTGATGCCCGCTAGTAAGTTTGCAGAAATCTGAGCCTGATGAAACCGAAAGACAACGCAGAATTTTCCTGGACAGGGTTGTTCATCTCTATCGGCATCTCCTTTATTTTGTTCAGCCTCTTTATTAAATTAATTGACGGAACCTCCTCCCATTCCGGTGTATTCTTTAAGATCGCAATGGTTTCCCTGGTTTGCTGGGTTATCGCCTATATATACGAGATACTGGCAAAGCCCGAAGAACCGACCGGGAGGACTGCCCACATTCATAAAAGGGAGTTAACCAGACACTAGGGTTTTTCTTTCGTTTCCAGCAACACGATTTTTCCATCCATTGTCGAAACGATAAGATGAATCTTATCCAGAACCCGCACTGTGTTGATCATTGAATTGTCGATCTTGTGTGCCCAGGCTATTTGCCGGTTGACCGGGTCGATAGCATACACCACCCCATTTCTTGTTCCAAAGAACACCTGCCCATTTTTTTCTATCAGCATTGACGGCACATGTTCATATCCAAAGCCGCAATTCATTTTCCAGGCCGCTGATTGTTTTTCACGGCTGGCAGCATAGGCGACGATGGTATCCTGCATGGTCTTACCATAGATCCATTTTCCATCATTGGAAATCCCGATTGATTCACGGACAGTGGCATCGTTATTCCGCCAAAGTGTTTTACCATCGCTGGCATCTATGGCAGAAATATACCGGTCCGGAGCAACTACATAGACAACTCCCCCGCTGGCAACGGGAATACATGCGGCCGGAGAATAATTGCGGACAGCGGATCCATTGTTCCATTTCCAGGCGAGAGCACCGGTCGTTTTATCGAGAGCGTAAAGATTCCTGTCCCAGGCGCCAAAAATTATTTTTCCATCATATATCAAAGGAGTGCTCACCACGGGACCTTCAAGTCCGTCAAACTTCCAGATCATTTTTCCTGAATGTAAATCCAGGGCGGTAAATGTATGATCGCTGCCGCCAATAAATACGGTGTCATTACTGATCACTGGGCACCCGAGGACCGAAGCATTTTCAGCATATTTCCATTTTAATTTTCCATCTTTTGTAGTTAAACAATATACATTGCCATCGCCTGAACCTGCAACGACCAATCCTTTTGAAATAGCGGGTGAAGAAAAGATGGCCCCTCCGGTTGCATAGCTCCATTTTTGTTTACCGTCTTTTAGCGAAATGCACAGTAGTTTTCCATCCTGGTTTCCCACGATGACATTTTCACCTTCAACAGCAGGCGTGGAAATGACATTGGCATCCGATGAAAACCTCAACCGTTCCTCGGTTTGCTTATATTTTTCATTAATGCTATAATCCGGGCGGTTGAATTTTTTATCTGCAGGATAATGCCGGGGTTCAATTTTTATAGCAGTCCAGGATTTTAATGTTTCCTGGCCTGGACGTCTTTCGGTAAAGATCATTGAGTCGGATCTTACATCTACCAGGTTATAGCCTCCATATTCGGCCTTTGCCCGAAGATTGGACCGTCCCATCACAGCCGGGATATCTTCAAAGTTCATCGCCCTGTTTGCATGTCCGTGCCCGCAGAGTATTGCCCAGGTATTGTAATGGCGAAGGCGGTCTGTGATCTCATACCAGTTGTCCAGGCTATTATCAATTGGGTAATGATTGAGAAAAATAACCGGTTGCTGGTCTTTTACATTTTTCAATTCTTTGTCAAGCCAGTTAATAGCGGCGCGGGGAACATGCCCATCGCTCATACGCAGGTAAGGACCTGAGGCACACCCGAGGAAACGAATACCGCTGTATTCAAAGCTGAACTTGTCATTCCCGAAAACCTTTATAAAACTATCGCCGCCACTCTCGCTCCAACCGGCGTCATGATTACCCGGGATAATGTAATAAGTAACCTTAAGTCCTTCCAGGATCTGCTTTGCCCTTTTTATTTCTTCATTGGTGCCAAGTTCGGTTATATCGCCGGTAATAACCACAAACGCAATGTCATTCATCTGGTTGATATCAGCCACCGTCCTGCGCAAATCTTCTTCCGCTTTTCCATCGGGTGAACCGATATGAGTGTCCGATAAGAAAGCAAAACGAAAATTTTTAAACTGTGCACGGGCGGCCAGGGAAAATATCAACAGGCAGACAAACAAAAGCTTTTTCATGCTGGCAAGATACAAGATTAGCGAGAGTGTTTGTCGTTAAAATCCGGTGAAGAATCGGTGTTGGCCCAGTTTGACCACAGACTTTTTTGAAGCTCAAAATATATTTTCAAAAATTTTTGAAAGTTCGAAAATAGCCTTAATTTTGAGACATGAAATTAACCGAGGCAAAACAGCAGTTCATTAGCAGTTGGGGCGCATTTGGAACCCATTGGGGTATTAACCGCACGATGGCCCAGATCCACGCATTGCTGCTAATAACCCCTGATCCGTTGACGCAGGATGATATTATGGAACAGTTGAATATTAGCCGGGGCAATACAAATATGAATATCCGTGATCTGATCAACTGGGGTTTGGTTGAAAGGGTGCTGATGACCGGCGAACGCAAGGAATATTTTTCAGCTGAAAAGGACATATGGAAAGTAGTCAAACAAATTGTCAAGGAAAGGAAAAAAAGAGAGCTCGAGCCAATGCTGAAGTTGCTGGACCAGTTGGAAGAAGTAGAAGGTGACAAAAGGGACAAAAATATCAAGTCATTTGTAGATACTGTAAGCAGTATAAAAAAACTCGGGCGCCAGGCCGACAAAACCCTGGACGTAATGATCAAAGCTGAAGAAAACTGGTTTGTGGGAAATTTAGTTAAGCTCTTTAAATGATCCACTGTCATTCGTTGTCAGGATACAGAAGCCGGTTAACCGGCTTTTATTTGAAACCATTATTTCAATTTTTTCTGAAAGTTTAATAAATTAACCACCTATAAATTTTTTGCGTATGACAAACCCGCTTATCATTAATAAAATACGATGGAAGGATCTTGCCCGTTGGTCCCGTCGGGAAATCCTTGTTGAAACCTGGAGAAAAGGAACACACTTTAAATCGTACCCTTATGAAAAATAAAAAGATCGTCATAGCAGGTGGCACAGGATTTATTGGGCAGGCATTGACAGAGTATTTCGGGCGAACCAATTCAATCGTCATACTCAGCAGGCTATCCGGAGACACGCATACTAATTTGTATCATCAAAAATTGCTGACAGTTGACGACGGATATCTTGTAAGGTACGTGAAATGGGACGGTAAGACCGTTGAAGAAAACTGGAGCGAAGAAATAGCCGGGGCTGATATAGTCATTAACCTCGCAGGGAAATCAGTGAACTGTCGCTATCATAAAAAACAAAAGCAGGAAATATTTGACAGCCGTGTGAATGCCACGAACGCACTAGGTGAAGCGATACGAAAAACAAGTCATCCCCCTGCATTATGGGTCAATGCTGCATCTGCAACTATCTATCAAAACAGTCTTACTGCACCTAATGATGAATTTACAGGGGTAATCTCCGATCGGAAAGAAGATAATATGCCCTATAACATTATTGATAACTTACGGTATCGAAAGAACAGGTTGTTGGCTGCACTATTCCAGGGCAAAGAATCCGAGGTGTACAAAAATCTGGAAACGGATTTTTCGGTCCAGGTATGTAAGCTTTGGGAAAAAGTTTTTTTTGAGCAGGAAACACATGGCACAAGAAAAGTTGCGTTACGAACCGCGATTACCCTTGGCAAAGCCGGTGTGATTACTCCCTATCTTAACCTCTGTAAGTTTGGCCTTTGCGGAAAACAAGGCAGTGGTAAACAAATGTTCAGTTGGGTACATGTGGAAGATGTTGCCCGCATGATACAATGGTTGTATGAAAATGAGAAAGCGATAGGTGTATATAACTGTGTAGCACCAAATGCGGTTTCTAATTACAGTTTACTGAAATCTCTCCGGCAACTCACGGGAAATAAAATTGGCCTGCCAGCGGGCAGCTGGATGCTGGAAGCTGGTGCTTTCCTGATTGGCACAGAAACTGAATTACTGTTAAAGAGCCGGTGGGTTATTCCGACAAGAGCTACCCGCGAAGGATTTGTGTTTAACTACCCTTTGCTCAGAAATGCCCTCGAGCAGATAATTGCTGATCTTCCCCGGAGAAATTACAGCTTGTCGTAAATCCTCGGCCAGCATGGGATTATCAAACAAAAACAGGTTCAGATTGTTGGTATAGATTTACATGTAATATGAATAAGAAGAAAACTCTGGTCCTTGGTGCTTCGGATAACCCTTTCCGTTACAGCTATCTCGCCATTCAGCGCCTTCGCCAGCATGGACATCCTGTCGTAGCTATCGGCAGAAAGCACGCACAGGTGGCCGATGTACCAGTCGAAAAGGAAAAGAAATTATTCGAGGATATCGATACTATTACATTTTATCTTAATCCGACTCATCAAAAGGAATATTACGATTACATACTTTCACTCAGGCCAAAGCGGCTAATATTCAATCCTGGCGCGGAAAATGACGAATTGATAGCTCTTGCAAAAAAAAATAATATCCAAACTTTGGAAGCCTGTACGTTGGTTTTACTTAGTACAGGCCAGTATTAATTTTATTTGCCTTTAGAAATTTTACTATCCCCTCTTGTGTATTAGTACCAGTTATTGGTTTTTTTTTCTTACTTCTCTTGCATCTACTAAAAGTTTTTTAAAATATTTGTTGACCGTCCCCACTGAAAACTGCAACTGAGAAAACCCGGTTGCCAGTAAGAAATCCATTTATCTTATTTAATAGATATCCCATGAAATACCTGTTGCTGCCAGGCACCTGCCTTATAGCGCTATTCATCTCCGTATCTGTCTCCGCACAGACACCCGTTCCGGTCAATGAACCGGATCAAAAAAAGCCAAAATTATTTACAGAGCTTCCTGATAAGATACCCGTAGACATCACCGTCCTGCAGACCCTGATCAATACCGAAACCGGCAAAGCTGTGAGTTTCAGATTTGGTGCCAATGCATCGAAAAGTTTTACCGGCCAGGTAGTTTCCAAAACCGAAGATCAAAGTATTCGCAGTGTAGTGATACGTTCCGGAAATTATAACGGTGCCACATTAACCCTGTCCTCTTCCACCCAACCCAACGGCACCGTTAAATTTACCGGGCGTATTATCAGCTTCCAGCATGGCGACCTGTATGAATTACAAAACCAGAACGACCAATACATATTAGTCAAGAAAAATTTTTATGACCTTATCAATGAATAACGCCCAAACCTGACCCGTTTTTATCCGTATCCAATCCTATTGAAACCTTAAATCCGCCTTGTTATGAAAACAAGAATCCGTATCCGAACCACCATCATCCTGTTGGCATTGATCAGCACAACGATGATACATGCACAGGTCCCCCTTTACAACAGCTACCCATCCGCCCAGGCAGTCATTTTCCTCGATTTCGATGGACATACTGTCAACGGCACCAGTTGGAATTATAACGGCCCCATCCTCTGTGGAGCGTCGGGGCTGAATAATTCCCAGATCACCGAGGTATTCAACCGCGTTGCGGAAGATTACCGGCCTTTTAATCTAAACATCACAACGGATTCAACCGTTTTCCTGGCAGCGCCTGCTAACAAAAGAATGAGAGTGGTTATCACCGTCTCTTCAAGTTGGTATGGCGCAGCCGGTGGTGTCGCTTTCGTATCTTCTTTTACCTGGGGTGACAACAATCCCTGCTTTGTCTTCTCACAGTTATTAAACTTCAACCCAAAAAATATTTCAGAAGCTGTAGCCCATGAAGCAGGTCATACGCTGGGATTGTATCACCAGTCATCTTATGACGCAAACTGCAATAAACTATCGGACTATTATGCCGGCCAGGGAAGCGGTGAAATTGGCTGGGCCCCGATCATGGGCGTAGGCTATTACGAGAATTTTACACTTTGGAACAATGGTCCGAATACCTATGGATGTACCAGCCTGCAAAACGATCTTGACATTATCACTTCCGCTACCAACGGTTTTGGTTACAGAACAGATGATCATAACAATAGTTTTACAGGCGCCACCGTGGCTAGCTTTTTCAACAACCAGTTTAATTTAAGCGGGGTGATTGAACGGAATACCGACCAGGATATGTTCCTTTTCAATTTGCCTGCAAGTGGCCGCTTTCAGCTCAATGCGATCCCCTACAATGTAGGTACCGGTTCTGCTGGCTCAGACCTGGATATGCAGGTCAGCTTATATAACAGCGCACAGACCCTGCTCAATGTATTCAATCCAGGGATGCTTTTGAGTTCAGTCATTGACACTACCCTCAATGCCGGTCTTTACTATATTAAAGTCGAAGGAAAAGGAAATATGTATGCCCCAGCTTATGCAAGCCTGGGATCTTATTCTTTGCTTGCCCAGGCCACTGCGGGTACCACGCTGGCGCTGCGAAAACTGGAACTCCATGGAGCGCTAAATGGAGATAGGCACCAGCTCGACTGGATCATAGATGCCGATGATGCCGTGACACAACAGACACTCGAAATATCGACTGATGGCAGAACATTCCAGGCATTGACACAACCTGGCAATGATGATCGTTCCTATATCTATCATCCTGCAGGTCCATTGTCTTCCAAATACAGGTTGAATGTAACATTCAGCGATGGCCGCCAGTATTATTCAAATATCGTTTCAATCAATCAACGCAACAATTCGCCCGGCCCGCATTTGGCAGCCACTTTGGTCCGGTCGAATACAATCGTTGTAAACAGCCCCGGCAATTATGATTATATGGTACTTGATGCCAATGGGAAATTGCTGGACAAAGGCAAGCTGATCAGCGGCGCTAACAACATCCATGCAGCGATCAGCACGGGCATGTATTTTATCCTTTTTTCCGGGAATGACGGCCAGTGGACCGACCGGTTTGTTCGCCAATAAATAAGTTTTTTGTTGCATTAACAGAACAATAATCCCTACCCCTTTTGTTAATCGGAGGTTTTTCTTTATCTTAGAAAAACCTCTTTTTTATGCGCTGGAGAAAATTTAATGGCGACCCAATTGAAATCCCGATCCTGAAAGCCGTTGAAAACGCAATCAAGCGTGAAACAGCAGCCGGCTTCAAATTAAAAGTCTGCATTGGCACCGATTCACAGGTAAAGGGAAAAGAAACCGAATTTGCAACGGTTATAGTTTTTTTGCGTGAAGGACATGGTGGATTTATGTTTATTCACAATGAAAAAACAAGACAGCAGTACACCATCAAGGAAAGGATGCTGATGGAAGTAGCTAAAAGCATTGAAATAGCTTACGAGCTATGCAATCTTTTTACCGTTTACAATGTAGACATGGAAGTGCATGCGGACATTAATACCAATCCGCATTTCAAAAGTAACGATGCCCTCAAAGAAGCCATGGGGTACATCCTTGGAATGGGCTTTGCCTTTAAAGCCAAACCGGAAGCTTTTGCAAGCAGCAGTTGCGCCAATAAAGTGGTAAACTGATCCCGGTTCTTCGCTATGATTGTTGCGGAGGACACTCCGCAAAAGAAATCGTCACCCCTATCTATTCCTTTTCTTCACACTACTTAAAAATGACCTCCTGAGGCTTAGCGTACAGGATGCGGGATGCTAGATGCAGAATGCTGTGTACATCATGCGAAAGTAGTGAAGTAGAGTTAGGAGCCTGCCAGCCGGCGCAGATTAGGCTCAAAAGTTTAGAAGTCATTCACCATTCGCCATTCACCATTCACGTCATTGCGAGCGGAGCGACGAAGCAACGGGGTTCGAGCTGGTTGATTGCTCCAGGGAACTTGTGGGGGGAGAATACGTATTGAGATTGGCCTTTTCGAAATTATCGGTATCCGCCTGGGCAAAAGAAAAGACGACGATGACGAGAACAAACAATATTGCCACGAGGCTTTTTTCGGATAAAGGTGATCTTTTCATAATAATAGTCGGGTGCAAAATAACGGATAATTATCAGATAATCCAAGGTGATCCGATTAAAGAAAGATTACAGCTTGGTAAAGCTTTTGTTCAATACTGCAATGTAATCCAGCAAGGCAATACGACCTTCCTTGCTGATGGCTGATGTAACAAAATAAGGCGGCGCCATTTCCCAGGTTTCGGTCAATGCTGCAATAAACGCTTCAACATTTCTGCGGGTTGCCCCAGGTTTGTTTTTATCCGATTTTGTAAACACAATCACGAAAGGTGTCTCCCATTTTCCCAGCTGGTTGATAAATTCCAGGTCCGCTTTTTGTGGTTCATGCCGGCTATCTATTAATACGAAAAGGCAGGTAAGGTTTTCCCTTTTGCGAATATAGTTTTCAATCATTTGTTCCCACCGCCTGCGACTGCTTTGCGATACTTTGGCATATCCATATCCCGGCAGATCGACCAGGAACCATTTCTGCTTATTGTCTGAAACTATTTCAAAATGATTGAGCAATTGCGTCTTCCCTGGTGCGGCAGAGGTTTTCGCGAGATGCTTATTGTTACAAAGCATGTTGATCAACGAAGATTTACCAACGTTACTGCGGCCAATAAATGCATACTCGGGTCGATCAGGCTTCGGGCATTGCTTGTAATCGGCGTTACTGATAAGGTATTGCGAGGAAATGATCTCCATTTAATTGCAAGATAAGGGAAGCACTCCGCACTTCGATCTCCACACTTCGCTGCTCACCTGCTACAGTTTAAAAATCTTGCTAAGTTTTAAACTGCTACTATTCATCGCAAACATCTTATGGCATATTGATTGATTTATCCTGGTTAAAAACAATTATGATACGCAAATTGAAATCAGGTGAATACCGTTTGTATTCCCGTAAGAAAAACCCGAAAACAAATAAAAGAAGGAACCTCGGCACATTCGGCTCGCTGGCTGCGGCGCAGAAACATGAGAGGGAGGTGCAATACTTTAAAAAGCACTAAGACGAAAAAAAATCCGAATTTGAAAATCCGAAACCTGAAAATTCCTAGATATCGGAATCTTTCGTATTTCATTATTCTATCCCGGTAGTTGTCGGGGTCGTGCCTCTCTCATCGGATTTCGGATTTATGTCACTAGCGTCTTACCTTTGCGCCCCATGAGCAAGCCCTTGCCCCACGATCATATTATCCCTTTTAAAGAATCCTCACAGGGTAAAAAAGAGCAGGTTGCTGCAATGTTTGATCGGATTGCCGGCCGTTATGACAGGTTGAACCGCTTTCTTTCGGCACGAACAGATATCGGCTGGAGAAAAAAGGCGATCCTGCATTTAAAAAAGGATAATCCCAAAAAAATACTCGATATCGCAACTGGCACCGCTGATATGGCTATTTTGGCTTGTAAACTGCTGGATCCGGATAAAATCACGGGTATTGACATTTCACAACAAATGCTCGAACATGGGAAAAAGAAGGTTGATAAAGAACAACTTGTGGATAAAATCGAGTTGTTAAGAGGGGATTCCGAGGCAATAAATTTTAGTGAAAACACGTTTGATGCCGTAATGGCGGCTTTTGGGGTCCGGAACTTTGAAAACTTAGAAAAAGGTCTTTCTGAAATATTACGGGTATTGAAGCCCGGCAGTCAACTGGTGATCCTCGAGTTTTCAAAACCAAAGCAAACAGCAGTACGGGGCTTCTATAACTTATACATGAAAATAGTAGCACCGCGAGTGGCCCGATGGTTCAGACAAAATAAAGAAGCCTACCAGTATTTATTCGAATCGGCCAATGCTTTTCCCGAACGCCGGCAGTTTGTTGATATTTTAAAAAAACTTGGTTACCACGATACCGGGTATAAATCGTTAAGCTTAGGAATATGTTGCATTTACACCGGAAGAAAACCTTTATAATACCCGGAACATTTTTATTACTGGGCCTGTTGTTTTTTGCTTCACCGATGCGGGCGCAACAAAGAGACTGGAACCTTTGGGACCATGATGAGAAGCCCTATTATTTTGGTATTACTCTCGGCGGCAGTATGACCCGCTTTCATATCGAACAGCATTCCCGTTTCCTGCAGGACGATAGCGTAATGGTAGGCGAACCTGGCAATGCCCCGGGATTTGGATTAGGTCTGCTTGCTACCGTTCGAATCTCTGATCGTTTCCAGTTCCGCTTCAACCCGCAATTATTATTTACCGCGAGAAATATTCTCTATACTCTTAAGTATCCGGACTTCGATGGCCAGACAAAAGTCGAAAAACCAGTAGAATCCGTCACTGTTACATTCCCTTTCCAACTGAAGTTGCAATCCGACCGTATCGGCAATTTCCGCGTATACATGTTGACCGGTGTAAAAGGAGATATCGACCTGGCAAGCAATGCCCGTGCAAAAAAAGCGGAAGACCTGGTAAAGATCAAGAAATATGATTATGGGGTTGAGCTCGGCATTGGATTCAACTTTTTCTTTTCGCAATTCATCCTTTCGCCCGAAATAAAACTTAGTAACGGTATCCCCAATCTTCATGCCCGCGATCCCAACCTGATCTACTCAAGTGTGTTTGACAAGATTCAATCAAGGATGATTGTTTTTAGTTTACATATTGAAGGTTGATGACGAAGGTCGGGAGTCGTTAGTCCAGAGTCGATAGTTAGTAGCCTTCCATCTCACCACCTGGCAAATCTGCAAACCTCCGACGCTATCTCGCTTCCTTTAAAATAAACCAGGTATTGGCCCTTGCTTAAAGAAGCGGTGTTAATTGGTACTATGTTGCTACCTTTTATCAATACACTCGGTATTTTTTGCATCAATCTTCCCATATAGTCAAGGACTATCAATTCGCCACGCTGATTCCTTGAAACAGTAATGGATAATTCAGTATAAGATTTATCAGCGGGATTAAATAACGCAGTCATTTCAAAATCCGGTGGCCTTAATTTTAAAAGGATAGTAGATGAATATGTCTTTTTTCCATCGAGGTCAATCATTTTTAATCGGAAATAGCTGTCTTTCGTGACAGGAGTTGTGAAAGTATAATTGGACGGTTGATTCCTGGCAGCGACTTCACCGACAGCTTCAAAGCTTTGATTGCCCGAACGACGTTCAATGATGAATGATCTCACCTGGTCTTCGAAAGCGGTAGTCCATTCCAGTTCCGCCTCTCCATTGACTATGTTGCCCTTAAAAGATAGTAACCTTAATGGAAGAAGCCCGGCACAGGATGCGCAATTTGTAACAACAATGGCTGCGCCTACTACGGCGGGAGCAGGATTGCTTGCTGCAGGTCCCTGGCATATACTTAAATTACTACTTGCAGTGATAGGCTGATTTCCTGTAAAGGTGGTAGTGTACCTAAGACAGGCGATACCCGAAGCAAGCACAGCCGGGTTGGTTGCATCATTCTGCAAGCTCACTGTATTGGAAATTGATCCCGGACCCAGGCAAAAAGTAGCGCCAGTATTGATAGTTACAGCCTGTGCATTAGCTATACCATTATTGAGAAAGTTACCATTATTAAAAACGGCAAACCCTCCATTTACCGTAATCGTCGCCCCCGCAGCATTATAAACAAAATTGGGAATCCCCTGTATATTCACGTTAACGTTGAATGTAGTAGTTCCCAAATTGTAAAAATTCAAATTGGATCCCGTGTTAAAACTCCCGTTAATCGTTAGGGCAGCTCCGACGTTAATCATTATAGAACCTGAATTGAAATTCAAATTAGTAATACTTGCCGTACCGCATATCAGCAGGGTGCCCCCATTGACAGTAATATTTGAATAAGATCCTGTGCCACCGGCTTCAACCGTTAAACCTGTATTTATCGTTATTCCATCCGACAAGGGAGGATTTGTGCCACATGTAAACGACACCAGTGCGACAGGAGGTGTACAATCCTGGCCCTTTGCATTAAAAAAAGAAATAGAAAACACAAAAAATATTACAAGAAATGGAAAGCGCATATTATTGCCGGTTTAGAATACGTTGAAGCTGATTGAAGATTTACCGATTAATGGCTATTTAAAATTAACCCAGAGTGATACTGTATTAAAAAGCGAGTTGCCTTGTATTATGAAAATGGAGTAATTTTTAGCAAGCTTTCCAGATGGCTTCGCTTCACAATGGTGGCATCCAGTTGCTTCGTCGCTTCTCTCCTCGCAATGACGGCATCCTGTTGCTTCGTCGCTTCTCTCCTCGCAATGACGGCATCCTGCATCCAGCATCCGAACTATCGACTAACAGTCATCCCGCCCACCCTTCTCTATCAAGCGTCCTGTATTGAATCGCTTCAGCCAGGTGTTCAACTTTAATTTCTTCACTTAATGCCAGATCAGCAATCGTCCTCGACACTTTCAGGATCCGGTCATAAGCTCTAGCCGACAGGTTTAGCTTTTCCATGGCAGCCTTCAATAAGTTTACACCGACTGTATTGATCACACAGATCTCCTTTAGCATGTTGCTGCTCATTTGAGCATTGCAATAAATGCCATTGCGATCCTTATAACGTTGCTCCTGAACTTCCCTTGCTTTAATGACACGATCCCGTATATGAGCAGAGTTTTCCTGTGCTCGTTGATTGGTTAGTTCGTTGAATGCAACAGGTGTTACTTCCACATGCAAATCGATCCGGTCGAGCAATGGTCCCGATATTTTATTCAGGTATTTCTGAACAGTTCCTGGTACGCAGGTGCATTCTCTGTCGGGATGATTGTAGAATCCGCAGGGGCACGGGTTCATTGAAGCGATCAGCATGAAACTGGCAGGAAAATCAACAGCTACTTTCGCTCTTGAAATAGTCACTCTTCTTTCTTCCATTGGCTGTCGCATTACTTCAAGGACTGTTCGTTTGAATTCAGGCAATTCATCCAGGAACAGGACGCCGTTATGAGCTAACGAAATCTCTCCAGGCTGCGGAATACCCCCGCCACCTACCAACGCCACATCGGAAATGGTATGATGAGGCGAGCGAAAGGGTCGTCTTGATACCAATGTTGAATTCTCAGGTAATTTACCAGCAACGGAATGGATCTTGGTTGTCTCCAACGCTTCCTGCAAACTCAATGGCGGAAGGATAGTAGGCAATCTTTTCGCAAGCATCGTTTTTCCTGCACCGGGCGGACCGATCAATATCGCATTGTGTCCACCTGCTGCTGCAATCTCCAATGCCCGTTTAATGTTCTCCTGCCCTTTGACATCGGCAAAATCAATTTCAAAATCATATTGCGAATGGAAGAATTCCTCACGTGCATTAATTATTACCGGTTCAAGCCCTGTCTCCTTGTTTTCAAAAAAACCGATCACTTCCTTAATATGATCGACACCGTAGACCTGCAACTTGCTGACCATGCCGGCTTCCTTTGCGTTCACTCTCGGTAGGATCAGCCCTTTGAAATGTTCTTTCTTTGCCTGTATCGCGATCGGCAATGCTCCTTTGATCGGGCGCACCTCTCCATCCAGGCTTAGTTCGCCCATGATCACATAATTACTCAATGCTTCTTTGTTCTCGAGTTGTTCGGAAGCGCCCAGTATGCCCAGGGCAATGGGAAGATCGAATGGCGTACCGCTTTTCTTAATATCGGCAGGCGCCAGGTTCACTACGACTTTCGTACGTGGTACATCATACCCGTTTGTTTTAAATGTACTTTCAATCCGCTGCAAACTTTCCTTAACTGCATTATCCGGCAATCCTACTATCATTGGGTCCTTGCCCGAAGCAGAAAGCCAGTTGACCTCGATAGTTATTGTAATTGCTTCAACGCCGTACACGGCGCTTCCAAAAGTCTTGACGAGCATGATGTGGTTGTTACCGGGCTGAAGATATGGCAATAGCCTGTCTGGCTTTCAGGGTAAAACAACAGAAGACGATGATGAATTAATCTTATTCTCCGTTCTTTTCTACTGCAATACCGCTCAACGGTCTTATTTTATCATCCGGGCCGAGCCTTCAAACAAAAGACAGGTGTTGGGATCGAGAATAATTTGCAATGGCTTTGCTGTTACTGGAAATGAAACCTGTAGATCCTGGACGTTCACTGAAGGGATTTGCGCCTTTGTTGTTCCGGTACCACCAGTCCATATTTCTATTTCGAGAGGGAATACAAATAATTTATGTTGGGTTTGATGGACTGTTAACAGGACTCTCTTATTTTGTTCATCATACTTCCATTGCACATCGAGCTTTGGTAATCCGGGTGAATATAGCCACTGGTCAAAGAAAACATGAAGATCTTTTCCTGATTCCGATTCACAGATCCTCTCAAAATCACGGGTGTCGGCGTTTTTGCCCGCATAAGCAGTATAATAACGACGGATGATGGAATGAAAAATGGTATCTCCTAACTGGCGTCGCAACATATGCAGGATCCATCCACCTTTCTGGTAACTGTTCGTGTTAAGTAATTTCATCAATGGAGAAACAGAATCGACAATCGGCCTATTTGATTCCTTTGCAAAGGCGATTATCTCGTCCCGGTCGTTCTGCATCCGTTTATTCAAACTATCGGTACCATACTTTGATTCGAGGTAAATATGCGTGAGATAAGTAGCAAAACCTTCACTCAGCCACAAATGCGGGAAGCTTTTGCTACTTATCTCACGCATATTTACCTCGAATCAAAGTATGGCCATCAGGCTTTCAATATTATCATCCGACGATGCTGATAACTCTTCATAAAAAATGGCGCTCGCATTTTCCATACCGCCAAAAATGGTTTTGGACTGAACATTGGCCAGCTTTTCGTAAGGATAAGGCCCGATATAGTCAGAAAGGAATTTGAGTATTGAAGGCGCAACCGCATAGTTCCTGAACCCGGGTATACTATCCTGTTGATACACCCAGGCACTCACGGGAATATTCGCGGGGCTGTCCTTATACGTTCTGACTGCAAACCTGGCCACCCCAATTACCATCACCTTGGTCGGAAGAGCAGTTTCTTCTTTCCAATGGGTCAGTTTGTTTCCATCACTCAATAATTTTTCTTCAATCTTTGTTCCATTGGAAATAACACTATAATGGGATGGCGCCGTCACATAAAATTCAAATGTTGCTTTATCATCGGGCCTGTCTACACAAGGTATCCAGTGATGCGCACGGTTAGGCCAGTTATCAGCAAAGAAAGTACGATCACCATATTTATTTTTGGAGATGATAAGGCCATCATCGGGAATACCGTGATAGGAAATAATTATTTCAAACGTATCAACGTTCCGCTTTAGCATATCATCAGAATATAACGTCGAGATAGTATCGTTACGAAAAAGCAGAATAGCTTGTTTATCTTTTGGTCTGGGGAGGAACTCAATTCTTGTGTTGTCTTGCAAATAATATACGCTGTCCAGGGTCATTCCTTTTCCAGTCCGTTTAAAATTCGTTAACTCTATGTCAAACATGCGAGAGTTTGAAGCAAGAACAATCCTGGCTTTTCCATATATCGTGTCTGTTTTATCATTCAGGTGAATTTCGTAGGTATAATGCAATACATCGGTAGTGGTTTGGGCATTAACAATAAAGCCCAGGCAGATAAAAGTGAAAGTCAATAATTGTTTTCGCATAACCGAATTTAGGTAAGATTTATTCCTCATAAGCCCGACCATAATGTAAAGGTTCTCTAAAAAGCGATAAACAGGGCGAGAGCGAGGGCACCCGGGAAATTGTTTTAAAGCTTTTCGAGCATCTCCACCACCTTCTCCCTTTTTAGGATGACATATCCTATCCTATCGTTGCTTATCCCATCTTTTAATTGATAGCTGAACTCCAATTGCTCATCTTTAACATTTGTTTCAAAATATTTGAAGGAAATATTCGGGTAACCTTTTAACTCATCTCCTATCTCGTACAGGTGGGTGGAAAGAATAAACAGGGAGTTTTTGATCTTGATCAGTCCTTTTATTACAGTGAGTGAGCATTTCATCGCATCCTGAACATTCGTGCCTTTGAACAGCTCGTCAATCAACACCAGCCATTTCTTTCCATTATTGATCTTTTCAATCGTATTCTTGATCCGCTGTACTTCATTGAAGAAAAAACTTTCCCCTTTGGCGATGTTGTCAACTACATTGATATTACTAAGCAAGCCATAAAATAAAGTAAGCCGCATTTGTTTTGCCGGCACTCCCAACCCGATATGTGCCAGGAAAACTGCCGATCCCACCGATTTGATCAGCGTGCTTTTGCCAGCCATGTTTGCCCCGGTAAGAAAAAGAAAATTGTTTTCAGGATTCATCAGGAGATCATAAGCCACAGGATGCGGTAATAAAAGATGGTATAATCCTGTTGCTTCGACCAGCGGGGCTTCCTGCTCTACAAATTCGGGAAAAGAAAGGTTAAACGTCTTTACCGCTACCGCCATCGAATACCAGGCATCGAGTCGGCCGAATATATCCATCATCTCCAAAGTATCACCGCGCCTGTCGAGGAACAAATGATGGCCATAATGAAGGGATTTGGTAAGAGGGAAGACCTGGTTTCGTGAAGACTCAGATAGTTGCTTGAATACCGGTTTTTCCAGTAACTGCAAAACACGGTCAATATAGACTTTTGTGCCAGGAGGAAGTTCTTCCTGCGACAAAAGCATAGCCAGCTTTCGCAAACCCCTGAAAAAATCGGCAAAATGTCTTAGCGAAAACCGCAAAATCGAATGATCACCTGAGTGGACCCATTTATACATTGCCGCCTTGATGGGATCAGGATTTGACGGTGGCGGGTCCAGGTCATAATCAAAGAATTTGTTCATCACCAGGATTGTCCCGTTAGTTATATCATCCGGCAATGTCCCAACATGTGGAAGAAATGCTTTAATGATCTTTTGAGTAGCCAGTATTTTCTGCACATCATCAAAAGGCTCGGTAAAGAAATATTTAAGCCATTCCTTTCCTGTAGATGTACGGGTGAAATTCAGTTTATGAAAAATGGAAAACTCTTCATCAGCGCTGAAGACAGAAATGTCGTTGTACGTTGTTTTGTCGATTTGCATGGTGAGAACGCGGATTGTGATGATATTTAAGATATTCGCAGATCATGAATTAGTACGACCGCGAAATTTCTCTTCTAGTCAAACAATCTGTTTATTTAATTTTATGGTGATCTAAATGCATCCTGAATTTTTCCTGCATCCAATAATCATCATAAAAATCTGCGTGCTTACTGAGAGAAGAACGCGGATTGTGATGATATTTAAGATATTCACACATCATAAATTAGTATGGACCGCGAAATTTCCCTTCTAGTCAAACAATCCGTTTATTTAATTTTATGGTGATCTAAATGCATCCTGAATTTTTCCTGCATCCAATAATCATCATTTATCTCGTCATCATAAAAATCTGCGTGCTTACTGAGAGAAGAACGCGGATTGTCATGATATTTAAGATATTCGCAGATCATGAATTTTTATACCACGAAATTTCTCTTCCTGTCAAACAATCTGTTTATATAATTTTACCCTGATTTAAATGCCTTCCGGATATTTTCCCGTGTCCAATAAATCATAATTTATCTCGCCATCATAAAGATCTGCGTGCTTACTCCCTATCAAATAATAATCTCTCCCCCTTCTTAGATTCATCCCACATTCCATTTCCATATACCAGGTTGCCATTTACAAAAGTATGTGTAATGGCTGCCGGAAATTCAAACCCGTCTAACGGGCTCCACCCGCATTTATAGAGAATGGTATCTTTCGAAACTTTCGTCTTTTGACCCAGGTCGGTAATGACGAGGTCAGCATGATAACCTTCTCTAATGTAACCCCGTTCCTGTATCCGGAAACAGTCGGCTACAGCATGACTCATCTTCTGCGCGATCTTTTCCAGCGTGATCCTGCCTTCCTTATAATAAAATAACATTAACAATAAAGGGTGTTGGACCAATGGCAGCCCCGCATGAGCTTTTTCGTAAGGCTCATTTTTTTCTTCCCAGGTATGTGGTGCATGATCGGTCGCGATTACATCCAGGCGGTCATCAAGCAGGGCTGTCCATAAAGCTTCCCTGTTGTTGGGCGCTTTAATAGCCGGGTTGCACTTGATCAGGTTACCCAATCTTGCATAATCGTTACTGGTGAAATGCAAATGATGTACGCAGACTTCTGCTGTAATACGTTTTTCCCGCAAAGGCACCATGTTAGTAAAC
>VBAT01000032.1:53741-88963 GCA_005884665.1 Bacteroidota bacterium
ATGGCATACAATGAAGACTCATAGCATGCTTCTTCATTTCGGATAAGAGGATGATCCGCTGCAGTCAGTTTGCGGCCGCTCAACTTGGCCTGTTCCAGGTTATGCCTGATGATCCGTTCATCTTCGCAATGAGTTGAGATCAGCACTTCAGCTTCGCTAAAGATCTTATTCAGGGTCATCGGGTTGTCCACCAGCATATTTCCAGTGCTGGAACCCATGAATATTTTAATACCGCAAACCTCTTTTTTCTTATCATTTGTCTTCAAAACTTCATCAGTATTATTATTGCCCGTGCCCATGAAAAAAGAATAATTGGCCAGAGAAGTATTTGAGGCGATCCTGTATTTATCCTCGAGCAACTCCTGTGTCAGCGCGTTTGGAATTGTATTGGGCATTTCCATGAAACTGGTCACACCGCCGGCCAGGGCAGCTTTCGCTTCAGTATAAATCGTGGCCTTATGTGTAAGTCCTGGTTCCCGGAAATGGACCTGGTCATCAATGGCGCCGGGAAAGAGATATTTACCTTCTCCATTGATCTCGGTGTAACTGCCACGGGCTGCTGTGATCTGCGGTTGTACTTTCTCGATCCTTCCATTCCTGATCAATACATCGCCAGTTTTTATCTGCCCTTCATTGACCACTTGAATATTTTTTATCAGGTATATTTGCATAATTTGCTGCCGGATTAATCCATAACTATGCAATTTATAAAAAACCTCCATCCCTCAAGGGGAACTTCAATATTCCTCTTATTGTTACTCTCTTTTTTCTTCACAAACGCATTTTCCCAGTCCACTTACCTGCCGCAGGGCGATAAAGCGAACATCGTGCTGGAACGGATGGAAATTAAGCTGCAAAAGGATTCCATCCTCAATTTTTCAAAGACCAGGCCTTTTTCAAGGCAGGACGTTGTTGGCGCTATCGAGCAATATTACAAACTCTTTCCCCTTCCAGATACATCGCTCAATAGAGGAAACCAGAACATTGTTGAGGATATCATAGTTGATTCCCGATTCTCAAGGATCGACTACTACAATATGCAACGGGTGATGATCAACAACCTTGAATGGGTAAAAGCAGACCTTCCCTCCTATCACAGTAAAAAACCTATCTGGAAAGCATTTTACAAAACGCCCGCCAATCTTTACGAGGTGCATGTGAAGGATTTTGACCTGGTGTTGAATCCCGTTTTTCAATATGTGGTTTCCAAGGAAACTAATAATGACCAGCACCTCTTCCTAAATTCAAGAGGAGTAACGGTAAGAGGAAGGATTGCCAATAAGATCGGCTTTGCCGCTTATATTACCGATAACCAGGAACGCGATGCCGGCTATGTACAGGATTGGACTGATAACCGGAGAGCCGTACCAGGCGCTGGCCTGTACAAGGCTTTTAAGGACCCGGGTGGCGTTGATTATTTTGACGGCAGGGGATATTTCACATTTGGCGTAACCAAGTATATTAATGTAGCCTTTGGTTACGACAAAAACTTTATCGGCAACGGCTATCGCAGCATGTTCCTGAGCGATTTCACTACCAGTAATCTTTTCCTTAAGCTAAATACCCGGATCTGGAAGTTGAATTACCAGAATTTGTTTATGGAATTGCATTCGGCACATATTCCCGGGGGTGATAAGCTGATCGGCAAAAAATACGCGGCCATGCATCATCTCGATATTGCCGTCACCAAATGGATGAATATTGGCGTCTTTGAAGGCATCATATTTGGGCGCAAGGATCATTTTGAATTCAGTTATCTGAACCCGATCATCTTCTATCGCTCCATTGAGTTGCAAAACGGAAGCTTTGATAATTCTGTGGCTGGTATCGACCTGAAGGCGAACGTGGCCCGTCGCTTCCAGTTCTATGGCCAATTATTGCTGGATGAATTCAAATTATCGGAGATAAAAGCCGGGAATGGCTGGTGGGGTAATAAATATGCAATACAGGCCGGGGTCAAATACATCGATGCATTTACCATCAGGAATCTTGATCTTCAACTTGAGTTCAATAGTGTAAGGCCGTTTACGTATTCACACAATGATTCAGTGGCAAATTACACCCATTACAATCAACCGCTGGCACACCCGCTGATGGCTAACTTCAATGAATTTATCGCCATTGCAAGATACCAGCCCGCCCCAAAATGGTTTTTGCAATTTAAGGCGATGGCTTACAAGCAGGGTCTTGATTCCGTGAATAGTCTACAGAGTTATGGCAGCAACATATTTCTTCCCAACATCCCGCCTTATCGCGTCGGCGACTACGGATATTATATTGGTTCCGGCGTGCAAACCAATGTCGTTTACACTTCTTTACTTGTCTCCTACGAATTAAGAGAAAATCTTTTCCTGGAATTATTTGGCATACACAGGAGACAGGAAACAAAGACATCGCCAATTAGCTCGGTCAGCTCGACCGTTGTTTCATTTGGTGTTCGATGGAATATGCACCGCCGCGAATTTGAATTTTAATCCTACATATGAAAGACGAACCTTTCATACAATTTGCCCACAGACCTGCCTGCCGGTAAGCAGGGGCCGCTGAGAATACACAGATAGCCACAGAGAAAAAAACTCTGTGGCTATCTGCGCTGCCGATCTTGTCACACTGTAACTGCACCAGGGATAAAATGGAACCTCGGGAATGACCTGTTTTTCCTCTGTCGTTCTCTGTGGCCATCTTGCCTTTTTGCACAGTATACCACCATGAATTCCCCAAATAACCGATTTTTCACGAACTTGTACGCCATTTAATTTGTTAGAACAGGTCACCAATCTCAATTTGTTGTATGAAGATATTACTGCGATACCTGAAACCGTATAAATGGCTGGTTATCCTTGTGTTGGTGCTGGCCGGTATAAACATCGGTTTTTCGCTCGTCGACCCAATAATATTCGGTAAGCTCGTAGATATTGCCAGCTATCATCAGTCGGAACATAAACTCGACTGGCCACAATTTCTTTATATGAATGAAGAAGTGACCCAAATAAAGGCGGGTAATCCTGTTAAGGTCGTTCTTTACGGAGTAGTGTGGCTTCTGCTTGCTTCTATTTCGGTAGCGATGATAAGCAGGATCGCGAAAGCTTTCCAGGATTATTTTCTCAACCTAGTAACACAAAAGTTCGGCGCCAAAGTTTTTACTGACGGACTCCAGCATGCTATGAAGCTCCCCTATCATGAATTTGAAGACCAGCGTAGCGGTGAAACACTGGGCATTTTACAGAAAGTAAGGACTGACACCGAAAAATTCATTTCAACATTTATTAATGTGCTGTTCCCGGTATTTGTCGGTATCGTATTCGTGGCAGCTTATGCGGTAACAAAAGACTGGCGCCTGCCGCTTATTTACTTCGGCGGTATCTTTCTTCTTACATATATTTCAAACCTGCTTAGCAAAAAGGTCAAGACGATCCAAAAAAAGATCGTGTCACAAACTACTTCACTGGCCGGAGCTACTACAGAATCCTTGCGGAATATCGAGCTGGTAAAAAGTCTTGGGTTGACACAACAGGAAGTCGGGCGTTTAAATAAGAACACATTCAAAATTCTCGGGCTCGAATTGACCAAGGTAAAACGCATTCGCAGTATCAGTTTTGTCCAGGGCACATTTGTCAACACACTTCGCCAGTTGATCCTGTTCATGCTGATGTGGCTGGTATTTAGAGGGAAACTGTTTCCGGGTGAAATTGTCACCATGCAGATCTTTTCCTTCTTTGTATTCGGTCCGTTGCAGGAGATCGGTAATATCATTCTTTCTTACCGCGAGGCACAGGCTTCACTCGAAAATTTTGAAACCCTGATGAAAAAAGAGCCAGAAAGACAGGCTCCCCAGCCCAAACATCTTGGACAGATAAAGACCCTCGAATTCGATCATGTCGCATTCAAACACAGGACCGCTGCTCATAAAGCCATCAACGATATCAGCTTTAAAGTAAAAACAGGGGAAACGATCGCGTTCGTGGGACCTTCGGGCTCGGGCAAGACTACATTGATGAAATTGCTCGTCGGCCTTTACCGCCCGGAACAAGGAAAGATATTGTATAACGGGATTGATGAAAACAATATTGACTTTGATGACCTCCGCAACCAAATCGGTTTTGTGACCCAGGATACCCAACTTTTCTCCGGTACTATCAAAGAAAACCTCCTTTTTGTAAATCCCGGGGCCAGTGACCAGGATGTAATGGATGTTCTCCGCAAAGCATCCTGTCAGAGCATGTTGGCGAGAGCTGAAAAAGGATTGGACACCATGATCGGGGAAGGAGGACTAAAATTATCAGGTGGAGAAAAACAAAGGCTGTCCATTGCGAGGGCCTTGCTTCGTCGCCCAAAATTATTATTGTTTGATGAAGCCACTTCTGCATTGGACTCATTGACCGAAGAAGAGATCACAGATACTATCCGCGAAATTTCCAGGGAAGGCAACCAGGTCACGATATTGATTGCACACCGTCTTTCAACCATCATGCATGCCGACAGGATCTATGTGCTTGAAAAAGGTGATGTCGTTGAAACCGGCAACCACGAGTCCTTGCTGGAAGAAAAGGGGTTGTACTATGCTATGTGGCGCCAGCAGATCGGTGAAAGGAAGAGCAAAGTGATGGCAGCCGTATCCTAAATAGGGCATGTTGACAAGTAATGACGTTTAAAACGTTTAATGGTTTAAAGGTTGAATAGAAGGCATAGGAAGCTTCAAAATCTCAAACAACCGTTAGACCTTTCAACCTTTATCCGCAAGACGCCCATTCCAAAAAAATATTATTATTGCATATCCGTTAAAAAGAGATATGGGCCTTCTTACTTTTTTGGGGTTGGGTAATAAGATCACGGAAGCCATCAACCGTGGCGCTGTGATCATCGATGTGAGGCCTGCTTACGCATTTGATCAGCATGGCCGCGTACCCGGCTCCATCAATATTCCCGTCGATCGAATAGCCATCAATATTGAAAGGATAAAAAGCATGAAAAAACCCATCGTGATCTGTTGCGCTTACGGAACAGATTGCGCCAACGCGATAAGGATGCTCCGAGAAAACGGTATAAAGGATGTGTACAATGGCGGAAGCTGGGAATCTGTTTACCGAAAAGTCAGGTAGTTACCTAAGGATTTACCTTAATCTTCACTGTCCTGGCCGTTATGTTGCGCCCATGATCTTCAAATTTCACCGATACAGTAAAATCAGTCGGGGTAGTTACAGTGATAGGACATGACATGCTAAAATTGTAAGAAGGTATATAGTGTATTTCGTAGTATTGGTCTTTGACTACCAGCCCATTCGCTTCATTACGGATCGATATGCTTCCCTGGTAAAGACTGTTGTCGCTGACCGTTCCCGTTACATTTACGGTGCTTCCACTGGTATATACCTGGTCATCAGTTGGGCTGCTTACTGTTACTACCGGGTAGGAATTATCTGTCGGGTCTATTGGAAAAGAATCATCATGATCACTTGGTATACCTGATTTGCCGCAGGAAACGGAAATAAAAAGAAGCAGGCAATATACTATTGAAGGTTTCATTAATACTTCTTGTTCCTGGCGGTTTAAAGATTATCAACTCGAATCAACAAATCTATTCCTTTTGTTCTTTCTTACCCCAGAGATCGCTGAAAAAGTTCGATTTTTCCAGTTCTTCCATGTCACTTAGCTCATATTCAAGGGCCTTAGTACTTTGCGATATCTCCAGTAATGAAATAACCAGGGAAACCAGCAGGCTTAATAAGCTTAGTGCAAATATGAACCGGGTAACCATTGTCCATTGCTGGTATACGCCGTACATAGTAACCACGCAGCACAGGAAGCTAAAAACACCCAATCCCTGCATGGACCTTACAAGGTTTATCCGAACTCTCAATATTTTGATCTGTTGAAGCAAATGCGTTTTTTTCTCCCCCCTCATATATTCATCGTGTAATTTTCGGATAAGGTTGGCTAGGGCCAGGTACCGGTTCGTATAAGCCAGTAACAATAAGCTAATGGCAGGGAACAATAAGGCAGGGGTATTGAAAGTGATTTCCATACCCAAATGTAGATGCAAAAAAATAAATGCCGGATCAAGGCTGACCCGGCATTATCGCTAAAAAGTAAAATTTATGCCGCCTTTTTGACAACTAATGACCGGATGAATTTATAGATCGCGGATAAAATAAAAATTCCGCTTAATACCGCAACGATAGAAGGTCCACCGGTGAAATCTCTTTTCAAAGACAACGTGAGCCCAAAATAACTTCCGAGGATGCTGATGAGAATCGCAAAAACAATAACAAGATACCTGTTCTTTGTCAGCATGATCGCAGATACCGCCGGGATAATAAGAAAAGAAAACACCGGGATCACGCCATTTGCCTTTACCGCAAAAACAATTGACAGGCCTATGGAAATATAAAATAGAAAATTCCAGATGTTAAATATGCCGATCAAATGATTCTCTTCATTCTCAAAGGACTCGGTCAACGAATAGAATTTTTTAAAAAAAACAATATGCACCAGAGCAACGCAACCAAAAATGATCGCCAGCAACTTTAGCATATCAGGCGTAATGGAAAATATACTTCCAAACAGCACTTCCTGCATCATGTCCGCATCATTATTGGGAGTCTTAGAGATCAGCATTACAGTGAGCGCCGATGTGAAGGCGTATAAAATACCAATGATCGCCTCCTGTTTTAATCGTTTATCGCGGATACTTATGAAAGACATCAGTATGGCGCCCGCCAAGGTAAAAATGAGTGGTATCGAAGTCATTCCGCTTCCGATAAAGGCGGCAAACGCAACACCAAGTGAGGATATCTGCCCCAACGCCAGGTCAACGAAAACAATTCCCCTGCCCACAACATGAACGCCGAGATAGGATAATAATATCCCACTGATAATGGCTGCTTTTAAAGCGGGAAAAAAAAGAGGTTGATGAAATAGTTCAAACATCTACTATGTTTTATTTTTAAAAGAGTCGTTTTTACTTTAAGCTGGCAATTAGCTGGTTGATGTTGTAATCAAACAGGTCGAAATAGTCCCTGACTGCAGGAAAGGCACCCACAGAAGTAGCGAGTGTAAGCTTTTTAGCTCCCGTTTGCTGCGAAACCATATCCGAAGACGAGGTAGTGAAATAAGGCGATGAAATGATCACCCTGATATTGTTCGATTTTATTTCTTTGATCACCTTCACCAGTTGCGAAGGCGAAGGCGGAATACCCGGCTTCGGCTCCAGGAAATCCACGATCTGCAATCCAAACCTCGTTTCAAAATAGACCCATTCGTTGTGATAAGCAATGATCTTAGTTCCTTTAAAAGGTGCCATCTTTGCCAGCCAGTCTTTCATTCTTGCGTCTACCTTGTTGTTAAATGCCTGCAGATTAGCTTCATATGTTGCCTTGTTGGCCGGGTCTACACGCTCCAGCCCGTTAGCAATATTCCGCGCGATTGTCTTTCCATTTAACGGATCGAGCCAGTAGTGCGGGTTACCGTAAATATGGATATCACCCTCCGCCCGGTTTACTGACGAAGGTACCTGGTACAGCGTAACGCCCGTGGATGCATCCACGTAACCCGCCGCTCCTTTCTGTATCTTATTATTCCTGGAGCTGGTCAACAATTGCGGCGACCATCCTGTCTCCAGGTCCAGACCCACCGTTACAAATAAATCTGCGCTTGATAAATTAATGATATAACTCGGTTTGGGATCGACGAAATGTGGATTCTGATAACCCGTCGCAATGGACATAACCGAAACTTTGTTACCTCCGATCAGTTCAGCGATGCTTTTAAGATCGGGAATCGTTGTCACCACTTTGATCGGTGCTGCATTGGCCGATAAAACAATACCGGCTAATATTACTGTTAAAATGGAAATTCTTTTCATATTATAGTTTACTTCTTTTATTTTTTTTTTTAATACTGGTGAGCTCCATGGGCCCCTATGACAAATATCCAGCGCAACCATGCCTGGTAATAGCGTGATCCGATTGTATCATCGGTTGTTTTTCCTTCAAGTTCTATTTTTGAAAACTCGGTGGCATACCAGCCGGTAGTTAAGGAATAGGCCTGTTCAACAATACTTCTGTCGTACGGCTTTTCCGCATAATCATAGCGCCCGGTCAAAAACCATCTTTTGGCCAACTGGTATTGAAGGAATGAATACAATCCAAAGGAATTCCTGGAATCTGTTGTGGTATAGTTCGCCTGGCTATAATATAGTTCACTTTGCCACGTCAGGGACTTGTATGTATTCAATTTGACCGGTTTCCATTTATAGGTAATATCGGCAGCGCCCAGGTTTGTTGCCCGTGAAGAATCATTCGGACCCGTTATGCCAGTCAATCCAATCTCAAGCGTAGCATTATCATTCAACGTAAATGAATTTTTCAGGTGACCAAGATAGATCAACCGGTTATTTTCACCGCGGTTAAAAATGGGTGATTCTCCCAGGCCGGATGTCACCTGGAAAATAAGTTCCTGGTAGACTTTTTTAGTCGGCAATAACCAGCTCAATGAAGCGCCTTCGTCATTTAAGCCATCGCCGAAATAATTTACATACGCATTCGGCAGATCAATAAACGGAAGGGCATGCGCATGCATCGGGTTGATACGGCCAACGGCTTCTTTAAACTTTCCTGCTTTCAACTGCAGGCGGGCGGGAAGTGAAAGCGTCGTAAGATAGCCTTCCTCAACTTCTACCCCATATTTCCCTGTTTCGGGGTCTCTCCCAAAAGAGAGAAAAAAATCTGCGCGTGCATAGGGATCTACCACTGCCTGTAACGAAAGCTCCGTTTCGTTTAAATAAGCATTAAAATTCTTTTTGCCGCGGCTTATATATGAACCCTGGAAATCGCCAATAACGCCAATATCGGGGTTAACATTAATGCCGGATCGTGTTTGCTGGGGTACCGGTTGCATATTGTTCTGTTGCATTTGCGATTCTATTTGCTTCAGCAGTGCAGAGTCCGCAGCCGTGCTGTCCGGCACCTGCGCCATACAGGGTTTAACAGAAAAAAATAAGAGCAATAAAATAAGGCCGTATAAACGACGACTGGATTTCTTTTCCAAACGATAAAAATTGAATTTGAAAAAAGGTGATGGGCCCGGAAGATTTTACGCCAATGCGGGTAAAACTCTTTATCCCAGCGCAGGTGGCCCGCGAAGAGAGGAAAAGAATTGTTCGGCAGAGTAGTAACTAAAAGTATAGCCATTAACGTAAGAGGAATAAACCCGGAATGGCGGATCAACCTGGAGGCAGGGTTGATCGGTGAAAGGCGACTCGACGGCATCGTTTTGCCAGTTACATTGGAAGGTGCTTTTGGTAGGTTGTATTTTTAAGACATCCTCATACTTTGTATAGCTGTGCTTATGGCCGGTAATAATGTCATGGAAGAATTGCCTGGGCGTTACACTCACGGCAAAAACCAACAGCAGGATGCCGGCGACAAACTTTTTTATGAACGGGTTCCTGTACAATTTTTGTTACACTGTTGCAAATCTATGTTTTTTTTAATAAATATGAAACAATTTGACCACCACAAATGCTTTTAATTTGTTAATGGACAAGATTAGCCTCGCAAGCTATATTTATGAGTCCGGCTATTTGTATGTTAAATTGATTTAATGATATTAGAACATGTAGCAATCTGGACGGACCGACTGGAACTGCTTAAAGAGTTTTATTGCAAATATTTTGAAGGTGTACCCAGCGACAAGTACGTTAATGAAGCCAAACAATTCCAGAGCTACTTTATTCAGTTTAGATCGGGCGCAAGACTGGAACTAATGAATATGAAAGGGATACCGGGCAACCTGAACGATACAATTACGCAGCAACACAGGGGCATCATTCATCTTGCGTTTGGTGCCGGAAGCATGAACGAGGTCGACGAAAAAGCGAAGCAACTGGAGAAGGGCGGATTCAAAATATTGAGCGGTCCGCGAAAAACAGGCGATGGATATTACGGGTTTGAAACGCTTGACCCGGAAGATAATCGTATTGAAGTCACCTGCATATACAACGACAACTTATGAAGTTTTTTTCGCCCCTGCTTTTTATCATATTGGTTTTGACGCGGTGTTCGGAGCCCGCGCAAAAAAATACAACCGAAAAAACTGAGATAAAGGACACGGTTAAACCTAAAGGATCTAACATGGATCCTTTGTCCGAAGAGGTAAAGAAACTCCGCGAAGACATCATTCGACACGTAGACTCCACAACTATTGAAGGGAAGGCAGCAGTATTTCTGGCCACATTAAAAGACGGTGGCGACTATGCTGTCATCCACGGAAAGGACACGCTCATGGATATGAACGGGGATAAGCAAGCCGACCTGCTTATCGAATTTTATGCAGCTTCCGGTACTGGCCTGAAAAACGGGGTTAGCATTTACCTCTTTAATAAGAAAACAAACAGTTTCGTGGAAGAAGAGGTTAACCTGCCAAACCCAACGTTCAATTTCAAAAACAATACGGTGGTAAGCTATTACGTAGCGATTAGTGGAGGATACGCAACAGAATTGAAATGGCACGGGCTGACGCTGGATACGCTTGAATCCATCGAAGTAGAAAATGACGCGAGTGGAGATTTTAAATCAACGGCCATTATCTACAATCACCGGAATGGAAAAAAAACAAGTAAGGTTTCGGACATGGTATGGCTGCCCGATAAATACCGATACTACGAATATCAACCTCTTATAAGAAGGGAATAAGAATCCCAATCCTTCTTAACTTCATTGTATGGAAAGGGATAAGATAAAAGAGTTCTATTCAAATGAAATGGAAAAGGATCGTTTGAACCAGGAACTTTTCTTGCTCGAAGGCATACGAACCAAAGAGATCATCGGGAGATACCTTTCAAAAAAAACAATGACTATCGCCGATATTGGAGGCGGCGCAGGTTACTATGCATTTTGGCTTCAATCTACAGGACATAACGTGCACCTTGTCGATCTTTCACCAAAAAATATTGAACTGGTCAAAGACCGTTCGGAAAAAACCGGTGTGCACCTGGCAAAAAGCGAGATTGGTGATGCCACGAAACTAACTCTGCCTGATGAACAATTTGACCTGGTTCTGCTGCTGGGTCCTCTTTATCACATCATCGATAGAACGGAAAGAATAAAAGCATTAAAAGAGGCCAAAAGAATTTTAAAGCCCGGCAGATTTATTTTGGCAGCCATTATTTCCAGATATGCTTCACTGTTTGACGGGTTTAAAAGGGACCTTATCTATGACGACCAGTTTGCCAATTTGCTTAACAACGATCTCGATACAGGCGTTCATCTGAATGAAACAGGCAATCCTGAATATTTTACAACCGCTTATTTCCATACCCCGGCTGAAATAAAAGAAGAAACCCGGGAGAGCGGTCTGTACTTGGAAAAACTGCTGGCTGTTGAAAGCTTCGGATGGATCGCAGACCGATTTGCTGAAAAAGCAGCAGATAAAAATTACATGCATAAACTACTTTCTATCATTAATAAGCTCGAGACAAACGAAGATCTTATCGCCATGAGCCAACATATAATCGCAGTCTCCAAAAAAGATTGAGAAATGCCTCATGTGGTTTTATCCCGCCTTTGGTGGGATCTACAGGGTCGCCTCTGATATTTGCCACGGATTCATGGAAAAAAAATGAAGTCATCCGTGTATCCCTGGCGGTTTTTCAATTCTGTAACTTGAGGTTTATTTTTAACCCAGAGCACGACCAAAGATTGGACAAACAAGCCCTATCTTCATAGCTGTTAACACATCCCTGAACCGGGCTGCCTGAATTATAAATTATTTGCCATGAACAAGTTCATTTCGATTGTTTTTTTTATTCTTATAGTCAGTTCCTGCTCGAATGAACAAACCGCTCCCCCCAATCAACCCAAAGGAGAGATCATCTACCATGTTTTCCAACGCAGCTTTTACGATGGGAATGGGGATGGACAGGGCGACCTAGTTGGGTTAAAATCGAAATTGGATTACTTGCAGGACCTCGGCGTAACTTCTATTCTCCTGCTTCCACTATACGATGCCGATTGTTATCACAATTATTTCGCCAATGATTTTGAAAAGATCGATCCGGAGTTTGGCACGATGGAAGATTATATCGCACTGGTAAAGGAAGTGCACCAGAGAGGAATGAAGATTTACCTCGACATGGAAACGCAATATGTTTCCGAAAAACATTTATGGTGGAGAGATGCCGTTGGTAATCCAAAATCGGCTTACAGCAATTATATTTTATTCGAGGATGAAGGTCATGCCCGGCCCGCCACGATCATCTTTGATTTACGGGAACTGAATAGTTTTGATGGCTCAAAGATTAAAATTACCACGGTCAATCTCAAAGATAAAAGCGTACTGGATTATAATGTAAAATTGTTCTCTTATTTTGCCGACCCGGATAATAATGGAAAATTTGATGACGGCGCTGACGGATTTCGCCTGGATCATGCCATGGACAACCTGGATAACAAGCCTGCGCTGACAAACCTTTTTTCTACATTCTGGTCGCCATTGATCGAAAGAGTGAAAAAAGTAAACCCTCAATTAAAATTCGTAGCCGAGCAGGCCAATTGGGGAGACTATGGATTTGAATATTTTGAAAAGGCCGGTGCCGATCGAATGTTTGGATTCGGGCTGCAACAAGCGATCCTCTCATTTAACAAGCAGCAGCTGACCAATAAAGCAGATACGATCCTCCTGATGACACCTCCCGGGAAAGATCAGATCATTTTTATCGAGAATCATGACCTTGATCGTTCTGCCTCGGTACTTAACAAAGATCCAAACAAAGAAAGAGTCGCGGCTGCACTTACATTGCTCATTGGTGGCATTCCCTCTATTTATTATGGCCAGGAACTTGGTATGACAGGTAGGGGTGGCTTTGGAATCTATGGCGCGACAGATGGAAATGATATTCCGAGACGGGAAGCATTTGAATGGTTTAAGACAGATGAGGGAAAAGGAATGGCGCTTTGGTATAAGAATACAGGTCCCTGGTGGGACCATACCTACATAAAAGCAAATGATAGTATTTCGCTGGAGGAAGAACTACCGCGTGAAAACTCGTTACTTAATTTTTATAAGACGATCATAAAACTGAAACAGTCTGACCCCGCTTTGTCAATGGGAAAATATGCACCGGCAGAAAATAACAACGCACAGGTCTTTACTTTTTTCCGGCAGGAAGGACTAGACAAAGTACTGGTAGCCGTCAATCTCTCCGCAGAGAAGCAAAAGGCAGGTTTATCACCGAGTGGTGGCACTTATTCTCCTCTCTATGGCAGGGTCGCAATCAACCAAAACAGCTTTGAACTAAAACCTTACGAAATCGGTGTGTGGTCAGTAAAGTGATATGGGTAGTCAACTTCAAACAATCGCATTGGGTAATATTCATCCGGGAGGATGGATCATGAAGCAAATGGAAAAAGACCTCCATGGCTTTGTAGGCCATCTCGATCAGCTGGCACCGGAACTGATGATTGATGACCTTATTTATGGCGAGCACCGGCTGACTACAAAGATCAAAGGCAAAAGCGTAGGTAATATCCAACCAGAGGATGAGTGGATCATCCAATATCTATGGTGGAACAGTGAAAGCCAGTCCAACTGGTGGGACGGTTATCTCCGCCACTCCTTTTTGCTGGATGATAAAAAACATTTACAACGCATCAATGAACATATCCACTACATTCTTTCAACACAGGATGAAGACGGCTATATAGGTATCTATGCTCCTGACCTTCGTTACAGCTTCTCTACGGAGAATGGCGAGCTTTGGTCAAAAGCTACTTTATACCGGGTTTTACTGGCTTATTATGAAGCAACAGGTGACGTGAAAGTGCTCGATGCCGTTATTCGGGCCGTACAAAATGTTATGGACAATTATCCTATTAACAACTCCACTCCATTTCTCGCTGAAAAATCCTATGCCGGTGTCAGTCATGGTCTCATGTTTACAGATGTACTGGATAAACTATTCACGATAACCGGTCAAAAGATATATCTAGACTATGCTGTTTTTCTTTTCAAAGATTATTGCAAGCATGATGTAAGTGAAAAAGATGTACAGCTACAAAATATTTTTAACGTCGCTTATAAACTTCTCGGACATGGTGTTCATACGTATGAACACATTCGCTCGCTTACCGTTGCATCCTTTGCAACCCGTGAGCCTGAATTGCAAAAAGCCCTGGCTATTTACCTTGAGCGGATTGAGACGTCGACGACTCCCTCGGGCGGTCCGGCCGGCGATGAATGGATATTTGAAAGAAATGGGCATGCAACCGATACCGGCTATGAATATTGTTCTATCCATGAATTGATGGATTCCTATCTTTTACTTTTGGCAAAAACAGGGGATCCGATTTTTGCGGATAAAGTTGAAAAGATTTTTTTAAACGCTGCCCAGGGAGCCAGGCATCCCGAGCATAACAGTATTGCTTATTTAAAAACTGACAATTCGTACGAAATGTGTGGCACAAGAAATGGGGAGATTGAGCCAAACAAAAAACAAACCCGGTATAAATATTCACCGGTTCACCAGGATGTTGCAGTTTGCTGCAGTCCTAATGCCGGAAGGATCACTCCTTATTATGTCCAACATATGTGGATGAAAGATGAGGAGGGACCCATCGCCTGCCTGTTTGGACCCTGTGAGGCAGAAATAATGGTGGGTAACCGCAAGATCACTGTCAAAGAGATCACATCCTATCCTTATGATTTTTCTGTCATCTTTGAAATAACTGCAAACGACCCGGTCAACTTCACTTTAAAGATCAGGAAACCGGCATGGACGAACTCGGTGAAACTGAACACTCCCTTCACAGAACAAAAAGACTTCTTCTGTATTAAAAAGGAATGGAGAGGTATGGAACGGGTAACGATTGAACTTGAACCTGCCATTACTATCAATACAAGTTCTGATAATGAAGTCTATTTTAGTTATGGTCCTCTGGTTTTGGCTCATCCCATAGAGGCCATCGAAACTAAGACAAAAGAATATGGGATAAAGGATATGTTTGACACTTATTATAAACCCGTAAAGCTCGTTGAGTATATTTACTGCGGTGGTAATGTCGCAAAGAAGGAGGGTGTCCTCAATTTTGAAGTGGACATGATTAATAAACAATCCGGCATGCTTGAAAAAGTTTCGCTGACACCCGTAGGCAAAACAGTTTTAAGACAGGTAAGCTTTAAACAGAAAAAATAAGCTATGAGTTTTGTATTATTAAAAAGACCATTGGTCATAGTAGCGGCTTGTTTTATTTTCCTGGCCAGCCATGCCCAGGATGATCAATTCCGTTTTAAGGTGATTGGTTTTTTCACGGCCAGGAACGATGCTGCACATATCAGCTTTGTGCATGAAGCCAATCGTTGGTTTGCAGAAAAAGGGAAGCAGTATCATTTCGCCTATGATTCTACCAATGACTGGAACAATATGAACTCAACCTTTCTTTCGAAATACCAGGTGGTCATATTTCTCGACACAAGACCGGACTCATTGGATCAACGTGTCGCCTTTGAACAATACATGAAGAATGGCGGTGCCTGGATAGGATTTCATTTTGCAGGATTTGCTTTAACGCCATCGGATTATCCCCAAAATTGGAACTGGTATCACAATGAGTTTATCGGTGCAGGAGAATATGTCAGTAATACCTGGCGCCCAACATCTGCTATATTAAAAGCAGAAGATCCCTCCCATCCCCTATTTAACGGCAAGGCGGCCACATTTAAATCTTCTCCAAATGAATGGTATCGTTGGAAAAATGATCTTACAAAAAACAAAGACATCAAGATTCTTCTTTCTATCGACTCAAGCAGTTTTCCATTAGGCACCGGTCCGAAACCTCATGAGATCTGGCATAGCGGGTATTATCCCGTCGTATGGACAAACCAACGATACAGGATGATCTATTTCAATATGGGTCACAATGATATCGACTATGAACACAAAACCAACAAGGAGCTTTCATTCACATTTGGTAATGAGCGACAGGACGAATTGGTACTTGATGCATTGTTTTGGCTACTAGAGAGAAAAAATTACAAGAACCAAGATCCAATCCCGCCAATTAGGCGGGACAAATAAATTTAAAATTAAAATATTCAACCAGAATTCCCCAACAAACAGCTTTTGGCTTTTGGGATTTTCTCGTGTAATCAAATGCTTATCGACGCCCGTTTCGAATTTCGTCCCGATAGCTATCGGGATAAATAGTCGTGCTTTTTTGGTTCTTGGATCTTGGAATTTGGTTCTTAAACTATGCTATGTTTTCAATTATTCCAGCAATCCCCTGCCCTCCACCAACGCAGGCTGTCACCATACCATATTTTTTATTCAGCCTTTTCATATCATTCAGGATTTGAATGGTCAGTTTGCAACCGGTGCAACCCAATGGATGACCGAGGGCGATCGCGCCACCGTTGATATTTACTCTTGAAGGATCCAGTTTCGTTTCGCGGATAACGGCCAGCGCTTGCGAGGCAAATGCTTCATTCAGCTCGATAAGATCAATATTAGTCAGACTCATGCCTACCTGCTTCAATGCTTTCGGAATTGCAGCTACCGGTCCAATTCCCATGATACGCGGATGTACACCCGCGGAAGCACAGGCAACCAGTCGGCCGATAGGCTTTAATCCGAGTTCATTCATCATCTTCTCTCCCATCACAATTACAAACGCGGCGCCATCGGAGGTTTGGGATGAGTTGCCGGCAGTCACCACGCCATTTGCGGCGAAAGCTGGTTTCAATTTTGCCAATGCTTCCAAAGAAGTGTCGGCTCTCGGTCCCTCGTCAGTATCGACGGTATAGTTTCTTTTTTGTTTCTTACCTTTTTCATCCACGTACACTTCCTCCACATTGATCGGAAGTATGCCACCCTTAAAATATCCGCTCTTTATCGCATTGATCGCTTTCTGATGCGAGTTATAGGAAAATTCATCCTGGTCTTCACGACTTACCTTATATTCTTTTGCAACAGCTTCTGCTGTTAAACCCATGCTTAGGTAATAATCGGGTTCTTCTTTAGCAATGGAATAAGCAGGCACCGTTTTCCATCCTGCTGTAGGCACCAGGCTCATGCTTTCAGTACCACCGGCGATGATGCAATCAGCCATTCCCATCCTGATCTTGGCTGTTGCAATCGAGATAGTTTCCAAACCGGATGCACAATAACGATTCACTGTAACACCAGGTATGTCAAATCCCAGCGCCCGGGCCGAACTGCTTCAGGCACCGCATTGCCGACAATCACGTCATCTACTCTTTTTGCATCCAGTTGCGGAACCGAAGCCATCAATCCCCTGATAACATCGATAGCGAGGTCATCAGGCCGGTAAAAACGAAACCCACCGCGCTTTGACTTGCCCACAGCTGTCCTGTACCCGGCAATGATATATGCTTCCTGCATAACGAACGTTTAAGAAGTGAAATTAGACCTTGTTTTCTCAATAACAAAATGGGGTCTCTAAAGGTTCTGCCAATCTAAAGGTTGTTTCGCGCAACGCCGCCACGACGCAACGGTAACAGGGTGATTTTAGCGGTTCCCCAATATGGAAATGCGTGAGTATTTATTTCTAAACCTGGCCAGAACCTCTCTGAAAGTTCAATTATCTTCGCAACCGGTTATGTACAAGGTTGTCCGCAACATTCTTTTCCTGTTCCCCACCGAATGGATCCACTATTTTTCAATGAACTGCATGAAGATCATCTGCAGTATTCCTTTCATGAAATCATTGATAAAAAAAGTATTCGATATTGATGACCCGGATTTGCATTTGCATATAGGCAAACTCCGGTTTAAAAATCCTGTCGGTTTGGGTGCAGGGTTCGATAAAAACGCAAAATACCTACGTGAACTGGAAACCCTGGGATTTGGTTTCGTGGAAATAGGAACGGTGACTCCGCTGCCTCAAAAAGGAAACGATAAGCCAAGATTGTTTCGACTTCCAAAAGATAATGCCCTGGTCAATCGAATGGGATTCAACAATGATGGCGTAAAGACAGTCGCTAAGAGATTGAAGCGTTGGAGAGAGAGACAATCGCTAGTCGTGAGTCGTGGTACGATAGTCGATAGTCGATACTCATCGCTCCCCGCCCACCCTCCGATAGCTATCAGGACACAACTAATCATCGGAGGCAACATTGGTAAAAATAAAGTTACTCCTAACGAAGACGCCTGGAAGGATTACGAAACCTGCTTTAAAGAATTGCATCCATACGTTGATTACTTCGTGGTCAATGTAAGCTCGCCGAATACGCCGGGGCTTAGAGAATTGCAGGAAAAAGAATCTTTAAGGAAGATATTGATGCACCTGCAGATGATCAACAATGGCAAAGCCGTATCAAAACCGATATTCTTAAAGATAGCTCCCGATCTCACCAAAGAACAAATTGATGATGTGATCGAACTGTCGCTGGAAATAAAACTTGACGGGCTGGTAGCCACCAATACAACCATCAGCCGCGATGGCCTCAACATTGACCAGTCTCAACTCGCCTCTATCGGTGCAGGTGGATTAAGCGGACTGCCATTAAAAGATAAAGCCACCGAAATCGTACGATATATTTCAACCCGATCCAACGGCGCGATCCCCATCATCGCAAGTGGCGGTATCTTTGACGGCCAGAATGCCAAAGAAAAGCTAGACGCCGGAGCTACCCTTTTGCAGGTTTGGACAGGATTCATTTATGAAGGCCCGGGGATCGTAAAGAAGATTTGCAAAGCAATAAAAGACGAACAATACCTGGCATAAACTATTCAATCGTTTATAAAGCATGGAACAACTTTTTACCAGCGAGAGTGTCATCAGTTTTTTTATCCTTGTGATCCTGGAAGTGGTTCTCGGTATCGACAACGTGATATTTGTAAGTATCATCATGAACCGGTTACCGGATAAGGAATCAAAAAGGGCCAGGCGCTTCTGGATGATCACGGGCATTATCTCCCGTAGCTTATTGCTGCTCGCATTGGGATGGCTATTGAAGCAAAAACAAAAACCCGTTTTTACAATTGCAGACAAAGGTTTTGACCTCGCCAGTATCGTCATGTTACTGGGCGGCCTGTTCCTTATTTATAAATCTGTCAAAGAAATCCATGGCAAACTCGAAGGCGAAGATCCAAATGCTTTAACGGGTGGCAAAAGAGGGATCAGTTTTGGCCAGGCATTGATCCAGATCGTGCTCATTGATGCCGTGTTTTCTTTTGACAGCATCATCACCGCCGGTGGTACTGCCAAGCATGTTGAGATCATGATCGCTGCTGTTGTTATCGCCATGTTCATTATGTTTTTGTTCAGCCCGAAAATTTCTTCATTTATATCTAAGCATCCGACTCTGAAAATGCTGGCGTTGAGCTTCCTGGTTATGATCGGTCTTAGTCTTGTGATCGAGGGATGGGATGAAGAGCAGGCCGACAAACTACACCTGAAAAACTATATTTATTTCGGTATGGCTTTTTCATTTGGGGTGGAAATGCTGAATATGGTTATGCGCAAAAGAAACGCCAACCGCCGCACCGTACAGCTCAATGAACCCAAATTAAGTGAACCCGAAGAACGCAATGAGTCCGACCAGGCTAGTTAGAACGCTGATTGTGATGATGATTAAGATCTCCCAAGATATCCGCTCAATGATAACGATCATAATAATCTGCATTCTATCTCCGGGTCGTGGTAAAACGGAACGCTGATTGTCATAATGATTAAGATCTCTTAAGATATCCGCTCAATCATAACGACCATAATAATCTGCATTCTGTCTCCGGTCGTGGTAAAACGGAACCTGATTTTCATGATGATTAAGATCTCTTAAGATATCCGCTCAATCATAACGACCATAATAATCTGCGTTCTTCTCTGAACTCGGGGAACTGGGAATAATCAACTAGATCAACTTTAAAAGAGTAGCCGCAACCACCCCTGCCGTTTCTGTTCTCAATCTTGTTTCTCCCAGAGATACGGGAATAAAGTTCGAACGCATGGCCAGCTCGATTTCAGCACGTGAAAAATCACCTTCGGGCCCAATCAGTATTATTTGCGAGGATTTATCCCGGTCAAGCAGGTTTGAGAGATGATGTTTTTCGCCCTCAACACAATGGCCAATGAATTTCTGGGCGATGCCGGCCACTTCTTCCTGGCGAAACAGTAGATCGTAGGCGATAGGTTCATGTAAGACCGGTAGCCATGTTTGCTGCGATTGCAACATGGCGCTGATGCAAATCCCCTTCAGCCGGTCAACGCGAAATTTTTCCCTGATCGTTCGTTCACAAATCAATGGTATTATCGAGTTCACGCCTATTTCCGTGGCTTTTTCCAAAAACCATTCAAAACGGCTTGAATTTTTAATTAACGAAATAGCAATAGAAACCTTTCTTGTACTGGGTTCCGTATACACCGCGCTTTCAATTCCAATTGTACAATGTTTCTTATGGCATTCGGCGATGCTGCCCGTGGCCAGCTGGCCCCTACCATCGGTCAATTGCAATCTTTCACCAGGTTTCATCCGAAGCACCTGTACAATATGATACGAAGTATCCTCATCCAGCACAATTTCTTTTTGTGAAGGATCGAATTGTTCGATGTAAAAAAATGATAATGACATGTCAGCCCATAAAATTAAAACAAAATAAAAGAGTCCCATCACTGGAACTCCTTTATTGTCTAAGATTAAGGGGAACAAAGTTTATCAGAACGGGTCATCTGAACTATCATCGTTTTGCAGGTCGTTCATCTTGCTGCCTGTTTGTATGAATAATTTTTCACCGCCACCGCCTCCTTCATCAATCGGCCGCCAGCTGCCGGATGGCAAACCAACACCGCTATAAGGATCTTCATCCCAGTTGACGAATTTCTGAATATGCAGTAACGCTTTTAACTTGACGGTATCGAGCATACCGTTACGATGCTTCGCAATTTTTATTTCGGTAAGGCCTTTAATATTCTCGCCGCTTTCATTTGTATTGATATCATAATACTCCGGCCGGTACAGGAACATGACCAGGTCCGCATCCTGTTCGATAGCTCCTGATTCACGAAGATCACTTAACTGGGGAACACGGCTACCTTCTTTCGTACCACGCTTCTCCACTTCACGGCTCAACTGCGAGAGAGCGATGATCGGCACACTTAATTCCTTTGCCAGGGCTTTGAGGTTCCTGGAGATATTGCTAATCTCCTGTTCGCGGTTCGAATTCCGGTTCTCGCCAGTTCCGCTCATCAACTGCAGGTAGTCAATCACGATCAGGCCGATATTGTGTTTGTTTTTGAGACGACGGCATTTTGCTCTTAATTCGAAAATGTTTAAGGCAGGTGTATCATCGATAAACAAAGGTGCCTGGGCCAGGCGTTGGATCCCCTTTGCATAAAGTTGCTTCATTTCATGCTCGGCCAGTTTACCTCGCGAGATATTTTCGAGTTTTATTTCGCTTTCAGCGGAAAGGATACGCTGCACTAGCTGGCTTGCACTCATCTCAAGTGAAAACAATGCAACAGGTGTTGGTTTACCTGCAGAAAGGACTGCATTACGGGCAAGGTTTAGCGCGAATGCCGTTTTACCTACAGCGGGACGAGCGGCCAATATGATCAAATCTGTGTTCTGCCATCCATAGGTTATTCGGTCAAGCGCCGAGTAACCGCTGGGTACACCTGTTATATCTTCATTTTTATGACGAAGGTCTTCTATGCGCTGGATCGTTTTTACCAGGACAGAATCGATGGTATCAAAATTCCGGCGAAGGTGGTTGTTGGTGATCTCGAATAATTTGGTTTCGGCATCATCCAGCAAGTCAAACACATCGGTGGAGTCTTCATATGCATCGCCGATTATTTCGCCGCTAATGCGTATCAGTTCACGCTGGATGAATTTCTGCAGGATGATCCTTGCATGTGTTTCAATATGTGCCGAGGATACCACGGCATTGGTGAGCCGGGTTACATAATAAGGTCCTCCAACCATTTCCAGTTCTTCTTTGAAGCGCAATTCTTCTGCAACTGTCAATATATCGATAGGCTGGCTTTTGTTGGTAAGGCTTTGCATAGCCCGGAAGATGCGCTGGTGAGCTTCAACATAAAAACATTCGGGCTTGAGGATTTCAATGACGGCATCGAAAGCGTTTTTCTCAAGCATAATAGCGCCAAGTACAGCTTCCTCCAGGTCTTTTGCCTGTGGAGGCACTTTGCCAAATACCATAGTACCCAGGTCGAGAGAGGATTTTTTTTTCCGGTCAGCTGGAGTTCTTGAAGTCCGATCTTTGTTTGTGTTCGTCAGGTCCATCGTTCGGTTACAGCGATAAAAGCCTGCCTGTCGGCAGACAAGGGTTAAACCATTAGTTATTCACCAATGACCTATTGGGTTAGCGTTCCGTCTTGTCTTAAGAAATTTTTACTTCTTTGTTAAAGGAATGTTCCCGTCAGTCAGATCAGCGAAATAAAATGCAAATGCCGGTTTTAAAAAATTTTTCTTTCTGCACCTTTTTTCACCAAGTGTCTGTACGGTTATCCACACAATCGTTTAACCACAGGTCATCGACAATTTACTCCAAAATCGCAACAAAAACAGGCAAAAATTAAACACATTGGGGGAAAAAATTTTGCCTGCAGGCAACCTATGCTCCTCATGCATAGTTTTCTATAAATGGTACTGATTTTGTCACACAATAAATAGCCTTTAGAACAGTTATAGTAAGAGAGTTCTTTATTAATCCCGTACTTACGGGACCTGTACCAATAGCTGCTACGGTGAGTTTATTAACTACTAAAACTTTTGACCATGGAGACAAAGAAAAAAAGCAGCCACCCGCACCCTGTGTTATCACAGGCCAAGAACAATAGCACCCACTGGATTGGCCACCTGCAAACCGATCCTACCGACCATTTTGCCGGCCAAACCTTCGCCTGCCCCGCCGAAGGACAATTAGACAACATACAACTATATTCTTCCGCGGTACAAAATGCCGGCGAAGTAATTATGACGCTGCATGAATTTGATCCGAACACAAAAAACTGGGGTCCATCTATCGGTAGTTCTACCCTGGAAGTACAAAAAGGAGACAATGACAGGTGGATACGTTTCGGGCTTCCCCCGGTATTCCTGCATAAAGATGTGACGTATGGTTTCCGCGTTCAGGCCAACAATGCAATGGTAGGCCTCGGTGAAGCAGCTACAGGAACCAAACAACCTTTTACATTCGGCCATGAATGGAGTGCAGATTCAAGAAACCAGAGAGGACATTATTACTCTTATTTCAGTCTTGCTTTCAAAGTTGAATTGCATACAAATAATTAGATGCTATGAAAAGCCGTTAAAAACCCTGCCCGGCGGTGGGGTTTTTTATTGATAAAAATTTTTGTTGCCTTATCATTTCTTATCCTTAAATTGCTTTTACTTCACCACCTTATCAAAACAGCCCCGGTTTAAGGTTTTGTATTAGCAGATTTTAATGAGAGTCAAAATAATCAAGAAACTCAGCAGGTTGAAAATATTTTAACCCGTCGATTGAATTATCAATTCTTGTTTTTAAATTGGCATTACTGTCTTCAACCTTATCAAGACTCCTCTACTTAAGGCCTCTCTTAGTAACACTCCAGCCATGGACATGTATTGAAATTGAATTCCCGTGAAAACACGGGGTTCAAAGACGGATTAATATATAAACTTTGAGCAGTTCATTTGAGAAAGATATGAGAACCTGTTAACCCGTGCCGGTTATAGGAAACTTTACCGGGATCTTTTAAAATCAAAATTATAATTATGGCAACAACCAACGGCAATAATGGCGACAGCAATAATAAAAAGATAAGATATAGCGATATTCCTGACAAAAATGAGATCGGCAATCTTGGCAAGATAATGGGTGGCATTTTGCTGATTTTATTTACTATCACTCCGCTTTTCTTTATTATCGCTCTCTGGCCTGATCGAATGCCAACCGCAAAAGACGACACTCAACTATACATCAATCGTCTTTTTCACGTAGCAATATCCCAACAGGGCACGCTTCATATCAACATCATTATGTTTCTGTTGGTGGCGCTCGCCGGGTTTACCGGCAACATGGTTCATGTGGCAACTTCGTTTACCAATTATGTCGGTTCCGAGAAATTTAAACGCAGCTGGCTGCTCTGGTACTTTGTAAAACCCTTCACCGCATCTGCAGTCGCGGTGATCTTCTACCTGGTATTGAAAGCCGGCTTATTGAATTTTGATGGGTCCAATGGCGCTAATCCTTTTGGGATAGTGATCCTGTCGGCGTTGGCTGGACTATATACAGATAAAGCGATGCTTAAACTGGAAGAGATCTTCGTTATTATCTTCAAACCCAAAGATGACAGGCCAGATAAGCTGGAAACTGAGCTCAAAATAACAGGTATTACGCCGCAGACGATTGAAAAAGACAAAGAAAACTCCTATGTCGTAGCCGGTGAAAATCTTGACAAAGTAAAACTCGGTTTATTTATAAACGATGAGCCGGTTGCCAACCCGGAAATCAGCGCTACCACCATCAATTTCAAATACACAATTCCAGAAACCCAGAGAGACAAAACAGAATTTCTTTTTGTGATAAAGGATGAACAAGGCCAGCCGAAATTCCAGCAGGCCCTGACCTTAAGCAATGATACGCTCAATAATTTAAATTTTCCCGCTGATAAGGAGATTCCCTCGTCAATAGAACATCATGACGAAAGCAACATAAGCAATCAACCTCCGGCCAACCCTCCACCTAATATCAGATAAAAACTCTTCTTGCTAATGATACTCAATTTCAAAACTCAGCGACAATTGCTGGATAACTGGTGTTGGTCAGCTATCGCATCAAGCATTTCATTTTACTATAAGGCCAACAGCCGTTGGATGCAAAATATTTTGGCTGCCCGGCTTATCAACAACACCTGCATCGGAATCAATGCGGCTAACGCCTTGACGGCTCCCGCCGTTTGTGATGTGCAAATGGATGTTGCAAAGGCGTTGGCGCTAACCGGTAACCTGGCCGGCGATATAATAAGGCCGCTTTCGTTCAATGAGGTGATACAACAAATCAACGCCGGTTTTCCAATATGTTGCCAAATTGTGTTCCCCGGAGCCAGTGGTTCACATTTTGTTGCCTTGTACGGGTATCAACTTACCAATGTTATAATTGGAGATCCACAGGCAGGTATCTTTTCACTCAACTACACTCAGTTTGTATCAGGATATCGCGGAGGCAACTGGCAAAGATCAGTCGGCACAAAACGAAATATTATTAACACCTAATCCTATTTTTATGTCATCCTCAACACATGGAAACAATCCTGCACTTCCATTTACCAGGATTCTTTTATTGACGTTAATTCCGGCATTTATATCCACTAGCATAAGAGCTCAGCGTAGCACCCCTCCTTTTACACAGTCTGCATACCATGATGCTATTGCTCTTTATTATGCGTTAAATGATTATAAAGCTATACCGGTGCTTATGACCGATGACGAGGCGGGTGCAGCCAGCGAAGCCAATGCGGCTGCCCAGTTAAACGGAGAAAAGGTTATAAAATATAAGATTGTTGAATCGGCAACCGGAAAAGTGATCGTCGATAATATCGACGCTCTCAAAGTCGATTCCGCTATGAAATCAGATGCCACATTATATAAGTTTGGTCCGGGCGAGAAACGGGCATTCGTGAATATTATCCTTGCCCGAAATGCAAATTCCGACGACACATCACAAGCCAATATCGATGCATTGTATAAAGACAATACCTATTTCTTCGATCCGGAGAAAAACGCTCTCGGTTTTTTATCTGACAGCACAAAATTCAAGGCGCTTGCGTCAGGCAAGTTGATATTCTCACCGGCAGGCGGAGGTGTATCTCTCACTACGAAAATAGCAGAAGGGACTGTCGAGTTTCTTATTGAGGCGGTCAATAAAGAAATCAATGAAGCTTTTTTTGTTCAAATGGAGAAAATATTGGCAAAGATTGACGAGCTGGGAATCCTTTTTCCTAATACGCTTCAAAGCCTGGAAAAGATAGAAGTCACCAAGTATGCCTCTTCTTTGAACGCCATGAAAGCAGCCTTCAATGAAGATATAAATAACCTTTTGGCCAATGTCGGTAATCTGACCACACTAAAAAAATACCGCGACCTTATAGACAGGTTTCCACCTTTAACGCTTTTATTCGCCGCATGTGATCTGATCGATCTTCTTAAATCGGATGCTATTCCCGCCGAAATAATTTATCAGCTAAGCATGACGCCCTACATCCGGCAATGTGCGTCAAATAATTATAATTCATCGATACGATTGGCTGCACTTATATCCAACAGCTTACGCGACATTAGGATATATGATGAAAACAAGGATAGAATTAGCTGGATAGACAGAACGAATCTCAATTTGCTAAGAGATAATGCATCGGTATTCAGGATATTTATGGGGCTTTTTGCGCAGCAGGCGAATGGCATCGTTTTCAAAACAGATCACTACATGGTCGACCTGCAAAAAACTCTCTTTTTAAAACATAGCGAGGTCTTAAAAGGGCATTTCATCGTATATAATTTTACCGCGACAATAGAAAACATTAAGAAAAAAACAGGAGAAATACAGCAGCTGAAAAAAACTGAGGCCCGTGCATCCGAATTTGCGAAGGCCTATCTCGAAGTAGCCAATGATATCAATGAGCTCGCGGAAAATTGCCTTAGTGTGCTGCCGAGTATACCGGAGATAGTGGAAGTGAGAAAACAGGTGAACGCTGTCAAAAACGATTACCTGCCGCTTTTGAACCAGGCCGCTAAAGTCCTGGCCAGCATCGAGGAAAAAGAATACAGCAGGGCTTTGTATCAAGCGGACACATTGCTCAGTAAAATATTCGACGAGCGGAATTTGGACAAATTAAAAACAACTCGCGACGAAACCCAAAAACAAATTGATGCGATAAAGAAAGATGCTTCAAATAGTGTCCCGGCGAGCCTTATAGCATCAAACCAGGAAATCGACAGTATAATATCTACTGATTTTGCCGAAATAAGAAAATATTATTTAAAGTATGGCCTTTTTATTAGCGCCGTCGCGTCTGCAAAAACGTCCGAAGATGTAAAGGAGGCCTTAAAAGCCGTTGCTTTACCTACCGGGAGCTCCAGGATAAAAAAGACACACAATTTCAGTATCAGCCTGAACGCATATGTCGGCTTTTATCATGCATGGAATCAAAACCACTCTGAAGCTAAACTCCCCGAAACTGAAACCGGGCTTACTGTTCCCATTGGATTTGCACTGAATTGGGGTCATTTTTTAAAAGGGTCATTGACAGCTTATGTAGGTATTGTTGATGTAGGAGCAATTTTTACTTATAAAGTCAATACGGATAGCTCGTTGAAATCCGATATTGAATTCGGCCAACTATTTTCGCCTTCTATAGGCCTTGTATATGGCTTACCGATTATCCAGAAACACAATATCCCACTTTCAGTCGGTGTAAATTATCAATGGGGGCCCAAACTTCGTAAGGTTGATGAGGCAGGTAATTCTGTATTGCCTCTGCTAACACAAAGAATAAATGTATTCATTGCGGTGGATATACCAATTCTCAATTTTAGAGTGTCAAGAAACTGATTTATGACAGGGCGCTGGCAGAATTTATTGTGTTCTGCGACTTATGTGATGACCTGGAAAATTAAGATGACCTATTACTCAACTGCATTTTAAAACAATAAACCTTAATCACTATGTCACGTCAATCAATCATCGATACCGCTGCTGCCGAAAACGGCACCAAGGAATCCCCTGCCAATTCCAATAAAACAAAATATGGACAATGGTACGGACTGGACGGCGAAAAATGGTGCGCCATCTTTATAAGCTTTGTGTATCACCATGCCGGTCACCCGCTGGAAGCGATCGACAGGCCAAAAGGTTATCAGTCCTGCCAATCTGGTTTTAATTTCTGGAAAAGAAAGAATCGCTTTATTACCGATCCCCAGCCTGGTGATATTGTTTTATACGATTGGGGCGGCGATAACCATTGTGATCATACAGGCATATTTGTAAGATGGATCGACGCCGAAAAAACAAGATTTCAATCCTGGGAAGGAAATACCGCTCAGGGAAATGACAGCGACGGCGGACAGGTAATGTTGCGGGAAAGAAAGAAAACGGCCGTAGCCGCTTTTGTTACTCCGCTGGCGCTTGATAGCAGCCCGTTGTCCAACCCCAACACAGATGATACGCTGGAAAAAGGTGATATGGGTTCTACTGTAACCGTTCTACAAAAGCTTTTGCATGACCTGGGATTTAAGATCACGGTTGACGGCGTTTTTGGCAATCAAACGGAAACTATCATAAAGACGTTCCAGCAAAAACATTCCCTGGCTGTAACCGGTATCGTTACACCCGAAGTCTTGGGTGTAATACAGGAAGAAGCTTCGCTCCCCGATGTTCCGGAAAAGAAATTTACAAGTGGCGCTTTTATTAAAAAAGGAGATAGCGGCGCCGCTGTAATCAGCATTCAGCAGGCATTGAATAAGCTGGGCGCTAATCCTGTCGTAGGCGAAGACGGCGTATTTGGTAATGATACCCTGACTGCCGTGAAAGCATTTCAGCAGCGAAAAAATTTGAAAGCAGACGGCATTGTAGGACCAGCAACTTTTACGGCACTAGGGATCACAGATATATAATTAAGATCACAAAAAACAAGAACCAATCCCACCAATTAGGCGGGACAAATTAAAAATTCAAATATTTAAACAGAGTCTCCAATTTAAACAATTTGAATTTTTGATTTGAGCTTTATTTGGTTCTTGGGTCTTGTATCCTGGTTCTTATTTTCCTTCGTCTCACCTTTCTTATCTTCGCGCCAATAAACATTCGACGCGAACATGACGATTTCCTATAAATGGCTAAGTGAATATTTGCCTGTGACCGTTGAGCCCGAAAGATTGAGCAAGATCCTCACTTCCATTGGGCTTGAAGTTGAAAGTCTTTCTATATACGAAGAAATAAAAGGCGGCTTAAATAGGCTGGTCATAGGAGAAGTGCTGAGCACAGAAAAACATCCGTATGCAGATAAGCTAACATTGAGACAGGTAAACATCGGCAGCCAGGAACCCTTGTCCATTGTATGTGGCGCTCCTAATGTAGCCGCAGGACAAAAAGTGATCGTGGCACCTGTCGGCACAACCATCTATCCTTCCTCCGGTGAACCCCTGATGATGAAACTGGCAAAGATTCGTGGCCAGGAAAGCCATGGTATGATTTGCGCAGAAGATGAAATAGGCATGGGAACTTCCCACGCAGGAATAATGGTATTGCCCGCCAGTGCAAAGGTTGGCACTACCGCTTCCGAATACTTTAAACCATACACGGACTGGATATATGAAATAGGTCTTACGCCTAATCGCATGGACGCGATGAGCCATTGGGGAGTAGCCCGGGATGTCTGCGCTTATTTATCGCACCATGATAAGAAAGACACGAAACCCCGGTTGCCCAATAGCAACTCGTTTAAAGTAGATAATACATCGCTCACGATAAATGTAAAGGTTGAAAATGCAAAAGCCTGCCCTCGTTATAGCGGTGTCAGCATTGCCAACATAAAAATTGCACCTTCGCCGGAATGGCTGCAGCAAAGAATAAAAGCCATTGGTCTGCGCCCCATCAGCAACATAGTAGACATCACGAATTACATTCAACACGAGACCGGTCAACCGCTACATGCGTTTGATGCGGATACCATCGAAGGAAAGATAATAATTGTAAAAAACCTGGCGGAAGGAACTCCATTTGTGACATTGGATGAAAAGCAAAGAAAGCTGAGCAGCGAAGACCTCATGATCTGTAATGAAAAAGAGCCCATGTGTATCGCCGGTGTATTCGGCGGGTTGCATAGCGGCGTTTCAGATAAAACCCGGAATATATTCCTGGAAAGCGCCTGTTTTGATCCTATCACCACGCGAAAAACTTCATTCCGGCATGGGCTGAGGACAGATGCAGCCACTCGTTTTGAAAAAGGAACCGACATATCCGGTACCGTAAATATTTTAAAAAGAGCCGCGATTCTCATCAGGGAGATCTGCGGGGGTGAAATAGCTTCCGAAATAGTTGACGTATATCCGCAGCCCAGGGAAAAAACAGCGGTCTCGATGAAATACCATTTCCTCAAAAAGCTGAGCGGCAAAAATTACCATCCCGATACAGTAAAGAATATTCTCGCCAGCCTGGGTTTTGAAATAATAAAAGAAGGTATTGATGAAATAAGAGTTGCCGTTCCTCATCACAAACCAGATATTAGTTTGCCTGCAGATATCGTAGAAGAGGTCCTGCGCATCGATGGACTCGATAATATCGAAATACCCGGCGCCATTACCATTACACCATCAGTAGAAGAAAATTACGCCCGGGAAACTTATAAAGAAAAAACAGCTAATTACCTGGTAGGCCTCGGCTTCAATGAGATGCTGACTAATTCGATCACTAATGCGGCCTATTTTTCTGAAGAAGAGAGGAAGCATATGGTGAGTATGCTGAATAGTCTTAGTGCAGAGCTTAATATTTTGCGCAATTCCCTGTTTGAAACCGCCCTCGAAGTAGTGTCACACAACCTGAACCACCGCAACAATTCGCTCCGGCTTTTTGAATTCGGTAAAGCTTACAACACATCAGGACCCGGCCAGTACAGTGAATCAGAAAAACTATGCCTGGTGGTCAGCGGTCATACAACTGAAGACCAGTGGAAGCAAAAAGGTAAGAATGCCGATTTTTATTATTTGAAGGGCGTGATCACTGCCATATTTAATTCGCTCGGCATAAAACCCGGCAAAGTTGAAGTGTTGAAGGTACCCAAGCTGGATAATCATGTTGTATTCAAACTGAATGACGAGATCATAGCGGGAATAGGCGAGGCGAACAAAAAATCACTGGCCCTGTTCGACATCAAACAGCCCGTTTTCTTTGCTGGCCTTAATTGGGCTTTATTGTCCGACCTGGCATCAAAACAAAAACCCGTGATAGAGGAAATTCCCAGGTTCCCAGCGGTACAAAGAGACGTTGCTATGATCGTTCCCCGTCAATTGGCTTATGAAGAGGTGGAAAAGTCTGTGCAGAAGATCAGGCTCAATAAACTGCAGGACATGAAACTCTTTGATATTTTTGAAAGCGAGAAATTGGGAAGCAATAAAAAATCGATGGCTGTCAGTTTCACATTCCAGGACGAAGAAAAAACCCTGACCGATAAGGAAATTGATGACTGGATGAAAAAGATCATGGCTGCGCTGGAAAAAGAACTGCAGGCCGAGATAAGGAAACAATAACCTTTAATTCGCCAACTCATGAACGAAACAGAAGTACAGCTGAAAAGAATACAGGCCAAGCTTCAACAGTTGTTAAAACAACATGCCGTTCTGCAAAAGGAAAACAACTGGTTAAAAGATGAGCTGGATGCTGCGAAGAAGGAAGTCTTTCAGCAGCAGGAAAATATGAATACGCTCAAACAACAGGTAGATGTGTTGAAATACAGCAATGGTGAAATGGGTGAAGCCGACAGGAAAGAATTTGAAAAGAGGATTAATTTCTATGTGAAGGAGATCGATCGTTGCATTGTAATGCTCAGCCAGTGATCAGATCCTTTTTACGAGGCTAATTGTCATTTCATCTTCGCCCTGGAATAGTTCGACAGTGTATCGCCCATAAGGGAGGTCATTCAATCCTGTCCAGGAGAACTGTTCATTATCTTTCAGAATGTCTTTTTCAAGAGTGCTGCAGATGCTTCCATTATCATCTCTTAAAACACCGCGAAAAAGGCTACCCCTGAGGGAACTCAACTCCAGTTGCAATGCATCAATAAAAATTGACGGCTTTACTTTAGCGAACATGATCCAAACGTTTTGGTTGGTTAAACGTTTTTTACAGGAACTGGAATAATGGAGATTTCTACAGGATGAGAGGGTTATCTATTAAAGCAAACCAAGATATTAACAATTTTTCAACTTTGCAAGGTTATGGAACAATTAATTGCAGCAACAGTAGTCATCGGCGACAGAAGTTACCGGATCAAATGTGCCCCCGGCGATGAAGAGGTGGTCAGGAAGACCGTAAAAACTATCAACGATAAGGTCATCGAATTCAAAACCCAGTTCGCTGGAAAAGATATGCAAGACTATATCGCGATGGTGCTGCTTTGGTTCGCAACTGATGAGATAAACCGTCGAAAAACTGGTATTGAAGAAGAAAATTTTTCCGGGGACCTGGACTCACTTGAACGGTTGTTGGATAATCACCTGAAAACCATGTAGCTTGGAACCCATTGAGCAATTTTATTCATAAGTTCCCGTTTTGTATCTTCGCCCATTCCCGGTCTTAGGGGATCAATTTACCTGGTATGACACACAGCGTAACTCATAACATTCTGGAACACATTAAACAACAAATTCATGGATCCGATTATCATATATGCAATAATTGGTGGAGCTGCCCTTATCGTTGGTATTATAGTGGGTAAGCTCATTTTTGCCAAAAACACCCGCAAAAAAATTGATGAAGCCGAACTGCAATCACAAACCATCCTAAAAGAAGCTGAACTGAGAGCTGAAACTATCCGCAAGGAGAAAGAATTGGAAGCTAAGGAGAAGTTTGTGCAAATGAAATCCGCTCATGACCGCGAGGTAAATGACCGGAACCGGAAAATAAACGACACCGAAAACCGACTCCGTCAGAAAGAACAGTCGGTCAATCAGAAAGAAGTCGGCATTGAAAAACAGGTCAAGGAAAACGAAGCTATCAAGGAACATCTTAACCGCCAGATAGAGCTCGTCAATATTAAGCGAACAGAACTGGAAAAGCACCAGGAAGAGCATATCCGCCGCCTCGAAAAAATTGCAGGTCTTTCAGCCGACGAAGCCAAAGCCCAGTTAGTAGAAAGCTTAAAAAATGAAGCTCAAACACAGGCCATCGGCATTCAGCAGGAAATAATTGATGACGCCAAACAAAAAGCTAATAAGGAAGCCCGGAAAATCATTATTCAAACCATCCAACGTACAGCTGCCGAACAGGCAATTGAGAATTCCATAACAGTTTTTAACCTGGAAAGCGATGAGATCAAAGGCCAGATCATTGGCCGCGAGGGCAGGAATATTCGTGCCATTGAAGCCGCTACCGGCGTGGATTTGATCGTGGATGATACTCCCGAAGCTATCCTTCTTTCCTGCTTCGATCCATTGCGCCGCGAGATCGCCCGCCTGAGCCTGCAACGATTGGTTGCTGACGGGCGTATCCACCCCGCCCGTATTGAGGAAATCGTGGAAAAAACCCGGAAACAGATAGAAGAACAAGTGATGGAGTTCGGTGAAAGAACTGTGATCGAACTTGGAATTCATGGCCTGCATAAAGAACTGGTAAGAATGGTGGGTCGCATGCGGTTCAGGTCTTCCTATGGACAGAATTTGCTTATGCATAGCCGGGAAACAGCCAATCTTTGCGCGACTATGGCAGCCGAATTGGGATTAAATCCGAAACTTGCAAAACGTGCCGGCCTCTTACATGATATTGGAAAGGTACCTGACGAAGAAAGTGAACTAAGCCATGCTTTGCTGGGTGCCAAACTCGCCGAAAAATATGGCGAAAACCCAGCGGTGATAAATGCAATTGGTGCCCATCATGATGAAATGGAGATGCAATATGTGATCTCTCCTATCGTACAGGCTTGTGACGCCATCAGTGGAGCACGGCCTGGGGCCCGCAGGGAGATCATGCAACAATATCTCCAGCGTATAAAAGATCTTGAAAACCTGGCGATGGCTTATACGGGTGTTGAGAAAGCTTACGCTATCCAGGCCGGCCGCGAATTAAGGGTGATCGTGGAAGCCGACAAGGTAACCGACCAGGACTCCGAAAAATTGTCTTTCGAAATTGCTCAGAAAATACAAACGGAAATGACCTTCCCGGGACAGATAAAAGTGACCGTGATCAGGGAAAAAAGGACGGTCAATGTTGCGAGGTAACATTTAAAGGTTTAGTAGTTAGGGTGTAAGGACCCAGGAAAATAAGAATTGCCGGAAATAAAATTTCCTAAAACTTTTAAAGCATTAAACCTTTCAACTTCTAAACTTTACCCCTACCTTTGCCTCCCGAAATTTCGGGATCAAAATTTACAGTCATGGATGCTATTAAATTTGTACATGAGCAGTTGTCAGGCAAAAGAGAATTCCCCAAATTCAAGCCAGGTGATAACATTACAGTTAACTATAAGATCATCGAGGGAAATAAGGAAAGGATCCAGTCTTTTAAAGGCGATGTGATCAAACGCCAGGGCACAGGGCATACCGCCAGCTTCACAGTACGTAAGATTTCAGATAGCATTGGAGTAGAAAGAGTTTTCCCTTACTACTCTCCGAATATAGAATCGATCGTTGTGAATAAGACAGGAGCTGTACGCCAGGCTAAACTGTTTTACCAGCGTAAGCGCAGCGGTAAGAGCGCCAGGATTCGCGAAAAGCGTCTCGCCGTTAGCACAACAGTAGGGTAATTATACATTTTGGTATGAATATATTAAACCCGGGAGCCCGGGTTTTTCTTTGGCATTAACCGGCTCTTTGGATTTGCCAGCGTTATTTTAAAGATTCTAATCATTATCTTTGAACTTCAATTTATCCAATATGATACAGACTAATTTACTTGGTGTATTAGGGACCAACGAAATCATTATCATCCTGATTATCGTGTTGCTTCTTTTCGGCGGCCGCAAAATACCCGAGCTGATGAGAGGATTGGGCAAAGGAGTTCGCGAGTTCAATGATGCAAAGAGCAATGTGAAAAGGGAAATCGAAGAAAATGCCAACGAAATAAAGAACCCTTAAGAGGTCTCGCCATTCTCTCCATTCACCGAAACAGAAAATAACTGATTTGTTTGAATTTTCTTCTATTGAGCAATATCATGCAAGCCTGAAGGAAGAAAAAACAACCTGCGTACAGGCTGTAACGCATTACCTCCAGCAAATACAGTCCAATAAACATTTAAATGCCTTTGTAGAAGTCTTTGCGGAAGAAGCGCTGCAACAGGCCCGTGAACTGGATGCCAAAAGAAAAACGCAGGCCGCACCCGGCAGACTTCATGGTGTAGTCATTGGATTAAAAGATGTCATTTGCTATAAGGATCACCGGCTCTCAGCTTCCTCAAATATTTTAAAAGGTTTTACTTCTGTTTACTCGGCTACCGCTGTCGAAAGACTTTTGGCAGAGGAAGCCATCATTATCGGCAGCCTTAACTGCGATGAGTTCGCAA
>VBAT01000057.1:0-22256 GCA_005884665.1 Bacteroidota bacterium
GCCAAACTTCCTTACCGTCTGCACCCATCCGGCCAAGGTCACCTTTTTTGAGACATCGCCAATCCTGAGTTCGCCACAAGTATTTGTCCTGTACATATGATATCCACCGTTTTTCTGAGCGGCAAATATACTAATGATGCTAGATACTAGTCACTGGATGCTGGATACTGGTATATGGGGAATGCTACATAATTGTTGACCGTTTATGCAGGTCTGCATCCAGCATCGGGCATCTAGCATCCTGCATCCAGCAGTCTCGGCAGAATTTTTGAAGTATATCCAATAGGAAAAAACGGACAACTTTTAAAAATAATAGGAAGGATGCATAAAAAATCGGAACAAAGTTGTCTATCATAAATGGACGCAAGACGGAGGCAGGATAACCTGGTATTTTGATCCGGAAATAGGAATGCTCTATACAATTGCGCGGAATGATAAAAAGCAACTGTCATTACCGGCCTTTCGAAGAGATAGGACATTGATTGTAAAGGATTGATACTGGCAAGGTAGATTTACTACTGTAAAATTCCCTGTTGATGTTTGCAGATAACACGGTAGCGACATACATTTATACTCGAACCGTACGCTATGCAGGGACTCTTTCAAAAATTTAACAGCTTCTTTTCCAGCCGTGTGACTACACCGGCCGAGCCTCTGCATCACCCCGAAGTATTGGAAATCAGCGATACCGTATTTTCCCAATATTCAGTGGTCATCGGCAGCGTATTTTCCTATTTCAATGACCTCCCGCCTGACTCCCAGCTCAAATTTGTCAATAGGACTTACCAGTTCAAGGCCAGCAAGAAATTCCATTTTGTAGGTCTGGAAAATAGTGAAGATGCAGCCATCCTGGTAAGTGCTTCTGCCATACAGGTGACTTTTGGGCTGAAAAATTATATGATGTCTTATTTTAAGGACATTTATATACTTTCTGATGCTTACCAGATAGACAACGAGGATGAGTTATATATAGGACATGTGGCGCCGGAGGGCATCTATCTTTCATTCAAGCATTTCTTATACGGCTATTCGAATAAGAATGATAATGTCAATGTTGCCGTTCATGAAATGGCGCATGCTTTACTTTACAATAACTTTTTTGCACAATACGGCACGGATTCTCATTTCAGGCTGAATTACGAGAAGTTCTCGAGCAGCACAGGACCGATACTGGCCAATGTGATCACTAACCGTCGTAGCTACCTGCGCAGCTATGCCTTTAGCAACCTGCATGAATTTTGGGCGGTAAGCGCGGAGGCGTTTTTTGAGAACCCGGCAGGATTGAAATCAAATATGCCTGAGCTGTATGAGGCATTATGCCGTGTATTAAACCAGGACCCTATAACCAATCATAAAATTCTAAAATCCGAACCATGATTACAATTACACTTATCTATCTCGTCAAACGTTATGTACTGCCCGTCAAGAAGAAGGATGAAACTTCTCTTACATAGTCACTACAGCTTTTTCCCTTAATTCCTTTGGCCGCTGGATCGCATAATAATATAACAGGATCAATGCGCCTGCTATAAATGGTACCAGTGCCAGGTGTTTCCCGGTGAAATCTTTCCAGATGATCATTGAATCAAAATGAAAGAATTCAGAGATCATCCATAACGAGTTGGCGCTTATCCAAAAGGCAATAGCCAGGTTATGCGCCAGCTCTGATTTCATTTGGCGGGTGCGCCACGCTATAATGATAGCAACTGTCAGCGTGGGAACGATCATGGTAATGCCAAGGACTTTCCAGATCATACACCAGCTTATGTCTTTCATTAACCAGAACGCGATATGCATATTTTCCATGCGCCGGAAGCGGGCAGGGATGATGTAAGAACCTTCTTCTTTTGGTTGGCTCATCTGAGATCTGCTGATGGGTTTATCACCAGCGAAATAAAAATAATGATTTGTGATTGATCAGCCATAGGTGTTAATTGCCACGGATACCCGGATAATACAGGCGGTTATATTACCCGTTGCGTTGCCGTTCCGCACAATGCGGGATCGCGTGGAATTAATTTTCCTTTGAAAGTATTTTTTGAAAACGGGACACACTGGCTTCAGGTGTTATAGGTTGGTGATGCAATAGGTGATCCACCAGCTGCTTTGCAAAGAAAGGAGCGAGGGAACATCCTTTGGTCCCCATACCGTTTAGTATGCCGATGTTGGGTTGGTGCGGATGCAAGCCAACAAAGGGCCTTCTCTCCAGGGTAGCTGGCCGGATACCTGCATAATGATCGACAATTTTAAAAGGGATCTTCAACCACTCTTTTAAGGCCGCTTCGGTAGTATCACGGAACGCAGAGCTGGGATCAGCATTATCAAATTCCCAATTATAGCTTGACCCGACCCAGTATAAATGATTTTCCCCGGCCAGCGGCGCCAGCAGGTTGGATTTTTTGTAAACATTGTCACCGGGTAATCCCGGGATCTCTGCTATCAGGGCTTCACCTTTGTTGGGTGCAAAAGGCAGTTGCTTAAACCAGGGATTGTCAAAACTGTTGTTACCATCACAGAAGATCACTTTATCAGATGAAAAAGATTTGCCATCAACGCTGGTCCAAGTCACTGATTGCCCTTCGCCAGGCTCAGGGCTAACTGATAATTTTTCTAATTCAAAATTTTCTTCCAGCAGGAGGTTTTCGCTAAGCAGCTTTTTTCTCCAGGCAGGCAATAATGTTTCGAGATGTGCAGTATAAACAGGGACTATTTCGCCGCAACCAAAATCATAGTTGAAGTAAGACCGATATTTCTCCTGATCATTTGCAGGCTGGATATAATCATTTCCTTCGTTCAGTCTTTTTAAGAAATTCTCCCGCATGAATGGATTTGGGAAAAAATCAATAATGTTTTTTTGAGAGATCGCTGTGATACCTAATTCATTTCCTATTGACTGATAGGCATTCCAGGCAAAAGGAAGTATTTGGTCCGCCATCCAAACGGTTACCATTCTCCGGCCGGTGACAGGATTTATGATACCGGCTGCAATTCGCGAAGGAGAATTAGGGTTACCATTATCAATGACAATAAAGCTTCTTTTTTCTTTGTGCAGGTAATAAGACAAGAATGTACCCGAAACTCCCTGGCCAATAATTAAGAACTCAACATGGCCCTGAGCCCTGAGCCTGACGAAGGGCGTCTCTTCGTCAGGCTCAGGATCCTGTTTTTTTGTATTGGACAACCGTTTTAACTCAGAGATGTCTTCATTGATTAATGCCTCCTTTTTTTTTCTGGACCAACCTTTGATTTGTTTTTCGAGGGTCATTGCTTCTTCAATGTTTTCGACAAATTTGCGCCACACTAGCTTGACGGGCCTTCTTTTATAGGTATAACATTTTGGGAAAAAGCCTGTTTCATGCTGCCAGAGTCTTCGATCGAGATCATTGGACAAACCTGTATAATAGCTGCCATCGGAACATTGTAAAATATATACTACGTACATAAAATTAACCCTGAGCCTGGCGAAGGGCCATTTTAATTGAAAGATGTCTTCATTTGTTACCTCGATGAAGCTCCCTTCGCCGGGCCCTTTCGGTAAATATAGCTGTTTGATAAATGCTTTATTGCCCCCCAGAGATGTCTCCATTTATTACTCCGATAAAGCACCTTTCTTCGACCACCCTTTGCCAGGCTCAGGGTTCAACATTGATCCGAATTCCTTCGCTATGCGCACTAAACTCTGGCGCATACATGCATTGAATAGTGGTTACGCCATTGCTGAAATTTCCTGTATTTGTCACAAACAATGCGTATTCGAAAATATAGGTCCCTTTGCGAAGATTGCTAAAGAAGAAATTCGTGCTGGCATCTTTAGTACTTTCGTAATACCCCAGCCCATCCTGCCATTTATAGCCGCTCAATACATTTACCGGTTCCATGGCGGATGCCCGCATATCTTTCATATGCACATATTCCATATCGCGATCGACTCTTAGTTCAATCCGTACTTTTATTTTATCGCCAACTTTCAACGCGTCACCGTCATTTATAGGATTGAGAACAGGTCCGGTATCGGAGTTGGTTTCCACAAACAATTTCTTTTCCAGTTTTAATGGCGTGGCTGAGCTGGTGATCTTGTCAAGATCTTCGAAATACTGCCAGTAGACACCACCCCAGGCCCCCCCGCCCCCCGATGGGGGGATTTGTGAGGATTCAGTTGTAATAATGATATTACCCATATTGGGACTTATTCTCTCACCTTCTATACTCCTTTTGAAATAGCCAGTGCCGGCTTCCTGTTGTGTTACCCAACCGAATTTGAACAACCGGTTCGTTGCTCAGCCATGGGCTTCCCTGGAGCAACAGGGCATAACAGGCTTCAGCAGTAGCCCTGGTTGATTCCCAGTTATTGGTTTGTTTGTTTTTCAATAGCCAGGTCTTCATGTCATCAACTGTCTTCATGTCTTTACCAATCTCCTGGAAAGCTTCGATCAGCAAGGCCTGTCTTTCCAGTGGAGCTTCAAACCACCACCAGCCACGATTGGCATCTTTCCAATACATCCCAAGCTCGTCATTATTGATCGAAGTTTCTTTTAGTGACTTTAGCATAGCTGCTGGTGTTACCGCATCGCCGGTTCTGCCCAATGCCAGTACCAGCATCCCCTGCATGTATTTGCTTTGCTGGGTCCAGGTCTTCTGTGCCCGGGTCCTGAAATAATCATAAGCTGCCTGGGAGGCCGCAGGCATTTTATATTCAGGAAAAAAACTGCGCATATACAGATACTGAACTATGAAGTGTCCCGGGACATATGTTTTCAGATCATATTTGTGTTTGACAAGTTCTGCATAATCCTCGACCATCTTCCGGTCAAGGTATGGGATCGCTGTATTCAGGACTGCTTTTAGTTTAGAGTCCTGTCCATCCGCGATCGCTTTTAATTTTTTCAGGTGACCTATAGCGCTGACGATATACTGCGTGATATAACGATCATCGGGGCCGCCTTTAAACCATACAAAACCTCCGTTGCTAAGTTGCATTTGTTTGAGTTGCTCATAAGTACTGGTCAGTTGGCCACTCATCTTGACCATGTCAAACAATAAAGCGATATTCCTTTTCTGTTCTGCTTCTGTTTTAGCTTCGAGTACCCAGGGAGTTTCTTCAAGCAATACGGATTTCAGTTCTTCATTTTTTTGCAGGTTGGAAAGAAGCGCTGAACTGTCTGTCGTTTTCCATTGTTCAAATATTTGTTTGACGCGCGGTGATGAATTAGAGATCATCATGGCTAATGAATTCGCATAGTAACGGTTCCAGGTTTGCTCGGCACATTCGTAAGGGTATTCAATCAGGTAGGGGAGAGCCTGCACTGCGTACCAGCTCGGATTGGACGTGTATTCAACCACCAGCGAATGATTCTGTAGTGACTCGGAATTACCTGAATTGATCAGCTTATCGAATTTGAAACTCTTTGTGGCAGTGCCACGCATGTTCAATGGCATAGTTTCGGTAACGAGCATCCTGTTCGTAAGAACGGGAAGTGCATTTTCTTCTCCATCACTCATGGCCCCCTCCAAACCTCCCCCAGCGGGGGAGGCTTTGGCGACTATTTTCCATGTCAATGGTTTGTTGAATTGGAACGGAACTTCAATAGGAAATTTGATCGCTTCGCTTTGTCCCGGAGCAACAGTGAAGTATTGGTTGGGAATAGTGTTTTTAAAACGACCGTCAACGGGTTGATTGGTGGTTGCATCGAACAATTGCAGCTCAGCCTGCCCGGTAATTTCATTTTCGGTAAGGTTGACAACCTTTGCGCTTAATTCCAGTTTATCACCTTCTCTCAAAAAACGCGGTGCATTGGGTTGCACCATTAATTGTTTTTGTGTGACAATATCTTTTGTGGAATAACCGAAAGCCAGGTCCTTTGTATGTGCGAATGCCATGAACCTCCATTTTGTCAATGCTTCCGGCATAGTAAAGGAAAATTCAATGGCGCCGGAGCTATCAGTTCTCAGGTCTGGGAAAAAGAAAGCGGTTTCATTAAAGTTTTTTCGTACCTGTACTTCTTTACCCTGCGGTTGAGGAGAGGTTGTATAGCTGGAGCTGATGCCTACAGAAGGAGTTGCTGCCAGGCTAAATGTACCTATACCCTGGTTGATTTCTAAACCAGATACTTTTCCGTATAACATATTATTATCACCATTGCCTGCGATCTTCTTCACCTGGGCCGCTGACACATTCAAATCACCGTAATAATAGGTAACATTACCTCTCCTATAATTACCGAAATCTTGCCACGACCCTGCTCTTAAAATTTTTCGGTTGCGATCGCCTTGTTCGTTTAATTCGTCATATTCTTTATAAACATATTTCCATCCCGTATCGACCATTTCCTTCGGTCTTGACTCCAGCGGCGCAAAATTCTGTTCGCCGTTCCAGGTGCGGTTGCTATAAAAACTGGGCCAGATGCCCGGTGTGTACCAGTAATGCGGGTAAAACTGTTCCAGCGAAGCATCATACATACCAGCAAGCATTTCGGCTGCAACTTTTTCGTTTTTGTAACCGGTCAACTTTATTTTCCATTTTTCTTCGCTACCAGGAAGGGTCTTGTCCCGGAAGCTTTCATATTCGATCCTAAGGTCTTTGTTTGTCCAGGGAACAATGATTGTGTGAGTAGATTGATAAACGCCATTGTGCTTTACAAACAGGTAAGTAACACCAAAGCCACCACGATCGGCTTCCGTAGCCGTAAAATCGATAACCTTTTTTTCGTTATTCAATTTCATGAAACTGTATGAAATGACACCCAGCTGCGTACTCCCGGCTCCGGACTGTTTCTCAGTCTGCTGGATTACAAACAGATCATCTGCCGCCGACCCAATTTTTATATTGGTAGTTTCTCCCGGTTCGATGGCTTTCGGGGCTTCAGTCCAGATATAGTTGCCAGGATTGACCTGCATGCTTTTTTCATCAATGAGCTCTACATATTTTATATCCTTTACTTCTTCTCCATTCTTATCCCTTGTAGATATCTCGACCATGTACACTCCCGGTTCCAATTTCGTCCCATTCGTTATCGGGTTTCCAATTTCAAACTTCGAGTTTTCTCTTGTAGAATCTGTCTTTTCCAAAACCTTTCCCTCTTTTTCCAGGTTTTCCCACTCACCTTCATTATCATATTTATCGTGTGGAAAATTCCGGATGTATTCTTCTTTGCTCATGATAAACTGATCAGGTCTTTCCCAGTAGCGACCACGGATAAGTCTTTTTTCCTCTTTGAGCTTTGTTAGGGAAACGGTGACCCTGGCAGGCTCGAACTCATGGTTCATATTTTCCGTTCTTACAGAAATGTTTTTCAAACTATCGAGAGATAAACTTCGCGGAATATCTACGGTGAGGATTAGCGCCTTGTAACTTACAGATACCGTTTGTTCACCGCTTCTTGTTTCCCCATTGATGTCGGTAACATCGCCATATACCATATAATCAAATACAGGGTCGAATTTTTTATCAATTGCCAGGTCTGGAATGGCGGTGAACTCGACGATAAATTTGCCTTCCTTATCAGTCTTTGTGGTGCCATGAGCAATTTCCATTTGTGGGGATGCGGGTTGCCACCATTTCCAGGAAACCCATGAATATAAAAATCTTGCGTAACGAACTACCCGGTATTGCACTGTCGCGCCATCTATATTGTTGCCGGCGTAGGCTTTTGCGACGCCAGTGATTTTTATTTTATCATTGAACCTGTAAGTTCCTTTCAGGGGCTCATAGTCTACGTAAAACTTGGGCCGTTTATATTCCTCTACACGGATGGATTGCATGCCCCGGTTGTATTTCATTTGAAGCATGAACTGTCCATTTAATACACCACTTGGAAGCTGGAACTTTCCGGAGAAGGTTCCGTATTCATTCGTTTGTACCTGGAGGGAATCCTGTTTCTCGGAGTTCGCGTTTAACAGGTAGATCCAGGTTTTATAATCATCCCTGATCGACCGTTTGTTTTCTTTGCTGGTGACAATGGAAATGCCTTTAAAGAAAAGCGTTTGTCCGGGGCGATAGATACTTCTGTCCGTAAATAAATAGGTCGCTGTATTCCGGTCGATCTCTTTTTCACCGTTAGGCAGCGGCGGCGGTGGAGGGGATTCCTCATTATAGCCATAGTAATATCCTACCTGATCATCGAGGAAAAGATGATCATTGTTATAGGTGATATCAAGGAAAACATTGTTGTAATTCTCATTATCTTTCTTCTTTTCCATGCGGAAAAAACCGTTGTTATCCGTTTTATACAAACGATTTTTGACTTTTATTTCAGAAGATGTTTTCGGATCATACACATTTTCCCAGACCTGTACCTTCGCATTTGCCAGGGGTTGCCCATTATCACGATTGAGTACGAAAAAATCTTGATTATTATTTACAAAACTGATCGAAGAAACATAAAACAATCTCGCTGCGGCTTTCGCGTAGATATTAGAAAAATCTTTATCAGTTGAAGCTACCAGCATGTATTCGCCAACCGGTAGGGCCTCTACTTTTATTTCTACCAGGTGATCCTGCATATCATTCGTGACAGGTAAAGATTGTTCCCAGCTACGGAATGTTTTTGCGGCAAAGATCTTTTTCCAGTAATCCTCGTTGTCCTCATTTTCCAGTTCTTTTGTCAATTTGCTATCCGCTTTGACCAGTCGCAGGTAAACTTTATTAAAGTTTCGATAGCTCACAGCTGCCCGGAATGGTTGTTCTGGCAGGTTTACTTTTTCGATGGTGAACCTTAGTGAAAGGCTACTGATCTGCCTAAGGAGGTTGTAGCAGTTTATTTTTCCTTCGGAAGAATCTTTGACACCCCTTCGGGCAATTATTCTTTCACAGATCTCTTTTGCCTTAACCCTGTCTAGCCGGTGAGTAGAATCGCCGTACGGTTTATATTCCCTGGATTTTTCTTCGTAATAGTTCGCTACAAGATACCAGGCCTGGTCTGCTGCTGGCAAATTATCATATTGATGCGCGACATGATTTATTGCGTTGAAATAAAGTTTGTTCTTGTCGGGGTGAACGGACTTCTCGTTTACAAACGCTAAGCGCTGAAGATCTACATCTATCAGTGCATCGGGTTTTGAATCTTTGAGATGAAAAGCGATCAATTTTTGATAAATGAGAAGGGCTTTGTGTTGCAGCGACAAAGAATCCTTTGTTATAAATTTTACCGTGACAAAATCAGCGGCCGGGTCGAATGCGGAAGCCTGGTCGATCTCGAAGGCATAAGCCGGTTTTTTCAGATCCCGCTCGTCGTTCTCAAAATAGGGCAGGGCACGATGTGCAAGCAGATCGTAGAGGGTAGGACGGAGATGGCGGACATTTCCTTTTTCGATAATTGCATCGAATGGTTGAAGCCTGGTTTGTTGCAACAGCTTCTCGTTTTTTATTGAGCGCAGGTAAAGCTCAGCTATCTTTTTATGAAAATCTTCGGTGCCCCACGTCGCTATATCATTCTTCTTAAAGTTGACGGTCTGGGTTCGGCTATACAGCGTCCATCGTACATTTTGATAATAATTAAGATAAAGATCTGCCAGCAGGCTGCTTAGTATCGATGTGGCGGGTTCCTGGCTGATGGCAAGTTCTTTTTCCATTTCACGAATGGAAGAATCTTTAGCGGATTCCCGGTTCTGATCCTGCAGCCGGATCATGTATAGAAGCGATTTGATTACCTGTACATCGAGTTTCTCCTTTTTTGCCAGTGTATATATTTTCCTGACCTCTACCAGGGCAGATTTTGGGAGACCTTTATCAACCAACTGGTCCACTTTCATCCAACGCTTGTCTATCTGGCCAGGCTGCTGACCCGTAGCATTGGTGAGTAAAGCAAATAAAATAGTAAAAAGTAAAGAGAATTTAAGGATAGGCTTGTTCATGCGGATAAAATTTGTTGACAGGGTAAATATATTGATGTAAGGATAAGATGCCAAACTGTAGACTATTTCATAAATTGGATGCACTCGCTTTCACTCTTCGCTCCCGCTCTACCCGAAGGGGTTTAATGGTTGAAGGTTTAAAGGTTTAATGGAGATAGGAGTATTTATTTTTAATTAACAACTCACAAGATCGTTGACCAGTATTTTCAATTACCGCCTGGCAGGCATCGTTTTCATTAACCTTAAATAACGTTGGCTGGAATGCTTGCTGGCATTGAGTTGTGCGAGATTTTAAAAGTATCTAAATTCCGTTTAACATTTCCCTGCAACAAATTTGGCACCATGGCATATGCTTTGAAACTATTATGCGAATTCAATTTTGAATCAAAACAAAAACAAAATGTATGAAAACAATTTTTACACTCTTTGCCTCTTTATTATTAAGCGTAGCTCTTTTTGCGGCCGATGCCAAACCAAAGAGTATGCTCATTGTTAAGTCCGCTGACCAGGGCGACGTCAGGGTAGTTCTCGACGGGAAACGATTCGAGTCAAATACCAACATGGTAACGGTGCAGGACCTCAATGCTGGTTATCATTCTATCAAAGTTTATCGCCAGAAAAGCAACGGTCTTTTTACCATCTTCAATAAAAGATATGAAGTAGTATATAACACTTCATTGAAAGTAAAGGCCGGTACCAGCATCAGCATTACCATCGACCGTCTTGGAAGAACAAGCATGCAGGAATCAAAGATCTCCCGTGGCAGGGGGCGTGGATGGGAAAATGATTATGACCGTGGCAACGATCACGTCTTCGATTATGACCAGGATGGTAAACTCGGGGATTATGACAACAACTATGGCTATTCCAAAGGAATGAATGACCGCGAATTCAGCCAGGTATTGCAGGCGATCGGCAAAGAGTGGCTTGAAACCAACAAGCTGAAATCAGCGGCGCAGATCGTAAAGTCAAACAGCTTGACGTCTGCCCAGGTAAAACAACTGGTATTGATGTTCAATTTTGAAAGCAACAAACTGGAACTGGCCAAACTGGCTTACCTAAATACCGTCGATAAGAAAAACTATTTTATGATCAATGATGTATTCAGTTTCAATAGCAGCAGGGAAGACCTGGCACGTTTTATCCGTAGTTCTCAGTAAATTAAAAAAAACCTGCGAAAGCGGGTTTTTTTATTTAACGTTTGAGCGTTTAAGGGTTGAAGGGTTTAACGGTTTAAAGGTTAGGGGAAGATTCATTATTATAGTAAACTTCCTTGTGTACGTGATGCCAACCGTTAAACCATTAAACCTTTAAGCTTTTAAAAGTTTGAGCCATTTGCTTTCCAATATCAGCCGGGCTCTTTACAACATAGATACCGCATTCTTCCATGATCTTCATTTTAGCGGCTGCAGTATCATCTCGTCGCCCGGGAGGAGCTGTTTGGCCAGCGATAAATCCAACAACCGGTTTTTTATTTCCAGTCTCTTTGATCCACCGGGCTGCTTCGGCTTCCATACCACCTCCAATCTCACCGATCATGACGATAGCTTCCGTGCCAGGATCGTTCATGAACAACTCAATGGCTTCTTTAGTAGTAGTGCCAATGATCGGATCGCCACCGATACCCACGGCCGTAGAAATTCCCAGGCCAGCTTTTGCTACCTGGTCTGCAGCTTCGTAAGTGAGAGTTCCTGATTTGGAAACGATACCAATACGGCCCTGTTTAAAAACAAATCCAGGCATGATACCAACTTTACATTCACCGGCAGTAATGACACCGGGGCAGTTGGGCCCGACCAGCCTTGTATTTTTTCCCTGCAAATAATTTTTGACCTTAACCATATCCTGCACTGGGATGCCTTCGGTAATGCAAACGACCAGCCTGACCCCTGCTTCAGCCGCTTCCATGACCGCATCGGCAGCAAAGGATGGAGGAACAAAGATGATGCTCACATCTGCACCGGTTGCTTTTACGCAATCAGCCACCGTATTGAAGACTGGCTTCTCCAGGTGCTTGTTACCGCCCTTACCGGGAGTGACACCGCCGACCAGGTTTGTGCCATATTCGATCATCTGGCTGGCATGAAAAGTGCCTTCCGTTCCGGTAAAACCCTGCACCAATATCCTGGAATCCTTATTGACAAGTATGCTCATGAAGTTTTTTTAAGGTTCTGAAAGATGGCAAAAGTAATGCTTTCTATGATGCAGTCATTACGACGATAAGCGTAGCAAGAAGTAAGGAATCGGATGTAGGGTGCTGGTTGCTGGTTACTGGTTACTGGGTGTTGGATGCTAGATGCTGGTAGCACCTTTTAATTGTCATCATCCCGCATCTAGTATCCAATATCTAGCATCATTTCAATAGGTCATCCAGGTTCTCTTTATTCGGCATTTTGCCGGTTTCTTCAAGCATCCGCATTTCTTTGGCATCCTTCAGGAATTCAGAAGCAAAGATGAATTCGTTGAGAAGTTGATTTTTGCTAAAGATGATCTCTTTATTGCTCCCTTCCCATTCCTTGTTGCCTTTGTACATATAAATTATAGAGTCGCCAATCTCCATCACGCTGTTCATATCATGCGTATTGTAATTTCTTTTATCAGTCTATCGATTACCAGCGATGTTTGCGGATCAAGCCCGGAATTGGGCTCATCACAAAAAAGATATTTTGGATTTAGTACAATGGCGCGGGCGAGGGCGACCCTTTTTTTCATTCCACCACTCAACTCGGAAGGATATTTTTTATTGACGTCGACGAGATTGACGCGTGACAGCACCTCGTTGACCCTGTCCAGTTTTTTTTTGACCGGCCATTTTGTGAACATGTCAAGAGGGAACATGATGTTTTGTTCGACAGTCTGGCTATCAAACAGGGCCGAGCCCTGGAACAACATACCGATCTCCTTCCGTATCTCGGTCTTTTGTTCGTTATTCAGCTCGGTAAAGTTCACACCACTGTACAGGATCTCACCACTGTCCGGTTCAAACAGGCCCACCATGCATTTCATCAATACTGTCTTGCCACTACCGCTCGCCCCGATGATCAGGTTGCATTGACCTGATTTCATGACTGCGCTGACATTGTCAATTACAGTTATGTCACCAAAACTTTTGTGTATGTTTTTTAATTCTATCATTTCCCCATGAGGGATTTATTTGTGTCGTGGATTTTTATAATAACAATGCCGACAATACATAGTCCGCGAATAGTATCAGGATACAACTGACGACAACCGCCTTTGTACTGGCCCTTCCGATTTCCAGCGAGCCCCCTTTGACGTAATAACCATAGAAGGCCGAGACGCTTGAAATGATAAAGGCGAATGTATAAGCTTTTGCAAGCGCAAAGAAAACATTGTATGGTAGAAACCCGTCATGCAATCCTTTGTCATAGGTGCCGGTTGAAATAATATTAGCCATTGTAGCCGCTAATCTTCCTCCCCAAATCCCGAGTGCCATTGCCAGGATGATCAGGAACGGGATCATCAGCAAACCTGCGAGTATTTTGGGCATTACGAGGTAAGCCCGGGTATTGATGCCCATAATTTCCAACGCATCGATCTGTTCACTCACCCGCATATTGCCAAGCTCGCTCGCGATCTTGCTGCCAATCACACCGGCCAGAACGATACAGGTAAGAGTAGGAGCGAATTCGAGTATTACGGTATCCCGGACAATCGTGGCAATTGTTGAGCGGGGTATCAGCGGAGTTAATAATTGATAGGCTGTTTGAACAGTAGAAACGGCACCAATGAAAACAGAAATGATTGCGACAATCCCCAAAGCGCCGATACCGATCTCTGAACACTGGTGCATGAATTCTTTCCAGTACATCTTGCTATTTTCAGGCCTGGAAAACATGCCTTTGAGCATCAGAAGGTAACGGCCTATGTCGCTAAAAATGCTCATCAACGGTTTTGGAGTGTAAAATACGATGAAAAGGTTAATTTGAAACCTGTAAGGTCTTATACGTTAGAGGTTTCCTTTTAAACCTGCTTACTTGCTTTCCTGAACCGTTTCCACCACGGAGATTTCTTAACGATCTCTTCCGTCAAACTGTTCTGGCACTTTATCTGGGCGTCCACAACAGCGATCAGCGCCATGTTAACAATGCTTCGAACAGAACTTCCCAGTTGTAAGACATGCACTGGTTTCTTCAGGCCAAGAAGTATCGGCCCAATGGCATCCGCATGACCCAACTCTTTGAGAATATTATAGGTGACATTACCTGCTGCCAGGTTAGGAAAAATAAGTGTGTTTACTTCTTTGTCGTTTAATTCAGAAAACGGGTAGTTCTCTTTCAGCAACTCTTTGTTGAAGGCGATGTTGGCCTGCATTTCCCCATCAACTATCAATGAGGGCATTTGTTCTTTTACCAGGTTCCTCGCCTCGGCCACCAATCGTGCTTCGGGTGAATTGCTGCTTCCGAAATTAGAATAACTAAGCATCGCGATACGGGGAACGATATTGAAATGGCGTACCTCTTTTGCTACCATCAGCGTGATCTCAGCCAGTTCCGTTGCAGTTGGATTAAAGTTAACGGTAGTGTCCGCGAGGAATAACGGGCCTTTCTTAGTAAGCATGAGATACATGCCGGCGATTTTATTTACGCCTTCTTCTGTACCGATCGTATGTAGGGCCGGGCGGATTGTATCCGGGTAATTTTTGGTGAGCCCGGAGATCATGGCATCGGCATCCCCGCATTCCACCATCATACAACCAAAATAGTTCCTGTCACGCATTACCTTTTTTGCCTCGTAAGCATTGAAACCCCTGCGTTGTCTTTTCTTAAAAAAGATCTCGGCGTACTGGCTTCGTTTTGCTGCCATCTCTTCGCTTCTTGGGTCAAAGATCGGCAGACCTTCAAGATCGATACCATTAGCAAGGGCAATATCCTTGATCTTCGATTCGTCTCCCAGCAGTATGGGATACGCGATACCATCATCAAAAATGATCTGTGCGGCTTTTAATATTTTCAGATTATCTGCTTCAGAAAATACAATTCGTTTTGGATCCTGGCGGGCCTTGTTGCTAATGACACGCATCACCTGGTTGTCCATTCCCAGGCGCTTATCCAGCGCTGCTACATATTTATCCCAATCCGTGATCGGCAATTGCGCGACACCGCTATCCATGGCTGCTTTTGCAACAGCCGGTGCCACCGTGGTCAGCAATCTTGGGTCAACCGGTTTGGGAATGATGTAATCATTGCCGAATGAAATTGTTTTTTCGTTGTATGCCATATTCACGATGTCCGGCACCGGAGTCTTTGCCAGGTCTGCCAATGCCCTCACTGCTGCCAGCTTCATCTCTTCATTAATCTGGCTGGCGCGGACATCCAATGCTCCACGGAATATGTACGGGAACCCAAGAACGTTATTTACCTGGTTGGGATAATCGCTACGGCCGGTCGCCATGATGATATCTTTTCTTGCAGCAACAGCATCTTCCCAGCTTATTTCCGGATCGGGATTGGCCATGGCAAATACGATAGGATTCTTTGCCATTGATTTTACCATATCCTGCGTAATTACATTTCCCTTGCTTAAACCGATGAACACATCGGCGTCTTTCATGCCCTGCTCCAGTGTAGTCGCCTTGCTGTTGGAAATAAACTCTTTCTTTATATCGTCCAGGTCAGTCCTGTCACCGCTGATCAGGCCTTTGCTATCATATACGAGAAAGTTTTCCAGCTTTGCACCAAGACCGATATACAATTTCATGCAGGACACCGCAGCAGCACCTGCGCCATTAACCACGAATCTGGCTTTGGCGATATTCTTTTTCTGGATTTCCAATGCATTCAATAAAGCTGCGGCACTGATAATAGCTGTACCATGCTGGTCATCATGCATTACGGGTATATGCAATTCATCCTTTAATCTTTTTTCGATATAAAAACATTCGGGGGCCTTGATATCTTCCAGGTTGATGCCGCCAAAAGTTGGCTCGAGAGACTTAATGATCTGGACAAGTTTCTCCGGGTCTTTTTCAGCGATCTCTATATCGAATACGTCAATATCTGCGAAAATTTTGAACAAAACACCTTTTCCTTCCATTACCGGTTTTCCGGCTTCAGGACCTATATCGCCCAGGCCCAATACGGCAGTTCCATTGCTAATAACGGCTACCAGGTTGCCTTTGGCGGTATATTTATATACTTTTTCCCTGTTGGCGGCAATTTCCAGGCAGGGCTCCGCCACGCCGGGGGAATAAGCTAATGAAAGATCTCTTTGTGTTTTCGTTTCTTTTGTGGGGACTACTTCAATTTTCCCAGGCCTTCCTTTGGAATGATAATCGAGAGCCTGCTGCTTGCGCAAATCGTTTTTATTCATGCTCGGTTATTAGAATTTTCCTTCCCTTCATGGGATCGTTAGGGGCGCAAGTTACAAAATAATAATGTGGCGATTTTTTTTAATGGCCTTTTGAAAGAGTAGCAGGGAGATGCTAGATGCTGGATACTAGATGCTGGATGCTGACAATAAAAAACGCGCTGCCACAATCTAGCATCCAGCATCACGCGACCAGCATCCGGAAACCAGTAACCAGTAACCGGTAACCAGCATCCCGCATCACGAATTATTTTCATATAATGAATCAGTTGATTTGGAATAATTTTTTCTTGTATTTTTTGCATTACTATGACATTGATTTTGTTAAAAGCCATTCGATTCATGATTACGGGCAAACTTTTACGGGTTGGCTTTCGTTATTGTCTTGCTCCTTTTTTTTTATTAAAAACTTTATAACTGTGAAATCAAACCTCATCGCTGTAATAGCATGTTTAGCAATTTTTGCTTCATGCAAAAAGAAAGACCAGGCCAGCACTGATCCGGGCACACAGCCGGGAACTTCTGCTGCCGATAAGATCAAAGATTCAACCGTTTTATATTCGCGCGATATCTATTTATGGTATTCGCAGATACCTGCGTCCTTTAATGGCCGCACCTATGCCGATCCGAATGCAATTATGACTGCAGTCCGGGCTTATAGTAATGAACCAGGTTTCAGCCAACCAGTTGACCGCTGGAGCTTTGCTGTGAAGCAACAGGAATGGGACAATGTCAGTTCGGGTGCTGCACAGGATTTTGGAATGAATGTGTTCTTCAGGGTTGAAGGCGATCTACGGGTACGCTTCGTGGAGAGGGCGTCGCCTGCAGGAATTGCTGGAGTAAAAAGAGGATGGAGGATCACCAAGATCAATAACAATACGAATATTACCACCGGCAACGCCAATTTCATAATCGATGGAGTCTATAACAGCACGGCATCCAGCTTTACATTTGAAAAGCCGGATGGTTCAACAACGGATATTACGCTCAATGCAGCGGCCTACCAGGAACATCCGGTGTTTCTCGATTCGGTATATACTGCCGGGACTAAAAAAATAGGATACATCGTATTTAATTCTTTCCTTGGCGACACCACGGAGATCAACAATGAGTTTCAGCGTGTGTTTAGCAAATTTGCCGCAGCCAATGTAGATGAAGTAGCTGTGGATTTAAGATACAATGGAGGTGGTTATGTCAGTCTCCAGCAAAAGTTTGCGAATTACCTTGTCAACTCCTCGGCCAATGGCCAGTTGATGATGAAGGAACAGTTCAACGACCGATATACACAATTCAATGAGTCAACGAACTTTCAGAAACTGGGATCGCTGAATCTTAGCCGGGTGTTTTTTATTGTCAGTAGCAATACAGCTTCGGCTAGTGAATTGCTGATCAATAACCTCAAGCCATTTATGAATGTAGTCTTAGTCGGGCCTTCTAAAACATATGGCAAACCTGTCGGCTTTTTCCCGATACCGGTAGGTGACTGGTATATATTCCCGGTATCGTTCCGTTCGACCAATAAAAATGGGGAAGGGAATTATTTCGATGGATTGGCTTTGAATAATACTGTTGCCGATGGCCTGGATAAAAACTGGGGGGATGTGAATGAGTCTGCATTTGCAAGTGTGATCAGGTATGTCAGCACGGGTGCGTTCAGGTTGCCTTTGGCACCGGCATATACTGAAAACCCTCAAATATCTTCTGGTAATAGAGAACTGGACAGGACCTTTAAAGGGATGATTGATACTAAAAGAAAGTTCTAAAAAATAAACAGCAGGAAATAAGGATCCTCTCACTTCGGTGAGGGGATTTTTTTTATCTCGTTCTACTGGCCGTTTTTTTCCTCCTGTTCATTTTGTTTGGCTTCAGTTTTTTCGCGGTAGCTACTGTCGCAGTAGAGGTAGTAGTTGTAGTTTTCTGATCAACTACTCGTGCATCAGCTTTTGCTGCATTTGCCGGTGTGGCCGGGTTGGTCTTTGCTTCTTCTATTTTTTGGGTTGTTGTCTGGCCAAATGATATAAGGGAACCGATGAGGAGAATAGCCAGGATAGGGAGTTTTTTTACCATACGATTTTTATATAAGACTGAAGATAACGATTAAAAGATGCTTTTAATTGTTAAAGATAGTCTACAGTTTCGTGATTTTCATCTCAGCCTTCACAGTTTTATCCGCATTTTCCGGCCAGCAGGGATAAGGAGTAAGGTCCACGAATTCAATTTTATAGCCCGCTACAGTAGTGTCTTTGTGGAAAACCGGGGGTATTGCAAATTCTGCCAATCTTAGCTGGTGGGTTTGTCCATCGACTGAAAAAGAAAACTTGCCGGCGGCATATCCGCGCCAAATGCAGTCGGCATTACAAGGACAACGTGAGTCCGTTAGCAATGAATCAAAACATAGTTGAGCCTGTGTGCCTGACACAATTGGACTGGCGCAGCCGTACAGCCTGATCCTTAAAGCATCGTCATCACCGGTCTTGTTCTTTTTACAGGAAAATAAAGTTCCTAATGCTATTAATAAAACTATTATCATCGATCCTTTCATAATCTACGTTGACAACGATTCATGTGCCGGCGTTGCATCTCCGGCGATCTTTATGGTTTATCCGTTTATACGTCAACTGGTTAATTTGTCCGACATCTATCCGTATATCCGTGGCAATATTGCATTAGCTGAAATTAACAGAGCTTCCCAGCCAGGCCATCATCCCGATACCTGTTTCGATGGCCGATTCATCGATATTGAAAGTAGGAGTGTGTACCCCGGAGGTGATACCTTTCTTCGTGTTCATCACACCCAGCCGGAAAAAACAACCCGGTATCTCCTGTGTATAGTAACCAAAATCTTCAGCGCCCATCCTCGCTTCTGTTTCTTCTACATTTTTTGCTCCGATGAATTCTTCGGCCTTTTTCCTGGCCAGTTCATTCAATGATTCATTATTATATACTGAAGGATAGCCAACATCGATCAACAGGTCAATTTCGCCACCCATGCTATTGACCAGTTCTGTGGCCATTTTGCGAATAAGATCATGTGCTTTGAACCGCCATTCTTCATCCATGGCACGAAAAGTTCCTTTTAGTTTGACCTCATTTGGAATCACATTTGTCGTTGATCCTCCCTGGAACGAAGTGATGGAAAGCACTGTTGGGTTATGCGGGTTATTATTACGGCTGACGATTTGTTGCAAACTGACAATAAGATGTGAAGCGATCAGTATGGGATCGATACACGCATGAGGTGAAGCTGCATGTCCTCCCTTACCTTTTACCGTGATATATAATTCGTCGGCACTCGCCATGACCTTGCCGGCACGGAAACTCATTTTACCAACGGCGAGCCCGGGATGAACATGCAAGCCAAAAATGGAAGAGGGCTCAGGTTTCTCCAAAACTCCTTCCTTGATCAACAGGCTGGCACCACCCGGGTTCTTTTCTTCACCGGGTTGAAAGATCAGCTTAACGGTTCCCTCCCAGTCGGTCTTGAGTTCATTGAGAATTTTCGCGGCGCCTAGCAGGCAGGTAGTATGTACATCATGGCCGCAGGCATGCATTACGCCTTCTTTCCTGGATTTATAAACAATGTCGTTCTCTTCCTTTATCGGCAATGCATCCATATCAGCACGCAGGGCAACTATTCTTGAGCCGGGTTTTTTTCCTTCGATCAGTCCAACTACACCTGTAGTGGCTTTTACCTCAAATGGGATTGCAAACTCTTTTAGTTTATCCTGGATAAATCTTGATGTTTCAAATTCCTGGTAACTCAGTTCCGGGTTTGCGTGAAGATGGTGTCGTACTTCGACAAATTCGGCAGCGTATTGACTGGCTAATGCTTTGATCTTTTGCAACATACTGTAAAAGTAACCAATAGAGCGGGAAACAGAGCAGAAATACAGAGCGGGAAAGAGAGTGAGAGCGGAGGAAAAAGAAACATAGGAGATATCGCTCTCCGCTCTGTTTCCCGCTCTTGTCTTTAGAAGTTTTCGTCTTTGCTTTTATCCGGCTTTAATTCCACGATGTCATTCATGATAAAGACACCCTTCGGAAAATAAAGATTCAGTTTTTTCTGGTATTCCTCGGCCTCTTTCCTGTCTTTGAAATTGCCAGCCTTTAATTTATAATATGGAGACTGGTGCCAGAGATAAGCCTGCAGCTCGGGGAAATAAGTATAGATTTTCGTTTTAGCCCCGATCGCCTCGTCCCTGTCGATCGTACTGATGATCATTAAGCGGTAGCCTTTCCCGGATTTCCTGGACTCCCTTGTTGTTACCTCATTGATCTGTGCCTGCTTTTTTACCAGCAAATCCACCCTGGGATCTTTATGTACGATAACTGAACTGCTATCCAATATATGTTTACTGCTATCATTAAACTGTCGTACAGTCTGCGAAAATGATTGCAGGGAAAACAACAAGCCAGAAAGAAGAATGATCTTTTTCATATTAATAAATTGGTTTGTCAATCGGATAACAAATAAACGAATTAACCAATTAACGGGTAAACCTCAATAACTATGCTAACATATAATTGCAAATCGGATAACAGTTAATGATTAAAATCTATAAACTAACTAACCAACTAACCTCAATAACCCCCGCCCGCTCCTGCAATATTTTCAACCGGGTGCCAGGTCGTTTTTATTTCCTGCGTATCCATGATAAAATAAGGCGATTGTCCCTCTTCGGTATACCAGTTCACTTTATCGTAGAAGATAATGCGTTTCAGGTTCAGGGCCGATTTTTCCCGCATCATTTTCTTTACAGAAGAATCTTTTTCGCAATAGATGGTTGCATTGACATCCATATGATCAACGAACCAGGAAGCCAGTTCAGATGGTTTTCCTGTTAAAATATTGACAACTCCTCCCGGCAGGTCGGAAGAGTTCAGCACTTCAGAAAAAGTGACCGAACATAAGGGCTTTGTTTCCGAAGCCAGTACGACGCAGGTACAGCCACCTGTAATAACCGGCGCAATAACAGAAACCAATCCCAGCAGCGAATCATTTTGTGGGGCGACGATGCTCACTACTCCGGTCGGTTCCGGTACTGAAAAATTAAAATGGGATGAAGCAACCGGATTAACAGCGCTAAAGATCTGCTGGTATTTATCGCACCAGCCTGCATAATAGATCAAACGGTCGATCGCCAGGTTGACTTCTTTTTCAGCTTTGGCTTTTGATGCATCCTGCTGCGTCAACTCTTCAATGAACTGTGCCTTTCTGCCTTCAAGCATTTCTGCCATACGGTATAATACTTGGCCGCGGTTGAATGCAGCACGACCACTCCACCCGCTGAATGCACCCCTTGCCGAAACTACCGCATCACGAAAATCTTTTCTTGAACTGAGACAAACATTGGCCAGTTTTTTTCCTACAGCATTAACAGGTACATAGTAGCGACCCGATTCGGTCCTCGGAAATTGACCGCCGATATAGATCTTATAGGTCTTCAAAACCTCCAGCCGTTTGCCTGAAGTTTTTTTCTCCAGTCCATTTTCACTTATGGTGAGAGAAGACTTTTTTATTGATTTGTCCATCACGTTCGTTTAATAAGTTTAAAATGTTCAATAAGTTTAAGAGGTTCAAACCAAATTCAAATACGCATTCAACCCATGTAATCCCCCTTCTCTTCCCGCTCTCCTTATATCCACCAAACGGAGACGAAGGATCGAATTTATTAAAGGTATTGGCCCAGACTACGCCAGCTCTCATACGCTTTGTCATATTGAAGATCTTCGAACCTTTATCCGTCCATACACCCGCGCTTAATCCATACGGTGAATTGTTAGCTTTTTCTATCACCTCATCATCCGTTCTGAATGTAAGGATTGCCAGCACTGGTCCGAATATTTCTTCCTGCGCAATACGATTGCTTTGTGCAACATTGGTAAACAAAGTTGGCCGGCACCAGAAACCTTTTCCGGGAAGGGGGCAACTGCTTTCATACATTTCCGCGCCCTCTTTTCGTCCTATCTCAAGGTATTTATGAATCGTGGCCAGCTGCGCCCGCGAGTTGATAGCGCCAATATCCGTATTCTTATCCATCGGGTCACCCACGATCAGTGATTCGATCCGGTCTTTT
>VBAT01000057.1:22293-29365 GCA_005884665.1 Bacteroidota bacterium
CCCGGCGCAACAAACATGGCCCTGGTTAAAATAGATCCCGTTGATCACACCTTCTACAGCCTGGTCTATCGGGGCATCTTCAAATATGATATTGGCTGCTTTGCCTCCTAATTCCAATGTTATTTTCTTGTCAGTTCCGGCTATCGCCCTTTGTATAATTTTTCCGACTTCGGTGGAACCGGTAAATGCGATCTTATTAATGTCCGGGTGGTTCACAATTGCAGCACCTGTTTCTCCTGCACCCGTAACAATATTCACAACGCCCTTGGGCAACTCGGATTCTTCAATGATCTCTGCCAGCTTCAACGCAGTTAATGAAGTAGTCTCGGCGGGTTTTAGTACAACCGTGTTACCCGTTGCAATTGCTGGTGCGATCTTCCAGGCTGCCATCAATAATGGAAAATTCCATGGAATGATCTGTCCTGCCACACCCAACGGTTGGGCCCTGCGGTTGGGAAATGCATATTCGAGCTTATCTCCCCATCCTGCATAATAAAAGAAATGATTGGCTGCCGTAGGCACATCAAAATCGCGGCTCTCACGGATTGGTTTGCCGCCATCCAGTGATTCAATGATCGCCAGTTCCCTCGCTCTTTCCTGGATGATCCTGGCAATTCTAAAAACATATTTAGCCCGTTCCTTGGCCGGCATTCTTTTCCATACCTTTTCGTAGGCATTACGGGCAGCTTGCACTGCTTTATCAACATCCGCAGTATTGGCTTCTGCCACTTCGCTCAACTTTTCTTCCGTAGCTGGATTGATCGTATCGAAATATTTTCCGCTGGATGGCTTTTGCCATTCTCCATTAATAAAAAGATCATATTGCTTATTGATCGTGGCAGCGCTTTTACTTTCTGGCGCCGGGGCATACGACCAGGACGTATCAAATTTTAATTTGATCGTATTGCTTTTTACAGCGGCTTTCTTTTTTGTTGTCGGCATAAATTTTTGTTTGATCAGCAGCGGTATCTGTCTACCGAATATTTGGCCTCTATGAGGCCGCTTCTTTAGTCAATGCGTTTATCAATTCCATCACATTCTTTCATTGGGTTTTCCTCGCATACATTTTGAATCATCATCACGTTCGTGATATTTCCTTCCAACAGGAATAAAAAAATTACAACTTTCGGATTCTAAAGCCCCTCCTTTGGAGGGTTGGGGAGGCTTTAATCAACTGAAAAATAGTTTGCAGCCTGGTAAACCCCCGTCTTCTCTTTTACAATCTGCATCAGTACATCATTGGCTAAGCTGCTTGCACCAAACCTGAACCATTCATTATTGAGCCAGTCTTCACCTAACGTTTCCTTTACCATTACGAGATAATGTAAAGCCAGCTTAGATTTGGAAATGCCACCCGCAGGCTTCATTCCGATCATCTTCCCGGTTTTATAATAAAAATCGCGTATCGCCTCCAGCATTACCAGCGTCACTGGCATGGTTGCCGCCGGTTGGATCTTGCCGGTAGATGTTTTTATAAAGTCGGCTCCTGCATGCATGGCAATATCACTGGCCCTTCTGACCTTGTCGAATGTGCCAAGTTCTCCGGTTTCCAAAATAACTTTTAATCTCGCATCGCCACAAGCTTCTTTGATCGCCGCGATCTCATCAAACACATAATTGTATTCGCCGGAATGGAACTTTCCGCGACTGATCACCATATCTACTTCATCAGCTCCTTCATTAACCGCGTACTTTGTATCCCTGATCTTTACATCCTTCGGTGCCTGGCCGCTGGGAAATGCTGTAGCCACTGAGGCTACTTTTATTCCAGAATCGCCCAAAGCTTTCCGGGCTATCTTCACCATTGAAGGATATACGCAAATGGCTGCGACCGTGGGAATGTCCGGCAGCGCGTCGTGAGGATGCATTGCTTTATAACAAAGCTGTTTTACTTTTCCATCTGTATCTTTTCCTTCCAGCGTGGTCAGATCGATCATGTTCAGCACCAGCTTCAATCCATTAAGCTTAGATTCCTTTTTAATACTACGCTTGGTAAAACGAGAGGCTCTTTCTTCAACACCTACCTGGTCAATCCGGGGAGACAGGGAAAATCCAGGCTGTCCATTACTCAGGTGGGAAAATATCTTTGGCGAACCGGTAGCCATAGTCGTGAGTTTATGTGATCAAAGGTAATGTTTTAGTCGGGAGTCGCTAGCCGGAAGTCGATAGTCCGGAGCTGTCATTATTGTTAGCGGAGCGAGCCGGCTGGATGCTGGATGCTGGATATTGGATGCTCCATAGTTGAATGTGAGATTACGAGCGTAGCGAGCAATTGGATGGTGGTTACTCTCCCTCTCCTTCGCAGAGGGAGTTGGAGGGTGAGGCCCTAGTTTTATCAACGGTTGTTTCTTTTTGTACCAATTGCCCTAAATTCGACCTTCTTATCGGTGAAAATTGCGTTCCGTTCATTATCAAATTCTTTAAAATACCTGCAATGAGAAAAAGATCCTGTTTACAAAGACTTGGGTGGATTGCCTGTCTCCATTTGGTAGCATTGACAGTCTTCTCCCAGCAAACCTTTCCCGAAAACGGCGTCGCCGATAACCGGGAAGGTTGTTATGCTTTTACCAACGCTACTATCGTTAAGGATGGACAGACCACAATAAGCAATGCTACACTGGTTATCCGCAAAGGAAAGATCATAGCCGTGGGCACCGGAGTTGCTATTCCCAAGGATGCGATTACCATCGATTGTAGCGGCAAATTTATCTATCCTTCATTTATCGACATTTATGCCGACTACGGCATGCCCGCGCAACAGACGACAACCGGCTTTGGCGGGTTTGGCGGTGGCAATTTCACCCCCGGGCAGCAACCACAATTAGATGCTGGAACTAAGGGCGCCTATGGCTGGAACGATGCTATCAAAAGCACAACCGACGCCTATAAAGTTTTTACCGCCGATGACGCCAGGGCAAAACCGTTGCGGGAAGCAGGTTTTGGTACCGTGCTTTGTCATGTTAAAGATGGAATTGCCCGCGGCACAGGTGTAGTGGCAACATTGGCCACCGAAAAAGAAAACCTGGTGATCCTAAAAGAAAAGGCTTCTGCAAATTATTCATTCAGCAAAGGTTCATCGAGACAAAGCTATCCCAGTTCCATGATGGGAATGATCGCCCTGTTGCGTCAATCATACCTGGATGCACAATGGTATAAAACAAAGCCAGTCGGCGAAGGAGTGAATCTGACGTTGCAAGCCTGGAATGATGAGCAGAACCTGCCGCAGATATTCGAGGCTAATGACAAATGGAATGATTTGCGCGCCGATCGCATCGGAGACGAGTTCGGTGTACAATTTATAATTAAGGCAGGGCAGAATGAATACCAGCGTATGAAAGAAATGAAAGCAACGAACGCTACTTTCATTCTTCCCCTGAATTTTCCACAGGCACAGGATGTGGAAGATCCCAATGATGCACGTTTTGTTTCATTGAATGATATGAAACATTGGGAAATGGCTCCAACCAATGCAGCCGCATTTGAAAAAGCAGGCATTCCTTTTTGCCTGACAACAGCCGATCTCAGAAACGTAAACCAGTTCTGGACCAACCTGAGAAAGGCAATGGACTATGGACTTACCGAAGCAAAGGCGCTGGAAGCATTGACAAAAACTCCTGCCACCATCCTTGGGATCTATAACCAGGTAGGGAGCATCGAAGCCGGTAAGGTTGCGAACTTCCTGATCACATCGGAATCTCCTTTTGATGAAAAGGCTAGTATTTTCCAGAATTGGGTGCAGGGTAGGAGATATATTGTAAAAGACCAGGCTGCAGCCAATGTGGCCGGCACTTATAATCTCAAAGTAAATTATCCTTCCGGTTCTGAAACTTATACATTGGATGTAAAGAGCAGCAGTTCCCTTAGCATGTACGGCAAGGATACATTGAATGCCAAACTTAGTTTTGATGGAAAAGCTGTTAAGATCAGCTATGCCCCGATGACTCGGAGGCAAAGACCCCAGGGTGGTGGAGAAGGAACACAAAGACCAGGAGGTGGCTTCGGTCGCGGTGGTGGTGGAGAAGCTACATTGCCTGCTTCTGCAACAAGATTGAGCGGTTTCAGTGATGGAAAGGAGTGGAATGGTACAGGCACGGATTCTTTGGGCAATTCATTTACCTGGACTGCCAGTTTTGTAAAAGCTGCGGAACCAAAGATCGATACCGTTAAGAAGAAAGAGATACCAGTTGTCGGAAAAGTGGTTTATCCTTTTGAGCCTTTTGGATGGACAGAAGACCAGCAACCCAAACAGGAGACAATTCTTATCAAAAACGCTACCGTATGGACCAATGAAGCGGAAGGAGTTTTACAAAATACAGACGTATTAATCAGGAACGGAAAGATTGCTGCTGTAGGTAAAAATCTATCGGACGCTTCTGCAAGGGTGATTGATGGTACCGGCAAGCATGTAACACCGGGTATTATCGATGAACATTCACATATCGCAGCCTCTTCTATCAACGAGGGCGGGCAGAGTGTTACCTCCGAAGTACGCATTGCTGACAATCTCAACCCGGATGATATAAGTATCTATCGCCAGTTAAGCGGCGGTGTTACGACTTCACATATTCTGCATGGCTCGGCTAACGTGATCGGCGGCCAGACTCAATTAATAAAACTGCGCTGGGGAGCTGATGATGAAGAACTGAAGTTCAAAGGAGCCGATGGCTTTATCAAATTCGCATTGGGTGAGAACGTCAAACGTTCCCCTTCGGCTGTTGGTAACAGTTCAAACAATAATCGTTATCCTGACACGAGAATGGGTGTTGAACAGGTGCTGGTGGACGCATTTACCCGTGCAAAAGATTACAAAAAAGCCTGGGCCGATTATAATGCAGCAAAGGATAAAGCTGCAAAGGACAAGAAACCTAGCACTTCGTTGCAGATGCCGCGTCGCGATCTTGAATTGGATGCATTGGTTGAGATTTTAGATAAGAAAAGATTTATCACCTGCCATTCCTATGTGCAGAGTGAGATCATGAGTTCGATCGAAGTGGCCAACCGAATGGGGTATAAATACAATACATTCACTCATATCCTCGAAGGATACAAGGTGGCAGACAAAATGAAAGAACATGGCTCGAATGCTTCTACCTTCTCTGACTGGTGGGCCTATAAGATGGAAGTGCAGGATGCAATCCCTTACAATGCCGCTATTATGACAAGAGTTGGATTGAATGTAGCAATTAACTCGGATGATGCGGAAATGGCACGTCGACTCAACCAGGAAGCGGCCAAAAGTGTGAAGTATGGCGGTCTCTCTGAAGAACAATGTCTAAAAATGGTGACGCTCAACCCCGCCAGGATGCTGCATGTTGAAGACAGGGTGGGAAGTCTCAAAGTGGGTAAGGACGGCGATGTCGTTTTATGGAGTGATCACCCATTGAGCATTTATGCAAAGGCGTTATATACGATCGTTGATGGCACCATTTATTTCGACAGGGCCAAAGATGCGGAGATGCAGAAATGGGTGGATTCCGAAAGAGCACGCCTGGTGAAAAAGATGAACGGGGAAAAAAGAAGCGGGGCTCCTGTGATCCCTGCCCAACCTACTTACCAGGTCATTCACACCTGTATGGAACATACACACAGCCAGGGGCTGCTGACGATCGAAGAAGATGATATTACTAACGACTAAAAAATCCTGTAATGAGAAAAATATTTCTGAGCCTCGTAACAATTTGTTTTCTGCTTCGTGCGCAATCACAGGAAACTGTTTACCCGGCACCCAAACAAACAACAACTACGGTTATTACCAATGCCACCGTGCATAAAGGCAACGGTGAGGTAATTGAAAATGCCAGTATTGTCATTACCGATGGTAAGATATCCGCTATTGGAAAAGATGTGGCCATTCCGGCAGGCGCAACCACAGTAGATGCAAAAGGTAAACAGGTATATCCAGGGCTCATACTACCTGCAACAAACCTCGGCCTTGTTGAGATCAACAGCGTTCGCGCCAGTACAGATGTGCAGGAAATTGGCGATTTGAATCCCAATGTCCGTTCGTTGGTCGCGTATAACACCGATTCAAAGGTTATCAATACACTTCGTTCAAATGGAATCTTGCTGGCCAATATAGTTCCTGAAGGCGGTATGATCAGCGGATCATCTTCCGTTGTTCAGCTGGATGCTTGGAACTGGGAAGATGCAGCGTATAAGATCGACGAAGGCATTCATTTTAATATGCCGACATTAATGCCCCGGCCGAGATTTGGGGGTTTTGGCGGCGGTGGAGGCAGAGGCGGTCCACAGCAACAGGAGACCGATCCTGTAAAAGAAGGACTGGACAAGGTAGAAAAGATCAAGGCTTTTTTCCGCGAAGCAAAAGCATATGCAGCCGCTCCATCACATGATGAAACGAATTTAAAACTGGCTTCAGTGAAAGGATTGTTTGATAAAACCCAGAAACTGTATGTTCATGCGAATACCGTAAAACAGATGCTGGTGGCATTAGACTTCATCCAGGAATTCGGTTTTGATGTCGTAATAGTTGGCGGAAGCGACAGCTGGCAGATCGCTGATCTTTTAAAGCAACATAATGTATCGGTGATATTGGGCCAGCCACATGCTTTGCCCACTTTGGAGGATGATGACATTGACCAGCCTTTCAAAACAGCGGCTATGTTGCAGAAAGCCGGGGTGCTATTTTCCATTACTGATGATGATGGTCAGACGAGGGGTCGCAACCTTGCATTTAATGCCGGTACACTTGCCGCTTATGGTCTTTCCAAAGAAGAAGCGCTGCAGGCTATCACGCTGAATGCTGCAAAGATCCTTGGCGTAAGTGATAAAACGGGAAGTATTGAAGTAGGCAAGGACGCTAATATCGTGATCTGTGAAGGAGATATCCTGGATATGAAATCAAGTATCGTCACCGATGCCTTCATCCAGGGACGTAAAATTGATCTGACAGACAAGCAAAAGCAACTGAACGAAAGATATAACCAAAAATATAAGTTGAAACCATTCTGAGATAGGGCCACAGAGAACCTTTAGTCAATAAATAGATTCTTTGAAACAGATTTAGCTGGAAATTAGAACAAGAAGCGGGGTGAACCAGACAGAGACCTGG